>CAVZSL010000003.1:0-103664 GCA_963777935.1 uncultured Chloroflexia bacterium
CCAGCTAAGCCCATCGCTACGCCAATATCGGCTTTCTTCAAGGCCGGGGCGTCATTCACCCCATCTCCAGTCACCGCGACAATCTCTCCCATCTCCTTGAGGGCAGTGACCACGCGCAATTTGTGCTCCGGAGCTACCCGGGCAAAGATGACTTCGTGCCTCAAGGCCTCTTTCAATCCTTGATCATCGAGGGCGTCCAGGTCGATCCCGGTAATGATCTTCGGAGTCGAAGTCTTCAAGATACCGATCCGGCGGGCGATGGTCTCGGCGGTCAGGCCATAGTCACCGGTGATCATGATGATGCGGATCCCAGCAGTGTGACAATTCCTTACCGCCTCAGCAACTTCAGGGCGAGGCGGGTCCATCATGGCCATCAGCCCGAGGAAGGTCAGGTCACTCTCGATTGCTTCGGGTGTATATTTCACCGCAACGCTTTCGGATTGAGTTGATTTCGGAAGCTTGCGAGAGGCGACCGCCAGCACCCGTAAGCCTTGACGGGCGTAGTCGTCATTGGCAGCCATGATCCTGGAGCGTAGTGCGTCGTCCACAGGCAGCACCTGACCATCCTGGCGCGCATGCGTGCACAGAGCCATAACTTCTTTGGGTGCTCCTTTCACATAGACCAGGTGTGAGTCTTTATCCTGGTGGATGGTGCTCATGCGCTTACGGCGTGAATCGAAAGGCAATTCCCGGATGCGAGGAGTGCTCCTGGCTTCGGCTTCCAGGTCTATCCCACCAATCCAGGTAGCCACTTTTAGAGCTGCTTCGGTCGGGTCACCTAGTATCGTCCAACCCGGTTTATCACCATTCGGGGGCACCAAATGGGCATTATTGCACAATCCAGCAGCCACCAGCAGGCCACGCAGGTCCGGATCGTGAGGTGGTCCTCCAGCTGGTGTAGTTTCAGCAACCCTGCCATCCAATCGGGATCTCGCCGGTGGGTGTATACCCGACGCTGGTTATAGAATATTTGCCAATCGGGAGCCAAATGCTATTCACCGTCATCTCGTTTTGCGTCAAGGTGCCGGTTTTATCGGTGCAGATAACCGTCGTACGACCAAGAGTCTCAACAGCGGAAAGGCGTTTGATTAAAGCATGTCTGCGAGCCATGCGCTGAACACCCATCGCCAGGGCTAGCGTGACCGTGGGCAGCATACCTTCGGGTACGAAAGCCACGATCATGCCCATGGCGAAGATAAAACTCTCTGCCAGATTAACCCCTGCTACCAATATGCCCAGAATGAAGAAGAACACTCCGATGCTGGTTGCCAGGATGGTTACGACTTTGGTTACCCGCCCCATTTCTTTCTGCAACGGGCTGAGCTCTTCCCCCACAGTCTGGGTAAGATGGGCGATCTTGCCAAACTCTGTCTCCATCCCAGTCGCAAACACGACTGCCCTGCCCGTCCCAGCAGCAACTGTTGTCCCGGCAAAGATTAAATTGGGCAGCTCGGGTCGTGTCAGGTCTTCCCTGAGGACAGCTTCGCTGGTCTTACGCACCGGATGGGACTCACCACTAAGAGTGGATTGGTCGACGCGGAGTTCATTCTCGTTTATCAGGCGCGCATCCGCGGAAATTTTGTCCCCCTCTTCCACTAGAATGACATCTCCGGGCACAAGCTCTTGAGCCAAAATGCGTTGCAACTCGCCATCACGCAGTGCGCTAGCATAGGAGGGCAGGATCTTGCGCAGCGCCTCCGTGGCTTTCTCAGCTTTAAATTCCTGCCAGAATGAAAAACCGCCATTGATAATATTGACCATCCAGATGGCAATGCCTATCTGGGGCATTTGGGCAAGAAAGCCGACAATACCGCCTACCCAAAGTAAGATCGCCATCAGGTGGGTAAAATTCGCCAGGAACCGGATCCACAATGGTTTACCCTTGACCTTGGTGATGACGTTTTGCCCGTAACGCTGCAAGCGGTTCTTTGCTTCGTCCTGGGATAGCCCTTTAGGTCCCGATCTCAGGACAGCGAAGGCATCAGAAACAGATAGTGTATGGATATTAGCAAATTGAGTAGCATCGAGGGTAAGGAAATTTGAATCAGTCATTGTTGAACGTCAACCAATAGGATTTAGCAATTCGTTAGCGGGAATGAATTCTGTAAAATATGAGTATGTTCAATCCTATTATAAGCCTGTAATTAAACTGTTTGTCGATCCAACAATATCAATGCCTGGATTAGGAAACCTGACGGTCTCTTGTGGGTTATAAATTGTTGCCAGCTAGGCTATTCCTCGAAGTATGTATGGTTTTCCCTCTTCGTGCAAGGTGATCTATAAGATTAATAACCAATTGGATTATCTATCCGCCTGTATACTGGGTTGGGCCGAGGGATTGACGGAGTTCATCCCGGTCTTATCCACTTGTAAGGTGTAAATATTCCGTCCACAAAAATTATCTGATCAAATAAACCCAGATAAGTAATCTGCGATCTGAAAACTTACCGAATTATGGCAAGTTTTTTGGTTTAATGAATACAGACAATAATCTTGATGCCAGGAGGAGACTTATGCTTCTCATTTCTATAAGGTTGCTCATGACGCCGTCTTTGTCTTCCGATTTGATATATATCATCGGCCTAACCAAAAATGATAAAGAGCTGGAAATTTTTATTCTCCGTCAACAGGTCCGTATCTTACAACGGAAAACCACGAAGACTCCACGAATCTCCAATCCGGAAAGAATACTGTTGTCAACATTGATAAAGAAATTCCTGCATTCTTCAGAACAAGCACGCCAAAGACTCCATCAAGTGCTGTTGATCTTCTGACCAGATACCGTCCTTCGCTGGCACCGTCTTTTGGTTCGTCGTAAGTGGACCTTCAGGTGGGAAAAGGAAATCCAGGAAGAACAAAGATACCGCCTGAATTAGAAGCTCTGATCGTGCGATTGGCGAAAGAGAATCAACGCTGGGGCGATGAAAAGATACAAGGCGAACTACTCAAAATTGGTTTCAGGATTGACCAGCATGACAGCTGATTATCAAGCTCTTAGCACTGTCATTTGCCAGTTATTTGAACGGATGTCTAAAGTAGCTAGCACAGGTAATTACTCCTTATCTCCCCCTCAGGACAGGGCTGCGGATCGCCTTTCCTTGCTTCATACTGCGGGTACAATTCGGGTACAATTCGGGTACAGATATGCTAGAACAGTATGGTGATTTTGGGCGATAATAGACGTAATAGACGGCTATTTTCCCCTTTTCCCCTACCTGCTTATCTATCGCACTGAAGAAGTCGAGGGTTCGAATCCCGCCAGGTCCACCAAACTACCCTAAGAAATGGTCTCGCCTGGGTCGATATCCTCTCTGACCATAGATTCGCTGCAGCTCCTAACTGATAGTGGATATATGGCTAACAATCACCAGGGTTATCACCGTTTGGTTATGACCTATTTTCAACAATACTTAAATTGGGTAACGTTATCCTTGGTAAGCTGCGTGTAAGGAAATCTGGGTGATTAAAATGTGAATATGCGGGACAATTGTCCCTCCCACAACGGGACATCTGCCTATCGCCTTTGAAGCCGTAATCTTGTATGATAACCATAGCCTGAGCAACGAAACACGGTCTCTACCGGGCTCAGGCATCACACTCACGATCTGCAAGGCGTAATCAAACGCCGCACACACGTTGGCCGGGATGCTCCTGCTGGAGAATTGTTCCGGCCAATTTATTTTAACCACTCTTCGATGGAGGCTGCCATGATCAACGATGTCGTTCTCGAGGGGATTGTTGTCAGGACTTGAAAGATTGATTCGATCGGATGGCCTTAATAGCCAGGAATGGGTGTAGATATGACTGCTACATGCGTATTGTGGGTAAGGGCCTGCCTGAATTGCGAGCCGCTGTTTTCGTTCCTGGATGGTTTACGCGTTAGCATCAGGCATAGCTTTTGGATGAGTGAACAAAGTATAGAAGTGAATACTTGTGACATGGGGGAAGATATGGGACATACAGTGACAGAAGTCAAAATCGCTTTTCCGATGTCCCACAATTCCTTGACAATCGCCGAGGAGCATATACAATGGTAGGTAAGCTAGTAAGAAGTGAGGTCGCCCAGCAGCTACTAAGCGATCTCGTGTGGAAGCTGCACAACAGGGTAAAGCCTAGTTCCTTGACATATGTAATTCAACAGGTCGAGAGCCGGAAGGCTCATAAGACTTTACGCTCCGCTGAGAGGGCACCCACCCTCTCCGCACGCAGAGCGAGAGTTAGCACGTTAGCCCTCTCCAATGGAGAGTTGGAACGTTTTAACGTTATTTATATCCTCCGTTACTTAATTTATAAAAAATTGTATTTTATCTTCTGCACAAAGTCGATAGGCATTTGTCCCGTGCCAGTAGGGACAAATGTCCCTAACATACAAGGATGTATTCTTATATCTTCTTAGGATAGATATGAAGTAAATATGCCTGCTGGGGGTGGCCAGTGATTTTGCTCAACCATGGGAATATTACTTCTGAGAACACAGCGGATCTACATGGTATTGCTGTCGTTCCTCACAGGTGAGCTCACGCACATAGCGATTCGATTTGATCCAATCGAGCAGCTCGGGCAGGGATTTCTCAGCCAGGTGCCATTCGACCAACTTACCATCCTCTACTACTGCGTATACAATCTTACCATCCGGACTGAACACAGCGCTGTATACCGGCAGGGAAAAATTCAACCGGTGCAGCTCCTCTCCGGTCGCGAAATCCCACAGGATCAGGTTTCCGTCCTGTCCGCCAGAAATGACATACTTGTAATCTGAGCTGAGGTCCAGGGTCCAGGGCCATGGGGAGTGACCAATGTATCGACGGATGATCTCTCCGGTCTCCACGTCCCACAGGTAGAGGTCTGCTTCACCAGAGCCTAAGATCGTAGACTCACCGGGTCCAAAGGCGACCGCTAATACGGTTCCCCCAATAAATGGGTGAGTAAAGCGCTTGATCTCTTTCCCGGTTCCCACATCCCAAAGGCTGGCCTTCCCATAATAACCCGCTCCAGTGATGGCACGCGTACCATCCGCACTGAATTCGATCCCGGCGACATCTTCAATGGTATCAAATTGGCGCACCAGCTTGCAGGTTCTGGACGTCCCACAGGATCAACTGACCGGTTTGAGCAGTCGGATCCTGAGAACCCGCCAGTAAATAATGACTATCGGGGCTGAAGGCAACCGCCCGGCCAAAAGCATCATAAGTAGTAAAACGACATTTTACATCCCCACTTTCCAGATACCATATCATCACAGTAGGTGTATCCTGGACACTCCCGGCGATAGCGATATATTGGTCGTCCGGGCTGATGTGCGACTGAACCAGGGGCGGCAGCTCCATCGAAACCAGAGTAAGTACGGACCACCTTTCCTTGGAGGATATCCCATAAAACCAGGTTGGTCGTAGCTCATTTTTCGAAGCATCATCAGACAGCAATAAATATTTACCATCCGAGCTGATATCAATCGAATCCATTCCATCAGCTGGGACGGAAGTGATGTGAAAATCGAGCTGATTGCCTAAATTCCAGACACGCACCGTGCCATCCCGGGCGGCTGTAAGACCTAGACGCCCATCCTGGCTGATCGTGATGACATTGATATATAAGTTCGTGTCCCCAGAGAGATTCTTGCTGGCGCCAATTTTGGATATCCCACTGGATGATAAATGATTGACAACTAAGTGAGAGCATAAGACCCATCTGGGCTCAGAGCAAAACTCTCTGACCCACAGCTACTAAAATACTCGTTTAGCAATGCACCGTTCTCACTATCGAGCATACGGATATAATAATCATCCGTCTGCCCCATGGTAAGGTAGATCCGGCTGCCATCTGAATTAAGTGCCACGGCATTAATCTGATCTCCTTGAGGCTTTACAACGATGGGGTGAGGGTTATCCAAATCCCACAGGATCAAGCTGCCATCCTCGTGACCCGAGACCGCTCTTGACGCATTTGCAGCGACAGCGACGGCATTGATCGGGCTGGAAACTGGATCAAAATTAGTCAGTCTGTCCTGAGTCTTCAAATCCCATAGGATCAACAAGCCATCGGCTGAACCTGAGAGCAGGCTGCCTGTGGTGGGTACAACCACCAAACCCGTGATTCTGCCAGTGTGACCCACGAGCTGACCGATCTGCTCACCATTTCTATTCCACAGGATCAATGAGCCATCCTCAGCACCCGAGATTAATGTTTGCCCATCCTGGCTAACGGCAACTACGGTAACCCAACCGGAATGTCCGGACCAGCGATGCGACTCTTTCAGAGAATCGATGTCCCACAGAATCAGCTCACCTGCCTGACAAGTCCCTTCGGCATCCATTTGGGTACAGCTGCCGGAGAAGGCGATTTTTGCGTCCGGTGAAAATGCCACAGCCTCTACTGACTGACTATGCCCCTTCAGAACCGCCCGCGTTCCTGTGCCTAAGGCCACCGTGCGAAGTGCTTGCAAGGCTTGTGCAGGTGGCTGGTTTCCTTTGACTGATTCCATGGCCAGGGCAAGCGCCAGGTCACCATGACCACCCTGATTTGCCAGTTGGGCAGCACCAGCCAAGTTCAAGCTGAGGTTGATTGCCGCCTGTGAGGTTGATCGCTGCCAGGCAAAAAATGCCAGAAGCGCTAAAATTAATGTCAGGATACCAAATCCAGTGGTAAGCAAAGCGCGCCGACGTAGACGGTGGGCGGATTTAACCCCTTCCTCTGCACGCTGCCTTTCTGTGTCCGCCAGTTTTTGAGCTGCATCCAGCTCGCGCTGGCGTGCGGCTTCACGCTCAGCAGCTTCGCTTTCGCTGAATTCAATGGAAGCTGCGAGAAACTCCCTTTCCAGGGCATTCATATCCTCCGCATGAGCTTCTGCCCATTCACGCGCCTGTGCCAAACGAGCACCACGATACAAGATATCAGGTTCACGCTCCACGGCCAACCATTCCTGGGCTGCCTCGGTAAGCTGGCGGTGCAGGCGCAGTCCCTCGCGATTATCCTCCAACCAACCACGCAAGGTAGGCCATTCGCGGATCAAGGCCTCATGTGCTACCTGGACCGAGTCCTCACTGGTGGTGACCAGGCGTGCATCTGCAAGTGCTTTCAATACTGCCTGCGTGGCGTCTGTTTCTTCCGGTTTGAGGATCAGCTCTTTGAATGTCGCCCGTCGTCGAGTATCACCGGTGGCGGTTTCATCCCCCAGCTCGGTTAAGCGCAGGAAAATACGCCGGGCGATGGCCTGCTGCTCATGAGTGAATTGATCGGTGAACACGGTTTCAGCGGTCTCAGCGATAGCCCCACGCACACCGCCTGCGGAAGTGTAGCCGCTCAATGTTAGCATTCGACCGTGCCGACGCTGCCAGGTTTCAAGAAGAGCATGGGAAAGCAGAGGTAGTGCCCCTGGCTCGTGACCCACATCATGTAGGATCAGATCGACCAACCCGGGCTCAAACTCCCAGCGCCCGCGGCGGGCTGGTTCTTCAATTGCTCGCCGCATTTCATCATCGCTCA
This sequence comes from uncultured Chloroflexia bacterium, assembly GCA_963777935.1. GTDB lineage: Bacteria > Chloroflexota > Anaerolineae > Anaerolineales > UBA4823 > FEB-25. The sequence continues at coordinate 7,483 of CAVZSL010000003.1, forward strand.
TCGTACCGATATATTCCTGATGCGTAGCCAGAGCTTCGCGCAGCTGCAGGTAGCTGGCACAGTGGGCGTAAAAATCTGCGCGTAGAGTGATAACGACAATTGCCCCACCTGCCAGATCCGAGGCAGCGGTGATTAGATTTCCGATAAATGCAGAACGCTCCACCTCTGAACGGCAAAGGGAGAACAATTCTTCAAACTGGTCAATAACTAGCAAGAGGAAAGGTCCGCCAGTTGTCTTTAGCTCCTGTTTGATATACAGGCTCAGCGTGCGGGGGTCTTGTGCCAGATCATCCATCAATGAGGCAATGGCGGCGAGAGAGCCATTCTCTCGCGCTAGGGATGTCGCCAGGCTCTCAAGAGGATGAGCGGTGGGGGTGAGGATATGAATCAGCCAGTTGGCAGAGGTTTTATTCCAGCGTAAGGCAGGCACCAGACCTGCCCGCACGAGGGAGGATTTACCGCTGCCTGAGGCACCTACGATGGCGAAGAACCGGCCTTGGTCTACCTGGACTTTGGAAACCAGAGCAAGCACGCGCACAACCAGTTTTTCGGTCAGGGCTTCACGTCCGACGAAAAGGTCAGCATCGGCTTCGTCGAAGTAGTCCAATCCCTTATAGGGGCACAAACCTAGCGCGGGTGCATCCTCCCGCCGAACTGCAGCAGCCAGCTCCAGCAGACGGGCGACAGCTTTCGGTTCATCTTCCAAACACAGAGGGGAAATGAAACGGGCTTCGATGGTGGGGAGGTCCGGCAGACGCAAGTTTTGCTCCAACCGACTGATTTGGGAAATGCTGTACCCCACAGCGATCGATAATTCCAGCTGGGTGATGCCTACGCGGCGGCGGAGATATCGAAGCAGATCCCCGAAGGTGGTGAATTTTTCGAGCGTGCTGATGGGAATTGAGTTGGTCATGGCAACTTCCTTTCCCAAAATGATGACGGACTATCTCTTCAAATAGCATAGCATAAATTCCAATATTTGGCGAAATTTGGCAAAAAATGGCAATAAAGGCAAATGCCAGGATGCTATAGTGATATCACAAAAGGCGAGCGCGAGATCAGGCGCAAAACCACAAAAAATATACACTGGTTCAGAAACCTAAAGGAGGAAAATATAATGAACCACACAAGAAATTTAATACGTGGCTTCACTCTCATCCTGGTTATGCTGGTCATTGCCGGTTGTGCAGCACCCACAGCTACTTCCAGCCCAACCACCGAAGCGCAATCCTGCCCAACCACCGCACCGCAATCGTGCCCGACCGCCGGAGCGCAGGCAATGCCTGAAACAGACGCATTTCGAAAAGAACCTCGGGTGGAACGTTATCTTCACTTTTGATCCTGGAGATAAATGTTCCATGCAGATTATTCATCAGCCGTCTACAGCTGAGTTTCAATACGAAATTGTGGTCAATGACCAAGCGCATCTTAATTATATGGTGTCTGGCATGACACTGAACCCAGGACATACCATCGCAGAAGTAGAAGAATATATTCGTTTGAATCCTAACACTAGAGTACCACCACCCATGATGACGATGCAATTATATAATGTTGTAAATCCGATGAGCACGACTTTGAATATTGTGACTTATACTGGGGATCCAATTTACTTTACATGCCTTACAGAAGGTCCGGATGCGCATCAAGCGATCGCATCATTTGATCCCTTGGTGATGCCCACGAAATAACAAATATCTGAAAAAATGAGGGTGTAATTGTGAATGATCGTAGGATTGAGCTAGCCGGATATGATTTACGGGCAGGATCAATGCACTAATCAGACCCCTGAAAGGAGGTGCTTATCTGCAAAAAAGAAATTATCCGAAAACCGAACCAATTTCAACCTATTAAATTTCTAAGGAGGAAAAAATGAAAGCGAAAAAAATTACTGTAATCTTCGTGCTGGCAATGGTGGTCATCCTGGTGAGTGCAGTTCCAGCTGCAGCCCGAGCTACCCGTATTGAATATACATCTGTTGATTGTACGATTGCTCCATGGGGACAACCCGAGCGGGTGTGGATCAGCGAGGACGGTGTACTGCACCAGCGGGGTGTTCTACTCATTAATAGTGTAACGTCCAGTAGCGATTACATTACGGGCGACATGACAATAGAAATGGACTTTGACATTGATCTTGCAACTGGTCTAGGGCATGCGTACGGTTCATTAAGTATTGCCCCTACAGCATATAATGGAACCTGGGAAGGTCATTGGTCAACGCACATATCGCCTGCGGGCCTTCAAGGAAGGGCAACGGGACAAGGTACAGGTGATCTGGAAGGGATGAAGATTTTTAACAATATGTGGAATTCAGATCCAAACGATCCGTGCACCAATGAATGGGGTACTATCCTTATCCCATAGTAAACCGCATTGGCAATTTACCTGTGGGGTATCTGAGGGGAAATATCTGCGAATATTAGATAACCAAAACCGCCCCCAGTAACTTGGAGGCGGTTTCCTTTTATACATGCCTATTTCAAACAAACGATTTTTTAAAATAATTACTCAATTAAAAACCTCGCAGCATATGGCAGGTTCACCATTTTGCTCATTGAGTCTCACAGTACAAATTTTTTGGTCCCCACATGGGCGTGCTCTTCGGGCGCTATAACCTGCTCGATCGCCTGACGGCTTATAAAGTTCGCCCAGCGCCGAAGAATCCGCCGGGGAAGTTCGAGACCGGCACGGGTAACTTTGAAGGCATGTGCGGCGTGCTGGGTGCGTTGGAATATTTAGAGTGGGTGGGTGAGACCTTCGGAGCCGAGCAGGCAGAGCGCTATGCAGGTGAATATTCTGGTCGGCGGTTGAAATTCAAGCTGGGCATGTCCGCCATCCGCAGCTATGAGTTCGATCTGAGCCACATATTATTGGATATCCTGGCGGAAACCCCTGGAGTGAGCGTCTATGGCATCACGGATACGAAACGGCTGGAAGAGCGTGTGCCCACCTGTGCGTTTACATTGAATGTAGGGGCGGGTTTAGAAACCCGCCCGATTCCTCCCCGCTAGGTGGCGGAGGAGCTGGACGAAGCAGATATCTTCGTGTGGGATGGGAATTATTATGCGTTGGAAGTTACCACGCGCCTAGGATTGGAGGGTAGTGGTGGCGTGCTGCGGGTGGGACCCGTGCATTCCAATATGCTGGAGGAGATCAAGAGGTTTGGGGAGGTGTTGGCGAGGATTGCCTCCAATCTGAAATAATGGATTATCAACAAAGTCGCAAAGATGTTAGGAACAGTTTGTAACCATTCATTCTGCTGACCAGAAAGACTTTGGATTGTAATAGTAGCATTCGCGGACTTCCTTGCCATTTGATAGCTCAATGACTGGAGCTCCCCTCACTCGATATGGCTTCCCGGTAGTATGTAGAGCAGCACTTTGGCGTTTGGATATCCAGCAGCCTGTCGTGCTGGGGCAGGCTCCCCAACTCTCAGCAGATTATCTTACCCCGTCTTCTTGACGGTCTTCACTGCCTCATGGTGACTGGAGCATACTACCTGGCGGTACCGCCGTAGATCATCGCTGACGAATGGTCGGGTGTCCTTCTGAAACCATGGGCGGTATAAATCGAAAGGTGCATATTGTCGCCGACCTCAATCGTTTGGTGATCTTGTCCTAATCCACCGAGGCTTTAGCAACAGAGATCGCCCATCTGTCGCTTAGCGATCTCGCTTTTAAAGTGCTTACCCATCATTTTAAATACTCGTAGACGCTTCTCAAGGAGTTGTGGGACATCGGAAAAGTGACTTTAACTTCTGTTTCCATCTGTCCCACCTCTTCTCTTGTATCAACAGTATCCACTTCTGTCCTTTGTTTTTGGAACCAATAGCTTCACGAGGTATCAGGAAAAAAGAGAAAGATCGCGATCAGGCTTCTTATCTCCAGTTTCCTGGGTATGCTGGTAAAGAAAGTTTATCAGCGCTTCCATATTCGCAAAACTGTTTTTTGTGCCATCATGCGGGTTCTCAAGCGAGGCTCGCCAAATCCCGTAGTCGTTTTGTCTTACGAACCACAGGCGCAGGAGATAGGACAGGTAGCGATATTTTCCTGGTGCCATTCGATAATCCGCTCATCAAGGATTATAGAATTTACCAATCACGGAAAGAGCCTCCACTCGATCCTTACATATGTCGCTGTCAACAAGATTCATACGCAGCGAAATGCGGTTGCCGGCCTCCGTGGTCACGAAAGCTTCATACGTTGCAGGTTCGTCACCACAGGTAGTGGCATTCGTAAATGTAATCTTTCCCGCATCAAAATCATAATTGCCTGAGTCAACCTGCCCAATGTTATTTGATCCTGAGAAGGCCCGGTAGGTGCCATCCGCTTTGAATTCAATCATCACCCCTCCCCTAGAAAACCACCAGGTACCCATCACGTCATCGACCGAACCAGCGAGGGCTTCTATAGGTGTGGAATCCGGTGCAGGAAATTTTGCTAGAGAATCGGGGGTAATGGTAAAGGTATAGGACTGGATTTTTCCATCCCGCACAGAGGCAAGCCACTCTCCCTCGATGAAATCTACGCCCATTGCTTTTAAGCCTTCATCAGAATAAGTGGAAAGACAGGTAATGGTTTCGCTGGCTGTTTCGCAGTCTCTTAATGAGCCCGAACCTTTACCCGAAACAATTGTCTCGTACCAACCGCGAATTTCCGTGTGACCATTATAGATACCGTCACCTTCTGCGGGAGGTACAATTGTGACTTGCGCATCTTCAGCAAGGTACGAGAGTGCCGCATTTATATCGCCTTTATTCAAGGCTTCTTGCCAAGAGCTGACTATATCTTGGGGTGAAGGGCTGCATGCTGTCAGCAGAATGGTAATCAAAAAAAGAAAGATGATTTGTTTCATGGTTCCTCCAATCGGATTGTCTAATATTTGCCGTACTTACATGCTTATACTAGCAGTTAGTCGTGGGGAAAACGTGGGGTAAGCTGTATAATAGATTCAGTTCAGGCTTGTGTTTCTTGAGCTGGAGGGATACATGAACACATTGAAAATTTCCGTGCTTGGTCCCCTGCAAGTCTCATCTGAAAAGCCGATTCAGAACAAGTTTGAATCGAATAAAGTACGCGCTCTCCTCGTTTATCTAGTTGTCGAAATGGATCGGCCGCACACTCGTGAGATGCTGGCGGAAATACTCTGGCCTGAAAGTGCGCCTTTATCAGGGCTGGCAAATCTGCGCTACGCCCTGGCAGATCTTCGAAAAGTGATTGGGGATGATGATGCAAATCCTCCCTATCTTTTTATCAGCCGAGAGAATCTGCAATTTAATCCCTCGAGCAACATCGAATTTGACGCGTTCCAATTCACCGAATTGCTAAAAACAATAGACATTGAGAAACTCAAGCAGGGCATCGCCCTGTATCAAGGGGATTTCCTTACAGGTTTTCCTTCCATCGAAAGCAATTTATTTGAAGAGTGGATCATACTCAAACGTGAACAGTTCAAAGGGAAAGCCATAGAAGCCTTGCGCCTCATCACTGACCATCACGAACAGCGCGGAGAATACCGGCAAGCAGTGCCATTTGCCCGACGTCAGGTGGAACTTGAACCCTGGCTCGAGGAAGCTCACCAACAGTTGATGCGGTTACTCGCATTGGATGGTCAACGAAGTGCGTCGCTTGCTCAATATGAGATCTGCCGCCGTGCACTTATCAGTGATTTGGATGTCGAGCCAAGCGAGGAAACGATCCGACTATATGAATCGATACGCGACGGGAGGTTAGAAAAAGTTTCACATCTTTTAAAACGTGAACCTCCTGCACCTGGTGATCCACCCTTCAAGGGACTTCAATATTTTGATGAAACAGATGCGGGGATATTTTTCGGTCGCGAAGCGTTGGTCTCCCACCTGGTTGACCAGATTCATTCTAGAGAAAAGACAAAGAGCTATCGGTTTCTAGCCATCATCGGTGCATCGGGCAGTGGTAAATCATCGTTGATCAGAGCGGGATTGATCCCAGCACTGAAACGGGATAGCAGATCATGGCTTGTGCATGTTGTTACACCCACCGAGTGCCCTTTTAACTCATTAATATCCAGTGACAGAAACAACAAATCATTAAAAGGACGTCTTCTCCTGGTTGTGGATCAATTTGAGGAGTTATTCAGCCTCAGGTCAGAGTGAAAGTGAGCGGAAGATCCTTCATCGATAGGTTACTTAATACTGCAGAGGAAGGGTCGGCATTTGTAGTCATTGCCCTGCGAGCAGATTTTTATGCTGCTTGCGCACCCTATGAAAACCTGCGCAAAATCCTGAGCCAGAACCAGGAATACATCGGTCCGATGAACGCCAACGAGCTTCGCCGCGCGATTGAAGAACCGGCAAAGGTCCATGGATGGTTGTTTGAGCCGGGTCTTGTGGATTTACTGCTCCGCGACATCGGAGCAGACGGTGACCACTCTCCTGAACCGGGTGCACTTCCATTGCTATCACACGCTTTGTTGGAAACCTGGCGTCGTCGAAGTGGGCGCATGCTCACCCTGGCTGGCTATGCGGAATCTGGTGGAATCCATGAAGCAATCGCAAAAACCGCTGAATTGGTATATACCCAACTATCGATTAATGAACAGTTCATCGCCCGCAATATCTTCCTACGCCTCACGGAGTTAGGAGAAGGTTCGCAAGAGACTCGCCGCCGGGTTTTGCTGAGCGAGATTATCCCACCGTCTGAATCAGCATCGACACTAGGCAAAGCAACTGAAACCGTTTTAAAAATGCTTTCAGATGCGCGGCTTGTCACTACAACAGAGGCAACTGCCGAAGTAGCTCATGAAGCGCTGATCCGTGAGTGGAACAGACTACACGAATGGCTGTCAGAGAATCGGGAATGGCTGCGTTTGCATCGCCATATCACCGAGTCTGCACGGGAATGGGAAACACAAGGACACGACCCGGAACTGGTTTATCGAGGCACGCGCCTGGCACAGGCATTGGAATGGGCGGAATCTCATACGGAAGATTTGAATTTGCTGGAGCGGGAATATTTAAAAACATCCAAAGCCATAGTGGAGCAAGAGTCGATTGAACGGGAGCAGCAACGACAGCGCGAATTGGAAGCTATGCGCAAATTAGCTGAATCTGAAAGACAACGTGCGGAAGGACAAACGCGTACAGCCAGGCAGTTACGACAGCGTGCCTACTATTTAGGTGGCATAATGTTCCTTGCTCTGATCATGGCAATCGCTGCTTTCGTTCAGCGTAATACTGCTAATAAACAAACGCATCTCGCCTCTGCGCGCGAATTAGCCCTCGCTTCAATTAATAATTTAACTAAGGATGCAGAACTCAGCGAACTTCTGGCAATAGAGGCGGTTTCGGAATCGAAATTAACCAACTTACCGGTTCCATACGAGGTACAAGATGCTCTTCACCGGGCGATACAAAATTCCAGAATCCATTACAGCCTGACCGGGCATCGTGGTGATGTTTCAGCTGTCACATATAGCCCAGATGGAAAGTTGTTAGCAACTGCAGGCAGTGACAAAAAAGTAATACTCTGGGAAGCTGCAACGGGAAAAGAACTGCTGACTCTGAACGGTCACAGCAAAACCATTGAAGACATCGCATTTAGCCCAGATGGGAGGGTTTTGGCGACAGCCGGTGATGATAAAACAGTGAAGTTATGGGATGCCTTGAGCGGGCAGGAGTTGAGAACCCTCGTAGGTCATACGGATATTATATGGAAAGTCTCCTTCAGTGCAGATAGCAAACTCCTGGCAACCGGTGGATCCGAGAGTACTAAAGTCTGGGATGTGAATACGGGAAAAGTAATTCTAACTTTTGATGGGCAGTACGCTCCAGTCGCCTTCAGTCCGACTGGGAAGTACCTTGCAACGTCGGGGGATGATGAAAGGACATATCTATGGAAAACAGGAACCTGGGAGGAATATCTATCTCTACCCTATGCCGCTAACGCGCTTGCCTTCAGCCAAGATGGTCAACACCTTGTAACAGCAATGACAGAGTTAAAGATCTGGGATGTTATGACTGGAGAGGAACTGGTTACCATGGGGGAATTTACAGCAGTTGTCTTAGGCATTGAATTTAGCCCAGATGGAAGTCAGTTGGCAGCAGGAAGCCAGGATGGAACCGTGAGTGTATGGGATTCGCAGACAGGAAAGCGCCTATTCAATCTGGCAGGTCATTCAGGCGCGATTAATGATGTAGCTTACAATCCAAAGTGTACTGCACCTCCTGAAGCATCATTTGAGTGGTGCGGGGTATGGCTAGCCACTGCGAGCCGTGATGGGACTGTAAAAGTGTGGGATGTTTCTCCAGGAGGTAGTCGTGAGCTGGTCACACTGCCGGGATTTTCGGGTAGTTTCTTCGACGAAACTCGCCTAGTGACCAATCGTTTCATCAACCCAAACGAGATAGAAGTCAATACATGGGATATTTTGAAGGATGGAAAAAGCCGGTGGATTTCAAAGAGCCTCCTAAGTCACACAACTCCAATCATTGCTGGGAATATTAGTTTGGATGGGACATATGTCGCAACCATGGACATGGATAATACAGTGAGGATATGGGATGCAAAGCAGGGCACAGAGGTCGCAACTTTTGTGGTAGATCACACCTCTCTGTATGCTGGAATAGCTGTTAGTCCATCAGGAGCACAAGTATCAACAGCAGACAATGGTGGCATAATAAAAGTGTGGGATACCGCCTCCGGTGGCGAATTGTTAAAACTAGCAGGAGATGCTGGTGATATTATCAGTGTTACCTTTAGTCCTGATGGAAAGTTGATTGCTATAAGCAGTATTGATGGAACAGTTAAGGTATGGGAAATCGCAACCGGTTTGGAGATATTAGCACTCGAAGGTCACACGCAACCTGTCTATGTGATCGCTTTTAGCTTAGATGGGAAGCGAATCGCAACAGCCGGTATGGATCAGACCGCCAGAATATGGGATGTCACTTCCGGGAACAATCTATTCACCCTCGCAGGGCATACCGCTTCCGTGATCGCTGTGGCTTTCAGCCCGGATGGCTCGCTTCTTATTACAGGCAGTCACGATGGAACTGCGAAAGTATGGGATATCTCGAGTGGAGCACATGGAGGTGAGGAGTTGCTCACCTTAACCGGGCATGACGGTTGGATTGATTTCGTTTCATTCACCCAGGATGGAAAACGTTTCGCTACAGGAAGTTTTCAAGATGGAACGATACGCCTTTATATTTTGGATGTCATGGATGTAGCCGCATTGGCACAATCGCGCCTTACCCGCTCATTGACTCTTGAAGAATGTCAGAAATACCTGCATCTGGTAGCCTGCCCGTAGGCCAAAACAATCGTCTTATTGAAGATGGAATTGTGGACCAAGCTTGACCCGAAAACTGTCACTACTTCACATGTGAACCCTTTGCGTTTGAAACAGCAATTTACTAACTGCACCCTCGGGAGCCTGGGAAATGCGTGAGCCAAATTGGGTTGTCTCAAGCTTGCCTTTCTTGATCCAGCTGTAAACCGGTTACAGGTGAACACGTGACCATTCCGCCACATCGGCACGGTCAGCAAATTGCGGGTGTTCCAATTGCCTGGGGTGTGCTTGTAGAATGGGTTGTCATCTCATTTTCTCCCGCCGGGCACTGCTGGACATCCTGGCGGAGACGCCGGGAGTGAGTGTCTATGGCATCACGGATACGAAGAGGTTGGAGGAGCGTGTGCCCACCTGTGCGTTCACCCTGAAGGGGAAAAATCCACGCCAGGTGGCGGAGGAGCTGGACGAAGCAAATATCTTCGTGTGGGACGGGAATTATTATGCCCTGGAAGTGACCACACGATTGGGGTTGGAGGATTCCGGCGGCATGGTGTGCGTAGGACCGGTGCACTACAACACCGAAGAAGAGATCAAGAGGTTTGGGGAGGTGTTGGGGAGGATCGCGGCAGGTGGCGCCTGATGGTCTGGATCAGCAGCAGGGGGCAAGCAAGACTCCAAGCTGATTAAAATATATTTCTGGCAAAACGCGCGCCGTTCGCGAACAGCGCAGCCGCTCTCCGTTGGAACCGTTGTTGGGCGGCTCACTCCAATCAACCTTACAAGTCTTCAATTTCTGGTGGGAGGGGTTTCTTTTCAATCCAGGCTCGTACAGTTTGGGCGAACAACTCAGGTGCCGTCAAGGCCCAGTTATGTTCTTTAGCCATTGATGATTTTTTGCCTAGGTTTACCAATCCCCCCTTGGCGTGTGGTAGAGCAGCCACCAGGTCGCGCACCGATTGCTTCATAGCGCCATATTCTTTTTGCCCTGCGATTACCAGGGTAGGGGTGGTAGCCTTCTCCAGCCCAACAGGCAAGCGAAAGAGTTGATTAGCTATCAACAGGTTCACCCATTCCGGTTCGGTCATTTCCTGAAAGTCTTTTTTGAAGTAGGAATAGAATTCATCTGGGATACCGGCTGCATATTTCATGTTCAGGCGTATCCACCAATCAGCGTTTCTGAAGGGGGGGAACGAGATGCGGTAAGCCCAAGCCAGCAGAGCGGGCGAACTGACCCAGCCCAAGCCTGGAATGGGCAGCAGGAGTGCGCTGGAAACGAGCGCCTTTTCTACTCGTTCTGGCGCGGTCGCTAACAGTTGGACGGTAATTTGTGCGCCCTCAGACAGCCCCACTACGTAGGCCTTACCCCCTTGTGCTTGGTCGCGAATCAATTCAGCGACTTTCTCAGCAGACAGTTCCATACTGAAAGGCGCAATCTGGCGGTTGCTGCCGTGTTCAGGCTGGTCTGGGGTTAGACAGTGATAGTCTGGTAAATACTTGATGACTGGTTGCCACATCCACCAACCAGCGCCCCCACCGTGCAAGAACACAATGGTCGGGGCATTATTTGGCCCGAAAGCCTGGAAAGCGAGAGAGATGAGGGTAGACATTCTGTTTCCTTTTGAGGCCGCCCAACTAGTGCATAACACGTCACCTTGCGGTATATGTAGCTATATATAGTCCTGATGAACATTATATATCGATAATGCTGTGTTTGATAAACGAGAAGTGATCCATGCTCCTACCGAAAAAAAGACTCCTTGACGAGATTTGTGATCGGCTGCGGTTGAAGAATTACGCTTGCCAGACAGAGAAACCGTATCTATATTAGATCAAACAATACATCCTGTTTCACAACACACGCTATCTGAACGAAATCGGCGCAAAAATGATAAATACTTTACTCAGATTGTACCCAAATTCTCAATAGGGTTACTTAAGTAGTCTCGAGCCATCTGGATGAGTTATTACCAACCTGGCTGACACAGGTATATCCTTCTTTTGCTCATTGAGTCTCGCAGAACAAGTGCTTTGGACCGCATATGGGCGTGCTGTATGGACGTTATGATTTACTGGACCGATTAACGGCCTACAAGGTCCGCCCGGCACCCAAAGATCCACCCGGCAAGTTCGAGACCGGCACGGGCAACTTTGAGGGCATGGTGCGGGTGGATCCGGTACCACCAAAATGGTGGTCTACAACACGCTGGAGGAGATCAAGCGTTTCGGGGAAGCTTTGGGGAGGATCGTCTCCAATTTGGAATAATGAATTAATAAATCAACCGCGAAGAGCCTTAGAACAGTTTGGGATCATTCTGAAGACCAAAATGACTTAGGATCGAAGTAGAGGGTTTCACGGCTTATCTTTCCGCCTGTCAATTCAATGACTGAGACGCCTCTCACTTGATACGGCTTCCCGGTAATAGGGCTCACCCCGCTCCAGTTCCATTCGATGGTAGCAAAATGATCCGCTTCGAGTATCTTGAAATCAGAAAAACGCACTTCTGGAAGGCTGAAGAGTTGTTGATAATAATTCCTGAGTGATGCTCGGTCAGTAATCCAATCATTGGATGAAGGAGCCTCAAATAAAAAATCTTTGGCATAGAGCTCGGTCATCTTATCAGCATTTAACCCTTCCAGACCTTCTTTACCATCTAATAATACTTTGGTTGTCATCATACCCTCCTGAATTTATCGCCTACGAAGTCTTTGGATGAAGTTATCTGCGATCAATTATTCGATTTTCAACACAATAGAGCCCCCTTTAAGTGTAACATAATGAAGGGGGCTGAAGAAATGTGTGCAGCTGACCATTGGATTGTGGTTGCTTGAATTGAAGTACTCGATTTTTCTCCTCACAAGGTAAAACGGGATGATCAATTCTCACAATTTTGATAACCTAAACCTGACCAGGCTGAGCGGCAGGCTTTTGGAACCAGAAATAGCCGTAACCGACTGCGAAGAATAGGTACAGGACCACCACTGCCCAACCAAGCCAATTTAGGACCCCTGAAAGCGTGGCAATGATAGTGATCACAACACCGATGGCATCGTAAATGCATAGATCCAGGATGATCGCCCGGCGGGCTTGTGATTCCGCTGCGTTTCTGGCGTACCAGGTTAAGAAAAGCGTACCAATCAGGGCTGCGCCATACTCTCGGGCAGCGAAAACCCCGGCATCGTTGAGGGTTGCGCCAAAGAAAGAATACAAAAAATTAGGCACAAGTAACAGGACGGCTCCAAGGGTCAGGCAAACGACAGCTTTGATGATCATTAAAGTTTTAAGGCTCATTTTAGGTTCTCCTTTTCTGAAACAAATTTATGCGAATTTATTGACGCTTTATAAGGTAATGGAATTGACATGATCTGATATTCATCCCACAACGAATTGCTCGGCTCCTCCTTTCTACAATGCTTTTATATTTAATCCCGGTCCTTTCCTTCTCCCGATCTCATTTTGGGAAATAAGCGTCCACACCCAAACATGGGTTATTACGGCAATAGATAAAATCCATAAAGCAAAGCTGGTATGAAAGAGAAACAGAATTTTATTATTTTGATCCATGGCACCTATCTCCTTGCTTATTTGCATCTTCTGTCTGTATAATAGAGGTAACTCGTAAAGGATTCGTTAAATAACCATTAAGCGGGGTTGATTTCCAAAGTATTTTTCTTGGATGTTTTTTTCTTCCAATTGAATTACTTGAGCAAACCGCATTCATGGTTGCCTGGGTGGAGAAGATGTTAGAAATTAGGGTATTGGGTGGATTTGACCTTCGGGTAAATGGCCAGGCGCTCAAGGACCTGGGTTCACGCAAGGCTGAGGCAATCCTGGTCTACCTGGCAATGCGCGGGGGAATGTGTAATCGGAATGTACTTGCAGCCTTGTTATGGCCCGAGAGCCCTGAGAACCAAGCCATGACCAGCTTAAGAGTGGCTTTGTCACTATTGCATAGAGAGCTGGCGGATTATTTAGAGGTCTCACGTGATGTGGTAGGCATTAAGCCGGGTGCCAATGTGTATCTTGACGTGACTGACCTGGAAGGGAAACTGGCGGGGGGTGAGCTGGAGCAAGCTCTAGATGTATATCAGGGTGATTTCTTACAGGGGTTCAATATCCGTGACTGCCTGGAGTTTGAAGATTGGCGCCGGTTACAACAGGAGCGGGTAAACGAGGTGGTAAAGCACGGATTGCATTCAGCGATCTCCCATGCCATAGAAATAGAAGATTATCAGAAAGGACAAGATTTCACCCGGCGATTGCTCGAGATAGATCCGCTGGATGAGCAAGCTCACAGGAAGTGTATGCTCCTGTACGTATTAGATGGCCAGCGGGCGCACGCCTTGGAGCATTATGAAAAATGCCAGGATATTTTGCAGGCAGAGCTGGGTGTTGAGCCCTCTCAGGAGACGCAGTCGCTGTATACGCAGATCTTACAGGGGGCAAGACCTGGAAGTGATACTACGCTGATGTCAGTATTTCATCTTCCTGTCCCCCAAACGAGCTTTATAGGTCGAGAACAGGAGCTGGCACAGATTGTTACCTTGATCACCAACCCCACCTGCCGTTTATTGACTCTGACAGGACCAGGTGGGATTGGTAAGACACGTTTAGCCATCCGGGCCGTCACCAAAAGTTTTCATAATTATTCAGATGGGACTTATTTTGTTCCATTGGAAGGGATCGCATCTGTCGATTACCTTGTTCATGCCATTGCTGATGCAATTCAGTTTAAGATTGATTCTTTAGAGACTCAGCTTGACTCTAAACATCAATTACTGGATTATTTGAAGAACCGATCAATCTTGTTGTTGTTGGATGGATTTGAGCATTTGATGATAAGCGCTGGACTGCTATCGGAAATCCTTGGACACGCTCCTCACATCAAAATACTGGTTACTTCCAGGCAAAAGTTAGATTTAATGGGGGAATGGATTTTTCCCGTTACAGGCCTTCCAGTACCTCAAAACCCTGGCGAACTGCTTCCAGTAGATTCGAGTGCACTCCGCCTGTTTACCGAGCGCGCCCAGCAAGCAAATATCGAATTTGAGTATTCTGAGGTAGATCGAAGCTGTATCACTCACATTTGTTGGCTTGTGGAGGGAATGCCCCTCGGAATCGAGCTGGCAGCAGCCTGGACACCTGTACTTTCTCTCAAAGAGATCAGTGAAGAGATCCAGAACAACCTGGATTTCCTCAACACTGATAAGCGCGATGTGGATGACAAGCACCATAGTTTACGGGCTACATTTGATAGTTCTTGGCAATTACTGAATGAAACACAGCGGGATGTATTTTGTAAGCTCTCGATCTTTCAAGGAGGCTTTGACCGGGAGGCAGCCGTGGGGGTAGCCAGAGTCAGTATAAGTCAGATTACCGGCATAATGGATCGATCAATGCTAAGCAGGGTTCATACCGGTCGTTTTTTTATGCATGGTTTGCTGCGGCAGTATGGTATTGAAAAGCTAAAGGCCTCATTACCTACCTGGGATGAAACCTGTAATCAGCATTGCCTTTATTACACACAATTTTTAACCCAGCGGGAATCAAATTTACTGGGTGACCAGATGTATATTGCCTCGGATGAAGTACGAAAAGAGATGGATAATATCCGTTTTGCGGTTAATTGGGCAATAGTCCATTGGGAAGGAGACAAGGTCAGGAAAATCCTGGCTGGATTACTGGCTTTTTATGCGGCGTTTGGCTGGTATGAAGGAAAAGACGCCTTCAGGAATATTGCTCAAACCAGGAGAGATGCCCTCCGTTCTCAGAATGTGCTTGATTTGGAAAAAGATCCGATCTATTTAAGCGCCTGTACACACCAGGCGTTTTTACTGTGTAACCTGGGACAAATCGAAGAGAGTGAGGCGATATCGCGAAAATGCCTTGAGCCTTTAAGTGCTCTCGGTTTGAATAGCGAACTCTCTGAATGTATCCATAACCTTGGGGTAAATGCTTCTTTCCGAGGTGAATATGAACTTGCGATGGAGCAATTGGAGCGAGCCATCCTACTTGGTAAGGAAAGCCAAAATTCCATGTGGCCAACCTATTTGTTATGGTTGGGTCACGCTTACTTCCTGCTTGGTGAGTATGCGCGTGGACTGGAGAGTTTACAAAAATGCTATGAAATTTTCGAGCGCCTGGGAAATTATTGGGGCATGGCATTCGCATCCAGCAAGATGGGATTGGCTGCAGATGGGTTGGGAGAATTTGATAAGGCGAAGGAATATCATCGCCAGGCACTGGTCATATTCGAGAAAACGAATAACCAAACTGGTAAAGGGTATGCTTTAAGCCGCATGAGCGAGAGCGCATACTTCCTTGAGGAATACCAACTAGCAGTGCAGCTAGCAGCAGAAGGCCATCAGATATTCAAATCGCTTGGACATCATTGGGGGATTTGCACGACACTATGCCGGTTAGGGTTCGGATATGTCGGGCTGGGAGAGATAACTAAAGCAGATGGTTGTTTCAGAGAAGCTCTCAAGCAATCCCGAAATTACCAAACGGTGCCTTTATGCTTATATGCCCTGGCTGGAATGGCAGCTACCATGGTGCATGTGCAGGGGCAGGTAGAGCCAGCCGTTGAGCTTTTTCAATACATCCAATACCACCCTCAAACCCCAGCGTTATGCATCCAACAAACCGCTCGGTGGTTCACCCACATAAATTTACCTGATAATGCGCACACTGCTGGATTGAGAAGCGATGAGTGCAAAAAAATTGAAGTAATTATTGATGGAGTTTTAAATTCCTGAGGCAAGCGAACATAGGATCCCAATTCCCAGACTCAACCACCCGCCATGGCACCCACTATCCTGAGGGGTTCCTCGCCTGATGCCACCATCTCCGGCAGTGGATTGGAGGTTGGCTCTTGCGATAAATCCTCTCCACTGGCGAAGAAGCGGATGAAAGGACGCCGCTGTCTGGTAACCTGGTCGCGGATCGTCCCGCGCAGCATGGGATAGCTTGTTTCCAATATGTCTAACACAGTTTCCAATGAGGCAGTGCCTTCAACCAGGACTGCGACTTCGCCACCAGTCTTGGCTAAAGACTGTAGCGGAATGGGGAGCACCACCCGAATTAGGTAAGGCACTGGACCTCGACTGAAAGCACGGGTGGCAGATCATGGACAATGGCTGTCCAGTGATCACCCGAATCGGTAGAGGCATACACTTGCCCACCCGTGGTACCCAAATATACCCCGCATGGGTCAAGTGAGTCAACTGCCAGGGCACTCCGTAAAACGTTAACGTAGCAATTACTCTGCGGTAATCCATGAGTCAGAGCTTCCCACTCATTTCCACCAGCCCGGCTTCGGTAGACGCGCAATTTACCCTCGGGAGGATAGTGCTCCGAGTCACTTTTGATCGGCACGACGTAGATGGTTTCCGGTTCATGCGCGTGCACTGCGATGGCAAACCCAAAATCAGACGGCAGGTTACCACTGATTTCGTACCAGCTATCGCCTGCGTTATCACTGCGCATCACATCCCAGTGTTTTTGCATGAACAACACATTTGGATGTGCACTATGCATGGTAATGGAGTGCACGCAATGACCTACTTCAGTGCTTGGGTCAGGAAGCTCATAATTGGATTGTAGACCTTTGTTCACCGGGAGCCAGGTCTGGCCACCATCATCTGAACGAAAAGAACCAGCTGCGGATATGGCGGTGATTATCCGGTTCGGATTTCCGGGATCGAGCAAAATGGTATGGAGGCACAAGCCACCTGCACCTGGAGACCATAAATGTCCTTTCGCCTGGCGCAAGCCCGAAAGCTCCTGCCAGCTTTGGCCGCCATCACTTGAACGAAATAAAGCGGCATCCTCCACACCGGCGTATACAGTATCTGGATCAGTCAGGGAGGGTTCGAGCTTCCACACGCGTTTGAACTCCCAGGGATGTTGTGAACCATCGTACCACTGGTGTGTGTCTGGGGTGCCTGCATAGATGAACTTGTTACCAACCGTTTCCCATGTCTTACCACCATCATTGGAACGTTGCATCACCTGCCCAAACCAATCATTGGATTGCGATACGTATAACCGGTCGGGATTCCCTGGCGAACCTGTGATGTGAAAAACCTCCCAACCAGGAAATAATGGTCCATGGATATCCCATTGTTCCCGCTGGGAATCGGAAATCAATATGAAGGCACCTTTGCGTGTGCCAACCAGAACTCTAACTTCATTCATCTCATCTATTCCCTCTATGTTCCTATTCGTTTATCAAATTTACCTGTTCGATGAGCCCCTCAGTCCATATTTTACTTGGGATTTTGGACGGAGAAGTGGAGGTCGTCGGGGCCCTTTGAAAATTATCCGTCCTTACATCGGTCGTTGATTGAATCTTTCCTACGCGTTAAATTACGGGTTGTACAAGGTTGATCAGGTTGCCACAGGTGTCCTCAAATAAGACCGATAGGAAGGTGCCATAGTTTTGAGGCTCGCTGCGGAAGACCACTCCTTTGCCTCCGAGTCGTTGATACTCGCTCTGAAGATCGGCGCTAAGAAAAGCAGTGAGAGGAATACCCGCTTCGTATAATGCTTTTTGATAATCCCTGGCGGGAGGGAAACCCATCGGCTCGAGCACCAGCTCGATACCTTCCGGACCCTCCGGGGAGGTAACAGTAATCCAGCGATACTCCCCAACAGGTACATCCGCCTTTTTAACAAATCCCAACACCTCGGTGTAAAATTTCAGTGCCTTCTCCTGGTCATCCACCATGACACTGCTTAGATTAATACGCATTGGTTCCTCCTTCGTGATACCGGGTATTCACTCATCCTGGCTTTGATCAATTTCCCCGATAATACCACAATTATTATCAAATTATACCTAATAATCCGATGAAAGAGTGAGGTAAATTGTTCCGTGGATTATCCTTGATTGGATGAAATTGAGACTGTTTCCACCCTACCGATGATGCGCCATGCCAGCAGGGTTAACCACCTGGATGGCACCTTCTTCTGTCCAAATTCCCAATCTTTCCAGGCAGTCCAGACTGATTCTAAGGTATAGCGCCCTTGTTCATCAGACTTGCTCTTTAATACCCCGAGTAGTTCGAGAAAGCGGGGATCATCCTTCAGCCATTCAAAGCGGGATAAGACGTCCAATACATGCATCAGGTCGTACCACACGAAGGGTACCTTGAGCTTACGAAAGTCGGTGCCCATATAGAACATATAGGGGTGTTGGGTGAGGCTCTCGCTCCACAAGCTGAGCAGGGTTTCGGCACCTGTGCGGCATTCAGATGTATTACGCCATTCATCTATGGCGGATAATGCCTTCAGCATGGCGAGGGTAGCGAAAGGGCAGGGATCTCCCTTGCGCCCTGGGCCACGGAATTTTCCCAGCTCTTTTGAGACCGTGCAAGGCCAGCCATTCTCGCGGATCAATCCAGCTAGGTGATTGGTTGCATCCTTCACCCTTGGATCATCCTGTAAACCAAATTTTGCCAGGGCATACACGATGAGCGGGGCATCACACAACGCCCATGCCCATAGGTCTGTGCCTGTACCCCCAAAGTGGACCGGGATGTTGGTGGACAGCTGGAAGGGTCCCTCGTCTGAATGGTGCTCCAGGATGCGCTGGATGATTGCATGCATTCCGGGATCACTGGTTTGGAGCCCCAGGTCAGCGATGAAGGTCAACTTATGGAAAGGCTGCCCGGCGCTCTTATGGCTGGAGATAACCGTACCTGGCCAGCCTGAAAGTTCAGCAACAAGGTTTTGCACCAAGGGGTACGCCATCAAGGACTGGAACGCCAACCTGACCTGCGGGTCATCTTCGGGTTGTCCCAGCAAATCTAGCCTGGTCCGATATTCAATCCAGGGATCGCCTTTTAGAAGCCAGTCAATTGGAATATTCATCTTCTTTTACCCTCCCGATTTTATCATTTTCCAGGCGTTAGATAGCGCTGCCTGTATCCAATCCATAGAAGGAATATACATTTCCTCCCGGCTTATGCTGTATTTACAAGGATTATAATAACCCAAGGGAATGCACTCACTACAAAACCTTAGAATCACCTTTGATTTAGAATTTAACTCCAGGAGCAAATCATGACGAATACGACCACCCTCCCCTCCCGTAGTGAAGTCCCATCCGAGCAGACCTGGAATCTCGCTTCGGTCTTTTCTACGCCTAAGGATTGGGAGGCTGCCTGCAGCGAGTTAACCAATATGCTGCCTGCTCTATCTGCCTGCCAGGGGCACCTGGGTGAAAATCCGGAAAAGTTATTAGCATTCATCCAGCTTTATCAGGACGCTGGCACATTGATGGGCAAGATCAATTTGTATGCCAGTAATGCCTATGCAGTGGATACGCTTGACCAGCAGGCGGCTGCCCGCAATGGGCAGGGACGCAGCCTGATGGCAAAATTCAGTGCCACCACCGCCTTCTTCGACCCTGAGCTGATGCAGATTGGCTTTCCCAGGCTGCGCCAATGGATGCAGGATGAGCCAAAACTGGCATTCTTCGCTCATTATGTGGATAAGCTGGAGAAACGGCAAACACATGTACGCTCCGGTGAGGTGGAAGAGGTACTGGCAATGGTTAATGACCCTTTTTTTGCTGCCACCAGCATCTATAATGCGCTCAATAACGCCGAGCTAAACTTTCAGCCAGCCATTGCTTCAGATGGTACCCTTCACGAAATCGGGCAGGCAAACATCAGCACCCTGATCACCCACCCCGACCGGGAAGTGCGCCGAACTGCCTGGGAGAATTATTCCGATGGGTATCTCAAATTCAAAAGTACCATGGCCGCCACCCTCACTGCAACCATACGGCAGGATGTATTCAACGCCAAGGCACGCGGTTATGAATCCTCATTGCATGCCTCATTGGCACCCAACAATATCCCCGTGGAGGTCTTCCACAACCTGATCGAGGTCTTCAAGAAGAACCTGCCTACCTGGCAGCGCTACTGGAGCATACGCAGAAAGCTTTTAGGATACGACTCATTCCACGTTTATGATATCAAAGCTCCACTTACTACTCAAAAACCGGCCATCCCATTCTGCCAGGCAGTGGAATGGATTACAGAAGGCATGGCTCCTTTAGGCAGGGAGTATGTCGATATCCTGCAGCGTGGATGCCTGGAGGAGCGTTGGGTGGATTATGCCCGTAACAAGGGAAAGCGCGAGGGCGCTTTCTCCAGCGGATCTATGGGCACACGACCTTTCATTATGATGAGTTATGCTGATGATGTATTCAGCTTGAGCACGCTGGCACACGAGCTGGGTCACTCCCTGCACTCCTTTCACAGCCGGTTGTTTCAGCCGTTCATCTACAGTCGCTACTCGCTCTTCGTGGCTGAAGTGGCTTCCAACTTCAATCAGGCCATGGTGCGCCACCACTTGTTCGAGACCCAAACTTCTCCTGAATTCCAAGTTAGCCTGATTGAGGAGGCTATGTCGAACTATCATCGTTACTTTTTCATCATGCCCACCCTGGCACGCTTCGAGCTCGAGTTGCACAACCGGGCAGAGAAGGGACAGCCCATCAATGCAGATATTCTCATCGGACTTACTGCTGACCTGTTCAAGGAGGGCTATGGTGATGAAGTGGAGTTTGACCACGACCGGATTGGCATTACCTGGGCACAGTTCGGTCACATGTACATGAACTTTTATGTCTATCAATATGCTACGGGTATCTCCGGTGCGCATGCCCTGGTGGATAGCATCCTTTCCGGTAAGCCGGATGCTGCACAGAAGTATCTTGATTTCTTGAAGCTGGGCGGCTCGATGTACCCGCTGGATGCTCTTCAGATGGCGGGGATCGACCTCACCTCAAGCGAACCGGTCGAGAAAGCTTTTGATGTGGTGGCTGGTTTGGTGGACAGATTGGAGCAACTCAATGGATAAACAACCGTTTTCTTCCGCCCGTTCTGAATTGCTGACTGAGTTTGAGCAGGAATGGGGAAAAGTTGAACACATTTGTGCTGGCATGAGTCAAGCGGATATGGTCACCCCAGGCGTTGAGGGGGAATGGTCAATCAAGGATATCCTCTGCCACCTCTCCGCCTGGGAAAAATACCTGCTGGACCGGCTGGGGATGGTCATGACGGGGCAGCCTCCCCAGTATCCAGTCATGACTTCCTGGGATGACGTCCATCGCTTCAATGCACAGGTATATTCGGATAACAAGGATCGATCACTATCATCGGTGGTCATCGAGTTTCGCAGCCTATACCGGGGTGTGATGACCGTTATTGAAGCCCTTCGTGATGATCAATTCACTCAACCCTATTCTTATGACTTTCCGGATGATGCCCTCTCCCTGTTGCAACTCATCCGGGCAAACACCTATGTACATTTCCGTGAGCACCGCATTGCCATCGAAAAGGAGAAGTAACTATGCTTGAAATGCCCGAAGCCGTGACAATTGCCCAACAAATGCAGTCCACCCTTACCAGCAAGACCTTCCAACACTTTAGCCGTGGCGTGCTAATGCACAAGTTTTTGTGGTTAAGCAAAACAGCTGAGGAGTATGCTGCTATCCTCACTGGCTTAAAAATCACTGGGGCGAGTAGCTATGGGCGTTCGATCTTCCTGCATGTTGGTGAAGAACGCTTGTTGTGGTTCGGCGAATTAGGCGGGCGTATCCTGTATCACCCGCAGGGAAAGCCTTTACCTGCCAAGTACCACCTGCGATGGGACTTTACGGACGACTCGGCGATGACTTACACCCTGCAGATGTGGGGCTTTGTTCAGCTATTGGAGATGTCTGAATTGTCTGAGCAGCCATATGCCAAGGGGGGCATCCCACCGCTTTCCGAGGCGTTTACTGCGGAGCAATTCAACCAACTACTGGAGGAGTACCCCGATAAAACCAAAAAAGGCGTCAAGGGTTTTTTAGTCACCAGCCAACACGTCAACGGGATTGGTAACAGCTACCTGCAGGATATCCTGTTCAAGGCAAAAATTCATCCTGCCCGCAAGATTCCCACCCTTAGCACAGACGACCGGCAAAGATTGTACACCGCTATCCAGAACACCTTGGCACAGGCGATCAAGCTAGGCGGGCGTGAGGATGAGCGTGATCTGTTTGACCGACCCGGTGGGTATCAGCGGTTAATGAGCAGCCAATCTGTCGGACAACCATGCCCAGATTGCAGCACACCCATCCAGAAGATATCATACCTTGGAGGGGCATGCTATTTGTGTCCCCACTGCCAGGTGCAACCATGAGCATCCCTAAAGTGATGCGAGCCATGTACCTTGAAGCCCAACGCCAGCCCTTAAAGGAGGCGGAAGTCCCTGTGCCACAGCCTGCCTCAGGCCAGGTGCTGATAAAAGTGCATACCTGTGGAGTGTGCCGAACCGACCTGCATGTGCTGGATGGCGACCTGACTGAACCCAAGTTACCTCTCATCCTGGGCCACCAAATGGTAGGCACGGTTGTTCAGCTGGGCGAGGGAGTTACCCGGTTCACCCAAGGCCAGCGTATCGGAGTACCCTGGTTGGGTTTCACCGATGGTACCTGCCGCTACTGCCAGCGCGGACAGGAGAACCTGTGCGACAACCCTGAGTTCACTGGCTATACCCTGGATGGCGGTTATGCAGAGTATGCCGTGGCCGACCAACGCTACTGCTTCCCCTTATCGGAATATTACAACGATTTAGAAGCAGCGCCCCTGCTGTGTGCGGGGTTGATTGGATACCGCACCTACCGCCTGGCGGGGGAGCACGTGGAGCGATTGGGCATCTATGGGTTTGGAGCTGCCGGGCACATCATTGCCCAGGTGGCTGCTTATCAAGGGAAACGTGTGTTTGCCTTCACCCGCCCGGGAGATGAGGCTACGCAGGACTTTGCTCGTAAGTTGGGGGTTTATTGGGTAGGTGGCTCGGATGAAACACCCCCCGAGGAGCTGGATGCAGCCCTTGTCTTGGCACCCGTGGGTGCACTGATGGTGAATGCATTAAAAGCAGTTGCCAAGGGAGGGGTGGTAGTGAGCGGTGGCATCCACATGACGGATATCCCCACATTTCCTTACCGCCTGTTATGGGAGGAACGCATCATTCGCTCGGTGGCCAACCTGACGCGTCAGGATGGGGATGAATTCCTGGAGCTTGCCCCCAAAGTGCCGGTTAAGATCGCAGTCACCCCTTATAAGCTAGAAGATGCCAACCAGGCACTGGATGATTTGCGTTCGGGCAGGCTGGACGGCGCGGCGGTGCTTAAGATCTGGGAATAGCAGGGTGGCATTCAAAACCGATCCTACAAAATCCAACTGCTGATGTAATTACTTTACCCAATGTACCAATTGGTCTAATGGGCGGCGAGGGTGTTGGTCGGGGAACTCACCTGGGTAACCGATGGAAAGGATGACGACCGGGACCTGCCTTTCAGGCGCACCGATTATCAGGCGTACTACTTTCTCGTCGAATGTGCCCACCCACACGCACCCCAGACCAAGGTTTGTGGCAGCCAGCATGGCGAAGGTGCATGCAATCGTGGCATCCTGCACGGTGTACAGGCGTGTGCCGCGTTCGGTATATTTTCCCTCGGTCAGCTCGGGATGTGTGCAAAACACCAACGCCACAGGCGCTTTGGCAATGTAATCCTGAGCCAGGGCGGCACAGGAAAGCCCATCCCGCTTTTTGAGATCGGTGACGGCATAGATTTCGTATGCCTGCAGGTTGCCCGCTGACGGAGCCAGGTTGGCAGTCTCCAGGATCTGTTGCAGCTTCTCTGGTTCCACCGGCTGGTCACTAAAGGTGCGGATCGAGTGCCGATTCCTGATCACCTCGGTAAATTCCATTACTTGTTGCTCCTCACCACCAATGGTTCACTTTTAGGGGTATATTGTAACCCATGTATGGGGAAAATAAAAAAAGGAGTGAGCTGGCTATTTGCTTTGATATCCTGGTCAATCATATCTTTAGGTCCGCTCATTTTAAAAGATTTTTCACTTTTATACATGCTCCCCCATCAATTTTGTTGTTTACATCAGGAATGGAACGACTCCTCCAGGAATTTTTTTAACGCAGGCATATACCCATCAAAAGGGTGCGACGAATGTCATGGCTTGCTCCTGCGAGATGAACAACCTGGATTTTATTATTCACCTCTGTCACCCTCTGGGCAGCTTCCTGCGAGACGATGGACATTTTTTCCCTGTATCGCTTATACTGATATTTTACTTGTTCATTCCTGCTCAATCATTTAAAACCAGGCGGGTGAGCACAGCGCGATGGTCTGAGTGAGGTCCAGTACAGCCATCTAAATGGCGGGTCTCCAGAACTTTCCATTTGGATTTACCAGGACGCAGGAAGATATAATCCAGACGAGCGCGTCGAATCACACTGCCCCACGGAGCACGCAGTTCATGGGTGGTGCCATCGGCATGGGGATGCAGGTGACGGAAGGTATCCAGCCAGGTAGAACGCATGTGGGTAATGTGGGGAGAATTTTCGTGAGCATTGAAATCGCCACCGATCACGGCTGGCTGCCCACCCATGATTGAGTTGAGCCAGGTATACAAATGGGAAAGCTGGCTAGCATTCTGGCGCTTGAGCAGACCCAGGTGTACGGAAATTGCAGCGAACGAGCTGGACGGAGAGAGTACCTTTGCCCCCATTGCCAGTCGGTGAACGAAAAGATTAGCCGATGAGCCAAGTTGCTGCAGGTATAAGGTTTGTATTGGGAAACGGCTTAGGATTGCCAATCCTTCTTCGAAGCCAATGCCTATCTCATGACCATTGGCACGCGAGTAGGCAGATGCCATATCGAGTCGTTCCGAAAGCCACTGATCTACATGAAATTCAGAGCGATGTGACACTTCCTGCAACAGGACTACGTCAGCCTTTTCAGCTTTGACCATGCCGGCGAAACTTTCTAACCGCTGTGTAAAATTACGATGTTGAGGCCAATCATGCCATAAATTGGCACTGATGATGGTGAGTGGCTCGTTTTTAGCGTGGTGGGTGAAACGAGGAAGCCGCCGTACAGTCAACCGTCCAACCGGTTCAGCAACCGCACCTACTTTGTGAGCCAATGGGCGTAAAAGGCGAAGAACTGGCAGTTTCAATAGACGACGTATTCGTGGTTGCATACCCATAAAAAAAGAGGCACTCCTCGCAGGGTGTGCCTCAATAAACACTTCCTGTGTAATTGGCATTCAAGCTCCAGCCGTGAGAATTATCCAAAACCCGGCTGATTATACCTTAGAATGTCTGATTATCTAATTACGTTTATGCAAGGTTTGGAAAGCTTTGCGCATGCCTTCGAGGAACCCCGGCACCACCTCACGGGGGAATCTCGGCCAGGTAATGATAACGGCAGATAAAATGAGCACGAGGATCAAAACACCCAAGCCGGTGGCGCCTTGCAGAGTCGTCACGATAAACCAAAAATAGATCGGTGCCTGGAAAAGCATCCCTGGTGCAGGGATAACCCCATATCTGATGAAAAACAATGCCCAGGCTAACAGGTAGATCACACCCACCCACCAGCTGACGTAATCCGATCCAAGCATGTAAACCAACAGACCGACAGAGACCGTCATATCGACTTGCAGGTCGTGGTCGCCGATCCAGGTATGGTAATAGACCCGGCTGCGACGGGCAATTGGGCCATCCACCATATCACCGCACCAATCAGCGATCATCACCCAGGCAGCCAGGGGCAATGCATCCTTTCCGACAAGCAAACCCAACCCGGCGAGGAAAAATGCCATCAAACCCCGGCTGAAGGTGATCAGATCAGCAACCTGTTTTGCGACGAGCATAACTCTCCGTGCCAACCTGTTATGAGTGCATCAGGTCTCTTATTTATACTTTATCAGAAAATCGGGGTGATTTCAAGTGTCTTTTCATTGATTCAGCCTTATTGGTGTTTCAGCAAAGAAGTCAATATCTTGTTGATCAATAAGCTTTCCTAAATACCAGGCCTCGAGGATTATTGGTTGATTATAGTTGGTGTCATTAAATACGAGAGAAAATTTTGTCAGACCAGTCTCATCAGTTATATATTCCTCACCATCAATCTTAATCACTCCTGAATTGATTGGATTTCCTTGTGAATCGGTTAAGATCACATCGAATTCCCGTATTACCTGAGCATTTTTCCATTGAAGGTTGGTCCGAACACTATCATCTATTTTCAAACTCCCTGATATCGTGAAATTATTGCTCTTGGAATGGTATTCTACGTCTCCAATTATTTCACCCGCATTCGACCAAGAACCATTTTTAAAAATGATCGTTCCTGAGAAATTTCTCGGGATAAATTCGACGATATGAGAATTGACGAGTTTTATCGTTGATGATCCACTCGGTTGAAGGAAGAGATAATTTGAATTTGTAATTGTCACATTGGCATCAATGATGGTGAACGGCCACTCTCCTTCTACAACAATATTCTCCAGGATGATGTCACGATACTTTAGACTAGAAGGCTCGCCTATTTTGAGATTCTCGAATTCAGCAGTATCATTCCGTACTTCAATAAATACTTTGCGCAGCTCAGAATCAGAAAGCCTAACATGTGAATCTGGGTCAAGGAAAAAGATCCATCCTCTCTCGAATGGTCCATGCTCAAGTTCACCCGTAAAGTCGTCTTTTAGAACCGTGACTTTGTCTAATGTTAGATTGTAATTTGCGTCTGGTATCAAATCTTGGACTTTCCAGTGATCAAAATATGTTCCAGATTTAAGATCCGTAGCATTTAGATGAGCCCCAGCAGGAACGCTCAATCCCAAAGCTCCTATTGTGGAGTTTGTTACTGTAGTATTTCCACCTGTCACCTGAAGTAATCCCCCTATCTCATAAATCATTTCTGAATTCTCCATCATCAACGTGGCTCCGTCAGACATATCAAAATAATGGATCGACGTAGGAGAATCGATCATGCTCGTAGTGCCATGATTGATAACACATGCGAGGCCACCACTCTCGGGTCCTGGGTATATGAGAGAATTATCAATGATCAGGGTAGCATCCGGATCGACAAATATATAGACATGGATCGTGGGTGTACTGCCGCGTTCCATCCTGAGTTCTGAATTCTTAATAACGAGCGTTGCAGAATCACGAACATAAATGTTTCCTTTTTGAATGACTTTTGTGTTCTCAATATTATTTACTTCAGTTCCTTCGATCACCCAGTCCCCTTCATGTACAGTCCATTCAAAAGGACATATTTTCGTAGAGGCAGTCAGACAACCTGCATCACGAAGATTGTATTGAAATGCATTGGTTACACCCATCTCTGGAACAGAAAATTGAAGCACCCCGCAACAGGGAAAATCAACAAGGTCCAACCCCGATACCCATGGCAATGATCCAATAATAAGTCCATCGGGAGGTTGATCGAGTGGAGCATTGGGGCGCACAATAATCGAACCAGATTCTTCTCCCATTGGGATTTCAATCCCATCGATAAAAGTCGTCCATGGCGACCATGATTTTGGCCAGGGGTTGATATCGATTTTAATGACATGGTTAGCGGAATCCCAATTCATACCTGTAATATTGGGAGCCGATGATATTACTGGTGGAGAGGTATGGGTGGGGACAGATGACTTAAACGTGGAAATTGACAGGTCATTCGTGGGAGTAAGTTCTATTTTCGAGGAATTTTCTGGCACACAGGAAGAGAGGACGAAAGTTAAGCTAAAAATGATAATGGTGTGGATACTTATCGTTTTCATTTCCACCTTCCGTTAGAGAAAAAAGTCTTTGCCATAGCTTCCTTTGACTGTAAAACATGAAAAATTATTTTAGGTTATTACATTATGAGTATGGGGTGTGGCAAATCTGCTATGCCCATTATATGCTTCCTTCCATAAAAAACGCAAATGATCAGCAAACTAAAGCAATTAATAAATGATGGGCAGAATTACCTTAGACAACGCAATTGCTATGCAATCTCACAACGTCTCCATGTATGGTAAAGAAGAAATCACCCGGGTAATATTGGAAGCAGTGGTAAGAAGTCTCAGCGCGCGTCAACATCGACGCTTTGGTAAACTATCTGTGTATGTTAGGAACGCATCCACTAGCTGTACATAACGGGGGAAGGGTCACCTGCTTTGATTATTCTGAGATAGAATTCAGAAAAGCCTTTGTTGGATAGATTATGCTGTCTCAGAACGATGACTTATTGAATTCCGAATCGATTGTGTTGGCGGACGGCACGCACATCACCATCCGCCCTATCCGATCCGATGATGCCAGTGATCTGCAAGCAGTCTTCCAGCGCCTTTCGATGGAGAGCATCTACCTGCGCTTCTTATCCTATAAAAAAGGACTGACTGATGAAGAAGCTCGTCAGCTTGCCACATTGGATTACATCACGCGGATGGCTTTTGTGGCAACCTGCATGGAAAATGACAAGGAAATCGTCATGGGGGTGGCACGTTATGCTCTGCTTGAAAACGGGCGACCAGGGCTCGCCGAAGCAGCGGTAGTGGTGGCGGATGAATTTCAAGGGCGCGGTATCGGCAAGTTGCTGCTATGGCGCCTGGTCGCCTATGCCCGAGCCAAAGGCATCCAATTCTTGCGTGGAAACCTGCAGATTGGTAATAACCGGATGTTATCACTGGTGCAACGCAGCGGGTTGCCCCACCAACAGCGCTATGTAGACGGGATCTGGGAGGTGACCATCGACCTCCAACAGGCCAATCCTGCGTCATGACCACCTGGAAATTAACCTCACCCATTGTGCTGGCATCAGCTTTTGATGCAGAACAGCGTGCCCTTACCACTCACAACACCGACAGCGAACGGGTGATCTGCCTGAAATATTCTAATAGTTTACAACAGGCTCCTGCTGATTATGTGCTGAGTTTTGCTAGAGAGCTGCTGTTCACCCACGGCCATCGCTGGCAGGCTTACGAGGTGCTTGCAGCACATAAGGGGGCATTTTGCTGCCTGGGTGAAAGCGAATTGGAGGAGCTGGGCCTGGGTATCAACAGCTGGTGGACGGTGGATTCGTTCGCTCGTACCCTGTCTGGCCCTGCCTGGCGAGACGGGTTGGTTTCAGATGAGCTGTTTATGAAATGGGCGGGCTCTGCTGACCTGTGGTGGCGTAGGGCAGCCCTGGTGAGCACGGTGGCATTCAACATCCGCTCGCAGGGAGGCAAGGGGGATGTTGCACGTACACTGGCCATCTGTAAATTGCTGGCGGCTGACCACGAGGATATGGTGGTAAAGGCAATGTCGTGGGCGTTACGTCAATTGGTATATTTCGACCCTGGGGCAGTGGAGGAATTTATAAATGAGCACGAAGGCGTCCTGGCAGGCAGGGTGAAGCGCGAGGTGCGGAGCAAGCTCCAGACGGGGCTGAAGAATCCGAGACGAAAGTAGGGGAAGATAACGCCTTACAATGACAATTCCTCCAGATGTCATTGTAAGAAGCGCTCCATCGTTTTTTGCTGGCGACGAAGCAATTTCCAACTATAATTTCGTGTAACTAAATGTGTTCCATCTCAGTTAATCAGCGAGTTCTTCAAGGTGAAAGTGATCCAATCTTTTCTTGAGGAAAATTGCTTCCCACTCACTGTGCTCGGGCAATAGGGCAAAGACCACCTGCCTAGCGATGACAAATGTTCTTATTGCTCTTGAAAAAAATATCTATAATCCCCGGGTGGTTTCCATCTCGTTTTTCACGGCTTTATAGAGCGTCTCAGCTTTGAGCTCGCTCAAGGTATAGCAGGGGGCTTCCAGGTGATCTGCCAATGATTGCGCCAGACCCTGGTCGAAGGCGGTATGTTCCATGTTAACCACCACACAGTGAATATCATCTGCGGCAATCTGATCCGCCAGGCGATGGGCTTCATCTTGTGGCGGCATCGAGGTCATGGAGACATTGCCGGCACCATCGGTCAGCAGGATGACCAGCGGCTGAACATCCGGGTGCAGAATACGCTCACGCTGCAAGGTCAGGTGAGCCATGTAAAGGCCAGCCGATAGGGGAGTCTTGCCGCCCACAGGGATATCCGCCAGGGCACGCTGCGCCAGCATGACCGAGTTGGTTGGAGGCAGTACCATGGTTGCCCGGTCCTTTTGGAAGACAATCAAACCCACACGGTCACGGCGCTGATAGGCATCTGTGAGCAGGGAGAGGATCGCTCCTTTGGTAGCTGACATGCGTTCAGCAACAGCCATGGACCATGAGGCGTCCACCACGAAGAGGACAAAATTGGCGGTTTTCTTTACCCGCACCTTACGCTGGAAGTCACTGGGGCGGATGGCAAAAGCCACCCGTTTGCGTTGTTCTACTCGCTCCTTTTGAAACGGGGCGGCTGCTCGAATCGTGGCATCAAATGCCAGGTCGTCAGCTTTTCCATTGGCTGGCCTAGCTTGGATGTATCTGCCGCGTTTGCGGTCGGTGTGGGTGCGCGAGCGACGCCCGGCACGCTTGCGATAAAGCTGGTCCAGATTTGTATTCAGATTGCGTGGTCGGAAGGATTCACCAACCTTTACTTTTTCACCCCCATCCCACCAATAGGCATTGCCAACGTCAAAGACGCTTTGACGAGCAGGCTCACTCTGGTTCGGACTCCGCTGGTCTTGCTCCGAGGTGAGGTTTAGGTCTTTTTTTTTTATCAAAGTGTGGAGTATGATCTTCGTCCTCCGCCACTGGTTCTGGCTCCCCTACGCTGGCTGTTGAGCCTTGTAGTTGCTCGATGCGCTCCTGAAGCTCGTCTTCAGAGACCATCGCTTGTTGGAACGGTCCCTGCCTGATCCGGTGTGGCAAGGCCAATTCGGCTGCCAGGGCAATATCGCGATCCGTGATGGATTTTCGACCTTCGAAGGCAGCCTGGGAGCGGGCTGTTTTAAGAATCACCAGGTCGGCACGGTGACCTTCCACGTTAAGCGAGGCGGTTAGAGCGGCGATTGAGAGTAAATCACGGCTGCTATAGGTGACTTTATCCACGATCACACGTGCCAGCTCAATCTGGTGCGAAAGCTCTTTTTCCTTGTCCAGCCAGCGCTTACGGAATTTCTCGGGGTCTTCTTCGAAAGCCAGGTTACGTTCCATGATCAACACACGCTCGCGTGCTTCGCGGATACCGTAGATCTCGGCTGAATGGGCGAAGCGGTCCAACAGCTGTGGGCGAAGATCCCCTTCCTCAGGATTCATCGTCCCTACCAGGATGAAGCGGGCTGGATGAGCGAACGAGATACCCTCGCGCTCGACCACGTTAACACCCATGGCTGCTGAGTCTAAAAGCAGGTCGACCACATGATCATCCAGCAGATTGACCTCGTCGATGTACAGCAAACCACGGTTGGCAGCCGCAAGCACGCCTGGCTCAAATATGCGCTCACCTCTCTGGATGGCTATCTCGATATCCAGTGTGCCAACGACGCGATCTTCTGTGGCACTGATGGGCAAGTCGATGAAGGCAATGCGGCGCTTGACTACTTTTAAATCAACACCTTGGGCTTTACGTTCTTTCACCCAATCTGACCAGGAGAGAGGCGCGTGCGGGTCATCGTTGAAAGGTGAATCGGCGTAGACTTCGATCTCAGGCAACAGGGCTGCCATGGCGCGTGCGGCGGTGGATTTGCCAGTGCCACGCTCTCCACGTATAAGCACTCCACCGATACGCTGATCTACTGCGTTAAGCACCAGGGAACGCTTCATACGTTCCTGGCCAACGATGGCTGTGAAGGGATAGACGGGTCGCATTAAAATCCTTGGGGCAAGTCAATTGTCCAGCAAGCGACAATTATACTACCACGATAGAAATATTCACGCAGAGAAATTTCAGAGAAAATAATCACCCATTAAATTCCTATGCATTTTCCAGCAAGGATATTTCCTTTATTTCCATCCAGGCAGGCTCTGGGTTGGGCAGTGTTCCATATTTCAACCTCCCATTGGGAGGCAGGGCGGCATACTGATTATCAATCCAAATCACCAGGCTTAGAGGTCCACTGGGGGAGATATCTGTCTGCAGGATATCCATATCATCCATTTTGAACCTGACCTGACCAATGTCCCATTCTATGCCGTATGCATGCCATTCTGTTACATGGGTATGGATCTGGGAGGCATCCTGTCGAACTACGCGGCGAAGCAGACTGCGTACAATGTGAGTAGTTCCTGGGAAGAGGGTCAATACCAGAATGGGTGAAGCCAATGCCAGCAGGGCTGTAGGGACTTTTTTGGAGCTAAAAGTGGCTGCCAGGAATCCATTAGCCGGGAGGTCGTCCCTGACGGAGAGGTAATTCTGGGGTGAGGCATGGAAGAACCATGCGGCCTCCGGTAATGCCGGTAAGCGCGGTACCACCTGGCTTTTGGCAAGTAAAAAACTAAATGGCTCATTCCATAAGCCAAAGCCCCATGTGCCAGGTAACATTTCCGCTGAAACACGCGCCTGTAAACTTAGCCTGAACGGAGGTTGCCAGGCAAAATCCTTCCGCTGTAGAGATCCATGGTCATCCAGCTGAGCCAGGCGATACCCACGTTTGGCTTTGGCGGGGATTTCCAGGAGCCAGTTTGCTTCCCCCATTTTTAACACAGCAGCCATGGATGAATTGGTGATATTTAGTTCATGATGATCGGATTTCATATCTGGTTTATCATACCACGTTCAGATCATCGACCTGGAATTTGCCATCTTGTGCCAATGATATAATTCAACATCATTGGAGGTTGCATGGAAATTACCTGGCATGGTTTATCATGTTTTCGCCTGACCGAACGTAATCTGGCAACGGTTGTCACTGATCCATTCGATAGTCAGGCTACTGGTTATGAACCACTAAAACTCAGGGCGGATATCGTCACGGTCAGTCATGAAGCTCCAGGGCATAATTATATATCAGCGGTAAAGGGATATTCACGTCTGATCAACACACCGGGTGAATTTGAGATCGGTGGCGTATTCATCACAGGCATCCAAACCAATGGATATGGGAAGCATGATTCTAGATGAGCCGCGCAACACTCTATATGTTTTCGACTATGAAGGAGTAACCGTTGCCCATCTGGGAGATCTACGCCGTGTGCCTAGCCAAACCGAGATTGAGGCATTGGGTACCGTGCACATTGCCCTGGTGCCCGTGGGTGGTGGTGGTGGGCTGAATGCTGCCAAGGCAGCTGAGGTGGTCAGCCTACTGGAGCCTGGATTCGTTATCCCCATGCATTATGGGACATCCTCCTGCAATATCAAGCTGGCACCACTCGGTAAATTCCTCAAAGAAATGGGATTGGGTGACATTGAACCTCAGGCATCCATCAAAGTAACTAAAAGCATAATCCCCGATGAGACACGCGTGGTAGTGCTGGGATACCAGCATTGATCATAATGGAGTAGTATCGTGACCGTAAAGCTAATCATGACCTGGGATATCACCCCTGGCAGGGAGCAGGAATACTTCGAATTTGTGGTGCGCGAATTCATCCCACAGGTTCAGCAGCTGGGGATGGAGCTTAAAGATGCATGGCTCACCATGTACGGCAACCAACCACAGATCATGGCTTCAGCTCAAATGCCTGATTTGCCAGCCATGCAGGGCATCTTGGATTCAAAAGAATGGCAGGGACTGGTTAACCGTTTGTTGGACTATGTTGAAAATTATCAATTTAAAGTCGTCCCAGCCCGCGCAGGCTTCCAGATTTGAGACCAGGCATTTGCAGAGGTGGCCAGGTATACCCCTAACTTTTCTCCCGTGTAGAGGTCTATGACAAACATGGTATTACTCTGGCAAATTTTTGTCTTGTTCACCCGCGTGGCGATGTTCTCCTGGGGAGGTGGTCCCGCTTCACTTGCCCTGATGCAGCGAGAGACCACAACAGCCTCCTGGACTCCACCAGGCCAGACTGAACCTGTCCCATGGATCACTCCGGAAGAATTTGCAGATGCGGTTGCATTAGGTAATGCTATCCCTGGGCCGATCGCCCCGCAGGTTTCTGCATATGTAGGCTACAAGCTAGCTGGTGTGCCTGGTGCTGTTTCTGCTGCAGTTGGGACGGTGATTCCAACCACTCTGCTGATGCTGATCTTGGTTGCAGCCTTTTTTGGGGTTAAGAATAGTCCCGCAGTTAAAGCGATGCTCCAGGCAGTCCGACCTGTGGTGGTGGGATTGCTGCTGTGGACAGCGTACGATATGGCGGTTTCGGTCTTCGGTGCCAAGAAACTGGGATGGGGGCAGGCATTAACCCAAGGTTGGGATAAACTGCTGTTTGTAATTGCCGCATTTGTATTATTGACCTTCACCAAGATCAATCCAGCCCTGATCATCCTGGGGACAGCTATCCTCGGCTTGATCTTGTATCACTGAAACACACCTGGCAGCTCACATACCCAAGTTATAGGATTAATCACCCTGAAATACGACCTGTTCTCAAAGCGTTTACTCAGCTGGTATGCAGACCATGCACGCACACTCCCCTGGCGGGGTAATCCTGACCCATATGCCATCTGGATTTCTGAGGTGATGCTCCAGCAAACGCGCGTTGAGACAGTAATCCCTTACTTTGAGCGGTGGATGATGCGCTTTCCCACCATCCTTTCCTTAGCATCGAGCTCGTTACAGGAAGTGTTGGCAGTATGGGAAGGCCTTGGATATTATGGTCGAGCGCGCAATCTGCATAAAGCTGCCCTCATCGTGATTCAGGAATATGACGGTGTGCTACCTGATGAAGTGCGATTGCTTCGTAAATTACCCGGTGTTGGGCGCTATACCGCAGGTGCCATTGCTTCAATTGCTTTTGGCTGCGATGAGCCCACGTTGGATGGCAATGTACGCAGAGTTCTGGCGCGTTACTTCAATGTTAGCGAGGATGCCCGTTCCACAGCTGGAGAAAACCACCTGTGGCAGCTGGCGGCTCAACACCTGCCAATAGGGCATGCGGGTGATTACAACCAGGCGCTCATGGATCTGGGAGCAGAGCTTGTGTACTCCGAAATCCCCAGATTGCGAACAATGTCCGCTCGAGGATACCTGCCAGGCGAAATTGCTCGGAATCCAGGAGCAACGACCGGTGCACCTTCCCAAGCCAGTCATCCCGCACCATATTGTCACAGCTGCAGTGATCAGCCAGGGGCGATAAGGTGCTGATCGCCTGTCGGCCTCCCCAAGGTTTGCTTGGAGGGATGTGGGAATTTCCGGGTGGTAAGCAGCATGATGGTGAAGACTTACCCGCCTGCCTGCGGCGTGAAATATGCGAAGAGCTTGAAGTGGAGATCAAGGTCGGTGAACAGCTGGGGGTATATCAGCATGCGTACACCCATTTTCGGGTTACGCTGCATGCCTTCTGGTGTACCTTGCTGGAGGGGGAACCACGTCCCGTCCAGGCTGCGGATGTACGCTGGGTCTCCCCAGCTGAATTATCACATTACCCAATGGGGAAAATTGATCGCCAGATTTCGCAAATTCTGGTATCATCTACTTCCTTATGACTGACCCATTGCTTGTTGATGCTCATCAAGACCTGGCCTGGAACATGCTTTCCTTCAGACGGGATTACACGCTTTCAGCAGCTGAAATCCGGAAGCGGGAAGCAGGTACTTTGGCTCCACAGGTCAATGGGGATACCCTGCTTGGCTGGCCGGATTATCAGAGCGGAAGGGTTGCGGTGATATTTTCCACCCTGTTTGCTGCACCAACCCGGCATAAACTGGGAGATTGGGACCAGCAGTGTTATGCATCAGACCAGGAAGCTCATCTCGTCTACACCCGGCAATTGGATGCTTACGAGCGTTTGGTGGATGAGCACCCAACATCATTTCGGATGATCGAAAAGCGAGACGATCTGCAATCAATCCTGACCCATTGGCAACAATCGGACACCACGGAGCATCCGGTTGGTTTGGTAATCCTGATGGAAGGAGCCGAGGGGGTGCGCGACCCAGCTGAGTTGGAGGATTGGTACCAGCGTGGTGTACGGATTATCGGTCCCGCCTGGGCAGGGACACGCTTTTGCGGTGGCACTCATGAACCAGGTCCACTTACCAAAGAGGGTTATGCATTACTGGAGCGCATGGCTGAGTTCCACCTCACCCTTGATCTGAGCCACATGGATGAAAAAGCTGCCTTACAGGCATTGGATACCTACCCGGGTGCGGTCATTGCTTCACATGCAAATGCCCTGGCTAAGCTGGATGGATCAAGCAGTAACCGGCACTTGACGGACAGGGTCATCCAAGGTCTGTTGGGGCGGGGAGGAACCATTGGCATTGTACCGTCCAATGGATTCCTGCACCCAGGCTGGAATGAAGCTGGAGGACGATCGGGTGTTACCCTGGATTTTGTTGTAGCTCAGATGGATTATGTCTGCCAGATGGCAGGAGATGCTTACCATGTAGGTCTTGGTAGTGACTTCGATGGAGGTTTCGGCTTGCAGTCGGTCCCTGCAGAGATTGATACCATCGCTGATTTACGAAAAATTATTCCACTTCTGGTTCAAAAGGGGTATACTGAAGTTGACATTTCCGCAATCCTGGGAGGGAATTGGCTGACTCATCTTCAGAATACCTTACCGGGGGGGATATGACAGATGTCTCCGCCTGTTCGCAAGACGAACGGGAGATTGCGCATCCGATTAGGCTTGGGGGTAACCATATTAGGCTTTATCATATATCTGCTGGGTGCAGAACCCGGCTTATTTTTCCTAGACCGCAGCCCGGTGGTCGGTTTTGTACAAATTGCTACCTTCCTGGTGGGATTGGGCTTTATCTGCCTGGGGGGGTATATCAGTCTGGCGGCTTTATGGAATGGTGGACCAAAATCGATCGCTTCAGATATCGGTTTACGCTTGGTCTGTACGGGTTATGTGATTGCAGTTGCTTGCGGTATGGCGGATATTTTTGGTTTCGGTAGTAACAATTACCCAATCATACCGATTTTTGGCATTTATCAACAGCTTGGGGTTCTATTTGGTGAGATTGTCATTGCAGTTGGCTTACTGCTTTTGGTGCCCTTCAAGAAACCTCGACCACAAATAGGCGAATTACAATAAGCGGGGTACTGGAGGGATCAACCATGCGGGCTGATTTTAACACAGCCCCATAGCTAGCCAACATCTCTTCATTGGTTGCAAATTTAACTGCTGGCAACCCCAGTTTTGCTGCCATAACAGCTTCAGCCTGCGTTAGCTTAAGCAAGTCGGATTTTCGGACGATGGGCTTGTTGAGCCGGGTCAATTTGGATGTGAATTCATCCATGAGAGCGTCTGGAGCCACCAACCTGGGTGCTGATTGAAGGAATTCGAGCACCGCTCTAGCGCCATTCTCACCATCTTTGCGTGCCACTCCAACCAATCCACTGCTTGCCTCACGTGACCAACCGGCTACAAATACACGGTCAATTGGGCGGTTAAGGTCCGGATCATAGGCCTCAAAGGACAAATTCTCCATTGGATAGAGAGGATGGGGATGCTTTACAAAGGCATTCTTTCGAACTGGTAACCCGAACGATTCTTCCACTTTATCGCCAATGCAGAATATCACCGTATCCACATCCAGGATCCGTTTTGTACCCAATCTCTGTGCGAGTACCTCCCCTTCCGAACATACCAGGGTCGTGTTTTCGACCTCCAAGCCAGTAACATACCCCTGCGTATTTCCCAGAATGTGGGTGGGTGATGCCAGGAAGTCGAAATAAAAGCGGGTGTTTGAGATTGGCTCAAGACCTTTGGGTATGGTGGATAAAATATATTCTTTGGCTTCAACCACATTCTGACCCACCGCATCCGCGATAGGTTGTAAGCGCATCATCTCGGATTCCAGCTTGTCCAAATCCAGGTTTCGTACCACGATTTTTAGCTCTTCCTTCGTAAATTTGACTTCATTGGGACCTCTTCGCACAACGGAGACCACCTCATCCACCTTTAAATCGCGGATCAGCCAATGGGCGATATCCAGCATTACATTCCCCGCACCAATTAAAGCTACACGCTTACCAATATGGTACTCCCTGGTGCTGTATGGAGGTAATAAATTGTAATGAAAAACCAGATCCTTGGCATGATAAACACCCATCAGGTTTTCGCCTGGCAATCCCAACCACTTGGTCCCCTGTGCGCCTACAGTCACCATTAAAGATTGAAACCCAATGGCGCGCAAATCCGACAAACTAAGATCGCCATTTTCACCAACGGTGAGGTTGCCATAATAATCTATCGTGGGGAGATCCAGGATTTGTTGGAACTGTCTGCGTAGCCCTTCTTTCATTTTGTACTTGTCAAAATAAATGCCATATTCCGCCAATCCACCCGGAATGATATCCCGGTTAAGCAACACAACATGTACATCGTTCATGGCAAGGAGTCTGGAGGCGAAAAGACCTGCAGGACCGGCCCCAATGACTGCAACAAGATATCTCCCAAATGTTTCTTCGGTCAATTACAAATCTCCTCAAAAAGACGGCTCTCGCCGTCTCAGTGAATTATTACTCTTCATCTTGCACCTGCCTCGGTAAGCAGAAAAGCGGTTTTTCCCGCCTAAGCAGGAGCCTCTCAATTTTAGCTTGATGAGGTTAAATTCACAAGAGAAATCCTTGAATATTTACAACCTAATACCTTATCATTCTAACCCTCGAAAATTAGCTTTCCTAATCAGTCCGTTTGTGCTATATTCAGCTTATATACAATCAGGAGACAAATCATGGATAATGACGGGCCAGTCGCGCCGGAACCAGAACCAGAAACTAAACCAGACGATCACGTTAGCAACTCCCCCTGAGGCACAACCAGCTGCTGAAGCCGAATCGCAGGGTTATGTGAATGAAAATATCACGAGAGCATTTGATCGGGTAAAAATATGGTTTGCACAGGTTAAAGATCGTTACAAGCAATCTCCGCGTCTTCAAAAGGTCGTTTACCAGGGGAAATTTAAACCTGCTTTTTGGACTGTCACAG
This sequence comes from uncultured Chloroflexia bacterium, assembly GCA_963777935.1. Taxonomy (GTDB): domain Bacteria; phylum Chloroflexota; class Anaerolineae; order Anaerolineales; family UBA4823; genus FEB-25. Next base: position 46,590 of record CAVZSL010000003.1, read on the forward strand.
CGATATTTTCTCTATTGGTAAATACAATATTCATTGCTTTCCTGATCCTTTTTGGGCATTACTTTTTTGAGCTTAAAGCACTCGTTGCCGGTGGTCTGGTAACGGAGGTATCCAATAACCTGGCGTTGATGGATAAAGCTCACATTGTCACCACCGTCCCGGTTAATACGACGGTTCAGTTGCAAGACAACCTGCCTGTTGTGTTTGATTTGTCGATCAACCAGAGCACACAATTAGCATTGGCTGAAGACACCCAAATACCGGGTGCATATATTTATCTGAATAATACACCGGTGTTGACCGATCTCACATTGCCAGCAGGCACTCCCATCCAGGCCAATCTCGATATGACCATCCCTGTTAGCCAATCCATACCAGTGGATGTAACTGTCCCCGTCTCGCTGCTGGTACCATTAGACCTGGCGATCGACCAGACCGATTTACACCAATCCATTGTTGGTTTACAAGGTGCGATTGAGCCCTATAAGGTATTGTTGGCTTCGGAGTTCACTTCAGCTGAGGATTTTCCCTTATGCAACCAATGGTGGTCCGGCTGGCTTTGCAGTGTCTTTTTTGGACACCGATGATCCTGTAATTTTAATAATGACTTCTGCTCTGGATTGTAAAAATTGTACACGATGTGAACTTACCTATGGATGAATCATTTACCAAACTAACCCTTCAAAATGGCATGCTGGTGTTATTAAAAGAGATACACACCTCACCGATCATCAGCCAATGGATATGGTACCGCGTCGGCTCGCGGGATGAAGTACCGGGATTGACAGGCGCATCGCATTGGGTGGAACATATGATGTTTAAAGGCACTCCGCAATTTCCTCTGGGCGCACTGGACCAGGCGATATCACGCGAAGGTGGCTATTTAAATGCTTTTACATTTCTGGATTGGACATCCTTTTTTGTATCACTTCCTGCGGACAAGATTGACCTTGCATTACGCCTGGAAACAGACCGAATGTTCAACAGTTTGTTTGAAGAAAACGAGGTCGCTTCTGAGCGGACAGTGGTCATATCGGAGCGCCAGGGAAGCGAAAACGAACCTCTTTTCCGTTTGAGCGAGGAGGTACAATCCGCTGCATTCAGGGTTCACCCCTATCATCACGAAATTATTGGTGATCTGACCGACTTGTATTCGATCCAGCGCGAGGATTTATATCGTCATTATCGGACACACTATATTCCCAATAATGCGGTGCTTACCGTTGCAGGAGACTTCGAAACCAAAACCATGCTTGATCGGATAAGAGAGTTGTTTGAGCCCTTGCCGGTGGGTCCGCAACCGGTACGATTGGAAAGAATAGAACCTCCCCAAGCAGGGGAGAAGCGTGTATCAGTTGAAGGTCCAGGAGAGACGGTTTACCTGCAGGTTTCATACCGCGCACCCAGGGCGGATGACCAGGACTTTTTTATACTGAATGTATTGGATAGCCTGCTCACGGGTCCAACGAATTTAAATATGTTCGGTGGAGGGACCACGAATAAAACAAGCCGCATGTATAAAGCCCTGGTGGAAAAAGAGCTGGCTGTCAGTGTGAACGGAGGTGTTCAAGCCACCATTGATCCTTACCTGTATACGACGGTGGTCACAGTCCATCCCAAACATACGGCCAGTGATTGCATTGCTGCCATGGAAGCCGAGATCAAACGATTGCAGGATGCTCCTCCTCCCAAGGAAGAGCTCGAGCGTGCCATGAAGCAAGCACGCGCCATCTTTGCTTACGGCAGTGAGTCGATATCCAACCAGGCTTTTTGGCTGGGATTCTCTGAGATGTTCGCCACGATCGATTGGTTTAATTTATATCTTGAACGTCTTGCAACAGTTACCCCGGCTGACGTCCAACGACTTGCCCAGAGCTGTCTACGACAGCAGAATCGTACCCTGGGTGTCTATCTTCCCAATGAAGCTCCCCAATCATAAATGAAAATAACCTTGTTGCCTTTAACTGTCTATAACAGGAGTATTTGACCCTTGAACAGCCATTCACTTCCTGGTCCTGATACGATCACCCGACGAATTCTTCCCAACGGCATCCTTGTCCTGGTTCGCCCAAACCCTGGCAGCCTATCTGTGGTTATCAGCGGTTACATTAATGCAGGCGCAATCAGTGAACCGGATGACAAACTTGGTCTGGCTGGTTTCACTGCGATGTCGTTAATGCGTGGGACTGCCCAGCATGATTTCCAACAAATCTATGAGGCACTGGAATCGAATGGTGCCAGCCTCGGCATAGATAGTGGAACCCATACCGCAGGGTTTTATGGCCATGCTTTGGCAGAGGATCTGGATTTGCTCACCGGCACGCTGGCGGAGGCTTTGCTCCAACCAACTTTTCCTTTGGAACAGGTGGAACGTTTACGCAATCAGCTACTCACTGGTTTGGCTATCCGCGCTCAAGACACAGCCGAAATGGCTTCCCTCGCCTTTGATGAGCTGGTTTACGCCGGGCATCCATATCGGCGACCGGAAGATGGGTACCCAGAAACGATACGTGCCATCACCCGCGATGACCTGGTTTTGTTCCATCAAAAGCATTTTGGACCGTCAGGAATGGTGATTTCCATTGTTGGTGGGGTGGACCCGGAACGGGCTGTGGATTCTGTCACCTCGCTTTCTGGGGGCTTGGAGCAACCCGACCCAGCCGGCACCCCCAGAGCTACCGCCATTAAAACCATTAAGTGAGATGATTTCCCGAAAAGTGAATATCCCCGGTAAATCTGAGGCAGATATCGTCATGGGTGTCGCTGGACCTCCCAGAAAGTCTCCAGATTTCCTGGCGGCATCCCTAGGGAATAATATTCTTGGACAGTTTGGGATGTTTGGACGCATTGGTGAGTCTGTGAGGGAGCGCTCTGGATTGGCATATCATGCTTCGTCCAGTCTAAGTGGGGGGATTGGTCCAGGACCCTGGCTTTTCTTTGCGGGTGTCAATCCACAAAACCTTGAAAAAACCATTTCACTCATACGCCAGGAGATTACCCGTTTTGTCACCGAGCCGGTGACCAATGAAGAGCTTACCGATAGCCAATCCAACTATATTGGCAGGTTGCCACTTTCCCTCGAATCCAATGGAGGTGTTGCGTCTGCGCTGTTAAATCTTGAGCGTTACAATTTGGGGCTGGATTATTATCAGCGCTATCCAGACTTGATCAAGGCAATAACTCCAGCTGAAATCCTGAAGACTGCACAGCATTATCTGAACCCTGACCGCCTGGCAATTGCTACTGCCGGGACATTGGATGATTCCGAGTAATCGGATAGGACAGGCATGTCAACCAGCTTGCGTACCGGTATTGACTTAATCGAAATTCGCCGATTTCAGAGATGCATACCAACGGTATGACCAACGCTTATTACAACGTTTATTCACCCCAATCGAGTTGGCTGAAAATGGTGTAAACATGGCGTCACTGGCAGCCCGTTTTGCTGCCAAAGAAGCGGTGGCAAAAGCGTTTGGCACTGGAATTGGTCGCATCTCCTGGCAGGATATTGAAATCCAGCGAGGATGTTCTGGGGAGCCCATCTTACAACTTCACGCTGCTGCACAGGAAATGGCAGAAGAACAGCATATCACCACTTGGTCGATAAGCCTGAGCCACACCCACAGGCATGCCATCGCCGTCGTGGTGGCGATGATTGACCAGGCGTAGAACAATTCAATGGAATGACTAAGAAAATCATAGGTCCATTCTTCGGGAATCCAATAATATTACATTACATATCCATCAACAAGAAAGGATTGAAGGATGGAACAAATAACCCCCTTTGATAAGTTCCTTGAGCTTTTACCATTTATCATCCCGCTGGTCCTGCTTCAGCTGACCTTGATGATTGTAGCCCTGGTGGATCTGGTTCGCCGTGAAAAGACGCGTGGGCCGAAATGGGTTTGGACATTAGTGATCATATTTGGCGAGCTGATTGGACCCATCATCTATCTTAATCTTTGGGCGAGAGGATTAACTTGATGACTGCTGTCCGTATCGAAGAGCTTCGAAAGGTCTTTGGCACCTTCCAGGCATTGGATGGATTAAGTCTGACCGTGGAACCGGGCACGGTATTTGGTTTTCTTGGACCGAATGGGGCGGGAAAGACCACCACCATCCGCATCCTTACCGGACTTGCACACGCAACCAGCGGTCATGCCTGGGTGCTCGATAAAGAGGTAACTGACGATGGGCAGGAAATCGCCAGGCATATCGGTTACCTTCCTGAAGAACCGGCATTTTATCCCTGGATGACGCCGCGCGAATACCTGGATTATGTAGGTCGGGTATTCGGCTTGACTGCTGCGGAACGAACCACCAGAACAAAAGAACTGCTGGCTTTAACGGGATTAGAAGAGGCTGCCACGAGGCGGATAGGGGGTTTCTCACGTGGCATGCGTCAGCGGCTTGCACTGGCTCAGGCGATATTGAACCATCCGGAGATTTTGTTCCTGGATGAACCGGCAAGTGCACTGGATCCTGCAGGGCGAAAGGAAGTTCTGGATTTCATCGACAGCCTGCGTGGACAGTGCACCGTTTTCATGTCGACCCATATTTTGGCAGATGTAGAGCGTGTTTGTGACACGGTCGGGATCATCAATCGTGGCAAACTGGTGATTGCTGAGTCGCGGGAATCGCTTCTAGCCCAATATGCCATCCCTGCATTCGAAGTGGAGGTGGATAAACAATCTGAGCCCGGGCTTACACCCTGGATTGATGCACTTCGTAAGGAAGGCTGGGTGAAATCAGTCCTGCTTCAGGGGCTAGTAGTGAGGGTGATTGTCAGTGATGTTGAGAGGGCTAAAAAAGAATTGCTTACTTCAATTATTTATGCCAACCTGATCCTGACGCGTTATGAGATTGTACGGCCATCACTGGAAGATGTGTTCCTGCAACTGGTGAGTCAGGAGGAGGGGCGATTATGAGCCTTTTTGTCGCCTTCCGTAAAGAATGGATGGAATTCATTCGGACTTATCGATTACTGATTATGGCCGTTGTGCTGATTTTCTTTGGACTCACATCTCCATTACTGGCTAAATTTATCCCGGAGATCATCGCATTCCTCCCGGGAGGTACCGATATCTCAATACTTATCCCACCCCCAACCGTATGGGATGCCGTAACTCAATATGTAAAGAATATGACTCAGTTCGGCATCATCCTGGCATTGCTGCTGACGATGGGCGTAATTGCGCAAGAAAAAGACAAGGGAACAGCCGCCATGATATTGGTAAAACCCATGCCCCGTGGTGCTTTTTTAGGTGGGAAGTTCTTTGCAATGGCAACGATGTTCGCCATCAGCCTGCTTGTTGCTGGATTAGCCTGCTATTATTACACCTTGTTGCTCTTCGAAGCCCTTGATATCTGGCATTGGTTGGTATTGAACGCTCTATTATTCTTATACCTGATGGTTTATGTAGCCCTAACTTTATTCTGTAGCACCCTGACCAAATCTCAAGCTGCTGCTGGTGGGCTCACTCTCGGATTAATGGTCCTTCTTGGTCTGATTGGTGCCATCCCGGGGCTGGGGAAATACCTGCCGGGCGAATTAATCGCTTGGGGAACGCGCCTGGTGCAGGGTGACGCCAGTAATTCATGGACTGCATTAGGGATCAGCCTTGGCCTGATTGTGGTATCTTTGTTGGCAGCCTGGCTGGTATTCAGGAAACAAGAATTGTGATTTCCCTGTATGTTGAATGCATTAAATTTGGCGTAACAGCCGATTTTATTTTATTATTTCGGGTTGATGAGTGTTATTCTCATATTCTCCTTGCATAATCCAATGACTTGGCGGATAATACTCATCCGAACGGGTATTCTTTATTCTCCCGCATTCAGACAATTGAATATCGGAATCTGGTAATACGACTTCTCTTGCCAAAGGAGGGTGTATGTCCCCAAAGCTTCGTCGCTTGTTGTTAACCATATTAAGCGTGATTGTGGTCTTGGCGCTTGTTATGCTTGCGGTTGGATTATACCTGCCGCGAGCCTCCTTTCCGCGCACATCCGGAGAGGTAAAGTTGGATGGGCTTGATTCCACCGTTGACATTTACCGCGATGACTACGGTATCCCTCACATTTACGCCCAGACCTCACATGACCTGATCTTTACCCAAGGGTATGTACACGCGCAGGATCGTTTCTGGCAAATGGACTTCTGGCGCCATATCGGATCTGCCAGGTTATCGGAAATGTTTGGCGAGTTGCAATTGGACACAGATATCTTCCTGCGCACGCTTGGCTGGGCGCGTGTCGTTCAACAAGAGCTGGATGCCATGCCTGCTGATGAGTTAGCGCTCTTGCAGGCCTATGCAGATGGAGTGAATGCTTACCTGGCTGACCATAAGGGTGCGGCACTCAGCCTGGAATATGCCATCCTCAAGCTACTTACCCCTGATTACTCACCTGAACCCTGGCAACCACTCAATACCCTCACCTGGGGTAAAGCCATGGCCTGGAGCTTGGGTGAGGGACAGTTGTTTTACGAGGTCGAACACGCTATTTTATCGAAAACCCTAACCCCCGAGCAGATCGCAGATCTCTTTCCACCCTACCCATCAGACCATCCCTTGATCGTTCCTGATTTTTCAATAAACGCCCCCAGCGGTTCGGCGGTTCAGCATAAAGAGATCAATACATTGGCAGATCTGTCTTTACCCTTCCAAAGTATTTGCTGCGAGCCTGGCAAAGGTGGAGCGGACCCTGGGTCCGTCCGGGGGCGATATTGGCTCCAACAGCTGGGCGATCGCAGGTAGCTCAACTGCCACGGGGAAACCATTCCTGGCCAATGACATGCACCTGGCCGAGCAAATGCCTTCCATCTGGTATGAGATCGGCTTGCATTGCACTCCCAAGGGTCCAGATTGTCCATATAATGTGGTTGGTTTTTCATTTGCCAGCACCCCTGGAGTCATTGTTGGGCATAACGACAAGATCGCCTGGGGTTTTACCAATGTTGACCCAGATATACTTGACCTGTACATAGAGAAAATCAATCCGGATAATCCCAACCAATACGAAGTCAACGGGGAGTGGGTGGACATGAGCCTGGTTAATGAGACGATCCAGGTGGCAGGCTTGGATCCGGTCGAGCTTACGGTGCGCTATACCCGGCATGGTCCTGTGATTTGGGATGATCCTGAATCACAGATGACGACGCAAGAATCATGGGGGATTGACTTGCCCACCCACTATGCTATCTCTGTACGCTGGACTGCCCTTGAGCCGGTTAATATGTTTAAGGCCGTTTTTGGCATGGACAGCGCCCAGAATTGGGATGAATACCGGCAAGCTGTAGTTTATTTTTCCGTCCCATCCCAGAACGCGGTCTATGCAGATATCGATGGCAACATTGGCTACTATACGCTGGGGAATATTCCCATCCGAAAATCCGGTCACACTGGTCTCTATCCCGTTCCCGGTTGGACGGATGATTATGAATGGCAGGGTTATATCCCCTTCGACCAGCTTCCTAATGCTTTTAATCCACCTGAAGGATACATAGCTACCGCCAACAATGCCATCATTGATACGGATTATCCTTACAGCATCACAACCATATGGGACTCTGGATTCCGGGCTGACCGTATCGTCGAGATGCTCGAGAGCGCCCCAGGACCCATCGACGCGGCTTATATACAACAGATTCATGGCGATGACTATAATGGCTCGGCAGCCTATCTGATGCCATTGCTAACGCAACTCAACCTGGAGGATGAGCATCTGATCGAAATGCGGGAACTGCTCACAGGCTGGGATTATCAAAATCACATGGACCTGGTTGCACCTGCAATTTATAACGCTTTTTGGCGGGCGACCATGGCTCGTACCTACAATGATGAATTACCCGAAGATTATTGGCCGGATGGTGGTGACATCTGGTTTGAAATTTTACGCCGTCTAGTGCACAACCCGAGCAGCGGGTGGTGGGACGATATCAACACCACAGACGTTGAGACGCGTGATGATATCCTCAAGTTGGCGTTTTCGGATGCTGTGGCTGAAGTGGAGCAAATCCTGGGCAAGGACACTTCACGTTGGAACTGGGGAGACCTGCATTCCGTCATCTTCCACAACCAATCGCTGGGTACTTCTGGTGTTGGACCGATTGAGGCCATATTTAACCGTGGTCCCTACCCGACGTCGGGTGGCAGTTCCATCGTAAATGCCACTTCTTGGGATGCGTCGGAGACTGACCCGGTGAAAGCCTACCAGGTAACTTGGTTACCATCGGAGCGCATGATCGTCGATTTTAGCAACCTTCCAGCTTCCCTTTCGCAAAATACCACGGGTGAGTCAGGTCATGCCTTCCATCCCCATTATGATGACCAGATCGATATGTGGCGGACGATCCAATACCATCCCATGTTATGGGAGCAGGCACAAGTGGAGAGTGCTGCCAAAGATCACCTGGTACTGATACCCTATGAAGATTGAATTAAGGGATAATTTGTCCTTATGGAGATCATCTCTTAGCAAAATATTTTTCTGTCAATAGAAAGTTAAGGCGTACCTTTTTCTGGACGAATCAAGGCAACCTATGGTATACTCCATGCCGCTCCCGCCTGAGGCGGGAGCGATTATGCCTGCAAGATGCAGGAGATACTTATCCCACACGCTCTCTGACCAACCGGTGCGTGCCGCAGAAAAAGTGAGATGACGTCTCGCTAGCGGTCCCGGCTGGAGTGAGGGGAGCGGAGGAAAAACGCAAAAGGAGAATATAGAAAATGGCAGTAGTTCCCATGAAGTCATTATTGGAATCTGGTGTTCACTTTGGACACCGGACGCATAAGTGGCACCCAGCCATGAAACCGTATATTTTTACCGAACGCAACGGCATACACATCATCGATCTTCAAAAAACTTCAAAAGCACTGGATACGGCATACAATGTTGTCCGCGATTCAGTCGCCGAAGGTGGAGTAGTATTGTTCGTTGGTACGAAACGCCAGGCGCAGGAAACGATTCAGCAAGAAGCGATGCGTGCCAGCATGCCCTATGTGACTGCACGTTGGCTGGGTGGCACCCTGACCAATTGGCGAACCATTCGCCAGCGAATTAATGAACTCGAACGTCTGGAGCGTATGCGCGATAGCGGTGATTTTGGACGGATCACCAAAAAAGAGGGGCTGATCCATATGCGGGAGATCGAACGTCTGGACGGTCTTCTGAGCGGAGTACGCAAGCTTGCTCGCCCACCCGACATGCTATTCGTGGTTGACGTATCACGCGAATTTACCGCCATCCATGAAGCGAACTTGCTTAACATTCCCGTGGTTGCCATGGTGGATACGAACTGCGATCCATCCAATGTGGACTATGTTATCCCCTCCAACGACGATGCCATTCGGGCGATCAAGCTTGTGGTTGGAAAGATTGCCGATGCGGCATTGGAAGGTCTTGGGGCGCGCAAGGAAGAAATTGTCGAGGAAGAGGTACGAACAATTGCACGTGCTGGTGTGGAAGAAGCTGAGCTGTCCGATGAAGAGTTGCTTGGTGAAGCAACCCTGGCAAAACTGGTTGCCCATCCCCGGGATGTCGCTGATTTAGAGATTGAAGTCTTTGAGGAAGATAAGGTGGCAGAATTCGATCTTGAAGACGATGAAATTGAAGAACTGCTCGATGAAGAAGAAGAGTTGGAAGCTGAAGAAGAGTCAGCAGTTGAAGAAGAGTCAGCAGTTGAAGAAGAGTTGGAAGCAGATGAAGAGCTGGAAGAAGATGACGAGTTAGAAGCTGAAGAAGAATTGGAAGCAGATGAAGAGTTAGAAGCTGAAGACGATGAGACAGAGGAAGAAAAGTAGACCGCGAGAGGAATAGTTATGGCAATCGGTATTGAACAAATCAAACAACTGCGTGAAGAAACCGGGGCAGGTGTCCTGGATTGTCGTAAAGCGCTTGAAACATATAACGGCGATTTTGAGAAGGCGATTGAATATCTGCGTGAAAAAGGCCTGGCTAAAGCAGCCAAGCGCGCTGACCGCGAAGTACTTGAAGGAATGGTGGAGCTATACTCCCACGGGAATGGACGCGTAGGCGTTATGGTGGAAGTGAATTGCGAAACGGATTTTGTTGGCCGTTCGGAGTCATTCCGCAAATTCGCCCACGAGGTAGCCTTGCAGGTTGCAGCCGGTGCCCCTAAGTTTGTACGGGTGGAAGATATCCCCACTGAGATACTAGAGCAGGAGCGCGAGAAAGCCCGCAACCTTGCCCTGGCAGAAGGCAAATCTGAAAAAGTGATTGAACGGATTGTTGATGGAAAAATGGAGAAGTATTACAATGATAATTGCCTCCTGCGCCAGGCATACGTCCGAGATGAAAACATGACCGTAGAGGATCTACGTAATCAACATATTGCTGCCATCGGGGAGAATATTGTTATCCGAAGGTTTGCCCGTTGGGAACTGGGCGAAGAAACTCAAACCTAACAAGTTTAGCCAACCTTCGGGTTGGCTTTTTTGTTAAAATCAGGGTAAATTTATGTAACATTTACTAATCAAGTCAGTGGCTTAATCCGGGAGGTTTTGATGGAACGAACTTTAAAATACAAGCGCATCTTGCTAAAGCTTAGTGGTGAGACGTTGGGTGGTGCAGATGGATTGGGAATCCACCCAGAACAAGCGGAGATGGTGGCAAAGATCATCGCTGATGTGCGCCAAGAAAATGTGGATGTGGCCATTGTTATCGGTGCTGGAAACCTCTGGCGTGGACGGACCGGTATACAACGTGGGATGGACCGGGCTACAGCTGATTATATGGGTATGCTGGCGACAGTGATGAATGCACTTGCCCTGATGGATGCCATGGAGCGAATGGGAATGTTCATTCGCGTACAATCGGCGGTGGAAATGCGCGCCGTCGCTGAGCCATATATCCGGCGTCGAGCCATCCGGCATCTTGAAAAAGGGCGAGTGGTGATTTTTGGTGGCGGTACGGGCAATCCATATTTCTCCACGGATACTGCGGCTGCTTTGCGCGCCATGGAAATTGATGCCGATGTACTCATCAAAGCTACCAAAGTCGATGGTGTCTATGACTCGGACCCAATCCAGAACCCTAACGCTGTGCTGTTCGATCACCTATCCTATATGGAGACAATTAACCGCCGGTTGGAAGTGATGGATAGCACTGCCATCTCGCTTTGCATGGATAACAACCTGCCCATCCTGGTGCTGAATATGTGGCAGCCCGGCACCTTGCTTAAAGCCATCTATGGTGAACCGGTCGGCACCCTGGTTAGTTCCAAATAAGCGTTGGAGGGTGCGGGGTATAATCATAAATTGTGAAGAACTTTGATTCTAGGCTCCACAAGACAGTCACCCAACCATATTTCCCGATTTTTCTCATTCTTTTAGCCAATATCATCATGGGTGTGTTTACATTCCAGGATTATGGACTTAGCTGGGATGAGCCTCTTTTTTACCAATATGCTGATGCGGTCCCTTATGCGTATTCCATTTCAGCGCGCATGAGCGGGGATTTTGATATTGAAAAAGCCTACGGTCCAAGTGCTGATGACCATAAGATTTACGGCCCCATTTACCTGCTGCTGGCAAAACCAGCAGTTGACTTATTGGATCTGTTGATGCCCGTCCCCCGAGCCGATCTGTGGCATCTGGTTAATTTCTTGACTTTCCAGATTGGAGCGGTCATATTCTATGCCCTGTGCCTGCGATGGATGAGCTCCTGGGTTGCATTTGGGGCAACTCTCCTGTTTAGCACCCAGCCGATCCTTTGGGGTCATGGCTGGATCAACCCCAAAGATATCCCATTCACGGTATTTTTTATGGCCGCCGTGTACTTTGGCTATCAGATGGTCGATGCACTTTCAGAGCCTGCAGTTGTTACCAGCACCATGATACCTTTTAACAGCGAGACTTCCGCCAAGCGCTGGCGGAAGTGGCGGTTTATACTGCAGATATTGGCAGTAATTTTTGTTGTAAGTTCCCTGGCAAGCATTATATTCTATTCCCAAATCCAGGTATTTGTGAGTGACCTGATCCAGGATGCTTATCAGGCAACCCCGGATAGCTTGCTGGGGAAATTGTTTGCCAGCCTGGCCGTCAATGCGCAGTCGATCCCGCAGGATGCATATGTCCACAAAGGGTTGATCCTGATGTCTCGAGTGAAGATAACCCTGGCACTTCTGGCGATTGTATTGCTGATCCCAGCTCTTGTGCTGACCTTTTGGATGGCGTCCATCCAGCGGAAATACCACTGGCTTTTAGAAGCTTTATCTCCCCTCCCGGTAAAACCTGATTGGTGGTGGAGCAGAATTGGTTCATGGAAAGTGTTGCTCAAAGTCTTGCTGGCAGGTGTCCTTTTGGGGTTGCTGGTGTCCATACGGGTCATTGGCCCACTGGCTGGGGTTCTGGTTTGTCTCTTTTTTATTTTCAAGCCTGGGCGGCACTCACTTGGTGGGATAGTTATCTATACCCTGTCAGCCGTCCTGGCGTTATACATTGCCTGGCCGTATTTATGGTCGGCACCATTGGCTCGTTTTATAGACGTTCTTCAGCATATGTCGCATAATCCGAAGATTTTACCAGTCCTCTTTAATGGGGTAGTGACACCCTCCGATAAGCTTCCAGTGACCTATCTTCCGGTGATGTTGGGGATCACCCTGACATGGCCGGTATGGCCTTTGTTTATTGCGGGTTTTTGGGCATTTTGGTCCAGGATCAAATCAAGGAATGTAGACTGGCGCAGCTTAACCCCCGTTACACTTTGGTTTCTGGTCCCATTTGTATACGTTTTGATCCTTCGCCCGCCCATGTATGATGGTTACCGGCATTTCTTATTCATCCTGCCTCCGGTTTTCATCCTGGGAGGGCTGTCAATCCAGGCAATATGGGAGCGCTTGAGGAATAAGTGGAGCTTTGCCCTGACCCTTGTCGTCTTGGTTGTGCCGGGCGTGATCGGGCTGGTCAGATTACACCCCTACGAATATACCTATTACAACCTGCTGGTGGGTGAAACCGGAGGTGCGTACCGGCGTTATGAGACAGATTTCTGGCTAACATGTTATAAAGAGCTTATGGCTCAGGTGGATGAGAAAGTCAGCCCGGGTAGCACACTGTTTGTTCACCGGCAACCGTCAATCGCACAGGAGTATGCTTCGCCAGGGATAATCATCGAGCGATATGACCCGGAGGATGACCGTACGTTTCCTGGAAGTTTACTCTTATTGGTCACTCGTGCAAATTCGGATTTATCGATACATCCAGATGCGCCGGAAATCCTTAACGTTGGACAGGAGGGAGCAAAATTCTGTCTGGTGAAGGAGATCCCATGAGCGATCGACGACCCTGGATATTTTTGCTCATCCTGGTTATCCTGTCTTTATTCGGCATGATGGCTTTATGGCGTAGTACCCCGTACGGCTTGGGATTGGTGAATGATTCAGCGACCTATGTTGAGGGGGCGGCCAGCCTGCTGGCGGGTAACGGTTATGTGAGAATTTCAGGTGGAGGCGAAGTAAAACCCATCACGCATTTTCCTCCGCTTTTCTCGCTTGTGTTGGCGGGTATAGGTTTAATTGGGTTAGATTTGGTCCAGGGTGCACGAGTGGTGATCACCGTTCTGTTCGGGGTGGATATTCTGCTGGTGGGATTAAGTGTCCATAAAATAAGTCATAGCATGGGTTTTGCCTTACTTGGCGCGCTTCTATTAGCTGTATCAGACCTTCACCTGGGTGTGTTCTCGTATGCCCTCAGTGAGCCTCTTTTCATAACGCTGATGTTGGCAGCTTATCTCAGCCTGGGGCGAAGCATTGACCACCCGCATTGGAGTTGGTCTGCACTGACCGGTCTTTTTTTGAGCCTGGCATACCTGACCCGCTATGCGGGAGTGAGTCTGTTCGTCACCGTTTTATTGGTCATTATTTGCTTAAGACCGCCTCATATGCTCAAGAGAGCAGGTATCATCCTGGCTGGTGCCCTTTTGCCCATATTTGTATGGGGGGTATATGGTTTGGTAAGTGGTGGGTCATGGTCATTCGGCAACCGGCAATTGCTGTGGCACCCAGTGTCTTGGAACAGCTTATTCGAGGCTTTGAAGAACCTGCTCACGTGGATAGCTCCCAACAGCCTGATGGCTGCTGGACCAATGTGGGGTAGAGCATTGAGCTTGTGCTCACTATTACTCGTGCCGTGCTTGTTCGCCTGGCTGGTATGGGTGATATGGAATCGAACGAAGGTTGCCAAACAGCAGGAAAAACTGGAGGGGAGTTTTACACTTGCCTTTACCCAGGCATTACATATTCTTGTCTACTTGTGTTTCCTGGGGATAACACTTACCTTCTTCGATGCTAGCACGCCACTCAACGACCGTATTCTTTCAGTGATATACATCCCAGAAATAATCCTGTTTTCCAGTGCCATGGCATGGCTATGGAACAGGATCCAAGGAAGGATGGTGGTATTGCGTTGGTTCCTGGTTGCTTTATGCCTGTTGCTGGTGGGATTCAGTATAACGGACGGTTATGCTGCCGTGAACCAGCTTGGGCGCGAAGGGCAAGGATTTGCACACCGGGGTATTCAGGACTCGGCTGCTATAGAAGCCATCCGTCTGATGCCACCCACAATTATCTATTCAAACAAACCAGGAGCAATTTTTCTGCTGACGGGTAAGCCGGCATATGTTGCCCCAACCCCGATGGATCCGGTAACGGGCCAATCCAGGGCAAACTTCAGTAATGACCTCGCACAAATGCAACAACGCGTAAAGGATGGACAGGCACTCCTGGTATTATTCGGCTTACGTAATAGTACTGATCAGGATGAGATAGACTTGTTTACTATTCTAGCTGATAATCTTAGCGTTCATGCGGATTATGGAGATATCATTGTCTTTGGGACATCTCCGTAAATTTACCCTTTTCTCTCCGACTATTTTCGGTTATCCTATAGGTAGAATATAGATGCAAAATCGTGCTATAGTGTTGGATAAGATAAACTGATACGGAGGCCTCTATGCTGAAGGAAGCACATATTGAAGCTGAAGAACGTATGAAGGGAGCAGTTGAGGCGTTAGAAGAAGATCTGGCGGAATCCGGACTGGGCGTGCATCCCCGGCTTTGGTAGAAAAATTACCGGTTGAGTATTACGGTATGCCAACACCTTTGATGCAGTTGGCAACCATCAGCGTTCCCGAATCGCGCATGCTGTTGATCCGCCCATTTGATGCAACTTCCCTTCGCAATATTGAGCGAGCGATACAGGCATCTGACCTGGGATTGACACCCAATAATGATGGGAAAGTCATTCGCTTAAACCTTCCCCCCCTCACCGAAGAGCGCCGGCACGACCTGGTTAAACTTGTACACAACCGGCTCGAAGAAGCGCGTGTGGCAGTGCGAAATGTGAGGCGGGATGGAATTAAAGACTTGCGCGAATTTGAACACGAGAAAATAATCTCTGAGGATGAGCTCGAAGAGGGTGAAGAGAATCTACAAAAGCTGACGGATAAGTATATTGAATTGGTTAATGAAGTCGGAGTGCGAAAAGAAAAGGAAATCATGGAAGTATGACCCCGGATACGAAAGACGATTTACCGGATAAAATTCCCACCCATATTGGGATCATCATGGATGGCAACGGGCGCTGGGCTTTGGCGCGCGGGCTACCAAGAATGGCTGGTCACCGGGCAGGTACTGAAAATTTACGCCGAATCATTGAAGCATGCATTGAGTTTGGTATCAAATATCTGACAATCTATGCTTTCTCTACTGAGAATTGGGGAAGGCCCACTGAAGAAGTTCAGGGTTTGATGCGCATCTTTGAGAATGTCATCGATAATGAGCTCCAGGAGTTGCATGATCAGGGAGTAAGGCTCCGCCACATTGGTAGGTTGGACCGTCTGAGACCATCTTTTCGAAAAAAAGTATTGGAAGCGGTTGAACTCACACGGGATAATGATTGCCTGATCCTCAACGTAGCATTTAATTACGGTGGTCGGGATGAAATTGTATGTGCCATCCAGGCAATGTTGCGGGATGGGGTGAAAGCCGAAGATGTATCGGATAGTCTTGTGAGCCAATATCTGTTCACAGCCGGGGTGCCCGACCCTGATATGATCATCCGCACTTCCGGAGAATTACGAGGAAGCAACTTCCTTATCTGGCAGGGAGCCTATTCAGAATGGTATTTTCCCTCCACATATTGGCCAGATTTCGATCGCCAGGAATTACTGAAAGCAATCGAAGAATTTAGCCAGCGTGAGCGACGCCACGGTCTGACAGCAAAACAAATCAAACGCCAGAAACGCCATGCTCCTTAAGCGGGTTTTGGTAGCAATTGTTCTATTGCCAATTGGGTTGGCCGCTATTATTGCCGGTGGATGGTATTTAACTGCCCTGGTGGCAGTTTTTATGGGCGTGGCGGCATGGGAGTATGTAACCTTATTTCGCGCCGGCGGGCTACAGCCTGCTGGCGTTTTGGTTATCGGAGGCACGTTATTGTTCGTGCTGAGCCGGAACATTAACGGCTTTAACAGCGCACCTTGGATGATCAGCCTGTTCATCTTATTGAGCATGACTTATCATCTGGTGACCTACGAACACGGTCGCGACCAGGCAGGGACCGACTTTGCAGTGACCTTGGCGGGAATGTTTTATATTGGTTGGATTGGTGCATACTTTATTTCACTGCGTAACTTGCCCGAGGGCTTGTGGTGGATATTGGTTGTTCTGCCAGCGGTTTGGTTTGCAGATTCTGCTGCATACTTCATCGGGAAAAGGTTCGGCCGTCACCACCTCAGCCCACGTTTAAGCCCAAAGAAAACCTGGGAAGGATATCTGGGCGGAATTATTGTGGGTGTGCTACTAACGGCTGGGTTTGCTGCCATCTTGCAGATGTGGGCAGGGGCTGATTCTCCCATTACACCACTCCGGGGCGCACTGATGGGACTGGTAATGGGCGTCTTCCCAACTCTGGGAGACCTGGGGGAGAGCATGATCAAACGCCAGATGGGGGTAAAAGATTCAGGGAAGTTGTTGCCTGGTCATGGTGGGGCATTTGACCGGATTGATTCCTGGCTCTGGGCTGTGGTAATCGGTTATTACATAGTCCAGTGGTTATGGATCTGATATAAAAAATAATCGAATTAATTTCTGGTTAAAACCTGTCAAGTTGACAATTGGTTCTAAGCGTGGTATTATCCGCCCGACAATTTAATAGCCCCTAAAGGCGCTCTTATCCAGAGAGGTGGAGGGACCGGCCCATTGAAACCTCGGCAACCTGACAGCGATAACGGCTAAGTGATACAGGCTCATCGCGTTCAAGGTGCCAACTCCGGCAGAGGTATTTTCTGGAAGATGAGAGGGCAGTTCAAGTGAACGCTCGTTGCTTGCCCTTTCCTGACCAGAAGGGGTATTTTTTTTGGAGGCAATGATGAGCAATACTTTTATGAATTCCCCCAGCTTGCTGTTCACTTCTGAATCAGTGACGGAGGGGCACCCCGACAAGATATGTGATCAGATCAGCGATGGTATCCTGGATGCCTGTCTGGAACAGGATCCGTATTCGCGCGTGGCATGCGAAGCGGCAACCAAGACTGGCTTTGTCATGTTGTTGGGAGAAATTACCACCCGGGCGAATATTAATTTTGATGAACTGGTACGCAAGATCATCAACGAAATCGGTTATGACTCGAGTGAGAAGGGTTTTGACGGTAACACTTGTGCGGTGCAGGTAGCAATCTCCAAGCAATCCGGGGATATCGCCATGGGTGTGAACAAATCGATGGAAGCCAAGGCAGGTGGGATGAGCGAAGCTGAGGTAGACGCGGTGGGAGCTGGCGACCAGGGTATGATGTTTGGATTTGCCTGCAACGAGACGCCCCAGTTGATGCCATTACCCATTTATTTAGCCCATAAGCTTGCACGCCGTCTGGCGGAAGTTCGAAAAAACGGGACCTTACCCTGGTTGCGTCCGGATGGTAAAACCCAGGTGACGGTGGAGTACCGCTATGGTAAGCCCAAGCGGGTGCATACGGTTCTGGTCAGCACACAACATGCGCCTCACGTTTCCCACGCTGAGATCAGCGAATCGGTGATCGAGCATGTCATCATGCCCACCTTGCCCAAGGAGCTGGTGGATGAAAAGCTCAAGATTTTCGTTAATCCAACCGGGCGCTTTGTCATCGGCGGTCCATTGGGCGATTCGGGCGTGACCGGGCGCAAGATCATCGTTGATACCTATGGAGGCATGGGCAGGCATGGTGGAGGTTGCTTTAGTGGTAAGGATCCCACTAAGGTGGACCGCTCTGCAGCGTATGCCGCCCGTTACGCGGCCAAGAATATCGTGGCTGCTGAGTTGGCAGAACGGGTTGAGATCCAGGTGGCATATGCCATCGGTGTTTCTCATCCACTGAGCGTCAACGTGGAGACCTTTGGAACGGGTAAAATCCCGGATGACGACATTGCCCGCCTGGTTCTTGAAAACTTTGACCTTCGCCCGGGGGCGATCATTCGTGACCTGAACCTGCGCCGTCCCATCTTCCGTAAGACAGCTGCCTATGGGCATTTCGGGCGCGACGACTTGGACCTACCCTGGGAGAACACGGATAAAGTGGCAATCTTACGCAAGGCGGCTGGTTTAGCCTGCGATTAAAGCATCGATAGGAATTGGGTGAGAAAATAAGGCAGCCTTTAGGTCTGCCTTATTCGTTGTGGCTGGGAAAGACTAGATTAGATGTAAGAACCAAATTTTGAAACGATGCGTTCTTTAGGTTGGTATCCACTCAGCCTTTGCACCGGATTGCCGTTGACAAACAAGATTAATGTTGGCACCCCCATAACCCCATACTTCATCGCCAGATTACTATTATCATCCACATCCAGCTTGACGATTTTCACCTTCCCGCCCCAATCCTGCGAGAGTTGCGTGACCACCGGGTCGAGCATCTTACACGGGCCACACCAGATAGCTGTAAAGTCGACAATGACTGGTAATGTGGATTTTAGCACCTCAGTATCGAATACAGCTTCGGTTAGCTTGGGGATGTCTGACATGTGGAACTCCTAATCTGTGTGCGGGGATCTGAATAGATGGTAACCATGGGAGCGAAAAAAGTCAAGGCTTGTGTACTGTGCCTAGGCGTGATAGAATATTTTTCGCAAAATGGGCGTGTAGCTCAAAGGTAGAGCAGTGGCCTTTTAAGCCATTGGTTGAGCGTTCGAGCCGCTCCACGCTCACTGGCTGTTTTGGTTGAGTGTCCCCGCTGGGGACGATTCTTCGAGCCGCTCCACGCTCACTGCATAGATATGCCGTTTGAGACGACCCTTAACCCCCCACCTATACGGGTTAATATTTATTAGCTGTATACATTGGTTATTGAAAAGGTATTAATGGCTGATTGTCTACCTGAACCACATCATCATAAACTAGAGACTATACGTAAACTATCGGAAAGTGATATTGAAAAAATAGCTTTAGCTTCTGCTGTAGTCGGTTCATATAACGCAGGTTACTCATTATTTGAAATTTGTGAAGAAAATTATTGTGTTATAGAAGAATATTATTCAAGCCTTGCCCAGATAAAGAGAATTAACCAAGAAGAAATCCATAATTTTTTAGTTAAGTGGGATTCTCTCCTTCTTAATTATCTTTCCAGTTTTAGGTCGTTTATAGACCACCAGGAAAGAGTATTAAAAAAAGCACATAGGGTAGATGTAAACGATGACAGATTTAAACGATTTAAAAAAGAGACTTCGATCCACTATGATACTTACTTCTCTTATCGTTTCATCTGGAATTTACGTAATTATGTTCAACACATTGGATTTCCAGCACTTGATCTAGAAATTACAAATCCCTTGATAAAAAAAGATAATAACGAAAACATGGTTCAAATTTCATTAAATAGGGATATCCTACTATTAAATTACAAATGGAAGCGAGTTAGAAGAGAATTGCGGAAACAACCTTCTGGAATTGATATTATGTATCATATCCGGACTCATTACAAATCTTTGAAAGCAATTTCTCTTTTTGTTGCACAACTCAATATCGATAGATTAGGTGACAATTGGGAATATTTTAAAAAATTATATAGAGAAGTAAGAGATTTATTCCCTGATGCATCTCCTGTTATTGTAGATATCGAAGTTAATAATGGTGAATTCGTAAAATTCCTGGATGTTTCATTTTTACCCCTATACTCGTTGGTAAAAATTCAAGATACAATTTTAGGTACAAATCCAGCCTTATAGGAACAATAAGAAACATGGATATAAAATTAATTATCAGGGACTATAAAAAACGAAAACTATGTAAAGCCTTAGCAGAGTTGAATGAATTTCCGTACTCTATCAACTCTTGACCAATGCAAATGAAAAATCGGAATCTGAAGAATACATCCGGTGCCAATTGCTAACTAAATATTGATTCTTGATGCTTCTCCCCGCATGAAATATCGACTGAAGATCTGCCGGTGCCTATTGCTACTAAATATCCATTTTGGTTGCTATCTAAACCCTTTTAAGGGGTTTAGACAACAAAGATTCCATACACCAATCTCCATTTATTATTAATCACCCTTTCACCAGGTTGCTAATGGTTTTTAATTGTATCTATGTGATCCCTATATATACACTGGACTAGTTCTTTTCCTCCTCCGAACAAGGCTGCAGGCTGCCTTTCCTCAACCAATCCAAAACGCTCGGCTATTTATATGGAAATTTCTACATACTTAGTCCATAACACGTAATTTTGGCTGCTTTATACAGATAAATAAAAGAAGTATGTCTATGGTTAGAGAATTTCACTTAATTGCGATATTAATTATACAGCCCACAGTAGATTCTATTCTGGCATCAAAAGCAATCTATAGAAAAATACAAAATAGTTGTTGTCGATCATTGATTATTGAAATGTAATCACAATTATCATTAAGTTGGCAAAAACCGAGTAATATGGTTATAATATATTATAAGTATGTTTGTCTTATACCAGTTTTTTATAGCGCACAATTGCTAGTCTAATATTTAAAGGAGAATGTAATGCGAAATTTGTCTGGTAAACGCGTATTAGTAACTGGTGGCGCAAGAGGTATTGGCGCGGCGACAGCGAAACGCTTTTTAGAAGAAGGATCCAGAGTAATCGTTATTGATCGTTTTCGCCCAGCTCTCGAAGATATCAAAAAAGAGCTCCCACAATTGGAGGACACCCTCTTAGCAGATGTTTCTGTTTTAGAAGATGTACATCGTGTTTATCAGCATTTAGATCATATATGGAATGGCTTGGATGTATTAATAAACAACGCAGGAATCAGCATCCGCCACAAATTCATGGATATCACGCCTGAAGAATGGCAAGATATCATGAATACAAACTTAACTGGTTTGTTTTATATGGCTAAGGAAGCTGCAAAACGCATGCTTGCAGCTGAAAAAGGGGTAATTATAAACATGGGCTCAACGAGCGGTTTCACGGGTTACCATTATTATGCAGATTACAATGCTTCCAAGGCGGGTGTAATAGAATTATCGCGTTCAATGGCGCTGGAACTTGCCCCCCATGTTCGGGTAATCGCACTTTGTCCAGGTTATGTCCTGACCCCGATGCAGGAGGCAGAATATACACCTGAAATGATGCGTGAAGTTGACAGAAAGATTCCTCTGGGGAGGCAGGCTAGACCTGAGGAAATGGCGGCAGTATTTGCCTTCCTGGCCTCCGACGATGCAAGTTACATCACAGGGTGCGCAATTACCGCTGATGGGGGTGAGACTGCTGGTGGACTGGCAAGTCAGAAATGATTGTCAGTAGAAGTAATGTTGTTGATACTAGACTAGAATTTCTAATTTCTATGCTCGCTTTCAATTGAAACATGTGGTGCATTCCAACATGGCGACTTATGTACGTGCACCACTTTCCAAATGCCGTCTAATTTGACCATAACACGACTTTCATTATGTGCCTCTACACGCTCACCATCTGGAAAAGACGTGCTAACAAGAAGTGTGTAACTTGCTATGGCAGTATCGCCATAGCGTTGAATACGAAGATTTGCAAGGTCAAATCGTGATTGGACCATTTGCTTTTCAGCTTGGATTTCCTGTTTTTTTTGGGCTTGTCGCTTGGCATCAGCAATAATCATGAATTCATGAAATGGTAGTCCATCAATTCGATGAGGTGTCAGCCACCATTCATATACAGCCAGGTCTTCAGCCGAGGTAGCTCGGTAGGTCTCTAAATCGTTATCCTGGACTGCCTGCAAGTGTTTTAGAAGAAATTCATGA
This sequence comes from uncultured Chloroflexia bacterium, assembly GCA_963777935.1. Lineage (GTDB taxonomy): Bacteria > Chloroflexota > Anaerolineae > Anaerolineales > UBA4823 > FEB-25. Next base: position 68,830 of record CAVZSL010000003.1, read on the forward strand.
ATTTCAACATCTAAGGCCATTGTGATCCTCTCTTGGTTATGTTATTGTTGTAACGGTGACTTTACTAGAAAATGGTTTTACCACAAACCCTCAAAGCTTCATTACATAAAGTAATTATATCTTCCTGCATTGGTGGAAAAAGTAACATCTTGCAGTTGATTCATTGTTGATTGAGTATCCTGCAATAAAAAGAATGGATAATATAGAACAAGAAGAGCGTCTGTAATGAGAAAAAGATCGTAAGTAATTATAATGTGTAAATTATTCTCTTATCGACAGAAAGTTTTCATAATATATATTATGTAAAAAAGTAAATGACTAAACAGCAGATTGCCACAAATCGTCAGACTGAACCAATTAGAATCCAATGATGAAAGGAACCCAAGCATGCCTCCAAATCAGCCAACTCTACGAGTTTTGACCGAGCTCGAATGTGATCAAATTGAAGAAACCACATTCCGATTGTTGGAGGAAGTGGGTATTCGATTGCAGCATCAGCAAGCAATGGAAATGCTTCAAGGCCAGGGCTGTCGCATTCAGGGTGATCGCGTACTAATCCCACGGGAGGTCGTGGCATGGGGTCTGGCGAATGTCAATCGAAATGCTTTCTTTCGCAGCGCGGATGGATCTAATGAAGTGGTCTTGGGGCAAGACCGCTTTCTCACCCACAATGGAGGAAGCGTTCCGAACTTCGAAGACCTGGAGACTGGTAAGCGTCGGCCAGCGAAATTACAAGACCTGATCCAAGGTACCCGCATTCTCGACGCACTGCCCAACATCGATGTAGTCATCCCCCTGGTTGGGCCACAGGATGTGCCGGAAGAGCTGATGACCATCGCTTCATTCGAAGCCATGCTTCACCACACGCGAAAACCCATCGCGGGAGCAGCGGTCGAGAACCCAACGGATGTTCGTTACATGATCGATTTGGCTTGCGCGTGCTGCGGTGGAAAAGAGGCTTTTCGCGCACGTCCTACCATCCCAATATTGGCATCGCCAATCAGCCCGCTGACTTTTACCGAAAAAGTGACAAGTGCCATCCTGGCAATTGTAGATGCGGGAGCCACATTTTTCCCCTTGCCTGCTCCAACAATGGGAGCGAGCGGCCCTATTACCATGGCTGGGGTACTTGCACAGCAACATGCTGAAGTTTTAGCCAGCATTGTCATTACAGCAGCTGCTTGCCCTGGAGCGTCTGTGGTTTATTGTTCCCGGATTAATCCAATCGATATGCGGACAGGAGTGTCGTGGTGGGGTGGACCAGATATGGGTATGGCAGGTGCATGCGCAACCCAGCTGGCTCACCGAAGTGGGTTAAAGTCTGATGTCTATGGCCTATGCACCAGTGCGGCCAGGCTGGATCCAAGGTTCGCTTACGAGAAATTAGCAAATGCGCTCACACCAGCTTTGGCAGGTGCAGATATCCTTTCAGGAGTAGGTACGATGGATAGCGGTATGACAGCAACCTTAGCTGGGGCAGTACTCGACAATGAAATAATAAGTCTTATCCACCACATTCGGCGCGGATATGAGGTAAATGAAGAAACATTGGCATTTGAAGTGATGAAGAAAGTGATCCTGACCGATGATATTTTTCTGGGCCAATTACACACTGTACAACACTTGCGAGACGGCACCATATGGTTCCCTGAGATAATTGAACGAGTAATGGAGACTGACTTCGACCCAAAGGCTGGTTTAGTTACTTTTGCAACTGACCAGGTCCATGAACTTCTTAAAATGCCCGAGGAGGAGACTCTCTCCGAATCAGTATGCCGTGATCTGGCTGAAATTATGGAGCAGGCGCGGTGTGAATTAGTCACATCATGAACTAATGACAGTGGATTTAAATTGCTGTATCAGGAAAAAGAAGCAAAAAACCTGGGAATTATTTAGCAAAATGCGATAATTCGAATTCAACCAAAAAAATCGATTGTACTTTAACCGTAGAAAGGAGCCGAAGACTGTAGCATAATCGAAAAAAGGAGTAACACAAATATTATCATCGGTTAATATAAACCAACCAGAGATAAAGGAGATTCGAAATGAAGAAAAGATTTACCCACAGAGAATTTTTTAGACTCACGATTGGATTGGTGATAGTTTTAGCGACATTATTATCAAGTTGCGCTCCTGCTGCAACCAACACGCCTGAAGCCGCACCGGAAACCTCGGCGCCTCCTACATCAGTTCCTCCTACGTCAGTTCCTCCTACGTCAGTTCCTCCTACTGAAGTCCCCGCAGAACCTAAAGTTACCAAAATTCGGCTATACGGTGACATTCAAAACCTGGACCCCGCTTTCTATAAATCAGCCAACGATAAAGTAGTAGGCACAAATGTATATAGCGGTCTGGTGACTTATGCGCCCAACTCATATGACATCAAAAACGATCTCGCTGAAAGCATCGAAACATCTGAAGACGGGACACAGATCACCTTTAAACTCAGGGAGGGTGTGCAATGGCAAAATGGATATGGCGAGGTGACCACAGAGGATGTTAAGTTCTCATATGAGCGGTTCATTGACCCTGAGCTTAAAGCAGCGTATGCCGACGACTGGGCTCAATTGGACCATGTGGAGATTATCGATAAGTATAACGGTGTCATCGTCTTAAAAGGCCCATTCGCCCCGATTTGGCATTCCACCCTTCCAGTTACCGCTGGGTGGGTGTTGTGCAAGAAGTATGTTGAGGAAGTTGGTCTTGAAACTCTTGCAACCCAACCTTTGGGGAGTGGGCCGTACATCTTGTCTGAGTGGCTGCCGAAACAACAAGTTACCTTGACCCGCAATCCTGATTATTTTGGAACCCAGCCATACTATGATGAAATCCACTTCATCCCCATCGAGGACGACAAAGCTGCAGAGATCGCCATGGAAGCTGGTGAACTGGATTTTACTCAGATTAGCATCGACTCATTCGACCAATTCGCCAGCAATACCGATTTTACTACTGTCAAAGTGCCGAACATCCGTTTCAGCTGGATTGGCTTGAATGTGGAAAATCCCAAATTAGCGGATGTCAACGTCCGATTGGCAATCCGTTACGGCATCGACGTGGATAGCATCATCGAAGCCACCTACTTTGGATTAGTAGATCGGGAATTAGGTTTGATCGCACCTGGCCTGGTTGGGTATTGGCCAGATGCTCCACGCTATGAACGTGATGTGGAAAAGGCAAAAGAATATCTGGCGACGGCTGGTCTCACCTCCTTAGATATCCGATTTGATATTTTGAACACGACCGAATATCAGACCTGGGCTCAAATCGCCCAACAGAATCTGAAAGAAGTTGGGATCAATGTAACCATCAACCCAATGGACTCAGCCAGCTTCTGGTCACTCGGCGATGGTGAACAAGGAAAGAATGCCGAGATGTTTGGGATCAACTACTCCATGGAGCCGGATCCCTCCTGGGCGACAGTGTGGTTCACGACCGCTCAAGTTGGTATCTGGAACTGGATGCGCTGGTCAAACACTGAGTATGATGAATTACACCTAGAAGGCTTGGCCACGCTTGATAATGCAAAACGAGATCAGATTTATATAAGAATGCAGCAACTTTTCGATGAAGCTGCCCATACCATCTGGATCACCCATGGAAACCTGGTCTTTGTTTACAAACCGAATGTCAATGTAGCCATGACGCCAAATGGAGTTATCCAGCCTTATTCATTCTCTGGAACTCCTTAATCACTATCTTTAATGCAAGCTGTGTTCTCTGGGGCTCAGGGAAACTCCTGAGCCCCAGATGGTATACTAAAGAATTAAAGTGCAATCGAATCTAGAGAGACGTTAATCCAATCTGCTTCCTATGCGCGGATATTTCCTAAAGCACATTTTTATGACCTTAGTGGTGCTGATGGTGGTTATCATCGTTTTGGCCTTGTTGGTACACATTGTTCCCGGTGACCCGGCAAGAGTCTTTCTTGGCCAACGAGCTACGCCGGAATTGATAGCCAGATTTCGAAGCTCCATGGATCTCGATCAACCTGCCTATATCCAGATTGAACGCTTCTTATGGAGAACCTTACACGGCGATCTAGGCGTCGATTTATGGACCGGGCGTTCCCTAACGGACACAATCGGAGACGTACTGCCTCATACAATAATCCTGGCCTGGACTAGTCTCACATTAGCTGTAATCGTTGGAATCCCATTGGGGGTCTTCTCAGCAAGCCACCCTGATTCGTGGGCCGATCGTGCAACGGCAATCCTTTCAATTTCATTCATAACCATCCCAAGCTATGTTGGCGGTTTGATTATGTTGCTCATCTTTGCAGTGGAGCTCCAAGTGTTGCCCGCCATGGGTGTAGGCGAGGCAGGCGATCCCGTCGATTACATCCGCCACCTAATAATGCCTGCCATTGCTTTGGCAATCCCTTGGGTGGGTTACCTTGCCCGATTGGTGCGTACGAGCCTGCTTGAAGTGTTTAATGCTGATTACATTCGATCGGCTCGAGCCGCGGGACTTAAGGAAAACCTGATTCTATACAAGTATGCGCTCAAAAATGCTTTGATTCCTACGATTGCTGTACTTGGAGTCGGTATCGGCAACCTCATGGGCGGAGCTGTATTCGTAGAAGTCATTTTCAACCGACCGGGCATGGGAACGCTCATCTTTAACGCAATCCAAATGCGCAACTACCCTCTGGTGCGCGCCGGTGTGCTCGTAGTCGCCCTTCTTTTTATAATAGCTAACTTGATGACCGATATTGTCTATACCTACCTCGACCCTCGCATCCAAATGCAAAGGAAATAAGATTACCATACACATGGAATCCTCTCTCACACGAAACAGGCGCATAGGCAATATCCTATATCGTATACCGGTTCTCGGGGATGTGCTGAAACGTCCACTGGGAGCGCTTGGTTTTGCGATTGTTTTGGGATTTGCCCTGGTGGTGATCTTTGCCCCGGTCATCGCACCTCATAGTAGCGATGCTTTGGATATTCCACACAAGCTGGAAGGACCATCGTCCACCTACCTTTTGGGAACCGATCACCTGGGACGTGATATTCTTTCACGGTTAATCTATGGATCGCGGATTGCACTAGGTACAGCGCTCTCCGCAGTGGGGCTTGCTCTCACTCTGGGATTATTCTTGGGTTTGATTTCAGGTTATGGGGGTAGCACTATCGATAATATCATCCTTGTCATCCTTAACTCGATCCAGGCTTTTCCAGCAGTCATACTTGCTCTGGCGATGTTGGCTTTACTCGGACCTTCTTTACTCAACGTAATTCTAGTCATCGGTTTTACTTGGGCACCTGGGTACGCACGAGTCGTGCGGGCGCAGGTATTATCTGTTAAGGAGAACACTTACATCGAGGCAGAACGTTCCTTAGGTGCCAGTCGAAAACGTATTGTACTTATTCACGTCCTTCCAAACATTCTAGCACCTTTGGTAATCTTAGTGGCAATGGACATACCGGTAGTGATAGCCTTTGAAGCTGGCTTATCGTTCCTGGGATTGGGTGCACCTCCACCCACACCATCTTGGGGTGCAATCCTTTCCGAAGGTTTTCGTTTTATCCGCAACTCACCCTGGCCAATCACCTGGGCAGCTTTGACGTTGATGCTAACGACTTTAGGCTTTACGCTTTTTGGAGAGACCTTACGAGACGTGCTGGATCCCCGGTTTTCGGGATTATGGAGAGCATGATGGAATCCATTCTCCGCGTCGAAAACCTCCAAATCAGTTATCAAACCCGTTACGGAACTCTTCCAGCAATTCGAAATGTGAGTTTCGAGGTAAAAGAAAAGGAGATTGTTGGGATTGTTGGAGAATCAGGCTGCGGAAAAAGCACCGTTGCGGCATCGGTTCTGCGTTTGTTACCACCCAATGGCCGAATCACCGGAGGCCATATCTGGTATAAAGGAAAAGACCTATCCAGCGCAACTGAAGATCAAATGCGTGAATTTCGTGGATTAGAGAGCTCGATGATTTTCCAGGACCCGATGACCAGCTTAAATCCAGTCTTTTCCATCGAGTCTCAAATGGTAGATGCTTTAGGGGCTCATAATAAACAATTGGGTCGTAATGAGAATTCTTCAACAAACCATTCATATGCTTGATCGGGTAGGGATCCCTGATGCTGCTGAGCGTATAAAATGCTATCCACATGAATATTCCGGAGGCATGCGCCAACGTGTCATGATCGCCATCGCGCTGCTTGCTAATCCATCTTTCATGGTAGCCGACGAACCGACTTCAGCGTTGGATGTCACCCTGGAGGCGCAGATCTTGGATCTAATCCGTGGTCTACGCGAGGAATTTGGTACTGGTATTCTTTATATCTCACATGATCTAGGGGTCATGGCTCAATTGTGCGATCGGATCATTATCATGTACGCCGGAAACATTGTGGAGAGTGGTGATGTATATGAGATTTTCGACAACCCAAAACACCCTTATACACAAGCTCTCTTGAATTCACATCCCTCGCGTAAATCAAATCGCGCCCACCTAACAACCATTCCTGGACAAGTACCTAGTTTGAGAGAACTACCTCCGGGTTGCAAATTTGCCCCACGTTGCCAGATGGCTGAATCAATCTGCTTTACTTCAGATCCTCTCTTCGTGCAAGCCGGCGCGAGTAAAGTTCTTTGCCATATCTACGACCCCCAGTACTCACACTACTGGATTGGATTACCATTCAACAAATCAGATAATGGTATCGATCCCAAGAATGAATTGCAGCCAGCGAATAGTGCTCATCAGGGAATCCAACCTGCTGAAGGATCTTTCATCTTAAAAATCCGTGGGTTAAAAGTGCATTTCCATGACCGGGTAGGATTTTTGGCTCGAAACAAAGGCCAGAAACGAGGCGTCGTGCGTGCTGTTGATGGTGTTGACCTAGAAATTCGGCGCGGCGAGACATTGGGGCTGGTCGGTGAGTCAGGATCTGGTAAGACAACATTGGGTAGAACTATCCTTCGTTTGGAGAACCCAACTTCTGGACAGACGATTTTACTCAATCAGGATATCAGTCACCTGCCTGAGGCCAAGGTGCGCCCTCTGCGGGCTCGAATGCAGATGATTTTTCAAGACCCGAGCAGCAGCCTTAGTCCGCGGTTGAAAGTTTCTGCGCTTCTCTCAGAACCTTTTCGCATCCACAAAATCCAATTCGATCCCAGGGAAAAAGTGAAGGAACTCTTGAATATGGTGGGGCTTTCCCCTGAGCAGGCCGATAAGTACCCTCATGAATTATCCGGAGGGCAGGCTCGCCGAGTGGGGATAGCTCGTGCCCTCGCTCTGAATCCAGAATTCCTGGTGGCAGATGAACCGACTGCAGGTTTGGATGTTTCGGTAGCAGCCAGTATCCTTAACTTGTTAAAGGACTTACGCGAGCAACTCAACCTGACATATTTGATCATCACTCACAACCTGAATGTTATCAGCTTCATTGCCGATCGGGTTGGGGTCATGTATTTGGGTAGATTAGTTGAACTTGGAGCCACAAACGACATCTTCGATCATCCAAAGCATCCCTATACTGAGGCATTAATTTCAGCAATTTCCGTGCCTGACCCCAGACTACGCGAGTTTCAGAATCAACGCATCATCCTTGAGGGCGAAATTCCAAGCCCCAAAAACCCACCGCCCGGTTGCCATTTCCACCCTCGCTGTCGGTATGCTGAAGAAAAGTGTTCGCGTGAAGCTCCAATTTTTGAGTTGAAAGATGGAAGCGATCAATGGGTAGCTTGCCATTTTCCGGAGAAGGTTACGCAACACCGGGTAGAGACATTATAAAATTGGCGCAATGATCGATTTTGCCCGGTTTACAAACCAGGCGAACGCCTTATCAAAATAATTAGGAGTGGATTATGGGCAATATCCTCGAACAAATCTCAAATGCAGTGGTAGAAGGACAGTTAAATGAAATTACCTCCTTGACGAATGCTGCGTTAGCTTCTGGTCTGACGGCAAAGGATGTCTTGGATAAAGGCTTAATGCCTGGAATGGACATCGTTGGTGTCGGGTTCAAGCGGGGGGACAAATTCATACCTGAAGTATTGATTGCAGCAACCACAATGCAGATCGCGCTAGATATCCTTAAGCCACTCCTTGCTCAGGCAGGAGAGAAGATGGCTGGAAAAGTCATCATCGGTACTGTTAAAGGCGATGTGCACGATATCGGCAAAAAGCTGGTCAGTATGATGCTCGAAGGAGCTGGTTTCGAAGTTATCGATCTAGGCAAGGATGTACCAATGGATAAATTCGTAGACGCCGTGAGAAAAGAGCAGCCAGACCTGGTAGCCATGTCTGCCTTGTTGACAACCACGATGGTCTCGATGAGCCAAACAATCGCCGCGTTGAAAGATGCAGGCCTGAGAGATATAGTCAAGATCATGATTGGCGGTGCACCTGTGACAGCGGATTATGCTAAACAGATTGGCGCAGACGGTTATGCTGCGAATGCACCAGAAGCTGTCGAATTAGCGATGAAGTTAGCTGACTGAGGTTGTGCTAATCATCTGCCGGTCAAAAAACTGACCGGCAGATGCTGCGAAAACCCAATTTACTCAATATTTTCAAGTTACCTGCTAACTAAGCTCAGGATGTAAACGATTAATGGTGCTATAGCTAAAGCAGGGAGAAAGTTCCCAACGCGAATTTTCTTAATTTCTAATAGACTACTGACGCCAACACCGATTAGTAGTATTCCGCCTGTAGCAGTTAATTCATTCATCATCGCGGCGGTGATTATGGCATCTATTCTAGCTGCCAGCAGGCTAATACTTCCCTGATAGGCAAGTACTGGCAGAGCTGAAAATGTTACTCCCATTCCCAGTGTCGAAGCAAAGGCTATTGATAGAAAGCCATCAAGGACCGACTTAATAGAAAGCGTTAGATAGTCTCCCCGTAGCCCGTCACTAATGGAACCAAGTACAGCCATGGGTCCAGTACAAAAAAGCATGGACGCACTGAGAAAGCCACGTACAAAACGGCTGGATTTTCCCTCAGAACTTCCCATTACCCGTTTTTCCAGCCAAATTCCCAGCGATTGCATTCTGTCTTCTATTTTCCACCACTCTCCCAACAAAGCTCCAATAATTATTGCTCCCAGAACAACGAGAGGTTTTTCGGTTTTTAAAAACATCTGGAAACCAATGGCCGTTGTGAATAAGCCCATACCCGCAATCATGGTGCTTTTAATATTCTCTGAGAGACGCCTCCCAAAGAAAATTCCAAGCAAACCACCAACAATAATGGCGGCGACATTGATGAGGGTTCCTGTCATTTTAATTCACGAGTGGCAGGATTGTTACTCTTGTTGTGGTAAAGCTGGAAGAGAGTCCATACCAAATTTATTGGCTGCGCGTAAAGTAACTGCACGGAGCTCCAGGCGCTGTTCATCGGTTAGTATATTCGGTTGGTATGTGGGTATTAGTTTTTCTACACGATCTCGAGCTCTCTCGAAAGCAGATTTCTCACCGCGGGCTTTCCAACCGTCAAATGACGCTCGATCTATTACCTCAGAGGGCAGGTACTGTTCCTCTCGGAACCATTTACGAGTATGCGCCAAGGTCAGGAAATCTCCTTTATGCCCACTCTTCTGCATCAAATTAAGTGCAATCGGATCATCACGTACGATAATTCCTTTTACAAAGCGCTTAACCATGCCAATCATTTCAGCATCGATGACTAGTTTTTCATAACTTAGACATGATTCGAGGTCCATCATTCCACAGCCAGAGATGATATTTGCGCCAGACAGAGCTGCAACAAAATTACTTCCCATTGACTCGAGCCCGCATTGTGCATCAATAATCTTTGCATCACTCATACCCATATATGCATGTGTAGGCAGTCCTAAAGCCTTTCCGATTTGTACATAGGCAGAACTGATCATCCAGGTTTCGACTGCTCCCATGGGTGTAGATCCTTCCCGCATATCAAATATTGCTGGTGAACCTCCCCAAACAATGGGAGCACCGGCTTTCGCTAATTGGTGGATAACCACTCCACTTAAGGATTCGGCAGCATGTTGAACAATCGCTCCTGCAAGAGTTACCGGTGCTGTTGCTCCAGCAAGTGGCATAGAAATGAGTTGAGCAGGGATCAAGAAATGAGCGCAATCAATAAGATTTTGGCATGTAAAATCACTCCACAATAAGGGTGGAGATGGGCAAACATCGAATACGGCTGTTGGTTTGTTTGCAAGGGCTTCGTCGCCTCCAGCAACAAGTGAAAGCATTTCTTTCATTGTCCACCAGGTATCTTTTCGAAAAGCCCCGGTAATGATTGGCTTATTCATATAATTTAAAGCCAGATAGAGACGATAGAGATCACCAATTTCTGGAACAACATCTGAGCACACAAATGATGTACTTTGAGCATCAATTTGAGGCAGAGTCTCTACAAGTTTGGTAAATTTAATATAATCGTCAGTATTAGGTAAACGAGGGCGTTCTGTCTGGCTGTCGATGATCGTCAAACCACCTGATCCTGGATCAAAGTGGATTTTATCGCCATAGTAATGAACTGCGGCATTTCCGTTCAGATCAAATAAAGTAAATTCTTTCGGAGCAGTCTGTAAAGCTTTTCGGATAATGTTTTCTGGAATATATGCTACCTGAGCCTTAAAGTCGACCTTGGCATTTGCACTTGCCAACAACTCTAATGCTTCTTGATTGTGTATACGTACCCCAGGGTTTTCCAAGATCGCGATTGCTTCAGAAATAATTTGCTTAACCAAATCACCATCAAGCATTTGTAGCTTCGGAATTAACATAACGGACTCCTATGGAAAATAATTATGGATATGGTGCTTATATTATCGTTGGATTTGATTTTCTCAATTATTGACCGAGTACTTGTTTTGCGACTTTGATTGCACCAATAGCATCCTCACTATAACCATCCGCACCAATTTGCTTAACCCAATCCATAGTCACGGGAGCACCACCTACCAGAACCTTTACCTTAGCGCGCATACCCACATCTTCCAGCGCTTCAATGACATCTTTTTGATGCACCATCGTGGTGGTAAGTAATGCACTCATGGCGATAATATCTGCGCCAACTTCACGAGCTTTTTCCACCACTTTCATCACAGGTACGTCCACACCCATATCAAAGACCTGGAAACCAGCTGAAGACAGCATTGTTCCTACTAAAGTTTTTCCAATTTCGTGGATATCGCCTTCAACGGTACATAGAACTACCTTGCCCAACATCTTTCGCTCGGTACCAAGCCTGGCTAATTCCGGCTCCAACACAGCCACAGCTGCCTTCATTGCTTCACCCGCCATGACTAGCTCGGGTAGATAGGCATCTCCGTTGGAAAAAGCTTCACCGACTTTGTTAACACCAACGACAAAGCCTTGTGATATTGCTTCAAGAGGATCAATACCCAGGGCAATTGCCTGCTGGGCAAGTTCTGAAGCAACTTCATTATCCCCATCGATAATGCTTTGCGCCATCTTTTGATATAACTCGTTTGTCATATGTTCTCCATTTATTATTTAATAATTAATCATTATTCTTGAGAGAGTATTTTGAAGATGAGTTTTCATTGCCTCCTGGCACAAGGACTTTTCTCTATTCTTCAATGCGGTAAGTATATTTTCATGTTGGGAAGAATCTATGATAAAAGGATCGAGTGATAATGCCCGTTCTACCATTTCAAGCTGTTGCTGGATTAGCGAAGCCAAGATAGCATTCCCCGACGCACGCGCAATCATCATGTGGAATTCCTGGTTAAGTCTAAATGCATCAGGTTGGATGATGCGACCGACATGATTCGTCGAAATTTTATGTTCTTCTATATTGTTCATCTCCAATGCCTTGATTTCATCATTACCAACATAATCCACAGCCAAACCAATCGCTTCCACCTCTAAAATAATGCGGACATGGAACATCTCCTTGACATCCCGAATGGAAGGTTTAGTGATCATATAACCAATACGCGGTAAGGATTCTAAAAATTGCTCATGCGTCAGTACAACCAGGGCTTCCCTTGTGGGAGTTTTACTTGTTCCAAACCGCATACATAGTTCATCGATGTTGATTATGTCACCCGGTTTTAATTCGCCAGAAATGATCGTTTGGCGTATTTTTTGGTACGCTTGATTAGATTGCGTAGTTAGATTTTTCATGTTTTTAAGTGGATATAATGTTTTGAGGATATAATATTTAGATATATAATATATTATAAGCATATTCATGTTTATGTCAATAATTTCACATAATCACAAAAAGGAAATAATTGTGGGAGCCTGGCTCGTCGAAGGTGATTTATAGTATTAATTTACACTCTTGAAAATAATCGGATAAAAAACCATGTCATTTAGCATACACTCGGGATTGAATATAAAATTATGCATGGTTGAGGATTTGTTATATTATTTATCATCTGAGGCTTAATATACCAATATCAACAGCTTTCAAGCCTTTCTCAATGTTTGTTCATCGCGAATTATATTGAATGGTCGGATACCACTCTATGATTCAAGTCACAATATAAACCAACAGCAATTAAGGAGATAACTATGACACAAAAGAAAACCGTATACCCATACATCCCTAATTCCGAACCCAATATTAAAGCCCAGATGCTTAAGGATGTTGGCGCGTCTAGCATCGATGAATTCTATAGTGACATTCCAATAGAAATACGTCTTAATAGAGAAATGAACCTACCAACACCTTTAACCTCTGAGTATGAGCTACGTCGCCACATAGAAGGAATTCTCGGACAGAATAAAACAACGAAGCAATATCTTAATTTCCTTGGTGCTGGCTGCTATCAACACCATGTCCCAGCTGTTTGCGACGAGATTAACTCACGCAGCGAGTTCCTCACTGCATATGCGGGTGAACCATACGATGACCATGGTCGCTTTCAATCACTTTTTGAATACACAAGCATGATGGCTGAACTACTTGAAATGGATGTGGTCAATGTTCCGACATATGATGGATTCCAGGCAGCTGCTACTGCATTGCGGATGGCTTGCCGCATCACAAATAGGAATAAAGTCTTATTGCCTGAAACTTTAGGTCGGGATATGTTATCAAAAATACGTGATTATCTCAAATTCGATATTGAAATTATCCTGGTTAAGCATAATCCATTAACAGGTGGGATTGATATACACCATTTGAAAGAATTACTCACCCCTGAAATAGCAGCCGTTTTCTTTGAGAATCCGTCATATCTCGGCTTTTTAGAACTCAAGTGCACTGAAATTACCGAAATAGCCCATGGCCATGGCGCAATTTGCATTGTAAACGTTGATCCAATTTCACTGGGGGTATTAAACCCTCCGATTGAATATGGAGCTGACCTTGTCGTCGGTGACATTCAGCCGCTTGGAATGCACATGTTGTTTGGCGGTGGGCAGGCAGGATTTATTGCCAGCCAAGATGATGAAAAATTTGTAATGCAATATCCATCGCGTTTATTTGGCATCGTTCCAACAACGGTAAAAGGCGAGTACGGATTTGGCGATGTGGCTTACGAGCGTACTTCCTTTGCAAAACGTGAAGAAGGTAATGAATGGGTCGGTACGGCATCGGCGTTATGGGGAATCACGGCTGGAGTTTACCTGGCCTTGATGGGTCCACAAGGGATGAAAGAGATCGGTGAGGGGATCCTATATCGTTCACGATATGCTAAACAGGAAATTGGAAAAATAAATAATGTAAATACTGAGGTTTTTTGTGCACCACATTTCAAGGAATTTGTAGTTAACTTTAACGCTACCGGCAAGAGAGTAGCTTCTATTAATCAAGGATTGCTTGAAAGAGGAATCTTTGGTGGAAAAGATTTGAGCCATGAATTTCCTTGGCTTGGAGAAAGTGCGTTATATTGTTTTACTGAAGTGCATACCAAGGATGACATAGACCTACTGGTATCTTCCCTAAAGGAGGTTTTAGCATGAAAAACATTACCGTTGAGCGTTTTACAGATGGCAAGCCTAATCTTCGCCGGTTCCATCAAGCACGGTGGGATGAGCCAGTTATTTTTGAATTGGGTCAACCTGGGCAGAGAGGAATTTTGATTCCAGAGGTTGATGCAGAAATTAAGACTCAGGTGGGAAATCCACTGGAGGGTATCCCCGATACATTGTGTCGAAAGAGCCCACCCCACTTACCGGAAATATCACAACCTGCTGTGGTGAGACATTATGTCCACCTTTCACAGGAGACTCTGGGTGTGGATTGTAATATTGATGTTGGACAGGGCACCTGCACTATGAAATATAGTCCGAAGGTTAACGACCAACTTGCACGGATGGTTGAGATGACTGAGTTACACCCGCTGCAAGACGAGACATCCGTACAGGGTATTCTTGAGATCTTTTGGCGCTTTGAACAAATTCTTAAAGAAATTTCTGGATTGGATAGGTTCACACTTCAGCCTGGCGCAGGTTCCGAGGCGATTTATACAAATGCTAGCATAATACGAGCTTACCATGCATCGCGTGGCGAATTAAACCAGCGAGATGAAATCATCACAACAATTTTCTCACATCCATCAGACGCAGCGTGTGCAAAGGTTGCAGGATTCAAAGTTATTACACTCTATCCAGACGGTGATGGCTATCCCGACTTAGAGGCTCTCAAGGCCGCTATTTCAGAGAGGACTGCGGGGCTTTTAATCACCAACCCTGAAGACACCGGCATATTCAATCCAAAAATTGCCGAATTCACCCGACTTATTCATGCCGCTGGGGGGTTATGTTCTTATGATCAGGCAAACGCTAATGGAATTCTTGGTATCACACGTGCTCGGGAGGCAGGGTTCGATCTGTGTCATTTCAATCTGCATAAAACTTTCTCTACACCACACGGATGCGGTGGGCCGGCAGTTGGGGCAACCGGTGTAACGAATGAACTGGTTCGTTTCCTACCTGTCCCATTGGTTGATTTTAATGGTCAAAATTATTATCTGAACTATAACCTGCCAGATAGTATCGGAAAAATCCGCCCTTTCTATGGAGTAGCCCAAGCAGTTCTAAAAGCATATGCCTGGGTGATGTCATTGGGTGCTGAAGGATTGCGTGAAGTGGCAGAGGTGGCAGTTTTGAACAACAATTACCTGCTCAATAAAATCCTATCCATCCACGGAGTACGTGCGCCATACGCCGAAGGGAAACGCAGGATCGAACAAGTACGCTATTCTTGGGAAAAACTTTATGAAGAAACCGGTGTCCATTCAGATGAGCTGGGCGTCCGCGCGGCTGATTTCGGTGTCCATTATTGGACCAGTCATCATCCTTACGTTGTCCCTGAGCCTTGCACGCTGGAACCCACAGAGTCATATTCAAAAGAAGAAATAGATGAATACGCAGCGATCATTGAAAATGTGGCGAATGAGGCTTATACGAATCCCGATTTGGTAAAAAACGCTCCGTATAACAGCACTGTCCACACAATCAATCATCATCCACTCGACGATCCACAGCAATGGTGTATTACATGGCGCGCTTACAAGCGTAAGACTCAGCAAAAAAATCGATAAGAAAAAATGAGACGTATTGGTCTGATCGTAAATCCAGTGGCTGGGTTGGGTGGACGCGTTGGGTTGAAAGGCAGTGATGGCTGGGACATACAGCAAAAGGCTCTTGAGCTCGGCGCTATTCCACATGCAATCGACAGGACGGTGGAGACATTAAAACTTCTCCTAGACATGAAGAGCGACCTGGAAATCCTGACTTATCCTGGAAGTATGGGTGAAATTGCTGTAAGACAAGCAGGATTTATACCTATTGTATTGGGTCAAATCGTATTCGACCATACCACAGCAGAAGACACAAAGAGGGCAGTGAAAGAATTAATGCATATGGATTTAACACTCCTTATGTTTACTGGAGGTGACGGAACAGCTCGAGATGTATGTGCAGCTGGGGGATCGGAAATCCCCGCATTAGGAATACCTGCAGGAGTGAAAATCCATTCAGCAGTATATGCTATTCATCCTCGAGCAGCTGCAGAACTGGCGATGGCTTACTTGCGTGAGGAGGCGGTATTAAACCTTGCTGAGGTAATGGATGTTGATGAAGAAGAATTCCGACAAGGGCGTATATCGCCGAAACTTTATGGATTTCTCAAGGTGCCATATTTACAGAGATATGTGCAAGGAGCCAAGGCAGCGAGTCCAAGAATATTGTCTTCTACATTAAAAAGCATTGCAGACGACTTGGCTGAGCGGATGTTTCCAGGTAAGATATATATTTTTGGTCCCGGTTCAAGCACAGAAGGTATTGCCAAACACTTAGGTATGAAAAAAAACCTACTCGGAGTAGATGCATATCTCGACGGAAGAATAATTGCATCGGATGCAAATGAATCTACCTTACTGGAACTTCTGTTAAATTACCCTGCAGCTGAGATCATTGTCACACCGATTGGCGGACAGGGTTGTATCTTCGGGCGTGGAAACCAGCAAATCAGCCCTGCGGTAATCCGTAAGATAGGTAAGACCCACATCCACATCGTTAGCACGCCTGATAAGCTATATGCGCTGAAAGGGCATCCATTGTGGGTCGATACTGGAGACCATACATTAGATAAAATGCTATGTGGTTATTATCCAATTATTACAGGGTATAAAGAGTTTGTGATGTATAAAGTTACAGCTTAAAATTATTGCCTTTGAGGTTTATAAAGATCATAAAGATAAAGGCGGTGTTTTATTTGTATTCGATCAAAATCAAGTAACCGAACAAATAGACTCTAAGTGAAGAACTACCATTGCACTGCGCCATGAGTTTGTTGTAGTTTTATAATCGTACGATGGTGTGTATATCTCTATAGAAGGGAATGCGAATAAGAAAATTCAGTTCTATTTCCTGGATATGCATATAGATTTCTTTACTCGTGACAGAAACATTACTCGGTAACATATATTTTTTCACATTTAATGTTGTGAAAATCCACTGGACGTCTTTTTCTGGCGAAAAAGCGCTGACAGCACCTTACTAACCGCATCCAATGTACTCTCCAAGCTACTCGTCCAATGGACTGGGGCGAAAATGGCAGGACACTGGATGGGAGAAGCGCTTTTTCACGATCGTCCTTTGAAGCCATTGGTTGAGCGTTTGAGCCGCTCCACGCTCACTGACCCCACTTATGGGGGTTTATATTGGCAGAAGTGTGAGTACTAACCGCTGCTTCCCAGGTATCCAGATGATGCCCAATAGGGTCATCGACACAAAGGGAATGTAGTTAAATGTAGCTATACCCCCTATATTCACTAATAACCCTCTTACCCCCACAATAGTACCAGCTTTCAAACGAGCAGTGGAAAAAAACTGTAGCCCATACATACCGAATCTCGATATACATTGACAGCTTCATTCAATCAAAGTAATCCAGATAATAGAACCATTGATTGGTTTTTATCCAAAACTTGAACCGACAACACCTGATTATCCAGATAATCCGCAGTATATTCAGGTATTGGGGTCTTTATAAACAGAAAAATAATTAAATGTAAATATAGTAAACTATATTATTTGAGCGGGTATTGATCAGGAAGCTTTATGGAGAATAGCAAAACGTGGCAAAACAAATGAGTAAAGATCAACTCTTGAAAGACATTTATACTGAGCGAAGGCGATTGGAGAAAAATCTATCCGCTCTAAGTGAAGAAGATATGATACAACCAGGAGTTGTTGGAATTTGGTCAGTCAAAGACATTCTTGTGCATTTAGTTGCTTGGGAGAAATTCCTTCTCGATTGGTATCAGGCTGGCATACAAGGTTATCCTCCAGAAATAATGCCAGTTGGGATGTCTCAGAAGGCAATAAACGCATTAAATCAAGAAATTTATGAAAAAAATCGAGGGCAAAGCCTTGATCATGTATTGGCTGATTTTCGAATATCGTTCCAACGAACTTTAACCATCATCAAGGCAATATCAGAAGATGACATGTTTGCCCATGGTCGTTTCGAATGGACTGGTAAGTTGATGCTTGCCGATTATATTGCAGGCAACACCTGCAATCATTACGCATGGGCAAAACTACATATACACAAGCTAGTAAAACGAAAAAAATGCTGAAGGCGTAAGGGACGGATGCCTTCACTAACCATGAGATTTATCCAATATACTATCCCACAGATGTAGTAAGTAATAATAGTGTAATGGGAAGTGTCTGTATAAATACAGCTTGGTACGGACAGAGCCATCGCCGCTTATGCACAGATGTACAGCTATTCACCCCCTTTATTCGCATGTTAGGTGCGATTCCCCTATATAGTCACATGACTAGCGTACTGGAGATGATAAAGGTAATTAAGAGTCAGGTATGTTGCAATGTAAGCGATTATTCTGTATACTGGAGAAAATTACTGGTGGGAATCACATTTGACCGACGACGGAGTGATCAAACGCCATGATGATGAGACGTTTCTGTCATATCTTAAGCGTGCGATCATATTGAGCATCGGGAAATAAGAGTAGTTGCTCCATAAAATTAATCATGCAAGAAGATTGATCAAATTGTGAGTCAGGCCCCGATGGCGAGTGTGATCACTCTAAGAAATGTATTCGAGATGGTCAAACAGGAGTCTCTAGATGCTCTTAAAAACCGAAAAAGAGAAGATGCTAGCCGGAGAATGCTACAACTGCCTTGATCCTGACCTGAATGCTGAACGCCAAAAGACCAAGGAATTACTCCGGCTCTACAATCTGAACGAATCCGTATCTGAACGACAAACCATCCTCCAGCAATTGGTTGGACAAATCGGTCAGAATTCGATCATTGAGCCGCCTTTCTACTGTGTCTACGGTCAGAACATATCTATCGGCGATCATGTCTATCTGAATTATCAGTGTATCATTCTGGATACCAACAAAGTGGATATTGGAAACTATGTGATGATCGGGCCAAATGTCCAAATCTATGCCTCCGCTCATTTACTTCAGGCGGAAGCTAGGAACCTGGGCTTGGAAATCGCCAAACCGATCATGATCGAGGACAATGTGTGGTTAGGGGGTGGTGCCATCCTCTTGCCTGGGGTGAGGATCGGCCGGAATGCCGTAGTGGGTGCAGGGGCAGTCGTCTCCCGGAGTGTTCTCGCGAATACGGTTGTGGCGGGGAATCCGGCCAGGGTGATTAGAAATATCGAGCAGTGATAGCCTGGTGGGTGAATACCGAACGATGGGTGCTATCATTCAACCACTTGTTTACCTATAGGATACATTATGATATTCCAGCCAGGTGACTCCATGACACTTCTCGATTTTATACTGCAAGGTAAAATTTCAGGTTATGCCAGTGGCGGTGAGGGCCAGGAAAAGACATTCGACGACGGATCACGAGGTTTTGAATTTACCGGACATGGCTATCGGTATTTAGACCGTTACTATGGCTTCAATCCATTCACAGGAACAGAACATATCTATTCCGCCAATGGTCCTTTACTCTGGGTTATGAACTACTATGGACAAGTCCTTCCCATATGCTCAGACCCCATAAAGGTGTACACTTTTCTCAAAGAAGCCATGCGATTAGTTTCGCCCGAATATCCTTTCAGAGGCCCGGCGTTGTTCGAGAAGGGCAGTCTGAAGTATGAAAACCAGCAGCACGGCACTCTTGATAGCTTTCATGGCACTGAAAGCATATTTGAAAATCACGAGAAAGTTTACTTCCTCCACTACCACGGAGGCAAAGTAGCAGTGCCAGAAACCACGCCATAGTGAAATGGCGAAAACACAAACGCGCCCAACAATGCCGTTAAACCCCCGTGCTAACCGGGTCGAAGATTGAAGGCACAGAAAGATCGGAGCTGGTGAGTTGCAACTGATGGAATTTCGTCGGTTGGGACGAAGTGGAGTAAAAGTCAGCCCATTGGGATTGGGTACGGCTCGCATGGCCGGGTTAGGCTGGCGTGACGATTTAGCTCCCCAAGATTCCTCTCAGGCAAAACGGGATGCTGTTCGGCAAATCCAGGTGGCTGTCGATCTGGGCGTGACATTTTTCGACACAGCGGATAACTACGGCCAGGGTTTGAGCGAGCGCATCTTGGGTGAAGCCCTGCGAGGTCGACGAGAAGGCATCGTGGTGGCAACCAAGTTCGGTGAAGATCCAATACTGGATCAGGAGGATCCATGGTCCTTGGATGCATGTTCCGTTGAGCGGGCATGCGAAGGCAGCCTGCGTCGCCTGGAGGACAAATGCATAGACCTGTATCTGCTGCACCGCCGCAATTACCCGCTCGAACGAGCTTCCATATTGATAGAAGCGCTGGAAGACTTGGTGCGTGCAGGCAAGATCCGCTATTACGGCTGGAGTACGGATGATGTCGAAAGGGCCAAGCTTTTCGCACGCGGTGAACACTGCATTGCCATCGAACATCGTTTGAACGTGTTCAATGATAATGCAGCTATGCTGGATCTATGCCGAGAACAGGATCTGGCCAGTTTGAACCGCGTTCCATTGCTCACGGGTGTGCTCACGGGGCGCTGGTCACCGGAGACGAAGCTGGAGGCGGGTGATCCTCGGGCGCAATGGTTTGAGCATGAGGAATTTTTGAAGCTGCTAGCCTGCGCTCAGCAGATTGAACCTTTTCTAACCACCGATGGGCGATCTTATGTGCAAGGGGCGTTAGGATGGATATGGGCTCGCTCTCCTTTGACGATTCCCCTACCAGGCTTTCGTAACATGGAGCAAATGCAAGCATTGGTGCAGGCGTGGCAATTTGGCCCTCTCCCTTTGGATGTAATGCAAGCCATCGCAGAACATGTGAGAAGCGCGGGGATTCCCTACCGTACCTGATGCTTATCGTGACTACCTCGGAGCAAGGCAGCCATACTTTGTTCCTTGCCCCGGAAGCGAAAATGGTGTTAGTAACGAGCGAAGAGGTAGGGCTGGTGGGTGCAGGTCATTCAGTGCGATATATCAATCCACACTTTTACTATCCTTCACTATTTTTCCAATGTAATTTGTGGATGCGCTTCTTAATCAGGGTGGACATGCCCTTTCGGGTTTGACTCATGGAGTAGTAATTAGATTGTTCTATGCACATCCCTTCACGATGATTGGGACTGTCAATCCTAATCAGCCTAGGGCTGTATCGGTCTGGGATCTTGCATCGGGATTTGTTGTACCATATTGATTTCCTTACCACTGTTCGTATTTCTCTGGCGACGAGGTTCCGTTGCCATTCTTCCTTTGATAATGTTGGTCCCTTGGGAGGGAAGCCCTGCCTTTATGGCAGTGGCTGGTCTCGCTCAGGAATAGATGGTTTCAGCTACGTATTTATCTACATGAGTGGAGACGAATAAAGACTCCGACCCTCTCACTTGATGCGGTTCCAAGGTGGCAGGGCTGCAAAGGGACGGGACTGGCTGTTTACTCCAAGAGATGCTAAGCATACAATCAATGTAGAAAAAGGATGTGAAGCTTGAAGGATAAACTTCTCGAGCAAGCCAAGCATGAATTCAGTCCCAAACAGCGGTCTGTTGCGTTGTTGGTTTTGGCACCATTCTTCCTGATTATATTGCCCTTTATCCTCATTACCCTGGGATTAAGGATCGATCAATGGTTGCAACTGAATAAATATGGGGGAAACCATTCTGATTAGCCAGATTTATAATAATGATAAATATGCTATAAAAACTCATTTTGATATTGTCTACGGGTCTAATTTCCTTTTTTGCTTGACAGCTTATCTCTTCTGTGCTATCTGTACACGGATATATTATCGTAGTCAATAGGGTTGAAAGATATTTACTCGAGGTAAATTGATCATGAGCGAATCGGTGCGTGCTGTGGATCGAGCTTTGGATGTTCTCTTGTGCTTCTCTAACCAAACACCAGAATTGACAATGACCCAAATTGCTGAGCGAGTGGGGATCCATAAGAGCACAGCACATAGATTATTAGCCACATTAGAGAATAAACGCTTTATACAGCGAGATCCAAACACTGGTATTTATCGACTCGGTATTCGCCTGCTTCAAATGGCTTATTTGACCTTGGAACAAAATGATTTGCGTCGACTGGCAGCACCATTTATGCATCACCTTTGCGACCGATATGAAGAGAACATTGACCTGGCAGTGCTGGATGATACAGACGTAGTATTTGTATACATTCTCGAAGGGCCACAACGAGTCAAATTGGCGGCTGCTATAGGGCAGAGGCTTCCAGCATTTGCAACTGCATCTGGTAAAGCCATCCTAGGATTTTTACATGAAAAACAGGTGCGAGATATATTGGATCGCGGCATACCGCAATTAACTCCTTACACACTAAACTCACCGGATGAAATATTTAATAACCTTAATTCTGTCAGGGAACTCGGTTTTGCTATTTCTGAACAGGAACTAGAGCAGCAGATCAACGCTGTGGCAGCACCGATATTTGACCAGGGAAATTATCCCATCGCCTCGGTAGCTGTGGCTGGACCAGCTTATCGGCTTACGCGGGAACGAATGATAGAGATTGGTCCAGACCTGGTTGCAATTACTAAAGAGATAAGTCAATTGTTTGTAATGATTGCTGCTCCCATGACATATCCTACAGATAATCAACCAGCCACAACCGGACGTCATAAGTAAGATGGATTTGCTGCCTGTTAGAAAATATAATATCCGCAATTACAATTTTCATAATTGTTGATGGAGAGCCATAATGGCATTTAAAAATGTTGTAGTTCCCACACAGGGGATGAAAATTACCATTAATAATGGAATATTAGAGGTTCCCGAAAACCCAATTATCCCATTTGTTGAAGGCGACGGCACTGGGCGAGATATCTGGCGGGCATCCGTCAGAGTATTCGATGCAGCGGTTGAAAAGGCCTATGGAGGCAAACGTAAGATTCATTGGATGGAAGTTTATGCTGGGGAGAAAGCCTATCAATTGTTTCAGAACTGGCTGCCAGACGAAACAACACAAGCCTTTAAAGAATTTTTAGTGGGCATAAAGGGCCCATTGACAACACCGATAGGTGGCGGAATCCGCTCGCTGAATGTTGCATTACGCCAATTGCTTGACCTGTATGTTTGCCTTCGCCCGGTTCGATATTTTAATGGTGTGCCTTCCCCAATGAAACGACCGCAAGATGTGGACATTGTCATCTTTCGGGAAAACACCGAAGATATATACACGGGTATTGAATTCCAGTATGGTACGGAAGAGCATAAGAAGTTCATGGAGCTTTTCAAGAAAACCTTCAATGCTGAATATAGCATGATGCGTTTTCCAGAAACCTCTGGGGTGAGCATTAAGCCGGTTTCGGTTGAAGGCACTGAACGTCTGGTGCGGGCAGCAGTCCAATGGGCACTGGACAATAAACATCGGAGTGTGACTTTTGTTCACAAAGGCAATATCATGACCCACACCGAGGGTGCCTTTGTGGAGTGGGGTTATGCCCTGGCTAAGCGAGAGTTCCGCAACCAAATTGTCACCGAGCGTGAAACGTGGATTCTAGGGAATAAAGAAGCTGATCCAGGATTATCGGTTGAAGACAATGCCAAAATGATAAACTACGGCTTCTCATTAATGTCGGAGGACCAGAAAAATAATTTCAAGTATGAAGTCGAGGAAGCTTTGAAATTGTGGGATACACATGGAAATGGCAAGTGGAAGAATAAATTGCTAATCAAGGACTCCCTCGCCGATTTAGCGATAAATACCGTGCTTACCCATCCACTTGATTTTGATGTTATTGCCACCATGAACCTGAACGGCGATTATATATCGGATGAGATCGCTGCTCTGGTGGGTGGGATCGGGATTGCGCCAGGCGCCAATATCAACTATGTCACCGGGCATGCAATTTTTGAAGCCACACATGGAACAGCGCCAAAATATACTGATTTGGATAAAGTCAATCCTGGCTCAGTTATTCTCTCCGGTGAAATGATGTTCCGATATATGAGGTGGATTGAAGCAGCTGACCTGATCATCAAGGGGATGGAGGGAGCCATTGGTGCCAAGACGGTCACATACGACTTCGAACGATTGATGGAAGGCGCCACACTTCTCAGCTGCTCACAGTTTGGCGACGCGATCATCAAAATGATGGATTAATCACGATTAGTGATTAACAAACCCCTCTTTCGGAAATGAGAGAGGGGTTTATATTTATGCAAGGGAAATATAATACTTTTTTCGAAATTCACTTACACAATGACATCGGTATGATCAGGCTAACCTTTTAAGTGTTTGTCTAAAAACGAAAATACCCGCATCATATTTTCCTGTGTTTCAAATAGTGGATCACCATGGTCAGCATTCTCTAAAATATCAAACTCGAACCGATCTGGGCTGACATACTTTTTTAGTTTTTCTACAAAAATAATTGACTGCTGCACGGGCACCAGGTGATCTTTTCGTCCATGTTGGATCAGGATGGGAGGCATATCCTTATGGATATAGGTCATTGGATTAGCAAGTTGAACTTTTAATGGTATTTCAGTAATTTTTGCTCCCATATATCTTGATTCAGGAGAATTCACCTCGTCGTGATCCGATGGACCCAAGCCACTATCTGCCAGTTGTTCATCCATTTTGAGAAAATCCGTCGGCCCGAACATATCCACAGCTGCCTGTACATCACACGGTACATGGGGATTTCCGAGGTTTAAATCATCAAGCTCAGGTACATTGGCTGTAAGGCAAAGCATGGCAGCATAATTCCCTCCAGCTGATCCACCACAAGCAGCAACCCGGTTTCCATCAAGATGGTAGGTGCTCTGGTTTGCCCTGAGCCAGCGGAGGGCTGCCTTCAGATCTTGTAGGCCAGCCGGGAAAATGGCTTCGCCACTCAACCTATAGTTCACACTGACGACGGCATAACCACGGTTCAAACCATGAAAATAGGATGTTACAGGGAAATCACGTTTGTCACCGATGGCAAAGGCACCACCATGGATATGGAATACGACAGAGAAAGGTCCTTCGCCATGATCAGGCAGGTATAGATCAAGCTTTTGAGCTGGGGAAACCAACGCATATGGCAAGTCAAGCCATTTCCGCTGTATATGGGAAACATCCGCTTTTGGGATTGGGAAGAACGCGCCATTCATCTGATCTGGTTTTTCAGGGAGGTTCATTGTAATCACCTTTCAGGGATGAGGCTTGCCTCATCAATGATTTCTAATCTTACCCTCTTACCCGAATCATCCTTTTTGCATTCCTTTGGAATTCATCAAATGCCACGGCTCCAAGCAGGATAATTCCCCTGACAATGAATTGAGCATAGGTTCCCCAACCAGCCAGCTGCATCCCGTTTCCTAGAACCGCCAACAGCAATACCCCAGCGATAAGGGACTGAATGCTACCTTCTCCGCCCATAAAGCTGATTCCACCAACAATAGCTGCAGTGAGGGCGATGAATTCCGTCCCAGGCCCGAATGAAGAGTTGGTGGTATTTGACTTGGAAATCATCACCATGGTTGCAATTGCGGTAAAAAAGCCACAAATGGTATAAATGGCGATTTTCATTTTTCGAACATTTATTCCTGATAATCGGGAGGCTTCTTCATTCCCACCAAGTGCCAGTAGTCTGAAACCAAAAACGGTTTCAGTGTAGACAATACTTGCCAGGATAGCAATCACCAAGGCTAAAAAGACATCAAATGGAATTCCGAGTACCTTTGCTTTGGTGAGAAAAAGAAAGTCATCGGGGTATCCTCGGAAGGTATTTGCTCTCGAGATGATATATGAAATTCCCTGGAAAACGGTGGCTGTGGCCAGCGTGGCGATCAACGGGAATATTTTTATGCTGGTAACGATCAACCCATTGATCAAACCCAGGGTGGTACCCAACAGGAGTCCAATTACGACCGCCAACCAGGGTGGCAGGTGGTAAACCATCATCAGCATTGCGGTGACCACGCCAACCAGTGACATTTGATAGCCAACTGACAGGTCAATCCCGCCCCCAATCATCACGAATGATAAACCGATGGCTACGATGATGAAGTATGAATTCTGAATGATGATATTGGTTAAGTTCCGCCAGGTAAGAAAGTATGGGCTTGCAAAAGAAAAGAGTACCATGAGAACAAACAGGATGAACATAACCGTATATTTTTTCAGGATACTTAAATCTACTTTTGACAATTTCTCACTGGCCTTAATAAACCGCTGATTCTGATCCATGCTCAACCTCAATGATTCCATCAAAAACGAAATTTTATTTATCCGAAGGATTGATACTTAACTTCGGGTACATGATTCCCATTTCGTTCCTTGCCTTTTACGATCATGGTCACCACATCGTCGAGAGTAACTTTATTGACCTCCAGAATATCTTGTCTTTGCCCACCTTTCAAGACAAATACCCGGTCAGCAATCGCCAGGATATCAGGAATTCGTTGAGTGATGAGTAAGATCGAAAGCCCCATATCTTTCAGGTTCCTGATCAGGCCAAGTAATTTGTTGGCCTCCGTAACCCCCAAGGCAGCGGTTGGTTCATCCATGATCAGGACCTTCGATTGGAATGCAATGGCACGGGCGCAGGCAACCATCTGGCGTTGACCACCAGACATGCGAGCCACATTCATTTTGGGTGATTTGATATCAACGCGCAGGTCTTGGATCACCTCTCCTGCCCTCTTGTACATCCTTTTCTTATCCATAAATAAATTAAAAGGACCGCGGACTAGTTCCCTGCCAATGAAAATATTTCTAGCAACATCCAGGTTATTGAACAAGGCCAGATCCTGGTAGATCATGCCAACACCCAGGTTGAAAGCATCATGCGGGTTTTGGATGTGTGCTTTTTGTCCATCGATAAAAATCTCTCCCTCATCCGCTTGATAAGCCCCAGAGAGAATTTTCATCAACGTGGATTTCCCAGCACCGTTGTCACCGACCATGCCCATGATCTCACCCTGACTAAGTTCCAAGTCCACACTTCTGAGGGCCTGGACACCACCGAAGCTCTTGCATATGCCCTTCATCTCAACAATATATTCTGTGTTCATAAAGCCTCATTGGTTACTATTTCAATCACAATATCTTTAGGGAACAATTGTTTGGTACATATTTTATATTATATGATCTCCGTTGATCGCTAGGTAATCCAGAAGAACAACTTCGCTAGTTTTATATAGCCATAAAATAATTACTTAGTTTTCACAAGGCTCTAATGTTTGCTAGAGCAATACTAAAACAGGTTCTTGGAATGGTTAAAAGATTTGACTATAACCAATAAAAAATGAATTTTGGTAACAAGGGTATAAAATTTGTCGGGCTGGGGAGCCCCATTTAGTTCTTTCTCCCCAGCCCTTATTCTTTATTATGATAAACAGCGATTTTTAATTTGGCAGATTAGATTTAGATTTATATCCCTGTGTACCATACATGCCGGCAGTAACACGCTGGTTTATGGAGGTCCAGGTGGAAGCTCTAAAGGCATGGGCTCAGTAGTTGGAACGGTGAGAACAGTTGCACTCTCAACCGGCACATACATTAATTGACCGTTTTCTGCAGTTACCATATCAAGCGCATCCCAAATTATCTTTGGATAATCTTCACCGTTCAGCATCTTCCCGGCATATTCCATCGTTCTACCAATTAGGTCTCCACCAAATCGGATTGTGCCTCGGAAGACACCTTTACCTGTGGAAGAATCTGCTACTGCAGGTCCTTCTGCGCCAATCATGCCCACACTGAAGACCGCAACTTTTGCTAAGTCATCGATGACACTGACTCCAGTACCTTTAGCATATTCGTCCATAATCGCCTGTGAGGCACCCATACCACCATCACCTGCATAAGCAATGACAAGTTTTACGTTGGGATTGGTGGTTAATATATTCTGCATGGCGGTCTGACCAGCCTGGAACATTTCCGCCTGAACGGTTTGAACGACTTTCACTGCCGGGCTGTAGGCAGGGTTTTCTACACGATCCGCTTCAGCGACCACAGCACCTGTAGCATCGATGTATTCACCCTGCTCATTTTTCAAGTAAGGTTCACTGATCATCTTGAGCCCTTGGGAGCGTGCAACAGCTTCTGGATTAAGCGTTAACTCGAAGATTGCAGTTTCAATTGAGCCTGGTTCAGCATCCGGATAATTTTTGTCTACCCATTGCTTAGCCATTAACGCTGCATATTCGCCAGATAGGAATTGGTTCATCTTCATGACAGCATCATAGGCATTCTCATCACCCGGATCACCACCAGCAAAAAGGACCTGAGCACCAGCTTCGCGTGCAGCGATCAGCTTGGGCACCAGGCTGGTTGGCTCAACTGCCATGACAAACAGAAATTCCGGCAGCATGGAGGTATAGTTCTCAATTTGCGTGGCTTGAGTATTGGCATTACCATCGGCACTGGAGACTTGAACATCATAGTCAGCGCCAAAGGTATTATTTAAATGCATCCTGGAAGGCGAGCATAAGTGGATTGTCTAAAGCTGGCAGGCTGACTACCAGAATGGGTTTCCCTTCCGGTGCGGGTTCGGTTGGGGCTGGCTCAACTACTTCCGGTTCTGTTGGCGCTGGGGCAACAACTTCTGGTTCGGTCGCAGCTGGTTCGGTCGCCTGGGTCTGACAGGCAGTCAATAACAGACCGAAAACCATTAAGACCGAGAATAATATGGATATTTTCTTCTTCATCTATGCCTCTCCATTTCATTCATTATATACTCTACGGATTATTTTATTTTCAGATCATTCTACAAAAGCATTTTCGGAAGAATGAAAAGATTTTCCTAATTTTCACCATATCTATTGATTAAAATATTTTTATTCCATCGTTTTCCCTTCACCTCCTTGATTTTTGTCCACCAATAATTTATAAATATCATCAAGAATGAAACCATAAGAACTTATGCAGCCATTCGCAGGTCTATCTCTTTTGCCCTTCTACTTTTCTGATATTGATCGTAACCAACCGCAGCCAGCAATAACGCACCTTTTATGAGATTTTGGTAAAAATCTTGAAGACCGAAGAGTTGCATGCCATTATTTAAGACGGCGATGATCATGACTCCCGTGATCAAACCCAAAATTGTGCCTTCACCACCCGCAAAGCTAACACCGCCTAGAAGGGCAGCAGTCAATGCATCAAACTCAATGCCTGCTCCGGTAGTTACCTGTCCGTTGAAAACCCTGGAAAGTAGTAACACCGCTGTGATCCCAGAAGCAAAGCCGCAGATGGCAAAAACTACCACCTTTTTCTGTTTGATATTTATTCCCACAAGGCGTGCTGCTTCCTGGTTGCCACCCATCGCATAAACACGACTTCCAAAATTTGTACCGTGTAAGAAATAGGCTCCAATAATCGCTACGATGATCATGATAATGATAGGAACCGGTACTTGGCCGACGTAACCCTGACCATAAACTCGGAACGAATCAGGCAAACCGTCGATATTTCGCCCAGCTGCAACAATGTAGCCGAGACCTCTGTAAATATAAGCCGTGCCCAGGGTGATGATCAATGGGTGAACCCTGAGGATATTGCTGAGGACTCCGTTTGTCATTCCCAAGATCGTGGCCAGCGCAATACAAATTGGAATGGCAATGAGGGGATCGATCCCATAACCATAGGTACTTGAAATCATGAGCGAAAGCACGACATTAGTAAGAATGATCTGTGAACCAACGGACAGGTCGATTCCCCCAGCAATCATCACAAACATCAGCCCAACCGCGCTGATGGTCACAAAGGACATTTGCCGAATCATAAGTTTGAAGTTATTAATGGTAAGAAAATTGGGAGCTACGATAGAAAAAATCACTATAGCTAATAACAATATCAATAAGGGCGTGTAGTTATTGGCAAACTTTCCAATCTCTGCAGATAGATGTTTAAAAAATGGGGGATTGTTTTTCATTATCAGGTATCTGTACTCCTTTGGTCCAAACTTATATTCTCTCAACCGGCGAGTTGATCATTCCTATATGGGTATACTGGGATGGCGATTACCCAAAAGATTGGTATTCAATGTCACTCACCATTTCGCCGTTACCCTCTTTCCCCTTCACAATGAGGGTTACAACATCATCCAGGGTTGCATCCCTGACATTCAGGATGTCTTGTCTCACCCCTCCTTTTAAAACGAAAACACGATCTGCAATTGCCAGGATATCCGGAATTCGTTGCGTTATGAGTAATATTGACAGGCCCAGGTTTTTCAAGTTTTTGATCAAACCCAATAATTTGTTTGCTTCAGTAACTCCGAGGGCAGCGGTTGGTTCATCCAAAATCATGATCTTTGACTGGAACGCAATCGCCCGGGCACAGGCTACCATCTGCCGCTGTCCACCAGACATCCTGGCCACATTTAATTTTGGAGATTTGATGTCCACACGCAGATCCTTGATCAATTCCTCCGCTCGATTGTACATGCCTTTTTTATCCAGGGTGATCCCCAGCGGTCCCCGTACCAGTTCCCTTCCAGCAAATATATTATTGGCTACATCCAGGTTGTTGAATAATGCTAAATCTTGATAGATCATACTTATCCCTAGTTTGAACGAATCCAAGGGGTTGTAGATCTCAACTTGTTTTCCAAAAATAAATATTTCACCCTTATCTGCCTGATAGGCACCTGAGAGGATTTTCATCAATGTGGATTTACCAGCACCATTGTCCCCGACTATCCCCATGATCTCACCCTGTCTCAACTCCAGGTCGACACTCTTAAGAGCTCGGACTTCCCCAAAACTTTTGCAGATACCCTTCATCTCGACAGCATATTCCATAATCTTTAACCTCCAATTAAAAAATTAAATCTTCCAAATATTCTATTTGATCCGTTCATCCTTTGCTATGTAACTTAATTTATATACTGAATTTTTATTTTTTTGCCTATACTCGCAATACAAGTGAACCTGGCGACGGTTCACATCTCTTTAGATGCACTTGTGGGAGCCATCGCCAGATTCTGTTCAATCTCTTTCTGATTATGAATTTTTCAATTATCGTTCTTCATAGGGTGGAGCTGGGAAGGCAAAGTCGGAGGTCTTTTGATCCTCTGGCCAGACCAGTTCCATCTTCCCGTTTTGCCACTGAGTTAGTGGATTCAAGACATTGCCAGTGCCATCAGCATTGAAGGTGACGGGACCGATCACAGTGCTCAGGTTGGTAGCAGCCATGGCATCGCGAACTGCATCGCGGTCCAAGCTGCCAGCTCTTTCAATGGAATCAGCCAGGATTTGCACGCAGGCATAGGCAGGTCCAACAAGAATATCGGCTGGTCTTCCGAACTCAGCTTCGTGCTTGGTATTGATCTCTGCTATACCAGGGAAATTCTCGCCATTGTGCCAACCAGCGAACATTGTGACGTAATCACCAGCGGTTCCCAGGGATTCGCCCCAGGTAGCTGCATCAGGAGCCCTGACAAGCATGGTGTACTTAGGTGCCCAACCTAATTCGCTCATTTGTTTCATAATTGCCATGCCATCAGGTGTACTGGGCATTCCTAGTAACATGTCGGCTCCGGCTGCTTGAGCTTCCAGGATCATCGATGAGAAATCGGTTGTGCCGGGAGCATATTCGCCATAGTAGACAACATCATAACCGGCGGGCTTGGCATCTGCCTTGAACAAGCCACCCAGCTCATTACCCCAGTCGGTTTTTTCCTGGAAGATGGCGACTTTGGTAGGTCGCTGCTCGGCCGGAACCATTTCATTAAGGGATGCATACACATCCCTGGCCTGGTCGGGCGATTTGGGGAATGGTGAGAAAAGGTACTTATAACCGCGTTGGTGAATATTCCACCAGGCAAAAGACACGCCACAATACGGGACCTTGTTCTTTTCGGCAATGGCTGTTGTAGCGGCATGCATACCGCTGGCTGCACCACCCAGATAAGCCACTACATCCTGTTCAGAGAAGACATTTTCCAGGTTGTTGACTGCTTTCGTGGGATCCGATTCATCATCATAGGCGGTGAGACGCAGAGGAATTTTCGTGCCATATTCTTCTACATACACGCCACCATTGGCGTTGATCGCATCAATGGCATATTGATAACCGACCTGCACCTGGCTACCCAGGGAGCCGAACTTTCCGGTCAATGGAATCGATGCGCCGACCTCGATGTATTCCGGTGCTGGGGGTTTGGCTGCTCCTTCTACAGGGGTTGGGGCGCACTCAAATGTGGTCAATGGATCTAATGTTTCTGCTGGATAATCTCCACCGCTGATCATACCCTTCATGATTGTATAGGTACTCTGGATCAGATCATCAAGGCTTCCGCCGATGCCAACAGCACCACGATAAGCCCCTGCCTCACATTTCGGGAGCTTTTCCTGAGTATCTGGGCTGACATCACCGGAGAACACGGCGTATTCGTCCAGATTATCCGGAGCGTATGCTGCCATGGCCTCGGCAACACCCTGAGCACCAGAATCTCCTACAACCAGAACCACTTTCACATTTGGATTGGCTGTGAAAATATTCTCGGTTGCGCTGACGGCCTCAGATATTGTCGCTTCAGGCACGTCAACAAATTGCACCAGTTTGGCTTTGGCACAGGCGTCAACAGTTTCCATGCCTTCAGAGCGTAACCTGATATTTTCAGTACCTTTCGTACCAATCACTGCAACTTCTACACTGTCATCTGCAGCATCCGGATATGTCGCATCGATCCAGTCACAGGCCATTGTAGCCATTTTGGTACCGATTTCATACTGATCGGTGTGCATGATGGCATCGTACGGTCCCTGCTTATCAACAGGCACGCCCATGACTTTAATACCAGCTGCTTTGGCTTCTTCGACAGCCGCCGCCACACCTTCAGGCTCAAGCGCAGCCATGATGACCATGCCTTTGACACCCTGGGAGATACAGGTCTCGATCTGGTTGTACTGGGTGGTCGCATTGCCTTCAGCGCCATAAATTGCAACCTCTACGCCATCGGCCGAGAACTTTTCTTTGACGCCTTCAGTGAGACCTGACAAAAAGGCATTCCCAGATTCAGGAATGAGGTAGCATACTTTCATACCTTCAATTGAGCCTGCTGCAGGTTGTTCCGGCGCGGTTGTGGGTGGTACCACCTCTTCTGGTGTGGCTGTATCAGCTGAACAGCCAACAATCAACATGCTCAGGATCAACACGAGGGCAATCGTACCTAATATCTTGGTTTTCATTTTTCATCCTCCATCAATGTGATATTTGAATTTACGTAAGTTGTTAAATTTTTGGTTTACAATCAAGTCAATAAATAACTCCTTTCTTTGACGGCAGTCATCTTCTATATCTTTATATTTTCATGCATTGATTGCAGCGCTTTTTTTACCTGGTCCAAACCTGTTGGGACGGATCTTTCGGATCTTCTTCCACGCCTCAACCAAACCGCCAGGAAGGAAGAGTACAATGAGGATGAATAAAGTGCCAAAGATGATCAAGTGATATTCACCCACATTCCAAACCAGGAGCTGCTTGAGACCAACAAAGAATATCGAGCCAATGATGGGACCGATAATGGTACCCGTACCTCCAATGTAAGCCATCATCATTGGATCAAAGGTCCACTCAGGACTGAATGGCATATTCAAGTAGTAACTGACATGATAATAAGCGAATGCTCCGCCAACCAATCCAGCGAAGAAAGCACTGACTGTAAGTGCTAGAAGTTTATGCTTCAATGCGCTGATCCCGAGGGATTCCGCCGCATCCTCTCCTTCTCGAACTGCCATCATTCCCAATCCCCATTTAGAATTGACCAGGAAATATGCTGAGCTGATTGTCAGGACAACCAAGACCAGGAATAAATGGTATCGCGGCAAAAGCTGATAATCAGAAATGTCAGGGTTGTAAGACATCTCTGGAAAGATATTACCGACCGTGATGTTGAGTATCTGTGCAAGAGCTAATGTACCGATGGCAAAATATACGCCTCGGAGTTTAAGGCAGGAATTCCAATCAGGAGTGCCAAAGCCACTGCCCCAATGCCTCCAGCCAAGAAGCGACAAAGAAGGGGATACCGCTAATCCATAACAAACGTGTGATCAAGGAACCGATACCGAAGAAAGCAGCGTGTCCGAGGTTGGTTTGCCCGGTATATCCACCTAATATATTCCAGCTTGATGCAAGACTCATATAAAGCAGGACCAGGATGACCAAATTTAAATTCTGCTATCTTTCTTTATAATCAGAGGGAAGAAGGTGGAAAATAATATAGCAATGCTGAGTAGAATGACCGAGATTAATCGTTTGTATTTCATCGGTTTAACCTTCTTTTGCCCCGAATAATCCTTGCGGTCTAAAAATCAATACCAGAAGGAACAATACCAGCCCAGCTACTTCTCGATAATTACTATCGATAAAGAAAGAAGTGGCCGACTCAGTCATGCCCCAGAATCAAACCGCCCACCAGGGTGCCTGGGATACTTCCCAGGCCTGCCAGGACCATTACAATAAGCCCGCCCTTTAAGGGTCCAGGTCATTCCCATGGATGGTTGGATTGAAAAATTTACCGATACCAGAGTCCCTGCAACGCCAGCCAGGGCTGCGCCTATGGCAAAGGATATAAGATAAACTTTATGTATGCTAATTCCCATCAGGGAGGGCAGCTTCCCAATTTTGCACGGTTGCCCGAATTGCTTTGCCGGTGTAGGTCTTGCGCAGAAATAATTGAAGGGCAATCAGGAAAGAAAACTGCCACAGCTAAATTAGCTAACCGCACGATAGGGAAGCGCACCCCGAGAACGGTAAAAGGCAGTTCCGATATACTAGGTTGTGATCCCCCGCTCGTCAGCTGTCCAAAACCGAAGAGCAAGGTTCTGGAGGACGATTGATAAACCAAATGCAACCAGGAGTGTGTTTTTTATCTTGGTTTCCTCGGGCAACTTTACCGTCCGCGGTAAAGATGAGCCTATAGAGAAATGCTCCAATCAAGAAAAGGGAAATAAAAAGAGATAATGATTGTTAGGTAAGGATCTAATCCT
>CAVZSL010000004.1:0-93009 GCA_963777935.1 uncultured Chloroflexia bacterium
AGCAAGCCAGTCAGTCGCTCGCAGGTTATGACCAGCAAACTGTTAGCTGCTATCAGCAGCCTGCTCATCACCGAGTTGGTGGTTTCGGTGTGCAGTTTTGCTGGCATCCTGCTGTTCCGCAGTGGGCATGAGTACAACACAGGAACGCTAGTCTTACTTTTATTCAGCTTGTTGATATTCCAGCTGGTTTTCATGAGTATCGGGCTGGTCATCTCACTACTGGTGAGACGGCTGCGCAGTGTGACACCATATGGTCTGGGCCTGGCTTTTGGGACGTATGTGATCAATGGTTTCAGTGGCATATTTGGTGAAATCAAACTGGAGCTGATCACACCCTTTAAACACCTGGACCCGAGTTATATCGTCTTGCATGCATCGTATGATACACCACTGGTATTGCTAGACTTGGCAATCATTGCGCTAGCAATAGCGGCAAGTTATTGGCTATACACCCGCCGTGATATCCCGGCGGTGTCATAAGGAGGTACCAAATGAACATCTTTAAACGTGAACTCAAAGCTAACCTGAAATCACTCATAATCTGGAGTGTTATCATCGCCGTGCTGATCCTAATGGCGGTGTCCAAATTTTCCGCCTTTGCTGGGGACCCTGAGATGTTGAAAATCCTGGATTCCATGCCCCCGGCGATGCTGGACGTCTTTGGTATGCGTGCATTTAACCTGACCACGGTGAGCGGATTCTACGGCATCATGTTTATCTACTTTGGATTAATGGCTGCCATCGCAGCCGCCATGTGGGGTAGTGACATCATCTCCAAGGAAGAGAGAAACAAGACGGTCGAGTTTTCACTGGTGCTGCCGGTGTCGCGCAGCAGAGTGATCACGGCCAAGGTGCTGGCTGCTCTGATCAACTGCATCGCTTTTGTGCTGATCACCTGGGGATTATCAGTGGTGGCGGTGCAGTCGTTCAACCCAGACCAGGCTTTCTACAGCTACCTGGCGCTCCAAATGCGGGCGATGTTTGTAATCGAGCTGATCTTCCTGTCCATCGGGCTAATGCTAGGCAGTGTGATGAAGCAGTACAAGCGCTCGGCCTCCATTGCAGTGGGCATTATCCTGGCCACCTATTTCATGTCCATCGTCTCCGGGATGCAGGAAAAACTGGATTTCCTCAAATGGTTCACGCCGTTCAAGTATTTTGATGCGGCCGATCTCTTCCGCAGTGGCAGGATGGACGGCACCTACCTGCTGATCTCGGTGGGGATCATCGTCGTGTGTGTGGCACTGGCATATCTGGTCTATAACCGCCGCGATTTGTATATCTAGGAGCGTTCTTTGCGACGCAGCCTCGCGACCGTACTGTGGGAGCGAGGATAGCAAGGGCGTTTTGTGCCCGCAATCTCGCGAGCTGTTTCTGCGAGCGAGACTAACGAGGATTATTTTATCGTAGAGACGTCCCAGTGGGGCGTCTCTACTTATTATTTCTTCCCCCGATTTTTCGCTCACCAGAAAACAGGGGGATTGTGGGATGTTTTTAAGGTTGCTCCAGGCAGTTATAATTACCCATAAAATATGCGGAGGGGTTATGGGTGTCAATTGGGATGAAGTACAAAAGGCATTAGTTCCACTCAAGGATTACGAAGATTGTTGCCGGCGTTTTAAACAGTCTTTTGGGTATCCATTCGTCGTCAACACATTCAACTTTACAATGCCGGAGCTGGTAGACTATACCCAAAAGTTATTGGGAGGCGATGCACGCGGCCGCTATACGGAGTATCTCTCAAAATTGACGGGGATATTTTCTGAGCTGGATCGCACAGGCGTTGAAAATCTGTTAGACCTGAAGTCACGCACACAAACCCGGGAGAAGCTGGAGAGTTTCACATACCAAAGTGGGGTCGAGGCGCTTCCTATAATCATGCTGTTGAAGTACCTGATCTACTGGTTCATCCCGGGGGAAAAATACC
Source organism: uncultured Chloroflexia bacterium (assembly GCA_963777935.1). Classification (GTDB taxonomy): domain Bacteria; phylum Chloroflexota; class Anaerolineae; order Anaerolineales; family UBA4823; genus FEB-25. Next base: position 1,928 of record CAVZSL010000004.1, read on the forward strand.
TGAGCGGGTTGGTGCACGCAGACGCAGACCCTGACAGGAGCAAAGCGATCAAGGTATTGAGCGGATTGGGGATCCGCACCAACCTGCAGTTACTACAGCAGGGGATTACCCCCTCAGGGCGCAGGTCACTGGCTGAATCCAGCGAGTTGCCCGGGGAGGTGATCACTGAGCTGGTGAACCGGGCGGATCTTTCTCGCCTGCCCTGGGCTAGCAAAGCCACGATCTCGAACATCCTCGGGGCAGGTTATGGCAGCCTGTCCCAGCTGGCTAACGCCGACCCGAAGCGGCTTTACACAGATTTCTTCGCCTATGGCAAGTCCATCGGAAAAAATCTGAAGTTGGGCAATGAGATTGAGAACAGCTACCGCATCGCCAAGATTGTGCCGGTACTGGTGGAAGAAGATCAAGGTGTGCCTTAAAATGTCGCCCCGATAAAAAGCCGCTGCGACTTGCATGGATCAGTGATAGTTAACATTCAAAAATGTGTCATAACAGGCATTATTTTTTGACCGGTGATATCACCTTTGTGAGAGGAGTAAGCTATGAATACTTTAGAGGCAATTGCTGCAAGGCGCAGCATCCGCAAATTCAAAGACACACCCATCCAGGAAGAGCTGCTCCAGAAAATTCTCGATGCCGCCATCCAGGCGCCATCTGCTTGTAACCGGCAACCCTGGCGGTTCATCATCGTCCAGGGCGAGAAGAAAGCCGAGATGTTGCGCATCATGCGGGAGGAGATCACCCGCGCCAAAGCCCGAGGAGAGGATATAGGCAGCTGTGAGTGGTCAGCCCAGGTGATGGAGCAGGCACCGGTCACGGTGTTCATCTTTAATCCCGATGGCTTGCAACCCTGGCAAAAACATACCGTCGAGCAGATGTTCAGCGATGTGATGGATATCCAGTCCATCGGGGCGGCAATCCAGAACATGCTCCTGGCAGCCATAGACCAGGGCTTGGGGTCGTTATGGATCTGCGATGTGTTCAGCGCCTACGAGGAGCTGTGCAAGTGGTTGGGTGAGAAGGGTGAGCTGATCGCTGCCGTGTCGTTTGGGTATGCCGACGAATTCCCCGCCGCCCGCCCGCGCAAGCCAAAGAGCGAGGTGGTGAGGGTGAGGTGAAGCTGAAGGTTTCCATCTATAATGTCGAAGACTGCTTCTCCCTCACTACGTTCGGGACTAGGGTCGTACAGTTCGCTACTCACAATGACAAATAAAAGAGACGCCACTGACGGGCGTCTCTGCTTATAAACTTAGGGTTGACGTAGCTATTTTTCCACTTCAACAATCTCTTCGGCGGTAACCTGGTCGAGAGGGAACAATTCCTCGCACACGAGGCACTGCGCCTCTCTCTTATTAGCCACCACCAGCATTCCACCACACACGGGGCAGGGACGGGCAAGCGGTAATTTCCAGGAGGTGAAGTCGCAGTTGGGGTAGTTAGCACAGCCGTAGAAAGTGCGCCCTTTGCGGGTCTTACGCTGGACAATTTCACCCTGATCTTTAGGGCAGGGCACGCCGATCTTTTCGAGCCAGGCTTCAGTGTGCCGGCAATCGGGGAAGCCGCTGCAGCTGATGAACTTGCCGTAACGTCCCCAGCGAATCACCAGCTCCTTCCCGCATTCAGGGCAGGCTCGCCCGATGGGCTCGGGTCCCATATTCAGCTCGGGCATGTCCTTCTCGGCTTTGGCGACTTGCTCGGCGAATGGTGTGTAGAACTCCCGCATGGATTTGACCCAATCGCGCTTGCCTTCCGCGATCAGGTCCAGGTCTTCCTCCATTTTGGCAGTAAAGCCAACATCCACAACCCCAGGGAAGTGCTCGGTGATCAGGTCGCTGACCAGGATGCCGGTCTCTGTGGGTGTTAATCGTTTCGCTTCGCGTATGACGTACCCCCGCTGCTGGATGGTACCCAGGATGGGTGCATAGGTGGAAGGACGTCCAATGCCGTATTCCTCCAGGGTGCGCACCAGGGTGGCCTCGGTATAGCGGGGTGGGGGTTGAGTGAAGTGTTGCTCGGGTAGCAGGCGCACCAATTTTTGGCTCTGCCCTTCGAGGATGCCAGCCGGGATGCGGGCATTCTCCTCGTCCTCTTCGGAAACCTGATCCTCATCCTTGGCTTCCTCATAGACAACCAGGAAACCAGGGAATTTCACGGTGGAACCGGAGGCGCGCAGCAGGTACTCATGCTGGGCAGATTTGGCAGTGACTTCCACCGAGAGCGTGTCAAAGACCGCAGCTTCCATTTGCGAGGCAACAAAACGCTGCCAGACCAGTTGATACAGGCGCAGCTGGTCGCGATTGAGGAACTCCTTGATGGTGTCAGGGTGGCGAATGACCGAGGTAGGTCTGACGGCTTCATGGGCTTCCTGGGCACCTTTAGCCTTGGTCTGATACTTGGGAGGCTCGGGTGGCAGGAACCTGTCACCATAGCGCTCTCCAATGTACTGGCGTGCTTCAGCCTGAGCACTCTCGGCCACATTGGTCGAGTCGGTGCGCATGTAGGTGATCAAACCCACCGCACCTTCTCCCAGGTCGATGCCCTCATAGAGCTGTTGGGCGAGCGCCATGGTACGGCGGGCAGTATAGCCCAAACGCCGTGAAGCTTCCTGCTGCATGGTGCTGGTGGTGAATGGAGCAGACGGCTTGCGCCTGCGCTCACCGCGTTTTATCTTCGAGATGACGTAGGCAGCACTTTCCATGTCGTCCAGGATGGGCTGAACGATGGTTTGGTTTCCCAAAACAGGGTCTTCATTATCCATCTTTGCCAGCTTGGCGATGAAACTCTCCTTCACCTTTTCCGGGCGCAGCTCAGCCGCGATGGACCAGTATTCAACTGGGTTGAATGCATCGATCTCACGCTCGCGTTCCACCACCAGGCGCAGGGCAACGGATTGTACACGGCCGGCAGAAAGCCGACTGCGTACCTTGCGCCAGAGCAGTGGGCTCAGGTTGTAACCCACCAGGCGGTCGAGGATGCGGCGTGCCTGCTGGGCATCCACCAGGTCCATGTCGATGGCGCGTGGGTGCGAGAAAGCCTCGTTGATGGCAGGCTCGGTTATCTCATGGAAAACCACCCGTTGAGTGCGCTTGGGCTCAATCTTAGCCGACTCGAGCAAGTGCCAGGCAATCGCCTCGCCCTCACGGTCGGGGTCGGTCGCCAGGTAGATCTCGGCGTGTGACTTCGCCAGTGCCTGGATTTCTTTAACCACCGGGCGTTTTTCGTTGGGCACGCGGTACTTGGGTGCAAAATCATGCTCCACATCCACCGAAAGCTGGGAATGCAGCAGGTCGCGTACATGCCCGACCGAGGCTTTGACCGTAAAGCCCTTGCCTAAAAAACGACCCACCGTTCGAGCCTTGGCAGGCGATTCGACAATGACCAGTTTCCCCTTCCGGTTGTCACCCTTTTTGGGGGCGATCATCCCCACGTGGGCTGGGGTGTTACCCATACGAAATAGGGTGGTCCCGCACACCGGGCAGGTACCCCGTGTGGCAGGTGTTCCATTGGTGGTGAAGACCGGCTGTGGGTCTGTTATTTCCCGTTTTGTTCGACACTTAACACAATATGCTTCCAAAATAAACCTCCTGATTCTTTAAACACTAAATGAACTGCTAAGCTTAGATTTCAAGCTTGAAATGGATAATTCCTTATACTTCATAAGCTTCGGGTTGTTCTCTCACTGCCACATAATTCATCCCACCTACCTGACGCACCATTCCTTTCAACTCCATCATTGCCAACGTGGCAGAGACCGTTTCAATGGGCATGCTTGCCTGTGAGCGGATTTCATCCACATGCTTTGGTTCGCGGGAGAGCAGCTGATACAGGCGAGCCTCAATCGGGTCGGCAGGCAGTGCCACCCGAACAGCACGATGCTCAGTGATCATGGTCAGGTTGAGTGTTTCAAGGACATCCTGTGGATTTAAGAGTGGCTGGGCACCATCACGGATAAGCCGGTTGGTTCCCTGACTCTGAGGGGCATTAATATTCCCTGGCACCGCAAATACATCGCGCCCTTGTTCTGCTGCAAATGTGGCGGTGATCAGGGCGCCACTGGTAATCCCAGCTTCAATGATGACCACCGCCATGGATAAACCCGAAATAATGCGGTTGCGTGGTGGGAAATTAATACCGTCTGGCTGCGTGCCCAACGGGTAATCACTAACCAAGGCACCCTGTTCCATAATTTGAGTGGCCAAATGCCTGTTCTCGGGTGGGTAAATAATATCAACGCCACTACCCAACACAGCCAGGGTTCGACCACCCGCATTGAGAGCAGCCTGGTGGGCGATGGAATCTACCCCGCGCGCCAGCCCGCTGACGATGGTAACCCCATTGTGCGCCAATGTAGTGGCAACCTCTTCAGTCACCTGGCGACCATAGGCTGTTACCTTGCGTGTGCCTACAATAGCAACTGCCCATTCATCTTCAGGAATTAAGGAAGTGCGCACATACAAGACAGGTGGGGGCTGGTCTATCTCCTTTAAATGTCGCGGATAGCTATCGTCGTCCCAGGTGAGCACTTCTGCATCCAGAGACTGGATACGTTCCCAAATCTGGTCCAGCGATACTCCCTTGCGAACTCGCTGGAATGATTCGGCTATTTTCTGGCTTAGCCCAACTTTGACCCAAGCCTCAGGTGAAGCATTCCAGGCGGCTTCAGGATTACCGAACTCGTCCAGCAACGCCTTGAAGCGGACCGAACCTATCCCTTTAACCATGTTCAGCCCCACCCAATACATCTTGGGCTCGGTCAAGATTCAGCCTCCTGCCTCAACAACCCCGGGATAAGTTTCACAGTTATCTCACGCCTGTCGAGGTCAATCCCATGGATAAATGCGTCGACAACTGGAACCAGAATTTCCGGACCGGATTCGGGAAGGATAATCAAGACATCACTGGCTCCGGTTTCTAAAATCTCAGAAACTGTCCCAATGATCTCACCACCATCGGTGACTACGTGCAATCCCACCAATTGGTGGTGGTAATATTCGCCATCTGCTAACGGAGGGCAATCCACAGACTTCACGTAGACAATGTGATTGCGGAATCGACCGATGTCCTCGGGGGTCGTGTAACCTTCAAAGGTCATCAACAAACCTTCCCTGTGTTGCCGGCATTTTAGCAGGCGTAATGGCATGGTTTCTTCGCCGATGTATAAAATACTCCCTGGCTTAAGGCGTTCAGGAAAATCAGTAAATACTTCCATGAGTATCTCGCCATGAACGCCATGCGGATGGCGTAGCTTGCCAACGGCTAAGAATGCAGGCTCGCCACCGCTCGGCGAGCCTGCAGCGTTCGATTGGGTTGGAAATGCCCGATCCCTACTCATTTTGGATCTTCAACATCCAGGTAAGCTTGTTTGCCCTGGCGGGAAGCGGATACATTCAGGAGCATGCGCATAGCATTGGCGACCCTTCCCTGGCGGCCAATCACGCGCCCCATATCCTCCTTGGCGACCTTTAGCTTAAGATAAATTTTCCCACCTTGATTTTCCTGAGATACCCGTACTTGCGTTGGGTCATCCACCAAAGAAGTGGCAATGAACTCAATGAGTTCTTTCATAGATCTCTCCTTGTTCCTGGCAGCATACGCAACATTCTTCTATGGGGTGTACATGCATAGTAAATATGCCTTACTACCCAAGGATATGCTTATATTATTGCCTGCTGCATCACTTGCGCTGGCTGGTTTGAGGGCTGGGCTGGCGTGATTCCTGAGCAGCCTTAGCCTCAGCCAAAAGCGTCTCAAGTGACTCGCCAGCTTTATAACGTTCAAAACGTCCTAACAATCCACTGGTTTTGAACAGTTTGCTGACTGACTCGCTGGGTTGAGCACCTTTGCTGATCCAATCATAGATGCGGTCTTCATGCAACTCAATCGTCCCCGGTGTGGTGCGTGGGTTATAAAAGCCCAGGATTTCCAGGAAACGCCCATCACGGGGATGTTCGATATCTGCAGCAACAATACGATAACTAGGCTGCTTCTTTGCTCCTACACGGCGTAGACGGATACGTACCATTTTTAAACTACTCTCCTTCTGTATAATAATCTTGATCGATTTTTCTGGGTCACTTACCCGGTGAGTTTAAAGAGGACGCGGAAAGGGACGCGCGCCACCGGTATTATTTCCCAGTCGAAATGGGATTACCCCATCCCGCTAACCAAACAAGCGTGGTAAACCACGCGTGCCAGATTTCTTAATGTTCTTGAACATGCGTTGTGCATCGCGGTACTGCTTGATCAGGCGATTGACATCCTGAACCTCGGTTCCAGAACCGGTAGCGATACGACGGCGTCGGCTGGCATTTAAAACATCGGGACGGCGCCGTTCGTGAGGTGTCATTGAGCTGATGATCGCCTCAGTCAAAATGAGCTGGCGTTCTGCATCCTTTGGGTCAATCTGTCGAGCTAATTGACCCATCCCACCGGGTAGCATTTCCAATACCTGGGCAATCGGACCCATTTTCCGCACCTGCCTGAGCTGATTGGCGAAATCTTCCAGAGAAAACTCACCCGCGAGTAATTTCTCTGCATCTATTTGGGCTTGTTGCTGATCGAAAGTAGCTTCAGCCTTTTCAATCAAACCCAGTATATCGCCCATTCCCAGGATCCGGGAAGCCAAGCGACCGGGATCATAGACTTCAAGAGCATCCATCGCTTCACCAGTACCGATGTACTTAATCGGCACACCAGTTACCGCCCGAATCGAGATTGCCGCACCACCTCGGGCATCTCCATCCATTTTGGTCAGGATTAATCCAGTAAGAGGAATAGCATCGCGGAAGCCTTTCGCTATATTCACTGCTTCCTGACCAATCATCGAGTCAACCACCAAAAGCGTCTCAACTGGATGTGCCTTGCGAGCAATGGCGGTAAGCTCCTCCATTAAGGTATTATCAAGCTGTGACCGTCCAGCGGTATCCAGTATGAGAACCGTGATTCCACCTTTTTGAGCCTTATCCAGGGCATGTGCGGCTAAATCAGGTGGTTTTACACCAGCTTCTGAATATACGGGAACACCCAGTTTTTCACCCAATGTTTCAAGCTGTTTTACAGCCGCCGGTCGGTAGGGATCAGCTGCGACCATCATCACCCGCTCACCATGGCTACGAAGCTGGAATGCTAGCTTCGCTGACGCAGTGGTTTTACCAGAGCCTTGAAGGCCTACCAGCATTAGAACACACGGACGCGAGCCACTCAGATTGAGCCGTTCGGGGTTGCCGAGAGTGTTAATCAATTCCTCATTAACAATCTTGATTACCTGCTGTGCAGGATTGAGGGCTTTGGATACTTCTGTTCCGACTGCACGCTCGCGCACACGGGCGATAAAATCCTTTACTACGCCATAGTTAACATCAGCTTCTAACAACGCCAGCCGTACTTCGCGCATGGCAGTATCAACATCAGCCGCCGAGAGTTTTCCCCGGCGGCGTAATTGGGTGAATACATTATTCAGGCGTTCAGTCAGGTTCTCAAACACAGGAATGCATTTTAGCGTGTATGTGTGGAAAGGTCAAGAGTAGATAATGAAGAGACTCCAGCCGATATTTGTGATTAATCACATGCATTCGTTATTGTCACGTTGCCAATAAGTAACTATTAGCCAATGGAAGGGTTGTACTATGATTAGAATTAGAAAATTATATAAGGTCGGAAATTACGATCAGACTTACTGAAACATAACCTCGCCAAGGAGATACCGAAATGTCAAAAATTGCTCTGGTTACAGATAGCACCGCTTATCTTCCTAAAGACCTGCTTGACAAGTATGAAATCACGGTTGCGCCCCAGATTTTAATATGGGGGAAAGAGTCTTTCGAAGATGGGGTGGATATCCTTCCCACTGAATTTTATTCCCGCTTACAAAAATCCACGGTCATGCCATCCACCTCACAAGCAACAGTATCAAAATTCCACGAAATTTTTCAACGTCTTCTAGAACAGGATCATCAGATATTGGCAATCCTGCTCGCGGCAAAACTTTCTGGGACGATCAACTCGGCTGTTCAAGCAAAGGGAATGCTTGCTGCAGAGGCACCCATAGAAATCGTCGATTCGAATACGACGGCTATGGCGATGGGATTTCAAGTACTATCGGTCGCTCGCGCTATTGAACAAGGCGCCAATATGGCCGAATGTTTGAAGCTGGCTCAAGAAGCCACCAAGCATACCGGTGTTTTCTTTGCCGTAGACACACTTGAGTTTTTGCATCGTGGAGGACGGATTGGTACGGGTAGCAAATTTCTCGGTACTGCTTTAAACATCAAGCCTATTTTGGAAGTGCGGGATGGTGCAGTGGAAGCGGTGGAACGCGTGCGCACACGAAGTAAGTCACTCAGCCGGATCATCGAACTTGTGGAAGAGCACATTGCGGGGCGTACGCCAGTGCGCCTTGCCACCCTGCATGCTAATTCCGCAGCTGATGCTCGTTTCGTACTTGACGAAGCAAATAAAAAATTAAATGCCACAGAAAGTATTTTTTCTGAAGTCAGTCCAGTGATTGGCACCCATGCGGGTCCGGGTACAGTCGGATTGGCTTTCATGGCAGGGATGTAAGTCTCCAAGTGATCGGGGTGCCGTGGTAATCAAACCCGCGGTACCCCATTTTAACAAACCTGGCAAAAAAACCCAGGAAATTAACCGACCTCACGAGATGGAAAGTATCTCCTGGTACAATTGCTCTTAACCCACACAAAGCCAGGAGATACCATGAAGAACTACCCCAGTATAGGCATTCAAATTCCGCGTATATATTTACCCCGCCCAGGGATTGACCTGGCAAAATGGGCGGTAATTGCCTGTGACCAATTCACTTCACAACCGGAATACTGGAGGAAGGTCGAGGAAATGGTTGGTAATGCAGCTTCCACGCTCAACCTGATCTTCCCCGAGGTATATCTCGATATGCCAGGGAAAGATGAGCGTATCCAGCATATCCAACAAACGATGCAAGACTACTTGTCTGGGGGAATGCTGGTGCCCCATGAGGGGATGGTTTATGTAGAAAGGTCAGTAAGTGGGAAAACACGCAAGGGTTTGGTACTGGCACTAGACCTGGAACAATATGATTTTAACAAAGGCTCACAATCCCTCATCCGTGCGACAGAAGGGACGATCATTGAACGCCTGCCGCCGCGAATACATATCCGGGAAGATGCCAGGCTTGAGCTCCCTCACATCCTGGTACTGATTGATGACCCAGAATGTACCGTCATCGAACCAGTGGGGAAATCCAAAGCCTACTTGAAAGAACTGTATGATTTTGAATTGATGGCTGGTTCCGGTCACTTAAACGGATACCTGGTGGATGACCCTTCCATCGAAACTGGTGCAGTGAGAGCTTTAGAACAACTGGCTAATCCAAAAACATTCACCAGCAAATATGGCATCGGAATGGATCAGCCTGTACTGCTATTCGCTATGGGGGATGGCAATCATTCCCTTGCTACCGCAAAAGCAATTTGGGAGAAGAAAAAAGCCCAGGTGGGGATGGACCATCCATCGCGGTATGCATTGGTGGAAATTGAGAATGTACACGATGAAGGTTTGGAATTTACACCCATACATCGTGTAGTCTTTGGTGTAAAGCAGGATATATTCAGCGCCATGCAGGCTTCCTTCCAACCCGGGTATTCTTTTATTCATTGCAAAGATCAATCCAATATGGTCGCCAGAGTTTGCGAATCAACCGGTAGCTCTCAAATCATCGGAGTTGTCTCACCTCAAGGATATGGACTGGTCGAAATTACCAATCCCACCTCGAATTTGCCAGTTGGCACCCTGCAAACCTTCCTGGATGAATTTCTAAAACAGGGTGGAGCAGAAAGAATTGATTATATTCACGGGGAGGAGGTGATCTATTCACTTGGACATACCCCAGGAAATATCGCCTTCTACCTTCCCGGGATGAATAAGAGCGATTTATTTAAGACAGTCATACTGGATGGTGCCCTGCCTCGTAAGACATTCTCCATGGGTGAAGCCCATGAAAAGCGATTTTACATGGAATGCCGTGAAATAGCCTGATGGACATCTTTTTCCAGGATCTGAATGAAGTTCGCCTGCCACCCGAGGAAGTACGTCTGAACAAGATGCAGGCCGAGCCCTTGTTGGATGGTAGCCGGGTGAAAGTAATTCTTGAGCTAACCCCTTTTATTAAAAAGACCCAACGTCGAAATCATTATCACCAATGCCTCCGGAAAAGAAGTTGCACATACCACCATTCTGGAAACCATGCAGCGGAGAATAGAATTAACCATGCATTTACGCGAATTCGAGCCAGGTAGTGAATACAACATCGATTCCACGATTTATTACCAAAGCCTACCAGAACCAAGCGATGCTCCGATGATGGATATACCTCTCCCGGATCCAATAATCGTGGACCGCCAGAAGAAAACTTTCGTCCTTCCATAATCTGAATCCCGAGCGGTGAGACATCATACCAACGCAATCTACTGATTATCCGTCATACGTGGTCACACCTGTGAGTCTATTCTCAAGCAAGCTAAGCGTATATTTCCTTTCTGGTTACGTTTACACGTCAATATTCGACCAATCTATCTCTAGATGTTAATTTCATTTTCCTTCGTACAAACTCAATTCATTTTATGGTTGAACTTTCCTGGGATGATCCATCCCACGATCGACGGAGGTTTCTAACATATTGAGACTTTGCACATTTCTTGCATCGGGTAAAATAGAATTATCAATCTATTATGAACAGTCAATTTGAACCCATCAGCTCCTCCCGCCACACACGAACACAACGCCGACGAATGGGGTGGACAATACGCATCACCCCTATGGGAGTATTTGTGCTGGTGTTAATCAATCTGATCATCCTGGGTGGATTGGTATATGGAATAAGCCAACTCATCAAGGGTTCCAACTTTTCTGGTCTGACAAATATTAACACACCATCGGATACTCCTCTGGCAGTAATTGCTAGCAGTACGCTTACCGAAGTAACCGATACAAGTGAACCAACTACCTCCCCAACGGCTACATCGACAGACACATCCACGCCAAATCCTGTCACAGCCAGCCCTGAACCCCTGGCTACCCTAACCCTAAATCAGGGCTTGATCATCATTGCGTTGGATGAGGGAGGAGACAGTCATCTATTTGCCTACCAGCCTGAAGAAGCTGGAGCCGGGCAACCACTACCACTTACCAGGTTAACCTATGGACCGTGGGATGATATCACTCCTGCTATCAGTCCGGATGGGGAAACGGTTGCTTTCGCATCCAACCGTAGTGGTTATTGGGATATCTACCTGTTAGATCTGTATACCGGTGATATCACCCGTTTAACAGACACACTGGAATACGAAGCAGCGCCTGCCTGGTCTCCTGACAATCAATGGCTTATATATGAAGCGTACGTCAATGATAACCTGGAAATATGGATCCAATCAATCGATACCAATGGTGAAACCCTCCAATTGACAAATAACCCGGCTGCAGATTTTAGCCCAGCCTGGTCACCCGACGGTAGAAGAATTGTTTTTGTTTCAAACCGCAGTGGTGAAAACGAGATTTGGCTGGCAGACCTGGATAAAAGCGAGGATCAGCGCTATGAAAATATCAGCCAAAACCCCACCAATATAGATAACCACCCAGCCTGGTCACCAGATGGTAACTCCTTGGTCTGGGTTAGCGAGCAGGATGGGATACGCCAGCTTTTTCGAGTGGAGTTGCCACCGTCAGGTGAAACAAATCTAACCTCCATTGCAGCAAACCGGCAAAACCTTGGTAGTGGTGACTGGCCAGTCTGGAGTACCGAGGGGGATATAATCCTGACCAGTCTTCAATCACCCAACCGGGTTTACCTGACTGCTTATCGCGCCCTCTACCCCGGTCTGGCGCTTCCAGCTCTAGAGCTGCCGGGTCCTATCCATGGATTGAGTTGGGGAAGGGTAGCCTCGACCTCGCCCCTGCAGGCGATATACCAACAGGCAGCACAGCTTACAGCAACTCCTTTGTATGTCCCAATTCTTACTACCCAACCAAGTGACAACGGCGGGCGTTACCAGCTCTCACCATTAGTTGGTGTAGAGGCACCACACCCTTATCTACACGATATGACCGATGAAAGTTTTACAGCCTTACGCACGCGGATTGCCACTGAGGCCGGCTGGGATTTTCTCTCCACTCTCGAAAACGCCTATGTTCCCTTGACCGCTCCACTGGACCCTGGCATGGGCAACGATTGGTTATATACCGGGCGTGCATTTGCTTTTAATACTGTACCGATGGATGCCGGTTGGCTTTTCGTTAGACAAGAGAATTTTGGTTCAGAAACCTTCTGGAGGGTGTACATCCGGCCTATTTATCAGGATGGATCAGCGGGAATACCCTTGCATGACCAACCGTGGGATTTTACTTCCCGCAACAATGGGGATACCACCACCTATGAGCATGGAGGCACAGAATTAGCGACTACTCCATCGGGGTATTGGATCGATTTCACTGCGCTGGCCAGTTCCTACGGATGGGAGCGTTTACCTGCTCTTACCACCTGGAGAGCATCTTATCCCGCGACTCGTTTCAATGAATTTGTATTAACGAATGGCCTGGATTGGCAAACCGCAATGCTCGATCTATATCCACCGGAAACAATGATCACTCCCTCGCCTGTTATGCCTCCCACACGCACACTCACTCCCACATCATATTGGTTTGTATCCCCCACACCGACATCTACTCCCACCCCTCGCCCAACTCTCACGCCCTTTCAAATTACACCTACCCAGCCTCCAGCGGCTTTTGAGCTGGATCAAACTACCACTCCAACTCCTGGAGGATAATCTGAATAAGCAGGCCTCCAATATTCCTCGGCCATCTTCTGCACAGATATTGCGGTGTAATTCTGCCATGCTGAGGCGAGCAATCCGCTGGCTGCATGCGATGATCATCATCGTAGCCCTTTCCGCATGCCAACCATCCAAGACAACCTTAGCCCCACAACAAATATTCCCCACCGATACCACCAATCCGCTCATTTCTGCTACCACATCAAACTTAGCCACTCCCACGATTGGTTTAACATTGGAACCAGAGCTTTCTCCTTCACCTGTATATTCAGCCACCGCTACTTCAACGGTTGTACCTGATCCATTACAGTTTATAAACCCTACTCAAAGCCCAATCCCCATCACCGACTGGAGACCGCCTCTTTACCCCATTCCATGGGCTCCCGCCCCTTACGACCACTTCTATTTTGCCAGTCCCATTGCAGCAAACGAGATCAACATCCCCGTGGCAGATTATCGTTATGGAGGGGTGTTTTTTCAGGATGTGGTACACACTGGGGTGGATATTCCCGCCCCCAAAGGCACTCCTGTCCTCGCTGCTGGTCCGGGAACAGTTGTATGGGCAGGCTATGGAGTGTACCGGGGAGGGTTTGATCCCACAGATCCATATGGTCTGGCGGTTACCATCCGGCATGATTTTGGTTATCAAAATCAGATGCTTTATACCATTTACGGGCATTTGGACCGAATAGATGTAGCTGAAGGTCAACATGTGGAAACTGGTGATCCATTAGGATTGGTGGGAGAGACAGGTAAGGTCACCGGGCCTCACCTGCACTTTGAAGTGCGTATCGGCGAGAATAATTATTTCACGACACGTAATCCAGAATTATGGCTGGTACCACCTATCGGCTGGGGTATCATCGCCGGACGCATAACAAATACTGGAGGGCAACCATTAAACGACCAAATGATCGTTATCACTGATCCTCAGAAGGAACAAAATTGGCTCGCATGGTCTTATGGAAAAACTTCTGTAAACAGTGACCGTTATTATCAAGAGAATTTAGTGGTAGGTGACATGCCAGCCGGGACATATTTGATTCGCGTTGCTTTTGGGGGAGTTTTCTTCTCTGCAAATATCGAGGTCCATCCTGGGTTGGTCAATTATTTTACCTTCACCGGCTATAAAGGCATTTCGATCCAAACCCCAGCGCCACCAGGCGCGGAGTTCACCCCAGCGGCGCTTGAAACCCCCGCCCCTTGACACGTCGAACATATGTGCTAAACTATAACTATTATTTGAATTAACAAGGAGTGACTCACATGGTTAAAAAGTCCGCATCCTCTCAGCCCGAAATGGATGAAGCACGCCAGGCAGCATTGAATAAAGCAGTGGGAGATATCACCAAGCGCTATGGGGACGGCTCTATCATGCGGCTAGGAGAAGCCCACCAACTTCTCGTTGAATCCATTCCTACTGGTTCGCTATCCCTGGATATTGCCCTGGGTGTAGGCGGGGTACCGCGCGGACGGATCACCGAGATCTATGGGCCTGAATCATCGGGCAAGACCACCATTTGCCAGCATATTGTCGCTGAGGCGCAAAAATTAGGTGGAACGGCTGCGTATATTGATATGGAACATGCCCTTGATCCCACTTATGCTGCCCGCTGCGGGGTGGATGTGGAAAATTTACTCATTTCGCAACCAGACATGGGCGAGCAAGCCCTGGAAATCACCGAAACACTGGTTCGGTCCGGTGCAATCGATGTCATTGTGATTGACTCGGTAGCGGCACTCGTCCCGCGAGCTGAGATTGAAGGGGATATGGGGGATGCGACCATGGGTATGCAGGCACGCCTGATGTCGCAGGCTTTACGTAAACTCTCGGGGGCGATCAAACAAACCAATACATCGGTAATCTTCACAAACCAATTACGCCAGAAAATTGGGGTCATGTTCGGCAACCCCGAGACTACCACGGGGGGCATGGCGCTAAAGTTTTATGCTTCTGTGCGCCTTGATGTTCGCCGGATCCAATCCATTAAGCTTGGGGCAGAGATCATTGGTAACCGCACCCGAGTGAGAGTGGTGAAAAACAAGGTGGCACCTCCATTCCGCACGGCTGAATTTGACATCATGTATAACGAAGGCATCTCTAAGGCTGGAGATTTGCTCGACCTGGCAGCTGCCATGGAAATCATCTCAAAAAGAGGCTCTTTCTTTAACTATGGCGAGCTCCGTCTTGGACAGGGGCGTGAGAATGCCAAGGACTACCTGCGTGCCCATCATGAATTGTCAGCAGAGATAGAAACAGCAGTACGCGAGCGCGCCGCGAGCGGTGAAGCTGCCTTGGGGTTTGGAAATGTGGCAGATGAAAGCAACTCAGATGATGGAGATTTGTGAGCAGTAAATATTGGTTTAAAATTTTAACTGCACATGATCTTTTCGATACGCAATATGAGTCCTGTATTGCGTTTCGTGTATTATTGAAAACCTTGCATGCGATGTTATTCCTACCATTTCTTTGTCTGTATTTAGCTGGTTGCAGCGCACAACCCACACCCTACCGACCGCCAACCATGGTTATCCAGCCTACCGGGCAGGTTACAACTGTAGTATTACCAGCTGCTACATCACAATTCGTCGAAACTCTGCTGCCCATTTCCACCCCTGGCTGCACAAACAACCTGACATTTCTGGAAGATCTTTCGCTGCCAGATGGGACAGTTGTCAAACCTGGAGCGCTTTTAGATAAGCGCTGGTTGGTCGAGAACAGCGGAACCTGTAATTGGGATAAATATTACCGTCTGAAATTTATGTCTGGAGTTGAATTAAGCGCACCCCTCGACCAGGCACTTCTCCCTGCGCGCAGCGGCTCTAAAGCAACTATCCGGATAATATTTACAGCTCCATCCGATGCAGGTACTTATCAGAGTGCCTGGCAAGCCTTCAATCCGCAGGGAGAACCCTTCGGTGATCCAGTCTTCATCCAACTGGAGGTTGGCTCTGATAAGCCTTAGCGGTGTGAAGATTAATATTTTATAATTCATCTCATACCTAAAAGCATTATAATTTTAATAACCTACCCCTCGGTCCAAAAATCTACGCACCCGAGGGGTAATAGTTGCGAAATCGGGAATATTTAATGCGAAAAATTCTTATCACCTTTTTTATTCTCACATTAATTCTGGGAATACCGACCAGCGCAAGATCAGCACCTATACAAGATGAACAACCTGTAGTGCATGCCATCTTATTTTGGTCAAATGGGTGCTCATATTGTTCGCAGGTATTGACCAATATTCTGCCAACCTTACAGGATAAATACAATTCTCGATTGAGTATCCTGCTAATTGAGCTTGCTACCACTGAAGACATCGACACCCTGTACACCTTGGGTTCGACTTTAGGACTTGCCAAGGAGCAGGTTTCCATCCCGTTTGTACTTATTGACCATACCACACTAGTTGGTACAAACGAAATTCGTGATAAACTGCCCGAGTTGATTGATGAATATTTATCCGCCGGTGGACTGGGATACCCCGATATACCACAATTGGACAAGCTGCTCCCACAGGGAGTTGTCTTCACCTCCTTCAATCCCAACTTGCAGCTTACCCCTCAAACCATAACGGATACGAAGGCGACTGGTATGGCTTTGGCTTGGGTGATTATGGCTTTCATGGTCTTGGCGATGATCCTGACTATCGTCATTATTCTGCGCGCATTTCAGGGCAAGCCAATCGGCAAGGCAAATCGATGGCTGGACATTGCCATCCCGGTGCTTTCAATAATCGGCCTGGGAGTATCCGTTTATCTTACCTATGTTGAATTTACTCACACAAGCGCCTTATGTGGCCCGGTGGGTGATTGCAATGCAGTCCAAAGCAGCCCATTTGCTAAATTATTCGGGATAATACCAATTGGATTAGTAGGGGCGATTGGTTACATTGCCATCCTGGTTGCCTGGGTATGGCGCCGCTTCCGCAATGATTCGCTTGCCAGGCTTGCAGGTCCGGTCATGTTTGGTATGGCCCTCTTTGGGACGCTGTTCTCCATCTACTTAACCTACCTCGAGCTGTTTGTTATCCATGCGGTGTGCATCTGGTGCCTATCCTCGGCAGTGCTTATTACAGTGCTGATGTTACTCAGCTTGCCTGCTATCACGCAATGGCTGGCTATTTCCGACGAGGAGGAGTAATTTGCTGCGTGAGCAAGGCATTTCCAGTAAATTCAACCTTCAGAGCACTTTTACCTCGCTGAAGTACCCCAATTATCGCTTATGGTTCGCTGGACAATTGGTCTCGTTGATAGGCACCTGGACGCAGACCGCTGCCCAGGGATACCTGATCTACGAATTAACCAAATCTCCGGCATACCTGGGCTATTTAAGTTTTGCGAATGGTCTTCCAACCTGGATCTTCACCTTATATGCCGGCGCAATTGCCGACAGAGTCTCCAAACGGACGCTCATGGTCATCACCCAAAGCGGGATGATGATCCTGGCGCTCATCCTGGCGATATTAACCTTTAGCAATATAGTTCAATGGTGGCACATCCTGATCCTGTCATTTCTACTGGGAGTTTTTAATGCTTTTGATGCACCAGCCCGGCAGGCATTCACATTGGAAATGGTAGACCGGGAAGACTTGACCAATGCCATTGCCTTAAATTCAACCATGTTCAACCTGGCAATGGTGATGGGTCCAGCATTTGGTGGCCTTATCTATGCCTGGGTTGGACCAGGTTGGTGCTTCACCATTAATGCCATTTCATTTCTTGCTGTGATCATTGCTTTACTCTTAATGAAATTAAAACCATTTATCCCGGTCAGGAGCAATAGGAGCGCCTTAAGTGACGTCAAAGAGGGGCTTAATTACGTCGTCAATCATCCCAGCGTGAAAATGCTAATTTTCAACCTGTTCATCACTACCTTATTTGCCCTGGGCATCGCTGCGCTTATTCCTGCCTGGTCGGTACAGGTTTTAGGTGGTGATGCAGCTACAAATGGTTTTTTAATGGCTGCACGCGGTATTGGATCATTGATCAGCGCTCTCCTGATAGCTGCTCTGGGTCATTTTCGATTCCGAGGAAAACTTTGGACGATTAACAGCCTTCTATTGCCCATTACGATGCTCTTATTTGCCCTTCTGCAATGGATGATTCCATCGTTACTGGTCATGGCAGGAATGGGATTTGCTTTCATGATGATTGTCAACCTTTCCAATGCAATGGTACAAACCAGGATTGCGGATGAGATGCGCGGCCGGGTGATGGGAGTTTACACATTTTTCTTTTTTGGAGCAATGCCCATCGGGGCTTTGATTTCGGGTTGGTCAGCCGACATCATTGGAGAACCACTCACGGTATTTATCAGTGCTGTGATTTTACTGTTATTTGCATTGTGGGTGATATGGCGCCGACCTACTTTACGGGCACTGGAATAGCGCAACTCATAATCAACGAATATTATCTCGGCAACGCTTGGGGGACAGAAAATAATACTCTAAACGACGTATAATTGACGAAGCCACAGGGTGATGGTAAAATTCCGTCGCTCTCCGCCCCCATTGTCTAGCGGCCTAGGACGCGGCCCTCTCAAGGCCGAAACACGAGTTCGAACCTCGTTGGGGGCACTATTCCCGCCAATTCAGGCGGGAATTTATTTCTCCAGCCCTCTCATCCCCATTGAGGGGATCCAAGGCCGAAACACGAGTTCGAACCTCGTTGGGGGCACTATTCCCGCCAATTCAGGCGGGAATTTATTTCTCCAGCCCTCTCATCCCCATTGAGGGGATCCAAGGCCGAAACACGAGTTCGAACCTCGTTGGGGGCACTATTCCCGCCAATTCAGGCGGGAATTTATTTCTCCAGCCCTCTCATCCCCATTGAGGGGATCCAAGGCCGAAACACGAGTTCGAACCTCGTTGGGGGCACAGGGTAAAAAGACCGCCGGGTAAAACTGGCGGTCTTCGTTTGTCGGAAAGCGATAGGAACCAATCTCGGAGATGATGAGATTCCCTGCTCATACGCGAGGCCTTGAACTTATGCTCTGACTTCTTCCCCTATGCCTGATCTGGCCAATTTCATAACGATCGAAGAAGCTGCTAAAGCTTTTGGGATACACATCGTAAACGTACTTCTTTTCAAGGCAATCCAACTAGAAAAGACCTGTGGGCAACCACATACCCTACCCGCCCAGCGGTGCGAACCACAACACGAATTAAGGCTAATGAGGGAGATGGGACGGTGAGATGCCAGAAGCCTGTCATAAAATATGCTACAATCATCGCAATTTATGGAGAACTTCAATCCTGATCCCGTCTGCCACACAGCTTAGCCGGAACGTTCTTATATAGTATGAACTTTGATAGCGCTGTTTATACTCCATGAAATCCCTCCCTCACTTGCGAATATCATCACCGTTTCAAATATTTCTTGTTCATGTCGTTTTGGCCCTCCTTTTCGGGGTTTTTTGGTACTGGATGCTATATGGTCAATTCCATCTATATTTTACACATGTAAATTGGATATATAAAGTCGGTGGGGATCTATTACAACATCAACTTGGATGGGAGTGGTTTCGTCAAGAGCCCTGGCAATTTCCGTTAGGAAAGATTTCTGCTTATGGTTATCCATTTGGTACTTCAGTAACCTTTATGGATTCAATCCCATTACTGGCAATTCCCTTTAAACTATTTTCGCACTGGTTTAAGGAGAATCATCAGTACCTCGGGATATGGGAATTATCCTCTGTGGTCGGTCAAATGCTGGTAGGACTGTTGATCCTTCACGAATTTACTCGTTCATACACGGTGAAGATCCTTGGCGCTTCGCTACTTGTTCTTTCGCCACCAATGATTTTTCGCGCTTTTTACCATAGTTCATTATCCGCTCATTGGATTATGCTATTAGCGATTTGGTTTATTCTTCTCGAGTACCGTCATAAATTATGGTGGGGAGCATGGATATGCCTCTTTACTGTAGCCGTGTTGATTAATTTTTATTACATACCAATGCTCATACCATTGTGGCTGATTGGCATGTATTTCCGCTTTATCAGAGAGAAGAAGAGCTTGAAGCTAATCCGTAACATTCTTATCGACGGCGTTGCTATATTCTTTGCGGTCTTTCTGGTCGGATATAGCATAGGTTTATTCAGCCTAAGTTACCATTCTCTTTCAGTGGATGGTTATGGTGTTTTCTCCTGGAACCTAAACGGATTCATAAACCCATTCGACTATTCATCGAACTTCTTAAGGGGAAGGTATATAGGTATAGACCAGCAATATGAGGGTTTCAGTTATTTAGGTTTAGGAAACTTGGTGATTATCCCCGCAGCTATTTATTTATTCCTGGAGAAAAATTATTTACGCCGCAGTTTGCCTTTTCTTTTGCCTTTTGGTGCTGCTGCCATTGTTTATATACTTTATTCACTCTCTAACAGGGCATTTCTAGATACACTGCCATTATGGGATATTCAATTGCCCGACTCCGTTTTAATGTTCCTCAGCCTTTTTCGTGCATCTGGCCGGTTCATCTGGCCGGTCTTTTATTTCCTGGTATTATTTGGAATAATTATCATCCTTCGGAATGTTCGTTTTCCAACGCAGCTTCTATTCGTGGTAGTGCTGTTGCAGTTTGGCGATATACAACCGCTTTATCAACCCAAAAAATTGACCGGCTTAACCAGTTATCAAACTCCCCTACAGTCAGAATTTTGGAGATCAGCAGCACTGACCAATAAACATATAATTATTATTCCTGCGAAGAAATTGAAACCGCCTTATGAGCCATTTGCATTATACGCAGTAAGAAATCATTTAACCCTTAACCTGGGCTATTTTGCGCGTAACGATACACTAGCTTTCGAAGAATATAGCGAAAAAGTTTGGGAAGATCTACAATCTCATAGACCTGATGCACAGACGCTATATATACTATCTGACCCGGAATGGATCACATTTGCCAAAGAGAATCTGGCCGATGATATGTTCATCTGCAAAATTGATGGCTTCACATTGTTATTTTCAGCAGAAAATAAACTGGTGCAGGCAATATCTGAATTCTCATCTTACTGCTCTGTTCCTGCGCCTTGATGTTTATAAGCCGTAAGGTTTCCCCATGAATCCTGCCACGTTTCCGGGGTGAACCAGTCAATGTCAGGATGGGGGATGCAGGAAATTCATTCACATGCTTAATTTCCCGAAATCCATCTTACGACATCCATCCCCACCCATTAGAATAACTTGTCGTTCAACATCTGCTTGAGAACTGTTTCTGAGACATCCAATACTTTGTCGACGTGGCTTTGGTTGTGTGCGGTGGACATGAAGAGCGGGTGAGCACTTGCCATGATGCCATGGGCGCGTAATCCAAGGTGGAACAGCCCAGCAGCTTGCTTGTTGGCTTTCATTGCATCGCGCTTGTTCTTGATCGCAGTGGTGGTGAAGTGGAACTGGAATATGGACGCCACCCGGAGAGCCATAAGTGGAACTCTCAGGTGTTCTCCGAGGTCGTTCATCCCGTTGCACAGATTCTCTGTCAGCGTATTGATATACGGGTAAGCCTTACCTTTCTCAAGCTCCTCCAGCACAGCAAGCCCAGCCATCATCGAGACCGGGTTGCCAGAGAAACAACCGGATTGGAAAATTTGCTCGGAGAGATCCCACAGACCGACTTTCGGAGTGACCACCTTATCCATGATCTCCCTCTGGCCACCAAACCCTCCAATGGCAAAGCCACCACCCAGGATCTTTCCCAAGCAAACCAAATCAGGAATGATACCGAAGAATTCTGATGCACCACCAAGGGCAAGCCGAAAATTGGTTACCACCTCGTCGAAGATCAGGAGGACGCCCGTTTCGGTTGTAACCTGGCGTAAAGCTTTGAGAAACTCAATATCAGCGGGCACCACACCCAGGCCGAACGCCGAGACCGGCTCGACAATCACCCCACCCAACTCGTCTGCGTGCTCCCTTATCTGTTTGACAGCAGTGTCGGGATCATTGTAGGGCAGGATGATGATATTGTCTTTAACATTATCAGGGATGCCTGCGCTATCAAGATGCGGCTGGGGGGTTCCTGGGTTGCCTTCCACCGCCAGAGTGCTGACCAGGACCGTGTCGTGTTGCCCGTGGAAGTTGCCTTCAAATTTCACGATCTTGGATCGCTTTCGATAAGCCCGGGCAGCCCGAATAGCCATCAAGGTCGATTCTGAGCCACTGTTAAGGAAGCGTACCATCTCAACCGATGGCATCAGCTGGCAGACCTTTTCCGCTAGCTTGACCTCTACCTCAGCAGGTAAATAATAATGCACCCCAATGTCAAGCTGCTGATGGACAGCACGTAGGACCCTCTCTGGCGAATGACCCAGGATATGAACACCTGCCCCCATTAATAAGTCGATATAATTATTACCATCGATATCCACCATTTCCGCTCCCTGACCTCCGACCATATAAATCGGGTAGGGTGGGAGGTATTTACCATTGGCGGCAACACCGCCAGGCAGGTACTTCCCTGCTGAATCAAACAGGTTCTTTGAAGCAGTCGTGCGTGAGCGGTAAAGCTGTTCGAGTGCATTGACGTCAGGTGTCATATCCTTCCTCCAACGGATTATTCATTTCAACGAAATAAGTATAACCTTGATTGGTATTTTGGGAAAATGGATGGCTGTTCAAGTATTCCAAATCGAGGGATGGTTATATGAATACTCAATAACAATGAAAAGTTTTTGTTATTCTTATTAGCGCGATTCATATAAACAGAACCTACTACCGTCAAAGTTCAATTTTCATACCCTATTATCAAGGTATAATTCACCGCAAATTATTCGGAGCATCACTGTCACAAATCGAAGTGCTTGCCTGGTTGAGCCACTGCACAATTCGCACTGTTACCATGATGGATGTAAATCCAGCATGATAGACTGAAAAAATGTCGGATGCTTGCCAGGTTGATCGCCTGGTCCAAGCAGTCAACAGATGACCAAGCATCTCTAAGGAGGTAAGGATTATGGAAACCATCCTGGGAATCATATCCGGTGTTATCATTTTGGGAATCATAGTGTTGATCATCGTAGAGTATCGAATTCGCCAACCGGATTTTTTGGTGCTTTACGAGTCCAAAGGCCAAATCAGGCAGCGAAAGGGCTTGATCTATCCACGCCATTTTAGCCTCGTCCTGAAACGAACGACCTGCCCAATCCAATTGACTATTGAAGCAGCTGCGGTAGGGAGTCTTGGGGTCCGAATTAAACTCGTAGGTTCGGTCGCGCCATCATTGGAAAATCTTCCTTCTCTCATCCACGTCGGGGGATGGAATCAAGACGCAATTGCGCGCTCTACAGATGAGGTTCAGGTACTGTTACAGGAACTTGTTAAAGAATACACCGAAAGATCTGAGATTAATGCACTTTCCACAACCAATATGCTGGCCTATTTACATGAGAGACTGGCTGGTATCAACGAAAAATTGGGTGTTGAACTGATCTCGTTAGCCATCCAATCATTGGATCCTACCGACCCGGAGATTGCAGATGCCTTTCGCCAGCAGGAACAAGCACGCCTGCTTGAACAGACCGAGCAATTGAACCAACAGGCACGTGTTTCAGCAGCAAAAGCTAAAAGCAAAGCTGATGACGATATTGCCGAAATGGAATATGCGCTCGAGCTGAAAAAAGTCCAGCTAAAGAGTCTGCTGTTAGAAAAGGAGGCGGAACTGACACGCCAAAGCCTGGAAGACGAGCTAGCCCGTAATCGCATGCGCCTCGCATTTGAAATCGAGGAATTAGAGGTGCTTAAGAACAGCCCGGAATTACTGATGCTCACACCCCAGGCTGCCCGCCTGGCAGAAGCCAGTCAAAACCTGAAGAACGCCCGAACCGTCATATCCTTAGCCCCTCAGGATACTGGGCATGGTTCAGAGCTTCTCAACCTTTTTGAAGCATTGTTGCAAAAGGCCCTTGAAGCCAAGAAACCGACAAGTTAACGAGGGTTTCATACTGTTTCGCAAGCCGCTTGATGCGTTTTGAATCCTCAACCAATGTTGCCTCAGACTGATCCCCTGACTTTCTTTCGTCTGAAACCAATTCGGGTTGCGCGCGTTTCCGAGATAAGTGAAACGACAGCTGCAGCGCCAGTTCCACCCGAAGAGAAAGTCAATTTCCATATAGGGAACCCTCTTCAAGATACCAGGCTTTCCTCAGCTTTTTTGCGTATTGCGCTCGGAATTGATGTTCAACGGGAAGACTTGCGTGACACTGAACCCGAGGCAATCCTTGAATACTTAGGATGGGAGCCATCTGAAAAGCCTAAACTTGAGTTCATTATCCGGTTAATTCAAAAGAGTTCTCCCTACCTGCCGCGTGGTGGTTATTCCAGGAAGAATCCCCATGCCCTGATCACAGCATTTTGTGCCTGGCTGGAACAGCAACAAGAACCATTACATTATGATACCGGGGAAAAATCCGGCCGACGGGAGATCATTCTTGGATCAGGAGGGATTAGCGAAGCATTGCGGATCCTGCTGTTTGCTTTATCCGCATATCTGGAGATCACCCCGGCTCGCATCTTATGTTATCGCTGCGAGCTTATCCCTCCGATAAAGACCATCCCGAATCTGTTTTATGAATCACTCGCTCCCGATGAAAGGATTGCCCGGGAACAGGTTGAGCAATTCCTGGTGCAATCTCCTGAAATCCCAACATTTTTACTGATTGGTGATTTGCTCGGAGAGGAAACCCGCCGTAAGTTGCGTACCTTAAGCATAGAACGCCCACTCTATTTCATAGAGGCGAACAATGCACCCAATCACCTTTCACTGGCTCGGGAGGCCAAACTGGTGCAACGCGTAATCCGGCTGCTAACCCCGGCGATATTCTCGCCCCGCTTGCATACCTTTTCAACTGTGTTTATCGCAGGGAACGCCGATTACCTTAATGTGATGGAAAATGTTCATTTCAATATGAAGGGCACTCCTTCTGCTGCTGAAGTCGAGCTTCTTATCTATCTTCTGGAACAAAAATCAACTCATCTCGCGGATGAGCTTCCTGCAGTTATGCCTCAAATCAAGCCGTCTTTTGATGGCCTGGCGTTTGGTATCAGCGCGGAAAACGCACTTCCAAAACTCGCTGAACGGGTAGAAGGATACCTCGAACGGTTGTTGAATGAACGAGCGGAGAAACTGACCCAGTCTGTGAATTTCGTCGAAGAAGAAACCTCCCAATTTGCCGAACGAATCCGGCAGACGTGGAAAGTTGGTATCGTTGACGAATTTTTTGCCATTGAAACAAATGAACTTCTTGATCTGTTGATTCAGCATATGCACGATCAAGCCTGGTGTCAGGCACTAGAGCGTAGTTATCTTAGTGCTTTTATAAAACATCAACCCCAGTATCAATCGGAAGCCTGCATGGTGGTAAGTGGTTCATCTCGCACAGCGTTGGGAATCTTAGGCTTTCATTGCGGAATAACCGATGTGGTGATTCCAGATTTAAGCTGGTCTTATGAACAGTGCTTTCCAAAGATTCATGCCGTGCCATTGAGCCCCTCGTTAGAGCTCGATGTTTCCGCGATGATTGATAAAGTAGATCAGCTCCTGCGACAAGACCAATCCTGGCGCAAGCATGGCGCTGTGGTGATCAACAATCCACATAATGCAACGGGCAGGATATTCGCTGAAAAAGCCGTCCGTAAATTAATTGCCTATTGTTTACAAAACGGTCTTTACCTGATTGATGATCTGGCTTATCAAGATGTGGTACCAGTGGATGATCTCCCTGAAATCAAAACAGCTCGCCAGATTGCATCGGAAATGGTTCGAATTGGTGAATTGAATGAGGAGCAAGCCAATCTGATAATCACAGTTCATTCCATATCCAAGACCGATTGCCTTGCTGGGGCCAGGTTGGCAGTGGTAGAAATCCGTGATAAGGCTTTACGCCAACTTTTCGATGCTTTGAATTCCACAATTCAGCCTAACTTGGCGGCGATTTTTATCGGTTACTTATTTTACCGAGGCACATCACAAGCAATCCGTTCCTACTGGCACTTGAGGAATGCTATTTTTAGCCAAAGAACACAGGCGTTGCTTGCCGCTGCGGAGAATCTTCCACCGGACCGCAACCCGTTTGGATTGGTTATTATCCCCCCCACTGGAAGTATGTACCCTCTTCTACAGATTAAACGACTGCCGTCTGGCTTATCACTGGATTGGCTGGCATCAACCCTGGCACGGCGTGGGATCGGCTTGCTGCCACTGGCTACTTTTGCAAGAACTGAAAAAGGATATGAAACCGGAAGGACTACATTCAGGCTTACTTTAGGTGGCGTAGATGACGCAGAAATACTCCTACCAAAAACCCGCCGCTTGTTGATAGACCTTAACCGCTTGATTGCACAGGAAGAGTCTCACTATAACCGGAAATCGTTGACCTTCCGGGTTTTGACCAACCGAGTCGAGCGGTCAAATGAACTCACCCGCGAATGGGATAACGTTTCAAAGCAAATACTCGTGCTTGCCAAACACAATGCGACCAAACGCCAGTATATACCCCTGGCTCCACTCGACAATGAAAAGTTATTAAATGATTTTCTACAATCCTACGGACCGGAGCGACTGGAGAGCTTCCGAACCCGTCTCATCGATCGGGCAACAATCAGCGACGAAATGATGCGGCGAGCGTTGAATGATAATGCCGGTTGGCTGGACCAGCGGTTGGATAGAGAATTCATGAAAGATTCTCTCCCACGTCGCCAAGCACTGTTCAGATTGCGTTCCTATGACCGCACTGTTCATCCCACACAGGTCTACTCACTACAAGCGGAATTGTCACTCGATGCGATTGTGAAGGTATTGGTTTCTTCGCATTCAATATCAGGCTCGATGATTAATAATGCGGCCGAGGAATTGTGGCAAGAATATCTCGGTCGGAATGTAAGTATAAACTCACAACAAGAGGCGGATGAAGTATTGCTGGATCTCGCGGCGATGATAACTGGCGAGGATTATATCGAACAGTTTACTGATACAACATTGCCGACATTATTATCTTTTTGGAGCGACTGGGATGGAAGCAACCGTCCATCCGGACAGGGCCACCGATTGGTTTCTGCAGTACTAATGGAAAATGTGCAGCATATGGCCCGCCTCATCAATCTTCTCCGCCAGACCGACCCACATGCATTAATTAGTCCTGAACTGATCGCTGAACTCGATCGACTGCCTCGACGGAATCAGCGTTTTACCCAACTTCTGAACGATATCACAAACTTAACCCACCAACTGGAACAGCGCTACAGGGGTATCCTGCCATTTTCCCTGGACACCACACCTGTACAACGGATGACCACTCGCTTGCATTTACGTCGTGATCCGGCGCGTATTCTATGGCAGCATAATGACCGCTATGAGAAGAAAATGCTCGAACTTCGGCAACAACGCAGGAAGATGTTGGAGGATTACTGTGGCCTGAATAAAAGACTGCGGAAACAATTACACGCCTTGATACCTTCTTTACTGAATAACAGATTTTCGGAAGAACTGCTCCGTGAAGTGGTTGATTATCGGGACATCCTGCAGCGGACCGTAATCACCCCCCGTATACACCAAGGTATGGTCACCGCTCGCGATCAGTTTGCGATTGATACGACTGTATATAATTTGTATGAAATCAATGCCATCACTGGAACATACGGTAACCCAGGCATGGTGCTTGCTCTGCAGGTCAGTTATTCATCAAAACCAGAAGCCCTCATATCACTCGACCGAAAGATGCACGTCCAGGCTGAGCAGGTACATCGGAAGCTCCCCTCCATAGAACTTCCCTCACTATGGTTAATCCCCCTGCTCGAAGATATAGAAACGATCAGAAACATAAAAGGGTATTTAGATCGGGTGTGGGATTATGCCACACAGAGCCGTCAAACTGCGCAATCCGTCCAAGAGCGATTTGCAGAGATAATTCCCGAGGTCTTCATCGCCGGATCTGATTTAAGCCAGCAGGAAAGCCAGCCAACCAGCGCGTTGATCTATCATAAAGCCAAGTTTGATATTCAGACCTGGCTTGCTGAACATGGTGTGGCAGAAACTATGCGCATAAAATTAGGCAGTGGTGAGCCAATGCAACGCCAGGGCGGCTATTATTCTCGCGTCGCAGGTCGTCCCGCCTTTTACAACACTGATGCCAGCCGCCGTCGGTTTGCTGCTCATCTACCAGCTGCCGCCCGCAAAAGCACAGTATATGCGGTCACACCGCTACAAGGTATTTTCCTTGCTGATGATCTGAGAACTTTCCAGAGCAATTTATCTGAACAACTGCGTTACTTACCGGTTCATGATTTTGTCAGCCTGTTATACCATGTCAGGGAATCTCAACGTGAGCATCGTGATAATTTGATTCGAGCTGCCGAAACAATAGCAGAGAGCCGCTTGAGTGCACAAAGCCGGAGTATGCAGGAACTTGAGCGCTTAACCATCGGAACGAACGAAGCAATCTACGAAGGCTTCATTGAAGAACTAACCGAAAATTTCCGGCACATCTTATATGGACGTGAAGAAGATGTCGTCGGCATTCATATTATTTCTTACTTCATTGGGAGGTCAATTCCTCAACTGCGCGATCGCCCTACATCCAGGCATAAGCCAGATTCGGGTACTGAATATGGACAGCAGATATTGGCAAATATCGCGAAAATCATTCCTCTTGCAAAACAAGGCAGCCTGTTGCGAGCCATTGCCCATAATCAAGCCCAGACGCATGTGCTCGGTATCAATCAACTCACAACCGGCCTGTTCCGTGCACTTGAGCGTTATGCTCAAAAAGCTTTTGTGGAAGCGGAACGAGAGCGTATGATTGCGGAGCACCTGTTACCACACTTGCCTGTGTATGAAATTCTAAACACTCTGCGGATATATCAGGATTGGAAGGGAGAATTCCTCGAGCGAATCGAAACCGCTTTTCCGGCTGGTAACACCGCCTTTGTGGCGCTTCGGGAAGATAACAACGCGTTGTATCATTATCTGCCGTTGTTCCAGCAGGAGCTTCTTAGGCGCCATGGCGTAAATGTAACCGATTTCTTTAATAATGGGGTTTTCATTGCGGAGCTTATTCCTACCCTCCGGCCGGATCTGGCGGTATTGTTGCAGGAAAACCTGTTCAATACCGACATGGATCTGCTCTTGAAGCATGTAACAGGTAAAATTGATGAAGCCTG
This sequence comes from uncultured Chloroflexia bacterium, assembly GCA_963777935.1. GTDB lineage: Bacteria > Chloroflexota > Anaerolineae > Anaerolineales > UBA4823 > FEB-25. The sequence continues at coordinate 30,912 of CAVZSL010000004.1, forward strand.
GCAAAAGGAAGTCAGACAGCTACTTCAGCTGCCCAACCAAATACGCAATTGGCGTTCTATAATCTGGGATGTAATAGGAAAATCAATATATGAGCGCGTGCAGAGTTTTTCGGAACTAGCCATTGCATTATATTCTTTCTCTACCACCCGCTCGTATGGAGTAGCGCCCATACCAGTTCGTGGGGCAAAATTATCCCCGTCCCTGTCTGGATTCTTTCGAACTGCCCAGGCTGATGACGAAATGCGGAACTTCCTGATCGACGCGGTAGAATATCTGAATTCATTTGCTGAGGGCAATATCGAGGTTCCGGTGAGCATCATCCGAGCGATGAACGACGTCGAGCACATTGCACAAATCGAAGAGAGCGCCCTTCCTCCTGAGAAACAAGACGTGATTCGGGGATGCATCCTCCAAATTGCCCGTCTGGCAGGTGATAACGGGTGAATATATATATAAATTGAAACGATGAACTACAAAGTTCATCATGCCACCGATGGTATAGATTCGATTACATTATATTTTTCAAGCAGTTGGACCAAGTCGATGATCTCAGGTGCCAGGCTCTCGTCAATAGAAGCCTTTCGCATGATCTCATCAACCGTTAAAGGCTCTGCTTTTGGAAAAGGCAGATGGAAAAGGAACTTGCCCTGTAGGGTGGTGAGTTTTATCTTGCGCTCCTCCCGCTCCCGCCCAATCCCGGTCCAGATCGTCACACTGGTGATATAGTCACCGCTACGGGCTACCGAAAAGCGTGCCCCGGCATTCTCCTTTTCCCTAATAAAGGAAGACAAACTCTTCTGGGATGGTTCTTGCTTGACCTGCATTAGATCGATGTCGATGAGGAGTCTGGTCTGCTTCAGAATATACCGATAATAGGGGCGCTTTTTCTCTAGAACCTCCTCTTTGGATAAGATATTAAGCTGCTCCAGTGATTCCAGGAAATCCTGGGCAGTCTTGATGTGCAGGTCAAGACGGGTGGCAACCTCGGAGGCTGAGATAGCCTGGTAATTTACCAACAGCTGGAAGATATCTTCAGCATAATCTTTAGAGAGCAACGAAGCGTATTTTGCTGCGGTTTGGAAGTCCATAAAGTGCCTGCCTTAGGACAAGATGCTTATCTTGAGATTGTCCATGCGATCAATCACCCTGACGCCCTCCCCTTTGTCATATAGATCAAAAAAGTCAATGAAAACCTGCCCCAAAGAGGTGCAAAGCTGGTCGAAAGCCAGTGGTTCGCGGTAATCCAGGTAATCTTTTTGGGCAATATGCACCGAAACCTCGCCATCGACATCAAAGTTGACCCATGTGGCATCGCGATAATCACCACTCAAGCCCAGCAAGCGCTCAAACTCTTCTGAATTCTTGATTAAAACCAGGGTAATGTTCTTAGAAGTGCTATAGGGTAAGGCAATCAGGTGACTGCTACAAAAACGGGAATATGCACGCATTTGCTGCGGGCTGTAATCCACCTTCCCGACCGGACGCGGCCGGGATGTGTAGCCGTTTCCTGTTTCTTCCACAGGTTCAGCTGCCAGCTCAAAGATTTCACGCCCGCGCCATTTTAACCTGCGTGTCAGGGTCAGGAAAATGATCACAAAACCAAAGAATACTAGTCCGGTGAAATACGCCAATGCAAACTCTGTACTATTAAACGGGTCCGCCATAAAATTCCCCTCAGCATCTTTTAACTTTCCAGATGCCATGACTAACATGAAGACAAAAAAGGCACAATCCGCACTGAGCACCAACAGGAATACGTTCCATGTACGGATGAACACATATAGGTAGAACAATCCAAACAATGCGATCATCACCGCTAAGGTAAGCATGCCAGTGGGGATACCAAAGATCAGAGAAGTTAGTCCAAATATAGGAAGCATGGACAGGGGAACTAATGCACCGGTAATATTACGATCTGGTTTGAGCTTACGTACAAGAGACATTATTCCCTCCATTATTATACATTTCACATATTATATACTTCACTTTATCTGAAGTATATAATATCTTCAGTCATTTGTCAAGGATCAATTTAATAATGGACCATCTTCTAAGTTGTATAATTAGAAAGATAATCCTAGCTGGGATATGGTTACTGACTGGAGAATTTCCTGTTAGAAGGTCAGTACAGCTGAAATAGCCCGATGCAAATAAAATTACTTGCATTAATGGACGAGATTCACAAATACGGTTAAAAACCTATGAGGAGATCGCCTGTGACCACAATGACCTATACTCAACCCCGCTTTTCCATTAAGACGCCTACCAATCTATCGCCTCGCATCCAATGGCTGCGTGATTATTATTTCCAGGGGGTTAACCGAGCCTGGAACAACGAGTACACCTCCTGGACTACCGGAACACCCTGGGATTTCCAATACAATGAATTAACTTTCTATATCGTCCCTGAGACATACACATTCCTCCAGACCTTTCGCTCGTCCTTCAAACAGGTGGCACACCCCATTAGCTTGCATCCTGATTTCTGGAAGTGGTCGCTACCGGAACGCCGAGCCTGGTTCAACCGCGAGGTCATGGTTCATTATCTCCCGAAGGAAATCCTGCCCGGGGATCTGCTGGCTGGTGGACGATTCAACATACAGACATCCACCTGCCTGACGGAAAAGGAGACCAAAGACCGGGACAGGTTGGTCTACGGCAACCATGGCAGCCGTGCAGCGATGCTCTGGTTCCACAACCATGGCTATGGTAATGTGGGTGCCACTTCCGGACACCTGATCCCCGATTACGGGCGCATCATCCGCGAGGGATGGAAAGCTGTGCACGCGGAACTCGCATCCGCTTACGCGGCGTTATCCCAAGGGGATAAAAATGGCAAAAAAGGCGCACAATTGCGTGCAATGATGACTGCTGCGACCATGCCCCGTGAGCTGGCAGCGGAGTATGCCAGGGAGTGCCAGGAAATGGCAAACCTGGAAGCCAATCCACAGCGCCGCCAGGAATTGCTCACAATGGCTGAGAACCTGTCGCGCGTCCCCTGGGAACCAGCACAAAATTTCTGGGAAGCTGTGCAATCCCTTTGGCTGACTCACATGCTGGTCATGGCTGATGAAAACTACCCTGGTCCCGGTGACTCCTTCGGGCGGCTGGATCAGTACTTATATCCCTTATGGGAAAAGTCCATCGATGAAGGCCTGGACCCGGAGTTCGGTAAGGAAATCCTGAAATGTTTCTGGCTGCACTGCAACACCGCCTACGATGGCATGATCCGCACAGGAGGCAACCAGGGGATTACCGCAGGTTATGGTCAACTCTTCACCATCTCAGGAATGGGAGCTGGTGGGAAGGATATGTCGAATGATCTGACCTACATCTTACTTGACGTGATTGACGAGATGTCGCCTATCCTGGAGCCCAAACCCAATGTGCGTCTGCATCGTGGCTCGCCAGAGAGGTTGCTTGACCGCGTGGTGGAAATGATCGCATCCAGCCAGGGATCACCATTCCTGCTCAACTTCGATGAGCGCTCGATGGCCGGCATGATGCTACAGGCTAAGAAATCGGGTGTGACGCATCTCATCCATGAGAATAATGTTTTCGACTATGCTCCAGTTGGCTGCCTTGAAAACACGATGGTCGGCAACGACCGCTCCGGTACCGTGGATGCCAACTTGAATTTGCTAAAAGCAGTGGAACTGGCTTTGACTGGCGGCTTTGACCTGATCCCGTTTACCGACCCAATGACCGGTAAAACCGACCCTCTCACCCGCTGGGGAGCCGACACTGGCGATGCAACCCAATTCCAAGTCTGGGAGCAATTTTGGAGCGCATATGCAGCTCAGACCCAACACATCATCCACGAGATTGTGGATGTATACGAGCAAAGCGAGTCCATTCGGGCACAATTTGCACCGACGCCATACGTCTCCTGCCTGGTTAAAGGCTGTGCCCAGAAAGGAATGGACATTACTGAGGGTGGCGCAGAATTAGGTTATGTAACCATTGAAGCGGTCACGTATGCCACCACGGTTGATTCATTGTTGGCTGTAAAGTATCTAGTATTCGATCAAAAAGCCTGCACAATGGCAGAGCTCATTCAGGCGCTTAAAGACAACTGGAAGGGGCACGAAGTTCTTCAGGCGCGCGCCCTTCACAAAGCGCCCAAGTATGGCAGAGATGATGATGCGGCCGACGCACTGGCACGTCAGGTGATGGAATTATGGGCTGGAGAAACCTGGAAGTACAAGACAAAATCCACAGGACGTTACTTCCGCCCCGGTATGTTGTCCTGGAACTATTGGGTAGCCGATTCATTCGTCGTGCCTGCCAGCCCCGATGGACGCCCACGCGGAAAATTCCTGTCGAACGCGTTGTGCCCATCCAATGGAGCGGACATTAACGGCCCAACAGCCAACGTCAACTCGGTGGGTAAAGCCTTGGGTGGTAAAGCCACAGATGGCCGGGGAGATTGGGATGAATACCTGAATCTTCTGCCCAACGGAGGTAGCCATACGATGACCTTCAGCCCATCCATGCTGCGCGATCCTGAACACCGCGAGAAGTTCAAAGCTTTCTTGAAGGGATACGCTGAAAATGGCGGTTCGGCTTTACAAGTAAATCTGGTCAATGCTGATTTGCTGCGTGATGCTCAAGAGCATCCAGAGAATTACCGCCACCTGCTGGTACGCGTCACCGGCTATAACGCCTACTTCACCTCCATCGGGCGCGAACTCCAGAACGAGATCATCGCCCGTGAAAGCCACCAGATGAAATGACCACCGGTCGTATCCTGCACCTCCAGCGCCTCTCCACCGAGGATGGCCCAGGCATCCGCACCACGGTCTTCTTCAAGGGCTGTCCGCTCCACTGTACCTGGTGCCACAATCCGGAGAGTATCTCCATTCAGTTGCAGACCCAGTGGTTCGCAGTGCGCTGCATCGGCTGCAAAACCTGCGTGGAGGCGTGTCCGAACGGTTGCCTGACAATGACCGAGGCCGGCCTGGTCATTGACCGCGAACAGTGTGAAGCCTGCGGGAAATGCGTCGAGGCCTGCCCATCTGGCGCACGAGAGATGTTAGGCAGGACCGTTACCGTGGAAGAAGTACTGGCTGAATTACTCAAAGACCGGGCTTACTACGAAAAATCTGGCGGTGGGGTAACTCTATCTGGAGGTGAACCAACCTTTCAGTTAGACTTTGCTGAGGGGCTCTTGCGAGGCTTGAAGGAGCAGGGAATCTCCACTGCCCTCGATACCTGCGGCCTCGCCTCGACCCGTACCTTCGACAAACTCTTGCCATTTACCGACCTGATCCTCTTCGATTTGAAACTTTTTGATCCGGGTTTGCATTGCAAGTTCACAGGTGTCACCAACCAGCAAATCCTGGAAAACCTGGCACATATGCGTAATACTATTCAAGACCAGCCGCAGCGCATTGAATTGTGGATCCGAACTCCACTTATCCCTGGTGCTACCGACACAAAGGAGAACCTGTCTGCCATCGGTAATTACCTCACAGAATATTTTGAGGGAACAGTTGCTCGCTGGGAGTTGTGCGCCTTTAACAACCTGTGCCGCGAGCAGTACACTCGCCTGGGCTTAGAGTGGGAGTACGCAACCAACCCACTCATGACGCCTGCTGAGCTGAGGCACTGCGAACAAATCGCCAAAGCCGCCTTCGTCCATCCGGAACTTGTGCTTGCTACGGGTGCAACCCGACAGTAAGAACCTTTACAGGAGTGATTCATGGAAACTTCTTTTCTCACCAGCTTTTCTGAAACCGATATCCAGAATACCCAGCCAGCCATGAAGGTGGGCCTGCTTGCGACCGTCACGCCCGAAGGTTTGCCACATGTGACGCTTATCTCCTCTCTTATGGCGTGCGGACCTGCACAATTATGCTTCGGTCAATTCACCGAAGGGAAGTCGAAAGAACATATCCTCATTAATCCAAAAGCTGGCTTTCTGATCATGAGCCTGGATAAAAATCTATGGCGTGGTAAAGCCATTTTTACCCATACTATGAAAAGTGGAGCAGAGTACGATTACTACAATAATGTGCCCATGTTTCGTTATAACGCCTATTTCGGCGTCCACACCGTTTATTACCTCGACCTGATTTCTCACACTGGCAAAATCCCCCTGCCGATGAACAGGATCATCTTTGCTGCAGTTCAAACAATGCTGGCGCGTACGCTGGGGAGTAAAACGGGGAAGCAGCCCGTGCTCAATGGCTGGACGCGCTCCTTCGTGGACAAAATTGATAACCTGAAATTCCTGTCTTATGTCAGTGCCAATGGTTTCCCGGTCATTATCCCCGCCATCCAGACCCAAAGCCTGGACTCCCAACACGTGCTGTTCTCAACATCAGTCTATTCAGCGGAGCTGCAGGCTATTCCAGCTGGAATTCCACTAGCTGTCTTCAACATGGCACTGACAATGGAAGACGTTCTGTTACGGGGAAAATATCTCGGCATTCATCGCCTGGGTGGGGTGAAGGCTGGCGTGGTGGAAGTGGACTGGGTCTACAATCCCATGCCACCAGTGCCAGGACAGGTCTATCCGCCGGTTGAATTGAAGGCAGTCAAGCAATTCTGAAGGATAATAGCCGTCTGGGATAAGGCAAAAAGGAAAGGCACAATTATTATGCCTTTCCTTTTATGCGCTTCTTTAGATAATTTCAAAACCTCAGACTTACAGTCGCCTGCTGGTGGATGTACCCTCCTCGCCCTTTGCGCTGATTGTCTGGAGTGGCATTTCGAGTGAGCGCACAGGCGGCTCGCGGGACACAAAAAAGACAGGTGCTGGCACTTCTGGCCGTGCTGTGGCAGCAGCTATCCTTTGAGCAGTTTCAGTGGTAGCAGCAGTTGTCTTAGCTTTACTGAGATAAATAAACCAGTACATCAGACCTACCATCAATACACCACCGATGATATTTCCAATGGTCACTGGCACAAGGTTCACGAGGAAGAAGTTACTCCAGGTAAGGTGAGGGAAGTCAGCGGGTGTTTTCTTGATGGCTTCAAAGAAAGCCGGCGTGCCCATTTGCTTGATGAAGATGGCGATGGGAATGAAGTACATATTGGCAATACTGTGCTCGAAACCCGCAGCCACAAAGGCGGCGATGGGTGGAACAATCGCCAGGATTTTATCGATCGTACTGCGGGCACTATAGCACATCCAGACAGCCATACAGACCAATGCGTTGCAAAAAATCCCAAGCACCATGGCCTGTACAAATACCAGGCCGGTCTTCGCTTCACCCGTGTTCAGGGCCGCCAGACCAACCGATCCAGCGCCATAAGTATATTGGCGGGTCAGGAACATCAGAATGGCTGTCAGGATTGCCCCAACAAAATTTCCCAAGTAGACCACCCCCCAGTTTCGCAGTAAAGCAGGTAAGGTGATCCGCCGGTTGGCGAAGGCAATAATGATCAGATTGTTACCGGTAAACAGTTCTGAGCCCGAAACAACCACCAAAATCAGTCCCAAGGTGAAGGTGGTACCTGCAAGAAGCCTACCAACACCATAGGGCAAGACCGAGCTTCCTGCACTTACCGTGGTGGCAAAGATAGCACCCATGGAAATAAACGCCCCTGCCAAAATGGCGAGCAGGAACATACGCAGTGTGTCTAAAGCAGTTTTCTTGGCGCCGGTCTCGGCGGCTTTGACTGCCATCTCAGCAGGTACCAAAGCATCAAATGTAATTTCCTTCGTTGGTTGTTTAGCATCTTTGAGTGTATGGGATGATGTAGTAAACATAATGGTCGCCTCATGCATTCATGGAAACTTTCGTATCAATGGCAAAGATATGATCGTAACGCTCATCTATGGGCGAAGCGACCGGCAGCTCAGGCTGGATGATTTTTAACAAACCCTGACACATGGCATTGAGACCAACGTGCGCCAGCTCAGATTGGGGCAATCCGGTCTGCCCTGCGGTTTTTTCAAACGGGCAATCGCAGATGATAAAGCGTAATTCGGGTCCAATCTGGTGAATAGTGAAGTTCACCTTTAGCGTCTCAAGCACACATTCCAAAGCGCACACCCCAGGGTTAGGAAAACCGTCCCGGAATATATTATCCAGCATGAAGATGGCAGTTGCCTGCCCCATCCCTGAGCCAAAGCTTTCCATGAGGGCATACGCATGCGCCTCATCAAACCCTGTCTGGCAAAACATGGCGTATTCTAGGAATATCTCACAAAATGAGATGGCAGATTCTTCACCGGCTCCACTTAACTCTCCCCAAATCTGGAAGCCATGCAAGAGATCGTCCCGTACAAAAACGTCCCTTTGCCCTATTTCGTTGTAGTACATATCGGAACTTGCGATCGGGTAACGGCAGATCAGTGTGGGTTTTGTTTGAATTGATGCTGGCATTGTAGCTTTCCTCCAATTTATCGTGATTCCTTTTTCGGTTGCACCCGGTTAGGTTAACGGGTACAGTATTTATGTTGATTGCGAAATAATTCACTATGCATGTTATACCGAAATAGGGTCACAGCCACAAGTACCTGCTGGTCACAATGTGGTTACGATATTTCCCCCAACAATATTTTGTTATCTGATGGTTACTCGCTAAGAATTGTTTTTTGAGTGTTTAACAGGTAGCCAGCATTGGGGATTGTTTCAATTAACGATGGGGCACCAGATTCTGTTTCCAGTTTGTTACGCAGTCGATACACCAGCTGCTTGAGCATCTCATTGGTGGCGCCTTCCGGGCCCCACACCCGCAGGATGAGGGTATCGTTGTTTAGCACCCGGTCAGGATTCTGCATCAAGGCGCGTAAAAGGCGGGTCTCCAGGTGGGTCAGGCGGATGGCGTCGCCCTCACCAAGGTGGACTTCACGCCTTTCCGCATCGAAAGTGAGCGGACCTGCCTGCAACATCTCCTGGGGTTCTTTTACCGCCCGGCGCAACAATGCACGGATACGCGCAATCAGCTGCCGTGGGCTGAAGGGTTTGATGATGTACTCATCAGCTCCGGCTTCCAGGGCAGCTATCACGTCGTCATCGGTATCGCGTACAGTAAGCATGATAATCGGCACATCCGATTCGGTTCGGATGCGCGTGCAAACCTCCAGACCATCCATACGCGGCAATCCCCAATCCAGCACAATCAAGTCGGGGCATTCCTTGGAGAATTGTTCCAGTGCACTAAGCCCATCGTGGGCATTGATTACTTCAAAACCTGCCCTGCGGATAGCAAATGCCAGTACGTCTGAGAGAGCCAGGTCATCATCGACTACAAGTATCTTGGTCATAAGTTTTATTTCTCCTCTTTAGGATGGATAGGAATGGTAAACCAGACTTTTGCCCCCCCATTGGGGAGATTCTCTGCACCAACCTGCCCACCATGCATTTCAACGATTGACTTAACCACTGAAAGTCCTAAACCAATCCCATATTGGGTATCATGCGATTGGTTGGCAGTTACAAAGCGCTTAAACAGGTCTGCAAAGCGTTCAGTAGGAAGCCCTGGTCCACTATCAAGCACTGCAATCGTCATCCAATCAGGGTTCTGAGTGATGTTCAGCTCAATCTTACCACCCATCGGGCTGAACTTGCTGGCATTGGACAACAGGTTCACTAACACCTGGGTCAGACGGTTGGCATCCGCCCAAACGGTGGGTAAAATGACCGGACCAGTGTAAGCCAGGCGCTGATTCCGGCGTTTAAGCAGCGGGGACATTAAATCAGCAGCTTCTTTGACAACACCCTCGAGGTTGACCGGGCGGCGATGGACCTGAAAACAGCCTGCCTCAATGGTGGTGCTTTCCAGCAGATTCTCCACCAGAGTCTGCAGATGCAAGGTGCTCAAGCGGATGGTATCCACTAACTCCTTTATTTCATCGGGTGTAAGATCATTAACTTCATCCACCAATACCTCGGTGGTGGCGGCAATGCCTGATAACGGCGTACGGAATTCATGAGCCACATTGGCAAGGAAGTTATAGCGTAATCGATTCACCGCTTCCTCTTCAGTCACGTCGCGAATCACTACCACCCGTTCAGAGCCGTAACCACTGGGAGGGTTATCATCTAATGGGGAAATCGTAACATACAATAGCAAAGGTTTCCCTTGTGCATCAAGCACACTCAAACGTTGCGCAATAGGTCCATCGGTTGGCTTGTTCAACAAGTCACCAACTGTTGCTGTCTCCCCAGGGGCAGGGGGAAAAATATGAGTGTAATGAAGTCGTTCCACATCCCAACTGTGGTAACCCAGAATTTCTTCCGCATCCGGATTAAAGAATGTGATGCGATCGTTTTCATCAAGGGCAATTACACCTTTCGGGAGCAGGGATAAAAGCCGTTCAGCGTGTTTCATCTCACGTTGAGTTACAGCAAGGGTATGGCGCAGCTGTCGACGGGCAAATTCAAAATGCCGGTTGAGCTGATTAATCTCCGGCACACCACTTTCGATCGGGGTGGATACGTCCAGATTTCCCTGACTGATCTGGTCGGCAGTTTTACTCAACTGCAGCAACGGTTTGGTAATCGAACGCGCCTGCCGCGCTACAAGGATCGAACCAATCAGCATGACTAACAGGCTAAAACCGGCAGAGATAAGGATGGTATTAACCATTCCATTTCGGATGGAGTTACCAGGAAGGGCAACTTCGCTTAGTGCCACAACATGATCTCGAGCATCACTGAGCGGCATCAGACCAGCGTAATAGGTTTGATCCGAAGCTGACCCCATGGTACAGCATGCCTCCCCCGTTTTTTCGACATTTATCGCCGATTGCGGGTCAAGTGACCAATTAGGAGCAGCTGGCAGACTGGTGGCGATCCGCCTGCCATTGACAATCAGACTCTGAGCCAGGCCAGTTTGATTTTCCAGGGTGACCATGTAATCCGTCTTTAACTCACGCGCCACCAGCACCCATCCCATCACAGGATTGTTGGCTTCCTTCGATTGAATTTGGCTGACTCCTACAATATAGAGCTTGCCTGGATCTCCAACAATATAGAAGTCACCAAAATATGGTTCATGGCCAGCCAGAAATGCCTGTGGGTCAGGCAAGCCTGCCAACCGGTCTCCTGCCTGCAGGTTGGGAGTAATCACCTGAACAATATCCAGGTTTCCGCTTTCCTGTTTAAGTGCTTCGAGGTATGGGCTCAGAGCTGCCCCATCACCTTGTTGGATCAGGTTATATAGGGTTGGGCGTCCAGCGATCAAGCCGGCGAGTTTCTTAAGGCGGGTGATTTCTGCGTTATACAGCCCATTGGTGGCAGACTGGGCATCCTGGACCCTCAACCATACCTGGCTCTCAAGCGCTCGCCACATGGCTAGATTAGTCGGTATACCGATGAAAACTATGATGGCAACCACCACCAACACGAGGTTCAGGATGAGCCGCTGGGTCAGGTTCATCTTTTGGAAGCGCTGGCGAATACCGTTAACTAAGCGGTGCATATCAGTCTAAGCGATGGGCGTAGTTAATTTTAGCACGGATGATAATATGAGAATGGTGACAAATGCGTCTCGTTCACAACGGAGGTTTTATCTATGCCATCCTACCCATCAAAATAAATCGGGTTAGAAATCAAGGCTGGCAGCAGGGGCAAGCCAGGCAAGAAGCTTCTGAGGATCTCAAACCGCACAAAACCAGGAGCCTCCATAGTGTAGATCCCGTGCATATCCCCATCTGACTCTGCTTTTACCAGGATGGTATTCCCTTGATTAGTGACCACCTGCATCACATCACCGGCGAGTAAACCATAGCCAGCATACTCCACCTGTTTCACCCTGGAAAACTCGACGCTATCACCAAGGATTGCTTCCCCAGCACTCAACTCAATGGTGGGACCATTGGCGCTATATGTAATGAACGCATGCCCGAGCCTCAAAGCGGACAGGATATCATTCGGGCTGGTTGACAGGGCATATACACAGGTGGTTGGCCCTCCGGGGAAGAGCAGCAAAGAATCCCGATGATAATCACTCCCACCACAGATGGGCACCTTTTTACCAGCCAAGAGCATGCTGTGCCATAATCCGATCGCCTGCAGGTTGGATCCACGCATTGGACCATTCCAAACCTCAAGACAATCAAATGGAAGGGACTGCATGTCAAACAAAAATGGGACTACAGAATCACAAGGATGATTGATACTGATGAATGCGCCGCGGGTGCGAGCTGAAGCAAAACGGGATTGAACATCCTCGAAGGTATTTGCAAGGAACGGCTCATCATAGGGCTTATCCACTCCCAGGAAGTTGGCATGTCCCTGATAATGGGTCCATTCAATCCCAGGGATCAGAGTAATGCCTGCATGTTCAAGTAAGGTATCGGTGGTCACCATCTGGTTGTGGTCGGTGATGGCAAGGTAGTCAAGGCCATTGCGGCGTGCATGCTGTGCTAATTCAGCAATGGTGAGCACGCCATCCGAGCCCAGGGTATGGACATGCAAATCTCCCTTATACAAACGCATGTACTTCGAGGTAAACGAGAGCTCATAGAGCACATCCACCCCTTCATCAGCCACTTTATATGCACCAACAATAATCTGCCATTCACCTGGAACCAATTTACAGGGATGGTAGCCAGGGGTGGCATGGGTCTCACTGACAAAAATACAATCTTTATCAGAACCAGAGGCTCCCACCTGAGAACCGTCCGGGGCAATCAGACCGAGGTCAATAATATTGACTTCTTTGCGAGAGATAAATTTTCCACTCTCCATGTGGATTTCGGTTTCATGATGTCTTTTATAAGAATAAGTCAGGGAGAATGAGGCGGTATTGGCAGGCATGCTGAAAGGAAGTGTAAAGTAAGTTCCTTGTCTGTCGTGTTCAACGAATATTTTCATTTGCAAATTTGTTTCGGTGGGTGTAGTATCCATAATATCCTAGACCGGTGTCAGATTGGCTGCCAGGAAGCGTTGTATTTGTTTATTCCAAAAGAACCAATCGTGGAATCCATCTTCCTCATGATAATCAACATGGATACCCAGGGTCTGGCAGGAATTATAGAAGAAGTTGTTTAGTGGGTATAAGTCTTCCTGACGCCCACAAGCCATAAACAAGCGAGGCAGTGCATCAGGATTAATGGAAGCGCGTTGTAACCAGGTTGCGGGATCGTGTTCGCTGCCGACAAGTTTATCCAGGTTTCCAAATAGTTTTTCGAATTCTGGCCGACGCGGGTCATCTGGAAAAGACTTGATGAACGCTAGAGATAGCACCCCCGAGAAGCTGGCGGCAGCCGAATATATTTCGGGGTGTAGAAATGCCGCTTTGAAGGCACCATACCCACCCATGGAATTACCCGCAATAAGCGTGTCTTCGCGGTGGGGAGACAAACCAAAGACGTCTTTAAGATAACGAGGCAACTCATCTGTCAGGTAAGTAAAATAAGCCTGCCCATTGGGTTGGTCAGTATAAAAGCTACGGCCTGCCGATGGCATAATAACCACCAATCCATAGAGTGCTGCGATGGATTCAATGGCTGTATATCGTTGCCATGCACTCCCATCATCACTGAGCCCATGCAACAGGTAAAGCACTTTTCGCCCGGATACTGGGATGCCTTCCATTTTCCCGGGGTCAGGAAGGATGATATACAAAGGTAGATTGACTTTTACGGTTTCGGGTACATGCTCAATACGGATTAGTGCCATATTCTCCTACCTGTTTACCCATTTTCAGCTACTACTGAAGCAGTATTGGCTTTTTCAAAGTTAATGAAGAACGAAAAGACGAAGCTGATCACCATCAGAATTGGAGGGAAAATGGTGAGCAGGAACCGGGCAGCCTGGTCGGGGTGAGGCCCGGGATTGGCGCCACTCTCATATTTAAATAAGATAAAAACCAGGTAAAAACCTAAGCTGGTGAATAAACCACTCAGCCGGTTCATGAATCCCAGTGCATTCGAGATGAGCCCCTCCCGGCGTAGGTTGTGCTTTTGTGTATCCTCATCCATGATCTTCGCACCGATCAAATCCATGGTTGTGATTACCCCAGCAAATCCGAAACCGACCAGCGCACTGCAAATAATACCTGTAACCAAGGAATTGGCAAAATAGAGCGGGATAAACGCAACTGCCAGAGTGGCTAAAGAAGCCCTCCAAACAGGCATAAGTGTGTACTTTCTGACCCATCTTGCCCAAACTGCAACACAACCGATGGCAATTAGCAAAACCGCAGCGAACAAGAATGTCGTCTGGCTATCTGATAGTCCCAAAGCATATTTGACAAAAAATGGCATGGAAACAAGAACAAGTGACATGGCGGCACTATAAAATGCATTGGCAAATCCGGCCACCCAAAATTTCACGTTGGTGATCAGATCTTTAATACTATTCCAAAAGTGGGGTATTGCTTCGTCGGTGTGGATGTGCGTTTCCTTGCTGGTAAAGGTCATATACAGGATAACCCCACCACCAAGCAAGCCATAAAGAACGGCGGTAAGACTATACCCAAGGGCATTGGTCACCATGGGGGTTAAGGCGATGCTGATAATCATGGCGACCAGCTGAAAGGCTTGCCTAAGGGCATTTACATTTGCCCGGTTGGAATCCTCTCGGAAAAGTTCTGGGAATAGGGCACCATAATTGGCGTTAATGACCGAATCCAACGTGCCGGTGAGTATATAAAAAAGCATGCAATAAACAACCAGAGAGTTTTCTGTTAGAAATGCGGGAGGACTATAAAAGGCAATGAAACTTAAGATTAATAATGGAGTACCAATCACCAACCAGGGGCGCCGGCGTCCCCAGCGTGTGCGCGTCCGGTCCGAGAGAAAACCATATATCGGGTTATCCAATACATCAATGAAGGTATAAATCAACAGCATGAGCGAAAATTGTACGGTCGTCATTCCCAGGCTGTCCACGTAATAGATTGCCGCATAGGTTTTTAGCATATTGATCGGGATGGAAGTGCCAAACATGCCAATTGCATAATTAAAGGACTTCAGGCGAGGATTTTGCATCGTGAAAACCTCCGATTATGAACTGTTGACTCGTTTAGAAAGCTGATTCCAGTGATTGGTATGCAATGATTATATAACAGAACCTGATACGAACATCTCGGTTGTGAAGAATAGATTATGGTGAATTAAAAGCAAGGATTAAACACCTGGAGCCAGTACAGGATTCGTGAATCGCTGTTCTTCAATGGCACTCCGGGTAATTTCATAACCCCTGGCTATTAATTCATCGGTATGATGAAAATCCCATATTGGTATGGGGGTTTCACCTGTCAAACCAAGGTAAAACACTGGTATGCCGCGCGCCTTAGCCAATTTCAGCTCAAGATCAACCTGGCGTTTCTCCACTGTGCGAATTAACCGTCCAAAAAAACCACGGACCCCATCTCCCGCATCCTGTATCTCACCTGAATCGAGTAAATCGAGGGCAACAATTTTCGTCGCACCAACATTCATCGCTGGCTCAACTGGCAAATGACTCACCACTGCCCCATCCACCAGATAGCGGTCTTGTTTTCGTTCCGGCATGAACCAGGGAGGCAAAGCAGTGGATAGCAATAAGGCATCCAAAACTTTGTCATCCGGTTGCACCCCATGTAAAATTGGTTCCCCTGTATTCAAGTCTGATGCGACCAGGATAAGCTGAGGCTTACTTATTTCCGCAAAACTTAATTCCGGGGTAATCCCTTTGGCAATCAAAAACTCTTTCAGGCGGCGGGATGGGTCCCTGGAAGAACGCCCAAACATGGCGCGTACCGTCAGCCAGATATAGTTAGCCGGAAGCAGATCATTGATGCCAGCCTGGTGCCATACATTTACCAGCATATCCAAGGAATCCTTGGAAAAACCTTTCAGCGCGAGATGGGTAGCATTGGCAGCCCCGATCGACACCCCAATCAGCACATCGGGCTGGAGGCCATACTCCAACAGGGCATACATCGCCCCCACCTGCAATGCCCCTCGCGATCCACCCCCACTCAATGCAAAAGCCAGTTTGTTATCCACAGCATTTCTCGTTTTCCTTATCATACCTTATCTGGCTGGATTTCCTTGCCGGTCCTGGCAGATTCGAGTGCTGCCAGGCTGAACTGGAGTACCGCCTTACCGGTGAGCCCATCCAGTTTGGGTTGATTGCCAGCCTTCAGCTTCTCGATGCAATCCTGTGTGGCGGCGATAAAACTATCGTGCCATTCCACGTTTTCCAAGGGGATCGGTGTGGTCCTGCCATCCTTGAATAGCATCAGCTCGGGTAAATCCAAAGTTTTAGCAGTATAGCGATTGATGAACAAGATGCCTTTCTCACCGATAATCTCAATGCGGTTATCATCGGCATAATAGAGCGAGTTGATACGCATCTTAGGGGTGTGTTCAATATCCAAAGTTCCATAGCAGCGTGGTGCCTTGTATTGGAACATAATCACAGCCGGGGCATCAACACTGACCATCCCACCTGCCTGCGAGACAGGCGTTTTGTCGATCCAGGCATAAACACGTTGCACCGGACCACCTAGAAAATATGCCACCGAGAAAAGGTGGTAGCCATGGTCAAAGACGAGTGGCCCTCCACCACATTGTTTCTCATTAAAACGCCATAGCCACGCAGAGAGAGGCACACTCCAGGATGTATCCGCAGTCCCGGTGGAAACATGCAAGCGAATGAAGCGAATGGCTCCAATCTCCCCAGCTTCAATCATCTGGTGGGCACGGATAGCCGGGGCATAATAGACAAAGTTCTCATACACGCGCAACATCACCCCGGCTTTATTGGCTGCAGCGATCATTTCATCCGCTTCGGTAGAGGAGAGTGCCATCGGCTTCTGCACTGAGACATGTTTGCCAGCCCGACAGGCCTCCACAGTCATTGAACAATGCAGGTGGTGGGGTGTAAGCAGCTCAACCAGGTCAATCTCCTTGTCCTCCAACACCTGCTGGTAAGCGGTATAGATTTTATCAACGCCCCATTCTTTGGCTTTAATACGAGCGCGAGTTTTGTTGGTATCGCATACTGCTGTGATACGAGCATCATCACGACCTCGATAGCCAATCTGGTGCAGATCTGAGATGCGCCCGCAGCCAATCATCGCAACGCGGATCGGATTCATGCTTCTTCCTCCATCGCTATACGGTGTGCACCGGTGTGTCTTCCTTCGCCGTGTTATTCCTATCCAAAGCTTCCAGCTGCCGGCGAACCTCGGTATGACTTTTTCGGGTGACTGGATACTTGAATAACAATGGCAGGGAGATGAAGATAATTCCCGCCGGTATCAAGCCAAAGAAGAGGCGGATGCCGAGTAAGGCAGTGGGGGTTTGCTCTACATTTGCAATATATCCAAAACCTGTCAGAATCCAACCAACGGCAGCCAACGCCAGCGCTTCAGAAACCTTGGTCGCCAATCCCCAGACACCGTAGTACATTCCACTGCGCTGCTGGCCAGTTTCAAGACGGTCGTAATCAGCAACATCAGCCACCATCGCCCATGGGAAAATCCACTGGGCAGAGAAACCAAATCCAGCTAATATAGCAATTATATAGATCACACTGCTGGAAGCATGGGGCAGGAAGAAGGTCAAGATAATCGCCAGCGCGCCAACCGCCATACCAAGAGCATAAGCTGGTCCCTTATCCATCCTGCGGCTGACCCACTGCCAAAATGGCAGTGAAATCGTGACGCAAATGAGCATCAATCCCATGACCAATGAAGTTTCTGCCTTCATCAGCAATTGGTATTCGATGTAATATACCATCAGAATTTTGATGAAAGCAAAGGAGATATTAATGACAAAATACGTCAGGCATAACCACACGAAGGGTTTGTTCTTAAGCGCAGCCCCCATGGACTTGAAAGGTGAGGGTTCAGGTTTGAGCTCACTGAACTTCTGCCGTTCACGAAACCCAGCCGCAGAGATGAGTAACGCAGCAGCAGCCAATGCCCCATAAGCTATACCGATGAAGGCATATCCCGTGCGTTGGAGGGCAAACAGACCTACAATCGCCGGGGTGAGAGCCGCGCCCACAAGATAGGCTGGTACCGCCATAACCATGCGATAGGTCGTCAGGCTGGAGCGTTCATCATAGTCGTCCGTTAACTCGGAAGTCAGAGCGTAATAGGGCACATTGGTCAAGGTCCACAAAGTGTCGAAAATGATGAAGGTAAACGCGATCCATGCAAAGGTAGCCAAACGAGCTGTTGTGGGGACAAACCACAGTAAAGCAATGGATATGCCCAGTGGGATGGCTCCAAAGATCATAAAGACCCGCCGCTTCCCAAAACGCGATTTCGTCCTATCGGTGAGCCAGCCAAAAAGCGGGTCATTGATTGCGTCCCAAAGCTTGCCGATCAGCAAGGCGTTCCCAGCCAACGACGGTAGGATCAGGGCTCCATCCGTATAGAATTTCATCAGAAAGAATTGAATTGCCGAATTGACCACTGCATTACCGATATCACCAATGCCATAAAATATTTTCGTCTTCCGTGAAAGCTTTTCGGGTTGGGATGTGCTGGTCATGTTCTGGTTCTCCTATTTTCAGAATCCATCCGGGTTGCACAAGACATTAGAATTGCGCCCTGATCGGCCTGGGAAACTGTTTGCCGGTATAGTTTCAGGAAACCATCGGCAATCTCTGGAAAATGTGGTTCCCAGGTTGATAAACGCTGTTCAAGTTCCTGTTCGGTGACGAGTAAATTCAACTGCCGGCCCGGAATATCGATCTCGATCAAGTCTCCGTCTCGCACCACTGCAATCGGACCGCCCACAAAGGCTTCAGGGGCAATGTGACCGATACAGGGTCCACGCGTCGCACCGGAAAAACGCCCATCCGTGATCATCGCCACGGAGTCGTTGAGCTCCATACCGGTCAGCATCGCAGCAGGGATGGATAATTCACGCATGCCTGGTCCGCCGCACGGCCCCTCGTTGCGGATGACCAGCACATCCCCGGCCTGGATGCGTTGATTCTGGATGGTATCCTGCAACGCCTCCTCGCAATCGAACACCCTGGCTGGACCTGTATGGCGCATCATCCCCGTGACTACTCCGCTCTGCTTGACTACGGCTCCATCGGGAGCCAGGTTTCCATGCAGAATTGCGATGCCTCCCTCAGGAGACAAGGGTGTTCCCAGTGGATGAAGCACATCCGGGCGTGAGGGTTTTCCACGGGCAGCCCGTTGTCGAATGGTTTCATCACTAACAGTGGGCAAGTCAAGGTGTAACAGCGGGGAAAGGATATTAAGCACTGCTGGAATACCCCCGGCATTATCCAGGTCTATTAGGGTGAACAGGCTGGCTGGCTTGAATTTCCCAATCAGCGGCGTCTGGCGACTAAGCTCATCAAATATGTCCAGCCCCAAATCTACCCCGGCGTCATGCGATATGGCCAGGATATGCAGAACTGCATTGGTTGAACCACCCAAGGCCAGGATCACGCGGATGGCATTCTCCAAGCTCTGGCGAGTGAGCATGTGACGGGCTGTAAACTGCCGGAGAACAAGGTCGATAATTCTCTTCCCACTATTGACACATAATTCCTGGCGCATTGGATGAAGAGCTGGGAGTGTGGCACAGCCAGGCAAAGAAAGACCCAGGGTCTCAGTCACACAGGCCATTGTGTTGGCGGTCCCCATAAAATTACAGGCACCCGCACCAGGGCAGGCATGGCTTTCAATGGCGAAGAATTCCTCCTCAGAAATTTTTCCTGCTTTAAGCTTTCCCATCCCCTCTTTGACATCACTGGTCATGATTTCCTGCTCGCCAATCCTGCCGGAAACCATCGGGCCACCGGTGATGAACAGGGTGGGCAGGTTCAAACGTGCCGCAGCCATGAGCATTCCTGGCACGATTTTGTCACAATTGCACAGCATCACCAAACCCTCGAATTGGTTGGCTCCCACCATGAGCTCAATCGAAGCAGCAATCACATCCCGCAAGGGCAGGCTGTTGTACATACCTTTTCCCTGTGCAATACCATCACATGGAGCTACAGTATTAAATTCTGCAGGGGTTCCACCGGCCTCCCTTACCCCTTGCTTGACCCATTCTGCCAGGGACCGAAGGTGAAAATGACCCGGGTTAACCTCATTCCAGGAATTGACAATGCCAATTAGTGGTCTGTTAAAATCGGTATCCTGGTATCCCATCGCCCTGTAAAGGGCACGCGGATAAGAACCGTGTAGACCTTCAAAGATTCCACGACCGGAGGTTTTCATAGACCAATCTCATGCCGTAAGTATTGAGTCTCCTCGACCCAATTGCCCACATTCCAGCGACCGAAAACGCCCATCCCTCCCAATTCATGCGCTCCAAAGTAGACCGGGAGGTGAATCAGGGATAACCCAGCATAGCGTCCCGACTGGTTTAGCGCAGCTCTTAACCTATCTGGTGTGCGTCCACCATCCAAATGCAGCAAACCGGGGATTGAACCAGCCCAGGCGAGGTAATTTACTTTAAGAGTATTCCAGGTGGCAAAGCCAACCCCGTATTGAGCCTCCTGCAATCCGGTAATGGCACCCATGCGACCATTATCCAGGATTAAGATGCAGCCACGCGCTCCGTGCTCAATACCATCAATCATTATTTGGGGGTTCATGGTGAATGAGCCATCACCGGTTAATGCAAGGCCATAGAATGGATGCTGGGCAGCCGCGGTTGACAATAACGCTGAGACAGCAAAGCCCATATATGAAGCGCCTGTCTCGGTGAAGGTGTGGCCTGGTTTTTCGTCTTCCACAATCTGAAAACCATTGGCTTGAACATCACCGGCGTCAAAGAAACATACTGCGCCGTGTTCCTTAGCCCAGTCAGTGGTAATTTTGATGGCTGCCGGCTGCGTCAGCACTGACTCACCCCAGAATTCATCTAACAGGACCGGTGTTTTATAGCGGAGCAGCTTGTATTCCTGCCAGGCATTTTTCTTTTCGGTGCAGGCTTGCAACCAGTCGGATTTACCCAACCCGGGCGAACCAATAGCCTGATTCAGCTTCTCTAGTGTGAGACCCACATCACCCACGAGTGCCAGCGTGTGGCTGTAATGGGTGGCATCATCCAGATCAGCGTTTAGGTTGACGACCCGGGTGACATGCGGATAGCCTGTGCGCGAGCAATCCGACTGGCAGACTGCACGCGTCCCAACCGCAATGAGCAGGTCGGCATTTTCCATGGCAAAGTTACCACATAGCGAGCCTTTGGAACCCCCCACTGACATGTTCTGCGGATGGCTATAGGGAACGCAGCCGGTAGCAATGGGTGTATGCACAAGGACACCACCCGATCGCTTTAGCAGTTTCACCAGCTGTGTTCCGGCCGCGCGGCCGCCACCGCCCACCTTGATAATGACCCTTTGGGAATCTCGTATCCATTGTGCCGCTAGGGTGTAATCTCCCGCGGCCGCTCCCAGGCGAGTGGATTGACCTTCAGGGAGCTCGTCCAGATTGAAATTGGGTATCCAGACCGGTTGTGTATTCATCGGCATCAGCAGGTAGAACGGTCCAGGTCGGCTGGGATGATCCACTATTGTTGTTCCATAGCGTAAAGCGGTCGGAAGGGCGGCCGGTGTGTGCAGCGTGTATGCTCGCCCCATTGTGGCTGCCAACTGCAGGAAAAGGCCTTGTTCGTGTTTCGGGATCTGTTGCATGTTGAAGCCTTCATCCTCAGTCGTCTCATCTCCGAACAGATACCAGACCCCGATGCCATCTGAGGCAGCGACGATGGAAGCTGCCAGTGCCTGCAATGCACCAGGTCCGATGGAGGTGACCACAGCCGCCTTTTCACCACAAACCCAACGTAATGCCGCAGCAGCGTGGGACGCTTCTATCTCACTACGTACGCCGAAGACCTTAATCAGGCCTGCTCCTTGGTAGATGCGCAGCACTTCTCCCACTTCTGTAGAGCCGTGACCAAAAACAGTAAAGAAGACTTTCACGCCCTGCCGCAGCAGCCCAAGCACCAATGCCTCTGATAGCGTCATCCCAACTCTTTTTGGCAGCATTCCCTGCTCAATGGCAGCTGAAATACTACCGGTGCATGCAATCACACCGGCACGCTGAATCCGTTGTTGAGTCAGATCGTCATGTGATGGTTTAGCACTTTGATTCATCAGTTCGTGCTCCCATGAGTAAAAAATTTATGATTGGGTAAATGACATGCGACCGGAAAGTGCCTTGCCGATTTCCACTACAATATTGGTCAACTCAGGCAATCTTTCCGGGGTTATACGTGAAGCGGGGCCGGAAATGCCCATTGCCCCAACAACTTTACCCCGAAAACCATACACCGGGACAGCAATACAGCATACACAGGCATCGAACTCCTCATTATCCAGCGCATAACCTTTCAGGCGAACATCCTCCAGGTGGAGACGCAACGCGTCCGGTTCCGTGATGGTATTGGGCGTAAATCGTTCAAGTTTATTGGGGAGGTCACCATTGTTGAACGCCAACAACACCTTCCCCAGTGCGGTACAATGCAAAGGGGCCATTGTACCCACCTGCGCATTTACACGCAGTGTAGCCGGTGATTCAGCCTGGTCAATGTAAAGCGCCTTACCCTGAGCCAGAATGGCTAAGTGTGCGCATTCACCACTCCGCTCCATCAACTGCCTTAGAAACGGTTTGGCTGATTCATGGAGCGGCATGCGGGTGAGCAAGACTCCGCTGAGCCTGATAATTTGAGGGCCGAGACTGTAACGTCGGGTGATGGGGTCTTTTTCAGAGTAACCATGCTTTGCCAAGGTGGACATCAGGCGTGAGGCACTCCCCTTATCCACCCCCAGGATTTCAGCCACTTCAGTGATGCTGGCACCTGCCTGGGATTGGCTCAGGATGTCCAAGATGGTCAGACCACGCGCGAGCGATTGGATCTCTGACATTGTTGCTGATTATACAACATGATTGCATTATACGCATCATTTTTTGACGCTGTGACATCTCATCCTTTCAGAGCCGTAGCCTTGTAAAAATGAACCATGGGTATAAATAAATGGGAATGTCACTTTACACCAGAGGCATGGATCCATGTCCAGTACTTTATCGGGTCACCATTCTCTTTGTAGCCGCCTTATCTAAGATATTTTTACCAGCAAACCTGTATAATTAATAAATCATAGACTTATAGAGGTCAAGCCCGCCTGGCCTGGAGAACCACGCATGGATACAAACCAATCCATATTCCCAAAAGTGTCATTAAGCCTCTTTACCTGGGCAGTGGTCTTGCTGGTCTCTGACCTGCCCAACGCCATCTGGCAGGCAGTGTGTGGAGAGCCACCCGTCTGGCTTTTTTGGGCAAAGATTGGTTTACTGTCGGTTATTATCCTGATCAGCCTGGCATGGAAACCGATCCAGATCGTGCGTCCATATTTTATACTGCTGCTCGTGTTGATGATGTCATTATGGGGTATGAATTGGGTGATGGGGACCCCTGCTTACAACCTGTGGCAGAACCAGGCAGGCTGGTTGGTGGCGATGGCAGGCTTCCAACTCTTCAAGCTAATGGTCACATTCATCATGATCGCCGTATTGTTACTGATGGGCAGGAGACGGAAAGAGTTTTTCTTCACCCGCGGCGAGCTTGGTGCACCCATCAGGACTCAAAAACCCGGGGAACAATCCGCCAAACGTTCCATCTCGTGGGGAATTCTGGGACTCATCCTGGGGCTGTGTATCGCACCTCTCACCGTGCTCTTTTTTGGGGTGGGCAGTTTCCCTTCACCGGATGTGCTGGTCAAGGTGATACCACTCTTACCAGTAGCGCTGTTTTTTGCTTCCACAAATGCTTTCTCCGAAGAAACACAGTACAGGGCATCCATGCTGGGTGACGCACAAAAAATTGTCGGGGCTGGTCAAGCCATCTGGCTCACAGCCACCTTCTTTGGGTTTGCCCATTATTTTGGCGGTGCACCTGAGGGAATACCTGGCGTCCTGATCGCCGGACTGCTGGGAGCATTATTTGCCAGGTGCATGCTTGGGTCAAAAGGAATCGTCGTGCCTTGGTTCATCCACTTTTGCCAGAACGCAGTCATATTCACCTTTTGGGCAATTGGTGCAGTAGCGTAATTGAGTTGGATCTAATCAACCTATCTTGGAACAATCGATATCCAGCTTCCGAAACCCGGTTATGAAATCACGAAAGGGCAGCAAGACCGATTATTCCCCCTTCCAGACCGCCTTTCGCTTTTCCACAAACGCCTGCATGCCTTCTTTCTGGTCTTGCGAGGAAAAGAGCAGATAGAAAGAACGGCGTTCATCTACCAGCCCGTCACTCAGGAAAGACTCGTAGGCATGGTTGATGGCTTCTTTTCCCAGGCGCACTGCCAACGGAGCACGGGCTGCAATCTCTGCAGCAAGCTGTAGAGCTTCGTCCAGGTAGCGCTCAACTGGAACCACCTTGTTGACCAGCCCATAATTGCGGGCTTCTTCAGCGCTGAGGGTACGGTTGTTCAGCACCATCTCCATGGCGATGGCTTTACCCACCGCATGGGTCAGGCGCTGGGTGCCGCCTGCCCCAGGGATCACCCCAAGGTTGATCTCCGGTTGCCCAAAACGGGCAGTTTCAGAGGCGACGATCAAGTCACAAGTCATCGCTAACTCATTCCCACCCCCCAGACACCACCCCGAAACCGCTGCAATGATCGGCTTGTGGATATTGCGAATCCGATCAAATTGGGGAATATGGCTCTGAGTCAGCATATGCACAGCCGTCGCATCAGCCATTTCTTTGATATCGGCTCCGGCCGCAAAAGCCTGGTCATCACCGGTGATGACCATTGCGCCAATGCCCGGATCTGCATCGAAGATTTCCAGGGCTGCATTTAACTCGTGCAGTACGGTACTATTAAGCGCATTGCGTACCTTAGGGCGGTTGATACGCACAAGTCCGACGTGCTCATGAGTTTCAACCAATATCGTTTCATATGATGTGGACATACAGTCTCCCTAGTCAAAATGATGAGTTTAATATCTTATTTAGAAGAGATCTTTTAAATTATATAACATCGTGGAATGTCAGATGGTACCTATGGCAGCTAAATCTATTAAATGCTTGTGGAAATAAGAAAGCTGCAGCTCGACCCACCACTGGAAAGTATGCACCCCCCACCATGGATGTCTGGTAGTCAAACTCCAGCTATCCTGAGGTAATGCCCGTAACCAGATAACCTCCTTCATAAGCGAACGGGTAAACTCCTCCAGTATCACCTCAACTGGTTTAGCAGGCTCGTAGAGGTTTTCCATCCAGTCATGATCATCAAAAAGAGGCAACAAAGGAGTACCATCGCCCGCAATTCGCCTCAGCAGGGTGTTGAAAGCCTGGGCTTCGAACTCACACAAATGAGCCAAAATGTAATGGAATGTATGACTATCGGTTTTACTCTGAATCTGCCAGCTTTTGGGTGGTGTTGCTTCCACTGTTTTGGAAAGCTCAGGAACCACATTCTCCAGCGCTGAGAGTAATCCTTGCCGGTACGCAATTAATTCATCCATGGGCCAGACTGCCGTTTATTATAAAAAAATCATTACTGCTCGAGTCCAACGGATATCACCTGTCCGCTCAGGGTGGAAGCAGCATTAGAGCAAAGAAATAACACCAAGCTGACCAGATCTGGATGATCACCCAGACGCAAACCTGGATATGATTCTAGCCACTGATGAAGGCTAAGCATGTCCCAGCTTTTTGAACGGAACAGCTCCACATCAAGGCAACCTATACAGACGGCATTCACCCAAATTTTATACGCAGAAAATTCATTGGCTGCTGCGCGTGTCAGACCGATCAGGCTAGCCTGACTGGCTATGTGAGCGGCAGATCCCTTTTGTGCTTGCCCCTTCCCAGATGGGGAGATAATATTGACGATCGAGCCGCCTCCATACTCCCGCATCGACCGCCCCACCTGCTGCATACAGAAGAATGGTCCGCCCAGGTTCACATCCACGGTGCGATGAAATTCCCACTCATCCATTTCCAGGATAGAGGCATCCGGTTCCACCGATGCATGATTGACCAGGATATCGATATGGCCGAAATGATCCAGTACCTGGGCTATCATCCCTTCAATAGGCATGCGTTTAGCAACATCAAAGACACATGCGATGGCGCTTCCACCCGCATGCTGGATTTGACTGACGGTATCATCCAAATTGATTGGGTTGATATCATTGGCAGCCACAGCCACACCCAGGGAGGCGAAAGCCAGGGCAATCTCCCGCCCTAAACCCCGACCTGCACCGGTGATCAAGGCAACTTTACCGACAAATTCATCCATCACCCATCTCCTTTATTTATTTAATTACCTTTATTAGCCTTCACTATGAGGCGTGCAAATCACAACCCCACCCTGATTATGGCTGCTATTGAGCGAGATGCCCAGGTAGGGTGAGGGGTCAAGGGTGTTTTCGATCTTCAGCTCATTGAGGAAGCTGCCTTTTCCATCATCCTTAACGATGGAAAAGTGCAGGTGAACGCCCACAGGATTATTGGGATCACCCGAGAAATCTCCCTGATATCCCAGGAATGTGCCCGCATCAACGAATACTTCACTGGTGCCGGGAGGGAATTCGGGTGAGATATAAGATCCGCCATCTTTATCCGCCAAATGGGTGTAATAGGTCCAGATTTGGCGCCCAGGATTAATTGGATCCGACGGGACGCGGATGATGATGGTTGATTTCCATTCAGGCAAACGGGTAAGATAACCAGGATATGCTGCCAACACCGGTGTGCTGCCAGGTGATGCGCCCCCAAAAATATCAATACCTTGATGCTGGTGCCCCGGTCGGAAGGAATCCCCCCAGACGAAACCTACGTAACCGCTGGTTGGTAAAATAAAGGCTGCATCCCCACAGCGCTCCCCTGCTAGTATCGTCCAATCTAAATGTGCCGAGGGATTGTTCATCCACTCACTCAGCCGCCTCATTCGCCCAACCCGGGTGCGCGCCCAAGGATACACAAAGTAAGCTGCGACAAGGATGATCATTATCAACAATCCCAATACCCAGCATGACATGGCAGATCGATCCTTAACTATCATCAGACATCCAGGCGTTTAAACCATACCATCCGTTCAAAGGCAGGTTTTTGGCATATATCAATTGCTTGTAGCCTCCATTCCGAGGATTATTCCAAACCCGCATCCAATAATTAGTACTAAATTATAAAGTATATATAATATCCACATCTGACCGTATAATGACCAGTGCACAGGCTTCAATAAGATTCACTCAGCAACCGTGCGTGGTTTAAAGGATAACCTATGGGTAGAGCACATCCAGAATTCCCCAGACATTTCGAAAGTAAGCGATTAAATATGCGAAGCTATCAACCTGGCGATGGGAAATGGTATTATGCCATGAGTTTGAGGAACCACGAACATCTCCAACAATTTGAATCAGAGAATGTCGCATATAACATCGCCAGTGTAGAAGCTGCTGAAGCATTAGTTCGGGATCTTGCCAATGAATGGGAAAAGCAATCTTGTTTCTTTATCGGTGCCTTTGATAAAAAAACGGGGGAATTCGTTGCCCAAATATACGTAGGAGTAGTTGATTGGATGCTGCCGGAATTTCAGATCGGTTACTTCGTAGATATCGCCCATGAGGGTAAAGGGTATGTGACCGAAGCCGTTAATGTTACATTGCAAATTTTATTCGAGCAACTGAACGCCCATCGCGTGCGGCTCGCCTGCAACGAAACCAATCTACGCAGCATCGGGGTTGCTGAGCGATGCAAGATGACCAGAGAGGGATGTTTACGCGAAAACAGACGCAACCCGGATGGCACATACAGCAGCTCATTGATATATGGGCTATTACGAAGCGAATATCAAGCTGATTGACGCAAAGCTATACAGCCAATTGGGTTTTGGGTGGAGGAGGTTCTTGTCCTATTCCAGCATCCTTCATTATCCGGGTATTTGCCAGGCTGACATACTCCGGGTTGAGCTCATAACCAATATAAAACCTACCTGCTCTAAGGGCTGCAATTGCAGTTTGACCGCTCCCTATGAACGGGTCAAGCACAACATCGCTCTTGAAAGAATATAATTGAATCAAGCGATAGGGTAACTCAATGGGGAATGGAGCCGGATGACCAATTTTTCTTGCTGACTCAGCCGGGAATGTCCATACGCTTTTGGTATTTTCAAGAAATTCTTCATCGGTTATCGTGCTCTCCCTGTGGTAAGCGTCTTGCCGTTTGAATGTGCCCTTCGAAAAGACCAGGATATATTCATGTACATCGCGCAAAGTGGGGTTGGTAGCTGATTTCCAGCTTCCCCAGGCGGTGGATGGGCTGGCACTGGCAGCTTTATTCCAAATAATCTCGCCGCGCATTAAAAATCCCAACCGGAGCATGCTCTCAATGATCCATGTATGCAGCGGGATATAAGGTTTGCGTCCCAAATTGGCAATGTTAACACACGCCCTCCCTCCTGGCACCAGTAACCGAAATACCTCCGACCAAACCTTTTCCAACCACGCCAGATACGCTGGCAAGGTCATATCTTCGTCATACTCTTTGCCAACATTATAAGGTGGGGAGGTCACCATCAGGTGGATGCTGTCATCAGGCAGTTCCGACATCTTCTCAGCAGAACCACAAAATATGTGGTTCAAGCAATCGGAAGGAACGGGGGTTTCCACACAATCAACCACGATTTCCTGGGGTTGATCTTGATATAAATTACTTGCATAAAACGACGCTGCGTCGTGGTTCTCGCGTCCAGGAACCCCGAATTTGCTTGTGGTGGTACGCTTTGTTTTTTTACCCATAAGCTATGCAAGCAAATCCAATACTTTGGCATTGGTCGCCCTCAGGATTTCTTTCGGATTGAGACGCACCAAGACATTCTCGGCCCCACCCCCAGCATAGGATTCGGTAGAGTCAAACACCTCCGGGTCGATCAGCGTCATCAACGGTTGGCGATGACCGAACGGCGGCATTGCCCCCACTTCATAACCACTAATCTCGAGTACCATTTCCGGACTGGCGAGTTTTACCCTCTTCTTGCCTACACTATACAACTTCGCTATAGCTCGGCGCTCGATGGTTGACCTTCCACAGGCAACAACCAACACCGGTTGATCCGCCACCATGAACAGAATGGATTTAATGATTTGCTCCGGCAAGGCACCCACCGCCGCTGCGGCTGTATCCACAGTGGGTGTGGGCACATCCAGGAGTAAAATCTCACCCTGAATAGCATGTGCCTGCATATATTCAGTTAATTCATGCACGCCCAGTTTGGCTGTTGGCATCCCATTCATCTTTCCTGTATTTACGGATATTTTCGATATCATCCTGGCTGTGATCGGCAATAAGCAGTTTTACCCTCCCACCAGTCATATCTTGCAGCAACCTGCCCGCTTCCATTCCCGATGGGGACGCCAACCCAGCCTTTAAGGCTGTCAGAGAATCAAAATACAGCTCGTGAATCAAAGCATATTGCACATCACCAAATAGTATCTGGTTTATTCGGCTGGTAGATTCTCGTCGCAAGCCAGGAATGTTTTCAGCGGCATGCAAAAAACGAGGCCAGAAATTATGAAAGCCGGGTGTTGAGGTTGATTCAATCAGGATGACCAGTTTGTGCACGCGACCATTATACCCTTGGCAATCGAAGTATAAGAAATCGAATAATTATATTATCTTTCGTGGTATGATTCCGAAAATGAGGAAGTTTTAAATGGATGATAAGATTACGATCATAGAGGGCCCACCCCCAAATTTTGAAGATGTGCACGAAGGCTGGCCTTTGGGTTTGAACGAAAGCCCATCTTTGCACAAGCTGGCACTAACGCGCTTACGCACATTTAATGGCCCATCATTAGTTGAACGGTGTTACCGCACCTGGCGAGATCAGCACACCATCCACCTGGAATTTCGTGCCGCCGACGGCTTGATCCACAAGACCCCTATTGTTGCCACGCGCACAATGGAAACAGATGACGGGCAGCTCATCTTCCTGTGGGTGCGCCTGACCGAGCAAGAAGCATTGCTAGAACTCGGTGCAGATGAAGACCAAAATGACCTGGAGAATGATGATCCAGAATCACCAATCTAGCGCTTAATCGCATTCAAAATGATGAGGCAGGTTGATCAAACCTGCCTGTTTTTTTAAATATAGCGATAAAATAATCACGGGAGGAAATATGATGACTGGATTTGTTCGTACTGAATTTAAAGAAGGTATTTTTATCATTACATTGGATCACCCGCGGGCAAACGCCATCAGTTTGGAGATGGTAAAGTTGCTCCAGGCAGCATTTATACAGGCTGCTCAACACAACGGAGCTCGAACGGTTCTCCTTAGAGGCGCTGGAGATACCTTCAGTGGTGGACAGGATGTTTTTGAAATCCTGAAGGCAGAAGCAGAATCCTACCGTAAGCATTTGCTGGAGAGCTATAACCCTCTGGTGATTCAAATCCGCCGGCTAGGAATACCTGTTATTGCTGAAATACGCGGTACAGTGGCCGGGGCAGCGCTGGGGCTGGCTCTGGCGTGTGACCTACGCATCGCCAGTGATGACGCACGTTTCGTGGTTGGGTTTTTAGGGATTGGATTGGCGCCTGACTCCGCAGTCTCTTTGTTCCTGCCTGCCTTGATCGGTTTGGGGCGTGCTACTGAGGCAGCATTTACCAATGAGCCTATCACGGCTCAGCAGGCATTAAGCTGGGGACTTATCAATCGCGTGGTTCCAACCAATATGTTGCAGACAAGCGCTTATGAAATGGCTGAATTGTTAACGAAGGGACCAATTCACGCCATGGGACTAGCCAAACGGGATTTCAACACAGCCATCTACCCCCATCTTGAGCAAGTTTTGGATTACGAAGCCCACATCCAAGAAATTGCCCGGAGGGGAACTGAGCATAAAGAAGGAGTCAGGGCCTTTGTGGAGAAAAGAACACCCATTTGGTGGTAATACTACCTGCTCCGCAGGTACATCGTTGCTATGGTGAGAAAGAAAAACAACCCTCCTACACCAATGCCTGCTATGAGCACTTCACGGTTACTACGTGCATCTTTCATGGTGTAAGGGGGGAAGAAACCTTGTCTCTGCAATAACGGACCACCAAACCAGGCAAACAATGTCCCCCCGATTAGCCCACCAATATGTCCCCAGATATCGATGCTCGGCGTTGACAAGCCAATGACCATATTAACCGCCGCGATCATGATCACCTGTGATAAAGCCCGGCGTGCTATATTACCAAATACCTCCCGGTTCTGAAACAATAATACCCCCTCTGCTCCTAGTAAGCCGAAAATTGCGGTGGATGCTCCTAGGGATGGATATGGGGAAAACATAAAAGACATCACGTTCCCGGCAAAGCCACCCAATAGGAACAGCAGTAAAAAGCGTCCATGCCGATAAAACCTTTCCAGAGTTGAACCGAGGTAGAACAAAGCATACATGTTAAAAGCAATATGAAATATGGAACCATGCAAAAAGGTTGGTGTGATCAGCCGCCAAACCTGTCCTTGTAGAATTAGATCATTCGCTTTGATCCCCCATGTTGATGGAATATCTGTACCTAAGAAGCTCTGTGTAGTTAGCTGAAGGAGAAACACCACCACACAGATACCCAGTAGAGTATACGTTACATACGGACGATAAACACGATACGCTGCCAACTGCCCACCAGGGACTTCTGATGGAGGATTAGTACCATATGGGGTAGGGTTATCTTGGTTCATAATGTGACTACCCGCTGCTTCACCCGGTGATGTTCTGCCACTATGATCGAAACGATGGTATCCACCGTTTCATCAAGGTGGTATTCACGATTAAGAACCACGTAGTCGAATGAATCAACCTGAGTCATCTCCTGACGGGCAGTGGCAATTCGCAATTTGAGCCCTTCAGGTGTCTCCGTTTTTCGCTCTTGAAGACGTTTGACCATGTCTTCTTCATCCTGGACTGTCAGGAAAATCATCACTGCATCCGGGCATAGCTTGCGTATCGTTGCGGCTCCTTGCACATCCAATCGCATGATGACATCTTTACCGCTGGATAATGCGTCCTTTACCTGTGCCTTTGGGATGCCCTTATAATCGTTATAGACAATTGCATACTCCAACAACTCGCCTTTTTCGATCATTTCTGCAAATTCATCGTGTGAATAAAAGAAATAATCTCTCCCATCGACTTCGTTGGATCGTGGTAGACGAGTAGCCGCGGTCACAACGAAGTAAAAAGGTAGATTTCGCTCTTTCATCCTCTGGATAACTGTATCCTTACCCACTCCTGAAGGGCCTGAAATGACGATTATCAGTGGTTCTGGATGTGGTAAGTTATATTCGAATTCACCCATAGAAATCTCCGCTGACACGCATTATAATTCAGCCTTGCTAAGGCTGCGAGTATAAACCAACTGGCATCTTTGAACGGAGACCATGTATGCCAATTTATCAGTATCGGTGTTTAAATTGTAAAAAAAGATTTGAAATTTTCTTATCCTACAAGGAATATGGGGTAAAGGTTGTATCGTGCCCACACTGTTCAAGCGATCAGGTTCAAAGGCGTCTTGGTCGAATTCGGATCGCCAAATCGGAAGAAAGCCGGATGGATAATCTCACCGATGTATCAAACCTGGAAGGACTTGAAAATGATCCTCGCGCTCTGGGCAGAATGATGCGGAAAATGAGCAACGAAATGGGCGAGGAGGTTGGACCCGAGTTTGACGAAGTAGTCGACCGTCTAGAGGCCGGGCAAAACCCAGAAGATATTGAGAAAGCAATCCCAGACCTGGAAGGGGGAAACGGTAATTTCGGGGGCGATGACGATTACTGATCTTCACCCATCTATTTACTTAACTGTAACCTTTCGGTTACCACCTGACGTATCTCGTTCTGCACCTGGATAGGAGACCGGGAAGCATCGATCACTTCCCAACGTTCTGGCTCGGCTCGCACAAGCTGAAGGTAACCCTGTCTTACCCGCTGATGAAATTCGAGATTATAAGCGTCCAGGCGGTTCCATTCACCCTTTAGTTCCTTTCGCCGCAAGCCGATTTCAACATCCACATCCAACAAAATCGTCAGATCGGGTTTCAATCCTCCTGTCGCAAAATTGACCAGCACCCTTAACGACTCAATATCAACTTGATGACCATAACCCTGATAGGCTAAAGTCGAATCGGCATACCGATCACTGACTACTATCCCTCCCCGTGCAAGCTGAGGCCGGATGACCTGTTCTACAAGTTGAGCCCGCGAAGCCTGAAAAAGCAATATCTCTGTACGCGGGTTCATTTCCTTGTTTTCAAGGTTATGCAAAACCGTTCTGATCTGTTCACTAATGGAAGTGCCTCCCGGCTCACGAGTGGTTAATACATCAAAACCGGACTGGTGTAAATAATCAGCCAGTTTTGGGAGCTGTGATGTCTTTCCACTGCCTTCAGGACCTTCAAGTGTGATGAACATATCGTTAATCCCTAAAAATCCTGACCCTCCGGTAAGGTTCCTTCCCGTAAGAATGGGAAGTCAGATTTGCTTGACGCGCCATCTGGTGTTGTAAGCGACGAATATAGGCCGTGGCTGGAGGTAGCTCAACATACCGCTCACCGTTCAGCACCGCATCGATAGCGGTTTGAGTATTTTGCATGGCTGGATCCAGGCCTCGTTCTTCTGACACTGAAGTAGAAAGGTTATATAAATCACTCAAGAAGTGTTGCATCTGGTTGACTGTGTTTGCCCGTAAAACATAAATGGGCATACCTCGGTTCTCTGCATCAATTACTGGGCGTTGGCGGTTACGGTAATAGGATTTTAGCGTGACCAAGACCTGGGCTTCTTCCAGCTCATTCACCACCACTGCAGGTACACCAAGCCACTTGGCAGCCTGAACTAACCTGTTCCGTGCCACTCCATAGGGATAAATACGCACGGCTTGGAGCATTGAGACGGTTTGCCTGGCATTCTCGTCCTCGCCCTCACTTTGCAACTCCTCTGAATATGCACGGCTATCCACTGCCGGAAGACTGCGGTCTTTACCAAACTCCATCGGCTGCCGGCTGAAACCCTGAGTGCTTTTACCATGTCTTGCGGGTGGAGCTGAATGCTCGACATGAATTTCACCACTCTCGTCACGAAAACGGACTTCGGGCGGGGTAGGATACCCACGTAACAATGTATCTACTGAGGCGCCAACGTCCAGGTGAACTGCCAGGCGGTCACGGGTTTGTATCTCAATCAATATATCAAATGTTGGAGGGGAACGGCGCTCGAGAACAGTCTTCTGTGTACCACGCCGGCGTGCTTCCTCATCGGATAAGGTAACCGATTCAATACCTCCCACTAAATCTGACAGGGTTGGATTGAGTAACAAGTTTTCCAGGGTATTACCATGCGCTGTGCCGATGAGCTGTACTCCACGCTCAGCAATCGTACGGGCAGCGGCAGCTTCCAACTCGCGACCAATCTCATCGATCACAATTACCTCAGGATTGTGGTTTTCCACCGCTTCGATCATCACTTCATGCTGTAAAGCCGGGGTGGAAACTTGCATGCGTCTGGCGCGGCCCACTGCTGGATGGGGTACATCGCCATCACCCCCAATTTCATTGGACGTATC
This sequence comes from uncultured Chloroflexia bacterium, assembly GCA_963777935.1. GTDB lineage: Bacteria > Chloroflexota > Anaerolineae > Anaerolineales > UBA4823 > FEB-25. Next base: position 65,368 of record CAVZSL010000004.1, read on the forward strand.
GACAATGACCACGCGCTTTTTCTCCGCCAGAAGACGGGCAGATTCACGCAGCATCGTTGTTTTTCCAATCCCAGGGCGCCCCAATAGGATTATGCTTTTACCGCTTTCGATCAAATCCTGAATGATGTCAGTAGTGCCATAGACTGCCCGGCCTACTCTGCAGGTTAAGCCAACGATATTGCCACGGCGATTGCGTATCGCTGCAATTCGATGTAACGTCCGCTCCATTCCAGCACGATTATCAGTGTCAAAGGCGCTGATGCGTTCAACTACATAATCAATGTCTGTATGGATGACTTCTTGTTGGCTAAGTGTTTCCTCGCGGTCTACAAAACGCGCCGTCGGAATCCGCCCAAGGTCAAGGATCACTTCCAGCAGGTCATCAGACCGATTTATTACGGTCAGTTGGTGCGCCACCTGAGGCGGTAAAACATTTAATAGTACGTCCAGATTATCAGTAATTCGTTTTCTTGTCATATATATCCCAAAGAAACCCGCTAATAAATGAGGTTCCTTTAATAATTAGGTTACAGAATCAATTCTTGGATGGTTTTCGATATCCGAAATCTCCAAGATGTGGGCATCTTCAATTTGAGCAACGGGTGCAGTTGGTTCAACATGCTTGCCGTTAATAACTGTTAGAGGATTGGTCTGTTTCACCCGGGCTGCTATGGTGAGATGTCGTACCATTACCGCCTGTTGTGGGCCAGGTTTAGCTCCAATCGCCTCAATGGCGGTTTCCAACCAGGATTGGTAGGATCGTATGCATACAAACAAAGGACGATTACGCCTGCCAGGTAAACCATTCATAAAATGTACCAGCTGGCGGTTGAAATTTTCAACATCCGGATGGACATATGGCTGTACCCAAATCCCATACCGCCCATATTTAAGTTCAACATATGCGCGTATATCAGCATTTTGGTAATGAACAAACCCCTTTAGATTTTTCTTGGGCAGGGGTTCCACCTGTTGAACTAAACCTGGCACCACATTACAATACAGAGAACGTATTCCGATCACATCACCGGAGCTTATCGCGCTCCATGTGGCTACATCCCCATCACCAGAGGCCTGTCCATCCAATCTCCAAATACGCTGCCGGGCATATATGGCAAATCCGGCCCGACGTAATAAGTGATATACCTGGCTGCTCTCATCAACATCTGCCAGGATATGGAATGCCCCTTGCCTTCCTATCTGTAAAGCCATGTATTCTAACAAAGTAGCTAAATCAGACATCTCCATGGTATTTTCAGGGGCAAGATATGAAAGCCGGGCATAGGAAGCACCCGTTGTATAAGTCATTTGCCCAATAAGTGGGGTCTCAGAGGGTGAGCAGTCCTCACATCGATAGGTATAACTCCTGATTTCAGGCCCCAAGTAGGTGAGAAATGCCCCCAAAGGGATTAACCTTGTTCCATGGATCAGGGCGCGGGTACTATCCAGGTATAAACCCTGATTGCGATAATTATGCAGGAGTGGAAAATCACGCCATTCAAAAGGGCGAATATTCATGCTGCTAGCTGCAAGAAATAGCGGTGAAAGCGGTCGTCTTTGGTCAGTTCCGGGTGAAATGCAGTAGCTAAAAAACGTCCCTGTTGGGCAGCTACGATGCGACCATCCTGTAATCTTGCCAGTATACAAGCCTCGGCCTGCACTGACTCAATCAGAGGGGCGCGAATAAAAATCGCATGAAAAGGATTTCCATCCGGATCAATTTTCTGCAGCGCAGGGACATCCAAATCTACCTCAAAACTATTCACCTGGCGACCAAAAGCATTTCGTTCCACAGTAATATCCATCAATTGGAGCAGAGGTTGGTCACGATGTGCATCCTTGGATAGAAAAATTGCCCCTGCACATGTGCCCCATATCGCCTTGTCCTGGCCAAATTTACGTAAGGGTTCTATCAACCCATAACTCACTGCCAGTTTGGCAATTGTAGTCGATTCTCCGCCGGGTATGATCAAGCCATTCAAACCTTCAAGCTGATCGGGCAAGCGTACTTCTACGACCGTGACGCCCATCCGAGCGAGCATCACCCTGTGCTCGGCAAAGTCGCCTTGTAAAGCCAATATACCAATGCGCATTTACCAACCGCGTCCAGCGATTCGCTCCACTTCAGGCATGGTGGAGACGTTACGCCCGACCATGGGTTCGCCAAGGTTTCTACTTACTTCAGCCAGGATGTAGGGATCATTGTAATGGGTGACTGCCTTGACAATTGCAACCGCGCGTTTTGCCGGCTCACCGGATTTGAAGATACCCGAGCCAACAAAAACCCCATCCATTCCCAGCTGCATCATCATGGCTGCATCCGCAGGGGTTGCCACACCACCAGCTGCAAAATTCACCACCGGTAGGCGACCATCCTGGCGTGTCTCAAGCACTAGCTGATAGGGTGCTCCAATCTCTTTCGAAAAAGCCATTAGCTCTTCATTTGGCAGGTTCTGCAAATGTCGAATCTCCCCCATCACTGCGCGTGCATGTCTGACAGCCTCGACCACATCGCCGGTTCCTGCTTCGCCTTTGGTACGGATCATGGCGGCACCCTCCCCAATCCGCCGTAAAGCCTCACCCAGGTTTCGACAACCACATACAAACGGGACTTTGAAGTCATGTTTATAAATGTGATGTTCTTCATCTGCAGGGGTCAAGACCTCTGATTCGTCAATGTAATCAACTCCAATGGCTTCCAGTACCTGAGCTTCAACAAAATGACCAATTCGGCACTTTGCCATCACCGGGATGGAGACAGTGTCCATGATTTGTAGGATCAACTCCGGATCACTCATGCGAGCCACTCCTCCCTGGGCGCGGATATCGGCAGGGACCCGCTCCAATGCCATCACTGCAACCGCACCAGCATCCTCAGCAATTTTGGCATGCTCAGCTGTGACTACATCCATGATCACACCCCCCTTGAGCATCTGGGCTAAACCCTTCTTCACTGTAAATGTATTTGTTTGTCCTTCCATTCCATAAACCTCCTAAAAACGGGAAAAGACTCCCGTGCTATACCAGCAACGCCAGTCTCACAATAAAAATGTCTAAATTTGCCTTTCTTACAGCATTCTACCACGCCCCATGGGACGTGGCAATCCGTCGGGTGTTTCATTGATATCGAATGGCTCTTGAAGCCTGCTGATTATTTTGATACAGTTAAGGAAATTCCAGATCAGCTACTGGCATAATGCCGAATGGAGAGAATGTAATGAACCTGATCAGCGTAAAAATCGAAAAACCCGAGGAGATAAATTTTATCCTGGGTCAATCTCACTTTATCAAGACTGTTGAAGATGTGCACGAAGCAATGGTAGGTACTGTGCCCGGGATCAAATTTGGTGTTGCTTTTTGTGAAGCCTCAGGAAAATGCCTGATCCGCTGGAGTGGCACCGACGAAAGTATGATTGACCTGGCACGCAAGAACGCACAGGCAATCGGTGCCGGTCATAGCTTCATTATATTCCTGGGCAATGGTTTCTACCCCATCAATGTACTCAATGCGGTCAAAGCCATACCAGAAGTCTGTCATATTTTCTGTGCATCTGCCAATCCGGTGGAGGTTCTGGTTTCTGAAACCGACCTGGGGCGGGGTATCTTGGGTGTGGTGGATGGCTCATCACCTCAGGGGATTGAGGGCGATGAGGATATTGCCTGGCGTAAGGGATTCCTGCGGATGATCGGCTATAAATCGTAAGCATTAACATACGTAACACGCATGGAACCTACGCCACCGGTCTCTCCATCAAGTTATCCTCCACCTGCATAAATAGACCCAATGGCCATGAAAGAAAAGATCATGACATCCTGTAGAAAATGGATGATCCAGGCCCAGAAGAAACCTTTCGTTTCCAACATGCTTTTTCCAAGCAGCCAACCCAAGACTGCAGCCATGAGAACACCAATTATCCCATAGGGTACACCGTAGTAATGCCCTATCCCAAAATATGCAGCGGTGAGCAACAAGGCTTGCCGATTGCTAAGCACTCCTTGTAATACCGCTAATTGGGAGGCACGGTAATTCATTTCCTCGCTGAAGGCATTCATCGAAGCGAGAAGCAGGATCACTGGCAACATGGGGAGTACTTGAACTATTGTATCAAGTGATGGCCTTCCAAAGAAAATCAAAAAAGCCAGGGTGCCCAGGCTGATGCATATTGAAAGAAGCAGGCCGAACCGATTCCAGACTGTACCAGCTTTCACTCCCAGCCACTTAATCGGCTCTACAGGAGCATCGATATCGCCCCGCACCAAGAAAAAATCACTCCGGTGTCGTTTTATGATCCACAAGTTAATGACCATGACCAGGGCAACACCCAGACGGAGTAATTGCGCACCCAACATGGATATGGTAAATGCAGAGTCATTGAACCAACCCTGATATTGTGGGGTATTTCCTAGCCAAGCAAATACCTTTTCTGCAAGAAAAAGCACGAAAAACACAAAAAAGAATTGGCGTAATGCTTTTATCTGCTTCCAGGCAAAACTCAATCCAAACATTATCCCGAGTAATGCTAGCTGACCCCAGAATAGCCATTTAGGCACTTGCCCGGTTGATTCGTGCCAGATTATCGTCGGTAGCGTTGAGATGCTCAAGGTTACAATCCAGGCAATAACCACAGGCGTTTGATTTGTGGCTGGGGTAGGAGAAAGTCGTTCAGAGTTCATCGTGGGATTTTATTGAGTGTAAAATGATCAAGTGGATACTGTTTTAACGGAAAAGTATTGGCTGGATATTTTGCACAAGGTTTTCTTAGTTACGCCATATTTATATTAGAGCTATAAGTAAATAACCAATTATTAATACTATTATACTATAGTACTATATTAATAGTATAATATATGTGGGTAAATCCTATGAACCAAGATATCTATATAGACAAAAACAACATGATCCCCTTGTATCAACAGATCAAGAACCAGATCACGGGTTTGATTCAAACCGGACAAATCAAGACTGGAGATCAGCTCCCCACAATCCGGGAGTTAGCGATGGCGTTGTCGATTAATGTCAATACAGTGGCTTTAGCTTACCGCGACTTAGCCAAGGAACGCGCGATCATCACTGTCCGCGGTAAAGGTACCTTTGTCGCTAATACCCCTGGTGAAGATGAGTTACAGGCTGTCCGGTATGAAAAATTAAATGCATTGCTTGCTACACTTGTCCGAGAAACTGACCGCCTTGGTTATGGCCGTGATGAGGTAGGGCAAGCCTTTGATAAACTGGCTATCAAAAAGGACGAATGAGCCAGGATAAACAGAAAACATTCGTGAACAAAGAACCCATTCATCCCGTAATTAGGTGATGATGGTGATACTCATGGAGGGAATCCGAACAAATTTCTAATAATAAATGCACCCAAAAGTGTGGTTTGCTGCAACCAAATGTATGGTTCTTTTAAAAACTATATAAAACAGGGGGAATCGATTACTCATATATTTGAGTACTCGTTGCCTCGAGCAACTATTGAGATCTTGGTAAAAATATTACCGAGAAACGCCACAACATACACAACTCCTAAAGACCCGGATACAACCCAGCTTCCTTGATCACTGATCATAAATTGATGCGTTGGTCGTCTTTGAGTATCAGATATATATTACTTTAACTAGATAAAGCATTTTGATAAATATATTCCACATGCGGATGTGTTTAGAAGGGTATTCAGCGATAGACAAGCCGAAATAAAAGTAATGGCGATTAAGCCACCTCATGGAGAGTCAAATTGTACCGAAATATCCATGCGGCTCAGCAAAACGAATGTTGCAATAGTTAACCGGAGATGTCATTGACCGGTTAAGGATTATCTGAAAATAGGGGGATTCAGTATATGGATTGGGGAAATAATAAGCCTTATCTGGTTTTTTATAAGCAGACCGGGTACGCGCCACGAAGTCGCACAAAGACTTATTCTAAGGCTTTTAAAAACTCCTTACATGCCTGCAAATCACCGATGAGCTCATCAACTTTACTGATGGTATATCTTAGAGCTGCCCGTGAATATCCACCCGACTTCGTCGTGCCAACGATCTTACGCACCGTTTTACGAAGGATTTGCATCACCCCCAAAAATTCCTTGACTGCGGTTCCAAATTCTTGATCCTTAAATCTTTCATCATTTTCCCGTTGCAATTGATTATCGGGTGCAGAACTCACCTTTTCCAATTCGACCCTGGCAATGGAACGGCGTAATATATCTGCAGCGGTATCACTCGATAAGACCGGAGAAGCAATAATTTGTTGTTTAACCTCGGGGGTTGGCGCATCATGATACGCGCGTGCAATCTCTGTGGTTTGGATTTGCGTCAAACCTTCAGCAGACACTTTGGCTGCAACCACTTTCTTTGCCTCCAGGTCATCACCAAGCGCCTGGGCAATCTTCACCGTCTTGATCACACCCTCATCCTTGCCCTGATTTTGTACGTGCACGTACACTCCAGCTTCTTTTTCGCGCCGGTATTGCAGCCATTGGTTGATTGTGCCGATGGGAATGGAGGTCCTGCGCGCAATCTCATGTTGGCTGAACCCCATTTCCACCAACCTTTGAGCCCATTCCGCTTTATCATCCGCGGTCATATCTTCGCCGGATAGATTTTCTATACCAGATTGAATAAGATTATCAATTTCATCCTGCGGTACAATCAGGGCATCAATATCGCTCCACCCTGCACGACGGGCAGCTTCCACCCTGCGATGCCCCCAGACCACAGTATAAACTTCACTGGTTTCATATACACCAATTGGCTCGACCTGACCTTCTTCAAGCAAAGACCAAGTTAGTTCCATCATCTTTTCCTCGTCCCAGGTTTTTCGAATGGGGTTGGGCGAGGGTTTAATATTCTCAATCCGGATTTTCATAAGCAAATCCCCTTCAGAGGTATTTTATCCCAGGAATTCTGACGGAATAAGAGCTAAAACCGCTTCCATGGGGAACATATCGATTATAGTGCAGAAGGTGGAAAAGAGGTATACGCATCGCCAAAAAGCCGTTCGATAGATAATCACAGGCTATCCAACGACCCGTCAATGAAAACACATCAGCAGGGGAGGCAGATCGTATACCCAAACCGCGACACACAGGCTTTCTTACCAGCACGAATGTTTCACGTGAAACAATCTCGAAATTAGATTGAAAGAATGGTTATTAGCCAATAATGTTTCACGTGAAACAATTACATCTTCACATACACTATATGTTGTATATTATATGTATTATGTATGATATATTGCATTATGGAGATGCTGATTTACCTTTCAGATCTGGTTTGTTGTCCAATCGATGATGTATGGGTTGACTTTCCTAGCCCCCATTGTCACGCGCCCAGGTGTCTATTAATTCCTCAACCATATCCAGGTATGCATCCAACCCTGCAATCTTTTCATTAAATACTTCTCCAAGCAAGCCCAATTGTTCCCCGGCTTTTTGCCATGCAGAACGATGCTGGGTATCGGCGGGTAAAACGCACATTATATGCGTCCAGGTTCGCCAAAGCGGCCAAAGAGCATCGTGAGGACCTGGACTGCTAAGAATAGCATCTACCGCACGTTCATAATACAGCCTTCGAGCCGGGTGTAAACGGGTTGGGATTGCGCTGGTTGGCAATGCATTATAAGCATTCTGCCATTCGGGCAACCACGTACGGATTGCCTTTGCATCCACCATTGATGCACCCAATAAACCTAAAAACCCTGCATACAGCCCCGGTTTACCCACAACATCAACTCTGGCCGGGAAATCCAGCAAGAACCGTCTTTCAGTCAGGATTTGCCCACTCAAGCCCGCCACGGAATTAGCAGCATGTTCCAGAGCATGTAGATAAAGCGAAGCATCCTGTGGGTTGGGAGGGTGAGGATGCTCATAAAAAGCTTCCCATATTTCTCGCGCATGTCCAGCCTGCCTGCGTACACGACTTAATACATTTCCCACATTGGAGAATTGACCTCTGACGCTGGCTTGTATAAAATCCACAAAGTGTTGCGGGTCGTACATGATCTTACATCCATATACCGCGGGTCCTAACCAGGGATGGATCCGAATCTCGCGAGGTTGACGGTACAATACATGGGAATGATGCGAGATGTCAAGATGGACCTCATCGGATATCTTAACAACTTCACGGTCAACACCAACTTCATCGGTGTGAATAAGAAAAAGGTCAATATCTGCCGTATTACCAATCAGAGGGGAATTCCCTAATAATGATCCTTGCAGGTAAATTGCCAATAATGTGCGATCGGTATCCACATATTTGGCGACGGCATCATTGGCTATCTTGAGCAGCATATTCTGATTAATACGCATTTTTACCCCCAAAAGTATAAAACATGGGTAAGCTGATTGATATTTCTTCTCTGGACATCGAAATCATTGGCCTGCTCATAAAACTAAACTTCATCAATTAGCGGCAACGAAGCTTGAAATGGCACTTGCTTCAAGCCTTGACGAATCCGATTCTCCACCCATCTAAAGTCATCTATCTTGCGAATATAATCCAGTTCATTGGTATCTATCGTGAGGACGGTCACATTGCCCGCTACATTCCTGGCCTGGTTTTCAATAAAAAAGGAATCGTAGGCATGATTAAGTTGATCGATGTAATCTCGCTCCATGTTGCGCTCATAAGGCCGATCGCGTGAAGCGATACGCTGCATGAGCGTGTCTGTATCTGCGCGTAAATAAACAATCAGGTCGGGGAGGGGAATTTTCTCTGCCAGCGCATCATGCACACGATAATACATTTCTAGTTCATCACCAATAAGGTTGATCCGGGCAAAAAGGGCGTCTTTGGTAAAGGTGTAATCCGTGATCAATGGTTCACCCCGTTTTAGTATTTCTGGCACAGAGCGCCTTTGTTGGTAATATCTACTCAATAGGAAGAAGATCTGTGTCTGAAAGGCATATCGCTGGCGGTCAGAGTAGAAATCGGAAAGGAAGGGATTTTCTTCAAAAACCTCCAGAACTAAAGTGGATTGGAACGCCGGTTGTAGCAGGCGTGCTAACGTGGTTTTCCCCACCCCAATTACACCTTCTATGGCTACATACATGTCAAATTCCCTCCCCCGGGCGAAAAGAAATATCCTCTAGAAAGGACAGGAGACTGTTTGCTACGAGGCCTGGTTGCTCCAACATCACCATATGGCCTGCATTGGGTATAACAGTTAATCGCGCATCGGGTATGGAACTGGATAAATACTGAGCATATCGGACTGGAGTCATCTGGTCATCGGCTCCACAGAGCACCAAGGTGTGTTGTTGAACCTCTCCCAATCGCTCCATTACGTCGAACTGATTGCATGCCAGTAGATCTCCGTATAAAACACTTTGCCGGGTCCCTTCCATCCGTTTGGAGGCCAGCTCAACCAAACGCGTAGGGGCACTTGAACCGAAGGAACATGTCACCAACAAGTCAGCAGCTTTATAAAAAGTGGTCAGATCAGAGGCATAATTTAGTAGTTCCGGATTTACCCGTAAGCGCGCCCCTGCTCCCAGCAGACCTAAACCAATAACACGTTCTGGGTGATGGATGGCTAAAGCTAAAGCAATCGCGCTTCCCATCGAATGGCCCACAATGACTGCCCTCCGTAATTGAATCGATTCCAGCCACTGGACTACATATCTGGCATAGTCAACAATAGTTTGCTGACCATCACAAATGTCAGATTTGCCATGCCCAGGCAGATCGATTGCGTAAACACAGCACCTGGATAGTCGTCGAATTTCTGGTGGCCAATACAGATGCATACCCCCTGCACCATGTATCAATACCAAAGGTGGATTTTCAACTCCGATATCGCGATGGTAGGAGTAATACAAATTTCCCGAGACAGGCATGGTACCTTAACCGCCTCTACGCAGCCGTTCTATGGCCTCTTCGGTTAATGGGATGATCACACGGATGATAGTACCTTTGCCTACAGCTGAATCCAACTGGAAAATCCCGTTCACCATATCGGTGCGCTCGCTCATATTTTTTAACCCCAGGCTTCCACGCTGATCATAGTTTGATTCAACTGCATTTTTATCGAAACCAACTCCATCATCCTGAATCTCGAGTAAAACGAGCTCATTGTTTAGGGCTTTCGTCCGAATCCATATATGCTCAGCCTGGGCATACTTGCATGCATTGTTAATTGCCTCTTCGGCGATGTAAAAGATGATGGTTTGGCGACTCATCTCAAGCTGTGAAACAACATTCTCTTCAGCTTCAACAATAACATTCTGGTCATACGTCTCGTGTGTCTTTTCAGCCATTGCTTTCAGCGCACCGATCAAGCCTTGCGATTCGAGCTCCAACGGGCGCAGCGTAAAAAGCATATGACGAATTTCTTTTGTGGTCCGGCGTGCAAGCTCTTCAATTTTCATTAGTTCGTCTGCAGTGGCCTTCGGATCCCTTTCCAACAAACGACGGGCGAAATTTAGGCGCATAGCAATTGCAGCCATAGACTGTGTAGGGCCATCATGCAGATCACGGGCAAGCTTCTTGTGCTCTTGTTCTTGAATTTCAATCATCCGTTCTTTTTCTTGTTGGATATCACTGTAAAGACGGGCGTTTTGAATGGCAATCACAGATTGGTGGGAGATGATTTCAAGTAATTCACACTTGGCTTGCGTGAAAAAATCAGGGTCAGGATGTGCAAAAAGCAATACCCCATACGTATCCAAACCTGCTCGTAGCGGAAGACAATACGCAACCTTACAACTACGTAGGGCAACAATCCGGTTTAACTCCTCATCCTTGGCAATGGTATTCGTGCTTTTGGGAAGGCCTTCCTCAATTACCTCTCCAATCAACCCGCTGGTGCCGGGGAGTACTGCCCGAAAATCAGATTGGGTAAAATGGCGAGCAGAACCAACAGTTAATACTGGATGCTCATGTTCTGATTCTGCAAAGAGCATGACAGCACTGACCAAATTCTCAGGGGGAATATGGGGGGTAACCAGAACCCTTGATCCCAGGTCCAACGCAATTTCTAAAACCCTCTGGTATTTTAAGGTAGCGGTTAATTTAGATATAAGGTTATAAATATCGCGTAACCGGCGATAATCAATATCCCAGAGAGTTTTTCCCCCTTTGGAATTCGCCTGAGATCTCTGAAACACATCGTCAAATGGCAACTTTCCGGTAGCGTTAAGGATGGCCAAACAAAGCAAAATGCCCACAACTATGGAAATGGCACCCACGAGGAGGGTAATGCTAAGCTGGCTCATCGCCAATATGATAACTCAAAATACACGGCTTGGAAAGCTTCTGGAGGGGAAAATATCCATAATGATTATATGGGATGTCTAGGAATGATTTCTAAGAGGATTGGTATCGCGGCTTTAATTGCCCTGGCCCTGTGACTAAGTAGATTTTTTTCACCCATACTCAATTCAGCCATAGTCAATCCTACATCAGGGAATAAAAAGATTGGGTCATATCCAAAACCATTGGTTCCGCGCTCAGACGGGATAATTTCCCCCGGGCAATCTCCATGGGCGAAATATATCTGCTCTTGTGGGGTTGCAATGGCAACCGTACAATGAAAATGTGCAGTCCAGGGACGCGGGTGAGTCTTCAAGAAATCTAACAGGTAAGCCCTTCGATCGGCATCCGTGGCGTTATGCAATGGTGAGAAACGGGCTGAACGAACCCCAGGCAAGCCATTTAAAACATCCACTTCCAAGCCCGAATCATCTGCCAGTGACACCAAACCAGAAGCATGTGCAAATTCACGTGCTTTCAAGGCTGCATTTTCCTCATAAGTATTGCCAGTTTCTGCAACAGCCAGTGATATTCCAAGCTTTTCCGGAGTGACTATGTTCAAAGATAAGCCATCGAGCAAGGAAAGAATCTCACTTAATTTTCCTTTATTATTCGTGGCTGCTAGTAAAGACATCATCAACTATCTCCTTTTATATGGCTATCCGCACCATGCCCAAACACCATATGTGGGTTATTAACTCATATTTTACCCTACCCCTGGCAACAAAATATGTTATAATAATCGCTTGTTATCATAAATTACTTTGCGTCTTTTTTAATCGTTAAACCATAAACCAACGTGTCTGACCCACATTCTCCATTGCGACTGAATGTCGGCTTCATTGTTGCCCAATTTGCCGGTTTTAGCCGGGATTTTCCCTTCGATCTCCCGCAAATTTATATCCCTCCTGATTTACAGTTATACAGCTTAATCGGCTTAATCCGGGCTACGCGCACACCACAGGGCATTCTACTACAGGGTGATTTAAATGCCTTAACGAATCTTGAGTGTGTGCGCTGTTTGACTGTCATTTCACAACCCCTTAAAGTAACTTTTACCGAATTGTATGCGTTTTCTCAGCGTTATGTCACTGATTCGGGTCTAATCATGCCCGAGTCAGGCATTATTGACCTTGCGCCTGTGCTGCGCGAATATGCCCTGTTAGAGATACCCATCAGCCCATTGTGCTATCCAGACTGCAAAGGTCTTTGTCCGATTTGTGGAAATAATCTTAATCAAAGCACCTGTAATCACGACGATGAGACAGGCGACCCAAGACTTGCTTCGTTAAAAGCACTGTTGGAACCATAGGAGTCGCATAGAGGAGGGAAAACAATGGCAAATCACGAACCACAGCAATTTGAAGCACTTGATACATTACTTGAAAAAGCCGATCTACAGGGATACCTGACTACCGGTGACATCATGGAGGTTTTCCCCTGGGATGGGGACGATGACGAGCGGTTATTAGAACTCTTCGGAATGCTTCATCGCCAGGGTGTGGAAATTGTGATTGAAGAGGAAGCAGAATCAGAACCTGATCTCTCAAAATTAGAAACGATCTCTTTGGATCTTAATTCTTCACCGCTGGAAGCTGCTCTGATGCCCAATCTCGAAAATATCTCTGCGGATGATAGTGTGGGATTGTATCTCAAGGAAATGTCTCGAGTTCCCTTGCTTACCCTGGCAGAAGAAGTCAATTTAGCCCAAAGGATAGAGCTCGCAAAACAATCAAAAGCCCGGCTTTCAAGGATGAATGGAAAAGGTTCCAGTAAGAACCGCAGAGCGCTGGAAAATGATATCCAGGATGGGATTTTAGCGCGTGAGCACCTGATCAAAGCCAATACCCGGCTGGTGGTCAGTGTTGCAAAAAAGTACATTGGACGCGGGGTGGCTTTTCTCGATTTGATCCAGGAAGGTAATTTGGGCTTGATGAAGGCTGTCTCGAAGTTCGAATACCAACGTGGGTTTCGATTCTCAACCTATGCAACCTGGTGGATCCGCCAAACAATTACCCGTTCGATAGCAGACCAAAGCCGCACCATCCGCATCCCGGTCCATATGACCGATCGTTTACGCATGATGTACAAGGCCGCCCACAGGTTGGAGCAAAGCTTCGGACGCCCCCCAACACAGGAAGAATTATGTCTTGAAATGGGAATCGGACATGACAAGCTCCAATGGATGCTTGAAGTGGCGCGTATCCCGGTATCACTGGAAAGCCCTGTTGGGGAAGAAGACGACACTGAACTAGGCATGTTCGTGGAAGATACGATTACTCCATCGCCATCCCAGACCACTTATGAGCATTTGCTGCATGAGCGCGTCGAGCAGGTGCTCTCCACGCTTTCTGCACGGGAAGCCCGTATCCTGCGCCTTCGATTTGGTCTGGAAAACGGCCATCCATATACGTTAGAAGAAGTAGGCCACAAGTTCGGATTGACCCGAGAACGCATCCGCCAGATTGAAGGTAAAGCGTTGCGCAGACTACGCCACCCTTGCCGGGCAAGGCTGCTCAGGGAATATCTGTAACTCGAATCTATCATGGACTAGAAGTTAAATTTTTAGGTTTGAACAGTTCACTTTTCAAGTTCGAATGACACCATACACAGCCATCTTGACAAATCATTGCCGTCCGTGTACACTCATTTCATCGTTTGAAAGGTTGGCTACAGTGGCTGTTTCATTAAATTCTCCGTTATTTGTAGCAGTATCCATGTGCATGATGCATATCATTAAGCGCGTCTGGGCAACCAACTCTGGGTTTGAGAATTAATCCATAAAAGAGCAAATTAAAGGGCTGCCCAGGATCGGCAGCCTTTTTTTATGCATAGCTTTATCTGAGACATGAAATCGTTCGTATATGGAGGTCAATATGTCCACAAATATACTCATTGCTATCGCCTGGCCGTACGCTAACTCGGAGATACACGTAGGCAACATCACTGGCTCTCATCTGCCCGGTGATATCGTTGCGCGTTACCATCGATTAAAGGGAGACCGTGTCCTTGTGGTATCCGGAACTGATTCACATGGAACACCTGTTACCTTGAAAGCAGATAGTGAAGGGATACCGGTAGAGGAAGTTTATCAGCGCTACCACAATAAGTTTCTTGAACTGTTCCAAAAAGTCGGCATCAGTTACGACTTATTCACTTCCACGCATACCGAGAATCACTTTCGGGTCTCTCAGGCTATGTTTCTGGCTTTAAACAAGAACGGTTACCTTTATACAGAATCACGGCCTCAATGGTATTCTCCTTCTGCCAAGCGCTTCCTGCCAGACCGGTATGTGGAAGGCACTTGTTATATATGCGGCTTTGAAAACGCACGGTCAGACCAATGTGATCGATGCGGTAGTGTGCTTGAGCCTGAGCAATTGCTTAACCCTCGCTCCAAAGTGGACGGTTCCACCCCAGAGCTGCGCGAGACCAAACATTTTTACCTCGATCTCTCAAAATTGGAGCCGGATGTGGAAGAATTTCTACACCAACGCCAACATTACTGGCGCGAGACAGTGGTAGGACAATCACTCGGTCAAATCGAGAGTGAGGGGTTACACCCGCGCCCAATCACACGCGACCTGGATTGGGGCATTCCAGTTCCGGTGGATGGTTGGGAGGGTAAATGCATCTACGTCTGGTTTGAAGCTGTGATTGGCTACCTTTCTGCGACGATCGAGTGGGCACAAATCACAGGACAACCAGATGCATGGCACGACTGGTGGACAGATTTGTCTGCAAAAACATTTTATTTCGTCGGGAAGGATAATATCTTTTTCCATGCTACTATGTGGCCAGCACAGCTTAAAGGGGCTGGGAAGGAATTCGTCGAGATTTTCACAGGTGGGGAAGGGGCTCTACTTAATCTCCCATATGACTTGCCTGCCAACCAGTTTATGAATCTGGAGGGGCAGAAGATCTCGGGCAGCCGCAACTGGGCGGTGTGGGGCCTGGATTTTCTTTCGCGCTACGATCCAGACGCACTCCGCTTTTATTTGACGATTAACATGCCGGAATTTAGAGACTCAGACTGGGATTGGGATGAGTTTGTCGCCCGCAACAATAATGATCTGGTCGCCACCTGGGGTAACCTTGCCCACCGCATAATTCCCTTCGCTATCAAGCACTGGGATGGCCTTGTGCCTGACCCCGGTGAGCTACGCCCAGCTGATAAAGAAATCATTAAAGTTGTGGAGAGCGGCTTTCAGTCCGTTGGCGAGCATCTCGAAGCAGTGCATTTACGTGCCGCCTTGAGTGAAGCCTTGCGATTGGCATCGGAAGTCAATAAATATCAAGATGCAACCTCCCCCTGGTTTGAAATCAAGGCTGATAAGAACGCGGCTGCCAAGTCCATTTACACAGCTTTACGCGTGATCGACTCGCTCAAGATATTGTTTGCCCCATTCATCCCATTCAGCAGTGAACGCTTGCATGCCTATTTGGGCTACACCCAGCCCCTGTTTGGAGAGCAATATGTGGAAGCACAACATGACAGCTTGGGTACTCACAATACCCTGCGATATCTTCCGCCACAATCCGGAGGAAGTTGGGAGCCATCAAATTTACAACCCGGCCAACGCTTGCAAACCCCTGCTCATTTGTTTACGAAGCTGGAGCCGACTTTGGCTGAAGAGGAACGTAATCGATTGGGTAAGTAGACTGCCTGGAAAGTTCGTGAGAACCATATTCTTTTCACGTATGGTGAAAACGGCATAATCCAGACCAGTTTGGAGGGTATTTCAGATGACAAGCCCTGTCTGCATCGTTCACACGGGTTTTCCAGTTCGGATCAGGAGTCGTCATAACGAGCACGCCTTTATAACCCAAGGAGAGCACAAACAGCGATTCTTTGGTTGTGTTCTCCAGGAGTAGATAGCCACGCGGCGAGGCTGCCGGGTCAGAGGTGCTGATGACCAACCCTTCCGGCAACTGTGCTTATTCTACTTTTTCTTTGATGCGAAAGCCTCGTCTTCGCAGCTCGTTCACAAATGGCACCGCCGGCACAAAGCTTTCCACCCCGCCTGCGCCGCGCGGGGTTAAACCATGGGCCATCATCTCTGCCACGATGGCAGCATCCCACCCAGTGGTGCGTTCCATGGCAGTAAAACCAGTCTTCTCGTCGAAATGATCCTCCAGCTCTACCACTGCCTGGGCGGGTTTCCCCGATTTCTTTCCCAGGGCTTTCACACGCACAAATACAATGTCCTTGCTTTTCTCAACGTCATGCGGGAAGGTTACCTTGGGTTCGTATAATGCATGGAAAACTTCACGTGGCACAATCTCATTCTCACCCACCCTCACTGCTTTTAGATCCCACAATCCCAAATCCCAGAATGCTCGCAGCTGATTAAAATGACCCGGATAACGCAGGGTGAGGTTCTGTAATGTACGCAGCTTACCTTCAAATGTCCAGGGCATGGTACTGGTACCACCACCTGCCACAAATGCCTCCAAAGTGCCTACAGAATCCGGGAATTCTACAGTCTCCAGCTCAGTCATCGGTTCCACCTGAGTGATCTTGCCATTCCGCAGGAAGATGGCTGGCTCAGCATATTCATTGGTAAGCCCGGCGACATGGAAAGTGAGCAAATAATTAAAAGGAGGTTCAGGATTTTGAGGGATGCCACCATCCCACATATAAACATCCGTAGCTTCATCCAGTAAGCCCATTGTGTAAACCGTCAGTGACGAACCCATCCCTGGCACCTGACCGCAATCAGGAATGATGCTGATCCCCGCTTGCCGCGCCTGGGCATCAAATGCATGCTGCTGCCTGGCGATATCAGTATTGCCACCCAGATCACACATGCTGGCTTTTACCTTTATTGCCACGCGGGTGATATCCAGGTTGAAGTAATATGGCACCGCACTGACAAATGCGTCCACACCTGTCAGGACCTGCTCCAATGCTGCCCTGTCGGTCACCTCGACCTGCACAGCCTCAGCTACCTTTGCACCAATCAGCTGGTTCACGCGTTGAGCAGCACGCTCAGCGATCGCCAGGTCCCGATCTGCCAGGGTGACCCGTTTAGCCTCTCCCCAGCGTGCCATATCAAAAGCTGAAGCTGTGCCCTGCCTGCCCGCGCCCAATACTGCATAGGTATATTTCATAATAATGCCTCCTTTAAGATATCTGACGCGATTATAAGTCAAATCACTCCTCCCCGTGCCTACCTCCTGTGGTAAACTCCCTGATTGTCCGACTATAAGCAGAAATTAATTCTTATGGATGCAAAAACATTACACACCCTTGAGTACCCAAAAGTCCTGGAGCGTCTGGTTAGTTATTGCGCTTTTGCTGCTTCAGCTGATAAAGCACGCCAACTACAGCCTACCAATAGCATTGATGAAGCCCATCGCCGCCTTGCTGAAACGAGTGAGGCAGTGCAGATGCTTGTCACCCGCCCGGATCTCACCATTGGAGGTGCACGCGATATTCGGCAAACAGTGGATTTGGCTGCCCATGGAGGTGTGCTTACTCCCACCGACCTGCTCGATATTAAATCCACCCTGGTTGCAGCTCGAACCCTGGCACGCACATTCGAGCGCCTTGGGGAGCAATTTCCGACTTTATTTGCAATTGCGTCACAAATTCCACCATCCTCGGGGCTGGTGGATGGGATCACACGCGCCATCTCAGAGCGTAGCGAGATTTTAGATAGCGCTTCCGAAGCACTGGCAACCATCCGGCGCGACCTGCGTATCGCCCATGACAGGCTGATGACCAAGCTACAGCGCATGGTTTCTGATCCTCATACCTCTCCTTACCTGCAAGAGGCATTAATCACCCAACGGGACGGGCGTTATGTGCTGCCGTTACGGGCAGAATTTAAAGGTCGCATCAGGGCTGTCGTCCATGACCAGTCTGCCTCTGGTGCAACCCTCTTTGTTGAGCCATTGAGTGTGGTTGAGCATAATAACGAATTTCGTGAGCTTCAACTTGCAGAACGAGATGAGGAACGCCGCATTCTGGCTGAGCTTTCGCAACAAGTGGGCATGCAGGCAGGCAATATCCTCAATACAGTTGAGTTGGTCGCTGAGCTTGACCTGTGTTTTGCCAAGGCTAAATATTCCGACGACCTGACTGCCAGTGAACCCGTTTTACATTCGATTCCCAAGCCCTCCAACCGTCACCCGGGTACGATCATCCGGTTATACCAGGCGCGCCACCCACTACTAGATCCAGCAACCGTCGTACCGATTGATGTTGAGCTGGACGCACAGACGTATGCTATGGTAGTCACCGGTCCGAACACTGGTGGCAAGACGGTTACCCTTAAGACTATTGGACTCCTGGCTCTCATGGCGCAGTCCGGACTGCATATACCAGCACACTCTGGTTCTGAGATCAGCCTGTTCCATAACGTATACGCGGATATCGGCGACGAACAATCCATTGAGCAGTCGCTGTCCACGTTTTCCGGGCACATTACCAACATCGTCCGGATTTTGGAGCAGGCCGACCGGCGCTCACTGGTGATCCTTGATGAATTGGGCGCGGGTACCGACCCACAAGAGGGAGCAGCCCTGGCGCGTGCCTTGCTAACCCACCTGCTTGATCGGGGTATCACCACCCTTGTCACTACGCACCATCCCGAGTTAAAAGCTTTTGCACATGCCACTCCGGGTGTGGTCAACGCCAGCGTTGAATTCGACCTGGAAACACTTCGCCCGACTTTTCACTTAACCATAGGACTGCCTGGTCGTTCCAATGCGCTGGCAATCGCCCAACGCCTGGGCATGCCTGAGCCAATTATCACCTCTGCACGTTCCGAGCTGAGTCCAACCGATATCCGGGCGGAAGATTTATTGGATGAAATCCACCGCCAGCGCGATCTATCTCGCAAAGCCCGTACTGCTGCTGAAAATGCTCGTCACGAAGCCGAAACCATGCGTGCAGAGCTGGCAATACGGTTGGAGAAAATTGAGGACGAGCGTATGCAGGTGCTTGAAAAAGCACGCCGGGAGGCTGAAGCGCAGGTTGAGGTTGTGCAGGATGAGCTGAGAGAAGTACGTCGGCAGCTTGCACGAACCAGACAACCGTTAGAAGTCATTGAAGAGGTGGAAGAAAAAATAGAAGAACTGCAGGAGAGTATTGAGGTGCCTGTTGAACGCCGTGCTCCCGAAAAGAGCGTCTCCTCAATAAGGCGTGCCGTTCGATTGGGAGATAAAGTTCGCCTGCATTCTCTAAACACACAAGGAGTAGTCACATCGCTGGGTGAAGAGGAAGCCGAAGTGCAGGTGGGAGTTCTCCGTATTAGGACACGATTGGCAGAATTGCAGATTATTGGTGAAGATATGCCTCCCACAGCCGGCTCTTATGGGCTGCCTACAGCACGAGAGTTGATGGCTGCCACTCATTCCACAACCACAGGAAATGGCGTGGGTGGAAGTACTCATGCACCCTCCAGGCAAATCTACGCAGAGTCACCTGGAATTGAGCTTGACCTGCGCGGTCAGCGCAGTGAAGAAGCCCTGGATGCGCTTGAGCGCTACCTTGACTCAGCCTATCTTGCCGGGCTGCCTTGGGTTCGCATCATTCACGGCAAGGGTACCGGGAAATTACGGCAGGCAGTCCGTGAAGCCTTAAGTCAGAGCCCTCACGTGAAATCTTTCGAGTCTGGTGGAGATACAGAAGGTGGTGAAGGGGTCACGGTGGCAAAGCTGGCGCAGTAAATGCAGAAAAGTCTACATCTACCAGCCACATTCCGCGCCTTTTCTCATCCAAACTATTCCCTTTGGTTTATAGGCCAGGGTATTTCCCTGATCGGCTCATGGATGCAAACCATGGCTCAGCAGGTGCTGGTTTATCGCCTCACCGGCTCTGCCGCCTCCCTGGGGATCATCAGTTTTATTGGATTGATCCCGCTCATCCCGCTATCACTTTGGGGAGGCTCAATCACCGACCGTTTTCCAAAGCGTGCAATCATTTTAATTACTCAGACCGTGATGATGTTGCAGGCATTTCTACTTGCAATTCTCACCTGGAGAGGGTCGGTTCAAATCTGGCAGGTGTATGTACTGGCTTTCGTATTGGGAGCTGCTTTAGCAGTAGATCTACCTGCCAGGCAGGCTTTCACCGTGGATCTGGTCGAAGGTAAAGAAGATCTGACCAGCGCAATCGGCTTGAATTCAGCCATGTTCAATGGTGCGCGTGCCATCGGTCCAGCTCTGGCAGGAGTTTTAGTAGCAACCACCGGTGAGGCTAATGCTTTTTTCCTCAATGGATTGACTTTCGTTGCTGTCATCATCAGTTTATTGCTGATGCGAAGACTGCCAAAACCCAAAGCGAGTATTGAAAGAGATTCAAGCCCCATAAAACACATGGCCGGTGGACTGCAGTTCATCCTCCAGCGCCAAACAATCCTCATATTGGTCAGCCTGATTGCGGTGAGTGCATTCCTGTCCATGCCATACAACACCCTGCTACCTGTATTTGCTAGCGAAGTGGTAGCACAGAGTGCTAAACCAGTGGTGGCGGCCTTATGTAACTCAAATTGGATAAGGCTAGGATGCCAGGCGCCTGAAGCTCTACCTCTTGGGTTACTGTACTCTATGGTTGGGATCGGAGCGGTCATTGGGGCGCTGGTAGTTGCCTCCTTACCCACAAAAGCCCGGCGTGGTTTATTGCTGACCATTGGAAACCTGGCTTTCCCACTTTTTTTGATATTGTTTGCCTTTTCGTCTTATTTCTACCAGTCTTTAATATTAATGCTGTGCATTGGTTTCAGCTTTGTCTGGCAGAACGCATTGGCGAACACCTTGCTGCAATTCGTCACACCCGACGAGCTACGTGGGCGTGTGATGGCTGTTTATTCCATGACATTCCAGGCAATGATGCGATTGGGTGGCTTGCAAGCCGGTTTTATGGCCGATTGGCTCGGTGCACCGATGGCTGTCGGAATCGGTGCAATCATCTCGTTGCTATATGGGGTATTTGTTGCAATTCGCTATCCCAAGGTCAGGCAGCTATAAAGATACTGATCTATGAAAACCAAGTACAATACAAGCTAGCTACTCAATAGGTGAACATGCCTGATATCATCCAAGCCATCCTGATCGGCGCAGGGCAGCGGGGTGCTGAGGCTTATGCCCCATATGCCTTACAGCATCCTGAAGAGCTACGCTTTATTGCAGTTGCTGAACCTGTTGCTGACCGGCGTTTGCGCTTTGCCTCCCAACATAATATCCCCACTGAAAATGTATATGAGACCTGGGAGCCGTTACTTTCCCGCCCAAAACTGGCCCACGCTGCGTTAATCTGCACCCAAGACCAACAGCATACCGCTCCGGCTTTAACTGCGCTGCAGGTTGGCTATGATGTTCTTCTCGAAAAGCCTATGGCGTCTCGGGAAGAAGACTGCATTACACTGGTAAAAACCGCTGAAGCATATAACCGGCAACTTCACATATGTCATGTGTTACGCTATGCGCCTCACTTTCAAAAAATGCGCCAGATTGTTCAGTCGGGTGAGTTAGGTGAGATAGTAAATGTTTCACACCGCGAGAATGTCTCCTACTGGCATATGGCCCATAGTTTTGTGCGCGGTAATTGGGCAAACAGCACCAACAGCAGTCCAATGATCCTGGCTAAGTGCTGTCACGATTTTGACATTCTGTCGTGGGTGTTGGGTCGATCCTGCCAGCAGTTGAGCAGTGTTGGCAGCTTGATCTACTTTCGCTCCGAAAATGCCCCTCCCGGCGCACCAGAGTATTGTTTGGATGGCTGCCCTTCAGCAAATACCTGCCCCTATTTTGCGCCTTTTGTCTATCTTGATCTAAAACCCCTCTGGCGTTCGTTCATAGCTACCTCCTCTGGTTTTCCGCACTGGATCGTGCAATTGCAACAAAATGTACCCTGGTTGCTTAAAACATTGAGCACTATTCTCCCACCTCTGCGCCAGGTGAGTAATTATCGCGGCTGGCCTCTTTCGGTAATTTCTAACTGACCCTTCCCCAGAGAATATCCTGGAATCCATCCGTAAGGGTCCCTATGGGCGCTGCGTTTACCGCTGTGACAATAATGTGGTTGATCATCAGGTAGTGTTGATGCAGTTCGAAGGTAATATCTCCGTCACACTGACCATGCATGGGCACTCGCACATTGAATACCGCACGACACGTATCGAAGGCTCACGTGCCACACTGTTGGGTGAATTTGGATTAGGTGGCGCATGGATCGAGGTCAGGCATCATCGCAGTGGAAAATGTCAACATATCCATACCGGTGGCGAGGCCGGGCAAGGTCATGGTGGTGGGGATGAAGCCTTAATGGCGGGGTTTGTCCACAGCCTGCAAACGGGTGGTAGCCAGGCATTGACCTTGGGACGGCAATCTTTAGAAAGCCACTTGCTCGCTTTTGCAGCCGAAAGGGCACGTTTGGAAGGAAGGATAATTCACAGAAACGAACTGGCTTTGTAGTCTTTCTTTATCGCTTACTTTATACAGATCACAATACACGGAGAATTCACAATGAAAAAGCGCTTCTTTACCATTATGTTGCTCCTGGTTTTCCTCGGCAGCCTGACAGGTATTGCCCAGGCAATATCTCCAGCGACAATGGCTCCAATAGCTCTCGTGTATGTGAATCTTATTTCATCAGACGATGTGACTCGTTTTGCTTCCACACAGCTTCCAGTCTATGCCTTAATTGAGGGAGGTCTGCTATCAGCTGCCAGCCAGGCTGACCAGCAAAAGCTGCGTGATGCGGGCTTGAGCTTTCAGGTGGTCGACCCTGACCTGCGATCTGGCACTTACTACCTGGCTGAAGACAAGATCCGAGCCGCCCTGCTCCTGATTTTGCCTTATATGGTAGGGTACTACTTGAGACTGCCAATGGTGTGCTGCTCCGCATGGACCCATTGCAGGTTGATGCGCTCACCCAGAAGGGTGCCGAACTGATGAGGATCACCCTTACCCCAAAGCCACTTCCTGCAGTTCAGGCTGAAGAGAACCTTCCAGAGGCAGTCGTGCCCGATCCCATCATTCAAGCGATGCTTGACCAGGTCATCACCGATACGGTACGTACTTACGATCGTCAGCTGGCAGGTGAATTGCCCGTCTGGGTGGATGGTGCCCCGTATACCATTCCTTCACGCTGGACCTATAGCGGCGTACCCATCCAGAAGACTACCCATTTCGTGGGTCAACACATGGAGAACCTGGGACTGGATGTCGAATATCACAAATGGGGTGATGTAACCTATCCGAACGTAATTGGCGAGATTACCGGACTAATCAATCCGGACGATATCTTCATCATCGGTGCTCACATTGATGATGTTCAAGGCACACCCGGTGCGGACGATAATGCCAGTGGCTCTGTGGCGACCCTGCTTGCCGCGGATATCCTCTCTCAATACCAGTGGGGTTGTACCCTGCGTTTTGCCTTTTGGACGGGAGAGGAACAGGGGCTTGATGGAAGTTATGCCTATGCCCAACGGTCATTCAACAATGGCGAGAATATCGTTGGCTATTTGAACCTGGATATGATCGCCTGGAATACTCCCAACTCCGCTCCAGCCATTGACCTATACTATAGCAACAATGTTCCTGGAACTTTTACCTTTGCCCAACTCTTTTCTGACGTTGTGAGTGCTTATAACCTGAATCTAATTCCAGGATTAGGTACAGGTGTATACCGGCAGTGACCATGCCTCTTTTTGGCAATTTGGTTATAATTCTATCCTGGCCATCGAAGATAATAGCGATTTTAACCCTTATTACCACGGCCCTGGAGATACCCCTGCCCATACCAACCTGTCATACTTTACCGACTTCGTCAAAGCTTCGATAGCCACCTTTGCTGCACAAGAATGAGTGCCTTATCCCCAGCGAATTAGGCGCCCTGGATGGACATGTGACAGCATCTTCTGGTGGTGAACCCATCGAAGGTGCCACAGTCTCAGCGGAGGATAGCCAGGGTCGTTCCTACCCTGCCACCACAGACGCCAGTGGTTACTATACCCGCACCCTGGTGGCAGATACTTACACCGTCACTGCCTCCGCTTATGGTTACTTCCCCTCCACGATTGGTGAGGTGAAAATCACCACGAATACTGTCACCACGCTGGACTTCTCTTTGCTCACTTCACCCGTATATATTGTTTCCGGCACAGTTACCGAGAGTGGAACTGGGTCACCTCTGCTGGCAGATATCACCATTGAAGGCTCACCCGTGACTGCATATACAGACCCCAGCACCGGTTATTATTTTGCAGTGTTACCTCAAGGTGAATACACAATGCAGGTACATTCTGCCAATCATCTACATCAAGAGCGCTCCATCGTCCTCGAAGCTAACCAGACTCAAAACTTTATACTTGATCCCCTCCCCTGTATCCTGCTGGTGGATGATGACCAGGACAGCCCGGACGTGCGTAATGCATATACTGCCGCATTGGATAACCTCGCTATTGGGTATAGTATCTGGGATGTGCTCACGCAAGGTAACCCTGAAGAGACCAATTTGGAAGGCTATCAGCAGGTAATGTGGTTCACTGGCTATCCCTATGCATCCACTTTCACCAGCCTAAATGAAGCTTCAGTGGGAGCTTATCTGGATGCAGGCGGAAATTTCTTCCTCTCCAGCCAGGATTATTTATATAACGCCGGTCTCACCTTTTTTGGCCAGAATTACCTGCACATCGGGTCTTTTACCAACGATGTCAGTCAGACAATCGTCACCGGGCAGAATGTATATAGCGGTTTGGGTCCATACGCACTTTCATACCCATTCACCAACTACTCGGATCGGGTCACTCCTGATGTACAGGCACAGCTAGCTTTCAACGGCGACCAGGGCAATGCGGCTGTGAGTTACGATGGAGCGGGTTTCAACAGTGTCTTCCTGGGCTACCCGTTCGAAACCATAACGAGCCTATCTGGCCGCTCAGCTGTCTTGGAAAGAACGATTGACTTTTTTGGAAGTTGCCAGCGAACATCTAAACAATTCTTCCTTCCCCTGGTGGAAAAGAAGTAATTGTCAACAAATAGCTATTGATGATCTTTCCTCTCCTTATAATAACATCGTTTTCAGTGGAGAGAGAAGATCATTTATATACACAATTTAAGTATTCTATATGTATTAATAGTAGTCGTAGTAGTGTATGTGGATATGTGGAGAAGTTGTATCGTGAGCGAAAGTTGTCCTACAGGTGGTGGTAGAAGAAGATATTTTCAGTATATGTGGGACATATTGACGAAGAATTTTATTCACACCCCTTATAATTATATTGTGGATATGTCTCATAGGTCCATCCAAGGCATTCGTGAAAGCTTTGATATTGGGAGAATTACTATCTTTTGTACACAAAGGCTAATAATTTTCCATATAAAGCACACAAAATCCAACGAGTTTTCCACATTTTGGATGGTTTATCCACAGAAATTCCGGAGTTATCCACAATTTATTGAGAAGCAGGTAAGCACAGGTAAGATTTTTGGATTTTTATTGTATCTTAAATAACACCTGCAAGGGTAATTATTGTCATTGACAATGAATAGGTTTTTATTAATAATAGGCGGGATTAATCCATGATTACGAGTATCAGGCGAAACATTAAAGACTACGGGGATCACCTGGCGGCTTTCCGACCAAACGCACGCCTGTATTTAATCTATGCCATTATCACCGGCATAGCTATGGGAATCTTCCGGCTGTTATTCAATTTTTATATTCTCAGCCTGGGTTATGACGAGAAAGTATTGGGAAACCTGGTGACCGTCAGCAGCCTCACCGCCTTGATCTTTGCCCTACCCATGGGTTACCTGGCCGATTTATTGGGTCGCAAATCAGCCTTGCTCTTATCAGCGGTAGTTATCAGTGTATCTGTTGGTTTGCTGGTCATCTGGCCAACAACCGTCATCCTTTATGCCATGAATATGCTCTCGGGTATCGCACAAAGTCTGGCTGGTGTGACGATGAGCCCGTTTTTAATGGAAAACAGCAGTGAGCACGAACGGACTTATTTATTCAGCATCACCTCTGGATTACAGATGGTGTCTGCTTCAGTGGGTAGTTGGATAGGAGGCTACCTGCCGACCTGGGTTGCGAGCCGGCTCACTGTCGATCCGGTCAGCAGTCAGGCATACGCTGGTTCACTCATGGTTGTGTCAATAGGATTGGCCGCAGGCATTATTCCATTGCTCCTGATCCAGGTACCCCGCATCGCACACGCAGAGAAAACCGTCTTTGCACCAATTTCTTTTGCAACTAAAAACCCGAAGAAATTGACCAAGCTCATTCTACCCCTGCTTATCACTTCTATTGGGGCGGGGTTGATTATGCCTTTTATGAATGTGTTTTTCCGCGTTCAATATAACCAAACAGACCAGGTAATCGGGGTTTTATTTGCCTGGGGATCTTTGGCTATGGGATTGGGTTTGTTGGCAGCCCCTCCACTGGCAGAGCGCTATGGGAAGATACGGATTGTGGTGATCACACAGGGACTCTCTATCCCATTCCTGATTCTTCTGGGGTTCGCCCCACTATTTTGGATCAGTGCAATAGCTTATTATATTCGGGTCGCTTTAATGAATATGAGCAGTCCGGTATACCAGACTTTTGTGATGGAGCAGGTAGATTCATCGTCCAGGGCAATGGTTGCCAGTCTGACGAGTATGGCGTGGAACTTTGGCTGGGCGATCAGCCCGTCAATCAGCGGGATGCTTCAGGTGCGCTATGGATTTGGGCCACCTTTTTTGTGTACCATCATTCTATACATTATCGCAGTAGTCATGTATTGGTTCTTTTGGCTGCGGAAAAGTGAGCAGAAAGAAACTGCGCCTCCTCTGGTGGCTGCGCCTTAAATATATACTTGCGCAAAGAGATTTTAGAAACGAAACTATTTTCATAATTTTGCATCTAAACAAATACTGATGAGTAAAAATAATTATAGGAGAGAATATTAATGGAAATGATGATTGATTTTCCGGGTGGCGATCGCGTCGACGCTCATTTTGGATCGTTTACCGTCATGACCGACCAGCCTGATAGAAGTGGTAAGGATGGTTCAGCACCCACGCCATTTTCCTTATTTCTGGCGTCAATTGCCACCTGTGCGGGGATTTATGTGCTTGGTTTTTGCCGGCAGCGTAACCTGCCCACGGAAGGAATGAGCATCATCCAGCGATCCCATCAGGAACCATCAAACCGGGATGATTGAGACCGTAGACCTGGAAATTCAGACCCCACCTGATTTTCCGGAGAAGTATTTGCCTTCTTTAATCCGCTCAGCTGAGTTATGTGCGGTGAAAAAGCACCTGGAAAATCCACCAAAATTCAATGTTTTTACAAAGGCCGCCTAGCAGGAATTGAATTGATTTGAACCATAATTCAAATAAAAAAACCACTTGATAAAATCATCGATCAAGTGGTTTTTTCCC
>CAVZSL010000005.1:0-581190 GCA_963777935.1 uncultured Chloroflexia bacterium
CGGGGCTATTCTGCTGGCAATAACTCAGGTAGGTCTGCTGCTTGCATTGGGATTGATCCTACGCCAGAAAACACCCGCTTCTGCATTGGTGATGCCTACCGCACTGTCGTTGCTCGTGCCATCCATATCGAGCGACGACAGTGCAGTTGTAGGTAAGGCTATTGTCACCTTCCTTTTCTACGGAGTATTCGTTGCCTGCGGGGAAGAGATACTTTTCCGCGGTTACATGCAATCCCGGCTTAATGAAGTCTTCGGGAAACCATATCGATTCTTCGATGTATCTTTCGGTTGGGGTGCAATCATCGCATCCATGTTATTTGGCTTGATGCACATCGGCATTCTACGCTGGATCCTGGGTATGTCTACTGAGGTGACCCTGGCATGGGGGTTCTGGACGATATTTGGTGGTCTGGTGTTTAGCTTGGTGCGTGAGAAAAGTGGGGGTATCCTGGCTCCGGCATTGCTGCATGGATTGCTCCAGGCGATAGCATTTACGATGATGATATTTTTCCCCTTGAGCACCTTGGGATAATCTATTATGTAATAAGTGCAGGAGGTAGGCTTATCGAAGGCCTACCTCCGACTTCATGTATCCAGGTTAGATCCCTGGGTTATCAGCTTTTGTCTACTAATATTCGATAAGATATCTGCTCCCTTTGGACAGGGTTACCAATCATTTTCTACCTTTTTATATGCATCACCGTCTCGAAATTTTATACGTTCTGGTTTTATAGTTCGAGGTGGGTAATGATATACTCTTTGGCTTGATCGTCGAAATAACCGTCTTGCATAACACTCCTAAATATTATTGGCAATTCAACCATTCGATGGGCTGGCTGCCAGCATTACCCAGTCCATAACCAAATGGAAAGAGCGGAGCAGCACAACCGGTGAGATTAGCTGAGTTATTGATGTTGAGGGGTAACTGATCGTTTGAACGCGGCCAAGTGTACGGGAGTTTGCCGACGAATGGATAATCCCCAAACAATACGTCGGCTACGCCTGCCCCCTCCGAGCCTGGCAGCCAGGCCGCTACCCAGGCATCCGCGGTTTGGTACTGGTCAGTGATCACCAGCGGACGGCCAGACAGGATCACCACGATCAATTTGTCCACTTTCGGGCGTAATGCGTTGATGACCGTCAGATCCACCTTGTAGAGTGTTAAATCGGCCCTATCCCCCATTCCTTCTGCATATGGCATCTCACCCACAATCGCAATACCCACTGGGGCCTTACCGCTGAAACTTGCAAATTGCCCCAAGTTATTGTAAAGCACTTGAGTATTGGGACCAACCAGCTCTTGGATCCCTTCCAAGATGGTTGTACCCACCAGGGTATTTCTTTGCTCCCCCTGCCAATCCAGCGTCCAACCACCCGCCTGGATCCCGGTGCTGTTTATTCCGGCCACCAGGATGGTCGAAACATTTTTATCAATAGGAAGAGAATTATTGTCGTTCTTTAGCAGCACCAGCGACTTGCGTACCGCCTGGCGAGCCAGGGCTCGGTGCTCATCCGAGCCGACCGTCACGGCCAGGCTTGGATCACCATAAGGATTTTCGAACAGGCCCAGCATGAACTTGGCGCGCAGGATACGGCGCACCGCATCGTCAATACGCTCTTGAGTAATATCGCCATTCATCACCGCCTGTTTCATGGTGTCGATGAACATCTGATAATAGTAGGGAACCATATTCATATCAATGCCCGCATTGATGGCAGTCACAACTGCCTTGTAGTAATCGGGATCCACCTGATTGATGCCACCCCAGTCAGAGACGACAAAACCCTGGAAACCAAGTTCACCCTTGAGGACATCCGTCAGCAAATAACGCTGGGCATGCATCTTTACCCCATTCCAGCTGCTGAAGGAGGCCATCACACTCATGGCGCCCGAATTCACGGCCGCCTGATAAGGAGGCAGGAATAACCGGCGTAACGTCGCCTCATCCACCTGCGTGTCGCCCTGATCCAGCATATACTGATGGTACATGTACTGATGGATTGAGCCCCAGGCTGTGCCTCCATCTCCGATATAGTGTTTGGGGGTCGCCAAGGCATAAAGGGTTTGACCGTCACTGGAGCTGTATCCTTTGGGGATGGTTTGAAAACCCTGGATATAAGCCGAAGAGAGTTCGGTCACCAGGGCAGTATCCTCGCTGAAGCCTTCATACGTGCGGCCCCAGCGGATGTCTTGTGGAACGGCCACGCATGGCGCAAAGTTCCAGGGGATCCCTGCGGCGCGCATCTCCTCGGCAGTCACCTGCCCGATCTGGCGCACCAGCTCCGGGTCACGCGTGGCTCCCAGACCGATGTTCTGGGGAAAAATCGTAGCGCCATTGACGTGCCCAAAACCATGCACCGAGTCCACCCCGAAGATCAGGGGGATGCCCAGGCGCGTCTTAACCGCTTCAATCTCATAACTCTTCGCCAATCCGGTCCAATCTGCAAGCGAGTAAAAGCCCGAACTGTTCCCACCGCTCAGAACGGAGCCGATGAAATATTTGGCAATTTCAGAAGGGGGAAATAAATAATAGGGGGAAATGCTATTATTTTCCACCTGGGTCATCTGACCAATCTTCTCTTCCAGGGTCATGCGGGAAAGCAAATCTTCGACGCGCACATCCACCGGTTGGCTTGGATCCTTATACGGCGCCAATCTCGATTTTGGGGCGCACGAGACTAATAGAACAGCAAGTAGCAGAAGAAAGGTTGTACGTTTCATAACTCATCTTACCCGGTTAAAGAGGTTATTCCACGCGACATAATGACTTCGACTTGCACATCGCCTGCCGCCGTGGAGACGACCTTCCCGGTGATACCTGCGAACACTATGATGGCAGCGGCGAAGAAAAGAAACAACAGTATCCAGCCGGTTTCCATGATCATGTTAAACAGCACGTAAAAGCCAATCGTGATGCCGATTAGGCTACCCCATGTGGAAGGCTGGATGATGTTGCTGAAAGCCTTGCCGTGGTCTTCCGCACCGGCCGGGTCGGAAACGATGGCATTCACAGCTCCCCCAAGAATTGCAATAGCAATCGCATCCGGGGTGCGGGTGATGACCTGGCTGATCACTTTTGAGGAGAAAGCATATCCAATCATTGCTAGGCTGTAGATGATCAGCCCGCCGATCAAGAACAAGCGCCACCCATAACGGTCCAGGCTGTGCCCGACCAGGGAGCGCGCCAGTAAGGATGTCAACGAGTAGACGGTATAAAGTAGGCCAATCTCTACCGTACTGGCGCCAAGCTGTTTTCCATAAACGGTTAGAACGAAGCCGAGGATGCCAGCAGGCAGATTTAGCAATAGAAGGATCGGGTTGAGGGTGGCGAGATGTTTTTCAGATGGGGACTGTGTTTCCGATGTGGCTGACATAACCGGTCCAGTGAACAGGAAAAATTACGGAAAGTCAGTGTAATTTATCACGGAATGAGTAGATTGAAAAGTATTTAGGTATAAGCTGTTTCTTCCCCATTTTCCGTTCTTTCGCTTTGTGTGACATTTTCAAACTACTCCCGGAATTTTGCTGGAATTAAAAAATATCCACTCGCGAGTTTCATCGTGAGCCCGGGAGGATTCGGACCTGCGATCAAGCGATTATGAGTCGCTTTTTCAGATTTAATTGTCATTCTGACCCAAGAGAGATATATAGACAATGAATGCCATGAAGGATAAATCGTAAGAGTATATTGATGAGATCACCAGATATTTTATAATCGATGGTTATGAAGAAAACCCAGTGGATGCTTCAAATTGAACGCTAATGTTGATTGGGTTTTACTAACTATATCCACTGTTCTTGATTTGGCACTGTCCAACGGACTGGGGAAAATCTACCAGGTTGCTGGTTGGAAGAACCGTTTTTTGGGCGATGCATTTGTAAACAATTAGTAATGCGTTTGAGTCAAATTTCATTATAATGTCATTATTAAGAGAACTTTTCCTCTGACCATTTAAATATCTTGATATTTGAAATCAGGAGGGTGCAATTATGAAAGGAATTCATGCAAGACAGAAGCAAAATTGGCTTTCACGCCTATTTATAATTGTTCTCCTGGCAGGGCTGTGGCGAGTTTTTGAGCGGCGTTCGCAGGAACGCATTGCCAGCCAAGAGGGCATTGAAGACCCTGAGATCGCGGCTGCATTTGAATGGGTATCCAAAACGCCGCAAATGCGTTGGTTACGCCATTTTGTTATCTCTCAGGTGGTTGTGCTGAAGAATCATGGGAAAGCAGTTGATCTGGGTTGTGGTGCAGGTCAACTAGTGATGGAAATGGCCCGGAAAGCACCAGGCTTACAAATGACTGGAATCGACCTATCGGAAAAGATGCTCATGGATGCCAGGCAGTCCGCACGGCGGGTAGGCATCGAGGATCGGGTCGATTTCCGCTTGGGTAATGTGGAGGAAATTCCCTTCCCCAACCAGTCATTAGACCTGGTAATCAGCACGGCTTCTCTACACCATTGGACCAACCCAGTGAAGGTGTTAAACGAGATCGATCGGGTCCTGAAACCCGGTGGGGCATATTACGTCTTTGATCTGCGCCGAGATATGGCTCTGCCATTTTACCTGTTGATCTGGTTCGCCACACAGTTTATTGTTCCTGCTGCGTTGCACCGGGTTAATGAGCCAATGGGCAGCCGGAATGCTTCCTATACCATTAAAGAACTGGTTGATCTCACCCGGCAATCCAGACTGCGCGGCGGGCAGGTCACTACTGGTCCAATATGGATCGTTTTGGCTGGGAAAAAGAGTGTTGCATAAATTGAGATGAGATAATTCGTATTAGCAATTAAAAAATAAAACAATCGGCCAGATCGCTTAGAACTTACTTGGTATATAAGAATAATATTTATTTTAGTTGGATTGCGGGTTACATTTCTTACTTCATGCCTTGTGCAACCGTGTGCAACGCCAGTAAGATACATGGAAATAATGGACGTGTTGGATAATTTAACCACCACTTACAGAACGTAGTATATATCTTTGCACCATGCGAAGAAGACGCTTCGGGTTGTGTGAACGCTGGGATGAAATATAATAATCGGAGTTACTAAACGTCACACCATCCCAATCAGGAGGTGTTATTTGATCACTAAACAAGCTTTTGGACGCAGCGGGCATTTGAGTTCACGCATCCTTCTTGGTGCAGCAGCCTTTTCAGATGTCACTCAAACTGAGACGGATGCAGCTTTGGAGTTAGCATTATCATTTGGGATTAATCACGTTGATACAGCCGCCAGTTATGGCGAGGCTGAACTCCGTATTGGAAGTTGGATAAGCCGGAATGGCAAGCACTTCTTCCTTGCCACAAAAACGGGGGAACGTACAGCGAATAAAGCGCGTGAGGAGATTCATCGTTCGCTGGAGCGCTTACAGGTAGCTCAAGTGGATTTGTTGCAGTTGCATAACTTAGTTGATCCACAAGAGTGGGAAACAGCGTTAGGGGCAGGTGGTGCGTTAGAAGCTGCTATCGAGGCACGCGAGCAAGGACTGATACGCTTTATCGGCATTACAGGACACGGGGTAACAACAGCAGCAATGCACCGTCAAGCACTTGAGCAGTTTGATTTTGACTCCGTCTTACTGCCGTTTAGTTATGTGATGGCGCAGAATGAGCAATATTGCAGCGATTTTTTGAGCTTAACTGAAATATGCCAATCCCGAAATGTGGCAATGCAAACCATTAAATCAATCGTGCATACTCCTTGGGGTAAATATGAGCCTAATCGAGCTACCTGGTACCGCCCTCTAGAAAAACAAGCTGATATAGATCGAGCAGTGCATTGGGTTCTGGGGCATGCAGGGTTATTTCTGAATTCGGTGGGAGATGTTCACCTTCTACCGAGGGTATTAGATGCAGCCAATCGTTTTATCGCGCCACCCACAGACAAAGAAATGCAAGCGCAGATGGACAAACTGGGAATGCAGCCACTTTTTACTTGAGACAAAAGCGCACCCAAGTAATTGCACATTACCAACTCGGAACTGGATTAGACTTGCCCTCCATGCTTCTTACCGGGAATCTGAGTTCCTGCTGCAACTGGCTGCATCGCCAGTAACACGGTATGGAAGATAGAGGACAACTTGGACATCCATACCCCCACAGGTGGGGATATGATGGATATGGTACCACCATATATAGGTAGTAGACTTTATGGACAACCCATCCCGCTTCAATCGCACTGAAGAGGCCGCGGGTTCAAATACTATCAGGTCTACAAGTTTAAAGTGATTATTCCATCTTCACTTTGAATTGACTATCAATTTGTACTACAATATTACCAGAGGCTTTATTATTCCATTTCAGGGAGAATATCCATGTTGTGTACACGTGGTGCTTTCAATAAGGTGAGACTGGTGGCGGAATTGCTTCTTCTCGAATTGATCATCAGCGGTCTGAGACCCACGCCAGTATCGTCTGCTCAAATAGTTTCCCCGTATGGTTATCAGAGCTATGTGAGCGGCCAGAATAGCATCTTCTTACCCGTTATCTTCAATCCGTTTAAGATTTACTGCATGGGCGATAGCCTTACCGAAGCGGGCGTATACGAGACTGAACTTATGACTTTGCTTGGTTCAGGTTGGTCGACCATTAATCTGGGCAGGTCAGGCGACAAGACCTCAGATATGTTAGCTCGATTCCAGGCTGATGTGATAAATCGCGGCGATGCGGATTATGTGCTCATTTGGGGGGGAGTAGTTGATGTGTACACATCCACTACAGGAGATACAGAGACCAACCTTCAGGCCATGTACACGATGGCGCATACTGCGGGGATTAAGGTAGTGGCCGTCAATATTACCCCGCTGAATGACGTATCCACCCCTAATAAAATAAAGCTACTTGAGATAAATTCATGGATCCAGGCTACAGCCATTAATGTAGATTATGTTGCGGATGCTTACACTGCTATTGAAGATCCAGACAATCCCGGGAATATATTGCCAGTTTACGACTCTGGCGACCATGTCCACTTAAGCAATGCCGGGTATGCCGTTGTGGCGGAAGCGATATACAACGCAGTTACGTGGACGCGGTAGAACTAGATTTTTCTGACGCTGGTGCAATGGATGCTTCACTTAGTCACATTCTGCGCCTTGGGGAGGTCTTGGAAGGTGCTTTGCGTCAGTTTGAGAATATTCCCCAGTAATAATTACGAGCTTGTCCGTTGTTGATCTCGTAGGGACCCACAATCGGTATGTTATCAACGATATTCTCATCAGATACTTACGGTTGACATGTACAGCGTTAGATATCTATCCATGCCGGGGGAAAGGCGCTTCAAAATAATAAGCTGAACTCATAATAATGATATACTCTTGGTGGAATTTCATAATCGGCATGGATTGTTTGATGAAACCCACAAAAGTATTTTTAGCGATTAACGAGGAGGTCTTTGCTGCCCACCACGGTTGCATTTCCTAGGAGCATCAATCATGAAAAAAAGTAACATCCTGTTAACGACCTACCTGATCTTTTTCCTATGCTTAGTGCTTGTGGGTTGTGCATTACAGGAATCCAAAACCAGTCCCAACAATACCAATCCCATCAAAACCGACCCAACCATGGCGGGTAAATCCAGCCATTCCCTGTTCATCCCATTTGTCAGCTCGGATATATCTTCTAATGATGACCAAACATACCCTGGCCCTAATTTGAGCGTACCAAACCCAACCGTTGCAGTTACACCAGGGGAACCCCCAACGCCAACTTTATTCTGGCCTACGCCGGTTAGTAATGTCTTCGCTACTCCTTATGTACGCCCCTCTGGCGCTCACGGCCAGGACCTACCGCCCGATAAGTGGCAGGAATGGCCGGTGATTCCGGTCATTAGCGACCGCGCGGTGGCTATTTACCAGGCAGGTATCGTCCAGGGAAATAGTCCAACTCATTTTTCAATAATAGGTGATTGTCAGAATATCCGCCAATACTTCTTGGGAACTTTCGATACACCGACATATTCATTGGGTGATAAATATGCATATCTACAGGAAACAATCGACTACTTTTCCGGTAGTTGGGGCCGGCTCAGTGAAGCGGTGCGTACCGGTTTTAATGTAGCTTCAGTATTAACTCCGTTGTACGCCAACCCGGATGACTGCCTGCCTGTGGAAACTCCGTTGGCTTGTGAGATCCGAATCTGGAATCCTTCGTTCGTACTCATCAGCATGGAAACATGGACTCCCGACCGACCCAACCAGGTTTATGAAAATTACCTGCGCCAGATTGTGGAGTACGCCATTTCTAAAAATGTACTGCCAATCGTTGCCACCAAGGCAGATAACCTGGAAGGCGATAATGCGATTAACCAGATAATCGTCAACGTGGCTGCCGATTACGATATTCCCCTGTGGAATTTCTGGGCTGCAACTCAGCCCCTTACGAATCAAGGGCTGACTGAGGATCGCTTCCACCTTACCCACAGGGGTAATCAATTTGATTATCCTGGAATATTGGATTTTGGCTGGCCTGTCCGCAATTTGACCGCTTTACAAACGATTGATGCAGTTTGGAAAGCTGTAAGATAATCTTCGATTGGGGGATGCTATAACCGGCAATGTCCTTTATCAGCTGGTGGCTCTCCCCCTGAATAACTATCAATCAGATAAAAACTTGCTGGGAAAATGCCTGGTGAGTGTGTTTCCTGCCAGGGAATGATGGTTCGAATCCTCAAGGTCCACCGATAAAGGTTCTTACTTCCTCGTCTCCCATTCCAGCACAGCAGAGCGGATGGCTCGG
The DNA here is from genome assembly GCA_963777935.1 of uncultured Chloroflexia bacterium. Taxonomy (GTDB): domain Bacteria; phylum Chloroflexota; class Anaerolineae; order Anaerolineales; family UBA4823; genus FEB-25. The sequence goes on from CAVZSL010000005.1 coordinate 8,745, forward strand.
CGTACCTCCTCATCCGGCACATCCATCACCCCCTGATATTGCTTACCGTCCAGGGTGACCATTACCCCGCGATCTTGTCCATCATTCACCGTGATGCCTCTGGCTGCCAAAGGCGTGCTAACCAGCTGTTCTTGCAGGATGTCGTTGATCTGAGAGGCGATGCTCTTGAAATCCCCCTCGGGTTTCGGGGTGGGATTGAGGAATCCTCCCACCATGTCGGGCAGCTGAGTGCTGACAGGCTTGATCTCCTGAATCGACTCAGCAGCGAAGGGTGGGGTATATCCAGGATAGGTATCCGCGGATTTTGGCTCGGCGGTAATTGAGAGAAAATCCTCCATAGCTTGCTCTTCAGCCGGTGTGGCAGTCTCCGCGGGGGCACCATCTGTCGTTTGTGGCTCAGGTGTTGCCAGACTCAGCCATTTGGCAAGCACAGTGGCGGCTAAACTTAACTTGCGATGCTGAGTTGGTAAGAGCTCACTGGCAGCCATGAAGTTCTTGCCATCCATCTTCACCACAAGGTCCTGGGTCTTCAAATGGCGCATCAGGCGTGCTAATTCAGATAAATTCGGGTCAGTAGAATTGGCATTTTTCGTCCCACCCGGGGTCCGCTTTACCACACGCTGAAAATACCACATCAGCCCAACGATGGCTGCGCCCATGATGAAAAAGAAACCTGAGATAAGAAAAACGGTGAAAACATCCATAATCAACCTCCAACGAGGATGTAAGCTGTCTGGCAATGGGGACAGAAATGGGTACCACGCTGCCCAACAGTTATCCGTGCAATCAGCGTGCCACATTCAGGGCAAGGCTCGCCGGTTCGCTGATACACACGGAAATAATTTTGAAAATCACCACCCTGGTAGACCCAATCGATACTAGCGCCATTACGCGATATTCCATCCTGCAAGACTTTCCGGATGGCATTCAGCAAACTGGTTGCCTGCGCTATCGTCAGGGTATTGGAGGGGGTGAGAGGGTGTAATTTGGCCAGGTTAAGCGCTTCATCTGTGTATATGTTCCCCAGGCCAGCAATAAAGGACTGGTCAAGCAGAAGGGGTTTGAGTTGCCGGCGATTGGCATGCAATCGTGCAAAAAAAACATCAGGGGTAAGGGTAATATCCAAGGGCTCAGAACCCAGGTTCCCCACCACCCGGTCGAGATCATTCACCAGCCATACCCGTCCAAACTTACGGGCATCATTAAATACCAGCTGGATATGCTCATCAAGTGTGAGCAACAATCGGTCGTGAGTTTCCGGGGGAGTACCCACTGGTCGCACGAATAGATCTCCACTCATACGCAGATGGAAGAGCAGCCAATCGTGGGTGAGATGGAAAACGAGGAACTTTCCCCGGCGTCCAATGGCTTCAATTACCTGCCCTGCCAAACGTGAGTAAAATTCATCCGGAGAAGGTTCCGCTAGGGTGCGCTCCCAGAGCAGGCATGCCTCCAGGAGATGCCGGCCTATCAAGGCAGGCTGCCCCTGGGTACCCAGACGTAAATTACGGGCGATAGTCTCCACTTCAGGTAATTCAGGCATGATCGGAAATGAGTAAATACATCATCATCAGTTAATTTTGAATTCGTCCTTTAATATGCTCATCACCAGGATATCGTTATATTTTCCGTCCTTGAACTCCGCCTGGCGCAACCTACCTTCATGCATAAAACCGGCTTTCTCATAGGCACGGATGGCGCCGGGATTGTTCTCAAACACGTGAAGGTAAATCCGGTTCAGGTTGAGAGTGTTGAAACCATGTTTTACCAGGAGGCGCACAGCTTCGGTGCCATAGCCCTGATTCCAATAGTTTGTATCTCCGATCATGATCCCGAACTCGGAAGATCGGTTGCGCCAATCGATATGGAAAAAAGCCAGGTTGCCAATCAGATTCCAGTGTACTTCATCAGCCTGATTGGAGGGTTCCACCGCTTTTTTCCCCGGTAGCTTTGCCTCAATCCCCAACACATGCTCATCGATGGGAAGCTTGAGCATCTCATCATACCAGTTTTCTTCTTCAGCCTGAGAGCCAGGATGGTGGATAAGAATCCCCTGCCTCACCTCAGGGTCATTCAGCCATTTCACAAAGGTGGGCAGGTCATCCCGTTCCACACCCCTGAAGCGAATCCGTTCCCCTGTGATCATCATACCTCCTTATACCATTTAGCCGACCATATCGACCAGTTTTTCCACTACCTGGAAGGGCGATAGGCGCCTCCCCAGCAAATCTTCCAATGCTTGTTCGTAAACCCCAGCTGGTAATTTTGAGCGAAAACCTTCTACCAGCCGATTGGTCAGCAAAATGTCCAGCTCGGTCTGTAAACGCCAACGTTCACGAAACTCCCAACCGCCTGAAGCATCCAGATGTAGCCGGTGAGCTTTTATTGCTTCAACCAGCTCGGTGATACCAGCACCTTCAATTGCCACAGTGCGCAGGATGGGAGGCTCCCAGATGGGCTGAGGAAACTCAGCTTTATCATCCTGGGCGGGCACGGTTGCCAATTGTCCATGATGCATGAAATGATGTGGCATGGGATGTGCTAAATCCAATGAACCCCGCAGAGCACGTTCGGTATTCTCCACACCCGGCAGATCCGCTTTATTCACCACAAGCACATCGGCAATCTCCAAAATCCCGGCTTTAATCGCCTGGATATCATCCCCAAGACCTGGGGCTTCAACCAATACAGTGGTATGAGCCAGGTGGGCGATTTCCACTTCAGACTGACCCGCACCCACCGTCTCGATCAGGATCATATCGTATCCGGCTGCATCCAACACTTGCACAACTGCTGCAGTGGCTGAGGCAATCCCGCCTAATGAGCCGCGGGTGGCCATAGAACGGATGAACACACCTGGGTCGCCTGCCAGATCGCGCATGCGGATACGGTCGCCCAGGATCGCTCCACCGGTGAAGGGGCTGGTGGGATCCACAGCGACCACGGCCACCCGACGAGGCAACATGCCATCTCCCGGATGGCGGTAGTAGCGTGCCAGCTGGTTCACCAGGGAGGATTTCCCGGTGCCAGAAGCTCCCGTCACGCCCACGAGATGGGCATTGCCGGTGTGTCCGAAGAGACCACTCAGGGCTTCCCTCCCCTGGGCTGTGCCGTTCTCCACCTGCGACAGCGTGCGAGCCAGGGCAAGCCGGTCACCTGCCAATACTGCCTGCACCAGATCCATCTCAGTCATATCAATATATATTATGCACGAACCGCCAACACAGCTTTGCGAATATCGTTCACATAAGTTTCGCTGAGAGTTCCAGGTCCGTAGATTCCAATCACACCTAGCTGAAGCAATACAGGAACATCTTCATCGGGAACGATGCCACCCAGGAAGACTTTTACATGCTCCTGCTGGTTGTCTTTCAATAACTCGAGCACGCGGGGAACCAGCGCCATGTGTGCACCCGAAAGTATGGAAAGACCGACTGCATCCACGTCCTCCTGCAAAGCAGCTTCAGCAATCATCTCCGGAGTCTGGCGAAGGCCCGTATAGATGACCTCCATACCGGCATCGCGCAATGCACGAGCAACCACCTTGGCACCGCGATCATGCCCGTCCAGACCGGGCTTGGCAATTAATACTCGTATTTTTTGCTCGCTCATCCAGCCTCCAATGGGTCAATATTTGAAAATTATACCAAAGAGAAGCTACTATCTTTTAGCAATTCGTTGTTTCGGATTTAATAAAAGAAAGAAGCTCGCTGTTGTGACCCGGTAAGGCTGTGTAAGCATTAAAAAACCTATCAATATTGATTGTTTTATAAACCTCAACTCGGACCATAATTGATAATCTAAGGTAATTTTGTAATATCTAATTAACGCTGGCACGATTGAAAGGTTACAGGTTTTAATGAATAAGATAAAACCTATGCCTGTGCGCGAAAAATTTCAGCACGCCTTTGAGATGGTACGCCTGTACCAGAAACATGTGCTTCCATTTGTAGAGAAACAGCTGGGTTATGCGGAGATGCATAATCTACGCTCCGTCTGGCGGGCTGCGATCATACCCATGCATGAAGATGATCCTGCGATGGACAAGTACAACCAGGCTTACAGCAACTGGCTGTGGATGGCGCGCTGCAGCCATGATCTTCTCGCAGAGCGGTTGTCTGGTGAAGAGATAATGGATTATAAGCATCTACTGCTGCAATTGTACGTGCAAAAGCTGAATAACCCAGACCTGTTTATCCTGCGCGCGCTGAGAGCACATACAAGCCTGGCTAATGCTCTGCTATATGAAATGCAGTGGCTGACCACATTGGAGTTAACCAGTTATAGTAGGGAGGAGGTCAGCTGCGCTATCCCTTACTGCAAGCTACTACAGACGCCTGGTGTTGAGCGTGTCTGCCGAGTGGACTGCCAAAATGTTGGTGCAGCCTATCCGCGTAAGGTCTTCCATCTGAAGCGGGTAACAATACCCGCAAACCACGGTTGCACAATCGTCCTTGCATCCATAGCTTAATGAGATGGGTCGTGTACAAAGCCGTCCAGATCGGCACGTTATACCAGCCGGAACGTGCTTTTATTTATTATTTATTTAGTTAATCCGCTCGAATTTCTCTCCTGGGGTTTTGCAAATCGGGCAAATACCTTGGAAAGGTCCTTCGTGAGTATTTCCACAGATCGGGCAGACATAGTAATCTACTTCCTGCAACGGTTTCTGAGTCTCTAAAGAAGCAAGGGCCTTCTTATATAATTCTTCATGGATCTTCTCCACTTCCCAGGCCCATTTGAAAGAGTTCAGGGCGCGCTTCATTGAATCCGCGTCTGCATCCTTCATAAATTCTGGGTACATGGTTACCCATTCATAATTTTCACCTTCTATAGCCACTTTCAAATTATCGCTGGTGGTACCAACCCCATCCATGGCACGAAAATGGTTGAGAGCATGAACCGTTTCTGCAGCAGCAGCAGCCCGAAAAAGTTTCGCTACCTGAGGAAAGCCATCCGCATCCGCTTTCTTGGCAAACGCCAGATACTTGCGGTTGGCTTGTGACTCACCTGCAAATGCAGCTTTCAAATCATCAACTGTATTGGGCATTGCATCCTCCGTTAAATAGAAAAGCAATTAATAAAAATAGTACACGCTTTACGCGCTCACCCATTTTTTGGGGAATCGGCTCTTATGGGTGACAAATTTCCGGATTCAGAAGCAAGTAATTATCCCGTGAGCTGTACTCATCAGGATAATATTAATGGCGACAGTGATCAGGCTTAGGTCGGTTTATCGTTACCCAAGCTGTTCGACCAGATAAGCCTGGAGACCCATCATCTTCACCTGATCCATCTGAGCTTCCAGCCAGTCCACATGATCTTCTTCATCTGTAAGGATGGAATCAAACAACTCCCGGCTGCCATTATCGGTCAGATCATGTGCCAGGCGGACGGCAGTGTTATATCCTTTGACTGCCCCATACTCGGCAGCCAGGTCGTTTTTGAACTGGGTCTCGATATCAGCGCCGATGGAGATCTTCTTCAGCTCGCTTACAACCGGGATTCCTTCCAGGAACAAGATACGACCGATCAGTTTTTCGGCATGCTTCATCTCTGTGATGGCGCGCCCTTCAATGGCTTTGTGCAGCTTCTCGAAACCCCAGTTATCACACATCTCTGAATGAACCATATACTGGCTTATGGCAGTCAACTCGTCGGACAATAAGTTGTTCAGCTCTGCGATGATTTTTTCGTTACCTTTCATTTCAACAATCCTCCTTATTAAATAACCTCTAAGTCTTGATATATTATTGTGGTTATTATATATTTTACACGCTCTGATGGGAAGTAATATCCTTCCTGAGATATCAATCAAAAATAACTCTGTGGATAAATTATATAGGTGTTACTTTAACCGAACAATACCAGACAGAGCGACCTGCGGGCGTTGATTGAATCCTGTCCAGCAACTGTTTCTAAACCTTGAAATTCGTAAAATCTGGTAACATTCCCCTTTCAGGCACTCTTATTAAATTTAATGGGGAGGTCGCCTTGATCAACCAAAACAAAATCGATGAGTGGATCCGCGAAGTGGAAGAAAGACCAACTTCCGCTGCGCTGATCATCCAATATATCGCCAACCGGTTGAGTGAGCTGGCTAGCCGCGAGGAAGAGTTGGCAGCTCAAAATATCGAGCTGCTAAGCGGACGAAAAGTGGAGGAATATGAAAACCGGATTGCCAACCTGGAATACCAGCTGGATTTATTGAAACGCCAGCTGGGTGGGGAAATTATCTTACCCACGGAGATGCCAGCCAAACAACCGCTCTTGGAAATGGCTGAAGTGTTGGTTTACAACCCTTTGGGGCAGGTTTTGCGAGTGGAACTTGACCCAAGTAGCTTGAGCTCTGGTCAGAGGATCACACAGTTTACAAGTGATACATCCCTGGAGGAGATGCAACCCAGTGTGCTTGTCACCACATCACAGGAAGAGCTACTGTTCCTCTTTGATTCCGGACGCACTGTAACGTTGCCGGTCTCCCATCTCTCGGCATACAGAACAGACAACCTCTCCTGGCAGCATGCGTTCATACAGGAGCCGCGTGTCAAAGAGGAGCTGGCAACCATTATACCGATTGGCAGGATGTCACTCTATGAAGCATGTGTTCAAGCCAGCCGGCGTGGGTTCGTAAAAAAAGTAAAAACATCCATTCTTGCGTCACATATCACCGAAAAATATATCGGCACGGGGGTTAAGATACCCGCAGACAAAACCTGTGGCCTGACATTCACAAGCAAGGATGACCTTTTTGTCATGGTCAGCCAGGAGGGTTATATTTTCAGCATGCAGGCAGACCACCTGCCGGTTGCCATTGAAGAAGTTGTCCATCTGGGCATTACAGATCATATTGTGACGGTATTCGCAACAGGACAAAAACCTTCTATCCTGTTTATGACCCAAAATGGTAAAGCGGTTCATCGGGACACGAGCTGGCTTGAACCGGCGAGCTCATTCAAGACGAAAGGACAGCCATTGCTCTCTAAGGAAAGGCGTGAATCAGGCACGCGGATAGTCGGCGCTGCAGCAGTGGATGATGCGGATTGGGGCATCTTCCTGTACGCTGATGGAACACTCATCGCTCACAAGCTCCGTGAGCTATTGGCAGCCGGCTCAGCTGCAACTGGCCCTCAATACGCTGCAATCCTCAGCTTCTCAAGCTTTCCCATGCCAGAGGTAAAAGGGTAATCAGACCATGTTAGCAGGAAGGGGTCATCGATAATATGGGGCTGCATGTGGGAATCGATTTTGGTACCTCGAATTCAGGGGTTGGTATTTATCAAAACAACCAGGTTCACGTCTTACCAATTGATTCCAAGAATGTCGTCCCTGAAGTGGTAAAGACGATCTTGTATATCACCAGTGATTATAAACATTTCATTGGCCAGGAGGCGGTGGAGCTATATTATAAACAAAACATAAACCGGCAGAGGCGCTTTGTGAAAAAGTGGGCTGGTGAGATAGATTACCACGGCGCGGATATGCATTACGTGCGGGACGTTTACGTTTACGTCGACGAATTACAACCTGGCCGGTTGATGCAATTCATCAAGACTGCTTTACGTTCGGAGAAATATTCCGGCACCCAGGTGTTCGACCGTTTTTATAGCCTGAGCGATATCATATCGACCTACCTGCAGGCGCTGAAACAACGCGCTGAAGCGCTTCTCTCGGACGAAATCAGTGGAGTGACTCTGGGAAGACCTGTAAAATTCTCACAAGTACCCGAATTGGACCGGAAAGCTCAAGACACCCTGCGCCAGGCTGCGTTGGAGGCTGGCTTTAAAAGGATTGAGTTCGAACTCGAACCGGTGGCAGCGGCGCTGTATTACGAATTATCCCTCACCCAGCCTCAAAACGTGCTGATTTTTGACTTTGGCGGCGGCACCCTTGACCTGACCATCATGCGATTGGGTGACCCACACCACCGTGAGGTATATGCCAGCGGTGGGATCGGCATCGCAGGGAGTGACTTTGACCGGGCCATTATCCAAAAACGCATGCTGGCGCATTTTGGTAAGGGATTAGTACAAAATGACCCAGAAATCCTCACCCTGATCAACATCATTCCCGATTGGGCGGCTCTCCCAGAACTCTCCACCCCACGTGCTCGGGTAGCATTGGAACGGGCAATCGAATCCGGGCAAGCCCCAGTGAGATTGAAAGCGCTTGAATCCTTGATCTTTAATGACCTGGCCTTTTCTTTTTATAACTTGGTCGAGGCGACCAAGATCAGTCTATCCAGTAGCAGTGTGGCAGTAGCCAGGATGAAAGAGAAGGACCTGGACATCTGGGAGCTGTACACGCGGGTACAATTTGAAAAAGATATCCAGGAACATAAGGAGCAAATTCAGCAGGTGCTGATGGATACGGTTTCTGCCTCCGGGATGGAACCTGGTCAAATTGACGCAGTGGTCAAGACGGGTGGGTCATCTAACATCCCCGCCTTCTCTGAATTGCTTGCTGGGATCTTTGGACCCGAAAAGGTGAAGTCATCTGACATTTTCAATAGCGTTACAGCTGGGTTAGCGATCAAGGCAGGCCAATAAAGCATGAAATTAAACCATGGGGGAATCATGGTTATGATGATCATTTAATAAAACTCTCATACCGTCCTAAACCATAAAGACTATAATACAATTAATACCTGATTTATCCGGTATTGTCCTGAATATTAACTGATATTCATCCGAAAGGAAAACGATACCTTAAAAATTCATGAGGATAGCATGACAAAAAAGCCAGATTTCGATTTATTTTCAGCACACAAGTACTTCGCAGCACAATGTTTCAACCAGACATGGGATTACATTGACAAGCCTGAGCGCACAAAAAGCGAGGAGGATACGATGCTCCTCCTGAGCCTGGCCTCCCTGTGGCATTGGACCCAACGGGAGGATTGTACACCGACGAATTTATCTGTCGCTTACTGGCAGGTTTCCAGGGTGTTTGCTTTGCTACAACAGGCAGATAACGCCAGGCACTACGGCGAGTTATGCCTCGAAGCCTCTCAGAAGGAGGGAGTTCTGCCTTTTTATTTGGGCTATGCATACGAAGCACTTGCCCGAGCGGAGCTTGTTGCAGGCAACCAGGACAAGATGGCAGATCTCCTGGTTCAGGCGCAACAGACAGCCACATTGATTTCAGATGCTGAAGAAAAAAAGATGCTGTTGAAAGACCTGAAAACGATCCGTTAGGCGGATAAGAACAATCATGTACTTAATCCGTTGCGTTTATTCTAGTATAGGAAAGTTGTTGGCTTTTGGATCCAAGGATCATGATTCGGTCCTTAATCGATAGCCAACTCCCGGTTCCGTGATAATATATCGTGGGCGTGTAGGGTCAGGCTCGATCTTCCGACGCAGATTGCTCATATTCACGCGGAGCAGGTGCGCCTCACTTTCATAGGCACTTCCCCATACCTGGCGTAGAAGTTGATGGTGGGTTAATACTCTACCAGCATTTTGGACCAAGATGCGCAGCAGGTCATACTCCGTTGGTGTCAAGGATATTTCCTCACCACCAACCTTTACCTGACGGCGAGTAAGATCTACTTTCAGATTATCGGTTTCAAAGACTGGATCAGATGCTGATTGTGTGGAATGCCTGAGTGCAGCTCGCATGCGTGCCATCAATTCCCCACTGCTGAAAGGCTTGGTAAGATAATCATCTGCTCCTGCATCAAGTGCATTGATTTTGTCTCTTTCCTGCTCACGTACTGAAAGTATGATAATTGGAATGTGTGTCCACTCACGTAGCTGGCGGGTAACTTCTACACCATCCAAATCTGGTAAACCCAAGTCAAGAATAATCAGATCTGGTCTGTCTGCTACGGTCATATTCAAGGCTTCTTTTCCACCACTTGCCTCGTATACTGTGTAACCTTGGGCATTTAGTGCGGCGCGCAGATATCGTCTGATCGCTCTTTCATCGTCAACCACCAATACACGTAAACCAAAATCATTCATCGATCCCAGTCCCTTCTAACGGCAGTTGCACGGTAAAGATAGCACCACCCCCACGACGGTTTTCTGCTCGGATGCTTCCCCCGTGCGCCTCGACGATGCCTTTGCTAATCGATAAGCCTAAGCCGGTGCCACTGACATTGTCTGGCCTCTGAACTCGATAGAATTTATCGAATATGCGATCAAGATCGTCTACCGGGATGCCCTCTCCCCTATCGGCTATGGAGATTTCCAGGTTTTGTTTGGATACTCGTGCCTGGATATCAATTGACTTTTCCAGAGGCGAATACTTGAGGGCATTATCAATAACATTGACCAGTACTCGGCTGAACAATACAAAATCTAAGGGAACGAGTGGGATCTTCGGAGATATCTCCACATTCACCTGGCGGTTCTTGAGTGGAGTTCCAATTTGCTCAAGGGCTGACCCAATCAATTCCTGTACGTCACACGGTTCACTATGTAGCTGCATGGCTCCGGCCTCTAGGCGGGTTATATCTAGCAGATTACCTACAAGTCGGTTCAATCGTTCAGCTTCTTCGCGTGCCGTTTCAATTAAGCTTTTCCTGACTTCTTCATCCAGGGCAGGACTGGCTTCTTCCAGGCTGCTCAGGGCACCCGTTATTGAAACCAGGGGTGTGCGTAGATCGTGTGAGATGGAATTGAGTAATGCTGTTTGCAATTTTTCAGTTGCCTCCAGCAGTTCTGTTTGGCGTGCTTGTTCAACCAATTGCGCCCCTTCAATTGCCAAAGCAACCTGATTGGCAAAAGCGTCCAGGATCCGTTGCTGGTCCGGACTTGGGTATGTGTTTGATCCAATAGGCTTAATTCCCAACACCCCGATAACCCCACGTGTGGTTTTGAGAGGTTGGTAATGCATCGAAGCATCCGGTAAGGTATCCGTTCCGCGACCAGCTTGCTGACTGTGTTCAAAAGCCCAGCTGGCAACTGCCAGTTCGTTCTCTGCCACTGATAAATCCGGTGAGGCCATATATAGCTTTAGGTCATTGGTTTCAGGCAGAAATAGTGCAACCTCGCGGCTGTATATTTGGCCAATGTGCTCTATGATCGTTTTTGCCACAGCCTCCAGTCCAACCGCAGCGGTCAGGTCATGCCCAAGCTCGTATAGCGCGGCAGTTTGAGCCTCACGCCTCTGAGCAGCATCTGCCTGCTCGCGTACTTGGGCAGTCAGGTAACTGATTACCAGGCTTACTGATATCAGACCCAAGAAGGTCAGTAGATATTCGGTATCCGATACTGCTAAGGTGAGGCTTGGTGGAACGAAGAAAAAATCAAAAGCAACAACACTCAAGATCGAAGTCAGAATGGCTGGACCACGTCCCAGGAATATTGCTGCAACCACAGTAGATAACAAGTAGATAACTACCAGGTTAGTAGGTGAAATATATGGAGCAATAAGAGCGCAGATGCCAGTGGCTCCAGCAACCAAGGGTATTCCCCACAAATATCTCCGCCATGGGCGATGAGGTTGCCAGTAATGCTCAGGTTGTTTAATTGATGATTGGGGTTCAGTGTTGACGAAATAAACGTCGATTGCGCCACTTTGCCGGATAAGTTGATCTGCCACAGAACCTCGCAGCAACTCAATCCATGGCGACCGCCGAGATTTTCCGATAATAATTTTAGTTATATTTTGATTACGGGCATAATTGGTCACTGTCTCAGCCACCGACTGACCCGGAATAGTGACAGCTTTGGCACCCAATTCTTCTGCCAGTCGCAACATGCGATCAACTCGGTCATGTTGGTCTGTGGACATCCTGACTTGCTGAGGGGTTTCCACATAAATGGCATACCATTCCGCCTTCAGCTCATCTGCCAGGCGGCGAGTAGCGCGGATTAATCGTTCGCTGACTGTTCCAGGGCTGACACATACCAGCAGACGTTCACCTGCTGGCCAGGGACCTGGGATGGCACGCTTTCCCATATAATCCAACATCTGGTCATCCACGCGTTCAGCTGCCCGTCGCATAGTCAACTCGCGTAAGGCAGTTAGATTCCCCTGACGAAAGAACTTCTCAATAGCGCGCTCGGCTTGCTCTGGAATGTAAACTTTGCCTTCCTTCAAGCGGTTAAGCAGTTCATCGGTTGGCAAATCAATCAGCTCGATATCGGTTACCTCGTCAATCACGCTGTCGGGGATGGTCTCATGTACCTTTGTGCCCGTGATCTGAGCAACAACGTCGTTCAGGCTCTCCAAATGCTGGATGTTCAGGGTTGTATAGATGTTAATCCCAGCTGATAGCAGCTCTTCCACGTCTTGATAACGCTTGGCATGCCTTGAACCAGGTGCATTGGTATGAGCCAGCTCGTCCACGAGCACCAGGGTTGGTTTACGCGCCAGAACCTGGTCAATATCCATTTCTTGGAGGTGAATATTCCGATAAGTGATAGATTTGGGCGGGATGATTTCCAGACCCCGCAACATGCCCTCTGTTTCCACACGCTGATGTGTTTCAACATAACCCACAACAACGTCCACCCCTTCTGCTTTGCGCTGGTGGGCAGCTTCAAGCATGGCATAGGTTTTGCCGACCCCAGCGGCATAACCGAAGAAAATCTTGAGACGGCCTCGCACACGACGTTTCTCTTCAGCCTGGACTTGGGCCAAAAGCTTGTCGGGATCCGGACGGTTACCAGGAGACAAGGTGCTCATCAAAACACTCTCCCCATCCTATTTTATCTCATCCAATGCCAAATTGAGGTCAAGTACGTTGATCCGCGGTTCTCCCAGCAGACCAAACTGCCGTCCTTGTGTGTAGCGTTCAACCAGTGCTCTTACAATTTCTTCACTCAGATCTCGAGCTTTGGCAACACGCGGCACCTGGTACAAGGCGGCTGCCACACTGATATTCGGGTCAAGTCCACTCCCAGAGGAGGTGACCAGATCCACCGGGATAGGTGAGTTGTTTTGTGGGTCAGCTGCCTTTAAGGCAGCTTTGCGTGCTGTAACCTCGTTTATCAAAGCTGGATTCGTAGGTCCAAGGTTAGATCCCGAAGAGGCCGCAGCATTGTAGGGGAAAGGTGAAGTGGCTGAAGGGCGTCCCCAGAAGTAGCGCGGGTCGTCAAACTGCTGCCCAATCAACTCCGATCCTATAACCTGACCATTATGCATGACCAGGCTGCCATTCGCCTGAGACGGGAAGATAACCTGGGCTATGCCGGTAATTAGTAAAGGATATAGAATCCCGGTTAAAAAAGTGAATATGGCAATTGAAATGATTGCCGGTCTTAATTGAGATCGCATATCAGCCTTTATTTACGGTTTCCATTGATAACCGGATTTGCCAAGGCTTCTAGCTCAGCCAATCGCGCCCGTTCTAGCGCTAGTGAAGCCTGGTTGGCAAAGTTATTCAGCAACCGGCTACCTTCTGCAGGTAACCAGCCATGCCCACGCCAGATACGTATTTCTCCCAACAATCCTGGGGAAGCCAGAATGGGTAAAATCCGATCGGGAACTCCACTTCCTTTCACGTTGGGTGGTACACTGGTTAATATCGGCTCTGCCTTTCCTCCGGGTTGAATGCATACCTCCACTAGCTCAGCCTGAAACATGAGCTGTAAATTCGTGGCTAAGGCATGCACGACTGATTCCTGGGTACGCAATCCTGCTAAGGCCGCACTCATCTCGTACATAAAGAGAGCCTCCTGCTCGCTGGTCCGGGCTTTCGTTAAGCCGGATTGGATCCGACCGATCACCACAATGGATACAACCAGGAAGATTGCCAGTACCAACCAGCCCTCGAGCCTACCTACAGCGAATGTATAGAAGGGGGGGATAAAAAAATAGTCAAAGACCAGCGCGGCTGACACGGCCGCGCAGACACCCGCTCCTTGCCCCCACTTGGCAGCACTCCACCCGACTGGTACCAGATACAATAAAGCAATTACAGCTTCGCCTAATGTATCACGTCCAATATATATCAACGGAATCGTCAGAGCTATTACACTTAAAAAAGCGAAGATACAGTTGAAGTAGATTGTGGATGAAAAAGATAATCGGTTGCTTTTCATAAAATTTTTCTCCAGGATGATGGTTTACACTAAACCTTATTGCCTTAGACATGTCAGCCGGCTATACCATGTGTAAAAAGACCAACAGCATGTCAATCAGCTTAATTCCGATAAATGGCGCGATCAATCCACCCAAACCGTAGATCAGAAGATTGTCACGTAAAAGCTGGGCTGCGCCTTTGGCACGATAGGGTACACCTTTAAGTGCTAAGGGGATCAGGGCGATGATGATCAAAGCATTGAAGATTACCGCTGATAGAATTGCACTCTCTGGGGTAGCCAGCTGCATCAGGTTGAGTGCCCCTAACTGCGGATAGGTGCTGGCAAAGGCGGCCGGGATGATGGCAAAGTATTTTGATACATCGTTGGCGATACTGAAGGTGGTCAGCGAGCCGCGTGTCATTAATAATTGCTTGCCAATTTCAACAATCTCGATCAGCTTGGTCGGGTTGCTATCCAAATCGACCATGTTGGCTGCCTCCCGTGCTGGTTGCGTGCCAGTGTTCATTGCCACCGCCACATCAGCCTGGGCAAGGGCCGGGGCATCATTCGTGCCATCACCAGTCATAGCTACCAAACGTCCACCAGCCTGGTATTCGCGGATCAACTTAAGCTTGGTCTCAGGAGTAGCCTGGGCCAGGAAGTCGTCCAACCCGGCTTCAGCTGCGATGGCAGCAGCAGTCAGCGGGTTATCACCGGTAATCATCACGGTTTTAATGCCCATCTTACGCAACTGAATGAAGCGTTCCTTGATCCCGCCTTTTACGATATCCTTGAGATGGATCACACCCCAAGCCTCACCATTACATGAAACAATCAGCGGGGTACCCCCATCTCGAGCGATTGAATCTACCAGGCGGTCAAGCTCTGCCGGGATAGGCTTACCTTGCTCCTTGATATAGGTGATCATAGCATCGGGTGCGCCTTTACGAATGCTCGTTCCAGCCATGTCCACCCCACTCATGCGGGTTTGGGCTGTGAAAGGGATGAAACGGGCTCCTGCGGGTGTAACTGGATTCGCCCCTACAGGCCGCCCGCGCAGCCCGTATTTTTCTTTTGCCAGGACCACGATGCTACGACCTTCTGGGGTTTCATCTGCCAACGAAGAAAGCTGCACAATTTCCGCCAATTCCTGTGGCTTAATATTTCCCACTGGAATAAACTCAACTGCCTGACGGTTGCCCAGGGTGATGGTACCGGTCTTGTCGAGTAAAAGCACATCCACGTCTCCTGCAGCTTCTACTGCCCTACCCGAGAGAGCAATTACGTTGCGTTGGATCATGCGGTCCATCCCGGCAATGCCAATCGCTGATAGCAACCCACCAATTGTGGTCGGGATCAGGCACACTAGTAGGGCTACTAACACGGTAATGGTAATTGGTGTACCTTTACCTGCGCTCTGCACGCTATAGAGGGAGAATGGTAAAAGGGTCATGCAGACCACCAAAAAGATAATCGTGAAGGCAGCCAAAAGGATGTTCAAGGCAATCTCGTTAGGTGTTTTCTGACGCCTGGCTCCTTCGATCAGGCCGATCATGCGATCCAGAAAGCCTTCCCCTGGATTGGCGGTGACGCGTACCATCAGCCAGTCGGAGAGCAAGCGAGTGCCTCCGGTGACGGCGCTTCGGTCACCACCCGATTCGCGGATAACAGGAGCGCTCTCACCAGTAACCGCGCTCTCATCGACTGAGGCGATGCCCTCGCAGACTTCGCCATCTACAGGGATGATATCGCCTGCTTCAACCAGGAACAGGTCATCTTTGCTTAGAGATGTGGATGGCACAATGTCATAGCCGGCGACTAACTGCGATTGACGTAATTTCTTGGCCTGGGTTTCCTGGCGGGTCTTACGCAGGGCTTCTGCCTGTGCCTTGCCGCGTCCTTCGGCCACGGCTTCCGAAAAATTTGCAAATAAGACTGTGAACCATAACCACAAGGTGACTGCACCGATGAAAGCTGTTGGAGCTTCGCCATGACCGGTCAGTGCTTGCACCCATAATAAGGTGCTTAGCAAACTACCAACTTCCACTACAAACATGACCGGGTTACGCATCATATGGCGTGGGTTGAGCTTGATGAAAGCGTCTGTCACTGCGCGCTTGTATAACTGGCTCTTTAAGGATTTCGATCGCTGAATTTGTACGGTCATACCATTAACCTTTCACTCGTTACCATAACATTAAATGCTCTACGATCGGTCCCAATGCCAGGGTGGGTAAGAAGTTCAAGGCTCCAACAAGAATTATGACCGCGATCAACCAGACGACGAATAGCGGCGTATGGGTAGGTAGCGTACCCGAACCCTCAGGCGTCTTCTTCTTTTGAACCAGCGAGCCAGCTAGAGCCAGCGTGGGAACAGCAAGGAAAAACCGTCCTATCATCATAGCTACGCCACCGGTGATGTTGTAGAAAGGATTATTACCACCGATACCAGCGAATGCGCTTCCGTTGTTATTCGCCTGGGATGTAAAAAGGTAGAGCACTTCACTGAACCCATGCGGACCTGGATTGAAGACTGTGGCTTTTCCTGCATTGGTCATCACGGCGATAGCGGTGAGCACCAGTACGGTAATTGGCATGATCAGGATCAGCAACGAAGCCATCTTCATCTCGTAAGCCTCGATCTTCTTGCCCAGGTATTCGGGTGTCCGACCCACCATCAGGCCAGCAACAAAGACTGCCACAATGACGAAGACAAACATCCCATACAGACCGGAACCGACCCCACCAAAGGAGATTTCGCCTAGCATCATCATCCACAGGGCAGCCAGACCTCCAAGCGGGGTATAAGAGTCATGCATACTGTTGACTGAGCCATTGGAAGCAGCCGTAGTTATGGTCTCCCATAAGCTGGAATTGGCGATGCCAAAACGAACCTCCTTACCTTCCATGTTTCCACCAGGGTTGGTTGCGCTAGTGGTCTGGTCCACCCCAAGGCTGGTTAGGGCTGGGTTACCCCTTTGTTCAGAGGCATAAGACAGTCCCAACGGCAGCCAAAGGAGTATTATCATCGCGGCCAGGATGGCCCAACCCTGACGAGGGGAACCAACCATTTTCCCAAATGTATACGTCAGGGCTGCTGGGATGAGCAGGATGGAAAGCATTTCCAGGAAATTAGAAAATGGGGTGGGGTTTTCGAATGGATGGGCTGAATTGACATTAAAAAAACCGCCCCCGTTCGTACCTAGTTGCTTGATGGCAATCTGGGATGCAACTGGTCCAACCGCCAGCATCTGGTTGGTCTGCACAACCGTTTCCATCTTTGGGTTTCCGGTGGAATCCGTTACTGGATTGCCATTGGCATCCAGCACTGGTTGCTGGTAGCTGGTATGCTGCAACACGGCTGTCTGCTTAAAGGGAGAAAAGGTCTGTACCACTCCCTGGCTGACCAGAGCCAGAGCGAACAGGATCGACAGCGGCAACAAGATATAGAGTATGCCGTGGGTAAGGTCAACGTAAAAGTTGCCCAGTTTTGTGGTCTGTCTGCGTGCCAGGGAGCGGATGAAAGCGATCAAAACGGCCATTCCTGCTGCTGCTGAGACAAAGTTCTGCACAGTTAGGCCAACCATCTGGGTAAGGTAGCTCAGAGTGGTCTCGCCTCCGTAGTTCTGCCAGTTTGTGTTGGTTACGAAGCTGATGGCTGTATTGAATGCCAGATCTGGTGTTGTTGCTCTAAAATTCTGTGGGTTAATAGGCAATATCCCTTGCAAGCGTTGAAGAAGATAGACAATCAGGAAGCTTATTGCACTGAAAACCAGCAAAGCTAGGGTATATGTCTTCCAATCCATCTCGTCTTCGGGTTTTATGCCCAACAACCGGTAACACAACCGTTCCAATGGAACGAAAATCCGGTCGAGGAATGTGGGTTCTCCCTGATATACACGTGCCATATACAAACCGAGCGGCTTGACCAGTAATAGCAAGATGATGAAATAGATCCCGATTTGAAGATAACTATTGAGAGTCATAAGGTAACCACTGTAAAGGCGTTAACCGAACCACTCAGGTTTGAGCAACGCTAAAAGAAGATAAAACAACAACGCTATAGAAATGATTCCAGCGATAAGGTATAAGGGATTCATATCACTCCTTCATCAAGCGCTCGCATAAAACCAGCAAGGTCCAGGATGCTAGGAAGAGAACAAAAGCAATCATGAGATAGACGATATCAGCCATAAGAGATCAGTAGGAAATATATTCGCACGCTAATATATCGCTATCAAAGTCAATTTAGTAGCAAAGAATCACTGAAAAGGGTCAAGAAAGTATTAAGATACAAGGCTAAACACAAATGGCAGATGCCACTATTACGGTATTTCTTCCTATTTCGAAACCCTGTCTGAAATCTTGTCTGAACAACAGATATGGGTATTGACATTTGTCAAAAAACCGCTATACTTAACTTTGTAAGTCCAATGGACTTACAAAACCAATCCATCCTTCTTCTCATGGCAGCGCCCATGCAAAAAGCAACCCGCCAGCATACAAAGGAACATAACCGTAACCTGGTGCTAAAAACGATCATCGAGCACGACAGCATTAGTCGTGCTGAGATTGCACGCGTCACCAGCCTGACCCGAACCACTGTCTCTGATATCGTTGCAGATTTGCTCGAAGAAGGCTTGGTCAGCGAAATCGGCGTTGGCTCATCTTTAGGCGGTAAATCTCCTATTCTGCTGAGCCTTGTGGATGACTCACGATATCTCATCGGTCTCGATCTGGCGCGCAACCAGTTTCGAGGCGCGATTGTGAACCTGCGCGGCAAAATTCGTGAAACCGTCACATTACCCGTGAACAGCAACAATGGCGATGAAGCTTTGGCACTGGTTTATGAAATCCTAGACCAGCTCATGAAAGCTTCTTGCCTACCACTGGTTGGGATCGGTATAGGCACCCCAGGTTTGGTGAACATCACCGAAGGGATCGTGATCAATGCCGTGAACCTCGATTGGAAGGATTTACCGCTGGCTCGCCTGATGGGAGAACGCTACCATCTACCGGTATATATTCTCAACGATAGCCAGGCGGCTGCAATGGGTGAATACACATATGGAAATGGTCATCCATCGGATAGCAACCTGATCGTCATCAATGCCCGGCATGGCATCGGTTCAGGCATTATCATCAATGGGCGGTTGTTCCAAGGGGATGGCGGTGGGGCGGGAGAAATCGGTCACGTTGTTGTGGTGCCGGATGGAGGACAGCTTTGTCGCTGTGGCAACCGAGGATGCCTTGAGACTGTTGCCAGCACCCAAGCACTTATCAAACGAGTGCAGGCTCTCGTCTCTCAAGCCAGCTCAAACCAACTTCCACAGTCGTCCCACGAAATTACCCTGGATACTGTCGAGCAGGCTTTTTCGAATGGCGATCCCCTGGTTTACCAAGCGGTTCTAGAAACCGGTCGCTATATGGGTATGGCAATCTCTACCCTGGTCGGTACGCTCAATATTCAGAAAATTGTACTCACTGGCGACATGACTCGATTTGGTAGCCCATGGCTAGAAGCGATTCGAGGAATGCTCACACAACTGACGCTCTTCAGACTGGCGCAAGAAACGCAAATCGAGATTGGGCAATTGGCCGGGAACGACGTCATCCTGGGGGCTTCGGCAATGTTGGCAAATAATTATTCACTACTCTTCAAATCTCAACCGTCACGTGGCTGAACATGTTTATAGACTTATCCATGAGGCGTAAATTTTATGACTGACTGCTTCACCCTGGTCAAACCTCAATTGATACCGCCTCTGGATGATGCGTTTCGCCCAGCTGCCCTGGCAAATCGCGCGTTCGAACATGAAACTGCTGCATTGAGCGTGCCGTTGATAATTGGCTTGGAAAGAGATGACGGAAAGCTATCACGGTTCGAAACCCGGGTCTTCCCTGAAGATCACCCAAGTGCGGAGACAAATCTCTACTACGCGGAACGCATGCTTAAATTCCTGCTCTGGCAGCGCGGAGCGAGTAAGGTCTATATCGGTGGGCCGTTCAGTATCGGCGAATATTTGCAGGGATGTTACGCGCCAGGTGGAAAGCGGAATTTTGATTATCACTTTATGAGCGATCAGGTATATGAGCGGGCTTTCAGTATGGAGCTATGTGACCCGTCGCAGGTGCCGCCTACTCATGATAGCGGGGAAGCATTAGGCCGCCATTTAGAAGGTTGCCGTATTGGCTTTGACCTAGGTGCATCGGATCGTAAAGTCAGTGCAGTCATTGATGGTCGGGTGGTTTACAGCGAAGAAGTCATTTGGGAACCGCGCCGGCACTCGGATCCAGAATATCACTACCGAGAAATCATAACCGCTCTAAAGACAGCTGCCTCAAAGATGCCGCGGGTTGACGCGATCGGTGGTAGTTCGGCAGGGATCTACATCGATAATCGCCCGATGGTGGCTTCCATTTTCCGCGGCGTCTCACCTGAACGGTTTCACGAGATCCGTAATCTCTTCCTGCGTATTCGCGACGAGTTGAACGTCCCCCTGGAAGTCATCAATGACGGGGATGTCACTGCCCTGGCGGGATCTATGTCTTTGGAAGATCATGGAATCCTTGGAATTGCAATGGGTTCCAGCCAGGCGGCTGGGTATATAGATATGCACGGTCGCATCATGGGCTGGCTGAATGAGTTAGCATTTGCTCCTATTGACTACTCTCCTACCGCAGCCAGTGATGAGTGGTCAGGTGATATTGGCTGCGGTGGTCAATATTTATCACAGCAGTGCGTATTCCGGTTGGCGTCCCGTGCGGGCATTCAAATTCCTGGCAACCTCCCCGATGCCGAGAAATTAAAATTCGTCCAGGAAAAACTGGATGCTGGAGATAAGGGTGCGGTTAAGATCTGGCAGAGTATTGGAATTTATCTGGGTTACGCCCTGGCACACTATGCAGATTTCTATGACATGAAACACGTATTGATCTTGGGACGATGTACATCCGGACTAGGAGGAACACTGATACTGGACGAAGCGCGCAAGGTGCTGGAAGCTCAATTTCCAGATCTTGTCACCCGCTTTCAGGTACAGCTCCCGGATGAGCGTAGCCGACGGGTCGGCCAGTCGATTGCCGCCGCAAGTCTACCAAAATCTAATAAAGTTACGGAACCAGCGGCATGAATAAAATAAAAATCCTCTTCCTGAACATCCAATTCGTCCTGTTTCCGATCTTTGGAGCATGCCATGCACTTTAACCTTCCCACTGCCGAAATTTTTGTCCCCGATGGGTTGCCCGCCGAACAGGCGCTGAGGCGCACCACCCACCTGGCGATAAGCGCACACCAAGACGATATCGAGATCATGGCAGTTGCGCCGATCCTACTATGTTTCCAACAGGAAGATCTGTGGTTTACAGGTGTTGTATTGACCGATGGGCGTGGCTCACCACGCGATGATCTTTACAAAGATTATACAGATGAAGCCATGCGCCAGGTACGCTTCAAAGAGCAAAAGAAAGCCGCCATCGTTGGCGAATATGCCGCCCAGGTGATGCTCGATTACCCCAGCAAAGCCATCAAGGATGGATCGAATAGGCAGCCCATCGAGGATCTTGTCCAAATCTTGAAAGCTGCCCATCCGCAATTCGTATATGCTCATAATCCTGCCGATAAACACGACACCCACATTGGCGCGGCGATCAAAGTCATCGCTGCTATCCGCAGCCTGCCAGAAGCGGAGCGTCCGCAGAAGCTTTTCGGATGCGAGGTCTGGCGTGACCTAGATTGGATGGTGGATAGCGACAAAGTTGCTTTCAACCTGACATCCCACGAGAATTTGCAGGAAGCGTTACTTGGTATATTTGATTCTCAGATCTGTGGTGGTAAACGCTATGACCTGGCAACGATGGGACGCCGCCGCGCGAATGCCACCTATTTTGAATCTCATGGAGTGGATGTAACCACCGGAATGTCTTATGCGATGGATTTAACTCCCCTAATCCTCTCTCCTGAGAAAGAAATCATCCCGTTTGTACTGGAACACATCCAACGCTTTTCACATGATGTTGCCGACCGCCTGACCCGCTTAGGCATAAGTGATCAATAAACCAATGAAATCATTTTTGGAAAGTTCCCGTACAGATACTGACACATCAGTAAATAGAAAGGAGGATCTGGTAAAACTCGAACGAATTAGAAGTTCAAATCTGATCAATTGTTTGGTTCAAAAATAATCTGAAAATTACAAAAAGGAGAATGGAGACATGCGTACGAAACTATTAACCTTATTATTGCTGGTGAGCGTCCTGGTTACAGGATGCGCTACAGCAACCACCCAGGCACCTGTTACTGAAGCGCCAGTTGTTCCTACGGAAGTGGTTGCCACTGAGGCACCTGTTGTTCCCACCGAGGTACCTCCAACCGAAGTGCCTCCCACTGAGGCTGCCCCGGAGCCGGTGACATTAAAGATTTACCTCCTTGACTATACAGCCGATACCATCACCTGGCTGAAGGAAGAGATTAACCCTGCTTTTGAAGCAGCTCACCCGGGCACGGTAGTGGAAATCACCGAGGGTAGCTGGTCGGGATGGGATACTACTTTCGCCGGCTTCTTTGCCGCCGGTGAAGGTCCCGACATCATCAACCTTGGCTCAGAGATGAACACCTTGTACGGACCGAGCCTGGCTGATATGGAGTCATACCTTGGTGAAGCTGCATGGCCTGATATTGCGAATTTTGGCCCAGCTCTAGAGAATGCTAAATATGAAGGCAAACTGCGCGGGCTGCCGATCTTCACGGCTCCACGATATGTCTTTTGCCGTACCGACCTGGCAGTTGGCACCCTACCTCAAATGAGCTTTGCTGATTGGGTTACATTCGCCAAGGCGAACACCATTATCGATCCTGCGACCAACTCCCTAACCCAGCAAGCGCTCGTCCCGGTAGATGCCGGCTCGATGGCTGATTGGCAGTGGTGGCTGCTGGTATATAACTCTCTGGGTGGTACACTGTATAAAGCAGATGGCACCCCGAACTTTGACTCCCCTGAAGCGTTGGCTACTACCCAATTCATGCTTGACATGCGCCAGGCTACCTATGGACCGGCTACGGATGCGGTTGGTGCACTACCTGCCGGTCAGGGTTCTGTGATTGATGTCAATGATGAGACCGGTGCAAACAATGGCGCCGTGTGCCTGGCACATTCTGGTTGGGCAGCGCCAGCATTTGATCGACCCGTTTGGAAAGACATCAGCATCGAACCGTTCTATGGTGACCCGGCGAACTTCCCGAACAGCAAGCCGGTGGTGTTGGCCTTCAATGACTGGCTGGCCGTAGCCGATTATAGCCCGAACAAGGAATTGGCTGCTGAATGGCTAAAGATGGCTTTCACTAAAGAAGCCAACCACAAATGGAACGAGACCATGAGCTTGATTCCTTCCCGCAATGACGCCCAGTATGGCTATGTGACCGACTCACCTCAACTGAAGAGAGAAGCCGAGCTTGCATCCCAGTATGGGGTTGGATTTGCGGGCATCGAGGAATCTGCAAAGCTATCGACCATTATGCAGGAAGCCTTGGGCAAACTCATCACGGAGGAATTGACCCCCGAAGAAGTGGTTGCTCAGATTCAAGAACAATACTCTGCCGCACTTGGTAAGTAGGTACTTCTACTCAATAATGTTGAATTGGATGGGGTGATGACCCCATCCAATTCGCATTGTGAATGTTAATTTGGATAGCAGCTGATGTCACAAAATCCTTACATCGATGTATTGATCACCGCTGTTCTTACAGTCCTGTTCATCATCATAGCCAGCTTTGGATTAGGTACCCTGGCGCGAACCATCGCCAAATGGGCAGGTGCGCCGAAAAGGCAACAGGAAAATACTTTCGCCGGGTATTTATTTGCTGCACCGTGGATTGTAGGCTTCCTGATATTTGTGATCATTCCGCTAGGCTATTCATTATATTGGAGTTTCACTGACTACCGTGTAACGGAAAATGTACCGCCAAACTGGATAGGTCTGAGTAACTATGCTCAGCTGATCAAGGATACCGGTTTTCGGGCTTCCATTGTCAACACTCTCTTCCTCACCGCAGTTGGATTACCCCTCATGATTGCGGTTGCACTTTTCCTGGCTGTCTTATTGAACCAAAAAACCCGCGGTGAACACGTGTTCCGCATGGCATTCTATCTGCCTGTCATCCTGGGCTTTAACACGGCCGTCCTTTTATCCTGGCGTTTAATGCTGAACACGGGTACCGGGATTATCAACCAGCTGATCCGAGCATTTTCGAATGCCTTCCCGCCTTTCAGTTACCTGAACCGCACAGTTATTTTTATTCAAGAACTTATCAGCGCTGTATTTCTCGGTATCAGCAGCGGAAAATTCAGCCTGCTCAACCGCGTTTGGGCTGCCGGGCTACCAGCTGCCAACCGGGTCCCCATGTGGGTGGAAAGTCCGCTCTGGACAAAAATGTCGGTCGTTTTATTAATGGTCTGGGGCTGTGGGGCAATGATGTTGATATTTTTAGCCGGCTTGAACAATATCCCTCGCGAGCTCCACGACGCTGCCGATGTGGATGGAGCAAATGGCTGGCAGCACTTCTGGAAAATATCTTTCCCTCTTCTCACGCCCTTCGTTTTTTACAACCTGGTGGTGGGCTTGATTGCCTGCCTTCAAATTTTCGAGCCCATTTATGTGCTCTACCGTGACAATCAACCGTTGGTTCCGTCAGTGATATCGATGGTGTATTACCTGTGGCAGACTTCTTTCAGGAATTTTGAGATCGGATATGGTTCAGCCATCTCCTGGCTGATTCTCTTCTTGATCCTGGCTGTTACTGCAGTTCAATTCTTGATACAGAAACGCTGGGTTAACTACGATCTATATTAGGAGAAGAGTGTGCGTACCACCTGGAATATAACAAAACGAATCATACTCTACATCTTTCTTACAGGCGCAACGGTTGTAATGTGTTTTCCACTCTTCTGGATGATATCCTCCTCCCTGAAGACACTGCAAGAGACGAACTCGCCGGGTATTTTATTGGTGCCTAAACATCCCACACTGGCAGCTTATATTGATATCTTCCATAATGCAGACTTCCTGAGAGCATATTTCAACTCAGTTTTTTATACGACCCTGGCATTGATCGGTACGCTTTTCTCTATCGCTGTGGTGGCATACGCTTTCAGCCGCATCAAATGGCCGGGACGGAATATTGTTTTCTTCCTGATGTTATCTACCATGATGATCCCCTCGCAAGCACTGCTCGTACCCCAGTATGTCTTCTTCAATAAGCTGCATTGGATTGGTAGTTTCAACCCGATTGTGATCCCTGGTTTTTTTGCGGGTGGCGCGGCGATGATCTTTTTACTGCGTCAAGCGATGGCTCAAATCCCGGTCGAGCTGGATGAATCGGCCATCATGGACGGGGCAAACCATTTGCAGATATTTTGGGAGATCGTCTTACCATTAGTCAAGGCTCCATTAGCGATTGTTGCAACTTTTCTTTTCGTTGGTTTATGGAACAGCCTTCTGGCACCCCTAATTTACTTGCAAACGGTCAGTCTTTATACATTGCCTGTGTACGTATCCACTCTTTACAACATCAATAGTGCAGTTCAACCATGGCCGACTATCATGACGGCCGCGGTGCTTACCACTGTCCCACTGATGATTGTGTTCTTCATCGCTCAGCGTTACATCCTGGAGGGTGTGGTTATCACCGGATTGAAGGGATAGCTCAAAAACGTGGTTTTTGTTGGTACATTGGTTTGAATATATCATCCTATGCCCATTAACAAGCCCTCACCAAAACGGGAACTGAAGATTGTCATTCTGGCTGCTGGAAAAGAATCCGATACGACGGATATTAAATCAATCCTGCTCCAGAATCTAGGGGATTGTAAGGTGGTAGATTATGCACTCCATAATGCCTTACGATTGGTCTCCCCTCGGGATCTGTATATCGTTGTTGGTTATCAGCAGGAGGAGATGCGTACTCACCTAGGCGTCGATTACCAATATATCAACCAGGATAAACAGCGTGGTACGGGGCATGCGGTCTTACAGCTCAAACCGTTGCTTGAAGATTTTCACGGCGATTTGCTGATCCTATATGGTGATACACCCCTGTTTCGCTTTGATTCCATCCGGGGACTGCTCAACCGCCACCGTCTACGTCAGGCGCATCTGACGCTCATGACCGCCGTTGTCAACCGAGCATACCCTTACGGGCGAATTATCCGGGATGCCTCGGGGCAGATCATTGATATCATCGAGGCCAGCGAAGCTTCACAGGCGGTGCTGGAGATACGCGAATTGAATGTTGGGGCTTATCTGGTTCGCGCAGATGCAATTTTCTCCACATTACAGAAACTCTCACCATCACCCATTGACGGCACCTACCGTTTGACAGATTGCGTACACGAGCTCATCCGCTCTGGACTGGGCATCGAGAGTTATCAGATCTACGATCCAGATGAAGTGCAGGGGATCAATACCACCCAAGACCTGGCAAACGCTGAGTTCATCTTGCAGAAACGGCTCTTCCGCCCACACCGTCCAGAGGAAGAGCGTAAAGTCGCTTTTGGCACCGGTGGCTGGCGAGCGATCATTGGCGAAGGTTTTACCATGCACAATGTCCGGCGGCTTTCGCAAGCCTTAGCTAACAACATCACCCGCCTGGGACTGGAAAAGCTCGGTGTTGTCGTCGGTTATGATCGCCGTTTTCTGTCTGACCGGGCAGCAGTAGTGTCGGCTGAGGTTTTTGCTGGCAACAACATCCCGGTAACTTTACTGTCGGAAGATGCACCGACGCCGCTTATCACTTACGCGACCTCACTACTGAATTCTGCTTACGGATTGGTGTTCACTGCCAGTCACAATCCGCCTGAATGGAACGGCTTGAAAGTCTTTCGAGGGGACGGCTCGTTGCTGATGGATGAAGAAACGGCCCAAATCGAAGCCGAAACTAACCAAATGAGCGCAGACGAAGTGGTCAAACTTGACCTGGATATAGCTCTGGAGGCGAGAATCATCCAGCGTCGGGACCTGACTAATGAGTATGTGGACGCTGTCGAGGCATTGATCGACCTTGAGACCATCCGCGAAGCCAACCTGAAAGTAATCGTGGACCCCATGTTTGGCGTGGGGCAACTTACCCTGGGAATGATCTTGACCGAGGCGCGCTGCCGGGTAGCATTCATTCATGAACGTCACGATCCGCTGTTCGGCGGGCGGTCACCAGCGCCCAACCTGGATGCCTTGCATGTACTTATCAACTATATCCAAGAAGGCAGTTATGATCTTGGGTTGGCTACGGATGGTGACGCTGACCGGATTGCCATTATCGACGAGAAAGGCCGCTATATTCCCACCAACGATATCCTGCTGTTGGTGTACTGGTATCTGCACGAAGTGCGCCACGAGCGGGGCGGCGTAGTGCGTAATTTAGCTACAACCCACCTGCTGGATCGGCTGGCAAAGAATTTCGGTGAGGTATGCTATGAGACGCCGGTTGGCTTTAAACACATTACCGCCGGTATGACTCAGCACAATGCTTTACTGGGTGGCGAGTCGAGCGGTGGCCTTACGGTGCGCGGGCATATATTGGGTAAGGATGGCATCTTCGCCTCGGCGCTGGTGGTGGAAATGTTGGCCCATACCGGCAAGCGTCTCTCCCAACTCCAGGAAGAGGTCTGGAATATTACGGGAAGGCTCTATGCATTGGAGGAAGGTATCCCTGCGACCCCCGAAATGCGCGTGGTGCTGCCGAGGCGTTTACAGGATACTCCAATCCGTGCGATCGAGGATTATCCCGTGGTCAGCATCTCGCACATAGATGGCACCAAGTTGCTGCTGGAAAACGACAACTGGGCGCTCGTGCGCTTCTCCGGGACGGAACCCATGCTGCGCCTGATGGTCGAAGCAGATTCACCGGAAAAGGCGCAAGAGCTGATCAAGTGGCTCAAACAGTTTTGCTCATGATCAAATACTCATAGGAGGCTTCAATGCACTACGGATATTTTGATGATGAGAACCGGGAGTACGTGATCGAAAGGCCAGATATTCCGGTATCGTGGACGAATTATATCGGTGTAAAGGATCTCTGCACGGTGATTTCGCACAACGCGGGTGGTTATTCGTTCTATCAGACCGCCGAACACCACCGTATTACTCGTTTCCGCCAGAATGGCGTGCCATTGGATCGCCCCGGTCATTACGTGTATGTGCGTGACGATGATACTGGCGAGTACTGGTCTATTTCGTGGCAGCCAACCGGTAAGGATTTAACCAAAGCGAGTTACCATTGCCGGCATGGCCTCTCTTACTCGAAGTTCTCCTGTGATTACCAGGGCATCCAGGCTGAGCAGCTGCTCTTTATCCCGGTTAACGATGATGTGGAGTTGTGGGATGTGCGGCTCAAGAACAACTCCGAAAAGCTGCGCCACTTGAGTGTATTTTCCTATGTGGAATTCTCTTTCCACCACATTGAAATCGATAACCAGAATTTACAGATGAGCCTATACGCCTCCGGCTCGAGTTACGAAGACGGCGTCATCGAATATGACTTCTTTTACGAGCCGTGGACTTATCACTATTTGGCGTCCAATTTTACACCTGATAGTTTCGACAGCCTGCGCGATCGTTTCCTGGGAAATTACCACACCGAGACCGACCCTGAGGCGGTGGTACAAGGAGAATGCTTCAACAGCGTCGAATTGGGGGGTAACCACTGTGGCGCGCTGCATAAACGGCTAAGCTTACAGCCTGGTGAGGACGAGCGTCTGGTGTTCATGTTAGGTGTTGGACCGCACACCACTGGTCAGGCAATCAAAGCCAAATATACCGACCCTGCCATGGTAGACCGGGCGTTTGTCGAACTTAAGGATTATTGGGCGGGGAAGCTGGCAAAGTTGCAGTGCAAAACGCCACATCCCGGCCTGAATTCGATGGTCAACACCTGGAACCTGTACCAGGCCGAGACGTGTGTCGTCTGGTCGCGCTTCGCCTCGTTCATCGAAGTAGGCGGGCGGACAGGGTTAGGCTTCCGCGATACATCCCAGGATGTGTTGAGCGTGCCGCATACCAACCCTAGAAAAGTCAAACAGCGCATTATTGAGCTGTTTCACGGTCAGGTCAGCCAGGGCTATGGATTGCATCTCTTCGATCCACAGGTGTTCAAACCGAAGGAAGATAAGCTGCCCGGCGTCAAGCTGCCAACTGTGGTTCCAACACCCAACCCGGAAGATATTATTCATGGTCTGGAAGACACTTGCTCGGATGACGCACTTTGGATCGTCGCCTCAGTCTGCGAGTATGTCAAGGAGACCGGGGAAATCTCCTTGTTCGACGAGGTTGTTCCATTTGCAGACGGTGGGGAAGCGACTGTCTATGAGCACATCAAACGATCATTGGATTTCTCAGCGGAACAGGTTGGTGCGACCGGAATATGCAAAGGTTTGCGCGCCGACTGGAACGATTGTCTGAACCTGGGGGGAGGAGAGAGCGCCATGGTGTCGTTCCTCCACCATTGGGCATTAATCAACTTCATCGAGGCCGCCAAATTCTTGGGTCGCCAGGAAGATGTCGAAAAATATTCAGCCATGGCTAAAACAGTCTGCCAGGCTTGCGAAGATAATCTTTGGGACGGAGAATGGTATCTGCGTGGCTTCACGCGCAAGGGTCTCAAGATTGGTTCTATCCAAAATGAAGAAGGCAAGCTCTTCCTGGAAAGCAACTCGTTAGCAGTGCTTTCCGAGGCAGCCTCAGCGGAGCGTGGACGAATTTGCATGGACGCGGTAGATAAATATCTGTATTCGCAATATGGCATCCACTTGCTCTGGCCGGCATTCTCCAGACCAGATGACGATATCGGCTATGTAACCCGGGTCTACAAGGGTATCAAGGAGAACGCGGCAATCTTCAGTCATCCAAATCCATGGGCAGTGGTAGCCGAATGCAAATTAGGGCGGGGCGACCGGGCGATGAAATTCTATGATGCTCTGCTACCCTACAACCAGAATGACTTGATCGAGATTCGAGAAGCAGAGCCTTATTCCTATTGCCAGTTCATCATGGGTCGCGATCATACCGCCTATGGGCGGGCGCGACACCCCTGGCTCACCGGCAGCGCTGGCTGGATGTATCATGCGGTCACGCATTGGATCCTGGGGGTGCGCGTTGACTACCTGGGTTTGATCATTGATCCCTGCATCCCTGCTAATTGGAAGGAATTCGAGGTCACTCGCCAATGGCGTGGTGCCACCTACCAGATCCAGGTAAAAAACCCAATGGGTGTACAAAAAGGCGTCAAGGCAATCCGCCTGAACGGTAAACCGTCGGCTAATCCAATCCCGCAGCAACCGGTTGGGTCTTTCAACTGGATTACCATCGAAATGGGGTGATGTTGCTGTTCAGCAGCATGGGTTCCCGCTTGACCATAACAGCTGGTTGAGCGTTTTTTTTATTTTCTTCGCTTGCTCAGCTCTCCACCTCCAGCTGGCAGCTATGTTTATGGAATCGCAGGTCTTAATACCGGTTGCGGTCGTTCCCGAGGATCGATAATATCAGGCAGTGGCAACGGCACATAGGTCTCACCTGTGCCAATACTTCCAAATGGGATGTAATACAACCTGGTTGTACCGGCTTGCCCAAGGTTCATATCCTGGAAAGCAAACACCAGGTAGCTACCATCTGGACTAAACTCCGCATCCCGATAGCAGCAGTTACCGTTGATCGGGTTCACTCTTTCACTAAATGTGAATGTATCCATATTGAAGAGATGGAGATCACCAAAACCATCGTTGCGCATGATGCCATGCAAGGCAAATAAGGAGTTGCCATCAAAGCCCAGGTCTTGGATCACTGGAATTTTATCGTAGCCTGGATAGGTAAAATGAGGTGGGGGGAATTGAACTTCGATGGCTGCATAATTATCTGGATAACATTCGTCAACCGGGAAGACAGCCACTACATCGGCACGCATGTCCTTGTAAGGGATTTGAGCCACTAACGCCCACTTCGTGCTGTCGTTTGACCAACGTGCGTAATGGGCACTATAGCGTGTGTAGGGCGCCAGGTTTGCACAGGTTGCCATCGCCGACAAACTGTCATGCGAATAGGCTTTGGACAGACTATCCAGGTCAAATGGCACCAGATAAACCTGACTATCCAGGCCGATGACCACTTGCATGCCATCCGGCGAGACTTCAAAGCCTTCTAATTTATCGGCATTATTGAAACAGGTTATTTGTGAAATCTCACCCGAGAGTGAGACTGATTCGATACATTTTCCACTGATATAGGTTAATCCCTGGCCATCGGGCAGCCAGCGCAGGTAGTTCTTTTCCGTGTTATTCTGCGTGAGCTGGGTCAACTCGGTGCCATCCAGGTTGGCTACCCAAACATTCTTCCCCAATAAAAAGGCGATTTTATCTGCTCCACCGATGACGACTGGAGCAGGCGTGGCAGCCGTGTACTCCTTTGGCCAGATCAAGACAGGTGGATATTGGCCAGCATGGTATTTATACACACCAATGACTGGATTGCTACAGTCACCATCTACCGTACAGGTGAGGACGCCTGTCAGACCATTGAAATCTGTGGTGGCTGCCATTGCATCACGTAGTGCCTGGCGTGGAATGTAGATCGTACCGTCAGCCTCCTGTACAGCCACTTTCTCGATGGCAGTCTTGACAATATTAAAAGCGTCATAGGCATGAGCGTGGAAGATACTCATGGGTAGCGTGCCAAACTTTGCTTGATATTTGGCAACGAAGGCGTCATATTCAGCGCCTCGAAGTATTGGGCTTGTAACCATAAATCCCTCTACTGCAGCTCCAGTGCCATTCACTAAGTCAGGTGAGAACAATCCATCAGCTGACATCAATTTGGTGGTTTCAAGTCCTGGGGTGGTCTTTGCCTGGCTGATGATGTATTCACCTGTCGGTAAGAAGACTGGGAAGTAAATTATTTGAGGGTTGCCATTTGCTAGGTCAGCTAAAACTGAGGTCATATCTGTAGCATTTGGAGCAATTGAGGTTTCACCAGTAATCGTCCCACCTAACTTAATGAATTCATTACGGAAGAGTTCTGTAAGTTTATCGGCATATAAGCTATTGTCATGGATCGTTGCTGCCTTGGTTAATTTCAGGGAGTTATAAACAAAGTCAGCTGCAGCAGCTCCTTGAACTTTATCGTTATGGGCGGTACGGAAATAGCCAGCATAATGATTGGGACTGGTGGGATCTGTCATGTCAGGTGCAGTATTGGAAGGTGAAATCGTCACAAAACCTGCCGCAGAGAGCAGTGGTTCTCCAGTGCGGGCTTCGTCTGAGCAGGAAGTACCAATAACTGCCACGATGGTTGAGTCTGAGGCTAGCTTATTACCAGCAGTCTGACCACCATCCACGCTACAACCGCCATCCTCCCCATCAAATAGAATCATGTGTCCCAGAATCTTACCGCCAGCGTCATCAATGGCGATCTCGACACCATTACGAGAGTCGGTTCCCAAGGCAGCATTCGGGCCAGCCACAGCCAACAGGTAGGCGATATGAATCGGATCAGTGGGACCAATTTTGACACATCCAATTGGATCAGTGCATGTATAGCTTACTGCATGCGATTCAGTCGGTACCGGAGCTTCAAATGTAATGGTTGCAGGTACTAGTGCTCCTGCCTCCACTGTTGGAGATGGTAAGGGAGAATTTGAACCACCACCGGCGAAGAAATTTGTGTAGGCGAGATAACCTCCCCCGCCCAAGATTACGATCAATAGCACCACAAGGATCGGTATCCAGACATTACTTTTCTTACGCCCAACGGGCATTCTTTCAGGAATGGCTTCAGAAGCGGGTGAAGCTGTTTTTTGGACGGGTTGGACTGCCTGCTCCACGAGCGTAGGCTGGTATGGTGGTTGTGACGGAGCTGGCTTGACAACGGGAGCTTCGGGTTTTGAAGGTTCTTTTGCTGGGATGATCGGACCTGGTGCTTCGATGATGGTCTCCCCAGTATCTTTCACGACCGCAGCCTCAATGAAAGTTGCTTCAGGAGATGTCGGCAGTGGTTGCGATGCAGGCACCGGGGTCTTCTGGAATTGTTCCGGTAATTTCCGTAGAGCATTCGCCATTTCGAATGCCGATTGATAGCGCTCATCGCGATTCTTTGCCAGGGCTCTATTAGTAATCGCCACCAGGTCAGGTGGGGTATCGGGATACAATTCATTAAGATCGGGTACCGGATCGTTCAGATGCATCATCATCAGGGTCATGGCAGAATCGGCTTCGAAGGGCGGTTTCCCACTCAAAATCTCAAAGAGCATGATCCCAATCGAATAGATGTCTGCCCTGGCGTCAGTCTGGAGTCCTTGGATCTGCTCTGGAGACATATACATGGCCGTTCCTAACACGGCACCTGTGGCTGTGTGTTGAGAGGCGCCAACCATTCGAGCGATGCCAAAATCCATCAAGATGGCTCTGCCGTTTACATCCAACATGATATTGGCTGGTTTAATATCACGATGGATCATCCCCCGCTGGTGGGCATAATATGCAGCATCACATATCTCTGCTGTGAAGGTGATGGCCTCATTTACCCTCAATCGGCGCTTGGAAGCATTCAGTCTTTTTAACCGGGTTTGGAGGGTCTCACCCATCACAAACTCCATCACCATGTAATACAGATCGCCATCATGGTTAAAATCGTACATCTGGACGATGTTTGGATGCCGCAAATGAGCGACTGCTGTTGCTTCTTCTTCAAAGCGACGGAAGAATTCCGGGTTATTGGAAAGGTGTGGATGTATAACCTTGATCGCTACAGCTCGACGCAGGTTCGGGTCATAAGCCTTATAGACCGATGCCATGCCCCCCTGGCCAATCAGGGATTGGATTTGATACCTGCCTCCTAAGGTTTGTCCCTCTAAGTTTGTAGAACTCATTTATGACCTCCGATCAAGGCTCGAGCAACCATAACCAGGCATTATCAAATTTACACACTGTCTGACCACCCTGCGTGAGAGCGAGCATGGATAAAAATCCATCGGTAAATACTGCCTTATTCTTCTGGTAATTCACATTGGCGATCTGGAAATTTTGTTGAGCTTCTTGTACCATCTGTTTATATGCATCCAACTGATCTTGATAAAAACTTTGAGCAGCTGCGTTGGAAGTGTCAATCGGTGGTACAGGTGTAGACGGCATCGTCATTGGCTTGGGGGGTTGGGTGGTGTCGATCTCTCCGATCTTTACATAATTGGTGTAAATTTCGATCAGGTTATCGCGTGCCACGATCGCAATTCGATTGGTGGTGTCATTCTGCGCCTGGAAAGAACGATCTTCATACTTCGGATAAAAATCGTGGATATTGGCAAGCTCACCATCTGCGAGGGCGGTAAAAATCACTCGGCCATTGGCAAATCGGGTGGCAATCACCATATATTGGTTCGGTTTTTGTTTATCGCCGTCTGAGCGAAACATGAAACCACATCCTGACTCGCCATACTTTGTATTCCAGGTTATATCCGCCGCCAGGACGAAATTCTTCGCCATAACGTTCATATAATCATTCCCATAGGCAAACTGCTGGTCACCGACGGCCTCCAATGTAATCGGGTTATGAATCCAGCCAACTTTTCCACTGGAAGCATTTAAACCATAGCTAGGCAGCTCAGCGATAATCGGTGCAGCCACAGTTGCAGTCGCCAGCGTTGACACATCTCGATTGGCAAGCTGGGCGGTCTGAGTGATAGAAATTTCACGGCCTTGTTGGGTTGCTTCAGCTTGTGCAGTTGCTAAATCGCCCGCATTCGATACATTTGCCTTCTCTGCTGTGGCTGTCCCTGCTATCGCACGGCTCATGGCGGTAACAGTAGCATTCGATGAATCGGATTGCGTGCTCGGTCCACAGGCCTGGATTATTAAAGCCAAAAAACAAAACAGTGATAACCCAAACACAATGTGCTTGTAGTAATTCGTTTTCTTAAGAAATAGTCTCATCGAAATTACCCCATGTTAAGCGGATGCATCCTTGCGTTTAATAAACGCCAGGATGAGGATAAAATAAACGCAAACGATGACCAATTGAGCGGTCCAGGTTTTTGTGATCCAGGTGATCAATATATTCATATCCTGTGTATCAACAAAAGCCCAACCCATTTGATCGATGCTCGCCTGGATCAATGATTCAGCAGAATTGACTGCTGTGGTACGAGCTGCATCAAACGATATCTTCGCGGTTTGATACTCCTTCATTTGGGCGGTATAGAGATCCGCCTGAGATCGATATAAATCCATCTGGCTCCTGAATTGATCCTGGAGTACCTTCACGTCGTCCTGATATGACTGTAGAGCATTCATGTACTGGACCATCGCTATCTGGTCATTCTGGTCAGCAGGTGGTTCGGGAGCGGGAGGAATGATTGGTTCTGCAGGCTCCGGACCAAGTGCAGCTGGCTCAATGGGAGCAGATTGATCAATTTCCGATGCATAGAACTGGCCAACGCCGGGGAAATTGCATGAATTGGGGTCAAATACAGCCAGTCCCAAGCACTTACAGCCGAAAGCTGTTTTTTGGTCCAGAGTCATCAGATCACGTTCGTCTTCGGACAGCTTCCAGCAAGGATCCGAGGCAACATCCGAGCCCATCCCGGTCAGACCGGCAAAATCCTGGAAAGCCCAACGTGTCGAAGCGATGGCGGTGACTTTTTCGGGCAAAGGCGCCAGACTACCACTCAATACGATTTGCGGGATGATCAGTAAAATCATTAATAAAGGCGCGACACTGGGAGATTTTGAGATGGCAGAAGCTAGCAAGCCAGTCATGCTGCCGGCTAAAACCGCCAGCACCATGGAAATATAATAGAACCCGATAATCAATGGAGTCGATGGAATATCAAACGCCAGAAAGTGAATGGTGACAAATACTGCAGCCCCATAAACAGATAACATTAGCGCCACCCAGGCTTTCGAAGCAACATAGGGGAATATTTTCAAATTGACCAGGCGCTCGCGTTTGTAAACATCGGCCTCTTTAACAAATTCGCGCATCTGGGAGAAACCTCCCACCAGCAGGCAGTCGATGGCTAACAGGAATATGGTCACGGAGGCATTGGCAGCATTGCCAATCTTGAAATCATATAAATGCTTTCCCATGGCTGGAGCCAGAAAAAAATCCAGCGAGGCAACCAGGATTGGCACTAAAAGCATCAGGATAAGGCTAGTTCGATCGCGAGAAAGAATTTTAATATTGCGTGCAGAGAGGATCATGAATTGGCGAAAACCTGAGACACGCGGCCTGCCCTTTAATCTGGCGACTTTTCCTTCTTGCTTTTCTTTAGGACCTTTTGAGATGAAGGTACGCGCCGACTGCAGCGGCTCGATGATATATTTCTGATAGGCTGGGAGCTGCATGTAGCGCTCTGCCCACTCTTGAGCTTTCCCTTTCCCCGGATCATCCAATATGGCATAGATCTGGTCGAACTCCATCTCATGGGCACGTTGCTCACGTTCGGAGCGGAACTGGTTGAAATAGGATAGCGCTTCTTCTGGCGGACCAAACCAGGCAACGTAACCACCTCGTGCCAGGAAGACGACTTTATCAGCCAACATCACGTTCTTCGTTGCATGCGTGATCATGACAATGGTTCGGCCTTGATCTGCCAGCCTGCGCATCAGGTGCATAAAAGCGGTTTCAGTCCCCGGATCCAAACCAGAGGTTGGCTCATCTAAGAAAAATAATCCCGGCTTCGTCAGCAGCTCTACACCGATCGAGACGCGCTTGATCTGCCCACCACTCAACCGGCTGATGGGAGTGTCTTTTCGTTCGACCAGGTCCAGGTCTTCGAGGACCTGCATGATGCGCTGGTGGCGTTCTTCTTTACCTGTATCGCTTGGCATACGCAGGCGGGCGGCATAATTTAATGCCTGGTAAACCGTAAGCTCGTAATGGATGATATCGCGCTGCGGAACATAACCAATCTCATTTTGAATCACATCGAAATTTGAGTAGATATTCGTACCATTAACCAGCACCACACCGTGGGTTGCTGGACGATACCCGGCAATCGCATCGACCAAGGTTGATTTTCCGCCGCCCGATTGACCCACAACCACAACGAACTCGCGAGGTTTGAAAGCCAGCGAGATATCCTTGAGAATATTTAAATCTTTGCGCACCCATTTATTCAGGTCGAGTGCATCCACCCGCAAACCACGGCTTTCATCATATTGCCCAAGCTCATCTTCGCCCATCACAAAGCGGAAAGAGCCGATTTGAATCACATCGCTTGGCTGTAGCCAAACATCTCCTTCGATCCGTTTATCGTTTACAAAGCTGCCATTTGTGCTGCGTAGATCGGTCAAGCGGTGGCGCTGACCGACACGTTCGATCTGTGCATGGTAACGCGAGACTGCAGGTGAATTAAGCACGACATCATTGCTGGCATCGCGGCCGATCTGGATGATGTTCTTTTCACTAAATCGGATCGGGGTAGCCTGGGTTTCAACTGCCTGGGATGGGTCGACATAGGTCATCGTAACCATCATGCCAGGATCCAGACTGCCAATCCGCAATATATCGCCATGTTGGAGCTTGTGTGAGGTGGTCAAAGGCCTGCCATTGAACAACACTGGATTGCCCGCTTCAGTTATTACGGTTAGGAGGTAACCATCTAGTACACGTTCCAGGTACGCATGATGACGTGAGACAATCCGTGAATCGACCACGATTTCATTATCCTCAGCGCGACCTATCGTCACCCTGGTTTTACTCAAATCATAGGTCTTGAGTTCCTGACCTGCGATGGTTACGATTAATTGTGGCGGAGTGACCTTTGGTAAAACGGGCGCTTCCTGGCCGATCATCGTCATTTGCGGTTCTAAAGGGGGTGGAACTGCGACCTGAGGCGCTGGAGGTGGCAGGGTGGGTCCCATGGGCTGTTGTGGTGGTGCTTCGATGATGGTTCCGCCTACCAGAGGGTACTCACCCTCGATCATCGTCGCAGACACAGGGGGCAACGCTACCTGGTACTCCAGCTGGATCATCCGCCCTAAGCTAATCAGGTCACCGTTTTTCAACGGCCAGGATTTTGAAATTCGTTCTCCATTCACAAAAGTACCATTGCTGCTGCCAAGGTCTTCTAGCTGGTATTGGTTATTTTGGAATGTGAGACGGGCATGCTTGCGCGAGACACCGGGAGCATCGATCTGGAGTGTGCTGTTTAGCTCGCGACCGATGAGGATTTCATCGCCTTCTAACGGGTAGGTCTTTCCTGCGGAGGGTCCTTCTTTTATAACGAGGAGATGGGGATATCGAGCATTCATAGTCACTCCACAGCGATACGAATTTATTTAATTATCTTGGAATCATATGATTGGATTAATACCTTAGTAATCTTAAGGATTAATTAATATTATCATAACATCATAGTTTTTATGAATCAGAAAACCTTTCAAATTTATAAGGTTGGAGTCGCCTAACTTCTCAGCGGGTAGCACCTTGGCCAGGAAGTGCTACTACATAACCGGTGAGGAGGTAGTCTGCTGGTGTGCTTCCGCTCCTCAAGGGTCCAGGTGACTCCCGATACGATTACCCACAGTTGCGAAACATATTCAATTGTTGTTATGTCCTCTCGTACACTTTTGGTTGTCTCCTGCCTTATCATAGGTAAGTATTAAAAAAGTAAATCAGGAATAGGGGCAGAAAAATTATCTAGATGAAACTTCTCGCATGAGAGATGTAGTGCTCCTCACACACAGCGAGTACTTTGAGATTGTTTGACATCCAATCATAACCACCTAAAAAAGGTCAGGGGTGATTTCTAAATGAAAATCTTGAGTAAAAGTAGTTGCATTCGGAAATGAAATGATATATACTAGAATCTAGGCTGGGGTTTATTTAGAACCTGAATGTACAACATCCGGTTATCCAAATAAATGGCAGAATTTCCAGTCCGTGGTACCGAAATTTTGGTGGATATCAGATTGCACTAGAATCTATCGTTAGTCAACCTGGGTGTCTTTCATAGGAGACAATAAGAGTTTACCCGATTGTCTTAAAAATTATTCACCTATTTTTCGCATGGGGGTTTGGGTTTGAAATTTGATAGAAAATTCCGTTTCCCTAATTGGACTACCCCAGTTTTTCTGGGTCTGATCGCAGTCCTGACCTTTGGTTTGTTAATTCCATGGCTGGGATATTATTGGGATGATTGGGCAAAGATGCTCGTATACCGGCTGTACGGCCTGGCCGGTTACTGGCCATATTATGCATATGATCGACCACTCTCCGCCTGGACGCATGTTGTATTTACACCCCTTCTAGGCGATGCTCCGCTAGCCTGGCATCTCTTCAGCCTGGTACTGCGTTGGCTTACTGCCTGGGCTATGTATTGGGCTTTTTCTATCCTATGGCCGCAGGCAAAACGGCAGGTTTTCTACGCGTCGCTGCTATTCCTTGTCTATCCGGTCTTTTCCCAGCAGTCAATCGCCCTGACATTTCATCAGATGTGGGTTCAGTATTTGCTGTTCTTTATTTCACTAGGCGCGACCTTCCAGGCCATCCGACAACCACGGCGCTTCGTGCCGTGGACGATAGCGGCAGTAGTATGCATGGCGCTGCAGCTCTCGGTCAGCGAGTATTTTGTAGGCATCGAGTTCTTACGCCCAATTCTTATTCTTATCCTGGTTTCTCAAAGTGAAAGTGTCTGGCGCAGTCGGCTGCTTAGAACCCTGCGCTATTGCATTCCGTATATGGTTACCATGGTGGTTTACCTGGTATGGCGCTTCTATTTCATGAAGCTGACTGAGCCGGATCCTTATACGCTTGATATTCTATCTGGTCTGTTCACTGCGACGGAACATACTCTCATGTCATTGGAGGCAATACTGTTTGCAGATCTTCGATACATCCTTGTAACATCCTGGACGCAATTATTCGACATACCTTTTGAGGAACTAAAACAACCCGCGATTCTCATCAGTGTTGGTGTAGCAATTTTGGGAGGAGTTTTATGCCTGGTTTACCTGTTAAAACGAGGTGGGGAAGGCCATGGCGCTAAAGAAAGTTCCTCCTGGTGGTGGCAAGCGATTCTGGTGGGCATGTACGGCTTGTTATTGGGGGGTACCCCAGCCTGGATTACCGGTCGGCAGATTACCCTGGATTTCCATTCCAACCGGCATGCCATGGCAACCATGCTGGGGCTTAGCCTGCTATTCATTGGGCTGCTGGAATGGTTCGTGCAAAGCCGCGCACAACGGGCAGTTATCCTAGCCCTGCTGGTCAGTATGGCGATGGTGCTCAACCTCAGGGCAGCCAATGGATTTCGGCATGATTGGCAGGAGCAGCGTAACTTTTTTTGGCAGCTTTACTGGAGGGCACCGTTTATTCAACCAGATACGGCATTAATTATGGAAGAAGATCCGTTTCCAAACAATGCTCTCTTTTCAATCTCTTCAGCCATCAATTACATGTATCCTCAGGAGAAGAACCTACCCAGGTTGGGATACTACCTGTATTCCCTGCGCTCGCACTGGTCGGGTCGCACCCATGCTCCTGATGAGATCAACTTCAGCACAAAATTCCGATCTTTCTCATTCAAAACCTCAACACCTAACAGTCTGCTGTTCGCTTACGACTCTACCCATAAACATTGTCTATGGTTGGTATACCCGGATGAACGAGCTAATCCTTATCTACCCGACCTGGTAGCTGTCTTCAGCCATGTATCCAACCCTGACCGTATCCAGGTTGTTCCACCCCAGGAGAGCTACCCCCCAAAGGATATTTTTGGAAAGGAGCCTGGTCCTAATTGGTGCTATTATTTCGAGAAAGCCGATCTGGCCCGTCAAACCGGAGACTGGCAGTCGGCGATATCCCTGGACGAACAAGCCAAGCTAGCTGGATTTGAGCCCGGCGTCCACCCAGCTATTCCAGCTTATGAATGGACGCCATTTGTTGAAGCTTACGCTATGGCTGGACACTGGCAAGCTGCTCTAGCCTTAACGATGGCTGCTTACCAGTATGATCCTGAGGCGAATGAGATGTTTTGCAGTCTTTGGGAAAATATTGCTGCATCTGTACCCTCAGTAAAAGAAAATGAAACCGTACAAACGGTCTTTTCTGAACTATCCTGCCAGCCTTAGTCAAATTTTAAAATTTTATAGAGGGGGTTATGTATGATATCGATGATGAGATGAAAGCAGCAGCCAATCATCAATAAGATCAACGTAAGTGAAGGTTGGGCAGAAATTATATTATCTAGATCAGCGCATATATAGGTTAGAAAATCTTTTATACCTGACGTATCAGAGTATTACCAACCTTCTCAGAGATGAAAAGACAAGTAATACGAGTTCACGAATAGAAAATATTTCGGGTAGTTCCGCGGCGAGTTTATGCGCCAAAAGCAAGGTGGTTGGCAGAACGATAGCCTGCTACCCGGGTGCCCAGGTGATACCGTATCGATTAGCGACATCTGGGAAAGATATTCAATTAGCAATTTCACCTTTAAAACAGGGCTTCAAGCTGCCTTCACTCGGTAATGATATTATCTGTCGTTTCCCCAATTTGGTCTCAAAATGGTGATATGTGGTGGAATTGGGATGATAAGCAGTGGATTCAATGGACATACCGGAAAAATCACTGCGAAATTCGAAAAAAAACTTCGAAACACAATATCTATAGAGTGGACGAATGTGTCCAGCGCTTTTAATCTATTGATAACCGGCATAGAGTTAAAGATTTATCCTATCCATCATGCTTAAGCAAGGTTACAATCCCGCTATGGGATTCATACACCTGCGCTCCCATTCCTGTTATTCATTCTTGCGTGGCTTGCCCTCACCGCAAGAATTAGCCGAAACAGCAGCCGGGTTGAATATGACAGCATTGGGGCTGACCGACCATCACAGCCTTAGCGGTGCCATTGAATTCTTTGATGCCTGCCAGGGAGCAGGGATCAAGCCCATCCTGGGTCTGGAAGTGGATGCAGCTCTCCCAAATGAGATGGAGAACATAAAGCCTGGCAGCCTGACCCTCCTGGCGCTGGATATGACCGGGTGGCGCAGCCTTTGCCGGATCAGCAGCTCCATGGCAGGGGATAATGATACGCTTTCATTCGAAAGGCTGGTGGATGAGCATGCTGGATTGCTTTGTCTGACGGGAGGGCGCGGCGGGACCCTGGCACAGTTAATCGCCTCCAAGCAGCACCAGCAGGCAGAGGGCTGGATTTCTCACCTTAGGGAGTTGTTCGAAGACCGTATCTATATTGAGCTGCAGGTGCATTCTCCTGAGGATGCCGAGATTTGCGTAAACCTGACAACCCTGGCTCATCGGTACCACATCCCGACCGTTGCCACCCATGATATCCACTATCTGAGGCAAGACCAGGCTCACCTACAGCAAATTCAAACAGCAATCCGGCTGATCCGCCCTTTTAAAGAAATCACATCCACAGAATCTGCCCCTTCCCAGGCTTACTTTCTTACTCCCGAGCAGATGGCTGAACGAATGCCAAATTTCCCGCAGGCGTTAGCCGCCACGCAGGAGATAGCTGACCGTTGTTGGCTGGAACTGCCGGTAGGCATTCTTCACTTCCCGGATATCCTTCAACCCGCGGGCATGACCAGTGAAGACATACTACGCCAAAAAGCGCTGGCAGGGGCCAATAAACGCTATGGTCAAATTACCCCAGAACTGCAAACTCGGATAGAGCACGAATTGTCTGTTATCGTTGAGTATGGATACACCTCCCTGTTCCTGATCGTTGAAGAAATCCTTAATTTTGCCCGTCAGGAGGGGATTCCCTTTTCCTCTCGCGGCTCGGCAGCTTCCTCCCTGGTCGCGCACTGCCTGGGAATCACCTCTCCAGACCCGATGCGGTTGAACCTGTATTTCGAGCGCTTCCTGAACCCGGCACGTGCCACTCCGCCGGATATTGACACAGACCTGTGTTCCCGCCGACGGGAAGAAGTGATCCGGTTTGTATACCAGCGATTTGGAGCCGACCGGGTGGCAACGGTATGCACGGTCAACCGCTTTCGCAGCCGGTCCGCCTTGCGCGAGGTGGCGAAAGCATATGGCTTATCCGCTGAAGAAGTCAGTCTCCTGGCTGATAGCCTGCCCTATCGCTGGTTTGGCCCTTCAAGGAGAGCAGGTGGCAAAGATGAGCCATACGCAGATCTGGCTGAGAGATATCGGACCCCAACCCACCAGCTGATCTTTAAGGATGCAGCGGCCCTGATTGGCTTGCCACACCATTTATCTGTCCATCCCGGTGGAGTGGTGATCAGCCCTGGTCCACTGACCGACCTGGCGCCAACCCAGATGGCCTCAAAAGGGGTAATTATCACCCAGTTCGATTTGGATTCGATCGAAAGGTTGGGTCTGGTAAAAATCGACCTGCTTGGCATCCGCGGCCTGACCGTGTTGGGAGACGTGGTTGGGATAATTGCCAAGGAAAAACCAGACAAAATATCCCATCCGGGCAGTTCCATGCTGACTGAAATCATGGAGACCATCCCGGAATCTGATCCTTTGGTGAGTGATATGATCAGCCAGGGGAGAACAATCGGTTGCTTTCAGATTGAAAGCCCGGGGATGCGCGCCACTCTAAAAGAGGTCAAGGCTAGAAGCGTGGACGACATCATGGTGGCGCTATCGCTCTATCGACCAGGACCACTCAGCGGAGGGCTGAAAGACTCATTTGTGCGTCGCCATCTAGGCAAGGAAGCGACCGAACAATTGCACCCCGCCCTTAGCTCTTTACTGGCGGATACCTATGGTGTGATCCTATACCAGGAACAGGTGCTCCGCATCGCGCATGAGCTGGCAGGATTGACCCTGGAGGACGCAGACATGTTGCGCCGGGCAATGTCGCACTTTGATCCGGGTAAACAGATGCAGACCTTGAAAGAGAGATTCGTGGAGGGCGCCTGGGTAAGAAACCAGGTTCCGGAGGATATCGCCAACCGCATATGGGAGCTGATGGCGGCATTTGCGGGGTATGGCTTTCCAAAGGCGCATGCGGCGTCCTACGCCCAGATCAGCTGGCGTTCAGCCTGGTGCAAGACCCATTACCCGGCATTTTTCATGGCAGCTGTGCTGGCGAACTGGGGTGGGTACTACAGCCAAAGGGTATATATGAATGAAGCCCGCCGCCTGGGGTTAAAGCTCCGTCCACCCCAGATCAACCATGCCGAGCGTGAGTTCAGTGTGAAAATCCTACATGGTGAACCCATGTTGTTCATG
Source organism: uncultured Chloroflexia bacterium (assembly GCA_963777935.1). GTDB lineage: Bacteria > Chloroflexota > Anaerolineae > Anaerolineales > UBA4823 > FEB-25. Next base: position 52,937 of record CAVZSL010000005.1, read on the forward strand.
GGGTTAGACCAGGTGCGTGACCTGACCCAACGCACCCAAAAAGCCATTATCCACAAGCGCCCATTCAGCTCATTGACAGATTTTCTTGTACACGTTGACCCGCGCCCAATAGAGGCCGAATACCTGGTGAAGGTGGGCGCCTTGGACGATATAAGCACAATCCCTGAGCTACTTTACCAGCTCGAGCATACCGCTCGGCATGCAGGGCAATTATCATTATTTGAAGTGGAAGTCAACAAGAAAGATGATTGGAGCCTGGCGGAAAAGGTTGCTGCCCAGGAAGAACTACTGGGCACGGGTGTGATCGCACACCCGTTGGAACAGGTGGAGCAGCAGATCACTGCTGCTGGGGCTCTGACCACGGTGGAAGCAGCTTCCAGATTGGAAGAGTATGTACGCGTGGCAGGGATGCGCCAAATATGGAGGCGCAGCCGAACCACACACGGGGATTATATCTACTTTATGTCGCTGGAAGACCTGGAAGGCATGCTGGACGTGGTGATCACAGCCGAGGTATACCGGCAGTCAAGAGCAGCTTTATCCACTGCGGGTCCATATGTGGTCGAGGGACGGGTGGGCTTGGACAATCAGCGGGGTGAGCCTATCATCCATGCCGAAAAAATTTGGGCGTTAAAGTGATAGCCTGGGTCTTCATAATAAGTTGTGGTTATTCTAAGTAGAAGCGTCTCACCATGTCAAGCCTGTCCATCGGAATGTGTAATAGGTCCCAGGAAAGAGCCAATCCAGCCGGTTTGGCACGTTTTAGAGCATATAGATCAAGCTTAATCTGATTGGGCACCAAATGGGTAACCCCCTCCAGCTCAACCAGCTCCACACCTGCCAGGAGTGGTGCTGAACAAGATTCGAGCCCACGCTCCACTTCCCGCTCAAGTGCCAGCGGAGAGAGGCCATCTTGTAACAAAGAGACACGGTTATTGGGTAAGGGCAATTCAATATATTGGCTTAGTAATGATAGTGATTGTTCCTGGTTGAGGTTGGTGGATCTGGTGAGGTAATCAAGGAAACATGATAATTCAAAAGGCAGGCCGGCGGGTCCCATGGTGTGAGCATAAGTCATCACCTTGACCCAATCGGCATGTTCACTCAACATGGGCAGGTCTTGCCCAACCATATGGGTTAGACTGGGCGAAAAGCAATCCAGGCTTATCTCAAGCTGCGTATCTCTAAGGGAATACGTGACTTGAGCAAGAAAATCCGCGATGCTTTTCTTTCGAAATTCAAGGAACTGTTCAATAGATGGGCTCTGCTCCGTTCGTTCAGGATCTGCTTTTCCAGTCAGCAAGGATTTAACCAATGATAAGCAGTTCTTTTCATCTTGCGTGGATAACAACAAATCCAGCTTGATGCGCTCCAAATCCAGACCACACTGTGCTGCTTTATGCCGACAGTATTCGCAAAAACAGGACAGGTCGTTGATGGGGTCGGCGGAAGGAGAGGGGAACCGGATCCGATCCAGAAAAAATCCCTGGTACAACCCCTGGCTGACCAGGTTGCCTATATGCCTGGTAACCGCCTCCTGCATCGCCGGGTTGTTGGGACAAGCAAAAGTAAATTCAGGCATGCCACGATATCCCACCAGCTTATTATCCGACAATCCCATCACTTGCCAACTTGGATTGGGTGTAAAACCTTTATCAGAGGTAAGCAGTGGCTGCCAGCGCACGAAGCGCATACCCAGGCTATCCGCTTCGGCACGGCAAGCATCTAATAGATGTGGGGATACGTTCCAGCCAATGAGAAGGTGTGTGAATGGTAGATACCCGGCGGCAGCATGCAATTTATCGATGACCTGCTTCCGCTCCAACTGGCGCTGGGCAGTTGAATCTTCTAAATATTGAATGGCAAGCATGAGTGAAGACATTTTAGATCTGATGCAGGGTGGCAAAGTGTGTAACCTACCCATGACAATGGAAATAACTTTGAGCAGGGCTTCTGGCAACTTTATTCATACACCTTCTCGCCTTGCGCATCCGCGTTCTGAGCATCACTCTCCACATCCCTAGAGGTAGAAGTGCTCGAGAGTAATTCTTTGAAATACTCGTGCTGGATGACTAAATTCATGATCTCGTTTGTGCCGGTCCAGATCGTCATCAGGCGCGCGTCACGCAAAAGCCGCTCGATGGGATAAACATTGGTGTAGCCAATCCCACCCATGATTTGCATGGCATCATTGACCACTGCCCAGGCGGTATCAGTGGCAAATTTCTTCGCCTCAGAAACCCTGCGCCGTACGTAACCCGAGTTGCCAACCGTATCAATGATACGGGCAGTTTCGTAGACCAAGGCACGTGCTGCATCCAGGTGGGTCAGGCTTTCAGCTATCTTGAAACTGACCCCCTCAAACTCGCGGATCTTTTGGCCGAAGGCTTTACGGCGATCGGCATAGCGTGTGGATATTTCCAGGGCAGCCCGAGCGAGACCAAGCGCACCCGCAGCGCTGGTCATTCTTTCTGGGATCATCATCTGATTGAATACCTCGAAAGCTCCATGCTCCTCACCGATCAGGTTTGTCGCCGGCACTTTTACATTCTTGAAATAGACCCGGCCAGTGCCTCCGCCACGCGTCCCCATGAGCCCATAAACATGCTGGACTTTCACACCATCTACTCGTTCGACCAAGACGGCACTGATTGCCTTATGGATTGAGACGTCTGGATTCGAGCGGGCATAAACCAGGAACAGGTCGGCACCTTCCGCCCCAACAATGAATCGTTTCTGGCCATTTAAGATATAAAAATCACCTTTTCGTTTCAATGTGGCAGTCGCACCGAAGAAATCTGAGCCACCGCGGGGTTCAGTCAACGCTTCCGCCACAGTCAACCTACCTGCAATGATGGGTTTGAGATATTTTTCTTTTAGCTCACCTGAACCGAAAATATTAATCGCTTCACCGACGATGGATGGCAGAGAGTACAAGCATGCAAGGCTGGCACCTAAAACGCCAATTTCCTCCAATACTAAGACTTCATGTGCCCAATCAAGACCACGACCACCCCATTTAGCGGGGAAACGCAGACCGAGCAGGTGATTGGCAGCCAGCTTCTCGATGTAATGGCGCGGGTAATGGATTTTCTCGGCATCCATATCAAGTAACAGCTGACGGGTTACTCCTTGGCGAACGAATATTCGTGCCTCTTCGCGCAGGCTGTGTTGTACAGGGGTTAACAAGCAATCAGACATGATCCACCTTCCTGTTTATAAAACGTGAGAGATCAAACCCAATAATTCCACCTGATTGATTTATAGAATAGGGTTCTGCCTTGAATACAAATGGTAATTATTATGGCCCACATAAAGCCGGATCCTTTTTAAGTATTGGATCTGTCTTGGGTTTCTTGATATGAACCCTTACCGGGAAAAGCATGTCCATGATGTCGATGACCATGCATCAATATTATATTTGTTTATTGGAATATTGACACTTAATCTAATAACACAATAGTCGATTACCGACCTCCCGCTTTGATACGGGAATCATGTATAGAGAACCTTGACATATAATTTATTATAGTTTATAATGATTATAATATAATAATAATTATAAATAATATATTATGTCAAACTTTGAAAATTACATCTCCACCCTGCAACGCTCTGGGATGCGCCTTACTCCTCAAAGGATGGCGATTTGCAAATTACTGAGTGAGAGCAATGAGCATCCCACCTCGGCCATGATCTATGACCAAATTCGAGCGCAATACCCTTCGCTCTCGCTCATGACCGTCTATAATACCCTTGATAGATTGGTAAACCTGGGTCTGGTCAATTCGTTGGGTAATGCAGGTGATGATAATAGTCACTATGATGGAAATACATCCCCCCATATCAACCTGGCATGCATTTCCTGCCACAAGATCGTGGATATAGATTCCCCGCAGATCACAAATCTTGATCATGCAGTCAGTAACACCTCGGGTTATAAACTACTGGGTGTGCGTATGATGTACTATGGGCTATGCCCCGAATGTCAAAATTCATCTATCCAATAAATACTTAGTAAAAAGGAAAAAAACATGATAACCAAAACCGTTCAAAACGCAATTAATGAACAGATCAACAAAGAGTTATATTCATCCTACCTGTATCTATCCATGGCAGCTTATTTTGAGGATAAAAACCTGCCCGGTTTTGCCAAGTGGATGTATGTCCAGGCAGAAGAGGAGCGAGGTCATGGGATGAAATTATTTGAGCACCTGCTGGAACGAAGTGGGAAGGTCGAGCTTAAACCCATTGCCGGCCCTCAAACCACATGGAACACAAGCCTGGAGGTTTTCAAGCATGTCCAGGAGCATGAAGCGGCGGTGACTGCCTCCATCAATGCCTTGTACGAGTTAGCACTCAAGGAAAAGGATTATCCATTCCAGGTTGTGCTTCAGTGGTTCATCACTGAACAGGTGGAAGAGGAAAAGAATGCTGCTGAAATCGTCCAACAGCTTGAGCTGATCGATGCCAAGGGAACAGCGGTGTTGATGCTTGACCACCAGCTGGGAAAACGCGGAAAAGAGTAAGGATTGCCAACCCGGAGGAAATCCCTCCGGGTGTTTTTTTAAATCAGCTCGACGTTATGCGGATGAGATTCCTGCATGCCTGAAGGAGTGATACGAATGAACTCGGCCGTTTGCCAAAGTTCTTCGATCGAATGTGCTCCTGCATAACTCAACCCCGAGCGCAGCCCACCCACCAGTTGGAAAATGACGTCCGCGAGCGCGCCTTTATATGGCACCGTAGCTTCCACCCCTTCGGGCACGACCTCACCCCACTCTTCGATGGCCAATTCTCCATTGGCAAGCATCCGGCGCTCGATATTCGCTGACAACGAAGCCATACCGCGCACGATTTTATAACGCTGACCTTCGCGGATGACGGTCGCACCTGGACTTTCATCTATGCCAGCAAGCAAGCCACCGAGCATGACTGTGCTTGCTCCAGCAGCCAGTGACTTCGTCAAATCTCCCGAGTTGCGGATACCACCATCAGCGATGATCGGTACATTCAATGCCTTTCCAGCTTCGGCACACTCAAGGATGGCGCTGAGCTGTGGCACACCAAAGCCAGTCACAATTCGGGTTGTGCAGATTGAGCCGGATCCCACGCCAACTTTGACCGCGTCTGCACCCGCGTCTGCCAAATCTCTAACACCCTGGACAGTGGCAACGTTGCCAGCAATGATTGGTAAACCAGGAAAACGCTGTTTTAAACTACGCACCATATGAACCACATGATCGGAATGCCCATGGGCAATATCCACGACCAGCACATCCACACCTGCTGCCTGGCAACTAGCTGCCCGTTCCATGTCCTCCGGACGAACCCCGACCGCGGCGCCAATGCGCAGATGACCGCGGCCATCCTTTGTGGCATTGGGATGCTTCTGGATTTTTATAATATCCTGGGCGGTGATCAGCCCTGCCAGCCGACCGTCCGTATCGATCAGAGGAAGCTTTTCGATGCGGTGGTCATAAAGCTTTCGGCGCGCTGCCTCCATGGTTTCATCCTTGGAGGCGACAATCAGCCGTTCACGTGGAGTCATCACCTGGCTCACCAGGAAATCTTTTTCCGGAGCGAATAATACATCACGGCTGGTAACAATCCCAAGCAGATGGTTATCTTCATCCACAACCATCAAACCGCCAACACCTTCATCTTCCATGCGCTGGCGAGCCCCCTCCACACTTGCTTCCGGAGAGATCATGAAAGGAGATTCCACAACCAGGCTCTCAGAGCGCTTCACATGCAAGACACAGTCGGCTTGTTGTTCGATTGTCATAAATCGATGCAGGATCCCAATCCCTCCCAGCTGTGCCATGGCAATAGCCATGCGCGTTTCGGTGACCGTGTCCATATTCGCAGAGACAATGGGGATGGACAAACGGATTCCCGGTACAAGGAAGGTTTCAGTGGAAACGTCTTTTCGACTATGGATCGCGGACCGATGAGGAACTAGAAGAACATCATCAAATGTCAACCCGGAATCAACTCGAATTTTCATATTCCCTCCATAATATCAATAAAATATACCAGTGATAATCTAAACAGGGAAGTACCTTGTATATTCACTTTTCCTTCAGCGATTTCCAGATATATTCCTGATCAACTGGCAGGCTATCGACCCGAACCCCAACCGCATTGTAGATGGCATTGATGATTGCTGGTGCGGTAGGGATACCAGCAATTTCACCCACTCCCTTTGCGCCATAGGGGCCATCACTGGTCGGATGCTCGACCACGAAACTAACAATTTCTGGGGTGTGAAGAATTGAGGGAATACGATAACGTGCCATCCTGTCCGTAAAGATCACGCCATTATCGGTAATGAAATTTTCCATCAATGCGCCCCCAATACCCATCATCACGCCCCCTTCGACTTGACCTTGCATGCCGAGTGGATTCAAGCACCTGCCGACATCGTTTGCAGTGATCACTTGATGCACCGTCACTTCGCCCGTTCGCGTATCCACTGAGACCAAGGCTGCCTGTGCAGCAAAGGAATACGCAAAGTGCGTATCGCCGCTTTCACCGAGCGGCCTGGTAGTAGGTGCTTGATATTCATAACCGACTCTGGTTTGATGCCCTTCTGTATTCATCATCTCAACAATATTTTTTAAAGAAAAGCGGCGGCTACCTGCATTCACGGAGCCATCCGAGAAATGAATATTCTCTGGCGGAGTGTCAATTTTTTCGGCCAGCACACTGATGATCGCCTGCCGTAAGCTTCCGGCAGCCAGGCGTACAGCATTCCCGCTTACATAAGTCTGGCGGGAGGCAGTCGTCGCGCCACCATCAGGGGTCAAGTCGGTATCCATCAGGAGAACCCGCACCTGTGAGGGTGATACATCCAGCTCTTCCGACACAATCATCTGTAACACAGTGGATAATCCCTGCCCGAGTTCCGCTGAAGATGTGCGTGCCTCCACCGTGCCGTCTGCCAGCAGCTCAACCTCGGCACTGGCAGCATCCGTTGCACCACCCCCAAAACCTGTATTTTTATAGCCAACCGCAAACCCCCAGGCTTTATGGATGTGCCCTTCAACATGTGAGGTAAAAGGATAATCCCCACCGCGCTTGCGCATCTCAGCCTCGACTTTATCAATACACTCCAATAATCCCGCACTCTCACGCAATACCTGTCCCGTGCTGGTTATGTCACCTTCACTCAGCGCATTCTTTCGGCGGAGTGCTACTGGATCGATATTCAGTGCCCTGGCAAGCATATCCATCATGCATTCAATGGCGAAAGTGGATTGTGTGACGCCAAAGCCACGGAAGGCTCCCGCGGGTGGATTATTGGTATACATGGCATAACAATCCGAACTGACGTTTGGTATTTGGTAGGGTCCAGTGGAATGGGTCGTAGCGCGCTCCATCACCTTTTCGCCTAGAGAGGCATAAGCACCAGTATCACCGTACAATTCAGTCTCCATGGCAGTCAGGCTACCGTCCCATTTTGCACCTGCCTTGATACGGATCTGGGTGAAATGCCGTTTGGGGTGAACCAGCATACTCTCATGGCGATCAAAAAGCAGCTTTACGGGTCTCCCGGTGGCCTGAGCCAGGAGAGCAGCATGGATCTGCCCGGCAATATCCTCTTTACCGCCAAAGCCGCCTCCCACGAACTGCCCGATGATGCGCACCCGCGCTTCTGGCCAACCAAGTGCCCGCGCCACCTGCTCACGATCGGAGTAGGGGATCTGTGAACCGACGTAGATTTCCATCTGCCCGGAGGTGGTTAAACGGGCGATACTGCATTCCGGTTCCATAAATAAGTGGTCTGCAGCCGGTATCTGGAAGGTGTGCTCAAGGATAAAATCGGCTTCATTAAAACCTTGCCTGACGTCTCCTTTACGGACTTGAATATGCTTAAGCAGGTTGCCTCGAGGGTGCAGGACAGGTGCACCCGCCTGACGCGCTTCAAGCGGACCTTTTACCACAATTTGAGGTTCAAAATCAAAGGTGATAAGATCCAAAGCTTTTGTGGCAATCTCATCGCTATCTGCGGCTACAATCGCGACGGCATCCCCGACGTAACGGATGCGGCCTCCAATCCCAACCAGGATGGGCCAATCCGAACTAACCAGACCATGATCTCGTGCAGCGGTGAGATTTTCAGCAGTCAATACTGCACGCACACCTGGAAACGCATGCGCTTGACTTACATCGATGCCTCGCAGGATGGCATGCGGGACTTCAGCCCTTTTAACCCGCGCATGAAGCATGTTATCAAAACTAAGATCATCGGTATATTTTGCCTCGCCGGTGACCTTGTGGAGTGCATCAGGGCGGATCTGTATCTTTCCAACCTGCCGGTGTTTCACTTCGGATAGTAGAAGGGAGGAAGCCGGAATTGGCATTCCACGATGGATCAAATCAGAAGCTGCCAGAATGGCCCGCTCGATCGCCGGATAACCTCCGCACCGGCAGAGAGCACCTCTCAATGCAGCGTGTATTTCCTCCCTGGTAGGATTGGGATTGCGTTTCAGAAGCGCGTAAGCTGTTATGATCTGCCCGGGGGTACAGAAACCGCATTGTACTGCACCAAAAGTTACAAAAGCCTCCTGCAAAGGGTGTAAACTGTGGCTTTCCTTACCACCGAATGAAAGTTGTGCCAACCCTTCAATGGTCGTTATCTGCTTACCTTGGGCACGAACGGCAGGGTAGGAGCAGGATAGAACAGGGTCATCACCCACCAGTACAGTACAGGCACCACATTCAGCTTCGTTGCAGCCGATCTTTGTGCCGGTCAGTCCCAATCGGTGGCGTAATAATTCTGCCAGAGTCTCCCCGGGAATGAAGGGTAGGGAACAGGGAAAACCATTAACGATCAGAGAGAGCAGCTTTTCACTTACCGGAGTCATGGTGGATTTCTTTCTGCTCTCTGCCATGCCATTATTATCGCTTCTTGCAATAGGACACCGGCGAGATGCCGGCGATACTCAGCTGTGGCACGATGGGGACTGGTGCGAAAGTGAGCTTCCTTTAGCAGCTCATCCATGGCATGTGAGTGAACATCGGGGGAGGGGGTCTGGCCGATCAATACTTTTTCAGTCTCCAACATCCTCATTGGGATTGGTCCTGACGGACCAACTGCAATCCGAATATCCGCTATATGGTCCTCTTTCCTTTGCAGCCAAATTGCCATATTCAGGATTGCCAGGGCAATTCCCTGAGGGCTGACGCGACGCGTAAACGCCGATGCCTGTCCTTGTTCCTGTAAAGGCAGATAAAATCCTACCAACAGATCCTGGCCGGGGTTTAACGTGGATTCGCCTGGACCCTTGAACAATGCCTGGAGCGGAACCCTGCGTTTACCGGTCAGATTAACCACCTCAACCTGCGCCTCAAGGGCTAACAGCGAGATGGTACCATCAGCAGCCGGTAAAGCATGGGCGACGTTACCTCCGATGGTGGCGACATTGCACACCTGTGGGTTGCCCATTAATACGGCAGCATCCGCCAACGCGTGTGCATGATACTTAATTAGAGGAGAATTTGTGAGCCGGGTGAGAGTGACTGAGGCGCCGATGAACAAGGACTCTTGGCGGATTTCGAGCGCACACATTTCTTCAATTTCAGTCACATCGACCAATATCCGGACCGGCGCGTGAATGCCTTGCTGCAGCTCGAGCAACAAGTCGGACCCACCGCTCACGATACGCGCCGAACCATGTGCAGCTGACAGGACTCCTAAAGCTTCCTCAACAGAATGGGTCAGGATGTACTCATCACACAGGCTTTTCATAAAAGATCAGGAATGCTGAACCCAGATGGGGTGGAATGCGTGCAAATTATATCAGTTATGAAATGTGTGCAAACGTGTCTACCAATAATTTCACGTCCCCGCAAACTGGATACAAAATTGGGCAGGTGCAGCCTCGCTTGCGGTATTCGTTGACACAACAGCGTGCTTCATCAGGCGTGCCTGAGGCGGTTATGCGATCAATCAGCTCATCAGATACCAGGTGCTTGGCCTGGTTGATCTGTTCCTGGGTGGCAGGCCAGCCCAGCATGGACTGAATTTCTTTAACAATTTCATCAGAAACGCCGGATGATTTGGCGATATGGGGCTGTTGCGCCAGGTATTGGGTGAGTAGCCCGCGAGCAGAGTCAAATGCCGTGTCGTGATCCTCATCCACCGAGCAGACAATCAGCTGAGGGCGGTCGATTTCATCCAGGCTGCGACCACTCTTTCGAGCACCTTTCTCGAGCTGTTCCAGAATATGGTCATTATGATCCGGTGGTGCGCAGTAGTTCAAGACGACCCCATCGGCAATTTCACCAGCCAGCTCCATCATCTGATCGCCTGTAGCTCCGATCATGATGGGCACATGGCGCGGCTCACGTCGGCCATGCACCACATCCAGCTCAATGCCGTTGACGTGGATGAATTCTCCATCGAAGGTGACCCGCTCCATGTTCAACAGGCGGCGCAGGACAAGCACTGTTTCTTTCATGGCGGTAAGGGGTTTTTTGCGCTCGATGCCAACATTTTTCGCCAGAGGATCCCACCAAGCGCCGATGCCGCAGATGATCCGATTCGGAGCCAGGTCGTCCAAGGTGAGGAAGGTGGATGCCAGCAGACCGATGTTGCGTGTCCAGTTATTGATGACACCCGAGCCAACCTTGATGCGCTCAGTGACTGCCGCATAAGCCGCCATCGGAACAACCGCATCTCTCACCAGGCGGCTTTCAGCCTGCCAGACTGCTTCAAAGCCTTTGCTTTCCGCATATCGGACATAATCGAGCCCAACGCGCAGATCATGTGCATCCTGCAAGTATAGTGCGACACGTTCCATATCATTCCTCGCTATCTCTACCAATAATTTTATGATTGCAAGAAAAATTCTAGCTACCTTATAGCTCCTGCAGACGTTGCCACATCTTCGGGGCTAATTCGCGGGAACGGGCAGCGATGCGTTGCTCATCCATGCTCAGGATCTGCTTTCCCTGCATCAGGATTTTACCTTTACAGACGGTCGTATCCGTGGTCGCATCCACCAATCCAAAAATAAGATGTCCAAGGAAATTCGCTTCGCTGAGCGGGGTGGGAGGCTGGTAGTCGATGATGGCCAGGTCAGCAGGATGCCCCTCAGCAATCTCTCCGAACACCAGACCAAACTGTCGTTCAGCAATCGTGGCATTATTCTGCAGGAGGAGTTGAGGTGCTTCCATAAAAGCCACACGCGGGTCGTGTTTAGCAAGCCTGTGTAGCAGGTAGGCACAGCGCATCTGGACGAGCATGTCGGAGCCCATGCCATCAGTACCCAATCCGACGAGAACACCTTTTTTCAACAACGAAAACAGAGGCGTAATCCCGACCGCGTTATTCATGTTTGATTCGGGGTTGTGGACCACACTCGTCCCGGTTTCAGCCAGGATGTCCATCTCATCGCCGTCGACATGGACGCAATGGACGAAAATTGACTGCTTGCCCGTTACTCCCAATTTGTGCAATCGGTTCACTGTGGGCACACGGTATTTGGCGAGAGAATCTTCCCGGTCTGCGGCATCTTCCGCCACGTGGATGTGGCAGCCCACTCCTGCCTCCCGGGCAATGCCAACACATTCTTCTATAGTCGCATCAGACAAGGTGAACGAGGCATGCATGCCCATCATCGCCGCAATCTGGCCATCTCCCTTGCCGACTTTCTTGATAAAACGCTTGTTTTCCGCGACACCCCCGCTGGGCATATTGCGGTCTGAAACTTCATAGCAAAGCGAAGCACGGATACCCGCCTGCCGAACAGCAGCCTCGATCAAATCTAGTGAGCCATCCCGAAAGGCTGGAGAGGCGTGGTGATCAATGACAGTGGTTGTGCCATTGCGGATGCAGTCGATTAAAGGCAGCTGGGCTGATACGGTGACATCCTCTTCATCCAACGCCCGATCCACTTTCCACCACAAGCGCTCCAGGATCTCAACAAAATTTGAGGCTGGCTTGCCTGGGATACCCATCCCGCGTGCCATGGTTGAGTAAAAATGGTGGTGGGTGCAGATAAAACCGGGCAGGATGATCTTCCCAGAACAGTCAACGGTTTTTGAATCTGGGAAGCGCCGCTTCATTGCACCAGAATCACCTACTGCTGCAATCTTTTCCCCTTCGGTGACAACAGCTGCATTCCATAATACCCGGTTCTTTTCTCCTAGCGTGACAACGATTCCATTCTCAAATCTTGTAGCCATATTCATCCTTTCGTCTCTAATGCTCTTTGAGCACAGCAAGCTCTTCAGGTGTGCGCGTCCGCATGGTGATGGCACCCACAAAGCACTTCTTCGCACAAATAGAACAGCCAATGCACAGGGCTGGGTCTGTGATAGGCAGTCCATGCTCGTCAAGAGTAATCGCCAGATAGGGGCAGCGGGCACAATTGCCGCAGGATACACAATAGTCCTGGTCGGCTTCGGAGATTTTCTTGACTGGCGTTAATGCCATGAAGTCTGTGATTGGGCTCGGTTGGGCGATGCCAATTAGCTCCTTCATCGATGCAATGCCTCGCTGCTGCATCAGGAAGGAAGTACCTGATTCAAGGTCATTGATGATCCCATAGCCCTGCTTCATGACGATGGTACAGAACTGAACGGTCTTGACACCCAGGGCGAGGAAATCACAGGCGGCTTTATAATCCATCGGTCCCCCATTGCCCGATATCTCGATCCCTTCCGGGACTGCCTGGGCCAGGGTGAGGTATGAAATCGGAGTGACACCCTCACCGCTCATCCCCACAATTACCCCTTCTTCCCAAGGGTGTCCCGTAGCTGGGCGGAATGCCAGGGTGGGGAAGGAGTTAGCCAGGGTGATCCCCGCTTTCTTGTTCGGGTACACGTCCAGCACTTTGCGGATCGCCCGCAGGATGGGTGCAATGGAGGTGACTGCTGCAGTCAGCTTGAACAGCTTGGGGATATTTGCATCACCGACCTGCATGATCCAATCGATGATTCGGGCAGTAAGAGCGGCATTCTGGGAAACAATGGCTCCTTCGGTCCCATCGCCGCCCTGCGGGCAGGATAGTGAATACTCGATACCCATCACCCCCGCAGCTTCCAGTTTTCGGGTATTGGATTGCCAACCCGCTGCGTCGGTTTCGTCGTTCCCTGTAACCGGACCACCTGTAGAAGCCATGGTCAGGCGGTCAGGCCACTTCCTGACCAGCTGTTCAACTTCGCTACATATACGGTCGAGTGCGTGACCGGAGACGTTGTCTGCATTGGCGTAGGTATACGGATTGTAGGTGAACATGTATTCACCCGGGATATGAATGGGGACGTTATCGAAGGCGGTTTTCATCACACCCCCAGCCCAACCGGCCTGGTATGCCAGGTCCATCTGTTCCATACCATCCGTAGAAGGAGAAGCGGAAATAAGATAAGGTGAGATGATCGATCGCCCAAAGAATTCGGTCGCCAATGAAACCGGCACGGGGTTGTAGCCAGGCAAGCTGAAATAGGACTTGGTCGGCTTTTTGATCACCGGTTTTTCTTTTCCCTGCAGGTAGGCATCCATCTCTAGTGCGGTGTTCTTTCCGGATGCGACTGCCTGGACAACTGTTGTTGGACCTGTGGACATGTCACCTGCATAATATATTCCATCCACTTGCGAGCGTGGCAAGGTTGCCCGCATCCCAATCGCAATAATGACGGCATTAAAATCAGCACGCACACCCTCCGTACCGGGGAGGTCGCGTATGTTCGCCGGGCTGAATGGTTTCCCTTCAGGAAGCTCGACCTTTACGGTCTCAAGCCCGCTGACTTTCTTGCCGCTCTTGATGATCTTACTGACCCGGATACGACCGCTCACTTCGATATCGTAATCCAACAATTCCTTGCGTTCTTTAGTGGTCAGAGGCATCTCAGAGAGTTTTTCCAACATAAAGAGCTCGACATGCCTGGCACCGTAATGTTTGGCTGTTACGGCACAGTCGAGAGCGGTTGCACCACCCCCAATGACCGCCACACGCCCATCAAACTTATGCGCATACGGCTTTGCCAACAGGTCCACCATTTTAACCGCCAGGTCTTCATTCTGGATACCTAATTCGATTGGCTTCCACAATCCAGCGGTCACACAGACGGCACCATACCCAGACTTGAGCAATTCCATGGGATCCTCGATTTTGGTCCCCGTTTTTACAGAGATATTTCCCATTGACAGGAGAAATTGAATATCGGTCTCGACTACCTTCCTATCCAGGCGATGCTCAGGGATCAGGTTCATCATCCCCCCCAAGTGGTTGCGCCCTTCAAAGATATCCACCGAGTAGCCTAGCTGTGCCAGGACTGCTGCCGCACCTAATCCGGCTGGTCCTCCCCCGATGACCGCGACTTTCTTCCCATTTAATTTTGGCTTGGAGAAATCCGGGATACCTCCAAGGCGTTTGGCTAATTCCACGATAGTCGCCTGGACGAGTGGGATATTGATGGCCCCGTCGAATTTCACACGTGTGCAGGCAGCCATACACAACGTATCGGGGCAGACCATCCCGCAAACTCCACCCAGCGGGTTGGCGTGCATGATCTCAGCTGCAGATCGTCGGATATCGGATGGATTCCCGACTCGGGCAGCCATGATGAAATCTGCTGGTGAGCAGTTGGCAGGACAGGCTTCTTTGCATGGCCTCTCCTCACAATACTCGCAGCGGAACAGCTCTGCTTGGAGCTGTGAATTGGTCATGATCAGGGTATTGATCCTTTTATCTGCCATAGTGAACCTCTTGTTATCTTACAGGGATTTAAAAGTATTATACCCTGTCTCTTTTCTAATAAGATTTCATCAAATGCAAAACGGTTATGAAGGCCGTTACCAAAAATCCCCAAACTGGGCAACTAGACCACGATTCAGTCAAGTTATTTGAGGTTAAGTAACTTACCTATCAGCCTGTGATGAACAGATTGAATGTAGAAAATACCCACAGCAGCTAATTATTCGCAGAACTTTCAATCACGCCCCCTGCCATATGGATTGACCGTGAGCCGTACCGCACCAGCTGTGTGGAATGTGTTACCAGGACGATGGTGATCCCTGAGTTACGGTGAATCTGCTGGAACATATCCATGATTTCTGTCTCAGTTTGCTCATCCAGATCACTGGTCGGCTCGTCTGCCAATAGGAGCTCAGGTTGGTTCAACAATGCACGCGCCACGACCACCCGTTGTTGCTGCCCAGCAGAAAGCTGGCGAGGGTAAGCGCTCAGCTTATCATTCAACCCCACTGTTTCCATCAGTTCTTCCGCGCGAGGAAGTCCAGTTCCTTTCGCGTGATCGGCGTTGAAGATGGTCGGCAGCACCACGTTCTCCAAGGCAGTCAAAGATGGCAGCAGGCTGGGGAATTGAAAGATGAAACCGATTTTGCGGTTGCGTATTCGGGATTGCTGTAGATCGGTAAGGCTCCACAAGTCTTGCCCGTCCAGGAAGATCTGCCCAGAGCTAGGGCGAGTTAATCCAGCAACCAAGTTAAGCAATGTCGTTTTGCCAGATCCAGAACGACCCGTAATGATGAGGAATTCACTTTTTTTAATATCGAGGCTGGTCTCCAACACAGCATGGATGGCGTTCTCCTTGCTCATCCAATAGGTTTTGCTTACTTTTTTCAATTGGATCATTGCTTTTACTCGCGCATCGCCAACGCTGGTTCCAGGTGACTGATCCGGTAAGCCGGGATCATTGCAGCCAGGGTGACACATACTAGTGCCAATGCCAGCCCGACAAATACCTCGACCAATAATAATCCTGGATTGGGCAGCAGGAATGGGAAACCAAAGGAACGCATGATCAGATTGCGGAAGAGGAAAATCACCAGGATGGTAAATGAAATTCCTGCCAGACCACCCTCCAAAGCCAGGATACTGGCCTCTAAAAGCAAAGACCGCAAAACAAAGTTTCGTGTCGCACCCATCGCACGCAGCACTCCCAGCTCACGTCGTCCGCTCGTTGGCTGCCATTGAAAAGACCAGACCAATCAACAAGCCTGACAGGACCAAAGTGATCCCCAACACTAGAAGGATGCTGGCAAGTAGACCATTCATCTGTTGGCGGTATGCCTGGAACATATTAGGACTGGCGATGGGAGTCACTCCGGGCACCTGCCGTATGATTTCCGCAGAAATAGCCATTGGATCGGCGCCAGGTTCCAACCGTACCAGCACGGATGAGATACTATCCTGGGGGATGACCAGCGGTTGTACAGCCAACTGAGGTGAAAGGCGGGCTATGTCTTGAGCTGTTTCAAAAGTGAGGAACATGCTCTGATCCAACCCGGTACCGGTTGGCTCAATATTGGCTTTGAGCGTGACAAAATACCCGTAGATCTTGATATTCTGCTCACCCTCTGGAACAAAGACATGCGTCCCACCCACGGCCTCACCCAGCTTTAATCCTCGACCAATAGTTCTGTTCAGCCAGGGCTCAATCGTGAAATCTGTCTCCGGATCATAAGCCACCAGAAACATGGATGGCACTGAGCAACACGAGGCGTTGCTAAGGGTCGAGAGATACAACTGAGGGGATGCAGCAGCCACATCCTGGGATCGCTGCAATCTTCTGTCAGGTTACTTTGTGGCATCCAAACTTCCGTCGGATTGCCCATCAGAAGGGCGGTCTCTACTTTTGTGGTCGTTCCCTCTGGAACAACAATAATATCTGCCCCCAAGCGGTCATTCGCCAGGCGCAGGCTGTTCTCTGTCCCGCGCAGGATCAACATGATGGCAATCGCAAAGCCTGCTACCAGGAAGGCACAGATCGCCACTACCCAGCTCCTGAAGGAACTGCCAGCAATGTTTCGTAAAGCGAGGCGGGTCAGGTTCATTCCAGATTAAACTGGCTTATCTGGGATTTAACGGAGATCCATAATCCGATCGAGCTGGCAACGACGACTAAAATACCACATAGGATAAGTATTGGTCGCATCACACTGCTACAGATCATCTCCGGGCTGACGCACACCCCGATCAGGTTGGTGGGGATCAGGATGATAAAAATCCCCAGAACAATACCCAGGATTGATAGATAGCGGTTGACCAACGAATTGCGATTAACAATTTCCATCACTCCGAGCACGAAAAGTGGAACAGCTACCACCAGTTCTGCTACACCGCTCCAATGACACTTCATCGGAATGGTCTTACCATTTTCTAAAACAATTGCCCTGCCTTGTGATTGGCAATCCGTAAACATCGGGGCAATGGCGACAACGAGTGATAAAACAATCAGGACTGCGCCAATGATTTTCATATACTCTCCTCGTTCTTTAAGATTGTGGCGTTTGAGGTCATTTAACTAAGACATGCTCAAAGATGTATTCTCCCAGGGTTACCGTCACGTATGAGCCAGATTGTAAAGGAACCGGTGCGTTAACGAACATTACATAACCAATCTGACCGGCTTGATTGGGACGGGCAAATAGCGGGCCAATCACGGGCATGACCGGGATTTCGTTATAAACGGCATCAGTTGCTTCGTCGGTGACATACACATCTCCCTGCTGCCAATGGCGCGTCAGGGCTGGTGGGGCTTTGAATTGAACCAGGATTAAACCGCTCTCCGTGCCGAGGCTGACTCCCAGCAACTTGACCGCTAACTCCTCCACCGCCTGCGTCGCAGGTGGAGGTGCTTGCAGCGTGGCGTTGGCGCCCGGTGGGGTGGGTGGTACCTGTATAAAGCCAGGCGTGGGGGATGGGGCAGTCTGGTCAGGTGTGGAAGCCGGAACATTGGCGTCCTGAATTAACATGGTAGCCTGGGCTTGAGCCTGGAGCACCATCGCCGTAGCTTCGGCGCGCTGGATAATGACAGTCGCTTCAGCGGCTGCTTGATCGACAATTGCCGGTTCTGAGGTTGAGCCGCGCACCGATGGTGCAGCCGGCTACAAAGAGGAGCCCGGCTATAGACACGCTCAGGAGCAGCCAGCTGACCGGATGCCGATGATGTTTCAAGGGCGCACCGTCATCACTCCACGGTACATGCGGTGGGAACAGAAGAACTGGAAATCCCCCACTTGCTGGGGCGTGAATTCCAGCACCTGCTTGTCGCTCTCATTGGCCAGTCTCAAAGAGCTGGGGCTTTGCGGGTTATCCGGGAAGATCAGCTCATTGCCGCAACCCACCTGTCCAAGCTGGCGGAAAGTCATCCGCACGGGTACACCGGCTTTTACGGAGAAACGCAGCGGGTCATAACCGCCAGGTGTCACCACCAGGGTAAATTCCTGGATACCCTGGTCGTTGATGGGGATCTCCACCGGTGGTGGTGGAGCCATCTCTTTGATCACAGGAGTAGCCACCACAAATGTAAAAACCTGCTGGCTGGAAGGCCGGACCCAGGGTTTCGGCGATTTCGAGGATGCGCTCCCGGGGGAGTATGTCCACGTTTGAGCTGTAGACCGAAGCGCGCAACGGGCCAATATCCACCCACAAAGCCGCCAGGCTATCACCTTGCGTCAGCAACCAGCCCTTGCCCCACTTGGTCTCAACCGGCCGGGAAGCGGCCAGGATTTCCATATCCGGGTTGACCGGCACCCACTGGCGCACAAACAGGACAGCCCCCGTGGGCCGTAGGATAAGCCAGCTGCACCATTGGCTCTCCACCCGGACCGCTTTGGTTGACAGTGATCTCCATTTTTTCCCGGTCAAACTCCGGTGGTAAATAGGCAGGGATCAGGATTTGGAAAGGCATATCAGCCTGAACGCTATAATACCAGGCTGGCTTCTGGCGCATCGCGTGGTGCCTGAGCCCTGCTCCTGGCCCCCCATACCCCCAACGCCAGTAAAGCCGACGATGAGGATGACTCCACCCACGAGATACCACCTGCCCCGCCGAAGAGGCTGGCTTTGCTTAGATCGTTGTATTTTATTCTTCACATCCATCGGTTCTTGTTTTTACCGTTAAAGTAGCCGCACAGTCACTGGAGTGGCAAGCCATTACTCGTGCATCAGGCTGCCCAATTTCCGGCGGGCGATTTGCGCCCGCCGGAAATTATGAGAATCAAATGACAGTTATGGTAACGGCATGATCATGGTGAACATGCCACCTGGATAGGTGCCGTTGTTGGTAGCTTTGTAGTCGTCGTGGTTATGGAAGGGGAACAACTGTCCTGCGGTCGGGAGGCCTTGCGCGCCTGTCACGATTGGACCGCCAATGTAGGGTACTCCACCGAGATCCGGGATGACATGGAGAAGCCAGAAGTGTTGCTCAGCGGCAAATTGGTCGCGGTATCGTATCTTCGGTGCTGCGATACGCGCCTCGGGTACGTGGCGGTGAGGGTGACCTGACCAAAGTCAATCAGCCAATCGTAGGTCTCGCCCGAGCCAATGGTCAGCGTGTTCTTTTCCAAGCCCTGCCCACTGGGGGTTCCTGGAAGCATTTGCCCAAGGCCAGGCGCGCTGGTCTGAGCCGATCACCTTGCCGTGGAAGCCGTGCATGTGCATGGGCTGGGTCTCATAGCCCATGTTGATCATGCGGAGCAAGACTTTCTGCTTCAGGCTGACGCTACCCGTGATGAATGGGTCATAGCCCGGATGCGCCGCGAGCCAGTCGGCCCATCCGTTAGCACCAGGCAACCCCACGTGGATGCGTGTTGGGGAAAGAAAGGCCGTTGAGGAACCAGTACTGCCGGGTGGTAGTTGATGGTGTTATATTCCGCCGCTGATCTCTTCGGCCACGTGCTGGGCTGGGCCGATCTCGGACTCGAGAAGCACGTAATCCTTGTCATACTTCCAACCGTATAAAGTCCCGCCGAACGCCCGAGCCGGGGCCGGTGAGCGCTGCCGGGTCGTTTTTGTTATAAACCACCAGCGCACCATACATGCCCATCTGTACGTGGATCGAGGCTTCCTGGTGGCAGTGGTACATGTATGTTCCAGCGTATTTGGGTGAGAACATGTACACCACTACATTGCCTGCGCCAGGGATCTATCCCCCATTAGCTGAGCAATCGTTGCTGGTGTCCCATCAGCGCAAAGGTTAGCCGGGACTGGCCCCCACGGAGGTCTCGGGTACGCCATCGTTGGCCGCGTCCACATCCAGCCCGTGCAAGTGGATGCTGTGCGGGTCATTCGGCGCAGTGGGATTTGTCGTGCCCAGGTTCTTCAGGCGAATCTCCACTACATCACCCACGGAGGCATAGATCAGCGGTGCCGGGAACTGGGCGTTGCCTTGCAGTTCTGCTTCTGTCTCGCGGCAATCGGTCCGCCAGTTGGTGCGGGTGCACCAGCGGGGATGGAACCGTTACCATTGTAGTTGTAACTGGTCCACAATTCGGTATCAGCAGCACGTTCACCAACAGGCGATACACTTTTCTGGTAGGTGAGTGGAACACCGGCGCGCCCGCCCACAAAGCCATAGTTGTACACCGCAGCTACCGTCCGCCAGGGGAATAAAGCCATCCGTGGCGTACAGGTTATATACGATCGAGGTGCCGGGTTTGGCAGCTTGTGCTGTCTTAGTCTGGACCGGTGCAAAGCTCAACATGCTTATGATGAGCACCACGCTCAACAAAATAATT
This sequence comes from uncultured Chloroflexia bacterium, assembly GCA_963777935.1. Taxonomy (GTDB): domain Bacteria; phylum Chloroflexota; class Anaerolineae; order Anaerolineales; family UBA4823; genus FEB-25. The sequence goes on from CAVZSL010000005.1 coordinate 73,437, forward strand.
AGTCTTTTTTTACTCTGCATTTTCTATCCTCCTGAGCTGGCATCTTTTCAGGATCCAACTCATTGATGAACTGGAGTTTGGAATGATAAAAGCGTGAGAGTTCTCATTCTTTTGGGTCAGTTGCCTCCTTTCAGCCTGGCTAAATCCATCCACCTACTCTTCGGTGGTTTTGATGTTCATCCAAGTTTTCGGGTCATCAAGCGCATGAATTCCCGAGAAACTTCTTGGATGAATATTCCCATTAGCCAGATATCAGGGTTCAAGGCAACAATTATTTGGAAATATATATCTCACACCATCCCCTGGCTAGATGAGAATCTGTTAATATTATACAGAAATATCTATAAAAAATCAAGAGTAAATTTATCACCCGGTTGTGACCTTGGTAAATTGGTGCGTGAAGACCAGTAGATATAAATTTCCATCTATGATATTCATTTCTTCCATTCAGTTTCATAATAATTGCAAGCGAAGTGCGGCAAAGGATGAAATTATGAAGGGCAACTTGCAAGCACACGCTGTAAAAATAACACATGATGATAAAAAGTCATTATAATATTTGGGCTTGACAATTGTATGTTTATTTTATATAAATAGTAATAAGAACCGTGAGAGGCAGGGGACTGATTGTGAATAAGAGAATCAGGTTATTAACCATTGGAATTTGTTTAATTGCTTTAATATTGCCTATTTATACTTCATTGGCAGCTTCTCTATTGAATCAAACTTATTTGCCAATGATAGTTAAGCAACCGGCAGTAAATCCTCCTGGGATCATTCCAAACGGGGATTTTGAACAAGGCCCAGTGATTTGGACCCAATTTTCGAGCAATGATTATGATTTGATTTTTCCACAACCAGATTTACCTCCGGGAGTGTTTCCATATGATGGTATATGGGTAGCGTGGTTAGCCGGCGTCTATAATGAAATCTCATATATTGAGCAACAGGTCTTTGTATCCTCTAGCCTTCCATACCTGTCCTATTGGTATAGGATCATCCCTTCAGAGGGTTGTGTTAATGGATTGGGAATGGTGATCGTTAATTCGGGGGTGGTAGCGGCACATAATCTTTGCAATGCCACAGGCGGATGGGTCCAGGGTGTGATAAATTTGAGTGCTTACGCTGAACAATCGGTATTAATACAATTCAGAGGTGAGACTGATGGATTTACAAATAGTGATCTATTTTTAGATCATATTGCATTCCAGGGAGCACCGATGGAAAATAGCTCAATTATCAAATAATTAGCTTTAATCCATTATCACAGAATGACGGCAAGAAATCAGCGTACAAATATCCTTAATTACCTGTAAGATAAATCCCCTTTATATTTCTGGAAAACCAAGGTGTCACACCAAATTTTTATATCGTAAGCTTGAAGCAGCTCAATCCATAGCTTAAAAAGAAAATATTAAAAAAAGCTTCCAATAACCTCCAGTTTGAGATTTTCGCCAGGTCTGATGGTTTTTTGACCAACCAAGTACTTTTCTAATCCAACCAGGGGGCGATTTTTCGTGCTCACTATGGACATGTTTTCGTTCGATCAGCTCATCAGGCAAGTCTCTCCCATCGCTCACAACGATCATATAACACAGGTTATTAGAAAGTCATGACCGATAGAAATACCTAGGAGATGTGGGGGTAAATATAAAATTTATGGTTCCAGGACGATTTTCAATGATTTACGGTCTTCAGCTGCGGCAAAAGCGTCTACGGCGTCTTTTAGTGGAAAACGCTGGCTGACAATATCTGACAGGTCGACAATCCCGGAATTGACGAGCTGAGCTGCCTGCCAGCAATCCGCAGTGCTGCATGCTGTCGTTCCGGTGATCACCAATTCCTTGTAATGCACAAAGTTGGAATTAATATTGATCATGGGACGATCCTTAGGAAGCCCGCCAAAAAAGTTGATCCTGCCACCGACTGCGGCGAGGTCAAGCGTGCTCTCTTGGGCAGCATGAACTGGCGTTGCTACAACGATCGCGTCTGCACCACGCCCCTGGCTTTCCTCAAACAATACCGTTTTCAGGTCTTCTGAAGAAGGATCGACCACCCGATCAGCTCCCATCCGCCTGGCATGGGCAGCTCTAGCAGGTACGGGCTCGCTTACAATGACCCGCCTAGCCCCGCGAACTTTGGCAAGCTTGAGATGCATCATCCCAATTGGACCTGCGCCTAAAATTAATACAACCTCACCTGCGGCAATGTGCAGAGCGTTCTGGCCTCTGAGTACACAGGCAAAAGGCTCCACCAAAGCTGCAACTGCTGGATCAATCGAATCGCTGATGGGGATCACATTACCCTGGCGGACCGAGTTGGCAGGTATGCGCACATATTCTGCGAAACCTCCATCCGAAGTGACACCGATGGCGTCATAGTTGGCGCACAGGTTATTGTTACCGGTGATGCAATGCTCACAGTGCCCACAGCCGGTATTCGGGGCGCAAAAAACACGCTGGCCAATGGAATAATTTTCGACTCCTGCACCGATTTTCTCGATTGCCCCAACTACTTCATGACCGGGGATACGCACGGTACCAGGTGGGTACATGCGGTGATCTCCGTGGTATATGCGCAAGTCGGTTCCACAGATGCTGGCACTGATCACTTTAACCAGGATTTCATCGTCACCTATTTCAGGAATTGGTACGTTCTCTACACGTAAGTCGTTTGGACCGTGATAGACTGCTGCCAGCATATTGCCTTCCTCACCATGCAGATTATGCATCAAGAATTTCCTTCATACAACAAGGTGCTATTCCAACAAGGGTTTTATCAAAGCGATAACTCCCATAATTCTACCAGTCGCGCAAGTTTCTAGCACCCCATTTTGTAATCTGCTGACATCGGGTTAAACGTCCACCTGCTACAATAACTTCGAACAACACTTCCAAGTAGAAGAGCAGCTGAAGAGGAGAGACAAAAGCTCTCATTTTGCAGTTACTTTACGGTATCAAGTTACCCGGCTATGGTTAAAAGGGCGGCTTTCCAACCAAGGAAATTGATGCCTGTTTTATCAAGTACATGCCGTACTAATATATATTACTGTTCCAGTGATCCTCCCCATGCAGCCCTAAGGGATATGATCAGTCAAAATTCAATCGGTTGGATGAATTCTACACATATCTGCTATACTCTCCGCTTGGTACGGCTAATTGAAAACATCATCCCGTTTTAAGCTGTAAAATTAGGCATTATAATCATCTTAGGTAATATTTCTGCGATTCCAGTTATATCGATAATTCATAACATCTATATCATCCTGAAGGTTTCTGTAGAAAATAGCTTAGCGAGCCATATTCCTAACAATTCGGAGGTAGTATTGTGATCGAAACTACACGCAAACTTGAGATCATACGTGCCTGGATGGCTGAGCGCAATTTGGGCGGCCTATACCTCCAGAGCGTTGGCAGCTTTGCCTGGGCAACGTGCGGGGCGGCATCCTACATAAATACTGCTTCCACCAATGGGCTGGCGTCATTATTGATCACTCAAGACAGGCAATATCTGATCACCACGAACATCGAAGCCCCACGCCTGGAAATGGAGGAGCATCTAACGAATCAAGGCTGGGAGTCGGTTATTACTCCCTGGCATGAAAGTCACGATTCCGTGACTGATTTAAGCCATGGTCTGAGCCTTGCCTCAGATGGATATTTCCCGGATGCGACTGATGTTTCAGCCGAATTAGCCCGGCTGCGCGCAAAGCTCACTCCAGAAGAAGGCAAGCGTTTCCGGGAGCTTGGTAAATGTTGTGCTCGGGCGGTGCATACTGCTGCGCTGGCAGTCAGACCGGGGCAAACTGAATATGAAATGGCTGCCCTTCTGGCAGCTGAAGCCGAAGGACAGGGCGTTCAGGCAACTGTCATTCTGATCGCCACGGATCAGCGGATTTTTTCCTACCGCCATCCTTTGCCAACCGCTAAAAAACTTGATCGCTATGCCATGCTCATCCTATGTGGAAGGAAATCCGGGTTGATCTGTTCGCTAACCCGCCTGGTCCATTTTGGACCTCTCCCAGATGAGTTAAAGCATAAAGCTGCAGCATGTGCAAAGGTTGATGCAGCTTTCATAAAATCCACACTTCCTGGTCAAACCCTGGGGAGTATTTTTGAAAAAGGAGTCTCAGCTTATGCAGTGGAGGGATACCCAGGTGAATGGCAAAAGCATCACCAGGGTGGACCTGCTGGTTATGAGCCTCGCGAATACCTGGCTGTGCCGGGGTCCACTGATCAGGTCAGCTCAGGGCAGGTCTACGCCTGGAACCCCTCCATCACGGGTTGCAAATCTGAAGATACGATACTCGTTGGGGATGACCATAATGAAGTTCTGACGGAAATGCCTGATTGGCCGGCAACCGTCATTGATGGCATTGTCCGTCCATCAATTTTGATTGTATAGTTGGACCATACTGATTGGACCAGAATATTCCCCTGCATCCAATCAAGAGCATAATAATTCTTAAAAGATAAAAACCTGCCACGAGCAGGTTTTTATGTTTTTTATCATCTTTGCCAGGATCAGCTCGTAGAAAGTATCTGCTTCATATTTATGATGCTTCTTTGGGCAGCCGTATCTGGGTCAGGCAGTGGCATAAACTCACCAGAAATCCATCCCTGGTAACCGGTGGATTGTAACGCCTGAAAGATGGTATCAAAGTCCAGGTGTCCGCCTCCAGGGTACCAACGGTTTGAATCAGCCACGTGGAAATGAAAAATATACTTGCCACACGTGAGGATGGTGTCTTCAATACTAACCTCTTCAATGTTCATATGGAACGTGTCCAATAATAATCCGAGGTTGGGTGAGCCAATTTTATGTACGAATTCCAACCCCTCCGATACCGTGCGAATTAAATCGGTTTCATATCGATTCAGAGGTTCCAGCGCCAGTTGCACACCCTTGGCAGTGGCAGCATCCATACATTTTTGTATACATTCGATGAGCAATCGCATTGATTGAGCCTGCGATTGGCCTGCAGGTGTAACTCCCCTCACCAGTCCAATAATCACCAGGGCATGGATTCGATGCGCAAGCTGAATATGGTCTTTAATCCGGGCAACGGCTGCATTTCGAACTTCCGCGTCTGGATTGGTGAAGGATAATCGCTCTTCACCCCACGCCTGTCCGGTGCCGATGGCGGGTACTTTTAAACTATGGTCCGCAAGGATTTTCTCGAGCGCATCCAAATCCACAAGCCGCGGATCACGGATGGCGAGCTCAACACCATCGTAGCCCCATTTGGCGATCTTGGTAATGTTGGTTTCAAAATCACCCTTGAATGCCACCGCTTCGAATTGTGCCTGATGGGTGGACAAAACAATGGATAAGCGTTCATCTTTCATTGGAGCCATATTGCACCTGCACCACGATTATTGTATATTTGAAAATAATCTAATCACTTAGCCAGATAGGTGATCTTGCATTCCTTGCGGTCGGTTTGTAGTTTGAGGATGTTTTCCGGCAGTTCATGCAGGCTGACCTTCTTGGTGCTCATGGGGGTCATATCCATCCCAGCAGCCATGCACTCTATCACGCGTGGGAAGTTTCCATGTCCTGAGTGCCCCTGTGCGCCGATGATGCGCGCTCTCCGCACCTGCAGCACCTCACCCATGACCGGCATTTTGGCATTCGCCCGGGCTGTCACGACAACCGTGCTGTTAATGGTGCGTCCTTCCCAAATCACCCGCTCAATTCCGGGATAAACTACTTCAGGGAGGCCTGTGGCTTCCATGAACAGGTCAGCGCCCATTCCATCTGTGATTTCCAACACTCGTGTGGCAAAATTCTCTTTCTGCGGGTTGATATGGAAATCCGCACCTAACTTTAATGCCATGTTGGCACGTTCTTCCTGTGTTTCAGAGATGATGACCTTGGAAGCTCCTGCACGTTTCAGGATCGCACAGGCTGCAATCCCAACCGGACCACCACCCAATATGACCACACGATCACCTGGACGGATGCCCCCACCGCGTTCAATCACCGCATTGTATGCCACTGCGCAAGGCTCCACCAGGCTACCAGCTACAAAAATTTCATTTCCATGATAGCGTTCCTTGAGCGGTTCCAGGCTCCAGACTGTCCGGGAAGGAACCAGAATATATTTGGTATAGGCACCATTCACGTTGAAACCAACCTCATCCAGGCGTTCACAGTGGTTGGGTTGCCCGTCGGCGCATGGCTTACATTGCCCACACCAGAGCATTTCCTCAGAAGTAACCGCTTCACCAGGCTTAAACGGCTGGTTGGTGCGTTTATTAATTGCATTCTTTCCCGCATCGGCAACTACACCGGCGAACTCGTGCCCGAGGATACTCGGAAAACCAGTCAGACCAGGATAGAAGATATATCCGTCTGCATCTGCCTGTGCCATATGGACATCTGAACCACAAATTCCGCAGGCTTTGACCTCCAGCAAGACCTGTTCAGGTCCGGGTATAGGAATATCATATTCACGGATCTCCAATCGAGGGTTGCGCCAGACCAGGCTTCCCAGGTAAGTCTGCCTTCCTTCAATATCCTTTGCACCCAGTTTAAAGCCTGGCTTTGGGTCCCAATCAGCCACCAGGGTAACACCCTGCATTTTCTCGTTCATATTACGCTCCTTAAGTATTTTAGGGTTTGATCCGGAAGAACCATTTACCAATATGAGCTTATACCTCAGTGCCTTGCCCAATCCTGGGAAGCGCATAAACCGGTTTCCACCCGGGCGTGAGTGGTTCCCGCAGGAATGGTTCCAATTCCTGAGCACTACGTAATGTGACCTCTTCGACTGGTGGTAATTTTCCCGCTGGAAATGCTGCCAGGATATCGTCGTGCCAGAGTGTCAGGTACTTTAATATTGCTGCCATCGGGCGTTTTGCCTTCGATGCAGCTCCATCTCGTGCTCTTCCCACCACTCCCTCAGGAGTGGCGGCAATTTCAATGGCAAAATGACCTTCCCCTTCGGACCATCGGCTGGGACGTCCAAATGGATCCACAGATTTATCAAAATGTCCATCCGGCAAATAAGACTTACCTTCAGTATTCACAGCATAATCCATGTCCACCATGTCGGAATGTAAAAGCAAACTCAGAGATGTTTCACTCTCGTCTGCATGGACGAAGTTAGTACCCATCTGCCCACCCCGTTGGTTGGTGCGGAAGAATTCGCGCACCCCGCGATGCCAGTCAATTACCCTGTAGATGCCGGGCAGCTGGTAGCGCTTTTGGAATTCCTGCACAGCTGATTCCAGCATCCAGAGTTGACCGTGATTATTAACGATGAGCTGTTTGCGGAAACCATCATTCCACAATCCTAACATTACATCGATCATCATTTCTCGCACCACGTGTTCACGAACGATGACGGTACCTGGCATCCCCAGGTGGTGGTAGGGGTGACCGCCATACATGAGTGGAGGTAATGCCAGGTTCACGGGTGCACCACGCTTGGCAGTGTATCTTCGCACTCCCTCGCATATCGCACTGACATATAAAGTATCTGCTGCACTGGGCAGGTGCCGACCATGCAGCTCGGTACATCCAACCGGGATGAACACGACATCATTTTTCTTCCGGTTCTCTTCCACCTGCCAGCGAGTGGTTGTCTGAATGTATGAGCCAGGTTTTGCCCATTCCACGGGCGATGGAATGCCATAATCAGCCAAAATGGCATCAATCTGCTCATCAGTAGCATCCCACACTTCTTTCTTCAGCTGACCTGTCGGATTATTTTCGAAAAATAAGTCAGGCTGGTCGGTTGGCAAATATCCTTCAAGTGATTTATTGGTTGTCATATTGCTTCTCCTTTTAGGAATGTAAATGTTATGATCGTAATGTTCAAGATAGGTACTGATCTAAAAATGAAACTGCTTATCTTACCCGGTAAACTCTTTCATGCTTATCGGCCTGTTTTGTCGGAAGGATTCCCACGCTGCTTCTCCAAGTAAAACTGCCATCCGGCTATCGTAACCCGTTGGAGAAACCGGTTTATCATCCCGCACACATTGAAGAAACTGACGAACTTCATTTACATAACAGTCTGCATAGCGTTGAATGAAAAAGTGGGGCAGCTTTGCTGAGTGGTATCCAACTCGATCGCCCTTTATGGCTGTATTCTCATACTCGTTACCGGCCATGGCAGTTCCATTGGAACAAAAGACCTCCAGACGCTGGTCGTAACCATAAGCACACTGACGGCTGTTATCTATCGAACCAATCACACCGTTGGTAAAACGTAAAGTAATGATATCGATATCCACATCTCCAATCTCTTTGAGGTATGGTGCCATCAGCACATTTCCAATCGCATATATCTCATCGACCTCCCCAATCTGGAAGCGCGCCATATCAAAATCATGGATGCTCATGTCGAGGAACATTCCCCCACAGGTTTGTGAATATTCAAGGGTAGGTGGTTCAGGATCGCGATTGACGATATGAAGGATACATGGACGACCAATTTCACCCGAGGCTACCACCTCGCGCACCCGCTGGAAGCTCTTGTCAAAGCGGCGATTAAATCCTATCTGCAGCTTGACCTTCGTTTTTTCAACTGCGTTCATTACATCATCGATGTCTCCCAGGTCTAAAGCAAGCGGTTTTTCACAGAATATCTGCTTTCCCGCTTTTGCAGCATCTTTCACGATGAATGCATGGGTATTTGTGTTTGTGGCGATTAACAGCGCCTCGATATCCTTGTCCTCCAATAATTCGTGATAATCCTTCACTACTCGTTCAACACCAAGCTCGTCAGCGACGGCTTGTGCGACTTCCAGGCGGATATCACAAATGGCTACCACATTCGCTTCATGAATACTGCGCACGAGGTTGCGGGTATGGACACTTCCTATTCGGCCTGTGCCGATGACTGCAATATTGACTTGTCGATTCATTTTCTCCTCCTACATCTTCATCACGATCTTCATGGCGCTTTTTGGATGGTGGGTTAAGGTTTTAAGATCCAAACCAAGGTCATCGAAAGCTTTTATCCCATCTTCCAAGGGTATGACTTTGGTAAAAAATGGGTCCATATTCAGGCGCTTCTCCTGGAATATCCGGATGGAAGGTACCATGGTGTTCTGACCGAGATACAATCCGAGGATTTTGACAGCCCAGCGAGTGATGTCATTGGGTATGACGGTTGCCTGGATACTCGAATCCATCCCAAATGGTAAAACTTTCCCACCAGGCGTGACGCATTGCAATGCCTGTTCGAGCGCATTTCCCGTTGCTTCCACGACAATATCCGCTTTACGCCCATAGGTAAACTCTGTGATCTTCGCTACAATGTCGTCCTCGTTGGGATTCCAGACGGTTAACCCACATTGCCTGGCAACATTGATCCGGAATGGGTCAATCTCGGTCACTGCCACCTTGGCAGCGATGTTCTTGGCAAATTGAGCGAATAGATATCCAATCGGGCCAAATCCAATGATCAATACGTAATCGTACGGGAGCATAAGCAAAGTATTCATCCCATTTACAACGGTTGCCAAAGTCTCCACTTGCGTCCCCAGGATATCGTCAATTTCATCGGGCAACCCAAAGCATTGTTTTTCGGGAACGAGGCAGTATTCTGCGTACCCGCCGTTCCGCATTACCCCAATGGCATTGGTTTTTATTTCGACACATTGGCTGGTCAATCCCATGCGGCAAAATGAACAAAATCCGCAACGGATGTTGTTATCCACTGCAACGCGGTCGCCCACCTTAAAATGAGTTACATGGGAGCCAATTTCGGTGACTGTTCCACAAAATTCATGGCCTAAGACGGTGTTTTCTTTGTAATGATGCTTTCCTTCCAGTATCTTGATATCTGAGCCACAAATACCAACTGCAGATACTTTGATGAGCACATCATCAGGTTGGGTCACTTTTGGCATCGGCAGTTCACACAGCTCGATCTTCCCGATATCTCTGAAAACTAGCGCTTTCATTGTTTCCATTCTTCCTCCTTCATGACCACATGTTTTTATGAATGATGCTTTTTTCTATCTTTGTACGCGTGATGAACTCCCATTGGCGAAGGCACGCACTTCTGCAAGGGTTGCCATGGTTTGATCGCCTGGGAAAGTGGTGATGAGTGCACCATGCGCCCATCCCAGATTGACTGCCTGCTGGGGTCCTTCTTCCGCGAGTAAACCGTAGAAAAAGCCTGCTGCGAAACCATCTCCACTACCAATCCGGTCAAGAATATCGAGGTCGCAGGAGGGAGAAATGTACATTTCTCCATCTATCCAGGCAACCGCACTCCAGCTATGGCGGTTGGTCGAATGCACCTCCCGCAATGTAGTCGCCACGACTTTTATATGCGGATATCGTCTGGCAACCTCATCAATCATCTTATAGAATACGACTGGATCCAGTTTGGATTTCTTGCTGATGTCGGGGCCAGGTATGCCAAGTCCGAATTGTAAATCTTCCTCGTTCCCAACCAATACATCCACATTCTCAACAATGCGGTTAAGGATTGAGATCGCGCGTTGCTTATCACCCCAAATGCTCCATAATTTCGGACGATAATTCAAGTCAAAAGAAATGACTGCGCCATTCTCCCTGGCGGCTTTCATCCCTTCGATGATTAATTCACCCGTGGTTTCCGATAATGCTGCAAAGATACCCCCACTGTGGAACCAGCGTACACCGTCGGAAAATATGGAGTTCCAATCAAAATCTCCTGGTTTTAGCTGGGCTGCTGCTTCATTTGCGCGGTTATAAAAAACTACAGGGGCTCGAACACCTTGCCCATGGTCGCTGTAAATGGTCGCCATATTGGGTCCGGTCACCCCATTGTGCTTGAACCACTTATAAAATGGTCTGACACCCATTGACCTGACTCCATTGGCAATCAGCTCACCAATGGGATAATCCACCATGGCGGACACAATCCCGGTTTGGAGCCCAAAACAATCCGCCAGGTTGGCAGCCACGTTATATTCACCGCCACTGGGATAGATCTTGCATTCCGTTGCTTTCCGAAACGGGACAACCCCTGGATCTAGGCGGTGATTGAGTGCACCCAAGGCGAGAAAATCTAATCCACCTTGTGCAGGAATTTTCAGGCTGGTCTTCATGGTAATCTCCTCTCTTCCACATCCTGATCAAAACTTACTTGTTACTGTGCATGTGGCTAACCTTTCTTCCACACGGTTGAGGTTACGTCACCACCATGCCCGGTCCAGTTGGTATGGAAATATTCACCCCGCGGCTTATCCACCCGCTGGTAGGTATGTGCACCGAAATAATCTCGCTGTGCTTGCAGCAAGTTAGCAGGTAAGCGTTCATGCCGGTAACCATCAAAGAAAGCCAGCGCACTAGACATGGCAGGTGTGGGAATGCCAGCTTCTACTGCTTTTGCGACCACCCTCCGCCATCCAGCCTGTGCTGAAACGACCTGCTGAGTAAAATAAGGTGAAAGCAACAGGTTTTCCAGAGATGGATTTATATCAAATGCTTCCTTGATCTTGCCAAGGAATGCTGACCGGATGATGCACCCACCTCGCCACATCAGTGCAATGCCCCCATAATTTAAATTCCAGCCATACTCCTTTGCAGCTGCCCTGAAGAGCATATACCCCTGGGTATACGACATGATCTTGGAGGCATACACAGCTTGCTCTAAATCGCGAATGAATGCGGTTACGTCACCCTTAATTTGAGGTTGTGGTCCAGACAATACTCTTGCAGCATTACTGCGTTCATCCTTTAATGATGAAAGTGCCCGCCCAAAGACAGCTTCAACCACCATCGTAAGCGGGGTGCCCATGTCCAGGGCTGAGATCCCCGTCCACTTTCCGGTGCCTTTTTGTTCAGCCACATCCAGGATCTTTTCCACCAGGGGTTGCCCATCTGTGTCCTTGTAACCCAGGATATCACGGGTGATTTCAATTAAATAAGATTCAAGCTTGCCTTTATTCCATTGGTCAAAAATGTCATGCATCTGCGCAGGTGACAGGCCCAAGCCTTCCTTCATCACCTGGTATGCTTCACAGATTAGCTGCATATCGCCATATTCGATTCCATTGTGCACCATCTTGACGTAATGACCCGCTCCATTTTCACCCACCCAATCACAGCAGGCATCCTCTCCGCCATCCGGGCGTTTCACCTTAGCTGCAATAGCTTGAAAAATTGGTTTTACATGCTGCCAGGCAGCAGGTGAGCCTCCTGGCATGATGGAAGGACCATGGCGGGCACCTTCTTCACCCCCGGAAACCCCCGTGCCAACATACAATAATCCCTTCGATTCGACATACGCGGTTCGTCGGATCGTATCGTTATAATTCGAGTTACCTCCATCGATGATGATGTCACCCGGCTCAAGATATTGAATGAGCAATTCAATAAAGTCATCTACAGGCTTACCTGCCTGTACCATGAGCATGACACGTCGAGGCTTGATCAGGGTACTGATCAGCTCTTCTAGCGAATGTGTTCCGATCACTTGAGTCCCCTTGGCACTCCCTCTCATGAAGTCATCCACCTTTGATATCGTGCGGTTGAACACTGCTACCTTAAATCCATGGTCATTCATATTTAAAACCAGGTTCTGCCCCATGACTGCCAATCCGATCAAACCTATGTCTGCTTTCTCCATATCCATCTCCTATCGGTAATTATTCATTCCAAATTGAATTTCATCTCACAAATTTCTATAATCATCAAGCATTCCTGACCCGATACAATATTTCTCCAGCTTGTGGAACAACCAACATACCTTCATCTTCGCGGTTTTGCCATGCATCTGATTTAATCTCACCAGGTGGCATGTATCCCAGATTGATCATCTGGCAGCGCTCAGCTGGAATGCCCGTGGCAAGGGTCACTCGGATGCGTGAGGTTTCAGTTCTGGAAACTGGGTCATAACTTCCCAAACCTTTTAAATGGGTTGAGTGTGCCAGCACGCCACCAGGATAATCCTTGAATCTATCCCACTGTGATAAAAAATAGTCGCGGCAGTGGTACCCGATCTCGTCTATCAGCTTGCCATGGGTGTAACTGACCTCATGGATATGCGGAGCATAGATGATAACCTCACCCCCATCTTCGATGATGGGTTCTAGCTTATACATACCTTTGGCGGCTGTCCACAGGTCGTCATACATCTTGGGCATGATGGACAACACGCGCTTGAAGGTCCTATCCTTGTAAATGATATGTTTTTCACCAGATAATCGTGCAGCTGCCTGCCAGGCTTCTTTTGCTTCGCCGAAATACACACCTGCCACTCCATCATGAGTCACCACGAAACCAAAACATGCAGTTGGGATGTCAACGAACTCAGCTGCTCGGTCAATGACGGCACGCACAGGAGTCACCATGGTACCGATGACCTTGTAGCTGGTGATAAGTGCCCCCAACCAATGGGTGAAATTGATGATCTCAGGTCCAGCGATACCGGGGAAGAAGTACTTATTCCCTCCGGAAAACCCCACTACTTCATGCGGAAAAACCGGCCCACAGATGATGATCTGGTCGTATTCGAGGATACGTTTATTAAGTCGGACAGGTACATCAGCGCAAATCAAACCACCCGTAATCTGTTTGATCTCATCGGCGGGTATGATCCCAATCTGAACAAAACTATCTGGTTTGTGCCATTCGTGATTGAAGATACGAATACTGCCTACATTCCCGTTTTGTACCTGCCTGCCCACCAGCCTGCTCAGCTGGTCATCATCCAGCGGCTGATGAGTTCCCAGTGCTACCAAATAATCTAACTGGCTTACCCTGCGGGACAAAAATTCCTCCAGCAGGGTGAACATGAGCGCCATGGGCATCGTGCGTGTGCCATCCGGAATCAGGACAAGGACTCGTTTACCATCTAATACCAACGACGCCAGGCTATCCCTGACGATCGCTTGGATCTCATCCTTACTTAGATAACCATCCTTCATGCCTCTACCAATGACCATAATCTCCTTGACTCATCCCAAAAATCGATCCATATTTGTCAGAATGGTTGTTTTAGACACCACTGAATGCTGAGAATCCTCCATCGATCGGGACGACGATTCCAGTGATAAATGACGAAGCAGGTGAAAGAAGCCAATGTACCGTACCCACCAGGTCATCTGGGTTTCCAAAACGTCTCATCGGGGTATGCTCGATAATGGTTTGGCCTCTGGAGCTGAGATTTCCGGTCTCTTGATCGACCAGGAGATATCGATTTTGGTCTGTCAGAAAGAATCCAGGTGCGATGGCATTCACCCGGATCTCTGGTGAATATTCCTGCGCCATGTGGACTGCAAGCCACTGGGTAAAGTTACTCACTGCCGCCTTGGCAGCAGAATATACCGGAATTCGGGTTAATGGGCGAAACGCATTCATGGAGGAAATATTGAGAATGATCCCCTGTTTCTGTTGAGCCATGATCCTACCAAATACCTGGCATGCCATAATGGTGCCTTTTAAATTTAACTCAACCACCCAATTTATGGCATTTTCGGGCAGCTCAAAAAAAGACAAATCAGCCCGCGTGGTAGCGAGAGGGCTATTTCCCCCGGCCCCGTTGATCAGCATATCCACGCTTCCATAGGAGTGGAGGATGGCTTGCGCAGCAACCTCGATGTCATCCTTCACTGAAACATCGCATGCCAACGCGATTGCTGCACCGCCAGATTGGATGATTTTCTGTGCCAGTTCGTCAGCGGCGTGGGCATTAATATCCAAAATGGCAATGCGGGCACCTTCTGTAGCCAGGGCATAGCATAAAGGAGCGCAGAGAATACCTGCACCGCCGGTGATAACGACGATTTTCCCGATAAAAAACTTTCCTGTTTGAGTGTGTTGAATATCCATGGTCATACCCTCGAGTCAATCAGATAGTTGAAGAAAAGGGTGATAGATGGCGCTTGAAATGGATTTCTAAATTACGAAAGTAGCTTTCTCGATTAGATTCAAGCAGGGACATGAGGCGATCATAGAAACGCCACTTCCCTCCATCCATTTTTTCGGTCAGCACGGAACCGAACGTGACGTGGAGTATTTCCCTTGCATCAAATTGGTCAAGCAATCCGGGCCAGTCATATATCTGTTCTGGTTTGGGGGCATTGGAGATTTGAGCTGAAATGAGATAGGAGTGTTTGTCAGTTTCAAAATGTTCCAGGGCAAAAGAATAGATCTCTCTGATCAAGTCCTTATCCAAAGTAGCGATGGTTCGCAATGCTTCCAGATAGCTTGTTCCAGCCGTTTTCAGATGTGCTAATCCACGAGTCTTTTCCATAAATATTGGATAGATGCTGAATTTATCTGAACCAGAGTGCATGGAGAGCTTATACGGTCCGAGCTGCCTTGCAATGGCAGCGTGAGTTGCCAGATCGGCTTCGAATGCATTCAAATTTCCGATATAGTCCACGCCTTTTTCAAACCGTCCGATGAACCTGGGAGCAAAACTGACCCACTTCACTCCCAAGCGCCGTAACTCGCTGGTAATGTATATATGCTCCGAAGGAGAAGTGGGCTGCTCAGTCTCATCCATGGAGATTTCAACTTCAAAAGGCTGGTTTTTTGCCACCCGGATCAAATGCTCATACAGGGATACTACATGGGCGATGGCATTTCCGTATTTCACCATGGCTTTTAGTAATGTTGGTTCTTCCAATAGCACGTGAAACCCGTCGATATCAAAAGCTTGCTCACATAGACCGGTTTTATTTAGCTGCATGTGGGCTGGTAACCGCTCTGCTTTTTCTTTGAGTGTGGTAAGATCATCGTTTTGTGAATGATCATCGACATGGGCACCAGGATCGAATGTGAACAGGGTAAAGCCGGCGGTTATACAAGCATCGATATCATCCGTGGTTTTAAGATGATCTGCATCTGCACCCATACCATCCTTCCAGCCTTCCTCAAACACCCCCCATGTGGCGTCATCCATCACCTGCTGTGGAGAGCGTCCAGTTCGTGTCATTTCGCGGATGGATTGTTGAGCAAAAATGGGTGAGATTTGTCCATGGAACTCAGCAATTGCACGTACATGCCCTGGGGTTGCGATACCAAGCCGGTCACCCATGCCTACCGAGGTTTTACAACCCAATACCTTAGGTTGCAACCACGGCAGACTGGCGCGCAGAGAAGCTGCATTCCTGACGCTTTGGGGACCTACGAGCAAAGCTCGTCCCTGAAATTCAGACACATCTCCCTCGAACGCCTCTAAAACCGACGGGCGATGGGATGACAGCACCACCAACCGCAACCCTGAAGCTGTTTGAACCAGTCCATATTCCACATCTTGATCCTTCACCAGGGAATTGGGATGGAGCTGAAGATTAGATGATGACAATAACATTTGCATAGGATTTTATTCTTTTCTTGGAGCTGCGGTAGACTGGCGAATAATCAACATGCCTTTTAATCGCTTTATATATGGGTCGTTAAGCGAGGAATTTGCATTCGAGCTAAGCTGGGTAAACATCATCCTCGCTGCTTCCGCACCCAAGAAACGCTTCGGTTGGTCGATTGTGGTGAGCGGAGGTTGTGTGAAATCAGAATACGAGATATTGTCGAACCCAGTGACAGACATATCTTCCGGTACGCGAAAATCTGTCCGATATAATCCTTTCAATACACCAATTGCCATCAAATCGTTATAGCAGATCAGCGCGGTAGGCTTTTGTCGAAGACCGACGAAGTACTCAACTGCTTCAACACCTTTTTCAGCGCTGTTCCCTGAAACCTGGTGGATAAACTCAGGCTTGACATGCAATCCGGCTTCTTGCATCGCCTTGGTAAAACCTTCAAGCCTCTCCTGGTTGGTACGACCAGCTGCTACATTTCCCAAGTAAGCAATCTTTCTATGTCCCAAACTGATGAGATGCCGGCAGGCTTGCTTGCTTCCGTCCACATCATCGTGATAGATTGCAAATCGATAATCTTCAGGGGCTTGATTATTAAGAGCAACGATGGGGATATTATAGGAATTCAGCTGGTTACTGTGTTCCGCTGCGAAATTGGGTGAGCACAATATCACCCCGTCCACCCGGTGCTCACGCATAGTATGAACGATCGAATTTTCGCGTAGTGGATCATTTTGAGCTGAGGCGATGAAAAGGCTGTAACCATTTTCCTGGGCGACATCATCGATGCCCTGCAGGATTTCACTGAAGTATGGGTCGGCAATATGGCTGACAATTACGCCCAAAACCTGTGAACGATTGGTCTTCAGGCTACGGGCTGCTACGCTTGGGCGATAGCCTAATTGTGAGGCGATTTCCTGGATGCGTTCAGTAGTCTGGGAGGATATTAGGGGGCTGTGGTTGAGTGCACGTGAAACGGTGGCGTGGGATACGCCAGCATGTCGCGCAATGTCTTTGATCGTCGTTGGCATGGAGCAATCCTTTTTGCACACGTGTGCACTACTAATAGTTTACACATTTCAAACTTAAATGTCAATACTTATTTGAAAGATTGTTTGCATTTTTAATAATAATGTTGTATTATATACAAATGAAAGTATAATTTCATAATAATCCATTTTGTAAGAAAAAGAATCTTGGCTGAGTAATGAGGAGAAAACATGAGTGCCAATATTGAAGTAATTTTCCTGGACGTAGGCAATACTCTAAGGATTGTGGTGGAAGATGAAGCATTCCAGGCTCACGCCAGGCAGGATCTCGTGAGCTTGGTGGGCACAACAGATCCCCAAGATGTATTTTTTGCAAAACTAGATGAGAGGTGGAAAGCCTATCGGAAATGGTCGTTTGAGAACTTAACTGAAGCATCCGAAAAGGAGCTCTGGACCCATTTCATGCTGCCAGACTTCCCGACTGACATAATTGGCTCACACTCCGGTCGGCTGACGCGCCTGTGGCGAGACAAAGACGGCCGTCGTATTCCCCGTCCGGATGTTAAAGAAGTCGTCTTGGAGCTGGATAAACGTGGGTATATCCTGGGGATTATTGCCAATACCATCACAGAAACAGAGATTCCCGATTGGTTGGAACACGATCAACTCAATTCTTATTTTAAGGCGGTTGTCCTTTCCTCAAAAATCCGTTTTCGTAAACCAGGTCCGGAAATTTACTGGGAAGCTGCCCGTAGGGTGGGTGTTGATCCTGCAAAGTGTGTCTATGTGGGTGATAATCCTATACGGGATGTTGTGGGTACCAGGAAAGCTGGCTTTGGCATGGTGATCATATTATTGGACCCGGAGAAGCCGGTAAAGGAGCCACCAGAAGGTGAATACATGCCTGACCGGATCATCCACACATGTAGCGACCTGTTGGATATCTTCCCACCACGCGCATCATGACCAGGAGATTCTGTAAACATTTCTGTGTATATATATATTAACCAGCATAAATCGATGATCCTTCTATTCGAAAGGCAGCTCCCATGAGACCAAAAATTGATGCCATATTTATCGACCTAGGGAATACAATGCGAATCCTGGTAAAAGATGAGGTACACCAATCGAACGCCCGTCGAAAGATCGCAGACTTGGTCGAATCACAAGAATCCCCAGAAGCGTTGTGCCAGCGATTAGATGAACGTTATAAAACGTATCGAAAATGGGCTTTCGAGACCTGGATTGAGGCCCCGGAGAGCGAATTATGGACGCGTTGGTTGTTGCCAGAATATCCGGCTGAAAAACTCACCCCCATCGCGACCGAATTGACTTACCAATTTCGCCAATCTATGGGGAAGCGGGTTTTACAACGGGATGCCAAACATGTCGTTAGTGAGCTTGACAAGCGTGGTTACCGTTTAGGAATTATCAGCAATGTCATCACCACGCAAGAAATCCCCGATTGGTTGGAGGCAGACGGTCTCAGCGGATATTTTAAATCAGTCGTCCTTTCTTCCGTGTTAGGACGCCGAAAACCCGACCCTGAAGTGTATTGGGAAGCAGCACGCAGAATAGGGGTTGCTCCAGAGAAATGTGTATATGTGGGAGATAACCCCTCCAGAGATGTGGTTGGAACGAGGAATGCTGGATTTGGAATGACCATCCTATTAATGGACCAGGATGAGGTCGAAAAAGACCCTCCCTGTGGAGAAAATAAGCCTGACGTAATCATCTATGAATTCAAGCAATTACTGGATATTTTTCCTGCCAATTAGCTTGATGCTTGTGTAATAGGAGGCGATGATGTGCGCTGACATTTCATCTCGTGGTGGCGCGGAGCTTGCAGATGCCGTCCGTGATTGTTACGCGGAGGGTCAAACAGATTACTCACTCGAGCCAATCATCCTGGTAGACACACGAGGCAAACCAATCGGGCGCATCAAGGATGGCGATGCAGTGATATTTTGCTTACGCCGGGGTGAAAGAGAAATCCAATTAACCGAAGCCTTCGTCGACCGCGAAGTGGGAAATTTCCCGAGAGTCAACTTTGAGCATCTGCCATTCATTATTCTCACCTTGTATCACGAGAAATTCAAAGATCTGCCAGTAGCTTTTGCTCCCACGAAAATCAACCATACGCTTGCAGAAGTCATCAGTCAGGCAAAATTGCGGCAGCTGCATGTTTCTGAGTCAGAAAAGTTCGCCCACATCACATTTTTCTTGAATGGTGGCAATAATCAAGCCTTCGATGGTGAAACAGATATCCGCATTGCCTCCCCCAAAGGAGTTCCATTTGAGCAGATCCCTGAGCTACACTTGGAGCAGGTAGTTAATGAGCTGGAACGTGGTATTAAGGAAGGTTTCGATTTTATTGTCACCAATTTCGCCAATGGTGATGTGATTGGCCACACTCAAAACCCAGTTGCCAAGATCAAATGTGCTGAATTTGTCGATGAATATCTGGGCCAGCTTGTAAAAGCAGCCATTATCGAAAATTATGTGGTCCTGGTTACTGCTGACCATGGAAATTTGGAGGAGATGTACAACTCTGATGGAACTCCCAATGTTTCCCACACTTCCAACCCGGTCCCATTTGTGCTGATTTCCGCGGATTCAGAAAAATCCATCGAGCTTTCTTCGGGGAGCCTATCAGACATTGCCCCTACGATTTTAGCCATCCTTGAAATAGCTCAACCAGCTGAGATGACAGGTAGTAGTCTTATTGTTGGAGAAAATAAGCTCGGGGCGAGAAAAGTCTTATTGGTGATACTCGATGGCTGGGGCATCGGCAAAGAGGATCAAACAAACCCAATTTACCTGGCCAACACACCATTTTGGGATAACCTGGTCAAGAAATACCCGCATACGAAATTAGGTGCCGCCGGAGAAGCAGTTGGCTTGAAACCAGGGAAAAATGGCAATTCCGAAGCCGGTCATATGAACATGGGCGCCGGCAGGTTGATTTTACAGGATGATGTCAGGCTTGATTCTGCTATGCAGGACGGATCATTTTACACCAACGAGATCTTCCTTCATACGATTGAGCATGTAAAAAGCCGTCATTCCAGCCTTCACCTGATCGGTCTATTAAGTGAAAAAAGTTCACACGGATCGATTGACTATCCTCTGGCATTATTACGTATGGCAAAAACTCATCATGTGGATGATGTTTACATTCATGTAATCTTCGACGGTCGCAGCACGGAACCCGGAAGCGCTCCGACCATACTCATGAAATTTGAAGAGGAAATCAAAGAAATCGGTATCGGAAAAATTGTCACCGGCATTGGTAGGGGCATTGCCCTTGATCGGGATGGAAATTACAAGAAGACCCAATGTGCGTATGAAGCGTTGGTTTCTGGCATCGGGAAAAAATACCCTGTCAGTTGGTAGATACCAAACAGAAGGTAATACACCCGAGAAGACTAATACCGATAGGAAATGTAAGCACCACCTGAAAAGTGCCCAGGATATTACCCTGAGTGAGATGAGGTAACAGGATGAATACCAACCTGATGCAGAACCTGATCATATCCAATCAGACCAAGATCGTCATGCTCATCATGGACGGCCTTGGTGGGCTACCCCGCCTGCCTGGTGGAAGGACGGAATTGGAAACTGCCCGTACCCCCAACCTGGATGCTCTTGCCAAACGCGCCTCATTGGGATTAACCGTTCCTGTTGGGCCAGGCATCACACCGGGTAGCGGACCTGGTCACCTGGCAATTTTTGGATATGACCCTCTGCAACATGAAATCGGGCGGGGAGCCATGGAAGCTCTCGGAGTGGATTTTGAATTGGGTCCAGATGACCTGGCTGCCCGAGGAAATTTTTGTAGTTTGGATACAGAAGGAAGAATTACCGATCGCCGTGCTGGCCGTATTGCTACTGAAATAAATCAGGAATTAGCCTGCCTGCTGGAAACGATCAAAGTTGAAGAAGTAGAGATTTTCATCAAGCCTGTCAAAGAGCATCGTTTTGCCTTCATCATGCGCTCCCCTGGTTTGAATGATGCGCTGTCAGAAACCGATCCCCAAAAGATTGGTGTGCCTCCTCTTCCTGTCATTGCACTTGATTCTAGGTCAGAAAAAGCTGCCCGATATGTGAACCAATTTATCACCTCCGCACAAAAGCTATTGGCAGATAAATATCCAGCCAACATGATCTTATTGCGTGGATTTGCCAAGCTACCCATCCTGCCAACCTTTCAAGAGAAGTATGGGCTAAAGGCAGCTGCCATTGCAATTAATGGAATGTACCGTGGTGTGGCGAAACTTGTCGGGATGCAGGTTTTAAATATCGATGGAAGCACCCTTAATGATGAGTTTTCAGCCCTGGAGAAAAATTGGGAAAATTTCGATTTCTTTTACCTGCATGTGAAGAAGACCGACACCTTCGGAGAGCTGGGAGACTTTGACGGCAAGGTGAAAGCGATTGAAGAAGTCGACTCGTTTATTCCTCGCATTCTAGCTCTAAAACCGGATGTGGTCGTTGTCGGTGGGGATCATTCTTCTCCATCCGTGCTTAAATCTCATTCATGGCACCCCGTCCCAACATTAATGTATTCCGCATTTGTTAACGCTGATGGATTACCCGAATTTGGTGAACGCGCGTGTGCACGAGGCAGCCTCGGTACTATCCCTGCAACGCACATCATGCCAATAGCTCTCGCAAACGCCCAGCGTATCGCAAAATATGGTGCATAGATTTCGGCTTCCGTTATTTTCACCTGGTCCCCGGTTTAAAACGACATTCCGGGCACTCAAACATAGAAATTATAAATTGTGGTTTTTCGGACAGGGTGTATCTCTTATTGGAACATGGATGCAATCCATGGCGCAACAGGTGCTTGTGTATAGTTTGACTGGATCAGCGATCTCATTGGGTATCGTTAACTTAATGACTTTTCTTCCCCTGCTGCCGTTTTCTTTCTGGGGTGGTTCTCTTGCTGATCGTTACTCTAAGCGTAAGATAATACTCATCACACAAGCACTCATGTTAGTACAGGCACTGATCTTGGCTGCACTAACCTGGACAGGTGCTGTACGTGTCTGGCATGTGTATCTGATGGCCTTCCTGCTAGGGATGCTCAAAGCTGTGGACATGCCTCCACGGCAATCTTTTGTGGTTGAGATGGTTGAAGGCAAAGAAGATTTGACCAGTGCAATTGGATTGAACTCAGCCATCCACAACGGGGCTCGTACGATCGGTCCTGCCATTGCTGGGTTGGTGGTTGCAACGAGAGGGGAGGCAGCTGCTTTCTTCTTGAATAGCTTGAGCTTTGTAGCTGTGATTGCTTGCTTGCTATTAATGCGTGATCTGCCTAAAACCACTCGACCAAAATCGCAAAACCCTCCCATAATCGCCCATATGCTGGAGGGTGTGCGTTATGTGCTTGGCCAACAAGTACTTCTGGTTTTAATGAGCCTGGTGGCAGTTACTTCTTTTCTCTCAAGGCCTTACCAGACATTGTTGCCTGTATTTGCGGATGATATGTTACATGGAAGTGCCCAACCCGTCGTATCTTTCTTGTGTTATGGCAAGAACCCTATCCTCAATTGCCTTGAGCCAGAAGCCTTGCCACTCGGGTTAATGTTTTCAGCCGTGGGGATTGGGGCAGTTACCGGGGCGATCCTGGTCGCATCCCTACCGGAACACGCCCGTAGAGGACGATTGTTAACACTGGGAAATTTAGGACTTCCTGTGTTGCTACTGGCATTCGTAAATTCAAAAATATTTATTGTCTCATTATTCCTGCTGTTATTGGTGGGTATGTGGCAGGTATTTCAAAACGCACTGGCAAATACCTTGGTACAAATCACCTCGCCCGATGAACTACGTGGTCGGGTGATGAGCCAGTACTCCCTGGTGTCACAGGGAATGCATCAGTTAGGCGGACTACAGGCGGGCTTTATTGCGGATTGGATAGGTGCGCCTTTGTCCGTTGGTATTGGTGCTGCTTTATCCCTTCTATATGGAATTTTTGTATTCTTCAGGTTCCCTCAAGTGCGGGAATTGGCCTGATATAGCTTCTGATCACCGGAGGTTTTGTCATTATGCTGCATAAAAGAAATAAGCTAGATGATGAGGATATCTTTAGCAAAATTTTATATAAAAAAATGAAAATCCTTACCCCTGCTGTTAAAGGCATGGAGTTATATGAATTCCGTTATGCCTTGAACAATCTATTCCCTCAGGATGGCTGGTCATCAGTATCCTTGGATTCGACCACAGATATAGAAACACGTGTGAACACCCGCTCATTTTATGATGCCATCCAGATAAAACCACGCATTAATGGCGGTATCGTCCTGGATGATGAAATTGTTCGTCTGACAAATATGCTTTTCGTAGGACTGACCACTGGTGATTATCCGATTGAGTGGGTAAATATTCATTTTTATTTTGATATTCGAGGTTTTTTCTTTTTACACCGCACAATGTATTTTACCGATAATGTCCTGGCTCATCTTGGTCATCAGCCATATCGCCAATTTGATAAAAAACAGAAGGCATTTGAACGTTTCCAGGATGTTGGTTACCGTGATTTCAAGAATGCCAATCATCAGGTTGATGCGCTCTTTATTGAAGTTGTAAAAAAACTTATCCTAAGGCGTGGAATCCCAACCTTGCTTGCCATTGCGGGTCCCACTGCCGCGGGTAAAACAGAAATCGTCGAACGATTGCGTTTTGCATTCGCTGAAGCTGGTCAAAAAACCACCTCTATCGAAATGGATAATTTCTTAACCGATCGGGATTATCGGGAGGAAAAAGGCATCTACACCCAGGGGAAGGAGGCGCTCCATTTTGAGTTATTAAAAACAAGCCTCACCCAGATATGCCAGGGTCAAAGGATCACCATCCCAAGATATGATTTTGTGTATGCCACATCCAGTCATGATCTGAATGGAAACTTAAAACCGGATGGGATTCCCATCGAGATTGAGCCGGCAGACATCATTTTTATCGAAGGGAATTTCCCGTTTTTACTAAAAGAATTGCTGCCTCTGATTGGGATAAAAGTAGTCTATCTTACCGATGACCCCATCAGGCTTAAACGCAAATGGAAACGCGATATTGATTATCGGAAGAAGTATGAGCCCACGTACTTTCGGAACCGATTCTTTAAAGATCAATTTATTATGGCTCAAATCGCCTTTATTCCACAAATGGAGACCTGTGATTTAGTGGTCGATACAACTGGTGCCGCTCTGTGGGCAACTCCCGAAATCAAAAATGTCCTGGATGAATAGGGAGATGTATATATGGATCGAGAAATGGAATCACCAAGACGAATGGATTACCACCTGCACACAGCTGTAACCATCGATGGAAATATGAGTGAAGTCGAAGCATGTACACGGGCTCTGGAAATTGACATCCAAGAAATCGCATTTACAAATCACGTGATGTTGAACCAGCCGGACTACTTAATATCTACAGAGTCCTTTCTAAAACACTGGGAAAGTATCCAGGTCTGTAAGGAGTGCTACCCACAACTCCAAATCCGTCTGGGTATTGAAATGGATTATTACCCCAACCAAGAAGCTGATATTGGAGCTAAAATCCAATATTATGAAGGGTTGATTGGTCAACCCTTTGATATTATTCTAGGTTCTGTTCATGACATCAGGGGAGGCTTTTTTTCGAATAAAACCAAAGCAGTTGATTTCTTTAAGGACCGTGATATTGTTTCAATTTATCATCAGTATTTTGAACTTGCTGCTCAAGCAGCAGAGTCACATCTTTTTGATGTTATCGCCCATCCGGACTTGATCAAAAAATATTCCTATCAATTAACTCCACCGCTTCCATTTGAAAGCTATAAATCCTCAGCGGAAGCATTCATCACAGCGTTGATCGGCTGTGGGGTCGGGATTGAGGTGAATTCAAAAGGTTTAAAACTTCCGGTGAAAGAAACATATCCTTCCAAGGAATTCCTCAAACTATATCTCTCCAAAGTTAATTCTCTTGGGGCAGATCCGATCATAACTGTAGGATCAGACGCTCATCGGGTAGGAGAGTTAGGTTTTGGGATCACTGAAATGATTGAAACTCTCAAGGAACTCCAAGTAAATACCCTGGTGAGTTTTAAGAGAAGAGAAAAATCGCCATTTGCAATTTAGAACCAGGCAATGATTTACACCATCACACTCAACCCCGCACTCGATCGCGAAATGACCGTGCCAGAAATAGGCCTGGACCGGGTCTTAAGGGCTGCTGCAGTCCGCACAGATTACGGTGGCAAGGGTTTTAATGTCTCGCGTGCCCTACTTGCCCTGGGTGTTGAAAGTATGGCGCTTGGGTTTATTGGTGGTGCCGTAGGGGATCAAATGATTCATGGATTGTCTCAGATGGGTATCCACACAGATTTTATCCGGGTACAAGGCGAGACACGGGTTAATCTGAGTGTAGTGGATGCTGCGCATACGCATTATTTAAAAGTGAACGAACCCGGTCCTAATGTGACGATTGCGGATACTATGGCAATGCTGGATAAAATTGGCATACTGGCAAGAAAAGGGGATTGGTGGATTTTAGCCGGTAGCGCGTCTCCAGGCATCCAACCGTCCTTTATCAGGGAGATCATCCTTCGTATCCAGGATGCAGGAGCATTTGCAATTCTTGATATGGAAGGTGAGTATTTAAGAGAAGGGTGCAATGCACATGCATTTCTGGTTAAACCGAATACCACTGAGGCGGGTGAGTTAATTGGGCATCCTATCCGCACCATCCCTGATGCTCTCAAAGCACTCGGCAAGATCCATCAGTTAGGCGTCAGTCAGGTGGCCATATCACTGGGAAAAATTGGCGCAGTTTATTCGGATGGAACCCGCACCTGGTGGGCAGAACCGCCGGTGATCAAGGAGCGAAATCCAATCGGCGCGGGCGATGCCATGCTGGCTGGTATGGTTTGGGCACTCCAGAATGAGTCTCACAGGGCGTGAGGTTTTGAAGTGGGGAGTCGCCTGCGGTGCTGCTACAGCCAGCCTGGATGGAACAGCAGTTGGTTCCCGCCAATTCGTAGAAAAGCTGGCAGGCAATGTCAGGATGGGTGAGGGAAGAACACGGGGTGAGTAACCAAACTAAAGTTTTCCGCATTGCAGGAACTATTTTGAAAGAATACTTGCATTTTTTGTAAAAATGCTGTATCATCTTCAAATGTAACTATTCTTTCATAAATTAATAAAATGCATGGTCATGCCTGCCGGCGGTTAAGTGAGATGAGAGATGCAAATAGAAAATCAAGACATCATCGACTTCAGCCAGATCATCAGCGATAACTATAAGGACCTCACCAAAAGTGAGAAGCGTATCGCCAACTACCTACGGAAGAATCAAGAAGAATCGGCTTTTCTATCCGCAGGTGAGATTGCAGACCGGCTTGGCTTGAGCGAAGCCACCCTGGTGAGATTTGCCCGTACCCTGGGTTTTAGCAGCTATCCAGCCATGCGTACAGTTTTACAGGAGAATTTCCGCCGGCGTGTTACCCATTCAGCGCGCCTGCGTGGCCGCCTAGAGGATTTACGTCAGGGGGGGGATATCTTCGAGAGGTTGGTTGTATCAGAAATGGACTATTTAACCCAGGCTCTTGAGACGGTTGACCGGCCATCCTTGCAAAAAGCTGTGAGTTTGCTTAACTCATGTGAACATATCTTCGTCTTTGGTACCGGCCCATCAATCTCATTGGTTGAACTCATAGAGCTTCGTTTAAACCGTTTCGGCCGGCAGGTTGTCCCGCTTACCTCCTCTGGACGTGAAGTGCTTGAGCCCCTGATGCTGATGACCGACCGCGACTTGCTGTTCATGATCGGTTTCTTCGACATCACCCCCATTCAGCAGTTGGTTTTGGATTACGCCAATGAGATCCATTGCCCGGTAATTATCCTGACCGATACCCTTGGATCGATCGTAGGTGATAAAGCAAATATAGTCCTGGCTGCCCGCCGTGGACCGATGGCTGAATTCCACTCGCTGGTGGTACCGATGACGATAATTAACACCCTGCTCCTGGCGTTGGCCAATGATGATAAAGAAAAAGTAATGGCGAATTTGGATAAATTGGATCAGATGCGTGAACGACTTAAGAAAAAAAATGAATAGATTATATAGGTAGAAAGGATTACTCGGAGCATATTCATGCATATCCCTGCGACCTCCTCACAACCCTTCTTACTAAAGCTTCAGGCTAGTTCCCGTAGATTCTTTCACTGGCTGACCAAACCACATGTCGTCTTAGCTTTGATCATGCTCGGGCTGATGGCCATAATGGTCGTCAACCCTCTATATCAACTGGTTGAGACCACGTTTACCTGGCAGCCTGTTGATACCAGCCGCATCCCTGGTGCCGTGGAGGGTGAATTCACGCTTTTTCACTGGATCAGGATGTCGACGGGTATATTTGGCCGAATATATACCTACAACCCCCTGATGCATTCGATGACCATCGCCATGGGCACGGTTGTTTTTGCACTAATTATCGGTGGTTCGCTGGCTTGGCTGGTTGTACGTACCGATATGCCTGGTAGAAAGCTAGTCACTTCACTAGCGGTTTTGCCCTACATTATGCCTTCCTGGACATTAGCTCAAGCCTGGCTGGTGCTGTTCAAGAATAGGACAGTCGGTGGAGCCCCGGGAATGATTGAATCCATTTTAGGAGTGAGTCCGCCCGACTGGTTGTCGTATGGACCGGTGCCGATTATCATTTGTTGTGCGCTGCACTATTACACCTTCTTTTTTCTATTTGTTTCGGCAGCGCTGATGTCGATCGATTCCAGCCTTGAAGAAGCAGGAGAACTGATGGGTGCTGACCGATGGCGTATCTTACGGAAGATCACCCTACCGCTGGTTCTACCGGCTTTACTGTCTGGTTTCATTATGACTTTTTCCAAGGTGATGGGCACGTTTGGCGGACCGAATATCCTGGGCTCACCGGTTCGGTATTATGTGGTTGCTACCATGATCCGAGGCAGTTTGGCAGCTGGAGACAAGGCCGATGCGTTCGTGCTGGCGATCGTCCTGATCATGTTCTCCATGGTAACCATTACACTCAACCAGAGACTGACCGGTACGCGCAGGAGTTATGAGACAATCGGGGGGAGAGGGTTTGTCTCCAATCCAAGTAAATTAAGGAATATGAAGAAGGTTTTCTTTGTGGTCGTGATCAGCTTTCAGCTAATGGTTCTTGTAGTACCATTGGGATTGCTGATCTATGACACATTCCTGCTGCGGTCGGGGGATTACAGCTTAAGTAATCTGACTTTGCAGAATTGGATCGGACAACCTAACCCATTATACAACGACGGCGAACCGGGAGTTCTATTAAACCCGAGAATCTATGAAACCGCCTGGAATTCCATCCGGCTTGCCTTGTATACATCGTTTTTTACCGCATTGCTTGGTGTCCTGCTCGGATATTCCATCGTTAAAGGCCGTGGTACCCGGCTTGCTAAGCTGGTCGACCAGCTAGCTTATATTCCGTATGTCATCCCGGGTATCGCTTTCGGCGCGGTTTATATTGCCATGTTCGCCAAGAAGATAGGACCGTTGCCTTCCTTATATGGAACCTTTGCCCTGCTGGTGATTGTCTCGGTAGCTAAACACATCCCCTACTCTTCGCGTTCAGGGGTCTCAGCCATGATGCAGGTGGGGCACGAACTGGAGGAGGCTGCCCAAGTGTCCGGCGCGAGCGTCTGGCAGCGTTTCAGACGTGTCATCTTTCCGCTAACCATGAGTGGTTTCATTTCCGGTTTCCTGCTGACGTTCATCACTACCATGCGCGAGCTTTCCTTGATCATCCTACTTGTCACGCGTGATACCCAGTTGCTGGCTAGCCTGACCATGAGGTATATAGAAGCCGGAAGAGATCAAATGGGGAACATTGTCGTCCTGATCTTGATAATGATCACAATTATCGGGAATTCCATTATTAGTCGTTTCTCAGGCGGCAGTCTAAAAAAGGGTCTCGGGATGTAAAGAGAGGCTTCATGGAAACAACCATCAGAATTAACAATTTAACAAAAAAATTTGGTAAAGTTTTTGCACTGGATCATGTCAGCTTGGACATCGAACCAGAGACCTTCGTAACACTTTTAGGTCCATCTGGGTGCGGTAAGACGACGCTGCTGCGCTGCGTGGCTGGTTTAGAAGACCCAGACGGTGGCGAGATCTATATTGGTAATAAGTTGGTTTTTTCTTACGACAAGGGTATTTCGCTTGCCTCCAGCAAGCGTGATTTAGGGTTGGTTTTCCAGAATTATGCCTTATGGCCGCATATGAAGGTGGATAAGAACATTACTTTTGCCCTGGAAATCCAGAAGATGCCCAAGGCTGAGATGGAAAAGCGGGTAAAAGAATCACTCAAAGAAGTACAGATGGAAGGCTTTGAAGACCGTTATCCACGCGAGATGAGTGGAGGCCAACAGCAGCGCATTGCATTAGCTCGTATGCTCGCCTATCGCCCAAAGGTGTTCCTGATGGACGAACCGCTCTCAAATCTGGATGCCCGCCTGCGCATGGACATGCGCACCGAACTCAAACGGTTGCATCATCTTTCTGGCGCTACCACCATCTATGTGACCCACGACCAGGTGGAAGCATTAACCATGTCTACCATCATTGCTATCATGAAAGGAGGTGTTGTGCAACAGTTTGATACCCCCGACAGGGTCTACCATTTCCCCGCTAATCTTTTCGTAGCAGATTTCATTGGTAATCCAAAAGTGAACTTGCTGGATGGTGTGGTGAGCGGGAATAATTCTGTCGACCTGGGGAAATTTAAGATTACGATAAATACCGGTAACGCAAATGGCAGCGTAGTAGTAGGCATTCGGCCTGAAGATATCGCCATATTCTCCCAACCTCTCCCTGGAGCAGTGGAGTTCAGCGCCTATTCCGTCCTGCCCTCCGGAGCAGACTCGACCATTATTGCCCGCCTGGGTGAGATGGAACTGACCGTTAGAGTCATGGGCATCAGCAAAATCCAGATGGATGACAGGATCTGGCTAAAATTTAATCCTGAAACCCTAAACCTATACGATAAAGCGAGCGGAGATTTGATTGTCCCCAATAAGTGATTAAGGTCCATGGGAATCGATAAAGGAATTAATTACAGATGTAATTCAAGTAATGGGAGAAAAAACCATTGAAAGGAGGACTATTCAAACGAACCCAAAATAAACTTAGTACTTTGTTTTTTTCACTTATTTTCAAGCTAACTAACAGTAAGGAGGAAGTAATGAAGAATATTGTAAGGATTTTATCAATTTGCATTTTATTCAGCATGATTACCAGTTGTGCAGGCGCGGCTACCTCAACAACAGCGCCTGCAATTGAGCCAGCTGTGGAACAACCCACAGCTGTATCTGAGCCAACACTCACCCCGAACGAACAATGGGCAAAGGATAACGGTTTTGGACCATACCAGCCTGCCACCGATGACTGGGCAGCCATCGAAGCCGCGGCAATTGAGGAGGGGAAGGTGACAGTCTATGCCAATTCAGGTGGAGTTGAGGATTTGCCTGATTCATGGTATGCCCTTTACCCAGATATCGAATTCGATGTTGCTGATACCGATGGCATCGATACCAAGATGGAAGCAGAGCAGGAAAGCGGGAACGTTGTTGGGGATGTTTGGTTCAACAGCGATGGGCACATCCTATTTGGAAAATTCGTTCCAAACCAGTGGCTATGGTCGTTCGTTCCAAGGGATGTGTCTATCCCTGAGCTAACTGATGAGCGTCCGTTTGCAGTTGCGCGCCACTCGACTGATGTAATCGGGTATAACAACGTGGTCCACCCGGATGGCTGCCCACTCACCAACATCTGGCAGCTAACAGAACCCGTTTACAAGGGTAAATTCTTCATGGAAGACCCGATGTCAGACGTCAGCACCATGGCAAAGATTGCCACTTTCGTTCAAAATGGGGACGAGATGGCCCAGGCTTATAAGGATCTTTATGGCAAAGACTGGACT
Source organism: uncultured Chloroflexia bacterium (assembly GCA_963777935.1). Classification (GTDB taxonomy): domain Bacteria; phylum Chloroflexota; class Anaerolineae; order Anaerolineales; family UBA4823; genus FEB-25. The sequence continues at coordinate 104,687 of CAVZSL010000005.1, forward strand.
ACCGATGAACTTGCAGTAGCGGATGCTTCTGGTATGGTACCGGAGAATGCCGGCTATCTGTGGCTCAAGAAATTGGCGTATAACGATGTGGTGGTTCTTGACGATGGCGATATGGTGGATGCAGCCTTTGCCGGGCTTGAATTACCCGAAGGCGAGGAACCTGGTTTTGGTTGGACGGGCTACTCGAGCTACGAAGCTACCCAAGAAGGCGAATTGAACATGGCTCCTTGTTTTGGTATGGAACCGATCATGGGCATCTTCAAGACCAGCTTCCTTGCTGTAGCCAATAATGCCCCACACCCTAATGCAGCCAAACTCTTCATCCGTTTTATTCTCTCGGAAGCAGGTTTTGAACCCTGGAACGAGATTGGTACTTACCCAGCGGCTGAAGGTCTTCCAGTCTTTGAAGACAACCTGCCTTTGGATGAGCTACTGCCTCAGGTCTGGGAGATGGATCCGATCTTCGACTGGGAAAACGTTAGTAAAGTACGCGACTTCTGGGCGGCTAGCCTGCTTGTCGCTCCTTAGTCAGAATAAGCTACTCATAACTTAACCATAGCTCGATGTGCTTTTGGGACACGGACGCAGCCTGTCCGTGTCCCAAAGTAATTTCGTAATTGTTTGTCAAATAATCATTATTGTTATTTTGTCTTTTTGATTACCAGAATTCGTATTATTCCAGCTGGGAAGGATTTATGTTCTGGTTTTAAGGGAAAATCTAAATGACTGTCAAGACCGTATTCTTCGATATGGGTGGCACAATTGACACATTTTGGTATTCACCAGAAATGCGTCTGCAAGCCACACCTGGACTTCAACAGCTTCTTTCGGCTCATGGGATAGATCTACACCTATCTGATGCGCATTTATATAACCTGGTCACGGATGGTCTTGCACGTTATCACCAATGGAGGCTAGGAACGCTCGAAGAACTGCCCGTGAGTGTGGTGTGGCGTAAATATATCCTGGCTGATTATTCAGACAGCTTCCCTCAACTCGATGCTGTGGCGGATGACTTGATGGTCTGGATTGAAACCCAGTATTATCGCAGGCAGATGCGACCTGAAATGCCGGCTGTGCTGTCTGAGATTCAACGATTGGGATACAAAATCGGTCTGATAAGTAATGTGACCAGCCGTGGACAGGTTCCATTAAATTTAAGTCAATATGGAATTAAGCATTATTTCGATCCGATCGTGTTATCAAGTGAATATAAACGACGGAAACCCGACCCGGCAATATTCCATTACGCTGCCCGATTATCAAACAGCCCTACCAGCGAATGTATTTATATTGGGGATCGTATCTCAAGGGACGTTTTGGGTGCCAAGCGAGCCGGCTTTAAATTAGCCATTCAGATAAAGCACGATTTTATTCATGGTGAATGTGATGAAGGCGCCATTCCTGATATGATCCTTACCAATATGACTGAATTGTTGGAAATACTGCGTAACGAATATCAATCTGGCGAGAACTCACACAACGAAAAATCGTTGAATAATAAAATCCAGGCAGTTCTATTCGATGCAGACGGAGTTCTCTATTATCGAAAGAACAAAGACCAGGAATTCAACGCTTTTATACAGCAATATGGTCTTCCCAATACAGTTATTCCTGATTCTGAGATCAACCAGCTCCGACACCAGGCTTTTACCGGTCAGATCACCTTTGAGCAGTATAAATCTACTGTTCTAAACCTTTATGGCATTACCGACCCTGACTTGGTCTCGCGCGGGATCCAGGTAGTCTTAAAAGAAAGGGACAATATTCAATTTTTCGATGACACATTGGAGACATTAGAATTATTGAAGGATCGCAATTTATACCTTGGAATTGTTACGGATACTGTCCAACCACTGAATGTGAAAATCAATAAGCTTGAGCGGGGTGGGATTGGCCATCTATGGGATTCGATCATTCCCTCCAACGAAGTAGGTGTTCAAAAACCAGATCCACGGATTTATCAGCTTGCCATACACCAACTGGGTGTTACTGCAAACCAGGCAGTATTTGTCGGTCATAAATCGACCGAGCTAGAAGGTGCCAGGAATGCCGGTCTAAAAACAGTCGCGTTCAATTATGAAGCCGGGGCAGAAGCAGATTTTTATATCAAGGAAATTTCTGATCTGGCAAAGTTACCAATAATGAGCTGACACAAAGTTTTTTTTATGTTTTGCTATTATTTTAATTGAGGCTTTAATAAATAATGGATAATGAAAATCACCCCACCAATGCATCTTTATCAACCATGTGGGCACTTACAAACTATCCTGATTTAAATGATTTTTTTGAAATCTCTAAGCAACTGGGCTTTCAGAAAATTGAGCTTAACCATCAGGTTGATTCACCCATGCTATCGCGTGTTCACCTGGATCACTACCAATTCAGCAGTGTTCATGAACCTTGCCCGGCAGACATATCCACAAAAGATTTGGTGGCTCGCGATTGGCTGATCTCTTCTACAGACGAAGACTTTCGCAAACAAGGAGTGGGAACCGTTAAACGGAGCATCAGGTTGGCGAATGATTTAGGAGCCCCCACCGTGGTCGTCCATTGCGGCACCATCCCTTACAACTTGAATTATGAAAGTAAATTACGCACCTTGTTCAAGAATGGTCAGAACACATCAGAAGAGTACCAGGAAATAAAATCGAAATTTATCCAACTCAGGACGGAGCTGGTCGGTCCACGGTTGAATTCAGTAAAAAAGAGTTTGAATGAGCTACTCGAGTATGCGGAACAATATAAAATCAAGTTGGGGTTGGAAAACCGCTACCATACCATGGATATTCCTTCCATAAATGAAATGGGTGAGCTTCTAAGCCTGGCGGATTCCAGCCGGCTTGGTTTTATCTTTGATGTCGGGCATGCCCAGGCTCTCGACCACCTGGGATTTTATACCCTAAAAGATTGGTTAATGCGTTATTCATCCCGCATGTTAGGCACACACCTGCATGATGTGATCGGATTGACCGACCATTATGCACCCGGCTTGGGTGAGATTGATTTCCACTGGATTGCATCGTTTTTACCTGAAAACTCATTTCGTACCTTCGAGATCTTACCTGGCAATACTCTTGCACAGGTTAAACAAAGTGTACAGTTAATGGTGGAAGCTGGATGTATAAAATATCTGTGAAAGTTAAAGGAGTTTCTTCATGAAGAGCCATTTTAAAAAACGCCAGAGCATATTCATCAAGCTAATCCATGACCAGGCTGCATATACCCTTGAAGGGATGGAAGCCTTGAAAGCGTACATGGCAGAAGACACGTCAGCAGCAGAAAGGTTGACAAAAGCTGAAAAGGATGCGGATGAAGCCCGGCGGATTCTCATTGCAGAATTAAATAAAACCTTCGTCACACCTTTCGATCGTGAGGATATTTTTGCATTATCGCGCACCATTGATGATGTATTGGATTATGGCTATAGCACCGTTACTGAAATGGAAGTACTCAAGGTAAAACCGACCTCGTTCATGTTAGATATTGCAGGATTGCTAAGAGATGCTGCCAATGAGTTGTTGATGGCTGTGGATCGGCTTGAGCTGCATCCCGAGGTCGCCAATGAACATGCCCATCGAGCCAAATCCTTGGAAAACAGAGTGGAAGGTGTTTATCGAGAAGCACTGGCTGATCTATTCAGCGGTGCCGAGGATATTAAGCACGTCATGAAAATGCTTAAATCGCGTGAGGTGTATCGCCACCTGAGCAATGCTGCCGATCGAGGTGACGAAGCTGCCAATGTCATTGCTGATATCGTCGTGAAAATCTCCTGACCGTCGTACAACCTCTATGACACCGTTGATCATAATCATCATCATATTGGCTCTCATATTCGATTTTTTAAACGGGATACATGATTCCAGCAATATCGTAGCTACCATGATTGCCAGTCGGGCATTTTCGCCTCGCACCGCTCTTGGGATGACAGCCGTGGCGAATTTCCTGGGTCCCTTTATTTTTGGGGTGGCTGTAGCAGAAACAATCGGCAATGAAGTGGTTGATTCACAAGCCATCAGCCTTTTGGTCATCCTGGCAGCTTTATGCAGTGCAATCCTATGGAATTTATTCACCTGGTACCTGGGATTCCCGAGCAGTTCATCACATGCTATGGTAGGAGGATTGGTAGGCGCGGTCGTGGTCGGTGCTGGATGGGAAGCCATTTTACTACCTGGGTTGCTGAAAGTTCTCCTGACCCTGTTAATATCTCCGCTGATCGGGTTCATATTCGGATATCTATTCTTGAAAATATTAATCCTCTTAAGTTGGAATGCCACACCCAAGGTGAATACTGTCTTTAAGCGCAGCCAGATTTTTACTTCCATAACCCTGGCGTTGTCACATGGAACCAATGACGCCCAAAAAACCATGGGAATCATTACGCTTACCCTGGTAACTGCAGGTGTATTGGAGGAATTTGTAGTTCCTCAATGGGTAGTATTTGCCTGTGCTTCCATGATTGCCCTGGGAACTGCGGTTGGCGGTTGGAAATTGATCCGTACTTTGGGGGGAAAATTCTTCCGCATTAAACCTATCGATGGTTTCGCCTCCCAACTATCCTCCACTGCAGTCATTTTGGGTGCTTCTCTCGTGGGTGGGCCGGTAAGCACGACTCAGGTGGTTAGCTCATCCATCATGGGGGTGGGTGCTGCCGAACGGATGAACAAAGTACGTTGGGGAGTGGGTAAGGATATCGCCATTGCCTGGATTTTCACCATTCCCATCACTGCATTGCTTGCCGGTGGGTTATATTGGATTTTCGTTAATATCATCCCACAATAAGATTGAGATAACTACATCATGGAACTCACAAAGACTTACGATCTGGTTTGTATTGGTAATTACACCAAGGACACCATCATTTCACCTGCCGGTGTCAGGTATGTGGACGGTGGTGCAATGAATTATGCGGCACACGCCGCCAATCAATTGGGTCTAAAGGTTGCTGTAATCACCAGGCTGGCAAAAGAAGACCAGCGCGTGATTGATAAATTTATCAGCAGCGGGATTGATTGTTTCACCACCTATACACCCGCATCAACCACCATGAAGCTAGAGTATCCGACCACCGATCCAGACTATCGTCATCTTGTCCGTTGCCAGTACTGCTGGCGCCATCACCGCCGGAGATGTGAAAGACATCTCTGTTAAAGCTGCTGTCATAGGTTCCAGTCTGCGGGGCGAGGTGGGTCTGGATGTGATTCGAGTCCTAAAAGAGAGAAATGTGTTTTTAGCTGCTGATATGCAAGGTTTCGTGCGTGTGCTGAGAGGTCAAAAGTTGATCTATGAATCCTGGGGGGAGATGAAGGAAACACTTATCTATTTGGACATACTGAAAAGTGACGCGGTCGAAGCTGAAGCTCTTACAGGTGAAGCTGATATTTTTAAAGCTGCAAAGATATTCTCGCAAATGGGGCCTAAAGAGGTGGTGCTAACCCATAAAGATGGCGTTTTATTGTACTCAGGCGGGGAATACTACCAGGCTGGTTTTTATCCAGTCGTGCTTAATGGCCGCAGTGGACGTGGGGATACCTGTATCGGTACGTATACTGCCATGCGTTTGTCAAAGAATCCGGTTGATGCACTGAATTGGGCAGCAGCAGTCACGAGCTTAAAAATGGAAAAATTGGGCCCATTTGATCGGTCCATAAGCGAGGTGGAAGAGTTTGTTCGTTCTAAATATCAGGGTGGTGTAAATGGGTTAACGATTGATCAGTAAATCAAACACATCTATTTTAACAAAAATATTTCTGGTTCCTCCCTCCATATAATAATATCTCCCGGTACGGATTATCTGAATTAAACCGGGTGTATATGTGGGCCTAGTCTCATCACCTGCATCCATGCATTGGTGGGATTTATCCACCCCTTGGAAAAACAAAATTTCCCATTTATTCCCCAATACGTCAGGTTGAAATCTGCAGTATATCTGCGCTCGCCGCACGTCTACCGCTACGACACGGCAGGATATGATCCCGAGCGAGCCCCCCTTGCACCAGAATGGATTCGTCTGAACATAGACCGAGAGAATAACCAGGCAGTATTTGAATCCTCCACAGGTGAGCAGGCGAGTGTGACATTCGGGAAACCTCAATGGGTTAAGGGATGTGAAAACCAATTTCGCGTGGAATCTTTTCCATTACCAGAAGGACTGACTCTCGGCTCAATCGATTTTCAAAAGCCCATCCTGATTGTGGCTTGCGACATGTGGGCTGCGGGAGAAAAGATTCGACCAGTACGGCTAGTGATTAAGGAAGGACCCATAGCTGAGGATCATCCCTTCTATTTTGGGATGGAATGCAATCCAAAACAAGAGATATGCATGAGTTTTGCCGAGGCACTCAGTGAGCTGGTGGGAACAGTCATCGACGCAGACACCGGACAAGCCCTGCCCACAGCGCATATAACCATCTCCAGCGGTATGGGTACCCAGGAATACACCGGCAGCTTCCGACTGCCGGTGTACATCGCCATGCAGTTAGAATATCAGGTCACCAATCCAGGATATGTAGATAAGATAGGTGAAATCTCAAATTTTTACGGGAACAAGATGGAAATAATGCATTTCACCACCTCCGATCACACTCAAGGGAGGGGGGATATTTTTGATTTGCCTGGGTATGGTCAGGAGCTGGATTACAGCATTGAATTATCCAAAAAGTGAGCCGAACCCCCTTAACGTACGCCCCTTGCATATGGAATATCTTTGTCCATTACATCCCATGGGGGAATTCAATCCAGCATGTCTATATTTTCCATGCCGTGGTGCCTGAATTACACCAGAATTGCACCACGGCATGAAGCAATGAGATGTGATTTATAGCGCTGTCCAGGAGGGTAAAAGAACTGGTTTACTCCACAGATTTGTGCGAGTGTGGAGCAGCTCGAATGCACCACCAAGGATTTCTGCTTAATATTTAAAACCCCTTGACTTGGAGTCAACTCCAAGTGATAAACTATACCTTAGAGGTGAATATATGAAGATCGCGGAAGTAAGTGAACAATATGGTATTTCATTGGATACGCTGCGCTACTATGAACGTATTGGACTAATCCCACCTGTAAATCGAAATAAAAGCGGTATCAGAGATTACAACGAAATCGACCTGAAGCGGGTTGAATTTATTAAGTGCATGAGGAGTGCTGGGCTTCCAATTGAAGTGCTCGTTGAGTATGTTGGATTGGTTCAGCAGGGTGATCAGACCATTGAAGCCAGAAAAGAAATCTTAAAAGAGCAGCGGGAGCAGCTGTTGGCCAAAATGGAAGAATTGCAAAAAACATTAGACATCCTTGACTATAAGATTGGAGTGTATGAAAACGCTGTTTTGAAAAAAGAAAAAGAAATGATTGCAATAGAGGATTAAAAGGGTGAAGATTAAAGAGTTTTGTTGAAAGTCAATTCCCAAAAACAATCCGATTTACAAAAGATAGGAATTTAGAAAATGCAAAAAAGAAAACTTGGAAACAGCAATCTGGAAGTCTCGGCTCTTGGGCTTGGTTGCATGAGAATGAGCCATGATGAAAGCCCGATTCCCGACAAGCAGGAGATGATCTCTTTTCTTCACGCCGCGGTTGACCGTGGCATCACCTTCTTCGATACGGCGGAAGTGTACGGGCCATTCACGAACGAGGAACTGGTGGGCGAAGCCCTGGAGCCCTTCCGCGGGCAGGTGGTGATTGCCACCAAGTTTGGGTTCAAACACGATCCCAACAAGGGGCCGGGTCCGATGATTGGCCTGGATAGTCGGCCAGAGCAGATCAAGCGGGTCGCCGAAGCCTCGCTCAAGCGGCTCAGGGTCGAGTCCATTGATCTCTTCTATCAACACCGGGTTGATCCGGAGGTGCCCATCGAAGACGTGGCCGGAGCAGTCAAGGATCTGATTCAGGAAGGCAAGGTCAAGCACTTTGGTCTTTCGGAAGCAGGTGCACAAACCATCCGTCGCGCCCACGCAGTCCAGCCAGTCACAGCCATCCAGAGCGAATACTCGCTATGGTGGAGAACCATTGAGGAGGAAGTGCTGCCTGTATGCGAGGAACTCGGGATCGGCTTCGTGCCATTCAGCCCTTTGGGTAGGGGCTATCTCACAGGAAAGATCGACGAAAACACGACCTTCGCCAGTGTTGACATCCGTAGCCGCCTCCCTCGCTATACGCCAGAGGCGCGGAAAGCAAACCGGGTGGTCATCGATCTGCTTGTCAGGATTGGAGAACAGAAGGATGCGACACCGGCTCAGATCGCGCTCGCCTGGCTGCTCGCTCAGAAACCGTGGATTGTTCCCATCCCGGGCAGTCGGAAGCTCGAGCGCCTGGACGAGAACATCGGAGCACTTACCGTCGAGTTTACGTCAGATGATCTACGGGAGATTGATAGCGCCTTCTCGAAGATCAGAGTACAAGGGGCTCGGTACCCCCAAGACATAGAGCGACAGACCAATCACTGAGCAAGGCATACGAGGAATTCACAATATGGATATCAAACGAAGCGGCTCACAGCCTTCCGTTAAAGGATCGGCGGAATACTTTACTGGCAATGTACGCATTGATCCCCTGTTCCAGGCACCCGATCCAGCACGTGTAAGCGTCGCCAATGTCACGTTCGAGCCCGGCGCCCGGACAGCATGGCATTGTCATCCACTGGGCCAGACTCTGATCGTGACAGCTGGCTGCGGCCGAGTGCAGCGCTGGGGTGGCCCCACCGAAGAAATTCGGCCGGGTGATGTGGTCTGGATCCCACCGGAAGAGAAACATTGGCACGGCGCCGCGCCAACCACAGCCATGGCGCATATCTCCATCGTGGAGCAACTCCTGGGTAAAGCCCCCAATTGGATGGAAAAGGTCAGCGACGAACAATATCAGGTCGGATTTAATGCCGAGGAAAAGGAGACACCCCAATGACGACGTGGACGAACGACGAACTTACCAGAATCGGAACAGCAGAAGAACTTCAGATCGCCTCACTCCGAGGCAACGGCACGCTGCGAAAGCCGGTGACGATCTGGGTCGTCCGCCAAGGCGATGATCTCTACGTCCGATCCGTTAATGGACGCACAGGCTCCTGGTTCCGTGGCACTCAGACAACGCCACGAGGGTCACATCCAGGCTGGTGGCGTCGACAAAGACGTCACCTTCGTGGATGCCGACCCCGACATCAACGACGAGATCGACGACGCCTATCGCACCAAGTACCGCCGCTACGCTGCAAGCATCATCAGCACCATCGTGAGCCTTGAGGCACGATCATCGACAATCAAACTGGTGCCCCGGGTAACAAACACATAGTCAATTTCATAAGCGAGGTCTCTCGCCCAAATATTTAAAAGGAGAAGACCATGGAATACGTTCGATTAGGTTCCACAGGGATGAAAGTCTCACGCATTTGCCTCGGTTGCATGGGGTTTGGGGACGCGAGGCGTTGGATTCACAAATGGGTGCTCGACGAGGAAAACAGCCGGCCGATCATCAAGAAAGCCCTCGAGCTGGGGATTAATTTCTTCGATACGGCTAATGTATATTCCATTGGAACGAGTGAGGAGATTCTTGGACGCGCTTTGAAGGATTTCGTCAACCGGGATGAGGTTGTCATCGCCACCAAGGTGCACGGTAAAATGCATGATAGGCCGAATGGCTCCGGACTGTCGCGCAAGGCGATCCTGAGTGAGATCGATAAAAGCCTGAAGCGGTTGGGGACGGATTACGTGGACCTCTACCAGATCCATCGCTGGGATTATGAAACTCCAATCGAGGAGACGATGGAAACGCTGAACGATGTGGTGCGGGCGGGCAAGGCGCGCTACATCGGCGCCTCCGCCATGTTCGCGTGGCAGTTCCAGAAGGCGCTGCACGTCGCCGAGAAGCATGGGTGGACCCGTTTTGTCTCGATGCAAGATCACCTCAACCTCATTTACCGCGAAGAGGAACGGGAGATGCTACCGCTCTGCCGTGAGGAGAAGATCGGAGTGATCCCGTACAGTCCACTCGCATCGGGAAGATTGACGCGTGAATGGTCGTCAGAAAGCACGCTTCGTTCAGAGACCGACCAAATCGCGAAAAGCAAATACGATGCGACAGCCGAGACCGATCGACAGGTCGTGGAACGGCTCGCTGAAATGGCGGAAAAGCATGGAATTCCGCGCGTTCATATCGCGCTTGCCTGGCTGTTACAGAAGGAGCCAGTGACTGCGCCTATCATCGGGGCGACGAAAATCACGCATTTGGAAGATGCCGTCGGCGCTCTGTCCGTTAAGCTGACCCAGGAAGATATCGCGTATTTGGAAGAGCCGTATGTGCCGCATCGTATCGTTGGTCATCAGTAAATAACATGATAACTGCCAAGTGAACGCTTAGTCAATATTCAAAAAATCGGCTGACAGGAGAAAACCATGGAATACGTTAGATTCGGATCGACCGGCATGAAAGTATCGCGCATCTGCCTGGGCTGCATGAGCTATGGAGGGCCGACCGAGCGCTGGCCGTGGGCGTTGAATGAAGAAAACAGCCGGCCGTTTATCCAGCACGCGCTGGAATTGGGGATTAATTTCTTTGACACCGCCAATGTTTACTCCAATGGGCTGAGCGAAACCGTGGTGGGCCGGGCTCTGCGAGAATTTGCTTCCCGGGATGAGGTGGTAATTGCCACAAAAGTTTATTTTGATATAGGACCAGGACCCAATGACCGTGGTCTCTCCCGAAAACATATCCTCAGCTCGATCGACGCCAGCCTCAAGCGCCTGGGAACAGATTACGTAGATCTGTACCAGATCCACCGTTGGGATTATGAAACTCCGATCGAAGAAACGCTTGATGCCCTGAATGACGTGATACAGGCTGGCAAAGCCCGCTACATTGGCGCATCTTCGATGTTTGCCTGGCAGTTTGCTAAAGCCCTTTACACTTCGGATCTGCACAGTTGGAGACGTTTTGTTTCCATGCAGCCTCATTTCAACCTGATCTACAGAGAAGAGGAACGGGAAATGCTTCCGTTTTGCCAGGATCAGAAGATCGCCGTCATCCCCTGGTCGCCTCTGGCCAAAGGGAGACTGACCCGCAAACCGTCGAAAGAACAGAACGAAACGTTTCGTGCTCAGACCGATGCCATTGGCAAACGGCTGTACTCGGAAGAAGATTTGACCATCGCGCAGCGGGTCAGTGAGGTAGCCGAAGCCCGCGGACTACCCATGGCTCAGGTGGCATTAGCCTGGATGCTCTCCAAGCCGGTTGTTACCTCCCCGATCATCGGCGCAACCAAGCCTCATCACCTGGATGATGCCGTCGCAGCTCTCTCTGTCCAGCTCACACCAGATGAGATTCGCCATTTGGAAGAGGCCTATCAGCCGCATCCCGTACTCGGTTATTCGTAATTTGCCCAAACTGGCAGCGTTTTTTTATAAATATCGGCGCACTGATCATTTCATAATAGTGCAAACTGGGAAAAGGCATAATGCCCTTGAGGTGCAGATAATCAGGTTCGTAAATCATTTGGGTTTTCCAAATTCGGTACCATCACTCGATCTAATCCGAGCCTCTATCAAAAAGCTCTCATAATACGCAATAAAACTTATCTGAGTATTTTCAAAGGAAAAAACTTGGATTCTAGGCAAAATGGGCAAATAATCACTTTCTGTATTCGGAAGAAGAGTCAATAAAGGGTCTGCTTTATAACGAAAAAGCAGACCCTTGGTTAACGTTGTAATTACTTATTTCGTTTGATAATTCTCCAGTTCAGCTAGCATATCATAGGTTGATAAAGCACCTTGATAGGCAGTTAAGAATGCTTTGTATTTTTTTTCATAAAAATCAATCACTGATGGATCGGGAGCAAATTGCTGTTCTTGTTTGAACAAGGACTTAACTTCATTAAAATCTTTATACAATCCGACCCCTACCCCAGCACATTGGGCTGCTGCAAAGCAATTTGCTTCTTGCTTGAGATTGATCAACCCGATTTTACGCACGGATATATTTGCCAAGAGCTGCATCCAATAAGGATTTCGAGAACCGCCACCAATGACGATTAATTCCTGTAAGGACTGACCGCGAAATTTCTCGAAACGGTCGAGTAACAAGCGAATGTTCATTGACACACCTTCAATGACAGCCCTAAAAAGGTGTTCACGTTTGTGGTGCAAGCCTATGCCAACAAAAAGCCCTCGGGCATTCATGTTGTTATATGGAGCTCCGCCAGGTCGCATATACGGTAAGAAAAGTACAGTATCTTCTGCGATAGAGATTTTGCCAGCTAATTCACTTGCATATATATATGCATCCACATCTGTTGGCACATTAGGAAACAATGTTTCTATAGCCCACTGCTGAGCAATTGCACCTGTGTACATAACATACTGAGAATGGTATAAACCTGGCACAAGGTGATTGTGAACAATAACCTTGGTCTCAAAATCGCCAATTGGTTTCGTTTCTATGGTTCCACCCCATGATGCCGAACCAATATAGAAATATGCATCGCCGGGTAGTAACGCTCCAGCACCAGCTGCAGCGCATGGGCCATCTCCTGCCCCAACAACAACAGGTATCCCTTCAACAATGTGAAGTATGGATGCAGCCTCATGGGTTACTTTCCCCATCACATCAATCGATTCTTTTAGGTCAGGGAATTTCTCTCGAGGTATACCAGCCGCTTTAAACATCGTATCCGACCAGGTGCGTTTTTTCATATCCAAAGTTGCACTTAGTGCTTGGTCGGTGTAATCGGTTGCAAATTCGCCAGTTAATCGATTGGCAATAAATTCTTTCGAGTGTAAAAACTTATATGTCTGTTTATATACATCTGGGGCATTATCACGATACCACATTACACGGAATAAGGCATAAAGCTGAGGGTTATGTCCTTGTAATGTAATATCATAAAATTTTTCATAACCGCCCAATTCATTAAATACTTGCTCGACCTGTTTTGTCGCACGACCATCAGCCCAAATGGGTACGCGATCTACCAGTAATTTCCCGTCTCGACTTACAGGTACCTGACCCATCATCTGACCACTAAATGAAATTCCTGCGATTCGATTTGGATCAATGGCTAAGGAGTCGATCAATTCTCGGGTAGTTTCTACAACTGCTTGCCACCATTTTTCCGGCTCCTGCTCAACCCACCCTGGTTTTGGATAATAAGTGTCATATTGTTTATATTTGCTACCAATAATTACTGCATCTTTTGTAAAAAGAACTGCTTTGGCGCCTGTAGTACCAATATCATAAGTCAATAGTAGATCTTTCATATCGCTCCTGTCCTTTTTATTTGTTTTTTTAGCAAATATCATTGATTATCGAATTGTCAATTTTTGCCAATATGTTCTGGCATATTCGGTGCAGATTTGATTAACTCCTAAGGAGAAGTAATGACTGACTCCATCGAGAGTCCCAAGTGTATCAGTAACCATAACCTCAATGTTACTCCCCGCAAATCCAACTAATTCCTTAATATCATTATCTTTTATTTCTGGCAGACGACTGCGTGAAAACCCAGAATTAACCACCACTGCCTTAACACCTTCAGCCGATGAAATATCACACAGCTTTTTCTTTTGCTCTGTGGTCAAGACACTTGCCTCAGTCATCAAACGTGTGACTCTACCAGATGCTGCCCTGACTAACCCGCGTATCTCGGGTAGCGTTTGCTGTTCTACCCAGTTATCGCGAAATGCACCAACCGCCATGAGCATATAGATAACCTCTGCACCATCCTCAACAGCTTCTCTGACCTCTTTTTCCTTAAAATCTGGACAATCTCCGCCAATTGGGTAAGATACCGCTGCAGCTACTTTCACTTTTGTCCCACGGAGAAAATCCGCTGCCAATTTGACATTCACAGGATTTACCAAGATCACTGGTATACCCATTTTTTCTGCTTCCAAACAAAGCAAGCGGATATCCGCTTCACGAGCATTACTCCGCAGGTTGGAGTATTCCAACCTCTGTGAGAGATCATTCCAGGACTGGGGAATTATTATCGATGAATTCATAGTGCTGCGTTCCTTGTTGCTTTTAAACGATTAACATATGCTTCAATTATTTCCAAACAAGTCATACTGTGCATGATGTTTACCCCTAACTTTAAATATTCGTCCACTTGTTCGAGTGTCCGAATATTTCCTGAAGGATGAATGTCAAGCTGATAATTAAATACTCTGCGAATAAGCATTACATGTTCAACATCGGTTCCCCAGTTATATCCAGTGGCAACTTTAATCCTTTTACCGCCACCATTCTGGACTGCCTTGCATGCATTAATAATTTCTTCGTTGGTTAATAAAGGCGCCTGGATTACGTACGCCATTGGGATTTCTCCAGCATTTACATCAACAGCCTGATGAACTTCTGCTTCAATACTACTATACTCATGATCAAGTATTTCGCGATAATTTAAACACCAACAAGAATCTTTGATTCCAATCTTCATAAAATAATCCAGATCGCGCAATTTTTTTCTTAGGGTCATATTTCCTAAAGGATAGCTTATCGGTGAGTGCACTTTCACCTTACCTAATAACATGTCTATTGCCAGCGGGGCGTGGATCATCTGGCAGTCGAAGGCTTCGATAATATATCCAGAGTCTAGTACACGTTGAATAGCTATGTGTAGATCCACAACGGTTTTTTCAACTCCTAAAGACGCATAATGAAAGCGTGAAGCCAACTCTTTTACTTCAGGAGAAAAACGAATGTCGGTCGTATCGGTCATGAAACAATCTCCGTTATTTATACTTCAGCTACTGCGGTTACTGGAGCAGCCTCTAATCCTTCTAACATCAAAGGAATAATAAAAAGCCTTTTTACCTGTTTATCCTCTAAGGCTTCGAAATTTCCATCCTCTAACAATACCATTGGTTCCTGACGGCTCAACAATACTTTGTGAACAGGAAATCCAGATAAGCGGCCTTGTGCAACATTTTCAACGGATGGAATATCCATTCCAATACAGCGTAAGTTCGGAAAGGTTGAGAGAAAAGAGGCCACCTCAAGTGAAAGCCCTGGGTTATCTAAGAAATATTTTTCGGAATTTTCTTTTCGTAAAGCACCAAAGCCCGTTCTTATCAATAAGCAATCGCATTCTTGTAAACTCAATTCAGCTGCCAAAAAAGGTCCCAATCTAATTGGTTTGCCTGGATTAACGGGGATCTCAAGTAAAACTACCCTGGAAAAAATAAAATCTGTTACTGAAAAATCTGATATTTTTTTACCGTCTTTAATAAAATGCCACGGTGCATCTAAGTGTGTGCCAGTATGAGCAAACATTTTAAAGTATGATGTATTGCTGTGTTTACCTTGGCTGATTCGAGATCGTGGAATTACAACGGGGGGTTCCACGTTGTTTTCCAGCACAATATCATTTTCGGTTAACGGATAACTAAGATTAACAAACATCAAGGGTCTTTACATCCGTTGGTTTAGTTCAATCTTTTCACCATCAGGTCCGCGGAACATGAAATATCGCACACCATTTTCCCAACATGGCATAAAAACGGGTGCCACTTCCAAGGGGCAGATCCCCGCATTTTGGAGATCGCTAAAGGCTTTATCTATATCTTTGACGTTCATTGCAACATGATCCACATGACCATCTTTACGGCTACGAATATCTGGTAATGCTTCGTCTAAAAGCTGGTAAAACTCTAAATATAAACCACCTTTTTCAACAATGGTGATCTTGACTTCACGACCATCTCCGGAGGGCACACCAGCTTCCATAATAATTTTAAAGCCAAACTGTTTATAAAATTGTACAGATCGATTTAGTTCTGTTACCGGTATTCCTAAGTGTGACCAGCCTCCAAGATTGCTAGTACGCCTTGCGAAATTTAAATCATTCCTTTCATTCAACTCAAACCGTTCGCCGGTTGGCCCGCGAAAGAAAACATACTTGACACCTTTTGAATAAACCGTGCTAAGGATAATGGGTCCATCTTTTGTATCCGGATCAATTTCAACGTTTTTTGAGGTAAGGTCTTCTATACCGCGATGAACATCAAGAACGTCCATCGCAAAATGATCAATATGGCCGTCTTTACGAGTTCGGACTTCCTCGCGATCTGCTCCAAGCAGTTGGTAAAACTCAAGGGTAAGTCCATCTCGCTCAAGAAATGATAGTCTGATAGTGCCGTCTGGTGTTGATATGAACGGCTCATGAACTAATTTAAAACCCAATTTTTCTGAATACCAACGATTGGCATAATCAATATCGACTACTGGAATGCCCAAATGTAGAATTCCTAATAAGTTACCTTCGAGCAGCATGGCTATCTCCTTTCCGACAATTTACTTATTTATTTCTTGCGTTGCCGTAACTGGTCAATCACTACGGCTACAGTTAATAGGGCACCTGTAACAATTTCCATAACAAATGGATCGATTTTCAAATGAACCCCCGCATTGATAATAAGTGTCATAAGCAGAGTTCCTAATACTGTACCGATGATTGATCCCTTTGCCCCACTTAAGCTGGCTCCACCTATAACAGCCGCTGCTATAGCATCCAATTCATATCCTGAACCGCCGGTAGGGATAGCTGACGATAACCGAGCAGTAAGTAACACGCCTGCTATAGCACAAAGAAAAGCAGCGACTACATAAACGGAATAAACATTGGCTCGCATACGAATACCGCTCAACCGGGCAACTTCATGACTACTTCCTAAAACAAAGATATTCCTGCCAAATTGAGTCTGTTTCAATACAAAGGCTCCAAGAACCACAACGATTAACCATATAATAACTAACCATGGGATTCCAAACACATCTGATCGTGCAATATTGGTAAATTCCTTTGGTAAGCCGGATATTGTCTGTGCATCACTTATCATTTTGGTAATTCCCCGTAACACAAACAAACTTCCAAGAGTCGCTATGAATGGAGGTAGTTTAAAATCATAAATAAGAAAACCGTGATAAAAACCAACCAGGGTACTGATGGCAATTGCTAACGGCACCGCTATCCATATTGAAAGACCAAACCGCTCTGAACTCATCAGCACAGCAACAAGCATGGCAGAAAAACCTGCAACGGATCCAACACTAAGGTCAATGCCCCCACTGATAATCACATACGTGCTAGATATTGCTATGATCCCTATAATGGCTGCCTGGCGAAAAATATTGGTAATGTTATACGATGATATGAAAGTTTTAGTACCAAGACCCAAAGCTATACCAATACCAATAATAATAATTAGTAATACCCATTCGGTTCTTAATTCAAAACGATGTGTTCTTTTCTCATTGCTTTGAGAAGGAATATCCACTTGAGGTTTTAAAGGTGGCGCATCCGAGTTAGAATCCATTTATCCTTACTCCTAAATCAATTCGCTTTATTAGTTTTTGAAGCAAGACGAAGGATAAATTCTTCATTAGCTTCATTTCTTTGAACTTCACCAGTCAGCGAACCTTCGGCCATTACTAATATCCGATCTGTTAGACCTATTATTTCTGGAAGGTATGAAGAGCAGATAATGATAGATTTTCCTTGTTTCACCAAGTCCTGCGCGATGTGATAGATTTCGACTTTAGCACCAACATCCACGCCAGAGGTCGGCTCATCTAATAGTAAAATGCTGGAGTTTCTACACAACCATTTTCCTATCGCTACTTTTTGTTGATTACCACCGCTCAGGTTCTCAATCACCTGTTCCATGCTAGGTGTCCGAATATTCAACTCTTTAATCATAGAACTAGCCTGGTTTCGTTCTTTTTGGGTATTGATGATGCCAGCCTTTGATATTCGATCATATGTTGTTATATTAATATTATGCCGTATGGTTAATGGCAATGCTAATCCTTGGGTTTTTCTTTCTTCCGGGACTAATCCAATTCCCAATGACATTCCCTTCACTGGTGAATTAATATCAACCCGCTCTCCATTTATATAGATTTCCCCATGATCTAATTTTTCTGCTCCAAAAATTGTGCGCAAAACATTAGTACGTCCAGACCCAACCAAACCAAAGATGCCTAAAACCTCTCCACGGCGTAAGTTGAAGCTGATATTTCGAAAATGGGGCTCGCGAGTTATGTTTTTTACTTCTAAAACTACTTCTCCTGGCTGTACATGCTCAATCGAATACATTTCCTCAATGGACCGACCAACCATCATCGATATTATTTTGTCTTCATTAACATCCTTCGGCGGCTGGGTCCCTACTAATTTCCCGTCACGCAATACTGTAATCGAATCACATATCTCAAATATTTCTTCTATGCGATGCGAAATATAGATAATACCCAAGCCTTCTTGGCGTAATCTTCTGATAATTTTGAAAAGAGCATCAGTTTCTTCGTTTGTTAAACGGGCAGTTGGCTCATCAAATATCACAAAGCGCGCTTTTTCCCGTACAATTTTCGCAATAGTCACCATGGCTTGTTCACCCGGCAGTAAATCCTTTATCAAATGCCGAGGATCAATATCAATATCCAAGGTTTTCAGATGCTTATGACTTTCT
The DNA here is from genome assembly GCA_963777935.1 of uncultured Chloroflexia bacterium. Taxonomy (GTDB): domain Bacteria; phylum Chloroflexota; class Anaerolineae; order Anaerolineales; family UBA4823; genus FEB-25. Next base: position 123,136 of record CAVZSL010000005.1, read on the forward strand.
TCATAGACTTCTTTCCAATTTACCGTACCTATTCGTTTTTTAGGCAGCTTTCCTAAAAAGAAGTTTTCACCGATAGATAATTCTGGTGCTATGACTACATCTTGATAAACTGCACTCAAGCCAAACTTTTGAGCATCTAGTGGGGTAGATATCGTAATGGGTATACCGTCAAGAAAAATCTCTCCACTGTCCATCTGATAGACACCCATCAATATCTTTATCAATGTCGATTTCCCGGCTCCGTTTTCACCAACCAGACCATGTACTTCGCCACCATGAACAGAAAAGTCTACTTGATCAAGAGCTTTTACCCCAGGAAAAGATTTTGACACAGCCTTAAGCTGAAGAAGAGATTTGGATTCAATCGACACTTGTGGTATCCTTTAAGTGGGGTTCCAGGCAGCCCTGATGGGCTGCCCGGAACTTCGGTTTTTTCCGCGATTACTTCTTTAAAAGGGTTGGGTCGAGCAAAGCTTGCATTTCAGGCTCATTCATGTTTTCGGGGGTTACAACCTCTGCGGGCATATTGATAGCATCTGACTCAGATTCAATGCCTTCGAGAACAAAGGCAGCCGCATCCATGGCAGCACCATATCCTTGGTCATACGGTGTTTGGACAACCAGGGCATCCAAATATCCAGCAGCCATACCTTCAATTTCTGCAGGATCAGAGTCTACCGCCACGCCTATCAGGTTTTCCCGACCGCTTTCCTCGATCACCTGCACAATAGCATCACCCGTCACATTGTTTCCACCAAAGAAACCAACCAACTGATCGCCATAAGTCGCAACTTGGGCTTCCATCAATGCGATTCCATTATTGACGTCATTCTCGTTGTATTGTGTTTCTAGGATGGTCAAATCAGGTGCAAGTCCTTGTAAGGTGGTGCGGAAGTTGTTCAGTTTTTCCTCTAGAATCGGAACGACCACAGACATGTGCATACCGACCACACCATCCATGGGCAGGTTGTTAGTAACCATTGCATCATAGAAAGCCTGAGCAGCTAAAGCGCCTTGCTCGGGTTGGTCACAATAGAATAATGTACCAAACTGGTCACCTGGCAAATCTACACCAATGCTGATCAGATTAACACGGATACCAGCAGCAGTTGCATCTGCAACCAATGGAGCTACAGCATCAGGTTGAAGCTGACCAACCAGGATAATATCAGGTTGTTGAGCTAAAACACCTTCTAAGATAGCCAGGTATTCATCACCGGACGACTCAGCAGCAGGACCTTGTTCTGAGAAATCGACCGTCACTCCATATTTTTCCTGAATATCCAGGATAGCATTCTCAATACCGACCAGAACATACTGACCCCAATAATCTGATTCGGTCGAAGGTGTGACATAAACGACAGTTAAAGGTTCAGCGGGGGCTTCAGTGGGTACTTCCGTGGGAACAACCACTTCAGTAGGTACTTCAGTGGGGACCACCACAGCTGTAGGTTCCTTAACCGTGGGGGCTTCTGTGGTTGGTGAACCACATGCGCTGAGCATGAGAGCAAACATTACCAATAAGCTCAACAAAACAAACAAATTCTTCTTCATTATTTTTTCTCCTTTTTATATAATGTGCTAACCGTGGTATGACTTGATAACAAACAAGTTGTTATTCCTTCTAGAATACCTTTCACCTCCTCTCATTTGCCCATTCTTAATAAACTGCTCTAGTAGTCAGGCGTACCTGGAAGCGACTGCGGTCGCCTCGGTGCCAGGCAATAAAATATTCCAACGGTACTCCTGTCGATAGATATCCAACAGACGTTATTTTGCTCAATGCAGCTCCATTAGCTACCCCCAACAATTCTGCTAAAGAATGAGGAGCATTGACACTTTCGATGGTTCTTATTCCTTCTATGATTATCAATCCATATTTCTCACGAAATAACTTATAAAGTGATTGGGCAGTGAAATCCTCTGATAGTAAATTGGGACATATTTTTTTAGGGATGTAGCTGACGACAACCATAACTGCTTCACCATCAAGAAAACGAAGACGGTGAAGCTTGATAACTGGTTCTCCGATGGGAATTAGAAGGACTTGTGAAATTTCCTCATGGGCCGGTATTTCTGAAAGTTCTAAGACACGAGTGCTTACTTGTTGACCATGCGCTATCGCATCATCATAAGAACCGGACAGGGTTTGCATAAGTTGCCAGGCCATTTTGGGCTGGGTAATGAAGCTTCCTTTGCCCTTATACTTGGCGACTAAATCAGCACTCGATAGAGTGTTTAATGCCTGTCGAACCACTGTTCGACTGACTTTAAAATGGTCACACAATGTTTGTTCACTTGGCATCTTCCACCCTGGTTTCCATTCGCCAGCTTTAATCTTTTTCTCCATGTGTTGGGTAAGCTGTAAATAGTAGGGCACAGCACTTCCAAAATCCACTATATCGTCTGGACCTAGTACTACCTCTATAACATCATTGTGATTAGACACCTGATCCATATACCCCTTCTATCTTCGTAAGCCTGGTTCTTTTGTTGGACGCACAAATTCAGCTACAAAAGCTAGCTGATTAACTCTTTCTGAGGTTAGGTCCAGATGAAATACCTGGGCAATAACCTGTGTCCAACCATGAATAAAATACAGCCACCCGTCCTCGACAATTAAATCCCTTTCTTTTTGTTGTCTTAGGGCTTGGTGCATGAAGTCTAATTCGCCTCGGTAATTAAAATCCCAAGCAATACCTTTTAATGGAAATTTTCCATTATTGGTTATCGGTGAGCCCGGAACATCTTTACCCATACCGGTTGCATTAATTACAATACTGCCAGGAGGCATGCCTGTCATTAATTCATTGTTTTTTATTGGATTAGAATTACATATAAATTCAAAATGTATGTCGGTATTTAAACTCTTTACCAATTTTTCCATTTCCACTAAACGTCCAGGGGATCTGTTTACAACAACACACCTTTTTGGGCGATCACTAGAACTTTTCTTACTGATTATATGTATTGCGGTAGCAACTCCTGAACCTCCAGCGCCAAAGCACAATATTTCACCACTGGTCTTTTTAAAATACTCTTTTCCGATAATATCGTCCATACTCCACCCAACTGTAATTGGGTCTTTAGCATGGCCTTCCAGGCGGCCATCTAGTTTTGAAATACAAGAAATTTCATTACACAACTGTGCATAAGGATCCAGATATTCAAACAGGTCTCTGGTTGCTTTCAGAAGGTCTATCTTATGGGTAGTTACAAGAGCACCGATTGAATTAGCATCAAACTTGATTTGCTCTACCACTTTCCTGTATTCTTCTGGTTGATCATGGATAAGGAGGTCAACCCCTTTAATCACAACATCGGGATGCCCAAGCTCTTTTGCCCACAGTGGAAAAACCTTCATGATCGAAGATTTTGTAGTTGTCACACCGATAAAATAGAATGTTGGGACTTTTTGAGCAGCCACTGAATGCTCCATATTATTAGCTCCGGGCTTTACATATTTATAGATTGCGAGCAGCATCCACTGCAAAACGAAAATTACTGGCGATATTTGTGATTTCCAAAAACTTTCCTGCTTTGGCTAAATCAGGTGGGCATAATTCACTTCCCGCTCCAACAGCTATAGCTCCAGCGGAAAACCATTCACGTATGTTGTCTTTATTTACTCCACCTGTTGGCATAGTGGGAATATTGGGGAAAGGTCCTTTTAGTGCTTTTAAATAAGAAGGACCAACTAATGAACCTGGGAATATCTTAACAATATCAGCACCAAGTTTATGTGCTTGAAAAACTTCGGTCGGTGTGAGAGCTCCTGCCATCACCAATAATCCTGAGCTAACCATCGCATTGATTAAGTCTGGAAGGCATATAGGACTCACAAGAAAGGATGCTCCAGCAGCTTTCGCTTCTTCTGGTTGATTAACCTCGGTCAAGGTACCCATACCTAATAATATTTCATCGCCATACTTTTTATAGAGTTCGCTAACCACCTCTGGCGCTTTTGGTGTCGAATAAGTAATTTCAATACCATCAACACCACCAGCAACTAAGGCATCAACCATCTTTAGTGTCAATTCAGCCGAGGGTCCTCTAATAACCGCCAGCAATCCGATTTTCTTAATTCGCTCAAGTATTAAAAGTTTATCCATATGTATCTCTTCGATTTTTAAATAACAGGATGAGCTGGATGACCACCAGCTAATACCGCTAAGCAATCAGCTAATGCCATTTCACCCATTGCCTTTGTAGCTGAATCCGAATGAGCGCCTGTGTGAGGAGTAACAATAACGTTTTTCAAAGCTAATAGGGGGTTAGATGGTTTGGGAGGTTCAGGATTAAAAGCATCTAATCCTGCGCCTCTTAAGTGCCCAGAGCGAAGTGCATCAGTTAATGCTCCTTCATCCACTAGTTCTCCGCGAGCAGTATTTATTAAAAAACTACCGGATTTCATACTTGCCAAAAAAGAGGTATTAACCATACCCGTTGTAGATTCAGTAACGGGCAAGTGTAAACTTAAGAAATCAACTTCGGGCAGCATTGAATCAATAGACAATACTTGGATATTGTTTTCCTTCACAAACTTTTCATCAATATTAATATCGTAAACGGATATCTGGCATTCAAAACCTATTAATCGCTTGACGACCGCTTTTCCTATTGCACCCAAACCAAGGATACCAACTTTTTTTCCTGCTAAAGCAATCCCCGATAATCTAGGCCATCCTCCGGCTTTTGTAGCTTCAGAAGCACTCGGAATGTCGCGTGCCAGGCTCAACATTAATCCAATCGTAAGTTCAGCAACTGAAATTGCGTTGGCACCTGGCGTAAAAGTCACTATAATGTCATGCTCACGCGCACAAGCCAAATCCACTCTGTCATAACCAACACCATAACGTGCTATTACTTTTAGCTTATTAGCTTTTTCGATTACAGGGCGGTCAATTTGGTCTAACCCAGCAATTATTCCATCTACTTCATGAACCAGCATTTGAAGCTCTTCGGAAGAACAAGGACGGTTATAAGGGTTATATATAACTTTCCCAACACTGGCTTCTAACCTTGAACGAAGGGATGGATCATCTTTTCCGAAAGATGTAGCAGTGACCAGAACATGGCATTCCTGTAGAGTCTTCACAGATCAACTATCCCTGCGTACCGGTCCGTGCCAACGTGGGTTATCAACAATCACAGGCTCACCATTTTCAATAAGGATCAATTTTCGAAATCCCTGAGTCTCAATTGTCCCGTAATCATGTCCTGCATTTCCAGGATATGCAAATAAGGTGATTAAATCCTGTTTTAGACTCGTATTAACTGAACGGTGTGCCCATTTCGGAGGAACATACAGCATTTTTCCGGGTGTTAGTTCTTCGATAGCCCAATCGCCTTCTAATGTTTCGAGGACCATTTTTCCATTACCTTGTAGGACATAATAGATTTCTGCAGTGTCCAATACAGTATGAAAATGACCTTTGGTCATGAAATACTCATTCCCAACCAGCCCTGGATGTACGATGGAAATTCCATGTATTAATTCACCGGCCACTTCAGGGCGGCTCAATTCATAAACTTCATATAGTAGAGTATCTTCCTTTGCTAATTTATCTTTATATGCTGCTACGTCTAAATACTGCCCTTTCATAGATTTGAGTGTTCTTCTAGTGTGAAGATCAAAACGATTTGGAATTCCACTTGGCAAAGATATATTAAACGTGTATGGATGGTTATCAATCACTCAGCTTATCCTCTAGCGATTATTACAAACCTGTAATTACAGGATTACATGATAACAACATTATAATCCGTTTGATAAAAAAATCAAGTATTAGAATCTTAATAGAACACGGAATCCCGTGTTTGCTGATTGATTGTAACAAGAGGGTGTTTCCCCAAAATGTATGATGTATTGTCATAAACCCAATGGTATATGTGATGGATTAAATTATCCAACATGTTTGTTATTTCTATGAAGGGTTACCTGAATTACACCAGAATTGCACTACTACATGAAGCAAGGCGATGTGATTAGCAACCTTGTTCATAGAGGGTTAATTTATAATGGAATATTTTTTACTAAGTGTCGATGACTTGCATGATACCTTCTGGGCACCTGTCGAGAGCACATAATATGTAACCAAGCCGGAGAGTATTCTATCTCAAAGAAAACTGGTAAAGCATCAAGGGTGTCTCTTCCAATCCATGACCATCCCACCGTGCCATTCGATGACATTTCACAAGTTTCAATTGCTCATCAATCGCAGGTAGCCAGGCAGGATGTCGTGCGTGAATTGGAGCGACGCTTGCTCAATAGGAATTGGCTTACCCTTTTCCAGCCACCATGATGCCAAGCCGGTGAAACCGGCATTGAAAAAGCGGATATTCATTTCAAGTTGTGGATCGGAAAAATCACCCTATGTTTGGCGGGCGATTGGCTCGAATATCAGATCCAATAATAATTCTTGGAACAACCCGCGTAACAAGGGATCACCCTGGCGTCCCAGCATTGCTCGGTAAAATTTTTCATGTTCCGTGTAGCAGCCTGTAGCTATGTTCAAATTAGGTGGAATCAGTAAGGTTTCGAATCCCGCCGTAGTGCCGGCATCTGTCCTTGGTTTGCTCACTTAGCTGATTTGCCAACCCGGTCACCGTCAGGTGGCCTAAATAGTTTGGCATTTATAGCTGCTGTGCTGGTATTTGTTCCCCCCACCGTCTTGTGGAGGGAATGATCGCCAGGCAATGTTTGCTTGCTTTCACGAAACTGCTATTCCATCGGTTCGAACTTCAGCCCGTACACATCTTCTCCATACTGCACCCGTATTGGCTCCCAACTGGGCCGAACCTTCATTCCTGTCTTCAACTGATCGACCGAATCGGCCTTGATCTGGCCCATGGCTTTGATATGGTTTTCGAATTCCGCTATACCGAGGATGAGATAACGTTGATCGAAACCCCACGGAAGGTTGAAGATAGCCGTGTAAGCCAGGAGCGTGGCATCTCCTTCAGGTTTCAGTGGCTCGAACTCGCGGTTTTTACAGACCAGGCAGCGATCATGATAGGGATAGTGAATTTTGCCGCATTTCTTGCACTTGTAAGCAGTGATGGCGATTTCTTTTTTCATGATTCTACCCTCTTCAACACAAAAGCCAGAACGTTGTTCCCAAAGCCGCCGAAGTTGACCGTCAGGCCATGCCTGGCTTTCTGGACTTGCCGCGTTTTTGGCAATTCATGACGCAACTGCCAGACGATGTCCACTACCTGGGCTACCCCAGTCGCGCCAACCGGGTGTCCGCGTGCCTTCAACCCGCCGGAGAGATTGATAGGTATCTGTCCTCCTAGTCGGGTTTTGCCTGCTACGGCAGCTTTTCCGCCTTCACCTTTCTTGAAGAAACCAACATGCTCGCTCTCGGCGATCTCCAGGATGGTGAAAGCATCGTGCAACTCGGCTACATCGATGTCACCGGGTTTGAGTTTTGCCATTTCGAAGGCTTGCTGGGCAGCCAGAGTCACAGCTTTCAGATCGGTCGGGTCGTCGCGTTCCTGGAGAGTCTGGGTATCGGTGGCCTGTCCAAAACCGGCGATCAACACGGGTGGTTTTTGCCCGCCTTTACCTGCCTTCACTATTTCAAGTGGGCAGATGACTACCGCTGCCGCGCCATCGCTGACCGGGCAGAGGTCATACAGGTGCAGAGGGTCAGCCGAGACCGGGTTGTTGACAACAGCATCTGGGCTGTCGAAAATGCCCTCGCGGTCCAGCGCCATCTCCACATGTGCGTAGGGATTGAGCGTGCCCATTTCCTGGTTCTTCAGGGAGACAGCCAACAAGTGTTCGCGGGTCACGCCATATTTTTCCATGTACAGGCGTGTGAACATGCCTGCCATACCAGGCAGGGTGATGCCATAGGGGTATTCCGCCTGCGGGTGAGTCATGGTGGCGACGACGTCGGTGGCGCGCCAGCCGGTTACTTCGCGCATTTTCTCACCGCCCACCACGAGCACATAGTCGTAATAGCCCGAGGCGACCGCCAATAAACCAGTCTTGATCGCGGAAGCCCCTGAAGCGGGGCCGTTCTCGATAGTTTCGGCAGCCGCAGGCATCAGGCTGAGACGATCCACCAGTGAACTGGCGATTGCCGATTGGTGCTGGAGCATTCCGCCACCCATGTTGGCGACGTATACTGCATCTACAGACTTGTCTCCCAGGCCGGCATCATCCAGCGCTTTCAAGGAGGCATAAGCCAGCATTTCCATCAGGGTATCTTCGTCACGCCGGCCAAAGGGGATCATCCCGGCGCCAATAATCGCTACGTCTCTCATGATGTCACCTTCCTTTCAATCCGGCAATACGCTCGCGGATGGTGTCGTCATCGGCAAATTTGATCTCCGCCATGGCTTCGTCCATCAACTCCTGCGGAACAGGACGGGTGCCAACCACCAGGCGCGGCTTGGCTTTGAGATAAATCTTGCGGGTGAGGCGGTACGAATCACCGCCGCCCAACTCGTGCGGGATTTGAGTTGCCTCCAGTGGGTATTCGATCATCCAGCGCCGGAAACCAATCGGGCTTTCGGCTACGATCAGCACCGAATCCTGCTTCAAGTACTCCATATGATATTCCATCTTGGCGGCAAACAGGTGAGAGCCAATGCGCAAGCCGCGATCAATCGCCAGGGTGTGATAACTCATGCCAACTTTTTCGTCTTCCATCCTACCATTGACGACACCCACCAGGTAGCCATCCACCTGCCCCATCAGGCAGTATTCACTTTTAACGCGGTAGCGGTACCAGGCCAGCAACTCACCATACAACCGGGCACTGACAATATCGTAGTAATCCCGCTCGATGAACAGGCATGGATGGACAGATTTGAGAATAGCGGGTACATCCTGGCGAGCCGCCTGGCGAACAACCATTTTCTTACCATTCGCCAGGATAATGACCTTGGGTGGGTAAGGTATCATCGGATACTGGATCGGCCGTAAAACGGCCTCGAGTTCCATATCTAAGGGCATATTTCCTCCTCTACATATCCCGATATATTTTTAACTCAGATTTTGTTGACTCAGCTTATTAATTCTTTCTACATGGGCTGGGTCAAAGCTGTCACCAAACTTGGTTTTGGGCATGGATACTTTCTTTGCCATCAACGCTTCGTACTCGGCGTCTTCCACCATGGCGACACAGCGCGCGATGCAAGATTCGCCGTCCACAAACCGCCAGGGGAATATGCCGATCGTCACCCGGCGGTTGAGTAGTAAATCGATCTCACCTCCCACGCACTCAGCGTGGATTATGCTGAAGGGGAACATTTCCAGGTGCATGAGCTGGTATTTTGTATCGTCGAAGAAATCTGCCAACGGCTTGCCGTACTTCTTCTGGAAGACTTTGTCGGCCTGTCTGGCCTGGCGAGGCATCCAATCGCGGATGATGGTGTTCATTGGGTGATCGGCGCTGCCGCAGTCCACCCCGATCCAGCGCAGTTTTTTGGCCTTAGCCCAATCAGCGAACTCACGATCTGGGCCAGGGTGCTTGACCATGTAACGAATCTCGTCGGCCGTGGGCATGTCCCAGCCAAAGTGGTGGTAGCCGGTGTGGATGACGAGAATGTCTCCTTGGCGAACTTCAACACGCTCTTCGACCATCTTACTGGTGTAGACGTCATAATCACCACAGACATCACTCAGGTCAACGACTGCCGCCTCATGGACCAAGTAATCCATATCCAGCGAAGCAATGTCTTTGCCGGGGGTGTGAAAGTGGATTTCGCCATCCAGGTGGGTACCGAGATGGTTAGAGTGGGTGATCACTTGCCCGTTGGCTCCGTTGGGGGCCAGGCGTTTAAAATATTTCACCTGTAGCGGTTCGTACGTAGGCCAGGGGGGAGTGGCAATACCGAGTGGAATGGTCAGATCAATGAACTTCATTTTGGCTCCTTATGGTTTGATTTTCTTGGGTATGGGGCAGCAGGTCTTGCAAATCCAGCAAAACCTACCCCTCCGATCACATTTGCTGTAATGCCGTGAACGCATCCTTGAAACACTGTTGTGGGGCTCGCAAAATGCCTGCACCGACCATGCCAACGCCAGGGTTTTTGTGGGCGATGCCGGTGTTGATCTGTGGAAGGATGCCGGTCTCCATCACCTTGCGCACGTCAATACCCAGCGGTGTGCCCCGGAAATTCAGAGCCGGGATGGTCAGGTATTCGTGCTCGCTAAAGGTTATTTCATACATTTCGAGGGTGGTCTGGAGCGCCAGCTGCGGGGTCCCGCCGACAAACTGGGTGATGGCAGGCGCGGCAGCCATGGCCATACCACCATACCCGGCTGTCTCGGTGATAGTGCTGTCGCCAATGTCAGGATTGGCGTCTTTCTCCGTGTACTGGGGAAAATACAGCCCCTGGACTTTCCCGGCGGGTGCAGTAAACCAACGCTCCGGCATGGAAGCCAGGCGGATCCCGAAATCTGTGCCGTTGCGCGCCATCACTGTGACGATGGTGCTGCCTGGGATCCCCTCCGCTGGTTCGAGCATAGCTTTTCCGGCGGGCATGCTCAAATTCAAGAAAAAATGGTCGTTGCGGTCAATGAACTCGATGATTTTTGCCAGGACTTCGTTGTCTTTGTTGGTGCGGGCCAGCGCCGGTCCGATGGCACGTAAAAACAGCGAGGTGGCGGCGCGGTTGCGGTTATGACACTCATCACCCATGTGCAAGGCTTGGGCGATCAAACTTTTGACGTCGATGCCGTTAGGCAGGCTTTGCAGGGCGCGATCCAGTGCCGGGTACAGATCGGTCGCCATCCATTTCAGTCGAGTGTACACTTCAACGCCCATACCGCCATAACGCAAGACTTTACCCAAGCCTTCGTTCAGGGTACAGTAGGTGCGGTTGCCAAAAGTCTTGTTTTCGATAATCCAAACTGGCATGCTGGCAGAAACCACCCCAGCCATCGGGCCAACGGCGTGATGGTGGTGACAGGGTGAGAATTCAATCTCACCATTTTCGACCATTTTTTGAGCTTCTTTCTCATCCTGGGCCAAGCCTTCGTAGATCAAAGCGCCCATCACTGCCCCGCGCGTTGGACCACACATGCGTTCCCAATTGATGGGTGGTCCGGCATGCAAGACCATGCGCGTATGCATCCCCGGGATGACCTCCCGCGCTATTCCCATCCCAACCAAAACTGCCTGTCCGCGCCGGATGCGGTTAATAACTTCCTGGTTAGCAGATTCGATGCTGATCCCTGATTGGGTCATGCGAAGTCGCGGCACACCATTTTTAGGAGGCTGCCAGTCGAGGTCGATCACTTTCACACCCTGATCTCGCACCGATTTTGCCATGCTTGCCAGGCCAACATTCACGATGGTGAGATCTTTGTTAAAAAGTTCGTTGATTTTTGCCATTACGTTTCCTTCGTCAGCTATCCTTCCAGTCGATCTTAAACAAGCAAGCCAGTCAGTCGAGCTGCGGCGGCATTGCTGGTACAGACAATCACTCCTGCTGCCTGCAAGGTGGAGACTTGAGCGCTCAAACGCTGGGGGTCTTGTTCTGTGCCGGTGACGGAAGCCACGACCAGCAATTCCCCTTCTGCGAGCTGCCTGGCCTGCCGGATAGCAGGCGCAAGTTCAGCCGCCGGATCGGGATGCGCCCCGTAGCCGATGACACAATCGAGCAAGACGACAGCCACTTCGGGATCGCGGGCTTCGTGCAGGAGTCGCCGGATACGCAGGTCGTTGTCGATCATGGGATGTGGACGCCCAACCGTGAACTCTTCTTCCCCCAAGTCAACCGCGCTGTGCTGAAAGCTTTTGGCGGAATCAGGCAGGGCTGGTTTGCCGGGTAGAGGCGCATTGGAATACACCGGGGAGGCAAGCATATCTTTCCAAATCACCTGTGCCTCATAACACAGCGTTCCGCCAGAAAACAAGCCACGCAGATAGCGTTGATTGGCATGAAGCTTTGGCCTGAGCACCCGGGCCTGTTCGGTCAGCCCGATTCTTTCTGTTGCAAGGTACACCTGGGTCCCCATGCTTTCAGGCTGGATTGTCTGAACTGCCAGCAAGGCGCATTCGTCCAGGGTATGAGCTGGAAGCACATTGGGTAGATTCGCCAAAGCGGACATTTCCCCACCCAAGAAACAGATCACCGTCGGTTTCTGGCTGGCTGAGACTTGCTGGAGAATGATCCGCACCACATCCTTAGCGGGAGGTTTGCTGATCAGGACCAACACACTCGTCGACGGATCTTGCTGAAGTGCTTTCAATGCTTCGAGCATCATGATACCGCCGACTTCTTTTTTTAGATCACGGCCTCCGATGCCAATGCCCTGGCTGATGCCCACTCCCCGCCGGGCGATTAAGCTGCTGACTTCCTGTAAACCTGTACCCGCCGCTGAGACGATCCCTACTGGACCGGCAGGAAATCTGTTGGCAAAACCAAGTGCTACCCCATTGAGAATCGTCGTCCCCGCGCCAGGTCCCATCAAGAGCAAGCCATGGTCGCGGGCGTATGTTTTCAGGGCGATCTCATCTTCCAACGAGACATTGTCGCTAAAGAGCAAAACGTGCAAGCCGCGCTGCAGGGCGTCCCAGGCCTCGTCTGTAGCATAGCGGCCTGCCACGGAAATGATCGCTACATTGGCGTCTGGGTGCGAAGACAGCGCACCGCGAATGGTTTTGGGTCGGAACTCGCCACCCTCAACCGGTACAACTTTCGTTTTCAACAAACTTTCCGCTTTTTGCAAGGCTGCCTCAGCTAACGCATCACTCTCAGCGCTGACCGCGATACACAGGTCGTTTGGGGTAGCGAGTTTGGCCTCGTCAGCCAAAAGCCCCGCTTCTGCCAGGATGGATTTGTTCGCCTCGGTCGCCATCAGCACCGCGGCATCCCTCACCCCTTCAAGTTTGGAGAGCTCACGGGCCACCAGCATGAGGCTGACTGAATCGTGATATGCACTAGGCTTGATAAGTGTTCGGATCGTCAGCGCGTTCACTTTATCATCCCGGCGTCTAGCATGGCAAGATAGACTTTCTCTGCTGTGAAGGGTGGTCCTTCAAACCGGATGCCAATCGCATCGTAGATGGCATTGGCAATGGCCGGGATGGTTGGCACCATGGAGTGTTCACCGATGCCACGCGCCCCCCAGGGACCATCATCCTGTGGTACTTCGACGATAAAAGATAGTAAATCTTTAGGCGCATCTGTGGTTGTGGCGATGCGGTAGTCGACAAAACTGGGGTTCAGAACCACACCGTTACGCAGTTGCAGGTTTTCGAACAGGGCAGAACTCATGCCCTGGACAAAACCCCCATCCATTTGCGCCTTCACAAATTCCGGGTTGATGGCTTTGCCAACATCGTAAGTGGAGACGCCTTTGAGAATCTCGATACGCCCCGTGTCCAGGTCGACTTCTAATTCGACCGCCTGCGCGCCGGTGGTGTAGTGCACCACCGCCTGCTCACCCTGACCAGTTTCCTTGTCGAGTCCGGTGATATAGGTTGGCATGAAATTACCGCGCCCAACCACCGGTCCGCCTCGCCAGCCTTGGCCATCTGGTTTTGGTAAGCCATAGATCACCAGGTTTTTGAGCGGGATTTCCTTTTCGCTTTTATAAGAAATCACAACTCCATCGACAATATCTAAATCATCGGGCGATTCTTCCCAGGCTTCAGCCACGGTGCTCAATATCTGCTGGCGCGCATCCCGGGCGGCATTTACGACAGCATTGCCCATACTCCAGGTCAGGCGGCTGGCAACCGTCTGCCACTCGTAAGGGCTGTAGCGGGTATCCACCGGGGTAGCAATGCGGACAGATTCATAGGGGACTCCCAGGGCTGCAGCGGCCATTTGAGCCGCCACAGTAAACACTCCCTGGCCAATATCCTGACCGCCAATGCCCACATTGAGCGTGCCATCTTCAACCAATTCTACCCAGGCACTTGAACCAGCATTGGGCGGCATGGCTGGTGCTTTCCACATCAGGGCTAGCCCTTTACCGCGGCGTTTGTTCGGGGCACTCGGTGGAGCCTTTTTATCCCAACCAATCGCTTCAGCTGTCTTTTCGATGCATTGAAGCAGGCCGGTGGGATGCATCTTGCTGCCAGTCACCAGCGTGCTGCCGGTTTTAAGGCAATTGATCTTACGAAATTCGACGGCATCCATCCCGATTTTCTTAGCCAGCTCATCGATACATTGTTCCAGGCCGGCATGCATTTCTGGCATACCAAAACCGCGCATAGGCCCACCGACAGGATGGTTGGTGTAGACACAATAGCTATCCGTCTTGACATTGGGTACCTCATACGGCCCGCTGCTGCTGTATCCGGCGGCACGGGTAATGTTGACCCCATACTCGGTATAAGCTCCACCATCCCAATAGAATTTGTTTTCCATCGCCAGGAGGTGGCCTTTTTCGTCACAGCCCATCTTGAAATATGCCACCAAACCCTGGCGGACAAAGGCGGTATAGAACTCCTCTTCGTGTGTCAGGAGCAGTTTGACCGGACGACCCTTCACCTTGGTAGCGATTGCAACCGCCAGGGCTTCCATACTCACTCCGGCTTTTCCGCCAAACCCACCACCCACAAAGGGCGCTATCACGCGCATCTTACTTGGCGAGAAACCTATAGCTTGAGCGATGAGATTGCGCTGCGCAAAGGGTGACTGCGAGCTACCCCACAAGGTAATCTCACCCGCTTCATCCATCTTGGCGATGGCGACATGGGGTTCGATGGGCACATGCTGGATATGCGGAATCCGGTACCTGCGCTCAATTACCGTCGCACACTTTTCCCAGGCACCATCCACATCGCCTTTGCGAATCTTAAAGTGGTTCGACACGTTCGTTCCGGCTTCGGGGAAGATGAAGTTCGCCACCACGTATTTTCCCAGATCAGGATGCAGCAAGGGAGCCTGTGTGCTGGCGCCAAACTCCGGATCGAGCACCGGCTCCAGGACTTCATACTCCACATCGATCAAATCAAGCGCCTGATGGGCGATTTCCTCACTAATAGCGGCTACCCCAGCAACCGGATCGCCGACGTAGCGTACACGGTCACGGCAAAAAATATAGCGATCTTGCAAGTACAAACCGATATAGCCCGTGAAATCTTCCCCGGTGACAACTGCTTTCACGCCTGGCAAGACACTTGCCTTGGAAATATCGAGTCTTTTGATCAATGCATGGGGATGCGGGCTGCGTTTGATGCGGGCATACAGCAATGCGTTGCCAAATTGTAAGTCATCGGCGAAGATGGCAGCGCCGGTCACTTTTTCACGCCCATCAATACGTGGTTTATTCTCGCCAACAGGACTGGGTGCATTTAAGGGATCAGGTTCAGCCATAAGTTATCTCCTTGCAGCAGCCTTCACGCTCTCAATGATACGTAAATAACCAGTACAACGGCACAGGTTTCCAACCAGGGCTTCGCGAATTTCGTCTTCACTGGGGTTAGGGTTACGATCGAGCAAAGCACGGGACGAGATCAGTATTCCGGGGGTGCAAAATCCGCACTGTACGCCCCCTGCCTCAATTATCGTCTCCTGAATGGGATCGAGTTGTTTATCGCCTGCCAGGCCTTCAACGGTAACAATTTCTGCCTCATCACATTCTGCAGCCAACACCATACAACTATTCACCGGTTCCCCATTGATCAACACCGTGCAAGCACCGCACTCACCGGCAGAACAACCATTTTTGGTACCGGTCAACGCCAGACATTCGCGTAACATGCGCATTAGCGTCATGTTCGAAGAAACCACCACCTGTTCGTCTTTACCATTGACGATGACATTGATTTTGTGAAATGCCATTAGAGCCTCCGATATAGCATCGTCTACTTTTTCAGTTTTTCCCAAATTTCAGACAACGCTCTGGCTGATAGGTTCTTCACCATCTGCTTGCGATAGCGGACACTGCCGCGCACATCGTCAATCGGCGCACAGGCTTCGGCTGCCAGGCATGCCGCTTCGTAGATGGAATCGGAAGTGATGGGTGTATTGGACAGGTAAGCTTCGGCTTCTTTCGCCACGAAAGGCACAGGAGCAACCGATGCCAGAATCAGGTGGAAGCGATAACCCGACAGCGCGGCAGGTTCTGGATACCCGAATGCGGTCACGCCAACGATGGATAGATCACTCAATTTATTTCGTCCCAGCTTTAAATAAATGCCTATACTACCTGCAGGTGGCAAAGGAAGGTGCAGTGCGGTGGCAACGTCTCCGGTTTTCAATCTAGTTTTACCGGGACCAAGGAAAAAGTCCGCCAATGACTCCCGGCGCACCCCGTCTGATCCATGAATGTGTAAAACGCCTTCAAATGCCAGGCTCGCCCCCAGCGTATCGCCTGCGGGAGAGGCGTTACATATGTTGCCAATGATGGTAGCGCGTGTACGCAATTGGTAACTGGCTACTGAACGACAGGCATCTACCAGCAAGGAATAATGCTTCCGGACTTCCGGGTTGGCAATCACCCGGTTCATATTAACCGCGGCTCCGATGATCAGACCCGACAGCGGGTCAAAATACAGGTCATTCATCCCTGGCAGACTTTTTACGTCCACCAGAAATTTTGGAGTCAGTAAGCCATCTCGCATACGAACAAACACGTCCGTTCCTCCCAGGAATGGACGTGCATCAGTGGCATGGCGTACCAAAAAATCGCTGGCTTCAATCAGACTTTCTGGTCGAACATAATCAAATTCGGGGAGTGTTGGATGCGTGTTTATAGCCATAAAATTTCCTAGAAAGATGCTGAGACCAATCGCACCACAGAGGCGTGGTCAGGCTTTAAAATGGTTAGGGGTAGACAGTTTCCGTTGTCAGGTACGCCAGCAAGGCGCGCAGCTTGAGCAACTCGAACTGAGTAACTGGCAAGCAATTTAATAGGACTTGAAACGGGCCAAAAAGGGAAATCTCTAGCTTTGCCATAGGATCTACTTATTTGAGAATGTTTTCCAGCTGGTTCATCAAAACAGGCAAATCGAATTTGATTATAGCATAGGCGGGAAAATAATAAATCCAGCCAATCGGCAGGATCTATTATTAGTAAATCCGGTTATACTGCTTGATGGGCAAGCAAGGGTCTTAACTTATAATAATACACACCACCTGCCTGGCGTATTGTATAATGACACAAACCGTGAGTGGGAAGCAGCTTCATAGGTGTGAAAATTCGGTTCACTTCAGTATTGGTGGTTTCTTGGGGGATACCATAGATAATTGGGTGCAGGAATTAGGTTGATTCTATTGAAGCCTCAACTTCTGCTATGCCTTTGTTCATATGCTTTATGACCTGGGTCACTTTGTATATGCAAGAGACTTCAGCGAGGGATTTCAGAGCGTCATCCTATCATTGATGATTTACAACGTAAAATCCTTTACAGTCCACCATATCAATCTCGTCAGGCTCCTCTGCTGTGTGAGGGATTAATTAATCGAACTGTTGGAATCGCCATATGGGTAGGTCAAATTACATTTGCTGAAGGGGGTCTGATAAATATTGAGATTAAGTTCTGTTTGTTGTCGAATCTCAACCGAATACCATGATTAGCTGTGATTTAACCTCAACCCATTCGCTACAAAAAGGAAGGATATAATCGTGAGCAGATCTATCTGCGCGTTACCACACATCAAAATACTGACATCGGAGTATATACAATAATGCCACTTAGCCGGAAGGGGTTTCTAAAAGTTGGGGGAATAACCATTGGCAGCCTTTTCGCCATCGCAGGTGGGCTGTATCTGGTTGATGAATCTCAAGACCCAGTCGTAGACAAAATAACGATCCCGATCCGAGACCTGCATCCAGCGTTGGAAGGCTTTACGATAGTACAGATGACAGATATTCACCTTTGGCCCTATACCCAAAAAAGCCTGATACAGCGGTCAGTGATAATGGCTAATCAATTACAGCCCGATCTGATTGTCTTGACTGGCGATTTTGTATGGCGCGTCCGCGAGGCGGCTTTTGAAATAGCCCCGCTGCTTGCCAAGCTCAATGCGCGATACGGAGTTTATTCGGTAATGGGTAATCACGATTACTGGCTCGATATCGACGCCCTCCAGGCTGCCTTTGATGCATCTAGGCTACCGGTGCTTTATAATCAAGGACTGGCGATCGGCGTTGGGAAAGCGGTTCTTTACCTGGCCGGGATGGACGATGGCTGGGCTGGACAACCTGATCTGAAGCTTGCGCTTGACCAGGCACCATTTGGAGCACCGGTCATCTTGTTGCTTCACGAACCAGATCTGGCAGATGAAACCTGTAAAGACCCGCGAATATCGCTACAGCTCTCTGGTCACACTCACGGTGGGCAGGTGATAATCCCTGGAAAACCGCCCTTCTTTCACCCGTATTTAGGGAAGAAATATCCCTCCGGACTTTATAAAGTTCGGGACGCGTGGTTATATACGAACCGCGGCTTGGGCGACATCAGCGTACCGCTGCGGATAAATTGCCCACCTGAGATCACACAACTGACCCTGGTGCCCTTATAATGCGCCGTAAATTGCTTATACCTCTTCGAAACACTATTTGTTAGTGTAAAATGTCCATTCATCCAACGTTATGGCTTGCTGCCAGTAATATTCGAACATATCATGGTAAATAGCCAGAGCTTCTGGAGCATCAGTTGCGATAACGAACTCGTTCACTCCACCTTCTGTAATAGAGCTGTAATGGAAGTTCTGACTGCCGACAAACAATAATTCACCATCAATCATGGCGGATTTAGTGTGCACCCGTCCATTAAAGATCCGTACCTCCAGCTGATCCTCCAGGCCTCGCTTTGCCGCTTCATCATAAAATATCTTGATATTGGGCAGGTTCTCTAAACCATTCCCGGCTGACCCCTCAACCATGACGCGCACATGTGCACCATTTTGTTCCATTGCATCCACCATGGAATGCAGGTATTGTAACGTATTATCATAGTTACAAAGAGTGGGAACCAACACATTAAGATCGCAGATCAGATCAGCGGTGAAATTTACATGGATCACATCGATGGTATTTTGGGCTGACCTCAAAGCAGCGTTATAGGCTTGATCCGATTCTTTGTAAACTGCAGTTCGATAAAGAGCTATTGCATTTGCAGAATCTCCTGGGAGGTAGAATTTCAAGCTCTCCGGAAGGTGAGATACGCTGGCTAATTTCCAGGTACAATTTTTTTGCAATTGCCTGAGATCCCCCTCGTATAAATCATCACATATCAGCTGGTTAGAGTCTTGCCACTCATCATCAAATGCTGCAATACCTGTTTGAGCGACTGGGCCAGTAAGGACTATTCCGAGATCGGTCAAGTCGTCTCCTTTTCCTGAAGGGTTTTCCTGCGGCAGGTGTAACCATGCAATATTAAAACCGGCTGCCATCACAGTTTTGCCATCTATCACGATGAACTTCGTATGGCTGTGGGGCATGCTGCCTTTGTAATTGGCCAGCTCCACCTTCCAACCGATGGCTGGATCTTCCATGGTTGGTAGGCCCATATCTGCAAAATCCTGGACCACATTCCAGATTTGGTCGCCATTGTCCAATGTAGCCATGCTGGGATAGTTTCCGAGAAGTATTTTTATGGTCAATCCGCGTGGATATGCCTCCGGATTTGCTTTTACCTGTTGGTATAGGTCAGCGATCGTTTTAGCCATCTGGCTCCCCGGGCTGAGGTTGTTCTCATCTTGATCCCATTGCATATTCGAAAACAGGATCTCGTACTGCGCTTTTATAAGGAGGTCTGATAGCTGGTCGTATCCAATCCTCTCACCTTCAGGTAAAACATAAAACTCAGGTGAGGGTTTGGGCATGAATACGAACTCTACAAAATGATTTCCACAGAATGGTGACTTGTAATCGGTAGGGTGGAATTCTCCACTCTGAACCACATCCAGAACAATTTTCATCGGACCGGATAAAGATGCTACATCGCACAGATAAACTGGTTGAATTGAGTTTCGTAAAGCCAAATTTCCATCCTGCGCGTCGACCCAATCCAGCTGCACATTACTACCTGGGTATCCTGCAGTTTCCTGTTGAGCACCAGAGGATAATGGACCTACGAGTGCCGGATCAGACCATCCGTCAGATAAGCGGATGGTTTCCATCAGGGCATTTCCATACCGTGCGGTGCCAAAATTATCCTGCCACTGGTCTGTAGCATAAACCAGGTGCAAGCGACCAATGCTGTCTTCGAAGATGGAAGGCCGGTTCTGACAGAAAGTTTTATCCACGAGCCCCAAGGGGGAACTACCGGATAAATAATATAACTCGTTGTTCACTCCACACCAGGCAGCATGCAGATCACCATTCTGGTTAGTGAACACTTCGGCAGAGCTTCCCTCGCCGATTACCTGTGGAGCATCCCATTTTCCCTGGCTGAACTTGACCAGCGAAACGTTTCCAGGGGAGTCTTGAGCGCCTGACAACACCAACCAAAACTCCCCAGGATTGCTGGCAGCCAGGCGTGGCCTGGGAGAAGCCAGATCAGATGTCAGGCAGCCCGTCACTCGATTTTCCGGACCCATTGTCACCTCCCAGGTAGCATAACCAGCAGCAGCTTCGCCAGCCTGCCAGACTGCCATCAATGTGCCATCCTCAGCAATAGCCAAGGATGGCCAATCATTTTGAACCTTCGTGGAGTCAATAGAACAAGCCTGCTTACTTCTGGTTAAGTTAATTGGTTCCTCGCACGAATTGTTCTGGCAGCGGTTGTACCAAATCTCCCCGTTTGCTGACCAGATTACATGTGCTTCACCATCATTACCGAGAGCTACTTGTGGATGTTGCGATTTTTCCTGGGAACTCTTAGATACGTTGAAGGAAACGCTCGAAATCATGAATCCTTCTACCGTGAACTGTTGAAATACAAGCTGGATCTCTCCAGAACTATTCGACCAGGTCGTCGCCATGGCCTGTGGTCCAGCCGCCAAACCTAAGGTTGTCCCATCCTGAGTAGAAATATCGGTACTGATCACCTGCGATTCTTGCCAATGGACACCTTCAGTTGGATTGCTGAGATTAGTGGTAACACTACCCGGGTATTTTGTCACAAAGTCTGTTGCTTGGTTAATAAAGGAGGCTACAAACAGAAACAATAAAGTGAACAACGTTATGGTCATGATATCTTGCCAGCGGCGTGGAGTTATCACCTGTGATTGCTCCACGCCGCGTTTGTGGCTCAACCAGGAATAGATCAATCCGAGCACGCCGCCAGGAATCCCATAAATTGTTATACCTGCCAATATCAGGAAAAGCAGAGTTAACAAGCCCTTTGGCACCGGGGAAGAGATCAATTCCCAGCGCCACACCAACACACCAAACAAGGCGCCACCCACCAGGCTGGTTAATAAATATCCCAGCCAGGCGATCCAGGCATAGCGCAACCGTAGGGTAATCAGTGAAAGTGTTGCACCATTCAATAACCCGAATAGAAAACCAACTAGAGCGAAAAAGACAATATAAGATGCTGGATCCCTTTGAGATCCATTGTTGTAGAGGCTGATCAATCCAATTACCAGCAAAATTGGAATAACCAGGATGCCCTGACTGATCCATGTGGAATATGCACCACCCCATAAATACCTTTTTTGGCTGCCCATCCGGTCAATCTGGTGCAGCGTATAACCGCGCACTAACCCACCAACTGCACCCCCAAAACCGACGCCAACAAAAGCGAGAACAATCCCCATTACAAGCCGGACGAACGACTGCTCGGCAGGAACTAGCTTTAGGATTATCGATATAATCCCGCTGGCAAAGATGAGATATGTGGCCAGGGCACTCGCAATCCCACCCAGAATAAAACCAACCAAACCAAACCAAAAACTACGCGAATAAGTATGTGGCGATGTTTCCATTGGTAGCTACTCCTGCATTCATTTTTTTCATCTTGAGAGGTTCATCCCAAGATTCACTTCGTTGTCCTGCTTATGAGTCAGGCTTAGGTTAATGATAGCATATGTGCTGTTCATAATCCTTTTACCCTGTGCGTTTTAAAGAAACATACAATAAGTGGGTAGAAAACCATAAGTAAACATAGGGGGAGATCAACAATTGAATACTTTCCCCTGGTATCGATGGCCTCGTAGGCATCGCCTGGACACCAGGGAGTATTCAACCTTACAGCCTGCTAATCCACGTCTTAACGCATGGAGTTGACCAGCCCACCTCAATCGAGATGGTTTTTTTTTATTCTACAGAGAAAGGAGGTCGCCATACTCATATTTTATTTTCGAGGTCGCAAGCGTTACAGCAATTGAATTAGGGCATCATAAGGAAGCCTGCAAATTACTGCATCACTATCGAAGCCATCATGTTATCTAAAAATTCGAGAGACGGATAGAGGGTCACCGCTCCAGCATTGAGCAATTGCTCGATGCGGGCATTGAACTCGTCATACGATTTTTGAGCCTCTTCATATTGCCCATCCTTCCACTCGAGAAGCCACCCGAAATCGTCTGCGTATAATTGGTCTTCAATGATATATGGGTGTAAGATCGACCTGAAGAAGCCAGTTATATAATAACGCCCATCATCAGACAAGCCCCTGGAAGTGATATACCAGATCGTTGACAGTCTGGGAATTTCCGCTGGCGGTTAAGTAGCGCACTCCCTTACCCCCGTTAAACTGGATCGGTTTGACACCCGCTTTGAAAAGCAATGGGATGCCTCCGTTGATTCCACAGAAGGGGTCCAGATAATCAGCGGACAGGTACTGCGTTTTCCAGATTGTTCTGCAATGCTTTCGTGCAATCGTCATGACTCTCATGGTTGAGATAATATCGGCTGAGTGGATCCTCCAAATCATATACCCAAAAATAGTCGCCAATCGCGCCCGATACATTATAAAAGCTGTGGGCAGCGTAGGATGCGGTCCCAAAATCGCTATAACGCGGATCATCCGGAAAAGGTGTTTCTTCCGTTTGCGGCCTGGGCATGGGAGTTGCCAGTGGGTTGTAACTGCCAGAAATATCACCAATCAGAGCATGATCCGCTGAAATCTTCAACTCGAGCAAATCATAGGATTTAACGCCTTGGGATGTAAGCGGTTTTGGAAGATCGTACCAGGCATAAATCGGATCCACCAGCCAGTAACCTTCAGTATCGCCTTCTACTGTCCATCCTTCCAACCCATCCAAATTGCGGACGAACCACCAGGTATAGCCATCCGCGCAGGTTGGCCCATCCACAACCAGAACATTCTCACCAGACTGAACTTGTCCGATCAATTCACTGCTGATCCCAGGCTGGCTGCGAATTTTATTTGGCAAAGGTGGATCTGTGCTAATCATTGCCCAATCGTTAAGTTTCAGGGATATATCCGGGGCACCGGGGCAACTGGACACGGCAGCACTCTTTTTCGGAGTTGCTGTTCTGGCAGGTGTATTGGTACTGACGTGGGTAGATGTGGCTTTGACTGTTGGTGTGGGCGTGGAAGGAAATGAGGGTGTAGTTGTGGGAGCAGGTGTGGATGTGGAAGCCAATGTAGTTACAGCGGGTTGTGTGGGGGTTTGGGTTGGCGCTGCACCCTGGTTACAAGCCACCAGGATTGGGATCAAGAAAACCACACACAGCCCCAGGCAGAATGCTTTGTTTAACATACTCCCTCCTCCCGGTCTTGGGATACCCCACACCATTCAATAAATGATACTATAGCACTTTTTGGGTTTATTTCAATAGGCTGCACAAAATACTTTTTTCCCTATGGTGGTTATTCATTCATGCAGTAAAGTGAGCTGGCTAAAACGCATATCCCATTGAATAAATATAAAAGACAAACCAACTAAAGGTCGATCGAACTCCATCTAGTCTTTAGTCATTTGGAAGAAACAAGAGGAATATCAATAATTGATCTTGAGCGGCAGGCTTTTAGCCTGCTCGACCCAATCCATCACCTGCTCGAGCACGGGCAGCCTGCGTACCAGTTTCTTCTCTGCATTGACCGATGTCAGCTTCACGAACAAGTTGGCCGGGTTGCGTTGGGTTTACTAGATCCTGGCTTGGCTGGCCATCCCGGTAGCCGGGATCGTTGATCCCGAATATCGCATTACCCTATGCATCAACCTTATCCGATGAATAAAAATATCTACCCCACCTATCTTGCTGCCACACCCAGGTAATATGGCCAGACTACCAACCCCAAAATCGCCTGCCACCATACCAGTTGGGCGAAGGCAATGGTAAACAGCCAGCCGATGAACCAGAACATCCCCAATCCGGCTTCGACCCGCACAATCCTGTCCCTGGATTTTGTCTCCACGGCAATCTCCTCTCTCAATATCCATACGCTACCAGCCTAATTTGGTTGCACACGGGGTCGTACAGTCCTGGCTGCTTTCTGCATGGGCGGAATCAATGATTGCTTTACCAGAAGTTACCCATGGCTATATACGCGACAGCAGATAGCAATCGCTCCTCGCCACCGTCCGGTAGCTGGTTGATTAAGCTATTTTCCTCTCCCCCAATGGCTGGCAGGTTTATTTCTTGCGCGTGAACAGGTTGAGTACCGCCAGCACGATGACCGCGCCAACGAAGGCCACCAGCAGGCTGGACAGGTTAAAACCTGTGACACCCGTACCGCCAAACAAGCTGAACACCCATCCCCCCACCGCTGCTCCCACGACACCGGCGATGATGTTGGTGATGCATCCCATCCGGTCATTGCGCTTGGTGATGATGCTGGCCAGCCAGCCGGCAATACCGCCTAAAACGATCCAGCTAAGTATACCCATGGTTTATCTCTCCTTTTCTGTAGTTTCCTGATAAAACACACTTCCAGGCATTTCGTTTCACTCATGGATAGTGGAGTTCCAGCTGGAGGTATTTCTCCAGCTGGATGAAACTCAATTGGGTTAAATTGGAATGTAAATCAATAATTGATCTTGCGGGGCAGGCTTGTAGCCTGTTCAACCCAATCCTGCACCTGCTCGAGCACGGGCAGCCTGCGTACCAGTTTCTTTTCTTCGTTGACCAAGCTCAGCTTCTCGTACAGGTTGGTCGGGTTGCGTTGGGCTAACTCGACCACAGTATCCACACCAGCCACTTCCAAAAGGTCAGCATATTCTGACCCCACTCCCTTGATGCGGTATAAATCAACGTGATTGACCCACTTAAGCACCAAAGAGTGACTGATACCAGCAGCCTGAGCCATCTCCTCCCTGCCCTTGGGGAAAGCACCTTTCTCAAGCAGGTCATGCAGATTAGCGATGCCTATCGCATTTAGTCTGGCAGCATAAACAGGTCCAATGCCTTCGACATATTCAAGGCTGTATTTAAATTTGTCAACCTCGTCTGCACTGATGGAGGCAACCTTAGAATCTGGAGCAACAGCCTCAGCTACAGGTTCGGCGGGGACAGGTTCCTGCCTGGCTACTTCCGCAACAGCGGCAATTCCAGCTGCACCGGTAACTGCAGCAGCGGGAGCAACTTCACCTGCAACTGCTACAGGAACTTCTGCGGCTTTGGTGGGTGTAACTGTTTCAACTACTGCAACACTGCGGGTGGTTCTGGCCTGTACGATGATCCCGAAGATCACCAGCAAGAGAAAAACGATCAACAGAAATGGTGATGTCTGCAGCATTACCTTTACTGGATTTTCTAATAATAAGGAAACCGGTTTAAACAACGCCGTGAAGACGCCGACGATCAGACCCGCACCCAGGATAGCGGTAGCAATGATAATGACCCACTTTTGCAGGTTGAAGATGAGGGTTACCGCTGCCACTGCGATCGCTGCTATGATACCGATGAGCCACACCAGGAAACCCCACTGCATACCGAGCCAAAGCAACAAACCCACAGCTACAAAATATCCCAACGATGAAGCGATGATCGCCACAGCGAAGAGATAGAACGGGAAGGCGAGTACCGCAAAAATAACGCCGACGATTAAACCAACCAGCCAGCTTGTAACCGTTGTCAGGAAACCTTCATTGAAAAGGACCTGTACGGTCTGTGCTCCCAACAAAAGGCCGAAGAAAAAGCCCCAGATTGGAAGAAGGATCCGGAATAGTTTGTATCCGGTAAAAGTTAGCGCCAACCCGAATAAAGATGCAATAAAGGCAGCGCAGGTAAGGGTAAAGAATGTGTCCGCTGACATGTTTTCCTCCTCGACATTTAGTTGAATTTGGATTTTGGATATACCATCAATTATAAGACCGAAATCCCAATTTCCCAATCGTTTCCCGATCGAAAAATCTTAAATGCAGGAGAAAATCGTAATCATGGAATTGCAGGGGAGAGGCATAAATCATTCTCCCAATGAGTTTTATTGAATGTGATTTCCAGATTGAGCGTTACATGTGGTCTGAAATCAATCCTGGAAGCGTGAGAAGAAATAGCAAGGCCGCGGTAAGCAAGCCCAGCGGTTAACAGCTAATGGTAGCAACTGGTGGGTAGGGTCGAGCAGAAGGGATCGTCCAGGGCGTTAGATGGCTTACTCGGAAGTGGTTCCTCCGTTATGGAAGAGCATGCGCTGTTCACCACCAGCCCACTCCAACGCCAGGTTTCCATCACCGCCTGGTCCACCCGCCACTACACTGCCCAGCAAGTTCAGGTATTGTTGATCTAATGACGTATCGCCGCAGTATGCCATCGTGGATTGTCCCAACGTAATGGTGATACCACCGCCCTCCTGGGAGTAGGTGCCGCCGAAATTGTTGCAATCAGCTTTACCTTCGATTGTGCCATCAGCATTGAAGATAATGGTGTAGTTTTCTGGGTTTGGGACCGTGGTTGTTTCTTTTGTGGTTTGATTAGTCACGGAAATCCACTGCCAGGCGACACCCTGGAGCGAGAATGTTGGAGTTGGGGTTGCTGCTGGTTTGCAGGCTGCTGCCACCAGTAAAAATAAGGTCAAAAAGATTACCAGGATTGATCGCCGCGAAAAATTTTTCATATTTTCCTCTTCCTCATGCAAACATCGGCCTCGTTGCAACCTAAAACCTTCCTCAAGATTTCCGCAACTGGCTGAGGGTTTCAGCTAATGGGGGATTGAAATCCTGGATTATATAGAAGTGTATTAATCCGGCTTACCTGGCTGCTACGCCCAAATAATAAGGCCAGATCACCAGCCCTAAAAAAGCCTGCCACCATAACAGCTTGGCAAAAGCGATCGTGAACAACCAGCCTATGAACCAGAACATCCCAATCCCCGCATCCACTCTGATATTTTTTACCGATTTCGATTCCATGGGTTTCTCCTCTCTCAATATGATCACGTGAGAGGCATTGAATTGTTGCACTTCTCTTCCTTCACCGTTGCTTTGTGCCGTTCGTGGTTATATTTTTTTACCAATTACCCGCTAATCTCTAACCGCATTCTTACTTATTTCCGGTGCCTGCGCCTCTTCTGCGACCAACTCATCTGCGGCTGGATAGTGCTCACCGTCTCCGGCACCTCCTCTGTGAACTCGGCTTCCGTCACATCA
This sequence comes from uncultured Chloroflexia bacterium, assembly GCA_963777935.1. Classification (GTDB taxonomy): domain Bacteria; phylum Chloroflexota; class Anaerolineae; order Anaerolineales; family UBA4823; genus FEB-25. Next base: position 150,511 of record CAVZSL010000005.1, read on the forward strand.
GGCTGTCCTTCATCGGCAACCTCGCCTCCATCTCCACTTGTGGATGCCATATCAACCTCGTCCCCATCTCCGCTGGCGGATATCAAAGCAACCTCACTTTCCAGCTCCTCAGCGGTGGTTGAGCGGCGTGCCTCATTCTGAACCGCGCTCATATCCCGTGGGCGGTAAATGAACATGCGCGAGATCACACCCGACCTCATATCCTTGAGCAGATTCTGGAAAAGCTCTGATGCCTTGCTTTTATACTGAACCAATGGGTCGCGCTGTCCGTAGGCTTCCAACCCAATGGACACGCGCAAAGCTTCCATTTGGGTCAGGTAGTCGACCCACAGCTCGGTGATCACTCCCAGGAGCAGCTGGCGGTAAACCTCGGTGATGGCACGCCGTCCCAGCTCATCCATTACCTGGATAATCTGCTCCCGATCGAGGCTTTGCAGCGGTTGGGTCTGCAAGCTGTTGCAGGTCTCTTCACCTAGAAGGTTGCAGAGTGTATCCCGTAGCTGGGGCTCCAGCTCAGGTAGGCGGGCTTGCGCCAGGCGGGAGAATTCACCCGCTCCCCAGGCACGCCGGATGGTTGCCTGGGCTGATTGCAGATGCTTCAATACATCTGCGGTGATATCTCCTGGGTCTTTCGATCCGAGCAGGTGAGCTGCCAGGTAAATGTAAGTCAGGCGAGTGGTGCGCTGCACAATACGCCGGTGGGTCTTCTTGTCAAAGGCGGCTTTTGTGCCCTGTGGCATCATCAGAAGCAAACCCAGCATGTGGTTGGAGGTAATGGGTCCATTGATCTTGGCCAGGGTGTTTTCAATATCACGGCTCAATTGGCCGGAAGCCGGCCCTGTGCCGTTGCCCATCAGGCGCTCACGACGCTTTTGCAACGCCTGCTGGACAGCCTGGTATACCTGGTCTGCCAATGCCTCCCAATCATCCCCTTCCAGCTGGGTGGCATCAAGCTCGAGGGTGTCATCCAGGCGGCGCTCGACGGCACCCACCAGTCGTAAAGTCGACTGATTGATAACGGCATTCTCGACCTGGGAACGCACGACATCCCGAACCTCGTCCGGGTTATCACGCAGCAGGCGTTGTTCCTCGGGTGTCAGGCGGACGGTAACATGCACCACCTCCACCAGCTCATCCAGCAGTTCGCGCGGACTGCGTGGGGCTGCATCTTCCGTCTCACCCAGGTCTAATCCTTCAAAGAAGGTGTCAAGTGCCTCCAGGCGTTCCTTCACCTGGCTATCCAGGCGCTCGCGGGAATTCTCCAGCAGGTTGTTAACCGTGCGTAACAGGTGTTCATCCTCAGCTTTGAGGGCATCGCCAGCCAAACCCAGCAAGGCATCGCCTATCTCATCCAGCGAACCGTATGCCTTCTGCTTGCTCGCAAGATGGTCGAGCAGAAGTTTCATTGTGTAGGAAGGGAAGAGCATGCCTCCCAGATCGAGTGGGGGCTGAATCTGGTCAAGCCAGGCAAGCAACTTCCATGGTCCTTCCTCGTCAGCCAATGATTCGGGCACGCGACGGTTAACTTCGGTGCCTAACAGCTCAGTCACATCCTCGGTGAGGTCTGCTTTGATGAAGATCAGGTCGCGCTGGGAATAGATGCGCTTGCGCTGCGAGTTGAGCACATCATCGTATTCGAGCAGGTGCTTGCGCACGTCAAAGTTGGCTCCCTCCACGCGTGTCTGCGACTGCTCGACCAATCGACTCACCAATCCCACTTCCATGGGCACGGCATCGTCGATCTTCATGCGCTGCATGACCGACTCGACCTGACCGCCACCGAAGCGACGCATGAGCTCATCTTCCAGGGAGAGGTAGAAGCGCGACGAGCCCGGATCACCTTGACGGGCAGCCCGGCCACGCAGCTGGTTATCGATGCGGCGTGCCTCATGGCGTTCGGAGCCAATCACATGCAGGCCCCCCAGCTCCTTCACGCGTTGCATATCCTGCATGTACTGCAAGAAGTGGTTGATATCCGTCTCGTAGATGCCGATATTTTCCGGGGTGAGCGTAGAAAGTGCCTGGTGGCGTTCTTCATGGCGGAGATCATAGGGATCGGCAATTCCAGCCCGGTGTAACACGCGGTTGATCGAGTCGATCACGCCTTCAGGTAACTCACCACCCAGCTTGATGTCTACCCCACGGCCTGCCATGTTTGTAGCGATGGTGACAGCACCAAAGGCACCTGCCCCGGCGATGATTTGCGATTCCTCGGTATGCTTGCGGGCATTCAACACCTGGTGGGCGATGCCGGACTCCAGGTCTGCTTTTAAACGCCCGGTATCTGCAGGTGTCAGATCCAGGATATCCAGCAAGTGGGACAGGTTTTCGGGGTCTTCAGGGTTGAAGGATAGGTCCAGCTCACGTGCCATCTTGCGCATCTCAGTAATATTAAGCTGGTCCAACGGAGCGTTAAGGGGAACCAACTCCTCGATGAGTCGCCCATCTTCCTGGCGGTTGTTCTTCTCTAGCCAAACTTTGCGCAGCAAGGCAACCTGGACCAGCTTGCGCAGGGGCTCAGCGCGCAGGCGGGAGGAGAGATGGTCGGAGAGTTCCACCGAGGTAGTACCCACCAGCATGGGCCGCCCCATGACGTGATAACGCAAGATCTCGCTGGTGATGGCACGGAACTTCACTTCTTCCGTGCGGTAGATGATATCAGGGAAGTCCTTTCGCTTGAAGTAGACCGGGTCTTTATTATCGTCAACCCGACGGGCATAATAGTTGTATTTGTATCCTTGTTCGTCCCTGGCTTCCAGCATGATCAGGGGTGAGCCATCCCGCGTCGCCTGGTACTCCAGGTTGGTGGGGATGGCAATCACATCCAGCTTGTAGATTTTGTCGAATTCTTCGGCTTCAGTGAGCGCTGTTCCAGTCATACCGGCCAGCTTCTCATACATGCGGAAGTAGTTCTGGATGGTGATGGTGGCGTAGGTGACGTTCTCCGCCTGGACGCGCACGCCTTCCTTTGCTTCAACTGCCTGATGCAGTCCGTCCGACCAACGTCGGCCAGGCATCAGCCGACCGGTGAATTCGTCCACGATGACCACCTTGCCAGTCTGGACCAGGTAGTCCTTGTTACGCTTGAACAGGTACTGGGCGCGTAGAGCCTGCTCCAAAAAGCCCATCAAACGGGCTTGCTCAGGGGTGACATCCTCCGGACGGTCGGGGTCGCGCAGCGAAGTGCCCAACAGCTCCTCGACATGGATCTCACCGATCTCGGTGAGGGTGATGTTGCGGTCGCGTTCGTCAAGCTCGTAATCCTCGTTCCGCAGCTGGCGTATCACCTGTGCCATGCGTACATACCACTCGGCATCATCGTGGGCAGGCCCGGAGATGATGAGCGGGGTACGGGCTTCATCGATGAGAATGTTGTCCACCTCATCCACGATGGCATAATAATGACCGCGTTGGACGCGCTCATCCAGACGCATGGTCATGTTATCGCGCAAGTAGTCGAAACCGAACTCCGAGTTGATACCGTAGGTAATGTCGGCAGCGTATGCCTCAGCGCGAGGCACCAGCTGTAATTGGTGCTGGTCTTCATGCGGGGAAGACTTCTCCAGGTCCACGATGAAGGCTTTCTTTCCATTTTCGGTGCGAGCCGCCATCTGGAGCACACCCACACTCAGACCGAGGGCATTGTAAATGGGTGCCATCCAGCGTGCATCCCGCCGGGCAAGGTAATCATTCACGGTTACGAGGTGTGTGCCCTTGCCCGTGAGGGCGTTCAGATAAAGTGGCAGGGTGGCAACCAGGGTCTTGCCTTCACCGGTGCGCATCTCTGCAATTTTGCTTTGGTGCAGGGCAATTCCACCAATCAGCTGCACGTCATAATGGCGCTGACCGTTGGTGCGTTTACTGGCTTCGCGTACAGCCGCAAATGCCTCAGGTAGCAGGTCGTCGAGAGTCTCACCCTGAGCCAATCTGGAGCGGAACTCCCCCGTCTTGGCCAGGAGTGCTTCATCACTCAGCGTTTCGAACTCTGCCTCCAGGTTGTTGATCTGGTCGACAATCTCGTTAGATTTGCCGATCGCTTTTTTGTTGGGGTCACCACCGAGAAGGGTGACGAATTTCTTGAGCATAAATTCCCTTTCTGCGGGGGGATTATAGCATAGTTAGTTTAAGGGAAATTGAGAGTGGTGTGGGTGGTGGTTAAGGTTTATTAACCTGGAGATTAAAACGGCTGTGCGGTGAACTGTGTACGTCCTAGCGTTGCATTATCCCATCACCAGTCAATAATTGAATAAACTTATCGAGGGATGACGGCTCTCACCGATTGTATATTCGACCATCAATCGCGATTAACTCACCATAGCCACTGCAGTCTGGAAAGCGAGGTAAGCTGCCAGCATATTATCGGCGGTGAAGGCCAAGCGCCTGCCATCCAGCCGCCTCGAACTCGGGGAATATGGCGGCCTGGTCTGCCTGGTCGGAGGTGTTGAAATCGATGGTGACTCGCACGGGATCCGCGACGATATACGGCTTGGGAGCATCACCAGCCTTCAAGCGTTTCACGGCCTGGCTGGCAGCTTTTTTTATGAGCTCTTCAGTAGCTTGAGGTGGAAGACATTCAGCAGCCATGCGACTGATCGCTCTTTTCACGACTGCTGTCTCAATATTGCCAAGTAGCTCGGATGCCTGGGCACAGGCGGTTTGATCACCGCTGAGCATCAATACAGGCACATTGTAGTACCCGGCTACTGCAGCGTTCAAGCCATATTCACCCACCAGGATGTCATTCAGCCACAGGTTGGCCACCCGCCGGCTGGACCAGGTGTGGTCAAGGATACCATTTTGGCTGCCAGCCCGGGCGTGATAACCCACAAAGATGACTCCATCAACTCCCTGATCGACACCCTGGATCATTGCCAGGGGAGAGTAGTCTCCGCAGATCAGATAGGCGCGTGGATCGAGCTCTTCGAGCAGAATGTTGGTTCCACGATCATGCCCGTCAGTTACAAGGACCTCGTCAGCACCAGAGATGAACGCGCCACGGATAGCAGCGTTAACGTCATTGGTCATCAAGCGGCGAAAGCGAGGATATTCAGCATGGTTGGGATCAACCTGATCCCAGTTGGTCACGCCTGTGATACCTTCCATGTCGGCAGCGATTAGTATTTTCATGATAGATTCTCCTTCTTCATTTCTTGAGGCGATAGGGCACATCGATGACAATACGCTGATGGCCGGGGGTACGGCGCCGGTAGAGCAGGGCAGTCTTGATCAGCAAGGAGGTCTGGTTATGGAGCAATTGCTGCCACCACCTGGCGGGGATGAATTCTGGCAGGACTACGGCAGCCTGTGTGCCATCATTGTGTTCCTGATCTGTTTTTTCCAAGTACTCGAGCAAAGGGCGGATGATCGAGCGGTAGGGTGAGGGGAGGATCACAAGAGGCACATCCGGCCACCAGCATTCCCATTCTTTACGCATTTGCTCACCGCCATCAGGATCAAGCTCAATATAGACGGCAGTGATATGTTTGGAGATGGACTGAGCGAAATCCATGGCTTCGATGATGCCGCGGTGTACCCCTGAGACTGGCACAATCAGGCGCAACGGCGGGAGTGGTTTAAGGTCCGGGGGCAAACCGCGCAAACTGAGCTGCTTGCCAACATCCTGGTAGTGCTGGTGGATACGTTGAAAGACAATGACGAATATCGGGATAAGCAGCAAGGTGATCCAGGCACCCTCGCGGAATTTGCTGATGGTGATGACCATAAGGGTCGTCGCAGTGGCTATTGCGCCAAGTCCATTGAGGGTGGCTTTCAATTGCCAATTCTTACTGCGTTCTCGAAACCAATGGACGACCATGCCAGATTGTGAAAGTGTGAATGCCAGGAAGGCTCCAATCGCAAAAAGTGGGATTAGCAAGTGGCTATACCCGCTGAATATTACGATCAAAACGCCCGTTGCAATCGCAAGGAAAACGATGCCGTTGGTAAAGACCAGCCGATCACCCAAACCGGTAAATTGGCGAGGCAGAAATCCATCCCGGGCTAAGATAGCAGACAGGCGCGGAAAATCCGCAAAGCTGGTGTTAGCTGCTACAGCCAGGATAAGCAGGGTGGAAATCTGGATCAGCACATAAGCTGGTCCACTACCGAGCAGATGTCGTGCCAGGGCAGAAAGGATGGTTTCCTGCGGACCTGCGATAACACCCAGGAATTGGGTTAATCCGATGCTGCCGACAAATAAAATGCCCATCAGAAATGCCATTACGATCAGGGTACGTCCGGCATTTTTGGATTCTGGGCGTTGGAAAGCCGGTACACCATTACTGATGGCTTCGATCCCGGTGAGGGCAGTGCACCCGGTGGCGAAGGTATGTAGGATCAGGAATAGGGTTAAGGGCTGGATGGGTTGAGGGGCAACCGTTACCATTGGTGTTGGCCCATCGATATATAGGCGAATGCCCCCATAAACCAACATGGGAATGTAGGTGAACAAAAACAAATAGACCGGGACTGCCATCAGCGTGCCGGTCTCACGCAGCCCCCGCAGGTTGGCAAGCATGATGAGACCAAGCAAAACCAGTGCGATCTCAATTCTATAAGGCCACAGGGCGGGGAAGGCTGAAGCAATGGCAGCCACGCCGGCTGTCAGGCTGACTGCAGCGCAAAGTAAGTAATCTAGCAACAATGCGCCAGCTGCAACTAAACCAGGTAGAGTGCCAAGTTGGCACGTGCGACAATATATGAGCCACCACCAGAGGGATAACCGTGGACAGTTTGATAGTATGAGATAGAAACAATGATAAGAACACCAATGATCGCCAGACCAATTGGCCAAGCCAACACCAAGCCGGCACTACCCGCGACTACCAGACCCAGGTATATCTCCTGGTTGGCATATGCAATTGATGAAAGAGCATCGGGAGAAAAAGCTGCCAGTGCGCGGATTTTATTCAACCGCTTCTCACCAAGTTGCTGGGTGGGAAGGGGAGAGCCAATCAACACGCTTTTTACTTTGGATAGCATAGATAATTTTTACTGGTTTTGATCTATACCCATAAGTATAAACCACAATAACCCGGTATGTGGGCAGAAAAGGTATAAAATTAAATGTGAATAATTTCCCATGCTATAATCAAAAACATTCCAACCCTGATAAATTTGGAGGAGAAGATGGCTGGCAGTGGATTATTTCCATTTACAGAAGAACACGAGAGCATCCGCATGGCGGCGCGTAACTTTGCCCAAAAAGAGATCGCCCCAGTGGCGGCAGAATTTGATGAAACGGGTGAGTTCCCATCGAAAACAATCCAGAAGATGGGGGAAATGGGCTTTATGGGGATCGAAGTACCCGAGGAATACGGGGGTGCTGGGATGGATACCCTGGCATATGTGCTGGCGCTGGAGGAAATCTGCAAGGTGGATGCAGCACATGGCACCATCATGTCGGTCAACAACTCGTTGTTTTGCAATGGCATTCTGAAGTTTGGGACGGAAGCTCAGAAGCAGAAATACGTATCTGCTGTGGCATCTGGAAGGTCGATAGGGGCGTACTCACTTACTGAGCCAATGTCGGGGTCTGATGCAGGTACGATGCGCAGCCGCGCAGTACGGGATGGTGATTTTTATGTCATTAATGGACGGAAATCATGGGTGACGAGCGGTCCGGTGGCGGATTTTGTGGTGATGTTTACCATGACCGATCCCGAAAAGAAGCATCGCGGCATCAGCGCATTCTTGGTCAATGCCAGTCAACCGGGTTTTGTGAGAGGGAAGAAAGAACCCAAGCTCGGAATTCGTGCCTCAGCAACCAGTGAGCTCTTGTTTGAGGACTATCGCTGCCCACTGGAAGACCGGCTTGGTGAGGAGGGGGATGGATTCAAGATCGCCATGGCGGTCTTGGATGCGGGACGCATCGGGATTGCTGCCCAGGCTTTGGGGATTGCCGAAGCTGCATATGAGGCCAGTGTGGCATATGCCCAGGAGCGTGAAGCTTTCGGCGCCAAAATCGGGGAATTCCAGGGCATATCCTTTAAGATAGCCGATATGAAAACCCGCATCGAAGCCTCCCGCTTGCTGGTGTACAATGCTGCCCTGGCTAAGGAACGTTCAAAAACAACGGGTGACCGTTTTACCAGGGAAGCTGCTATGGCAAAGCTATTTGCATCCGAAACGGCGATGTTCGTTGCCCATACTGCAGTACAAATTCATGGCGGTATGGGTTATAGCAAAGAGCTTCCTGTGGAGCGTTACTTCAGGGATGCCAAGATCACAGAGATCTATGAGGGTACCAGTGAAATCCAACGGTTGGTAATTGCCCGGATGGAGCTAGGCCTTCGATAGATATTGAGAGAGAATTTTATTTATATTCGAAAGCAATATTATCATCCCAACGCTATTGAATATTCTAAGATATATACTCACTGCGCGTGATATCTGTATGACAGTAAATCCATCAAACTTGGCTTTTTTCACCTCCTGGGAGTCCAGGCTTGTTGGGATAGGGTGCTACTTTCCTTGCATTACTCAACAAAAATACATATTTGAGAAACAATAGGGAGCGCTGACGAGTGGGTTTCTATTCAAAGGCAAGTACATGGTTTGTGGGTCGTAACAATCCTATCCACATTGTTGATAGCAACCAGGAAAAGGAACCTCAAGGGCAAGATGGGGGTGATGAAAATAATGCAGATCTCCACCAGAATGATGGTTACACTCATCACAACAATACTAAGCGAATTTCTTGGGATGGACTGAGATCAACCTGGGGAAATCTTCTGAGGCGATTCCATAGTACCCCTGAGGAAAATAACTTTGATAAAACTCCACAGAATGTAGTCCAAAAGCATATACCCACTTGGCAAACCTGGCTGGAAATCTTCATAATCATCGCATGGGCGATATATGCAGGTCGTGGCTACCTGAATTTCTCATCCAATATCTGGTTATACGGCAGCGACTATCCTTTGCAGGTGCTCAATTATTATGTTTGGCGATTGCTGCCTACTTGTGGTGCATGTGTATTTTGGAACGGATGGGTCAGTGGTGGGTGGCCTGCATTTGGCGATTGGTTCGGTGGAATCCTGCATCCATTTGTGATCATCTCCACACTGTTATTCGGTGCAATTAATGCTTCCAAGGTTGTTGTGGTTGCCAGTATGGCGATGGCTGGTCTCGGGCAATGGTGGCTGGCGCGAGTGATGCGGCTAAGCACGATACCCCGGTTATGGGTAGCCATGCTTGCAGTTGCAGGCGGGCAGCTATCAGGTCGCATGGATATGGGTCTTATCATCATGTACGTTTCCATTGCCGCCACCAGCCTGGTTCTGGCACCGGCAGTTGATTTCGCGCTTACCGGCAGACGGAAGACTGCTATTTTGACGGGAATTCTCCTGGCATTAGCCTTTGTCTCTGGCCATGGGTACATGCAACTTGGACTGATACTTGGTGTAGCACCTGCGTACTTGATCTTGCTTTGGGGTGAGAAAATTCGTCAGTCTACATTTAAACTAAGGCTGCTTCTTGCAGGTGGATTGGCAATCATGATCAGCTCTGTGAATTGGCTTCCATTGGTCCGGTTTTGGAACAACATTGTCAAGGCAGGTGATCCTGCTTTTTTTGGTACTCAGCCAATTCCATATATCCCTTTGAACATGCTGATCTCAGATTATTCCTTTTATACAACTGAGGTCCTTCAAAAGAAACCTTTTCCAGCCCATTATATGATTTTTATCGGCTGGATACCGGTCATCCTGGCTTTGTTAACAATTTTTCTTGTACCGCGGAAAGCGCGACGCGTATGGGCGTTCTTTCTTGTTGCCATATTTGCCATATATCTGATCAGTTCTGGCTCCCTATTACGCATGTTGGTGGGAGACTTACCATTTTTGGCTGGGGCGCGCCATCCAGCAATCATTTCTACATTGTCTATTCCGTTTGTATTGGGTCTTGCAGCTTGGGGATTGGATCTTCTGCTTAAAAAATTAAAGTGGCCAGGACTGAATTATGAAAAGCTGCGGAACGGTCCCAGCATATATCGGCTGCCATGGGTGGTTGTGATCATTGGGCTGCTCTTTAGCTTATTCCAGGTCTACCACTTTTCCCGTCGATGGCAGGCTGTTGAAATGCCAACTGATCGTCTTCAAGCAGTAGAAGCCATCAAAGATGCTCTCAGCAACACTTCAACACAATGGGTAGGTTATCCATTTGGAGATTTACCTTTCGCGGCGTTAGCCGTGGAGGCTGGATTGAAGGTGAATATCGATGAAGCACACCGTAATGCCAGCTGGAAAGATCGACCGCTGCCTCCACCTTACATCGAAGTGAACAAAGAAAATCTCTCACCCGATACACCAGGTTTTCTTGCTCAAATTGGAAACTATGCTGCATTGTTCATCCATCCAGAAAATCAATATGCCTTCATTGATACAGGGAATGAGAAAATCGCCTGTATGGCAGAAGCGCAGGGTGGCAATATTGATGTCAGTTGTGATTCTGGTGCAGCGGGAAAATTGATAGTTTATGAGAATATGTATGATGGCTGGAAAGCATGGGTGGATGGCAATCCGGTGCAATTATTGAGTGACAAGTGGTTGAGCGTCGATGCTCCTGCAGGAGAGCACACATTCACGTTTCGTTACCGACCATGGGATGCAATTGTGGGTTCAATTCTGGCAGTTATTGGTCTCATCCTTGCGATCGTGCTGTTGATCGTGCCGGATAAACGCCAGATGCGAGATGATAGAGATGTATTTAATACTGATGAGCCAGAAAAATCGTCGCCAACTGAAGAGCCCAGTCAATCAGCTCAACAAGAGCCAGTGGTTTCCACACCAGAATCAGACCAGACCACAGCGCATGAGACGGCTCCTGGTGATTCTGAGCCCAAGCAAATGCCACCTGGTGAACCTGTGATGCTTTATCCAGAAAAAGTCCCTGAAAAACCAGATGAATCCAAAGAAGATGAAGTTGATATCAAGCCAGGTAAGACCACGCATGTTGAAGTTGAAATTGATTCACTACGTATGCATGTTGGATTGGACATCCCTCCTGGCGCAAAGGTAAGTTTTACCATAACAGACACCAATGATGGCACAAAACATAGCTTTGCTGTTGTTGGTCCAGACGAGTCACATCCCCAAACAAAACCAAAACGGGAGTCAAAGCGGGAGTCAAAACCAGTTCTGAGTGTCAAGATAAAGAACTATTGGCACAGATTGATTGAATGGTTGACACCATACTCATTGGGATTGTGGTTGTTGGCTGCCGGGTTAGTGGTCTACCTGTTCGTGCGTCTGATTGGTCTGGTCAACTTCCCAATATACTTTTTCACAGATGAAGCCATCCAAACTATGTCTGCGGCTGACCTTTTGAAAAATAACCTGCATGGGCCAGAAGGAATGCTGCTGCCCACCTTTTTTAAGAATGGACCTTATTACAACCTTGGACTGTCAGTCTATCTACAAATTGTCCCATACCTGCTTTTTGGTAAATCGGTTTTTGTTACTCGAGCGGTATCAGTCCTGTTCTCGCTCATCGCAGCAATCTCAATCAGTCTTTCCCTTCGGGATTTTTTCAATGTAAAGTATTGGTGGGCAGGTGTCTTAGTATTGTCATTAACACCCTCCTGGTTTCTGCACTCCCGTACCGCATTTGAGACAGTCATCTTTACTTCCTGCTATGCCGGTTTCCTCTTTAGTTATTTGATGTATCGATGTCGTTCACCGCGTTATATCTACCTGGCGCTGGCAATGGCTGGATTAGCCTTTTATTCCTATAGTCCTGGCCAGTTGGTTATTGCTGCCACTGGAATTGCCTTGCTTCTCCTTGATATACGTTACCATTGGGAAAATCGCAAAATGACTCGCAATGTGCTGATTGTCCTGGTGCTCATCGCGTTGCCGTACCTGCGGTTTCGATTGGAGAATCCTTTTTCACCCACAGAGCATTTGCAACTGCTCAATTCATACTGGATCCAACCGATCACCCTGGGAGAGAAACTGAGCCGATTTTGGGCAGAATATTCACGGGGACTGAGTATTAATTACTGGTTTATTCCCGGCAATAATGACCTGGAACGCCATATGATGAAAGGCTATGGGAATTTACCCATCTTTACCCTGCCATTCTTTATTGGCGGTTTGATCCTCTCCGTTTGGAATTTTCGCAAGCCCCAATATCGGGTTTTATTAGTGGCTTTCTTAGCTGCTCCTCTGGGAAGTTCGCTGGTGGGAATAGGGATCACAAGAGTCCTGGTTTTCGTTATCCCGGCTACCTTGCTGATCATGGTAGGAATCGGATACTGCCTAGACTGGCTCGAGAATACACTTCAAACTGCACTAACCAAGCGCTCAAGGTTGCCAGCAGGAAAAATTAATTTGTCTACTCTGATATCGATTGGATTGTTTTTACTCCTGGTACTTGCTAATATCTTATTAGCGCGGGATGCGCTTCTCAATGGCCCACGATGGTTCACTAATTACGGCCTTGGTGGAATGCAATACGGTGCTTCTCAGATGTTTCCTGCTGTAGCTGATTATCAAAAAAGCCATCCACAGGCAAAGGTTATCGTTTCACCGAACTGGGCGAATGGCACAGATGTGTTAGCGCGCTTTTTCGCCACACGAGACGAACAGTTTGAGATGGGAACCATTGATGGATATATGTTCGAGCAGAAGCCTCTGGACGAAACCTTAGTTTTTGTCATGTTGCCGGATGAATACAATAAAGCAGTCAGCAGTGGTAAGTTCGATGATATAAAAATCGACAAGATCTTACCTTACCCAGATGGGCAACCTGGTTTTTACTTTGCCCGACTTAAGTATATCGATAACATCGAGGAAATATTCGCCTCTGAAGCAGAGGAGCGAAGTGCGTTGCAGGAAGGCGAAGTCATGATCGATGGGGATCCTGTGCATGTGGCTTACTCTTTACTGGATATGGGTACGATTGATCTGTTGTTTGATGGCAATAAACAATCCGTTGCGCGCACACTTGAAGCCAACCCATTTATTATTGAGCTGACCTTCCCCGAAGCGCGCACATTCAGCGGGTACAAGATGTTCCTGGGTAGTGCTGATATGCGGGTGACTTCGTTGTTTTACCCAGCTGAAGGTGGGGAACCTTATCAGTCGGTTGCAGATTTTGATGGTTCGCCCAGCAATCCTGAGCTTGAGGTGGATTTTGGCGAATCTGTCATCGCTCAAAAAGTACGTTTTGAAGTTTTACAACCATATTCAGGAGTGCCTTCCAATGTGCATGTTTGGGAAATTGAATTTAAATAATTGGCCAGACTGGCAATGGGGTTCTCTGGTATTCTAGTAAATCGGTGTGGAAGTGCTCATCTATTTGAGTGTTGATGATTTGGAGGTTTTATGAAAGTGGTGTTATTTCATTCTCATGGCGGTCCCGAGGTGCTGGAATATGCCGACTTCCCCACTCCAGAGCCAGGAGAAGGGCAGGTGCTGGTAAAACTGGAGGCTGCAGCACTGAACCGTGTGGATTTATGGACCCGCAATGGCTGGCCCGGGATAAAACTAGAATATCCACATATCCCAGGAGCAGATGGAGCCGGGTTTGTGGCGGGTTTAGGCGCATGCGTATGCAATTGGAATATTGGTGACCGGGTGGTGATCAATTCAAACCTGGGCTGTGGGCGCTGCCCGGCATGTATTGCAGGGCAAGATAATCGCTGTCGTGATTGGCATCTGCTTGGAGAGACAGTTCGAGGCACCTATGCTGAATACGTGGTCATACCAGCTAACAATATCTATCGAATACCGCCAGGATTTGAAGCGCGCCAGGCAGCTGCTGCAGCATTGGTATTTCATACTGCCTGGCATTCACTGATTATCCGTGGGGCAGTGAAACCAGGGGAGTTTGTGCTGGTGGTGGGTGCTTCCGGAGGGGTGAACACAGCCAGCATCCAGATTGCCAAGCTGGCGGGGGCGACCGTAATTGTGGTTGGTTCAAATCCCAAAAAGCTCAGCCTGGCTGAATCTTTAGGTGCGGACCATTTGATCGATCGCTCGCAAGATGATAATTGGTCCAAAACAGTTTATAACCTGACAGAAAAACGGGGTGTGGATGTTGTAGTGGATAATGTGGGCACTACTTTCCCGTCCAGCTTTCGTGCAGCAGCTAAAGGCGGGCGTATCCTGACGGTGGGTAATTCAGGTGGAGCGAAATTTGAAATCGACAACCGGTTCATTTTTGGCAAGCACCTCTCGATCATTGGTTCATCCATGGGTACACGGGCTGATTTTGCTTCAGTGATGGATTTGGTCTTCGCGGGTAAACTAAAGCCAGTATTGGATCGGGATTATCCTCTAACCGAAGCAAGATTCGCTCAGGAACAACTTGAGATGGGTGAGCAGCTCGGGAAAATTACCTTAAGGATCGGTTAACAGGATAGACATAGAGGACAAATGGATAATTCCGAATCCCCCATCGAACCAAAAACAGAGTTTGATTCACCGCCCATCTCGCGACCTGGCTGCGTAACCATACTGGCGTTGGGAGTGTTAATCATCACGATAATCAATCTGCTCCGCCTGGTTCTGAGCATCACGAATTGGGATTTCCTTAACTCCTGGCCTGGGGTTTCCCCATTGTATATGGTAACAACTGGCTTAATTTGGACACTAATTGGTTCGTTTTTATTTTTTGGATTGTGGACTGGGAAAAAATGGGCACCGAAACTAATGCAAGCTGTGGCACTTAGCTATGCTTTATATTATTGGCTGGACCATGTTTTCCTTGTGGACCATCCGGCACGTGGTGCCGTGGGAGCCCAACGGGCACTGTTGCCGGTCAATTGGCAATTCGCCGTTGGTACAACCGTGGTCTGTTTAGCATATGTGGCTTGGGTGCTGAGCCGACCAAATGTAAAAGCATATTTTGGTTTGGCTGAATCAAACGCAGATAATGACCCAAAAATAGATTAATGAATATAGATAGATTATCAATGCGATCGTGCTTTACAATAAGGTATTTATGCTTGGGAGATGATTATGACCGATGATCCGAAAATAAAACGCTTGCGTGAGACAAAGATGGAAAGCCGACGTGGAGGAGGTGCTGAACGTATCGAAACCCAACATGATCGCGGCAGGTTGACGGCACACGAGCGGATCGACTTATTACTGGATAAGGGCTCATTTCGGGAGATAGATCCTTTTGTAGTTCATCGTACCAGCGATTTTAATCTTGATAAGCAAAAATACCTTGGTGACAGTGTTGTGACAGGATGGGGGACCATTGAGGGACGTCTGGTTTATATCTTTTCACAAGATTTCACCGTATTTGGGGGGAGTTTGGGGGAGGTACATTCTGAGAAAATATGCAAGATCATGGATATGGCACTTAAGAATGGCGCGCCGGTGATCGGATTGAATGATTCTGGGGGGGCTCGCATCCAGGAAGGCGTCGTGTCACTGGGAGGTTACGCAGATATCTTTCTACGCAACACGCTCGTATCCGGGGTGATTCCGCAAATAAGCGTGATTATGGGTCCATGTGCGGGTGGAGCCGTATACTCTCCTGCGCTTACGGATTTCATTATTATGGTGCGTAAATCCTCCTATATGTTCATCACCGGTCCGGATGTAGTCAAAGCAGTGACCCATGAAGAAGTAACCTTTGAGGAATTAGGGGGCGCGGATGTTCACTCGGAAACATCCGGTGTATGTCACCTGGCAGCAGATTCCGAGCCGGATGCGTTATATCTGATTCGCAAGTTACTTAATTACATCCCGCAAAACAATATGGAAGATCCGCCATTTTCGAATAATGATGATGATCCATTGCGGATGGAAGAAGGATTAAATACTCTCGTCCCTGAAGACCCCAGCAAGCCGTATAACATTAAGGATGCAGTCCGCATGATTGTGGACGGGAGCATATTTTTTGAAATCCAGGAAGTCTATGCGCAGAATATCGTCATCGGATTCGCCCGTTTGGGTGGACACAGCGTAGGAATTGTAGCAAACCAGCCTGCCATACTGGCGGGGGTTCTGGATATTAAATCGTCAGAAAAAGCTGCTCGTTTTGTACGTTTCTGTGATGCGTTCAATATCCCAATCGTCACATTCGTTGACGTGCCAGGTTTTCTGCCAGGTACTGCCCAGGAGCATGGGGGGATCATCCGCGCGGGTTCAAAACTACTCTATGCATATTGTGAAGCTACCGTTCCAAAAATCACAGTAATCACCCGCAAAGCTTATGGTGGTGCTTACGACGTAATGAGCAGCAAGCATGTGCGAGGTGATGTGAACCTTGCCTGGCCATCTGCAGAGATTGCAGTGATGGGTCCGGAAGGTGCAGTTAATATCATCTTCCGCAAGGAATTATCAAAGGCGAAAGATCCTGACAAGAAGCGCGACGAGCTGGTGGCTGACTATCGGGAAAAATTCGCTAATCCGTATATTGCCGCCTCAAGAGGTTATATTGATGATGTCATCGAGCCTTGGGAGACACGCCCGCGTTTGATTAACGCCCTGGAAATGTTATCCAACAAACGCGATTCCAATCCACCCAAGAAACATGGATGCATCCCATTGTGAACAAATCTGTAGTTATCACAGGTAGCACTCGAGGGATTGGTTACAGTCTGGCTACAGCATTCCTGGATAAAGATTGTGCCGTCACGATCAACGGGCGGACTGCAGAGGCGGTAAATAGCGCAGTCGCGAAACTTGGCGAAAAGTATGGTGTGAAGCAAATCTTTGGTTATGTTGGTGATGTTACGGACTTTTTCCAGTTACAGAAACTTTGGGAGAGCGCCAAAGAATATTTTAACAGGATCGACATCTGGATTAATAATGCCGGAACTGCAACTCCGATGATGAAGTTTTGGGAACTCTCACCTGACCAGTATGCGGATGTGGTACGAACAAATGTATTAGGAACGATGTATGGATCAAAAGTCGCGATTACCGGGATGCTCGCTCAGGGATACGGTGAAATCTATAATATGGAGGGTTTTGGTGCCAGGGGTCGGAGTATGCATGGAATGACACTTTATGGCAGCACAAAGGCATCCATTCATTTCGTCAATCGCGCTTTGGCAGATGAAATTAATGGTACAACTGTAATCCTTGGAGCAATCGCACCAGGGATGGTTATTACTGACATGGTTACCGAGCAATTTAAAGGTCGAGAAGATGAGCTGGAAAAATCCAAGCGTATATTGAATATCATCGCTGAACGTCCCGAGACAGTCGCCCCTGTGCTGGTTGATAAAATGCTTGCAAATAACAAGAATGGAGTTACCATCGCTTACTCATCCTCGATTCGGATGCTGGTTAAGTTCCTCACTGCACCGTTTAATAAGCGTGATTTGTTCTCGTGAAAAAACATGTCCCCTTCAATCCCTGAGTGTGACTTGAAGAAATGTGTTAACGGACACAACCTATATGTTGAAATATCTGGTCCAGAAAAAGGGCGTGCTGTGGTGTTGTTGCACCATGGGTTGGGTTCGGTTCGGGCATGGAGAAAGCAGGTGCCGGTACTGGTCGAGGCAGGCTTCAGAGTGGTGACGTATGACCGCTGGGGTTATGGAGATTCAGATCCACGCACAGGTTTGGACTTGCCATCCTTCTCCAGTGACCTGGACGATTTGGATTGCTTGATGGAGCAATTAGGGATCCAGAAAGCCGCACTTGTCGGTCACAGTGATGGTGGGTCGATTGCGCTTTATTTTGCAGCCTTGCAACCAATGAAAGTAAGCTGCTTGGTGACCGTGGCAGCCCATATTTATGTCGAATTGAAGATGGAACCAGGTATCCTGGACGTCAGACAGGCGTTCGAGGATAAAAAGAACTTCAGGAATGGAATGCAATATGCCCATGGGGAGAAATACGAATTTGTATTTAAAAACTGGTTTGAGGGTTGGCACCAGCCAGAAATGTTAGCCTGGGATATGCGTCCAATATTGAGTCAGATACGCTGCCCCGTTTTGGTTGTGCAGGGTATAGAGGATGAATATGCCAGCCCACAGCACGCGATGGATATTTCTTCCTCAATTCCCGGAGCAGAGTTATGGCTTATTCCGGAGGCAGAGCATCTGTTGCCACAAGAAAATGCGGCTGAATTCAACCCAAGGATACTTCGGTTTATAAATGATCATGCTATCGACGAACAACGATAAAGTATTGGTAAAGATTAGTGGAGAAAAGGTATGTTCAACAAGGTTTTAATCGCCAACCGAGGTGAAATCGCGGTACGCATTATACGTGCGTGCCGTGAACTCGGACTTCAAACAGTGGCAGTCTATTCTGATGCTGACCGCCAGGCACTCCATGTACGCTATGCGGACGAAGCATACCGTCTCGGACCGGCGCCATCACGTGACTCATATTTACGAGCGGATAAGATTATTGATATTGCCCATAAAAGTGGAGCTGGTGCAATCCACCCGGGATACGGTTTTCTGGCTGAACGAGCTGATTTCGCCGGTGCCTGTCGAGAGGCAGGTGTAGTATTCGTTGGACCAAACCCATCCTCCATTTCGGCTATGGGAGATAAAGCTGTTGCCCGTGCCACAGTTTCGCGAGCTGGGGTTCAAGTGGTACCTGGCACTGAAGGTGAAGGCTCGCTGCATGATGAGGAACTGCTAGCAATGGCGTCTTCGATTGGTTTTCCATTATTGATTAAAGCCACGGCGGGTGGTGGGGGCAAAGGCATGCGTGAGGTGAAAAACATTGAAGAAATGCCTACCCTACTTACCGCTGCACGGCGTGAAGCAGAAGCATCCTTCGGCGATGGGAATGTGTATTTGGAAAAGCTGTTGGAAGGAGCGCGGCATATTGAAATTCAGATTCTGGCAGATGGACAAGACAATGTGATTCATCTGGGGGAGCGCGAATGCTCCATACAACGCAGACACCAGAAACTGCTGGAGGAATTTCCTTCACCTTTTGTGGGTGAGGATGAGGAGTTTCGCCAGAAAATTGGAGCAGTAGCCGTCAGGGCTGCTCAATCCGTTAATTATGTTAATGCCGGGACAATCGAGTTCCTGGTGGACAAGGATAAAAACTTTTACTTTTTGGAGATGAACACCCGGTTACAGGTGGAGCATCCAGTCACAGAGATGGTCACCGGAATTGACATTGTTAAGGAACAAATGCGTATCGCCCGAGGACGGAGCCTGCGTCACAAGCAGGAAGATATTCACCAAAATGGCTGGGCGATCGAATGTCGAATCAATGCTGAAGATCCTTAT
This sequence comes from uncultured Chloroflexia bacterium, assembly GCA_963777935.1. Classification (GTDB taxonomy): domain Bacteria; phylum Chloroflexota; class Anaerolineae; order Anaerolineales; family UBA4823; genus FEB-25. The sequence goes on from CAVZSL010000005.1 coordinate 169,688, forward strand.
AACAACTTTATCCCCTCCACTGGTCGTATCACGCATACTTTGCTGCCCACAGGACCAGGCGTGAGGGTGGATACAGGTGTGTATATTGGTTTTGAGGTCTCACCTTACTATGATTCTCTCATTTCGAAGCTGATTGTGTGGGGAGAGACGCGTGGTGAAGCCATCCTACGCATGCGCCGAGCGCTTGAAGAATATAAAATCCTGGGTGTGCATAGCAACATTCCATTCCACCAACGATTGATGGATTCACACCGATTTATGGGCGGACAGTATGATACCCGCTTTGTGGAAGAACGTTTTTCCCTTGAGGAAGCTGATGGATGGGTGGAATCACGCCCGGATATTGCAGCGATACTAGCGACACTGGTTGCTCACCGCCAGACTGAGCGAGCCGCACATATCATCCTGAGAAATGAGCGTGATACCAGCAACTGGAAATGGCTGAGCCGGTGGGAGAGGTTGAGGAAATAACTATGAAATATGTGACAACCATTGATGGGCATGAATATATTGTGGACATCATTGATGATCACAAGATCAGTGTCGATGGTGTGACTTACCAGGTGGATTTCACACCGGTCGGTGACCAACCTGTATATTCCCTGGTTGTGAATGGCAAATCCTTTGATGCTCATGTCTACCAGAATGAAGATGCTTGGCAGGTGTTGTTCCGCGGAGCACTCTTTACCGCATTTGTGGAAGACGAACGCGAGAAGCGCCTGCGGGCTGCCCTGGCAGGCAAGGTGGCAGCACATGCAGACTACCACTTGAAAGCACCCATGCCGGGTATGGTTGTATCGATCCCGGTTCAAGAAGGGCAGATGGTTCACAAAGGCGATGTATTGGTCGTCTTGGAATCGATGAAAATGCAAAACGAGCTACGCTCACCCAGAGATGGCAAGGTGGTCCGTGTGAAGGTGGGAATCGGTGACCGTGTAGAGCAAAAGGAAACCATGCTTAGCGTGGTGTGATAAAAAGCGAAAAATGGGATGGAATGATGGGTACCGATCAGGAACTGGAAGTTAAATTCTATATCTCAAGGCGTAAGGAACTGGAAGAGCGATTGATTGCACTGGGAGCCGTATTAAAAGATCCGAGAATTCATGAAATTAACCTACGCTTTGATACGCCCGATATGTCTTTGATGAACACGGGAAGATTATTGAGATTACGAAATGACTCTAGAGCGAGACTGACCTATAAAGGATTAGGCCGTATTGAAGGTGGAGCACGCTTACGCCAGGAGCTCGAATTCACTGTATCGAATTTTGACACAGCCCGGGCATTATTTGAAGCGCTTGGTTACGAAGTGTATATGATGTATGAAAAATATCGCACGACCTATAAACTGGGGAACCTGGAAGTGGTGGTTGATGAGATGCCATATGGAGACTTTCTTGAGATCGAGGGACAGGATGGTGAAAGCATCCAAACTGCAGCTCAGCGATTGGAAATAAATTGGAATGCACGCATCCTGGATAGTTACACCGTTTTATTCGAGTATGCGCGCGCACAGTTGGGATTTGATTTTCGTGATCTGAGTTTTGAGGATTTCAAGGGATTGACTGTAACCCCAGAAGTGTTGGGAGTGTTAATCGCTGACCAAGCTTAAAAATAAACCGATAGGAAGCAGAGACCCGACTTGAGAAACAAGCCGGGTCTTTTTATGGATTTACCTCCTGTTTAAAAATAAGTATATAGAGCTGCTGATTTCAAGAGCCAGGTTACAGGTCGAGGTACGGCGGGTTAAGTGGTATGGGGATGTGAAAAATCTTGTTAGACGAAACCCTATGAATAATTGATTGCACTCTCCTGTATGTTTATTCGTATGCTAGGCTGATTGGGGGAAGCATGAGATATCTGCATTATTGATGTCTGCTCGAGGCTTGTTGACGTGAGCAGATAGAAGTGATATAGTCGCTCTGTTTTGCCGCTATACAACAATAATAACAAGTGGCTTTGTACGAGGGTAAAACCTTGCGCGAAACCATGATCAAAGTGTCAAACTTTCATCTCTATTGGCGCCGTATATCCATCGTGTTCCTGACAACATTTCTGATGGTCGCTATTGGGGTTGGAACGATTCCACGTCTATAATTTCCCCTGCATTCCAGATAAGCCCTTCCACAGGGTATTTTTCCCCAAGTAGAGTGGGAAGCATATCTTCCAGGCGAGATGGATTCCCCGTGGTGAAAAAGTGCAATAGATGCAAAGGTTTTTTCAATCCTTGCTTCGGTGTAGGTGCTTCGAGATCGAATAAGCTGCTGGCGACCAGTAAGCGCTGCGCCTGACGGGCTACCGCTGGAGCAGGATCGATAACACGCACATGCGGACCTGTGATGCGCTGAATGAGCGGGATGACGAATGGATAATGCGTGCAGCCCAGGACAATAGTATCAATGCCTTGTTCCAGCATGGGCTGAAGAGCTTCTTCCAGGATGCGCTCTGTCTCTTTAGATTCCAACGCACCATTTTCAATCTGTGCCACCAAACCCGGACAAGTATGTTGCATCAGCTTCACCCCCTGGCCGAAACGCTCCACGACAGAAGAATATAACTCACCCTGGAAGGTGGCCGGGGTTGCCAGCACACCCACCACACCACTACGAGTATATTCCGCAGCGGGTTTGACAGCAGGTTCCATCCCCACGAAGGGAGTATCAGGGAAAACCTGTCGCAGATATTTCAGCGCAGCCGCTGAAGCTGTGTTGCAAGCTACCACGATCAATCGCGAACCTTGTTCCAGCAAGTAGCGGGTAATTCCTTCAGAAAAATGGCGTACTTCCTGTAGGGGGCGCGGTCCGTACGGAACGTGTGCCTGGTCAGCTAAATAGACCATCGCTTGATCTGGCATAAGCTGGTGGATGGCTCGCAGCACGGTCAGACCGCCTATACCTGAATCAAATATCCCGATGGGTTGTATGGGCTTAGTGTCCACGCTTTCCCTGCTCAAGCATGTCTATTGTCTGATGAATCCGCTTCTGGCGGGTTTCATCACGTTTGGCTTCAGCGATCCAGTTGACATATTCTTTTTGATGGGTATAAGAGAGACGCTCGAAAAAGCCGTGCGCTGAGGGATTTTTCTCCAATTCTTCCAGTAGGTCTTGGGGAACCTCGACCTGGCGTATTTCCAGGTCTTCTTCCAATTCAACCGCAACGCTATCTCCAAAGCTTTTACCAATCTTTTGGCGGATTTCCTTGAGCACCGGCAGCATGTGCTGCGGACCACCCATGCGGACAAGCGTACCTCGATAAGGCTCACCCTCGATAACTGCTTTGATCTTAACGCGCTTCTTGCCAAAGACCTCTTCCACATCAAAGGGGATGGTGACGTAAGCACCACCGCCACCCGCATCTTCAATCACTGCATAAAATTGATATTTCTGTGTCATGTAAGAACCTGAATGGTTTAAAGAGAATTGTTAATCTGACAGGAATGAACAAATTCTTCGAATAGTTTACGCATACCGGCATTTGCCAGTAACTCTTCAGGATGCCATTGTACCGCCATACCAAACGAAAACCCAGGGATTTCGAAAGCTTCAATGAGGCCATCCGGGGCATATGCAGTTGGTAGAAGCTCTTGCGCAAGTTTACGGACACCCTGGTGGTGCAGGCTGTTTACATCTAACTGATTAGTGGAGAAGAGCTTTGATAGATGGTTATCAAGCTCCACCCTGACACTGTGAGCCATGAAATTCCTCGGCAGATTATGATTATCGTGGATTACGTTCCCAGGGAATTGTTCGGGGAGGTGCTCGTACAGGGTTCCGCCCATCGCAACGTTAATCACCTGAAATCCGCGACAAATACCCATAAAAGGCTTGCCGGATTGGATCATTTTTTCCACCAGGTGGATCTCCACACGGTCGCGGTTTTTATCGACCCCTTCGACTTTTGGATGAGGTTGATTACCATATTGGCGAGGGTCAATATCATTGCCGCCTGTGAAAAGAATGCCATCCAGGTGGTTTATTAGGTTATCTAGATCGTCATTTGAGATATTCAGCGGGATGAGTACAGGTAAACCTTCGGCGTTTGATATGGCTTTTGTGTAGAGTTCATTGGAACCGAATTTAGGAGTTCTGGATGTTTTGGAAGTGCGCGTTGTGGTGAGTCCGATCAGTGATTTTGGCATAAACGCTTATCTTTCGTTCTTGGATTGGGGATCTTATCTGGCATGGTAGGAGATATTGTTATTTGTCCCCACTTTTTGACGGAGATGTTGGAGATGTGAAAGTTTGTATTGGACCATGCCAGTTTTCGTTATTGAGATCATGTTCCTGGAAGTCACCCTGTGTGTAATGATTGATTACACTGCGCCAGAAGGTCCTAGCGGTTGGATTTTCATAGATTTGGCCTACCTGCCAGGCTCCTGGGAATTGTTCAAAAATAAATCGAGCTACATGTTCACCAATACCCTTACGGCGGTACTTCCGTAGGATGAAAAACTCAGCCATCACCCAAGTATCTTTTAGTCCGGTCAGGTAATTGTAGCGGGCAACCAAAACAAAGCCTGCCAGATTGCCGTCCACCCGCACCAGGAAGGGGGTACGCTCTGGCTCAACCCAATAGTGGTCGAGGTATGGATAATCGAATAGACCCATTGGACTGAGGTCAGCATTATCAAACTCGCTGAAATCATATTGGTACAATTCCATCAGGTGGCGCAGTATGGGGCGTTCATTAACAGTCGCGGGAGTCACTTCAATGTTCATGGTGGCCGATTTATTTGCTCATATGACTTTGTATTTTTTTACTTCACAAATAATTTTACCCTACACGCCCCTAAAATTTTATTGCTTTGAGGTACCAGACCAGTCATTTTCATTTGCTTTGTTAAGGAGTTTTGTTGTCTCCGGCAAAATACCCAATTGTTGCCACTCGCCTAGCTGATCCCAAAGATTCCAGACCTCAGCAATACGTCCATCCCGGACGCGGAATATATAAAAGCCGGTAAAGCTCACCGGCTTATGTGTGGGAGCGATACCCAGGTATTCGCCTTGATGGATTCCGTTAAATGTCCAACGGACCATCACCCGGTCTCCTTCAGCGATCATTTCGTCGATAGATTCGCTCCAGCCTCCCCAAAGCTTCTTGTGCTTCGTAAAGGCGATTTTCTCAGCCTGTGGGTCAGATATAAAATCAGGATGGGTGGTACGGTATAGTGCATGCCAGGCGATTTGTGGAGCGAATATCTGGTCGCAAACCTCCAGATTGTAGGGGGCTTCTTCAAAATAGAGTCGGACCAGGGTTTTATTTTCTTCTATAGTCATTGATATCTCCAATGATGCATTCGTGGATCGGTTTAAGTATTTCCTACTTCAGATGTTTGAAAAGATAAATGGGATACACACTACGGGGAGGAAGGATTTTCCTCTGACCCTATGTAAAGTTCGAGGGTAACACTTCTGAATTAGTTCACAAATAGTATCAGGGGCGATGGGTTTGTTTCTTTTCTGCCAGTAGTCGTAATTGCTCCACGGTAGCCTGCGCTTTTTGAAAAAGTGGCGAAAGCAGGTGTTCACCTGAGGCAAGCTTTATTTCAGGTGCTTCACATACCAATATGCCAGAGTAGGTAAGGATGGAGAACCTGACCTGACCTACTTCTGGTAACGGAAATTCATTGGATATTACTGCATGATTAAGATGGTTTTCTGCCTGGGCTACGAATTCCATGCTGGCCTCAGAAACTGGAGAATATTCCCCGCTGCCAAGCATGCCACCACCAGTGCTGTAATATAAGCTGGTGGTACCATCTGCCAATGAGGCTAAAGTTGCTGATCCCACAGCGTATCCAGTATCCATTAAAACACCCCATACATGTGGAGCAGCTTTTGAGGGACACAGACCCACCTCTGAAGGTTTGAGGGTAAGGATTCGATTGCGAAGCTGAAGGTAAATTTGATCAGGCTCAGGAACGACTTTGCTCATGGAGTTATTGCGGGGTGGAAAAGAAATCCAGCAGGTATTTATTCACCATCTCGGATTCGTCATGCTGTACCCAATGGCTAGAATTCTCAAATAATACAAGCCTACCCTGATCACAAAACTCAAGGCTCGGGCGTGCCATCTGGCGGTCCAGAGCAATATCATTGGCACCCCAGAGGAGAAGCGTTGGAATTCGGATACGATGGTCAGCGGAGATTTTTGGAGGCATCTGTAGAACGGCGCGGTACCAATTCAACATGCTGGTAATGGCATCCTTACGCCACCATGCATGGATGTATTGCTCAATATCGTTATTGCTGAATGTACCGGGTTTGGCGCTGTTCCTGAGCAAACCGACCATTCGTTCCCAATCATTGTTGCGCAGGATGGCTTCGGGTAGGAATGGGATTTGAAAGAAGAACATATACCAGCTCTTTTTTAGCTGGGTGAGGCTGCTGGAAAGGGTTTGCAACATCACCCCAGGATGAGGCACGTTGAGGATGGCAAGTTTATACAACCGTTCAGGATAGTGTAAAGCTATCCACCAGGCGACAGCCGCGCCCCAGTCATGTCCGGCAAGATAACACTTATCCCCACCTGCGGCATCCATTAAACCAACCACATCTCTGGCTAGTTCGTCAATCTTATAAGCTGCAATTCCTCTGGGTTTATCGCTCAAGTTGTACCCCCGCTGATCAGGTACCCATACGCGAAAGCCGGCATCAGCTAACGGTTGAATTTGTTTCCTCCAGCCATACCAGAACTCCGGAAAACCATGCAAGAGAATAACGAGGGAACCATAGCGGGATCCGGTTTGAACCACGTGCAGGCGGATACCATTCGTAGGGAGGTTGACGTGTTCTAATTTAGGGGCTTCCATGCATGACTCCTGATAGATACCTGGGTCAGGTATTCTTGGAGAATTATACTCTGGATATCCTGGGCAGTTTTATTTTGTGTCTTTACATTTATCTTTTGTTTTTTTTTGTGTGGATTGTGGTCCATGAAGCCGGTGTGGGTGTCAATTAATAGCTTGTCCTCTGCTCATTAAATCCTGTGCAACCCTCAGGCTTTACAGGTAGCGTAAAACATCAGCCCAACTGCCTGATTGATTGGGTCTGCGTGTCACAAGAACACCTCAGGTAGGGATAATTTGTGCGACACAATCTGCAGCCAGGATTAGCAGCCTTAATTTTCTGTCTGGTCTAGCCCAGCTCAAATCCGGAATTCCTTTGAAATTCAAGCAGATTCTCCGGCAGCATTGACTGGATGGATTCTGCACGCTGGATCACTCTCTTTACCCACTGTGTGGTTGGGTCTGAGGCGGTTAACAACTCAATAGCCCGGTTAGCAACGAGCCAGCAATACTCGGAATGCTCGTCACCGATGTGAATCGAATTTGGGTCTGATAAAGAGCAGAGATAGATCACACCGATCAATTCGTTTTCTGGAGTTGGATCACCACGGTAAAAATGGGTGGTTCCCAGGATGTGCTCGATTTCTACCTCAACACTTAACTCTTCCCGAACCTCCCGGTGCAGGGCATCCTCAAAACCTTCTCCTTGCTCCACACGACCGGTGACACATTCCCAGGCACCGCGCGCATAATCCTTTTGATCGGAGCGGCGCAGGAGCAAATACTGCCTGCTCGAAGGTGACCAGATCAGTGCGGCGACACCCGCAATGAAACGACCAATGGACATGTTTCCATCTCCTCATTCGTGAATTCTTTTAACCTTATATATCGATTCTGGGTGGTCCCTGGCGAATACGCTGGCGCAACCCCTCGATTGAATTTCGCCAACGATACAGAGATTCCAGCCACCAGGTCAGACCCGTCTCAGCATAACCCTTCACCTTAATTCGGGCAGCCTTGGGGTTGTTTCCTGGTGTGGTACCCATGATAACCAGGTCAAAAGGTATCTGGGTTTGGCGGTATTGTTTGATATATGCATGGATATCCCGTAAGGTTCCCGGAGCAGGGGTGAATGATCCACCCGAGTTGAGTGGAAAGGCACCATCCCAGCGTGCGGCGCGCCGGAATGGACGTTTATGAGGCCAAAATCCGCCCACCCAGATGGGGATGCGCGGTGTTTGGACGGGTGGTGGGAGGAATGTACACTTTTTCATTTGATAATATTCACCTTTAAAACTAAATGGCTTACCGGTCCATAACCCATTTAAAATTTCCAGGCCCTCATCCAGCATGGCGGCGCGTATCTTCCGGTCAGTGGGTTCACCGAAGGTGCCATAATCATCTTCGTCCGGATCACCAATTCCCACGCTGAGAATGAGCCTGCCACCGGAAAGATGGTCCAATGTAACGGTTTCGCGCGCCAGCTTCCATGGGCGGCGGCGAGCAATTGGTGTGACTGTAGTACCAATGCGTATACGTTCGGTGTGCATGGCAATGCCTGCCAGGGTCACCCAGGGATCGAAAAGGGGTAGTTTTTGATTCCGGCTGTAGACGATGTGATCCCAAATGAAAAAGCCATCCCAGCCAGCCGCTTCTGCTTCAGAAGCCAGGTCTGCAAGTATCCGTGGAGTGGTTTCAGCACCAAAATTAGGAGTATAGATACCGTAGTACATAATCCCTCTTTGAATTGTTCATTTATGTGCTTGCTTACCGTGTTGCGTGAATAAAATCTGCCAGTAATCCATAAGCAGTGGTTTCTGGACCAGGATTGCCTTCCACGATGGATAGCTGAGGCAGCACATCAGTTTCAAATGTTACGATACTTGAGGTGCCATTCACACCATAGAGAGGAGAATCCGCATCAACCATTTCCGGGCACACCCGAGCAAGGATTTCCCCACCTTCACGCCGGGCAGTGCAAACCAGCTTCCAGCGTTTGCCCAGGCTGGTTGCCTGTACTATGTGTTCCACGGTAAGGTCGCCAATGCCGGTTCGTTCAACCTGGGCAGGTTTAAGTGGGACGTCCATTAACACCGTGACCAGGGCTGCCACTTTGACCGCGGCATCCCAACCATCGACATCGCCGGATGGGTCAGTCTCCGCGATGCCGATGGACTGCGCATAGGCGAGAGCCTGCTCGAGGGATTCCCCATTCTCCATGCGGGTGAGGATCAGGTTAGTGGTGGAATTCAGGATTCCGGTAAATCCAAGCAAATCAACTGCTGGCAGGTTTTCCCGGTAGAGGGAGAAAATAGGCGCACCGTCCATGACTGCTGATTCAAACAGAAACTTACGCCCAGATCTCTCTGCCAACTGAGTAAGCTCCTTATAGGCGTGCACCACCGGACCCTTGTTGGCAGTGATTGCATGCATCCCTGCCTGCAGAGCAGTGCGCAGGTAATCCACCGCGGGTTGTCCGTCTGCGTAATTCACGGGTGTATTTTCGAAGATCACATCTGCACCACAGGTGCGAATAAACTCTAATGGTTCGGATATCGGCGTCCGTTTGGATAACTCATCTAGATCACCACCAGTGCTGATCAAGTCCAAAGCGTGACGCATGTCAATACCTTGCGGGTCAATCGCTATGCCATGTTTTCCGGTAGCAATACCTGTGACGGAAAAACTGATATGGTGCTCCTTCAGGAGCAGTTCTCTTTTCCGCTGAAGCAAACGACCAAAGGCTTGTCCAACGTTGCCAAAACCAATCAATGCGAGGCGATAATGGGTCATATATTTAGAGGGGAGGCCACGGAAAGCTACGCTCGTCAGGATTTGGTTGAGGGAACTTTTGCAGCGATATCAGGTGTTCAGTCCGGGCAGCCAAAGCATTTAGTTCTCTTAAACTGATCAGGGAGTGAAGCGCCTGATAAGTGTTTGCGCCAGGCACCAGTAACCGCAGAAAGTTACCCAAACCTGCTAGCAGAGCTTCCGGGATTGGTTCTCCAGCGAAATCCCAGATGACGGTACGTAGCTTATCTTCGGCATGAAAACAAATCCCGTGATCAATCAGCCATAGATGGTGGTTATTATCAAACAAGAGATGGCTGCCTTTGCGATCGGCATTGTTGATCAAGAGATCAAACAACACCACTGGGCGAAGATTTTGGTGGTCGGTTTTACTTAATGTAAAGTAATGCACTTCTGGATTATGCTCAATAAAGAGTTGCAATGAACCAGGACCGATGGGTGCTTTCTTGCGGTAGACAGTGGGTGGGACAAGCTCCCATCCGAGGGCTTCACTTACCAGAAAAGCCGCAGCTTCGCGGCGAGCCAGGCTGGAAGCAGGAAAATCCCATAAAGGACGCTCTCCACGGCTGGGTTTATACACGCTGAGGATTTTATCTCCATTCTGACTCACTTCTGCTAAAAAGGTATAGTTGGATCCCCAAACGAACTCACCTTTTATGGTGATCTCGCCATTTTGAAGAATATTAATGAGTGAGGCAGTTTCTTGTTCTGGCATTTCAGCCCTTGCTTTAATTGCTCTGGATAATTCAATTTAATAATTGCAGTAGTTGGTCTTCTTATTAATGCTTATGACCATTCTTCTTGGGGCAGAAATGCCCATCGGGTTCCATGGGTTCACCGCATTGAGGACAGAGCGGTCGTCCCGCGAGGCAACCTCAATTCCCCAACGCGCCAACACTCTCAATTGGTCACGCGTGCACCAAAAGCGTACAACACCACTTTCTTCGGAGGGGGTTTCATCCGGCATTAATTCATGAGCCACTATAACCATCAGATCACTATCTGAATCATACCCCAAGCCAAACTCACCCACCCGGAAGAGTGGGTCTAGGGGTGGATGAATATGCATTTGTTCTTCTTCATACTCCGCTGATGCTTCGGTCAGGCTTGGTAATCTTTCCTGCACCTCTGCAAGGAATTGCTCGATTCCAACTGCCAGGGTTTGAAGCTGGAGTTTCTCGATAATCAGGGTTATTGTGCGTTCTCCCTGCCAACCCTGGAGGTAGAATATGCGCTTTCCTGGCTGACCCAGTGCGTCTGCCGTGATGTGGTCCACAGGATGAAGATCTAAATCGATGGTAGTCATATAAGAAGTATACCAATTATTTATGACTCATGGATTGATGTGAATGCTTAGGGTTTCGATCGCGGGCTTGTCACGGGTGATGTTGATAGCTTCCAGCTCTCCCAGGAAAAGGATGGGTCATCATTCATCATCAACAATCGGCTTCCATTATCGGAAATTTGTAATGCAGTAGTTGAGCCTGTGTTGATATTTAAGCGCTGGAAATTATCCAGAGGTAAACCAAGATAATATGTAATCACCAGTTTTATTGGGTCGGAATGACTAAAGCAGGCTATTAGTTCCTGTGTGGAATGCTTTAACCGAAGAGTTTCAAGCACCTGCACTATACGTTGCTGGCATTCAGCAATTGACTCACCACCTGGGAAATGGAATAAGGAGGGATGCTGTTGCACTGACTGCCAGATTTTCTGCCGGCGTAGCTTTTTCAACGATTGACCTTGCCAATCACCGCAATCCATCTCCAGTAGACCGGTAGTGGGGATGATATCCAGGCTTAAAGCTTTGGCAAGCGGTCCGGCGGTTTCCATGGTTCGATCCAGTGGGCTGGAATATATGGCATTTATCGGTGCAGTCAGGAGTTTCTCAGTCAGTAATCCGGATTGCATACGCCCCCTTGGGTTTAAATGAATATCAGGGAGGCGTCCAGGGAATAGCATTTTCTTGTTGTAATCTGTCTCACCGTGGCGGATAAGGAGAAAAATCGGCATGAGAACTTCCTTCAGGTGGTTTTGTGTTTATGCTTGATTTCCAGGATGGTCTCCTGGGTCAGCTCAGGGATTTCCTCAGTCTTGGTGATCCCCAGAGCTTTTCGCTGAGCAAGGCGCCAGCGCTCCAGACGACTAGCAACATCAGCCTCATAACCCTGATTGGAAGGGTTGTAGAAGTATGTACCCAATAGGGGGCGGGGCAGGTATTGCTGGGGTAGGAAATGATCGGGTGATTCGTGTGGGTATTTGTAGCCGCTGCCGTGACCCAATGCCACTGCATCACGATTGCTATCCTGCAGGTGCTGAGGGACGTCTCCGGTGCCTTCTTCTTCGATAAGCTGGAAGGCTTTAAAGTAAGATGTGGCAGTGTTAGATTTGGGGGCGGTCGCCAAATAGAGCGTGGCTTCCACGATCGGGTAAACCCCTTCAGGCAACCCGATATAATCAAAGGCCTGGGCTGCTGCACTGGCAACAACCAGTCCCATCGGGTCGCCTAATCCAATGTCCTCACCGGATAGGATGATCAACCTGCGAAGGATGAAGCGCGGGTCCTCGCCTGCGTACAGCATCTTAGCCAGCCAGTACAAGGCAGCATCCGGGTCCGAACCCCGCACCGACTTGATGAAGGCAGATATTGTGTCGTAATGGGCATCGCCATCCTTGTCATATAACACTGCCCGGCGCTGGATGGAATCCTGTGCGGTGGCGAGGGTGATGTGGATGACTCCTTCTTTGTCAGGTGGGGTAGATTCAACAGCCAGCTCAAGCGCATTGAGGGCATTTCGTGCATCACCCCCGGCGACGTGGATAAGATGCTCGAGGGCATCGTCGTCTATCTTGATTTTTCGTGTGCCGTAGCCGCGTTCAGTGTCGTTGATGGCACGCTCCAACAGCAGGTGCACATCCTGGTCTCCAAGCGGGCGCAGCTGGAAGACACGTGAGCGTGAGACAAGGGCACCGATCACTTCAAAGTAAGGATTCTCGGTGGTAGCACCGATGAAAGTAATCGTGCCATTTTCGACGTGCGGGAGCAGGGCGTCCTGTTGGGCTTTGTTCCAGCGATGTACTTCATCCACGAACAGGATGGTTTTTTTCTGATACAGTTTGCGGCGTTCTGTGGCTGCCTCCAGCACCTCCCTGAGCTCCGCCTTACCAGCCAGCACGGCCGAGAGGATGTCGAAGTGAGATTTGGTCAGGTTGGCAATGACCATGGCCAGGGTGGTCTTGCCTGAACCAGGTGGACCCCACAGGATGATGGAAGAAAACAGGCGGTCAGCTTCAATGGCACGGCGCAGTAGCTTACCTGGACCGAGAATATCCTCCTGCCCGACGAATTCCTCCAGGGTGAGCGGGCGCATACGCGCAGCCAAGGGTGCTTCGGAGCGCATGCGTTGTTCATGAGCGTGGGTGAAAAGGTCCATCAATCTTTTTCCTTAAATGGGTTGATTATCTGCACATTACCATAAACCTGGCCGTGATTTAAATCTTCAGAAAATAAAAGTTTGCAGCCTAAGCTTGAGGCGCTTTGTACTACCTGCGCATCCCAATAAGCAAGCTTAAAATTTTGCTGAAGATCGATTGCCTGGAGAAGGTCATTGGCTTTTGGGGTATGCAAATGCCATTGGGCTAGGTCCGCCACAATTTGCCGTGCAGTTTGATGGTCCAAAGGTGTAGCGATTTTCCGAGTTACTGTCACGAAAAACTCCTGCAGCACTTGGATGCTGAGGCATCCGTTTTCATTTTCCCAACAGTTTTCAATAAGTTGAACGGCAAGGTCATGTTTCAGACTAGCTGAGAAATCATAGGCATAAACCAGGATATTGGTGTCTAGGAAGTATGTTCCCTGTGGATCAACGTTCATGTAGCTCTTCCCGCTTCCATTGTATTTTCCCTTGTGTGCTTAAATCAAATCCATTGTTCAACAATCTCAAATTACGCTGCCGTGCCTGTTCATATGCTTCTTGATGTGCTACCAGGTCGGTCAGTGTCTGGGCAAGCAAACCGGACAACGAAGTATTTTTTTGGACGGCGAGGATTTTAGCTTTACGCAAGATATCCTTGGGGATCGCCAGAGTCACATTTTGGGTGTTTTCCATCGGTGCCTCCTAAATTTTTACACGTAAATAAGTATATCACGTAATTAAGTGAACTTAAATCCGAATTTAATAAATTCTGTTAAGGGGGCTTCTCTAAGTCGACGAGCTCCACCAGCGTGCCTGGGCGTATTCAAATTACGAGGGAAGCTTCCGATACTTACACTGTTCATGGGTGTGGGTGTAAAAGCCCATGGTTTACATTTTAATAAAGTCAATTCGTTGGTTGTGGACATGCGTGGTGTTGGTGAGCGGTGTTTGGATGATACGAATGTCACAAGAGCATACATGCGGTCAAGCGATATCAGCAAACACCTTGTGCTCTCTCTGATAAATTTGTTCTATCAGTAAAACGTAATTACTCACACCCCTACCCCTGGCCCCTCCCCCGCAAGCGGGGGAAGGGAAATTATCGAAAAAACGGGATACGCAGGGGCTACGCACCCTGCGTATCCCGTTTTTTCTACCTTAATTTCTTTTTCGCTCAAAGAGAAGTGCGGATATTAGGCATAGGGTGAGTAATAACAGTAAAACCGCATATAAGCGAAGATCGGCTCTGTATACTAGCTTTGCAAGGCTATGTTCACATGGTAGTAGCGGGTAAAGTAAATGTGACCTGAGTGCCCTTGCCTGGTTGGCTTAGGATGGCAATCTGTCCATGCATGGCTTCCACAAGCCCTTTGGCAATAGCCATACCCAATCCACTCCCATCATTCGGTTGGCTTCGATCCGTTTCCTCCCGGTAAAATCGTTCGAAAACATGCGGTAAATCTTCCTTTGAGATTCCACTACCCGTATCGCTCACTTGCCACTCAATCAGATGGCCAGAAACCCGCGCAGTAAGGTGTATCGCACCTCCAGCAAAGGTATGGCGCAAAGCATTGTCTAATAAGATTAACAAAACCTGGCGTAAACGGGTGGAATCAGCCAAAACGATCCCTTCAGCATGAAGCACATCAAGGATTACTCCTTGCTGATCAGTTACACGTCCCATCTCACGCGCCAAATCGTTCAGGAAAGCCTCTGCAGGAATGGGTTCAAGCTTTAGTTTCAGCTGGCCTGCATCCAGACGCGAGAGCAGCAATAGATCTTCAACAAGGTGGCTCATGTGATCGGTCTCGGTCAAGATATCGTCAAGTAGTTCGTAGCGGGAATCTTGAGCGTCCATACTACGCTGGGTGACCTCGGCACTGGCGCGTAGTAGGGTGAGAGGGGTGCGCAGCTCATGGCTGGCATTGGCGATAAAGGTCTGCTGACGATCCCAGGCTTGTTCAGCCGGGATGAGTGAACGCCCAGCTAGCCACCAGCTACAGATACCCACGACGAATATACTAAAACTGCCAATTACAACCAGCCCAATCCACATCTGGTGCAATAATCTTTCTTGATCGTCGAGGGAACGTCCCACCTGTAGCACGGATAGTCCATCTTCATTGGAGACGCGATATGTAAATAAACGGACGAGGCTGCCATCTGCCAGGCGCACCGTGCGAAGGTCACTCCCGTAGCCAAGAGCAGCCTCAACTGCCTGGGAATCTGGTTGAAAAGAGAGCGAATAAATATTCGGGGTAGAAATGAGTTGCCCTTTGGTATCGATGGGAAGAATGAAGATCGAAGCCAGCTCGCTATCGTACGTCTCTTCCCCTCCATTAGAAGAATAAGAAGGAGTACCTTGTTCAGATTCGACCTCATCTTCCTCATGTGACGATGGTGATAAAGTGATTTGTGCTGGGGTGGATTTGTTTTGCCAGGCCTGATCAGCAGATTGCAGGTCTTCCGGTATAGGTCGACCAAGTTTTATATATTCCTGTGCCACCTTGTACCGTAAAGCCAGGTCAGTGGAGGATTTAAAGTAATAAGATAACATCCCGTACGCACCTGCACCTATCAGCAGGACCAGCACAGTTGCAGCAAGAACATATAATGCAGAAAGCTGCCAACGTAATTGCTTAAGCATCATCCGGTTCCAGGCGGTACCCAACGCCACGCACAGTTTGGATCGGATCTCGTTTCCCTGGTTGGTTTAGCTTCTTACGCAGATATGAAACGTAGACCTCGACCAATGATGGCTGCACTTCACACTCGTAAGACCACACATAATCCAGGATTTGCTGGCGGGAAAGCGCTTGTCTGGGGTGGCGCATGAAACATTCAAGCAGGTCCCACTCGGTAGTGCTCAAATAGAGTGGGCTGTCACCGCGACGAGCTTTGTGGGCATGCAGATCGAGGACAATCTCACCACAACGCAGCTCCAAGCGATCTCCGCTTACGACATCAAAACGCCGTCCCAGGGCTCGGATGCGTGCCAGAAGCTCTTCAAAGGAAAAGGGTTTTGTTAAATAATCATCTGCGCCACTATCAAGACCGGTGACGCGATCTTCAACCTGGCTGCGAGCGGTGAGCAGCAGCAATGCTGTGGGCAGGCGCGCAATCCGAATCGCGCGGCAAATTGCCGGGCCATCACGTCCGGGCAGCATCCAATCTATCACAGCAACATCATACATGCCGCGCAGTGCCAATTCCAATCCGGTGTCGCCATCGTGGGCTATATCGACAGTCAGTTTTTCTTCCTCCATCACCTGTTTCATCAAGCGCGTCAAACGCTGGTCGTCTTCGATAATCAGTATCCGCATAGCTTTTATTAGACCATAGAAAGCTTGGAAATTGCTTGGAAAATTGATTGTGCGTTCTAAGGGAATTCCAAGCCAGCGATTATAGAATGCAACCATATCTATCAAAGGAGATTATGATGAACCAAAAACTTGTTCTTACCTTGGCAGCGGCGATCACTGCATTTACATTGGTCCTAGGCGGTGGTATTGCCGGAAGACTGGCACATCCGGTAGCCACTGCGAGCGCAGCAACTGTTTCGGATGTACAAAGCTTATCTGCACAGCGCGAGGCAGCTTATAAAGCCCAAATCGAGGCTGCCAACCAGGCTTTGGCTGAAGCCTATGCTAAGCAAAATGATGCCAGTGTTGTATTGGCAGCACAGCCAACCACCAATCCAGCGGTGGTGCTAACCCCTCAAGGAGCCATGTCAGCAGCAGTAATTGCAGTTCCAGGCGCGCAAATCCTGAGCATGCCAGAGCTGGTTAACTATCACGGGATCGTAGCTTACGAAGTGAGGCTTAACCTCGGAGTTGTGTATATTGATGCTAGTAACGGCGCAGTGTTGTATAGCAGTATTGCTCCATCGCAATCTGTTATGCTGTCTGGGGATAATGACGATGATTATGAAAATGACAACGATTAGCTGCTTCCTGATAGTATAAGGTATTCCAATGAGCACTATAAATACATCGAAACGTCTGCCTCGCAATGTACCATCTGTCAAGCTGCTTATCACTGCAGCTTCGGTGGCTGCCACACTCGGCGGGTGGGCAATTTTTTCATTACCAGCTCCAACAAACCAGAATATTACAGCACAATCCATCGATGGCGGCATGAACCTGGCACCAATACCAACAATTCTTCCGAAACCTTCCAATCAGGGTGGTGCGATCCAGGTTTCCAATCAACCTACCGGCCAGCAGCCCAGCATATTGACACTGCGCTCGGTGAATCCTCGAGCCTCCTTCACCCGTGACAGTCACTCGCTCCTCACGCTAAACATGATGCAGACTATCAGCTTTCATGCGATGGGTTGTCAGATGTTGGCTGCCATTGACAGCCAACGACCCAGCCATCTTGCCCAATTGGAAAAAGTGCCAGCATGGTTTGAAACCTGGGAGCAGTGTTTGAGCCGCTTCCGTCCAGAAAGCGAGCTGAACCAGGTTAACCGTGTGGATGGAACACAGAAGATCAGCTCGCTGCTGGCTGAAGTGCTCCGGGTGGGGCAAAGGGCACAACGCCAGAGCGGTGGATTGATCACCCCGCTCACCCTGGATGCTCTCGAAGGTGCCGGGTACGATCGAAACTTTACCGACCTTGTTGAAGAACGGGTTGCAGTTGTGGATTTACCACGACCAGAAAAGCATCAACAGCTGAAACTCGATTTTCATCGCCGTCTAATCAACCGACCAGTAAACAGCCACATGGATGTGGGAGGAATTACCAAGGGATGGGCAGCAGACCGGGCATCCCGGCGGCTGGGTAAATTTGCCCCGGTCTTAATAGATGCCGGCGGAGATGTGTCGGTCAGTGGACCTCAGACCGATGGCTCACCCTGGCCTGTGGGCGTAGCTGATCCACATCATCCTGACCAGCTGTTAGATACTGTATTGCTCATGCGTGGTGGGGTGGCAACTTCAGGCCGTGATTACAGGCGCTGGCGTAGGAATGGCTCCTGGCACCATCACATCATTGATCCACGAACCAATCGCCCTGCGCAGACCGATGTGCTCAGTGCCACGGTCGTAGCCCCATCCGCAAGACTGGCAGAGATGGCTGCCAAGACTGTGTTGATCATGGGCAGCCTGGACGGATTGAAATGGCTCGAAGCACGGCCTTATTTTGCAGGGCTGGTAGTGCTTGATGATACGACAACCTGGCACAGCCGCCGATGGTTGGATCACATTTGGAGATAACTTATGAATAAAAATCAACTTACCTCAATGGACGATGAACTTTTACCCATTGTGCCATGGCACACATTTTTATTGGTGTTGATGGCAGCAATAATCGGTGCAGTTTCAGCTGTCCTGGTTCTACCAGGTTGGCTGCCTGGCTTAGGTGCATCCTGGGCTGGAAGTGCTCCCCATGCCTTTTGGTATTTATCGCGTGCCAGTGCTTTGGTAGCTTACTGGTTGCTCTGGCTTTCCATGTGCCTGGGATTACTCATTACAAACAAGCTGGCACGCTTGTGGCCGGGAGGACCGGTGGCGTTTGACCTGCATCAGCACACCGGCCTGTTGGGTTTGGCATTTGCTACCTTCCACGGGTTGATCTTGCTTGGTGATCACTATCTGGGTTCGAACTTGTTCCAAGTTATGGTTCCCTTCAGTATGCAGCAATATCATCCGTTTTGGGTGGGTTTGGGTCAATTGAGTTTTTTCTTATTAGTGCCTGTCGCTTTCAGCTTTTATGTGCGTAAGCGGATCACCCCACACATATGGCACCTGATCCACTTTCTCAGCTTTATTGCCTATGCTTTTGCCTTGTTGCATGCGATCGCCAGCGGTACAGATAGCACTACATTTGGAGTGCAAAGAATGTATTGGATCACGGGTGGGTTGTTTTTGTTCTTATTCATCTATCGCCTGTTGAACACCCTCGCCAATCCAACGCAGAGTCGTGTAAGAACCGTACAATCCAGTCAAAACAGGCGGGATTAAGGCTACGTTTTTTTCATGTGCGGTTGGTGGGTGGATTGCTTAGTTCCATAACCTCAGATAATACAATGTTATACCCCTTTCTTTACGATTTTTGGGCTTTGGCTATGGCGGTTCACTCAGCGGTGCTCGGCTAAGCGGAATTTATGCTACAATTTCACCCAGTAAACAGGTTGGTGCTCACAGAATTGAAAGGGCACAGTATCCTGTAATTCTGCTTATATAGTGGAAAAGTCCTGCTAAACAACGTATTTACTATAGATAAGGAAGTTGTAGAATCAATTGGTAGGCGGCTCATCAATTTGCAATATCAAGGGTTTGAAATCAACCAGATATAGGAGATAACGTGACGAACATTAGAATCTGTTTGGCTGGTGCGACAGGATGGGCAGGTTCTGCACTTTCCCGAGCTATATTTGAAGCTCCCGATATGGAACTTGTCGCTGCCATTTCCCGGAGCCACGCGGGGCAAGTTCTAGGGGAAGCGATTGATATTAAAGGACTCACAACGCCTGTTTTCGCAACTGCAACAGATGCGCTCAAAACCAAGCCAGATGTTTTTGTGGAGTACACGAAACCTGATGTAGCGAAGATTCATATTTTATCTGCCCTCAGGAGTGGCGCTCACGTTGTCGTCGGAACCTCCGGGTTAAGTGAGGATGATTACCGAGAGATTGATGATGTTGCACAAGAAACCAAGCGAGGGGTTTTGGCTGTCGGAAACTTCGCCCTCACCGCAGTACTGCTTCAAAAATTTACCGAAATTGCGGCTAAATATATTTCCCACTGGGAGATCATTGACTATGCAAATTCCGACAAAAAAGATGCTCCGAGTGGAACCGCACGTGAATTAGCAAACCGGCTGTCAAAGATACAAGAGTCACAACTTGACGTTTCGCTGGATTCAATCGATGGTTCAAAGGAGAGTCGGGGGGTCAGATTGAATGGTTCCCAAATTCATGCTGTACGACTGCCAGGATATATCATTTCACTAGATGTAATTTTTGGAATGCCAGACCAGAAGTTAATATTGCGTCACGAGTCCGGTTCAAGTGCAGTGCCATATGTCAATGGAGCGCTCCTTGCAATCCGAAATGTTGGTAAATTAGATGGCGTCCATCGCGGGCTTGATAGCGTGATGGAATTCTAAGAAAATGACACCCAGCTTGGCGTGCATCGGGCGGATTTCAGCCAGACATGAAGCCTGAGAGCAGCGCTACATAGCTGCTTCAGCCACATCCTGAGTTCGACCTTACCGACCAGAATAGCTGCGATAGAATCACATTCAGATATGGTCAAGTTGGCGATGACCGAGGTGAGGCTGTTTTGATGGAGCTATGCGGCTTTATACAGCAATCAATTGGTCAATACAACGACGATGAGAGAAATTACGGATGGAATCCTACGTAGAGCAAATCGAAAATAAATACAAACAGATTTCAAAAATACCAGAGGGGTTCTTAAGCTTTACGGAGCCAATCAGGAAAGAAGCCATTGGTTATCTAAAGTTATCCAGTGGTTCTTCAGTGATTGATGTGGGCTGCGGGACCGGCGCAAGTTTCGCATACCTGGAATCTGTGGTTGGTGATGGCGGAATAATATTGGGAATCGAGCCGAGTGTAAGCATGATCAACGTCGCACGCGATCGGGTAAGGTCCGCTGGATGGAAAAACATCGTACTCTGTGAAAACACGGTGGAGGAAGTTGAAGTCAACGAGCAATATGATGGTGCATTATTGTTTGCAATGCACGATGTATTCAATTCGATTGAGGGCTTAAAGAAAATTCACTCACTACTTAAAGATGAGGCCCGTATTGTATGCGTAGGCCCAAAGATGCAGGCGAAAGGTTTCACGAAAATTGTAAACCCAATGTTGAATATGTTGTTCAAACGGATGGCTCTCTCCCAAGATAACAAAGATAAACCATGGCGTTTGGTTAAAAGTGTTTTTATGACCGAAGAGATTGTCGAAGAAAAGCACGGCTTGATTTTTATATATATTGGTCGTAAATAGCAGCTTTTTTTATTTCATCGTTTATCTACAACCTATCCTGGAGTAATATCATGGACATGAAAAACATCCCTTTTGGGACGACAAATTGGTCACAAATCGAAGCATCGGAGCACCCAGGTGAAACAGGTATGGCGTATTGGCGCACACAGCAATTCGACACCATCCGGGTGCGCCTGGTTGAGTACACCCCAGGGTACCTGGCCGACCATTGGTGTAAAAAAGGGCATGTCCTGTTCTGCCTGGAGGGTGAGCTTCATACTGAGCTTTTGGATGGCAGGCAGTTCGTCCTTACACCGGGGATGAGCTACCAGGTGGCAGACAATGCTGAACCGCATCGCTCTTCGACTCGCACGGGTGTCAAACTATTCATTGTTGATTAAATTGGAGGATTAGCTATGCAATATCGCGAATTAGGTCGGACAGGATGGAAAGTATCTGCCTGCAGCTTTGGTGGCTGGGCAATCGGCGCTGATTGGGGGACGGTGGATGATGGCGAGTCAATGACGGCGTTAAACCGGGCGATTGAGCTCGGGGTAAATTTCTTCGATACCGCCGATGTATACGGAGATGGACGGAGTGAGCGCCTGATGGCTCGGTTGCACCACCAACATCGTGACAGAATCTATATTGCCACCAAGGCCGGGCGCAGGTTGAACCCTCACAACGCTGCGGGTTACAACCGGGCTAACCTGACCGCTTTTATAGAGCGCAGCCTTAAAAACCTGGAGGTGGACGCCCTGGACCTGCTTCAACTTCATTGCCCTCCTACCCAGGTCTACTACATGCCGGAAGTCTTTGGGGTGCTGGATGACCTGGTTAAGGTCGGGAAAATTCGCTATTACGGTGTTAGTGTAGAAAAGGTGGAAGAAGCACTCAAGGCGATTGAATACCCAAACGTGCAAAGTATTCAGATCATTTTCAACATGTTTCGCCAACGTCCCGCAGAGCTGTTCTTTGAACAGGCAAAGAACCACAAAGTGGGCATCCTGGCACGTGTCCCGCTGGCCTCGGGATTACTCACCGGCAAACTGACACCCACTTCACAATTTACTCGCAATGATCACCGTGCTTATAACCGCCACGGGGAAGAATTTGACCGGGGTGAGACTTTCTCCGGCGTTGATTATGGAACCGGTTTACAGGCCGTAGAGGAATTAAAATCCATCTGCCCAGATGGGATGAGTATGCCCCAATTTGCCTTACGCTGGATATTAATGTTCGATGCCGTAACATGTGCGATCCCTGGCGCAAAGAGCCCTTCTCAAGTGGATGAGAATTTCTCAGTTTCAGAGCTGCCACCGATCTCAGATGAAAAAATGGCTCAAGTACGGGCTATCTATGACCGCTACATCCGTCAACTCGTTCACCATTATTGGTAATTTTTACCACAGTGTTCAAGGTTTATTTTATGTCTTGGGTTATCGAAAGATGATTCTGCACATCGATGGTTGGGAAGAAAAGAATGAATAATCCAGTGATTGAAAGTATGTTGAACCGCAAATCGATCCGTAAATACACAGATGAGATGCCACCCGATGAAGTCATCCATACGGTGGTGCGTGCCGGGCAGCAGGCACCCTTTGCCTCTCAGCTGTGCAGTGTATTGCTCACCCGTAAAAAAGGTGTCCCTTTTGGGGCACCCCTGCTCTTTACCATTTGTGTCGACCTGCACCGCATGGAGTTGATCATGGCCAGGCGTAGCTGGCAGATCGTGACGAATGACCTGTCGATGCTGTTTTTCGGCATTCAGGATGCCTCATTGATGGCTGAGAATATGGTTACCGCGGCTGAGAGCTTAGGCATGGGCAGTTGTTTTTTAGGCGTGGCACCCTATATAGCAGATAAAATTGCCAGGAAATATAAACTACCACCCAGGGTGTTCCCCCTGGTCCAGCTGGTGATGGGCTACCCTGCAGAGAACCCTCCCACCCGCCCACGCTATCCCTTAAGTTTTTCGCTGTTTGAAGATGAATATCCTAAGTTCAGCGATGGTGAGGTTGAGCAAGCGATGAAGCAAATGGATGAGGGCTACCTGGCGCAAAATTACTACAGTAAAGGCAAAATCAAGATCAAACTTGAGTGTGGGCGAGAGGAAACCTATACTTATGGCAATTACAGCTGGACAGAGCACATCTCGCGTAAGTGGGGGCAGTGGTATGCGTCTCCCGCGGAGCTGCTGGAGCAATTGTCCAAACGAGGTTTCAAGGTGTTATTGCCTAATAAGGAAAAATCCACACCAGAGGAATGAGAATTGCATCAGATAGATCGATTCAACTGGTTAAAAAATCATTTACTGATTAATTACTTCTTAATATATAATTTTCGCTCATCCACGAACAAAGGTTAAAATATATATATAATTAAGGTTGAATTTATAACTAACGGGATAAACATTGACTACAAATCGGAAAAAACTAATTCCTTTCATATTGATCATTGGTGGCGCACTGTTTTTATTAGCAGCGCTGGTATGGGTAGTTCAGCAGCCACAGAAAACCAACCTGGCGCAGCCAAGCCCTGGTTCGGTGGAGCAGGTGAAAAGAGTTGCTCTAAACGATGCTAAAGCAGCCTTTGATGCTGGAAATGCCACTTTCCTGGATGTGCGTAGCAGTAACTCATTTGAAGCTTTACACATTCCAGGGGCAGTGTCCATTCCGCTCGACGAACTTCCCACCCGAATCAGCGAGCTTGCTCCAACTTCATGGATCATTCCATACTGAACCTGACCAGCGGAGGAATCAAGTGCCCGTGCGGCACTGCTGCTAATTGAAAATGGTTTTTCAAATGTCACCCCCATCCGGGGTGGATTCAACGCCTGGCTAGAGGCAGGATACCCGGTGGAAAGTGGGAACTGAATGCAAATATATAGTATAGGGATTTATTCGTTGACCAGACCTCCATGGTAGACCAATTGGTAAACCATCTCGCCTTTAAGGTCAATCCATTCCCTACCTGTGAAATAAAGAGGATCACCTTCGTTTGTATCTGTATAACTAAATTCTCCCACGGTATACTGGAATCCACCCAGGAATCGACCGGATTGGTACATTTTTGACAGGCTTTGTTGAATGATCGCTCCTGCCTGGGCAGAAGTTATCTTTTCTGGTTGCAGGATTCGTCCAAAATAGTTCATTCCCCACACTACTTTACCACGGTAATACACAATCTCTTCACCGATGAAATCACTCTCTCCAAGGTAACAGTCATGATATGCCCAGTCATCCATGAAGAACTGCAGGTCATGTGATCCCAAGCGGTATGGCAGGAGTTTGTTCCCTCCGCCAACATAGGACGCTTGCTTGGCAAGCAGGATGAAATTTATCATTTCTTGTTTGGATTTCAATTGCATCTTATGCTCCTGTCTGGTACATCGATCCAAATTTTGGTTTTCACAATGGAAAAATTCTATCATACCCAGGAGGTATTGTGCCATTTGCAGGCATATGCTATGATTTCTGATGGTGATTAAAGAATGAGACAGATGAAGCGCGTTTTTTACATCGTTTTGCTAAATGTAATTATTTCAGCCATCACCGTAGGCGTCGTCCTCCAACTTTGGGAAAATGACCATCCACCCATGTCTGCGGAGAACACACCGGTTGTACTCATCGTCACAGCCTCCCAATCAGTAATCACCTCAACGATCACATATGATCCTCTCTCAGGGTCTACTATGCCTATAGGTGATGGAACTACGATCACTGGGACGGTGGAGGCAACACCGATTTTACAAATGCTTACATATCGTGTGAAGGAGGGTGATTTCCTTGGAGCCCTGGCAGCTCAATTTAATGTAAGCGTGGATGATATCATGGCGGTGAATGGTCTAACTAACCCGGATAGTCTTTACATCGGTCAAATATTATATATTCCAACGGCACCATTACCGACCGCCACTTCCACGTCAATACCGCCAACCGTTTTCGCTACAGTCACCCCTAGACCATCACCAACATCAACCCGGGGACCCGCTCTCACTTCCACACCCACAAAAATAGGGCTGGCACCTCAGGTGGTGATTGATGCGGTGATTGGAGCAGGTGTGTTGGAGAATGAGCGGGTAGTGGTACACCGCACGGGTGATGGTGAGCTCTCCCTGGCAGGTTGGCAGCTAACGGATGGTAAGGGGTTTGATTATATCTTTCCTCAGTTGACTCTCTATAAGGATGGTGCTATCAATTTAAATACACGTACGGGGCAAAATACGGTGGTGGATTTGTTTTGGGGGTTAACCACTCCAGTATGGAAACCAGGTAAGATAATATCCATCTACGACTCTCAAAATAACCTGCGTGCAACCTATACAGTACCATAGATAACTATTCTCAAAGTAATGGGTTTTACTATTAGCGGAGAGAATCATGATAGGAAATAAAACAAAGCTTATCTTTAATCCGAAGGCAGATTGGGGACATGCCAGCAGCGCGGTTGCAGGATTGAGACCACTGGCAGAAGAATTAGGCGGAGGTGATTGGCAGGAGACAACTCATCCAACGCATGCCACCGAGTTGGCTCGCCAGGCTGCAGAAGCTGGCTACACTTTAGTTGTTGCTGTTGGTGGAGATGGGACTGTCCATGAAGTGATCAACGGCTTGATGCAGGTTTCATCCGAGACAAGACCTCGCCTGGGAATTGTCCCTTTGGGTTCTGGAAATGATTTTGCTCACTCGATTGGCATCACTGGTAATCCGGCAGAGTCGCTCAAAAGAATTTATATGGGGGAGACCAAGCATATCGACGTTGGTGCATTTAATTTAGGCGAAGGGAAGCGCGAGTATTATAACAACACCTTTGGTTTGGGATTTGATGCCACGGTGACCATACGCACAAAAAGCCTGACACATATTCAGAGGTTTTCTGATGTATCTGGTGGCGGTGCTTCAGACCATTGCGCTAAACCACGATGCACCCATGATGCACATCACCACGGATACGGAATCATGGGATGAAGAGACAATCATGATGGTATTGTGTAATGGACCACGCGAAGGGGGCGGCTTCCTCGTTGCACCAGGATCGGATAGCTCGGATGGATTATTAAATTATGCATCAGTACGTCACGTTTCACGGTTGATGATGCTTCGATTGATCCCGGAGGTGATGAAAGGCACCCATGGCCGGTTCAAGCAAATAAGGCTGGGCAAGTTGCATTGGATGAAAATCCAGGCAGAAAAACCTGTAACAGTCCATGCGGACGGGGAGGTCATCGCAGGTTTTGATTCAGATGTACGGAACGTTACGGTCGAGGTTGTTCCAAGTGCAGTGGAAATTGTGATTTAATCTGTAAAGAAGTAAGATTATGCCCGATTTTACTGAGAGTTTGCAAGGCCGCGACCTGGGGCATTTGCAAATCATTGCTGAATTATGGGGGATAGAGCTGAAAGAGCAGGATCCGCGTGCAGCGCTAGTACAGTTAACTTCCAAGATTGTTGGCACATCCCAAGTGGAAGCCTTGGTAAACAATCTTTCATCTTCAGAAAAAGATGCTTTAGCTGAGCTTGTCCATCATTCAGGACGTCTCCTGTGGGCACAATTCACTCGGGAATATGGTGAGGTGCGTGAGATGGGGGTGGCGAAACGTGATCGCGAGCAACCTTTTAAACAACCCATTTCTGCTGCCGAATCGTTATGGTACCACGGGATTATCGCGAAGGCATTTTTTGACACTCCTGTAGGAGCGGAGGAATTTGCTTATATCCCAGACGATCTTTTGGGGCATATCCCTCATACCGCTGATGAAGATATCTCCCGAATGGGAAGGCAGGCATCAACAGCGGAATATGCCCAGGCATATCTGGCAAGTGACCGTATCCTAGACCATGCCTGTACGCTGTTAGCGGCAATTCGTATGGGCATCACACCACCAGGTTCGTTTTTTACTCAATCTGGGGAGGAATTAACCCCTGTAATCTTAAAAGCCATATTAGCAATACCTGGAATCATCGATCAAAAAGGTCGTCCTCTCGCAGATGCAGTTCGCAGGTCTCTGGAAGCTTCCCGCGCAGAAGCCTTGATGAAGCTTTTTCAAACCTGGAAAAACAGCAATCAGTTCAATGAACTGCGTTTAATTCCCAATCTGATCCTAGAGGGAAATTGGGTAAATGATCCATTGCGAGGGCGACAAGCCGTGTTGGATTTTCTATCCGGCATTCCAGCAGAGAAGTGGTGGAGTGTAGCTTCTTTTATCGCTGCGGTCAAACAGCGTAATCCAGATTACCAACGGCCAGCAGGAGATTATGATTCGTGGTTCATCCGAAATGCGCTAACCGGGGAGTTTTTACGTGGCTTTGATCATTGGGATACAGTGGATGGTCGTTTGGTCAAGTTTATTCTCACTGGACCACTATATTGGTTGGGAGTGCTTGACCTTGGATCCCCGGAAACAAGTAAGGAAGTGACTGCATTCCGCCTTTCGCGATGGTCGCGGGCGTTACTCAAAGGTGAACATCCCAAAGGAATACCCCTGGAAGTGGAGACTATATTAGTCCGTTCGGATGCCCGTATCAGCGTCAAGAGATTAGTCCCGCGGCGGGTCCGCTATCAGCTGGCACGATTTTGTGAATGGGGCAAGGAAACACCAGATGAATATCAATATCAGATCAGCTCTGCATCTCTCAGCAAAGCAAGGAAACAGGGGTTGACGGTGAGCCAGTTACTCGCGCTTTTGAATCGAAACGCAAAAGTACTGCCTCCTAATCTTGTGAAAGCTTTGGAAAGGTGGGAAAAAAATGGAAGCGAAGCCAGGGTGGAGAAATTAGTGATTTTACGGGTCACTTCTGCAGATGTGTTGAATTCTTTGCGTAATTCACGCGCCGGTCGCTTCTTGGGTGAGCCATTGGGACCGAATACAATTGCGATAAAATCAGGGGCAACCCAGAAGGTATTAGGTGCTTTAGCTGAATTGGGCTTTTTAGGTGAGGTACGCGAGGATGTGGAAGGTTCTTGACCGAGGTTTTACCCTCTGGTTAGGATCTGTTCAATCAAATTTGCAGCTTCAGGTAATGCTGATTCCACTCTGGACTGAGCGATTCCCCCAAGGTAAGGTCACCAGCTTCGATTCCAATTAAGAGTATTTCTTCCGGCATGCCGGAAGGGATGAGCGCTCTACCCAAGGACAGGGTTTCTGCCACTCCCCATCCATGGGCTGATCCTGTTCCTTCGGTAAAAGCTTCAAGCTGATCATCTGAGAATAAATGAATCGTCCCGGCTTTGTCATTGCTATGTACCGCATCGACTAGTATGGCGGTCCTGGCTCCTTCCAGTAGGCTAAGTAATCCGATGCCAGGTAACTCTGCCAGCTCCACTTGCAAGTTTGGTCGTTCAATGTTTGCCTGGTATCCCTCCTGCCATAAACGAACAGCTGCCAGGCCAGCTGCATCATCGCCACGCAGACTTTGACCAACGCCAATGATTTTGATGGTGCCAGAGTATTCACCTCTAGCACCATCGAGAAGACGATTCATTCTGTTTTGATTTTCAGCTTCAGGAAATGTGTTGCGCAGGAGATACACGGATCATAGGAACGAAGCAGATGCTCAAATGATAACGATGCTTCTTCCTGTGGCTGATTGATGGCAGTTGGAGCCAATGCCCAAAGGTCAGCTTCCATTTGGGCAAAGTTCTGTGCGGTTGGTGGAGTGATTTTGGCAAAGCGGATCAACCCCTGTTCGTCAACAACATAGCGATGATAAAGCAAACCACGTGGAGCTTCTGAAACCCCACAACCTTCGCCGGGTTGTATGCTGAACTCTACGTGGCTGGGTCCGTGTGGTTGGTATAAATTGGCAAGCTCAATTGCCAGGTCACAGGTATGCACCAGCTCAACTGCACGTGCCAACAATCCCTTATAAGGATTGAGTATAGGGGCTTTTAATCCAATTTCCCTGGCAGCTTCCTTGGCCATTGGACGTAATTTTTTATAATTCAGGTTAAAACGAGCCAGGGGACCGACGAAATACGTGCGATCATCTACTGTGTGACTGTGCAGCGCATTGGATCGTTCGACATGTGTTTCAATATAGTTTTTCTCGAATTCCAGTGGACTAATCCTTTTCCCAGTAGACGAGAGGATATCACCATCATAGATGGCATATTCTTCTATACGGTTAAGGGCGACGAATTCGTACTCCTGCTCGAAATCGGGATAATTTAAAGTCGCAGCCCATTTCACTGTTTCGATCGATGCCTGGCGTGCCCATTCCAACTCAGGGACCAGTCCATGAATAGCCTGTTCGGCTGGCCAGCGGTAAAACCCACCGACGCAGGTATTGACAGGATGAACCGAACGACCACCGATGGCTTTTAGCAGATCATTTCCGATCTTTTTCAGTCGCAGGCCTTGCTTAACCAGATCTGGTGCTTCGGCAGCCAGTGTTAACGCGCTTTCGTGGTTCACTAAATCGGGGGCTTGAAGCAGATAAATATGCAAAGCATGGCTTTCGATATATTCAGCACAATAAAGTAATTGCCGTAACAGGCGGACTTCTGGGGAAATGGTCACCTGTAGGGCAGCCTCCAAGGCCTGTACTGAGCTCATCTGGTATGCCACCGGGCAAATCCCGCAGATACGTGCGGTTATATCGGGTACATCCTGGAAGTATCGCCCATGCAGGAAACCTTCAAAAAAGCGAGGTGGCTCATATATATTCAGCAAAATTTCGTCGATGGCTCCATCTTTAAGGCGAATGGTTAATGCTCCTTCGCCTTCAACACGCGCCAAAGCGGGAATATGGATATCCTGGTTCATTTGTTTTCTCCTGCAATCTGGTTGGGCTGGGCTGCAAGCATCTCCGCAGCCGCACGGAAGGCTGGTGCATAGTTGCTGATATTGGAGAACAAACCCCTCACCTCGCCAGGATAACGCTCAACTGGGAGCATCGCTGCAATGATGGTTTTCATATCTGCACTTGGGGCTGGGCCGAAGCACCCATAGCAACCGCGACCATTTGACGGGCAAAGCACTCCACAACCAGTGCGAGTAGCTGGACCCAGGCATGCGACTCCATGTGCTACAGCCATGCATACAATACCCCTACGTTTGCAGTCAAGACAGACACTCTGCGTTGGTAGGTTAGGGCGGCGTTTTTGCAATAATGCCTGAATGACCTCAACCAGCTGATATTTGTTCACCGGGCAGCCCCACAGCTCGAAGTCGACTTTAACTTGTTCTGAAAGAGGTACAGATTTTGGTAGTGCATGCAAATATTCAGGGTGTTCATAGACTACCATTGCAAGGTCGTCCAGCTTGGAATAGTTGCGCAACGCCTGGATTCCTCCAGCTGTCGCACAGGTGCCTAACGCCACCAGGGTTTTAACCTGCTTGCGAATCTCGTGGATACGTTCCAACTCGTGGGGGGTGGTGATCGATCCTTCAACCAGGGCGATATCATAGGGTCCAGGTAGTGTTCGTCGGCGTGCCTCAAGAAAATAGGCAATCTCGACAGCACCAGCCAGCTCCAGCAACTCGTCCTCCAGATTCAAAATTGAGAGCTGGCAGCCATCACAGGATGAGAATTTATATACAGCAACAGTAGGCTTGCTCATTAGAATTCCTCCACATTGACAAAAGGCTGCAGCTTATCGAAGCTGAATATCGGACCGTCTTTACACACGAAGTACGGACCAATTTGGCAATGACCACATGAACCTAAACCGCATTTCATATTCCGCTCCAAAGATACCAATATGCGTTCAGGTGGTACTCGTCTGGCAAGAGCTTCGAAGATGACGAAGCGGATCATAATCTCGGGTCCACAGGTTAATATCACCGTATTGCGAGGGTCAAGGCGGGTGTTATAGAACAGAATCGGTACTACACCCACCCTGCCATCCCAGGTATCATCCCCGCGGTCTACGGTTACCTGGAGCTCGATTCCAGCATCCTGCCAGGTTTTGTATTCACTGGTGAATTGCAGGTCATTTTGCGTACGGGCACCATAAAGCACTGTCACCTTTCCAAAATCGTGCCGATGGTGCATGACGTAATAAATCACAGGCCGTATGGGAGGCAGGCCAATGCCACCAGCTGCAATTACAATATCTCTACCTACGAAATCATCCAAAGGCCACCAACTTCCGAAAGGACCACGCACTCCAAGAGTGTCTCCTACATTCATGCGATTGATCGTAGATGTTACATTACCAATTGAACGGATGGTATGGCCAATTCGGTGCTCATCTTCTATATCCGAGCTGATCGAAATGGCCGCTTCACCCAAGCCTGGCACCAGCAGCATGTTGAATTGCCCAGCCTTGAAGTGAAAGCCTTCCTTGAGATGCGTGTCCAGGAATTCGAGCCAAAATGTTGAAACACTGGGTGCTTCATGTACGATTTCAACGATCTTGGCCCAATAGGGTTGCATGGGTTCTGATGGAGAAAAGGCGTGTGGTTTTCCGAGCGTCTGTATCATGACTGCACCTCCTCACGGATGGCACGCAACTCAACCGTTACATCAATCTTTGCTGGACACCAGGTGATACAACGCCCACAACCAACACAACCGGATATACCGAATTGTGCATACCAGGAGCCGAACTTATGTGTCAGCCACTGCCGATAGCGTGAGCGGGTATTTGGTCGAGAATTACCGCCCACAATGTAGGAATAATCTGGATTAAAACAGGAATCCCACACCCGCTCCCGACGGGCTGTTAGGCCATTCAGATGAACGGAGTCACGTGCATCCCAGCAGAAACAAGTCGGGCAGACAAGGGTGCAGCTGGCGCAGCTCATACAACGCCGGGCGACATCATCCCATTGCATGGCATCGAGATTATTGAGTAGCAGGGTGGGTAGCTCCTGCTGATCTGGCAAGATGCGTCCCATTTTCGTGAGGGCATCCTCAAGCCCTTTTTGGGCTGACTGGAGCCAGAAGGCACTGGTGGGCAGGATGGGTACCCCTTCCATTACCAGGCGACCTGCTTCAGAACCAATCTCCACCAAGAAGACTTCCTCAAGCTCGGTCAGACGTAGATCAAAACCAGGATTAGCTTTTGGGCCTGTGCCCATGGAAGCACAAAAACCCGTCCCACATGGATGCAGGCAGTCGACTGCCAGAATAAATGCACTCTGACGGCGTGACCAATAAATGGGATCTTTCCATTCTTCACGCAAGAAGATACGATCTTGAACCTGGATGGCTGCCAGGTCACATGGGAAAACTCCGAACAAGGCAAGCGGCGTTAAATCAGTCTCAGATTCCTCAATCTGCCATTGCCCGTGCTCATTCCGCGTAAAGTTTGTAAGGTCTGAGAATGCAGGAAAGAAGAATTGTTTCCACGATTGAGCCCCTGGCGTCACATCAAAATAACGCCTGTGTCCGCTATATACCAGGCGATAAGAAGCTGCATCCTGGACGCTGACATACCCTCTTGGTAGGTCTGCAATACTATTGAGAGGCTTATACATGATAGCGCCGTCTTGGATTTGTGGACCCAGGACCCGGTATCCCATCTTGAGCAGGTTAGCGTGTAGCTTTTCCAATCCTTTCTTGGGAAGCGCAATAGTCGAACCAACTGAGATTTGGATTTCAGCCATGCTATTCCTCTTTATAATCGGCGGGATTCGCAAACATGTCTAACAACTGTAGGCGCGTGGTCATCAAACGACCTGCGACTACATTTGCCAATCGACGCATGACAAAATATCCGAAGTCGTGGTCTTCGTCGCACAACTTACGTAGCTCGTCGGCGTCAAATGCAACCAGGCGGCTGGGTAAGACTGCCCGCGCCCCCGCAGTGCGTTGGCGCACGACCGGGGTCACACTAGACCAACCGACTTCATCCATCGCATCTGCAGTGAGAATGCGCATACGACCGCGACCCGGTACAGTGATCTCAATCGCTACACGGCCTTCCAGGACGACATAGAGATAATCCTCCTTATCGCCTTCATGGAATATTATCTGGCCTGGTTCAAACTTGAAGATTTTGGCAATATTAACAATTTTCTTGAAATGCTCTGCAGTCATCACCTGGAACCATGGGATGGCTTGCAAAGCCTTAACTAATTCTTGCTCACTTGTCATAATGCATTCACTCCTTATCTAATAGACGAAGAAAACTAGGAGAGAAAGCCCCTCTCCTAGTATAAACCGGTTTAATATTGCGTTTATTTTCACAAAGATTCGGTAATTTGTCAGGTGCATTTGGTCATCATGTGGTTGGGCAGAATGTCACAGGATTAAGGTATAACTGCATATATCCGAAGTTACCTGGTATAGGGTGTTTTAGTTATTTATCAATGATGTTTATTGTTTGTCCTATGAAATTCCCACTTAATTCAATATTCGGTGGGCTCTTTAGATGAAATCTCTCGCTTGTATTTCCATATTCGTTTCACAGATTTGTCATGCTTGTGGTTTCCTTATTACACTAGCCAGATATTTCTTCACTCAAGATTGCATCTGGCGAATGACCGCATCACCAAATTCGGAGCATTTCAGCAAAGTAGCAGCATCCATAAGCCGATGGAAATCAGAGGTTACAGTTTTGGCTTTTATGGCACCTTCCATCCCGTTGATGATCAGGTCAGCAGCTTCATTCCATCCCATGTAGCGCAGCATCATTTCACCGGAAAGAATGACCGAACCCGGATTAGCGACATCTTTGTCAGCACGTTCTGGATCTGTTCCATGGGTGGCTTCAAAAATGGCATGCCCCATGGTGTAATTGATATTTCCACTGGGGGCAATCCCTATCCCACCGACCTGTGCAGCCAGGGCGTCTGAAAGATAGTCACCATTCAGGTTCATGGTTGCCAACACGTCAAATTCGCGCGGACGGGTGATGGTTTGTTGAAAGACGATATCCGCGATCACATCCTTAATAAGTAGCTTGCCAGCCTGTAAGGCAGACTCCTGTTCCTTGTTAGCAACATCTTCGCCCTGTTCATTTTTTGTTCGCTCCCACTCTGACCAGGTGTATACCTGATTACCAAATTCAGCCAGAGCGACCTCGTAGCCCCAATTTCTGAAGGCACCCTCAGTGAACTTCATAATATTGCCTTTATGGACCAGGGTGACTGAGCGGCGATGATTTGCCAGTGCCCATTGAATGGCGGCTCGTACCAGGCGGAATGTGCCTTCTTTCGAAACTGGTTTGATGCCAATCCCAGCTGTGCCGGGGAAACGCATTTTTTTGTATTCAGAGGGGAAAGTATCCTTTAATAACGATTTAATTTGCTGGTTGCCCGCAGTACCATATTCAAATTCAATACCGGTATAGATATCCTCAGTGTTCTCTCGGAAGATGACCATGTTCATGTATTCAGGGTGCTTGACGGGGGAGGGGACACCTGAGAAGTAGCGAACCGGGCGCTGGCAGACGTACAAATCCAAAGCTTTTCGGAAGGCAACATTGAGAGAGCGAATATCTCCGCTGATGGGGGTGGTGAGTGGTCCCTTGATTCCCACCAGGAATTCCCGAAACGCTTTGACTGTTTCATCGGGAAGCCACAAACCAAACTTTTGAAATGCTTTTTCGCCTGCGTAAACCTCCATCCATTCAACTTTTCGTTTTTCTCCGTATGCCAGTCTTACAGCAGCATCAAAAACGCGCTGAGAGGCGCGCCA
This sequence comes from uncultured Chloroflexia bacterium, assembly GCA_963777935.1. Taxonomy (GTDB): domain Bacteria; phylum Chloroflexota; class Anaerolineae; order Anaerolineales; family UBA4823; genus FEB-25. Next base: position 204,251 of record CAVZSL010000005.1, read on the forward strand.
GATATCGCGACCAGTACCATCTCCCTCCACAAAAAGCACGGTCGGGTGATCGGGCACTGCCAGTTTGCCTCCGACAAGGCTGATCTTTTCACCTGACTTCGGTATACTGAAGTTTTGATACCACATTACCGGTCTCCTTTGGCTGTGTACACCGAAGGTCTCCAAAAACCTAAGATTATCTAAGGTTTTTCTGGTCCCTTTGGGTTTATAAATTTTATCACTCTTCGTATCGTCTGCTATAATTTGTGTGCTCTCAGCCAACTTTTAAGAAAAATAAAGCTCTGGAGAACTAAATGGAATCAGGAAACCCAACATCCCCAATAGAAAACCCGGTGCAGGCAAATTGGCATGCACTTTCACCTGAACAAATTTTAAAGCAGCTTGCCACTCCCTCAGAAAGCGGTTTGACTTCAGAAGAGGCAGCCAAGCGACTGCAAACTTATGGACCAAACCAGCTGACAGAAGCACCGGGGGTGACTTTCTGGCAAATGCTGATCGACCAATTCAACAATTTTGTGGTGATATTGCTGCTGGTAGCGGCGATTGTTTCCGCACTGTTAGGAGATATCGAAGAAGCTGCTGCAATTATGGCCATCGTGATCTTGAATGCCACCCTGGGAGTTGTCCAGGAGAGACGGGCTGAGCAGGCGCTGGCAGCTTTAAAGAAACTATCAGCTCCAGATGCACAAGTGGTGCGGGATGGGCAGAGGCAATTGGTGTCTTCCACGAATCTTGTACCTGGAGATATCGTCATGCTTGAAGCCGGTAACTACGTTCCAGCCGATATTCGCTTACTGGAGGCTGCCAATCTGCGGATAGAAGAAGCTGCACTGACGGGCGAATCCGTCCCTGTGCAGAAGAATGCCAACATACATCTGGAAGCAGATATACCCCTGGGAGATCGGAAGAACACCACTTTTATGGGCACACTGGTCTCGTATGGGCGCGGACGGGGAGTGGTGGTTGGCACCGGGATGCGCACACAGATTGGATTGATTGCTGAGATGCTTTCAGCAGTAGAGAATGAACCCACGCCGCTGCAAAAGCGGCTGGATCAGCTGGGTAAACTACTGGGGTGGGCTACCCTGGTCATCTGCGGGGTGGTGTTTGCAGTGGCAATCCTGCGTTTTACCGACCTCAGCCTTCTTACTGCAAGTAATGGTGGGTTGTTGATATATTTGAAAGCGGCCAAGCAGGAGATCATTAATATGTTCATGCTGTCGGTGGGATTGGCAATCGCTGCTGTACCGGAGGGTTTGCCAGCGGTGGTAACAATCAGCCTGGCACTCGGGATGCGCGAGATGATCCGGCGGCATGCACTCATTCGCAAACTTTCTTCGGTGGAAACGCTTGGCTCCACCACGGTGATTTGTTCCGATAAGACCGGGACTCTGACCCAAAACGAGATGACCCTCACACGCATCTGGGTGGATGGCAGGTACCTTTCCATCACCGGCAAGGGACGCACACTCAGTGGTGAGTTCCAGGAAGATGGAAAGACAATCGACCTGGGCGCCTACCCGGCTGTACGTACAGCCCTGTGGGTGGGAGCTTTGAACAACGACTCGGAACTGACCATTTCTGGCTCAAGTGATGAGGAGCAGACTTACCGGATGACTGGAGACCCAACCGAAGGAGCGTTGGTGGTGGCAGCTGCCAAAGCTGGAACCTTACCCCGACCATTGAACCACGCCTACCCCCGCGTGGAAGAGGTGCCATTCGATTCTGAACGCAAACGCATGATCACGGTCCACCTGATCCGTGAATCCACACCGGATGATTTCTCTCCCTTCTATCATCATGAAACCAGCGGTTACGTGGTGGCGATCAAAGGGGCGCCAGATATGGTGCTGGATTTGTGTACGCACTACCAACGAACGGATGATTCTCCTGCGCCTTTGACCGAAGAGCAGCGCATGCGGGTCTTGCACGCCAACGATAATATGACCCAGGATGCCCTGCGCGTATTGGGGGTGGCATACCGGGTGAGTCAAACACTCCCCAATATGGAGGACCTGGTCAAGCTGGAAGAAGGAATGATCTTTGTGGGTTTGGTAGGGATGATTGACCCACCCCGACCTGAAGTTGCCCCTGCACTAACAAAAGCGATGAAAGCAGGTATACGTACCATCATGATCACGGGAGATTTTCCCAATACAGCACGTGCGATCGCGGAAGCAATCGGACTGTTGAAACCCAACCATCAGGTTCTCAGCGGTGCTGAACTCGATAACCTGACCGATGAAGAGCTCAAGCAGCAGGTGGAATATACGGATGTATTTGCCAGGGTTTCGCCCGAACACAAGCTGCGCATCGTAGAGGCGTTGCGTGAAGATGGTGAAATTGTAGCGATGACGGGAGATGGGGTGAACGACTCGCCGTCCATCAAACGTGCCAATATCGGTGTAGCGATGGGTATCACCGGGACAGACGTAGCGAAGGAAAGTGCCGACATGGTGCTAACCGATGATAATTACGCCAGTATCGTTTCGGCGGTGGAGCAGGGGAGGATCATCTACGATAACATCCGCAAGTTTGTCTTCTTCCTGATCTCTTCCAACATCGCCGAGGTCATGATCATCTTCCTGGCAACACTGGCAGGACTCCCCCCACCGCTGACGGTGATCCAGCTGCTATGGCTGAATTTGTTAACGGATGGAGCGCCTGCTCTGGCGTTGGCGATGGAAAAGGGTGATCCAGCAATCATGGATCGCAAACCGCGCCCGCCATCCGAGCCGATCATCAACCGGACAATGCAAGTGGGAATTGTGATCCAGACGGTTGCACAAACAGGGGTGGTTTTGGTGGCATTCGTTATTGGATTGTTGTGGCACCTGGGTGCAGGAGCGCTTGTGCCATCGGGGATGAACCCGTTGCTGTACGTGCTCCGTTATGACTGGAGAGGGATCGATGTGCAGACAGCTGAGACCATGGCGTTCGTGACCCTCAGTTTGTGCGAGCTTTTCCGGGCGTACACGGTGCGCTCGGAAAAGGTATCCATTTTCAAACTGGGAGTATTCTCGAATAAGTACATGCAGTATGCGGTTGGGCTGTCTATATTTTTGATGGTCGCAGTGGTCAGTCTAACGTTCCTGCAGCCGATCTTCAACACGCATTTTCCAGACCTGCGTGAGTGGGGGGTGATATTGGGTCTTGCACTGGTGCCGGCGGTCTCGGAGGAGGTGTTCAAGGCATACCTGAGGTGGAGGGACGGGAGGAGAGAGCGTTAGAATGTTTAATAGAATGAAGTAATTGTGTCGTCAGGGTAATTGGAGGGCAGTTGAAAAATACTATAGTGAATTACCAAATCGGCATGATTCGGTTTGTTGGATTTGTTCCAAAAAAAACCAAAAAAACGAAAACATTCAATTCATTTATTGTGATGACTTCGTAAGGGAATATCCTCCATAGGGGCACGATCATCCTCAAGGATAACAGCATCCATTCGGATGTTTAATATCGTGCCCAAGCACATTAAAATGATTTTGGTAGTTGCTTCATTAAACAGCTGATCGAAACGAAAACATTTTGATATATAGAGAACAGAGTAAAAAAAAGGTGAATGTGGATGAATATAGCAGCAGTGAACCCAACTCTATTATAGCACAAATGTTCTAGTATTTGTAAGGGATTTATGAATATTAGGGTATAAGGAAAAGCCAAAAAAATGTGAGCACTCCCTGGCAGCCTTACCAGGCATGATTAACATTTGCCATAGAATTTGGCGTGATTACGGTTGGGCTCAGTGGTAGTGGTAGTATTGGTGAGGTGAGTTCCATTTTTTATATCGAATCCAGGAAAGCAAGCTGACTTCCGAGAACCGTAGCCCTGTCCGCTGGAGCCGATGTCAGGCGGCGTTTATTGAAACGGTTATTATCGGGCCCACATTTCCTTTTACATCACCAATCACTTTGAAACCATTTCCATAGGCTTCAATATCGCGGGGATTGTTAATGCCGGAAACGAATGAAACATCTATACCCCAAGCTCTAGATTCCAGGTAAATAAGCCTTTTCCATAATCCCTTTGTGTATTTTTCAGGGGCCATATCAAGGACAAGTTGCGAGCGATTAAACCTTCGGGCTATTACTTGGAAAAGTCTGGTCACCTCTTGCTTGGGCAAGTAATAAAATAAGGCCTCGGCGAGGAGCAGGAAATTACTGTTTCCATTTGAAGTTACCTTATCAATCCATGAAGTATCTAAAACTGAACAGCCGATGAGTTCATAGCCGAGATGATCCTTTAGTATCTCTCTTTTCAGTTCAATCATTTCCGGTAGATCAAGTTCAATATATTTGCACTTTTCATTTTCAATTCGCCAGAATCTTGTATCAAAACCGCATGCCAGGTTGATCACAGTACATCCTGGATGATTTGAAATAAAAAGGTTAGTAATGCTGTCGAAGCTCATTACTGTCCGAATGCGCGCTCTTGCATCCCGTGCTTGTATGCCTGAATACATTTTTTTCCACTTCATAATGCGGTTCTTTTCTTCTTCTGACGATATAGACATCAACCTTTCTAAACACAGAACTGCCATTGGGTCGTTGAAAACGGGATTTTTCTTCTCTGATTCAACGACGCGACAAAGCAGAGCCAAAATTGCTGTTTGTGATACTTCTGATAGATTCATTAATCTACCCCTCCTTCATGAAAACTTATATTAACGTTCTTTGGGTTACTTTTACTATAAATAAAACTGCGATTTTACAGCGTATCATATTAATCATAGCGAATCCATATATTCACTAAAAGGATTATTTCATTAGCAGGTATCACCAATTTACTGAACCACTCTTCTTTTGATTTTTGAATTCATGAGGATTCTGTGAATAGTATACATTAAGGCAATAGATTTTCATCAATTACAAGTAGAGATAATCTTTTCTATTAGTGGATCCAACATCTAATAATATCGCTTTTACTTGTTTCATTACTCTTTCAATCCTAATTGTCCGTGATAGGATATTTTCCGCTAGAATTGGGATAGCTTAAGTGTCATTCTAATCCCATCAACTCTTCTTTTATAAAATTTTCTTCTTGAGAATACTTGGCTCTTTATTTGGTCGAGGATTGGGTGATAGAGATACTAATTTAAGAGCGCACAGCATGAACACCATATGAGTTATAAAGCCTGCCAGCGAGGGCTGGGAATAACACCGGTGGATGGAATCAAGCGGCTGGATTTATCAGTATAAGCTCACGCCACGCATCTAACCATATAGATGAAAGTTAGATAAAAACCGGGATCAACGATCCCGGCTACAAGAATACCTAATGCTATGAAAAATGAATTTCAACTTTCATATTAGGTGAATTCATCCAGGATGATCACTTCCACTATTTCCCGTAATCTTTCTAACTTTCGATCATTGGTGATGAAAGCTTTGGCAGCATGTGACAGACAAGCACTCACCTGAAGTGCGTCAGGTGGGCGAATTTTATATTCTGAACGCAATCGTGCTGCCTGGCGGATGATATCTCGGTCAAGGTCGATGACATCCAGGTTCGGGAAATTGACCAATAATGCTTCATATTTCCGGGAAATGTCCTGACGACCTAGATCGAGGGGACGGACGATGATTTCCATTAACGTTATGGTCGACGTGACACCGAGAAGATCTCCTGATTCGATCATCGCGAACAGCTGATGGGTCAGTGAAAGGTAGGTGGGATTTTTTTCGAAATGGTAAATGAAGATCGACGTGTCCAGCCCGACAATAGGGAATTGGCTTATCCTTTCGGTAAATCTTCCCATGCGCCGCGCTCCTCAGCAATGTATTTATTTGCATCAATGCCATCCCAAACCTCATGGTGCAAGCCTTCCGTAGCTTCGGTATAGTTGTTGGGTTTGGGAATCAAGACAATGACACCTTCCTGAACGTCGACAAGCAACCGGTCACCAGTCTTGATATGAAGGAGCTGTCGTGCCATAGCAGGCACAGCGATCTGATATCTTTTACTGACCTTTACTGAGATTGAGTTAGACATTCGTTCTCCAATCTGCTAAGCAATAATGGTTATATGCTTAGCAATTATAGTCCATTCCCCATATGTGGTCAATATGACCGATAATTGCGCAATATTCTTTTTGTTGCCCAGAACGCGGTTCGATTTCTAGATGAATATGGAAGCTGATGGCAGGATTTGTCAGTTTAAGAACACACCATGCGTCCAACCAGGTGGCGGGTGGGGATACTCACCTCCACGAAGAGAAACGCCGTGCATCTATCAGTGGATGTCAGAGATGCCTGCTTGAAATATGAAGGGTAGAGGCGGGTCGCGACTTTCACCTACAGGATAAGGTGGACATACAGGTTACAATTATGAAGTAAAGAATTCCTACATGCATCTTGTATAATATAGTTAGAAATGCATTGAATAGGTAAGGGGTTTCGTGGTTCAGGATAAGCAAGGTTGTGTTTCACAGCCTATTGAGATGTATGAATTCTATCGTTTTTGTATCAGGATAATTCCAGGATAACTAATCCATGTCGCTTGATTTCCTTCAGGTAAGCCAGCAGGTGCAGCAGCTGGGTGAGAAAGCCGTACAGCACCAGCTTGATCTCAAGGCAAAACTGTCTCAAACACGCGAGCTGCTTGCTGAGCGCTCGCAGGATATTGAGAAGCTGGGGCAAAAAGTGCAGGAAGTTGCGCACAATTACGACCCAACCTTGCGCTGCGCCATGCCAGTACAGGAAGCGCTGAATGCGCACTTCCCACTTCCAGACCTGCCAGAACAGGTGACCCTGATTGCGGCGGACGGTTCACAGATATTTGCTGACCGGCATGCTGAGGTGGATTACTGCCTGGTCAATACCGGGGCGATCTGGATGCGCTATGGCTCCCCGGATGCACCGGTTACAAGCATCCAAAGCCAGCTGATCTTCGCCGAACAGCTGGAAGGGATGTCGGATGATAGATTATCTTTACAGCGTGACATGGCAGAACGGGTGCGGTTGCTTGAGCTAGCCCGACAGGTGCAAGCTCCAGTGATCACGCTGACAGATGGCCCACTGGAAATATGGACGACCACTCTCGAAGAAGGCAGGGTGGCGGGAGAGTTCAAGAAGAACCTGGAAAAATATCTGGATATACTGCACAGCTTGCGAGAATTAAAAGCCACTCCAGCCGGGTACGTGGATAAACCCGGGGCAGACCTGATGGTGCGTCTGTTGGAAGTGGCATGCGCAACGGATGAGGATCTGGCGCAGATGCGGACTTACCGGCCGTTCAAGGGGGTGACGGACAGTGAACTTTATGAAGACATCCTGCAGCCGGGCGAACGCTCAGCCGTTTTCGGGATTCAATCCCGCTCATCCAAGCCTTACCAGGCGGAGCTGGCGCTGCATTTCTTTTATTTAAATGTGGGAAGACCGGGTAATCCGTACCTGGCGAGGGTGGAAATCCCCAGGTGGGTGGTGGATGAACCCTCCTTGCTGGATAATTTGCACGCAGTGCTGGTAAGCCAGTGTGAGATGATCGGTGCACGGCGCTATCCTTACCTGCTGCACCGCGCCCATGAAACCGCCGTGGTTAGCATAGAGGACAAAGAACAGGTGACGCAAATGATTGTGCATGAGCTACGCAAGCGCGGGCTGGAGGTGGCGGGACAATCTGCCAAACAATATAACAAGGATGTATCTGGGACAAGGACGAGGTACGGGACATGAGACAATTCGAGATTGGACGGCTATTGAGGGCAGGTACCACTGGCTTTGTGGTGGGATGCCGGGTGGCTCAAATCGATGCACCTTCGTTTGGGGCGCTGGTGCGGGTGGTGTTAGATGGGGATTACCAGGTTTATGGAATAATCCATGATATTCACATCGACGATGACGGGCTGGTACGACAGCTGGTGACTGCCGATAGTGTTGAAGATGCCATCATCGCAGATAACCGGGTAAACCGAAATGTGCCCCTGGAGATGAGCGTGCTGGCGGTTGGATATAAGCTGGATGGCAAGGTATCTCATCTGCTGCCTCCCCGCCCACCCCTGAGCCTGGATGTGATCTACCTGTGCACATCCGATGAGGTGAGAGAGTTCACCAGCAGTGGCAGGTTTGGCTACTTCAGACATTTGTTACGAGCGAGCGACTTGCCTGTGGGTGAGCTGCTGGCAGCGCACATCCAGCAGGCGGGGTCGATGCATACCGAAGCTGGTAATATGGAATGGAGAAATGCAGCTACCCAGGAGCTGATCACTCTGCTGAGGGATGATTATGCCATGCTGATGAGTGTGCTGGGTGCTCTGGGTGATGCTTCATAAGATCAAAACTATGGGATTGTGAAGACAACTTAATATCAATGATAAAAAAATAACACAAAGGACACAAAGGACACAAAGGAAAATAGTTAAGTTAAAAAAATACAAAATATATATATAAAGGGTCAAAATGGAACTAAAGGATGCTCCAAATATAAACCGAGATAATAAAAAAATTCGATTCGATCCAATTTCTAAGGATACGGAAGAAATCGCGAAAATTATCCTTGACGCAGCCTATCAGGTCCATACAGCACTTGGACCCGGTTTGTTGGAATCTGTTTATGAAGCATGTTTGGTATATGAACTGCGTTTGAAAAATATTAAAGTTAAATCTCAACTTTCCCTTCCAGTAATATATAAAGGGATTGAAGTTGATTCTGGTTATCGTTTAGATATCCTGGTAGAAGATTGTGTTATTGTAGAAATTAAATCTTCCGATATCATTACTCCAGTACATTGTGCCCAATTACTCACCTATTTAAAATTAACCAACATACGATTGGGTTTATTGCTTAACTTCAATGTCGTCCATCTTCGCAATGGTATAAAAAGAATTATTAATTAAGAATTCCTTCGTGTCCTTGGTGTCCATTGTGTCTTATTTCTTTCAAGGTGAAATTATATGGATAACAATCAACAAATCATAGGTTACATCGTCGGGGGGGGATTGAAAGAGAATCTACGGGTGAAGCTGACCGTTCCTTCCCAATCGGTACAGGAAGGGGCGTTTGTGGTGATCGAGAGCGGTGACTGGCAGTTCTACGGGCTGGTGACTGACCTGCAGCTTGGCTCAACAGACCCACGCTTTGCAGATGAGCAAAGCGAGACCAGACTGCCTCTCGAGATGGCGAGCCTGCTACACGGGCAGACCCTCTTCACCACCCTGGAAGTGCTACCTGCCTTGATGCTGGAGCGGGGACCGGAACCAGGTTCGCCGGAATACGAGGCCTGGCAGACCAGCCACGCGGAAGGCCTGGGTCCGATGCCGGTAAAGACTATTCCACCCCATCATGCGGAGGTTCGACTGGCGGAGGAAGGCGACATTGCTGAAATCTTCGGCAAGCGCGAAGAGAAGGGCAATTTCGTCATTGGCTACACCCGCGAGCAGGGGCACCCGGTGTGTGTCAATCTGGATAAATTCGTCCAGCGCTCAGCGGGGGTGTTCGGGGCGACCGGTACCGGGAAATCGTTCCTCACCCGGTTAATGCTGGCAGGTTTGATCCACCACAACACTGCCTCTGTGCTGGTATTTGACATGCATAACGAGTACGGCTTCGATGATACGGCTTCCGATACGCACACGACCGTCGTCGGGTTGAAGACCAAGTTCGGCACCCGGGTGCGCGTGGTGGCGCTTGGGGCTGGGTCGCTCATCCGAGGCCTGGCACCCGATTTTACGCTGGAGATCGATGAGCGAGATATCCAACCTGCGGATATCGAGATGCTGATGCGCGAGTTAAACCTGAAGGAAACCACTCCCACCACGCTGGATGCGCTCGTGTCTGAGTTTGGTATGGATGGCTGGTTCAGAGCCTTCCGGGAGATGAAGGTTGGGTCGGTGATTGAAAACGATGAAGGTAAGAAGATTCCCGCCCCCGATTCTGTAGCAGCCTGGGCCAATTCAGCCGGGGTGAATGTGATGGCTGCGGAAGGGCTGCGAAGCAAGATGCAAAGGGTGTTCAACCTGGAGTACATCCGCGAGAAACCAGCTGGAAATGGGATAGAAGAGATCATCAAGACGCTGGAAGCCGGGCAGCATGTGGTGTTATCCTTTTATGACCATGAAACTGATCTGGACTATCTGCTGGTGAGCAATCTACTCACCCGGCGCATACGCGAGAGTTGGGAGAAGAGCACCAATAATTTCCGTAGCAAGGGTAGCAAAGAACCTCATCCGCTGGTGATCGTGGTAGAAGAAGCCCACAAGCTGCTCAACCGCGAGATGGCAGGGCAAACCGCCTTCAGCACCATCGCCCGTGAGATGCGCAAGTATTATGTCACATTGCTGATCATCGATCAGCGCCCCTCTCAGATCTATGACGAGGTGATGTCGCAGTTAGGGACGCGCATCTCAGGCTGGCTGGGGGATGAAGATGACATCCACAGCGTACTCTCCGGTCTGGCAGGCAGGGAGGCGCTGCGGGGCATGCTGGCACGCCTGCAACCCAAGGAGGAGGTGCTTCTTTTAGGTTGGGGTGTACCTATGCCATTGCCCGTCAAATCCAGAAGGTATGATATTAACTTCTGGGAGGAATTGTTGGGTAAAGATAAAGGCAAGATGTCCACTGCGACGGCAATCAGTGACTTAGGATTTGACTAGGATGGGAATATAAAAATGGTGAAAGGTTTTATAGGAAAAGGAGGAGATTGCCTCGTCGTATAAGGAGCTCCTCGCAACGACCAGTAAAGGAGGAAGCATGGATGTAATAGAATCTGGGATCGGTGAGATGATCCAGCCCCCTGATATCGAGGCTTTCAGGGAGTGGAACAGGACGAAAAAGACACGCAAATTGGTGGACAAGCTGATGAGCGAGCAGGAGGCGATCAGCACGTTTGTCTACGATGGTTGTTATATTGGCACCGAGCTGTACGGGACGGTGCGGTGCCCCATGTCGCTGTCACGTGAGCTCGTCAGGCAGGGGAAGAAGGACCTGCGGGTGTGCGGGCAGGGGGTGCTCGAGCTAGACCTTTGGATGGCAGCCGGCCTGGTAAAAAAACTGGATATCACCTACATCGGACTGGAGGTGTATGGCACGTCCAATGCCTTACGACGGGCGGTTAAATCAGGGCAGATCGTGTCATGCGTAGAATGGTCCAATGCATCCATCACCTGGCGTATGAAGGCGACTGCCATGGGAGTGCCTTTCCTGCCTGCCCGTTCCATGCTTGGCACCGATATGATCAAATACAGTGCCGCCAAGGTAGTCGAGGATCCGTTCACGGGTCTCAAAGTGTGCCTGGTACCAGCACTAATCCTGGATGTGGCTCTGATTCACGTACACCGGGCGGACCGCTACGGGAATGCCCAAATTGAAGGCATCAGCGGTTTTGCCGTTGAGATGGCACGCGCCTGCAAAAGGTTGATCATCAGTGCAGAAGAGATTATCCCGACCGACGAGATCCGTAAATACCCGGACCGGACGATCATCCCATATTATCTGGTGGATGCAGTAGTGCATGCCCCATTTGGCTCGCACCCGGGTGAGATGGCTTATGTATATGGGCGGGATGAACCGGTGATCAAAGAGTGGATCGAATCCAGCAAGACGGTGGATGGAGCACAAGCCTACCTGGATAAATATGTTTATGGAGTGGCGAGCCATACTGAGTATATGCAGCTGATTGGTGATGAGCGCTTAACTCAGCTGGTGGATGAGCGGGAAAAGCGCGTGTAAAGGGAGATGGAAAATGACAGACCAATCTTATTCAAAGACAGAATTGATGATCTGTGTGGCAGCACGCCTTTTTCAGGATGGCACGACAGCTTTCATCGGCACAGGCATCCCCATGCTGGCAGCCATGCTGGCGACCAAGACGATTGCGCCTAACCTGGTGCCGGTGTTTGAGTTTGGCGGTACGGGAGCGATCATGGAAGACCTGCCACGGGCGGTGGGTGAGGCACGCACATTTCACCGAGGGCTGGTAGCTTCAGGCATCTGTGAAAATATGGAGACATCTCAGCGTGGCTTTATTGATTACGGATTTTTGGGTGGGGCACAGATCGATCCGTACGGCAATTTGAATACCACCGTAATCGGTGAGCACGATCACCCCAAGGCACGCCTGCCAGGCAGTGGCGGTGGTAATGACGTGGGCAGCCAGTGTTGGATGACCGTAGCCATCATGCAGCATGACAAACGGCGCTTTGTCCCGAAACTGGATTTTTTGACCACACCAGGATACCTGACCGGACCTGGGGCGAGAGAGGCAGCGGGCTTACCGGCTGGCACCCGACCCATCAATGTAGTTTCGACCCTGGCATTGATGGATTACGATGATGGTCCTGGAGGAACATTCCGTATGCGATTAGTGGCAACTCACCCCGGGGTGACCGTGAAGGAAGTGATCGACAACACCGGCTTCGAGCTGATCATTCCAGAGCATGTGCCTGTGAATGACCCACCCAGCGTAGAAGAGCTGCGGATTTTGCGAGAAGAGATCGACCCGGAAAGGTTCTATATCTAAATCAACCATGCCTGATTATATTTATCTGATCCATCCCCTGCGCCACGAGTTCTTTGAGAGCCCAACACCACAGGAAGAGGCCATGATGTTGGCGCACTTTGATTACCTGAAAAGGGCAACTGAGGATGGAGTGGTGTTACTGGCAGGCCCATGCCTGGACGAGACCTTCGGGGTGGTGGTGTTCAAAGCCGAAAATGACGAATCGGCGCGGTCATTCATGCTGAATGACCCTTCTGTTGAAAGCAACGTCATGATGGCAGAACTGCACCCCTTGCAAATATCCATGATGAAGGGGTGTTGAATTTATTTTTCTCTCACGACAGGAATAACTAACTTAATCCAAACATTACTGCGAATTTCTTTAATGCCTCAATATGGGCTGAGGCGGTTTTGTATCCGCAGCCCATGGTGTTGACATTCAGGTGGGTGGCACCTAAATTTTCCCAGGCTTGCATGAATTCATTCCAGCCAGCTTGACCGATCTGGCTCATATTCAGGCGTGGCTCGATTCCAAACGAGGCTTTATCACGACCTGCTTCTGACAGGTACTGAGCAAGTCTATCCAGCATTGGAAGGGTCTGCTCCATGCTGCGCGTGCTGAGCATCCAACCATCACCCAGCTGAGCCATGCGGCGTAGAACTCGATCATCTGACCCTCCAAACCAGATGGGGATGGGGCGTTGCACAGGTAAAGGATTTATTCCGGCATCAGGGATGGTGTGCCATCTGCCTGTAAAAGTCACCAGGGGTTGGGTCCAAAGCAAACGTAAAAGTGCCACCTGCTCCTCCATACGCTTACCCCGATTGTGGAAATTCTCCCCTAATGCAGTGTATTCGACCTCGTTCCAACCTATGCCCACTCCCAGCCTCATCCGTCCATTGCAGAGCACATCCAGGGTGGCAGCTTGCTTGGCAACCAGGGCAGTCTGGCGCTGAGGCAGGATCAGGATCCCAGTGACAAATTCGATCTTGCGAGTCATGCCTGCCAGGTAACTGAACAAGCAAAAAGGCTCAAAAAAAGGATGATTGAAGGTATATGGTCCCGTCCAACCACCTGGACGCTCAGGGTTGACACCCAAAACATGGTCATAGGCATGCATATGGGTGAAACCCATTCCTTCCACCGCCTGAGCATAATCGCGGATTTCAATCGGGTCTGGATTGAATTCAACCTGAGGAAAGACGACGCCAATTTTCATGGTAAACCTCCCATGGATGGGATATGATTAAGATAATTTTACCCTGGGTTTACTTGGAAAGGTGATTCCTGTGGATACACACTTTCTTCTTTATGGCTCCTATGGCTACACCGGCACACTGATCGCTGAGCTGGCGGTCGGGTTAGGGATGCAGCCCATTTTATCCGGGCGGGATGCAAGCCGGCTCAAAGCCCAGGCAGACAAACTTGGCATGGATCATCACCCCTTATCCCTGGATGATCGCCCTGGTTTGGAAGCAATTCTGGGCAAAGTACCACTCGTTTTGAACTGTGCTGGACCATTCTCCCAAACCTTCCAGCCCATGACAGACGCCTGTCTGAAGCTGGGCAGGCATTACCTGGACATCACCGGCGAGATCATGGTCTTTGAAGCATTGGCCAGGCGTGATGCTGAAGCCAAACAGGCAGGAGTGATGCTGCTGCCCGGGATCGGCTTCGATGTCGTCCCATCCGATTGCCTGGCAATGCATTTGCATCAGCGCTTGCCAAAGGCTACCCACCTGGCAATGGTATTTTATACTACGGGTGGAGGTATCTCTCGTGGCACAGCGTTAACTGTGATTGAAGGTCTCCAAGATCAGTGTATTATTCGAAAGGACGGGAAATTAACTTCGGTGCCCTTATTTTCGAAGACAACCCAGATTGACTTTGGAAGTGGTCTTCGGACTGCGATAAATAATACCTGGGGGGATGTTTCTACAGCTTACTACAGCACGGGGATTCCCGACATCGAGGAATTTATGGTGTTTAAAAAGTCCTTTATTAGGATAGTACGCCTGGTACGTCCTTTGATTGGATTGGCAAAGAGACCTGCCATGCAACGATGGTTAAAGCAAAGGGTGATGCAATTTCCACCCGGCCCTTCAGTTGAAAAGCGTTGGCTTGGGCGAAGCAGGCTGTGGGGGGAGGCGAATGATGATCTGGGTAATCGGGTAATTACACGAATGGAGACCCCGGAAGGATATTCCCTCACTGCTGAAACTGCTTTGGCAGCAGTCAGGCGGGCGTTAGCTGGTGATTATAAAACTGGTTTTCAGACGCCTGCGATGGCATACGGTGCGGATTTCATCCTTGAATTTGATGGCGTGCAGCGCGAGGATATTATTTGATATGAAAGAAACCTACTTCACCGATCTTTCGTTGGATCAACAGGCGCGGGAACTGTGCCAGCAAGTCTCCGAAATAACGCACATCAAAACATTGGAATTTAAACCATCCCAATCTGCCCTGTTGGTGCTGGATATGCAGTCTTATTTTTTGGACCCTGCCTCGCATGCATATATACCCAGTGCGGGGGCAATCCTGGATGGCATCCTTCAGCTGATTGATGCCTATTCCGTCCATCATCGGCCAATTATTTTCAGCCAACATATTAACACCGTTGATGATGCTGGTATGATGGCTACCTGGTGGAAGGATCTGATCACATCGGACCATACGCATCACAGGATCATCCCAGAAATTGACCTGACCGTTGGCACGCTCATCCAGAAGAGCCAGTATGATGCCTTCTTCCAGACCTCCCTGGATACGATATTACGAGCAAGCGGTGTGAGGCAGGTAGTTATCTGCGGGGTGATGACACATCTGTGCTGTGAGACTACTGCCCGTTCAGCATTCATGTATGGGTATGAGGTGTTCTTCCCGGTGGATGGGACAGCGACGTACAACCTGGCATACCACAGGGCAAGCCTGGTAAACCTTGCCCATGGTTTTGCCTCTTTGGTTTTTATTGGAGATATACTCGAAGCAATCCAAGGTGGGCATGAAGGTTGAGGATATCATAATCATAGGGGCAGGACCGGCGGGATTGGCAACTGCCATCCAGCTCAGGCGTTATGGCTTCCAACCGCTGATCTTTGAACGCGCCGAGGTGGGTGGGTTGCTGCGCAATGCCAACCTGGTGGAGAACTATCCTGGATTTCCTGGTGGGATCCCAGGACCCAGGCTTGTAAAGCTGTTTTCCATGCAGGCACATCGTGTGGGCGTTGTGGTGATCCATGAAGAAGTGACTGAGGTTGATTATGACCAGGGATTGTTCCAGGTAAAAACCCGACAGGATAGTTATTGTTCGCGGATGGTGGTCATCGCCACTGGGACCAAGCCTTTGCGCATAGCCGAGCTATCCATCCCTGTTGAGTTGCAGGATAGAGTTTTTTATGAAGTGCATGACCTGACACAGATGGAAGCGAAACGCATTATGATTATCGGCGGTGGAGATGCTGCCTTTGATTATGCCTTGAACCTGGGTAAGAACAACCAGGTCACCATTTTCAATCGAGCCGATACACCGAAATGCCTGCCTTTGCTATGGGAAAGAGCCCAGAAGGTGGATAGCATCACCTATAGAAATAATACAGTGGTCCGTAAAGTGACAAAAGATTCAAATTTCGGGATGTTTGTGGATTGTCAGAGTGATGAGGGTGAATTACAATTCCAAGCCGATTATTTGTTAATCGCCATTGGTCGGGAAGCAAACCTCGACTGTATGTCTGAGGAATTATTACCTCAAGCCTCCAGGTTAGTGGAGCAAGGAGTTCTTCACATCATTGGAGATGTAAAGAATGGTATTTTTCGGCAGACTTCGATCGCAGTTGGTGAAGGAGTTATGACAGCCATGAAAGTTTACCGGTATTTGAAGGAGATTACATGATAAAAGTCCATGCTTCTGCAGGCAATGAAGATATCGCCATGGTGTATATCATCGAAACGAGCCCCGGTAACCTGGTGGAATGCGTGGAGTCGGTCCAACCACCACTACCGCGTGATAAGAAATGGGTGCTACTCGTCTCAATGATGTTCGGCTGCCCGGTGGGCTGCCTGATGTGCGATGCTGGAGGGCATTACCACGGGAAATTGAGCAAGCAGGAAATCCTGGATCAGATCGATTTCCTGGTGGACAAGCGCTTTCCAACCAGATATATTCCTTGCGAGCAGTTCAAGATCCAATTCGCCCGTATGGGCGAACCCTCCCTGAATATGCAGGTGTTGGACGTGTTGGAGGAACTTCCGCTTCGCTACCAGGCACCCGGGTTGATGCCTTCGATATCTACGGTTGCCCCTGTGGGGGCTGAACGTTTCTTTACCAGGTTGGTTGAGATCAAAGAAAAGAATTATTCCGGCGGACACTTCCAATTCCAGGTTTCGCTGCACACCACCGACTTGGTACTGCGCGATCATTTCATCCCGGTGAAAAAATGGAGCTTTGCCCAGATCGGTGAATATGGTGAGCGTTTCTATGCCGCAGGAGACCGCAAGGTGACCTTGAATTTTGCCCTGGCGCAGGGGATGCCGGTTGACCCGGAAGTGCTGCTGACTTACTTTAACCCGGAAAAGTTTTTGATCAAGATCACACCGCTTAATCCCACCTACCGGGCGCGGGAGAACGAGCTGGTTTCATACGTTAATCCACTCAGTGCGGTGGAAAAATATGAGATCATCCAGGCGCTTCAGGATTCGGGCTACCAGGTCATTTTAAGCATCGGTGAGACGGAGGAGAACCTGATCGGTAGCAATTGCGGGCAGTACTTGCGCCGCCACCTCCTGGAGGAGACTCCCATTGAGGATGGATATACCTACCAGGTCAATCAACGCCCCTGATCGATTCTCCTCGCATCGGTCCTGATTTTACGCAAACCAAACGTTTCTTTCCAAGTTGGAAGGTAACTGCGACCGTAATCAGCATTGAAATCCTGGTGCTGCCTGGCGATGGATTACTGGGCTGGGGCTAATCGTAGTGAAATCGGAGGTCATCCATGAATTTCCTTGAGCTCAAAAATATTTCCGAGCAGCATATGGACCTATTAAATCCCACCACGCCAGGGAAGATCCTCAAAGCCGGCCAGATAGCAGGACTCAAGACAGGCGATAGAGTAATCGATTTTGGCACCGGATTCGCCGAACCGCTAATACTATGGGCGGAGAGATTTGGCATTTCCGGCGTGGGGATTGATCTGCGTCCCTATGCCTGTGAGCGAGCCAAGCAGAAAATCACCCAGCGAGGCCTTTCAAACCGCCTTGAAATTGTTTGCGGAGATGCAGGCGAGTACCCGTACTCACCCCATAGCTTTGATGTAGCCTCCTGCATCGGGGCAACCTTTATCTGGGACAGCTTCAAAAGCGCCGTGCATGCCATAAAGCAAGCAATTCACTCGCATGGCAAGCTGGTGATTGGAGAGGCCTATTGGCTCACAGATAATGTCCCCAATGAATTTCGGAAAGCCCAAACGGAGGTGCAGGATGAAATTATTTTGCTTCAGGCTGCCCGGGAGGAGGGATTTGACTTCGAGTATGTGCTGCATTCCAGCCACGATGATTGGGATCGATATGAAGCGGATAACTGGCACGGTCTGGTGTGTTGGATTGCTGACAATCCGCATCACCCCGAGCGCCAGCAGGTGATCGACCACCTGCATGAAAGCCAGGATGAATATGTACGCTACGGGCGTAAGTATTTTGGCTGGGCATTATACGTCCTCACTCCGGTTACCTACTAGGCGAAAATGAAGCTGGCTACATTGTGCTACGTAAGGCGGGATGGTCACACCCTGATGATTCACCGGGTGAGGAAAGCCAATGACATGCATGCAGGCAAGTGGAATGGGTTGGGAGGCAAGCTTAATCCTGGTGAAACCCCCGAGGAATGCGCTGTGCGCGAGATATACGAAGAGTCGGGGCTGAGGGTGAGCAATCCGCAGCTCAAGGGTTTTCTAACTTTTCCGGCTTTTTCCATGGACGAGGATTGGTATGTTTTTGTCTTCTTGGTCAAAGATTTTGAAGGTGAGCTGATCGATTCGCCGGAGGGGAACCTGCGCTGGGTGGAGGATGGCGAGCTGACCGCCCTTAACTTGTGGGAGGGTGACCCGATCTTTTTACCCTGGCTTGAAAAACCAGGCATCTTTTCAGGCAGGTTCACCTATAGGGATGGAAGACTGGTATCACACGATGTAGTGTTTTACGAATGATCCCTTAACTATGACAATTTATCCCCTTTCTGCAGTCAGAACGCTGGCGCTATATTCGCAAGGTTTGATCAATGCAAACGCTGATGATTTAAGCCCCAACCTGGAGATGATTCAAAAAACCGTTGAGGGAGTGAATTACGTCCAGATTGATACACTCAACCTGGTCCAACGCAGCCAATATATTGCCCTGTGGAGCCGGCTGGGCAACTACGCACCCGCGGATTTTGACCGGCTTATCTATTCGTCGGAGGAGCGCAGGCTATTCGAAGGTGTGCAGAGCGTGGCGGCGATCATACCGCTAGAGGATTACCGCTACCAGCTCCCTGAGGTGGATCGCGGACGTGAATCATTGAACCGGTGGTATACCCACTGGCTGGAGGAACAAGGCAATCGTGAGATGGTGTCGATGGTACTTGAGCGCATCGGTAAGGAGGGTGGGCTAAAGGCGTCTGATTTTGAGTATGACGGTCCCAAGCGCGGCAGCTGGTGGGATTGGAAGCCTGCCAAGGTTGCCCTGGAATGTCTGTTCGTCAGGGGTGACCTGATGGTTGCCAAGCGGGTCAATTTCCAGCGGGTTTATGACCTGACGGAGCGGGTCTTACCGGCCTGGGTGGGAACAAAGTCTCCAACCCTGGAGGAGCGCGACAGGTATTGGGTGGAGCAGGGGTTAATGGCGATGGGGATATGCCTGCCAAACCAGGTGGGAGAGTATGGATTCCACATGCGGCGTGCCTACCCTAAAGCTTTGGGGGCAGAGCTGCTGAAGCAAAGGGTCATCCAACCGGTTCAGGCAACCCTGGCAGATGGTGAAACTCATGAGCTGGCTGTGCACCGCGGCCAGATTGAAAATCTTCAACAGGTGGCGGAAGGGGTTATAACAGCATCTAGAACAACCTTTCTCAGTTTTTTTGACAGCCTGTTCTGGTGCCGGGGCCGGGATATGCAGGTGTGGGGGTATCAGAATTTACTAGAAGCTTACCTCCCTGCCCAAAAAAGAAGGTATGGATATTTTTGTCTCTCCATCCTGCACAAGGATAGGCTGGTGGGACGCTTTGATCCCAAGCTGGAGCGTAAGGCGGGAGTCTTGCGTATTAAAGCGCTTTACCTGGAAGACGGAGTGGAACCGGATGAGGAGCTGGTGAGCGGGGTAACCAGCGCAATGCGGGATTTCATGAAGTTCCACCATGCAAAGGAGCTGGTGATCGAGAAAAGCCAGCCGGAGGAGTTTGGGGAGAAGGTACTGAAGACGCTGTGACAGCTAACTGATGGTGATTTTCTTTATTTCCTGCTCAAAATTCAATACTGGTCGCTGAAAGCGAGGGTTGGGCACTTCCAGGTTGTAATCGCGGATACGCTTGTTTAACTGATCAAGCTTGTCTTGGAAAACTTCGAGCGCACCTTCCCATTCGGCATTGACATATATCTTGGGAAGGTCGGCTGAAAGAGAATTATTCCGCCAGTTCCAGGCACGCAGCAGCTCCTGCCGGGCAATATCAAGGTCGTTTTCAATCTCGTGCAGGGTTTCGATCCAGGGGAGTGTATACCCCGCTTCCTTGATGATGTGATAAGCCAGCTCATAATCAGAATCGACGTGGGGGTTGTTTTCATCCAGATGCAGGGGCTTGCCTTTGCCAGGCAGGTTATCAAATTTCCCCTCTTCCATGGCTTGACGCAGCAACTCTTCAATATTTGGCATACGAAAGTCTTTAATAGTGGCGTTTTAACTCGCCTACCGGCAGGGTCACCACTCCTTCGGAGGCTTCACCCAGGAGCGTGGTTTGCTCAGGGTGGTTAGCAGTCAGGTAGGCCGTGTAGGCTGCCACCAGGGCATCCAACTCACCTGGGCTGTATAGTTTCTCCAACGGCCAGGTACCTTCCAACAGAAGCTGGGGGGTAATCCCTTTGATCAGCTCCATCGGGTCGGATATGTTTATTTTTTGCTGATGAAGCACCAGCTGCCGCTGGATACGCCCCTCCAGGGAGTTCTTGGGGAGTGGCACCCGACCCAGCAGGCAGCAGAAGCTGGCATGCGGGTACACTTCCAGCCACTGCAAAGCTGATTCCTGCGCAGGGTAAGGCAGGTATCCCATCCGTTCAAGGCGCTGGTAAAGGTTGAAGCCCGTTTTCATCCAGTTGGGGCAGGCATTCTCATCGGAGGGGGTATTGTAGCAACTGATGCGGTGCTGGTGCAAAAGATACTCAGCAACGCGGAAGTTCATCCATCGACCTGGCCGAGGTGGAGGATTGAGGTTGTCGCGCACTTCAGTGCGTTCCATCAAACCTTGATTCGGCCGGCGGGGTGCACACACGGCGACGTAAGCCTGATGCTGACCTGCCGTATATGCCAATACTTCCTCAAGGCTGCCACTTCCCCGAGCGGTCAGGTGGAGGTCATTATCCAATGCTGCATAAGCAAATGGCTTGCGACCAGCTGTTGGGTCAATACCAATGAAAGAAGAGCCAGTAAAAAACATGTGTTTATTATACGCTAAGCAAAAGCCGATCAACTCTATTTTAATGAAATTCTGTGAAAAATTAAAATAATACAATTCACAGAATTAAATTGCAAGTATTTTGTAGGCTCCACATTCTACCCGTTGCTTCTACAAGCATGAGGAAAACGCACTTGCTGATTTTAAGTGTTAAGAATAAAGATCACCTAATTTAGTTGTATGATATCTATTTTGCAGCAGCAAGGCTGACTTCGATATCTCCTGGAGTAAACGTTCCTGGAGGTGAGTCTCTGACGAGAAGCTTACAACTTGCGGGGTATAACACCAATGGGAACGTAGTTGATTGCGTAATATGATAATTAAAGTTCTGCGCCCCTTCACAGGTAATATATACGTCAAAGGTTCCCCTAATCAAGTTCACCGACAAATTATATAGTCCTTGATTATTTATCAGGAACATATAATCAGAGCTTGCATATTTATTTTTTATGGTAATAGGTGTGGTTCCAATGGTCCAGAATTCATAATTATCATTATCATTTAAGGAGTAAATGTAATGGTCTCCTACGGTTATCTCCTGTTTCCAGAGGGACCAACCATCACCTTTTGGATCACAGCTAACTTTATAGTCATCGTTGTCGATCCAGATTTCACCACCCGTTCTATTGTTTGGATTGCATGTCATATGGACATTAGCGACTCCAAAAACTTGTGATGGATAATATGTATTATTTGACCATGGGGTGATTAATCCTGTGCCAGAAAATATCAGGGATGGGGGAATAACCGCTGATTCCTCGATGGGGCGGGGGCTGGGAGAAGCCAATGGGATTTCAGTGGGCGCATTACTCTTCGTACTCGAATTTGCAGGTTCTTCGGTTATTTCGATTGGTGAGATGGCTTGTGGGCTTAATTGTGTCACTAGTGCATTGACCTGGTTGTTCAATGCGATGTTGGTGGCTTCCAATTGAGACATGCGAGTACTTTGACAATTGGTGATGAATATCGATAAAAGAATGAGCAATGGTAAATAAAGATACTTTTTCATTTCTTTCCTCCAGACTTTAGGCCTAAACTGAATTGACTGTATGAGTGTCTGTGATATGGGTTATCGTCAATGGTACATGCTGATGTACACACATTCATAATACGAAACATCATTTGTTCGATGGCGTTGGAGAATCAGTGCTATTAGAAATTTATATATAATTTACTCCTTTTGACCTATGAATGCAATAGGATAATAAAAATTCTAATAAATAGGATTAGATTTGAGTATTTCCTTACATCTAACAGGAGAGATCCAGGAGTAGCCTGCCTGGTTAGTCCACGATTGTTTCAGATGAACTATCATCTTCTTACAATATTCTAGATCGTCCTATCGTGCTTACTTTCGGCAACAAATAATTTCATTGGAATTGAAACCATGCCCGTACCAGGCATGGTTTATTTTTTTATGAAACCATCATTCAGATCATTTCTCGGAGCTCCAACACGGTGGATGTGGGAACTGCCTTTTGACGAGAGTGCTGCCCGATGCTATACTTTAGCCACTTTTATTGTTAGGAGGAAAACAATGAGCGAGAGTTTTAAACTTACTTATGCGACCATGTTCAATCCTCCCGAGGAATTGCACACGCGTTTCGACGAAGCCCTGGTTATGGTGAAGGCCGGGCTTGGTAAAGAACATGGCATGCTTGATCGGCGGAAAGGACCGCTTTACAGCTGAGAAATTTGAGGACCGCTCTCCCGCCAATACGGACGTGGTGCTGGGTATCTTCCAGAAAGGCGGTGAGCAGGATGCGGTGGATGCTCTAGCCGCGGCACGTAAAGCATTCCATGCCTGGAGCCACACGAAATGGCAGGAGCGTGTAGCCCTAATGCGCAAAGCGGCTGATCTGATCGATGAGCGTACCTTCATGATCTCTGCTGCCCTATGCATGGAAGTGGGCAAGAACCGCATGGAATTGCTGGGAGATGTGGCGGAAACCGCCGACCTGATCCGCTTTTACTGCGACGAGATGGAAAAGAACAGCGGCTTCGTGGTCGAGATGGGCCGCGACCCATTGGTTGGATACACTGCCACCAATACTTCCGTCATGAGACCCTATGGTACCTGGCTGGTAATCAGCCCATTCAACTTCCCGGCATCGTTGACGGGTGGTCCGGTCGGAGCAGCCCTGGTGGCAGGCAACACCGTGGTGATGAAACCCGCCACGGATACACCCTGGGTGGTACGCCTGCTGGCAGAGTGCCTGCGGGATGCAGGTCTGCCGGATGGTGCCTTCAATTTCGTGACCGGTCCTGGCAGCACGATAGGGCGGGCTCTGATCACCTGCGCGGATGTGGACGGAGCGACATTCACGGGCTCCTTCAATGTGGGGATGGGTATCTTCCGCGATTTCTCTAACTGCAACTATTTGCGCCCCATCATCCTGGAGCTGGGTGGTAAGAACCCGGTGATCGTCTCTCGCCATGCAGACCTGGAGAGAGCCACCACAGGCATCCTGCGTTCGGCCTATGGGCTGCAGGGTCAGAAATGTTCTGCGGCTTCACGGGTGTACGTTGAAGCACCAGTATATGATGAGCTGACCTCCCGATTGGTGGAAGGGATCAACAAGCTGGTCATTGGAGATCCAACGATGCGCAATGTGAACATGGGTCCAGTGATCAATAAAAACTCCTTCCGGGATTTTCTAAGTTTCAATGAGGAACTGTCGCATGTGGGCAAGTTTCTAACAGGAGGGAAAGTCCTTACGGAGGGTGCATATTCCAAAGGTTATTTCTGCCAGCCAACCCTGGTGGCGGATGTGCCCCTGGACCATCACCTGTGGAAAGACGAGATGTTCGTGCCCATCACCACCATTGCCCGGGTGAAGGACATGGATGAAGCCATGCAGCAGGCTAATAATGTGAACTATGGACTGACCTCAGGATTCTATGGTGCTGAGAATGACATTGAGTGGTACTTTGATCACATTGAGGCGGGCGTGAACTATGTCAACCGCCCCCAGGGAGCCACAACAGGCGCATGGCCAGGTTTCCAACCCTTTGGTGGCTGGAAAGGTTCAGGCTCCACTGGCAAGAATGGAGGCGGTCATTACTACCTGCCGCAATATATGCATGAGCAAATTCGTACCGTGATCAGGTGATATATAATTACCCGTTCCTTACCCATATCTGGTGAGGAATGGGTGAGGATAGCATGCAATCTGGGAAGAGCAAGTTTGGGAGGTTCCTTTTCTTCATTGGTTTGATCCTGCTGGTGGTGTTCTTCGCCATGGACCAGGCTAAAAATCCATCCTATGGCTATTTCTGTATTGGGGCAATTGCTGCCATCCTTGGGGCTGTTTTAATGTTGCGTGGGCACAAACCACCGGATGAGAGCATGCGCTTCAGGACTGTACGAAGGTGGCGAGAGCAGCAAAAGGCAAGAAAGGCTGAAAGAAATAAGAAACCAGAACAATATTGATATTCCATATAAGGAGGCATTAAAACGATATGTCGAAAGTAATCCCATTGGATCAAGCGGTTCACCAATTCGTCCGAGATGGTGACCTGGTCTATGCGGCTGGTTTTACCCATCTGATCCCATTTGCTGCCGGGCATGAGATCATCCGGCAAGGCAAACGCGACCTGACCCTGGCACGCGCCACGCCTGACCTGATCTACGACCAGATGGTGGCGGGGGGCTGTGCCCGAAAAGTGATCTTTTCCTACATGGGCAACCCTGGCGTGGGATCGTTACGCATCGTGCGGTCGGAGATCGAAGCTGGCAGACTGGAATGGGAGGAGTATTCCCACTTTGGGATGATCTCACGCCTGCAGGCAGGGGCGACAGGCCTACCCTTCATGCCGATGAACCCGACCGCGGCTGGAGACCTGGAAAAGGCTAACACGAACTACCGCACAGTGAAGGACCCATACTCGGGTGGAGAGGTGGTGGTAGTGCCAGCGCTCAATCCGGATGTAGCCATCGTGCACGTGCAGCGGGCGGATGCGGATGGCAATGCCCAAATCTGGGGCATCATCGGTGAGCAAAAAGAAGCTGCCTTCGCCGCGGAGAGAGTGATCCTCACCACCGAAGAGATCGTGGATGAGGCTATCATCCGTTCTGACCCTAACCGCACGTTGATCCCCGGCTTCATTGTGGATGCAGTCTGCCACGTACCTTATTGCGCTCATCCATCCTATACCCAGGGATATTATGATCGCGATAACAATTTTTACCTGAAGTGGGATGAGATCAGCAGCAACCGTGAAGCCTCCCTAAGCTATCTGGATGAATGGGTGTATGGAGTCAAGGATCGATCGGAATATTGGAAAAAACTGGGCGAGGAAGTGCATCAGCGGTTAAAAATTGAAAGCCGGCTCAGTGACACCGTAGATTATGGGAAATATTAAAATGGCAGACTATACTTCATCTGAGCTTCTTACCATCAATGCAGCCCGCTTGCTCAGGGATGGTGATACTGTTTTCGTGGGGGTGGGTTTACCCAACCTGGCCTGCAACCTGGCGCGTCGTACGCATGCACCCAATTTATTGATGATCTACGAAGCCGGTGTGATTGGCGCCCAACCAGCAAGGTTGCCGCTTTCAATTGGTGACCCCACATTGGTCTCCGGTGCACTGGCTGTGTGCAGCATGTACGATATCTTTGCCTTTTACCTGCAGCGTGGTAATGTGGATGTGGGCTTCATGGGTGGGGCGCAGATCGACAGGTTCGGCAATATCAACGCCACCGTGATCGGCGACTATGCCCATCCCAAGGTGCGACTGCCCGGCTCGGGAGGTTCGATGGAAATTGCCGCCTGGGCAAACCGTTGTTACCTGCTCACCCCTCATTCGAAGCGCCGCTTTCCAGAAAAGCTCGACTTCCGCACCTCGGCGGGATTCTTAAGCGGCCGGGCAGAACGCCTGGCAGCCAACCTGCGCGGCGGTGGCATGCTGGCAGTGGTGACCGACCTGGGTATCATGGAGCCGGATGAGATTGGTGAGCTGGTGCTGACTGCCCTGCACCCAGGTGTGACTGCAGACCAGGTTCGTGAGAATACCGGTTGGGCGCTGAAAGTGGCTGAAAGCCTGCGTAACACCCTCCCACCAGACCCGGAAGAGCTGCGTATCCTGCGAGAAGACCTGGACCCGCAAGGAATATATCTAAAAGGCAGTGCTGGGTAAAGATTGATTATTTCGGTACTTAAATTAGAATAACTTCTTCTTAATTCTCAGCATACGCATGATCCCTTTCCTGCTGGCACTTGTTCCCATCCTGATTATTCTGGTATTGATGCTGGGCTTGCGGTGGAGTGCAGTGAGAGCCAGCATCGCCGGCTACCTGGCAGCCCTCGGGTTGGCCGTTTTTTATTTTGGGAGTGGGTTCCAGCTTCTGGTATATGCGCATCTCAAAGCGTTGCTCTCCAGCCTGGATGTGCTGTTGATCATTTGGGCAGCTTTCCTGTTCTACCGGGTGACTGATGAAGCCAAAGCCGTTGCCCAGATCGGAGAAGCATTACCTCACCTCACTGCAGACCGGGCGATGCAGTCGCTGGTGATTGGTTGGGGATTTGCTTCCTTCCTGCAATCGATCGGAGGCTTCGGAGTGCCGGTGGCAGTGGTGGCACCCATCCTGGTGGGCTTGGGCTTCCCACCCATTTCAGCCATCATCATCCCATCCATCGGCAGCGGGTGGGCGGTGACATTTGGATCACTCGGCTCGGCTTTTCAGGCCTTACTTTCCACGACTGGATACTCGAGCGATGAGCTGGCTTTACCCACCGCCATATTCCTGGGGGTGGCTGCCCTGATCACCGGCTTGCTGGTGTTGCATGTCACATCAGGCTGGCGTGGGATGTATCGATTATCATTGGTAGCCATCTGTCTGGGAGTGGCAATGGGCGTAGTTCAACTTGTGGTTGCAGTGAATGGCCTGTGGAATACAGCCGCCTTTATGGGTAGTATTGCTGGATTGCTGGTCAGTTTTATCCTGGCGCGCCTGCTGCGTGGCAAGCCCAGCCAGGATGGAAGTTTGGATGGGAAGGTCCTGGCAGTGGCACTTTCCGGGTACGCCATCCTGGTTGTCATCACATTGGTCATCCAGATGATCCCTGAAGTTAAACACCTGCTGGGTGGGTTGGTGATCCAGGTGCAAATCGCTGAGCTAACCACCAGCCTGGGGCATGTCACTCCTGCAGCAGCCAGTAAGCCAATTTCGCTGCTCAATCACGCTGGAGCGGTTTTGCTTTATGCATCCTTACTGGCGTATCTGGTATATTGGCTGGCAGGCAGGTACCAGAAGGGTTCAATTGGCAACGTCATCGTCGGGACGGTGAAAAGGGTTCAGGCGCCCAGCATCAGCATCGTATTCATGGTGTGCATGGCGGTGGTGATGGAAACAGCCGGGATGACAGAAGCGTTGGCGCGTGGCTTAGCCCAGTTTGCCGGTATGCTGTACCCTCTCATCGCTCCCTGGATTGGAGCGCTGGGGGCTTTCATGACCGGCAGCAATACTAACTCCAACGTGGTGTTCGCTTCATTGCAAATGCATACTGCCCAATTGTTAGGCATCTCTGTTCCGGTCATCCTGGCGGCTCAGACAGCAGGAGCAGGCCTGGCAAGCGTTATCGCACCTGCCAAGATCGTGGTGGGTACAAGCACCGCTGACCTGGCTGGCAGGGAGGGGGAGGTGATGAGCAAGATGTTGCCCTATATCATCATCCTGGTCCTGCTCATCAGCCTGCTGACTGCAACCGCGATTTTGGCTAAAGTATAGGAAAAAGACTGGAATTTAATGATATTATTTTTATGGAGGAACTATAACCATGACTAGCCAACCAACTCCAATCAACCAACCACGCCGGAAAAACCGCGCCAAAGACGACACCTGGATCAGGGCATTTCTACAAAGGGCACCCTTTGGGATGCTGGCGACCGAATATAAAGGCCAGCCATTTCTTAAACCCACCCAGTTTGTGTATGTTGAAGCAGAGAATGCCATATACATCCATGGTGCCCTGGAAGGGCGGATGCGCACCAACATCGAGCTCAACCCACGCGTCAGCTTTTGTGTTGCCGAGATGGGCAGACTGCTGCCGGCGGATACTGCCATGGAAGTGGGGGTTGAATATGCCAGCGTGGTTGTTTTTGGAGAAGTTGAGATCCTGATGGATGCTGATCAATCCAGGCATGGGCTGCAGCTCTTATTGGATCGCTATTTCCCCCATTTGAGGCCCGGGATCGATTATCGCGAGATCATCCCCGAGGAGCTGAATATCACAGCAGTTTACCGGATACAGATCTCCTCCTGGAGTGGTAAGGAAGAAGTCGCCAGGGCGGATTTCCCTGGGGCATTCAATTACCCGGTCAAGTAAGCCTCCCATGGATGAATGAGGTTATCGATGGGTAATGAATTACCACCATCCAATATACACTTAGACCTTGCCTATAGGTTCGAGCAGGTATATGGACGAATTCCAAGTGTGGAAGCGCAGGCACCTGGGCGGGTCAACTTGCTTGGCGAGCATGTGGACTACAACGATGGTGTCGTCCTGCCGGTGGCCATCGATAGGGCAGTGCGAGTGGTTGCAGCACCAACAACGGATGACATTGTAACCCTGGTTGCACTCGACCTCGGAAAACAGGCTTCGTTCAGGTTGAGTGCTGTGGCCACACGGTGTGACCTTAATGGACAAGCTTTACCGGGGTGGGCACGCTACCCTGCAGGAGTGGCGTGGTCCTTACAGCAGGCAGGATTACATTTGCAAGGGATGCAAGCTGTTTATTCATCCGACGTGCCGATCGGGGCGGGATTGAGCTCCTCCGCCGCGGTGGAGGTGGCATTTGCTATCATCTGGCAGGCACTTTCTGGATGGGAGCTGGATAAACTAGAGCTGGCAAAATTATGCCAGCAGGCTGAGAATAAATATGTGGGGGTTTCATCCGGTTTGATGGACCAGTTTGCCAGTGCCTGTGGAGTGGATGGGCATGTGCTGTGTTTGGATACCCGCAGCATGGAGTGGAGCGCATATGATTTGCCGGAAGGAACGGCTATTGTCATCGCTGATTCGGGTATTCGACGGAGTTTAACCGGCTCTGCATACAATGACCGGCGAGAAGCCTGTGAGCAGGCGGTGGTTTTGTTGAGAAAATACCTGCCGGGGATAAATTCACTCCGGGATGTCTCAACGGTCGAGCTTGCTGCTTACTCCACATATCTCCCGACTGAAATTGAGCGCCGAGCGGAGCATGTGGTCAAGGAAATCCACCGGGTGGATCAGGCTATCCTAGCCTTGCAGAGGGGTGATGCACGCATGTTTGGGGGATTCATGTTTTCCAGCCATAAGAGCCTGCGGGATCTGTATGAGGTCAGCCTGCCTGAGCTGGACTGCCTGGTGGAAATTGCACGCGGCTTGCCCGGAATATTCGGGGCGCGCCTGACCGGAGCAGGGTTTGGCGGGTGTACCGTAAATTTGGTAGAAGGTAAAGATGCAGGTGCATTCATGCAGGGTTTGAAGGAAGGCTATCGTAAGGAGACTGGCAGGGAGGCAAAAGTATATCTGTGCCATGCCAGCGCAGGGGCGGAAGCCAGGCAGGTTAATCTACCCTGATGAATTATTCAATGATCACTGACAACCTGTATATCGGCACAACCCCGAAATCCAGGGACTATGCGTTGCTGCATTCGCTTGGG
Source organism: uncultured Chloroflexia bacterium (assembly GCA_963777935.1). Taxonomy (GTDB): domain Bacteria; phylum Chloroflexota; class Anaerolineae; order Anaerolineales; family UBA4823; genus FEB-25. Next base: position 234,028 of record CAVZSL010000005.1, read on the forward strand.
ATCAGTCTGGTGATCAACATGCGCATTGGATTACCGCCCGTCCGCGATCCGATTTCACCACCTTTGAACAGCATGTGGCTGCCAACGATTGACTCGCCTTTATTTCCAATCCCGATCCGAGCCCTGAAGAAGGGTGTGGATGCCGCGCTTAAGGTAATCGATCAAGGTGAGGCGGTATATACCCATTGCAGCCATGGAAGGCACCGCGGTCCAGCCATGGGAGCGTGCATCTTGATCGCCCAGGGCATGGAGCCCGAACAAGCGATCCGTTTGATCGAACGACAAAGACCCATCGCGGTGTTACACGACTGGTATATTCAACGTCGGATTTTAAGATTCGCCCAGATCTGGAATGAAAGGAAGTAAAATGCTTGCTCTGGTTGGTAGTGGTGAATATTTGCCTCCCATGGAGGCTGTGGACCGGTACCTGATAGGAGGGTTAAAGACCAAGGCAAAGGTTGTTTGCCTCCCCACTGCGGCTGGCACGGAGGGAGCTGAACGGATTGCCTACTGGTCGGAGCTTGGGAAGGAGCACTTTTCAAGACTCGGAGCGGAAGTAGAATTGTTACCGGTAATTGATCAGCCCAGCGCCAATAACCCTGAATTGACGGAGCGCATCCGGCAGGCCAACTTTGTGTATCTGTCGGGAGGGAAACCGGATTATTTATACCGCACATTCGCCGATAGCCTGGCATGGGCAGCTATCATGGATGTGTATAAAAACGGCGGAATCCTGGCTGGGTGCAGCGCCGGGGCAATGATCATGGGTGAGCGCATCCCCTGGTTACCTCACGGGAAGCCAGCTTTTGGACTGGTGCCAGGTGTGGTGATCATGCCCCATTTTGATGAAATACCTAAAGCGATGATCAATTCGCTCCACATACTGGTTCGGGGTGAACAGACCCTATTGGGTATTGAAGGTAATACTGCTTTGGTGGGAAGCGATGGTGAGTTTCAGGTGGTGGGCAGCGGGGGCGTGGTGGTGTGGAACCAGAAGGTTAAGAAGCGCTACATCCATGGGAGAGCAAGTGAGCTGGCATACAGCCCCTGAGGGATAATTATTTGTTGAATATAAAGTGCCAGGATCATGATTGATCCTGGCACTTTCGTTCTGTAATAAACGCTTTATTTACTTCCTATCGAGTAGAGGTAGGAATACCTGATCCGGTATGATTAGGTTATACAGACCGGCGATGCTGTAACCGTCAGTCAGGTTGAGTGGCGGGACGGGCGGGTTGGTACCATCACCCTGGTGAGGGAAGTTTTTCCATATAAGCTCGTTCACAGTATGGAATGATTGGGGACGGTACATGAGGGTGAAGGAGGGAATATCAGTCAGGTAGATCTCGGTGAGATCCGTATTGTATGCCTTCAAAATGGCAGGATCGGTTTCGCTAGGTATAGCCTGGATGATAACATCAGCCGCTGGATTGATATAACCACCCCAGTTTCCGTTCCAGTTATTATCTGTCATTGCGAATTCTGAGCTGATCAACTTGCGGACACGGCTCCAAGGCTGGGCCGGGCCAGCGCCATCACTCCACATCATGAAGATATCATAGCCCGTGTCGGGTAGAAGAGACCAATTGGTAACGATGGTCTGATAAACTGACCATTCAGGATAGTTGGTGGTGATATCAATGCCGATGGCTTGTCCGGCCGTAGCAACGATTTCAATGGCAGCCATCCAATCCGTCCAACCATTCGGGCAGGTTGCTACATAGTGCAGGAGCTGTCCATGGTATTCGCGCCAGCCATCACCGTTGGTATCGGTAATCCCGGCTGCGTCGAGCAGTGCCTTGGCACCATTGATATCGTTGCCAGTCCACTGTAGGTCCGCAACTGCTGCGTGGTCATACAGAGCCTGTTCGTATGGTGAAGGATTCATAATCGAGCGTGGAACCTGTTCGAAGGTCGCCGATTGGTTGGTCATCGCATTGGCAATGACCGCCTCATAATCAACCGCGATGGCGATCGCCTTACGCACCGCAAGCTGGTCTAAGCCATAGGATTTCAAGTTGTAGAAGGCTGTGGGCAGGCTGGCGCCAATTTGATAAGGAGCATTGGGAAGATAAGTGGAGATAGGCAAGTGATCGATTTGCCATAGATCCTGGACATTAGGAATGAACTCCTGGCTGACATCCACCTTACCGTTTTTAAAAGCGACAAGTGCGGTGTAATGATTAGCATAGATCACATGCGCCAGGTTCTTCGGAGACGGCAGCTTACCCCACATAGAAGCATCCTGACCCCAGTAGTTGTCATCTCGAATGAGGACAACGATCTGATCATTGTAGAAATAATAGGGGTACGGACCAGAGGCAGTGAAGTCCAAACCGGGATCGGCTTTGAAGAGGTCAGGATTGCCACCGGTGCGCGCTTCCAGGATCTGGGTCCAGGCTTTCTGGATGACGTAATTGGTGCTGAGGAAGCTCTCGACCATTAGAGGATTGACTGCTTTGTCGTCCTGATCCAGTTTTGCCACAACCAAAACCGTCGCTGGATCAACTGCTTCGATGGTGTCGATGTAATCTTTATAATTATTACCGGCATTGGTTTCGTATTTGATATGGGAAGCCCAGGTATAGGCAACATCATCCGCCGTCACCGGGGTGCCATCGCTCCACTGTGCGGAAGTTTTAATCGTGAAGGTAATCTCAGTTCTGTCTTCGTTCCATGAGTAAGGACCATCAGCCAGCAGAGGGAACTGATCGCCAGTGAGCATATTGTAGATGTATGGGGTTTCGAAGACGGTGACACGGGCGTTGTCCCCCTCAGTGAGAGCCATGGCATTATTGCAGTTGTAAGAGTATGGGTTCCAACACACAACCGAACCCCACTGAAGACCGTTGAAGTACAAGGTTGCTTCACGGGGCAACGCAGGGACCATTTCGGTGTTTGTCAAGCCAGTATTGATTGCGACAGGTTGCGAAGCTGGTGGGGGTGTTTGAGCTGTACTGGCAGTTAAACCCACTGTCATGCTGAATAAGACAATTATTGAAATTGAAAAGAAGATCACAATTGCGTTTCATTACTTCCTCCTCACAGATCATTTTGTTTGGTTGATGAATTCATTTTTATCGGATCATTTTTATTTTCCTTTATATAACCCACCTCCTGGCAAGTGATAAATTAACAAGTCCCAAAAAAACAAAAAACCGACCTAGTGGTCGGTTTCGCTATTTGCTCCCCAAAGATCTCCCTATAGTTAAGGTAAGCGCCCAATAAGATCACTGGTTCATCGCATCCATCTATGAACTAGATGACTTGGCCGATGGAAACAAAATATTACCTTATAAACCCTCCCTTGTAATCGCATAATTATTATTATCCCGATTCTATTCTGAGTCAAGGATCGAATGTCACAAATTTCACAAACTCAGGCCGTAATCACTTCTCCCACCCTGACTTTCAAACCCTCCAGGCCAGTCTTCGTTTCACCAAGCTTTGACTGGACTTCCTCAAGCTTGCCTTGTTCGGAGCGCACGAAGCGGGAATAAGGGGCAATGGCATCCTTGATGTTCATCATCCCTCGCGACATCTCCTGTTCGAATTGTGCCCGCAATGATTGGGTGAGCTGTTCTCGTAAATTGGCAATCTTTTCACGCAGCTCAGCTTTTGCCTTGCGCTTGCGGGCTGGGATGATGAATAATCCCAATAGTGCAACCACGCTGGCCAGGATGATGCCGGTGGCATCCGCGGCGGCGGTGGTGGCCAGTACCGCGATCAATGCGCCCAGGCTAATAGCACCAACTTCGGTGGCAGCCAGGGCAGCCACTGCAGTTTGGGCTCCCTCTGCCATGAGGCGTGCCTCAGCCTGGCGATCATAGGTATCGACCACACGCTGGGCTTCACGTCCCACTCCTTCAATCAATTTTTCCCGGTCGTAGTGGAAGCTTCCACCTGCGGCATCACCGATGATGCGTTCTTGGTGCTCGCGTCGACGGTCGGCAAGGTGGTCCATCACTGCCTGCCACTGGCGCAGATTGGCTTCTACCAGCCAGTCAATCATCTCGTTCACTTTTTTCTCAATGCGCTGCGGGACATCCGAGACTACTCGTTGCTCGAACTCTTTTTGGATGCGGGTTTTGTTCAACAGGTCAAGCACACGCGGCAGGCGCAAGGTCTCATCAAAATAATCCTGACCACGCTGTTCCATCTCAAAGAGCACTTTTTCGATATCAGACATGCGGAAGTTAAAATCACGCTGCATGTCTTCCTGGTAAAGGGCAAGCTGGGCGTCAACATCCTCCAGCATGGTGAAATCAGTCTTGAGCAGCTCAAGGCGGGAATTAGTGACCTGCAGGTATTTTTCCACCAGGTGAGAGCCGACCCCCAGGGGATTCATGAACTTCAAGGTAAGCCGACCTTTATCGTCCAGTGTGTTTTGGATATAATTTTCCAGCACTTCAAAATGGCTTGGTACCCAAAACTCAGGCTCGCCCAGCTTGGAGCGTAATGCCAAACGGGCGCTGATGGGGAAAATCTCGGGGGCGATGCCAAGTAGGCGATGGGCATTCTCGTTTATGAATGCGATTACCTGATCCAGTTCTTCCTGGCTTTGAAAAAGATCAATTTTGTTGAGGACGATGAGCACTTTTTTGCCCCAGTCGTGGAGCCTTTCCAGAAATGCTCTTTCACTCTCAGTGAAGGGGCGGTCTGCGGAGGTGACAAATAACACCAGGTCGGAGCGGGGGACAAATTGCTGGGTGATGGCTTCGTGTTGGCGGATGATGGCATTAGTGCCTGGGGTATCCACAATATTTAGCTCTGCCAGTAATTCCACTGGAGCAGTGAGAGTGTGCAGGCTCTCGCTCTCCACGTGGCGCTCCTGCGTTTCACCATAACGTAAAACGTTAATCTGGGTTGTGGTGGGTGTGACACCTTCTTTAAGGATTTTTTGCCCCAACAGGGCATTTATAAACGCGCTCTTGCCTGAGTTGAACTCACCTACCACCACCAGCAAAAAAAGCTCGTCCAGCTGGTGGATAGACTGTGCCAGGGTCTCATGGTCTTCGGAAGTCGCCCCAAATTGGATTAGAGATGCGCGCAGGTCGTTCAACAGGATACGGGCATCTTTGAGCAGACTTTCCTGGGCATCGGTCAGAATATGCATGATACGCTCTCCTCAATCCTGATTATAGTTGATTAAATTAAGAGCGACGCAAAGGCTGGAGATGAACCCTGATTCCAACCAATGCGTCGCACGCAGCTGATCAACCCACGGTTGATCTGGATTTATGTCCCTCAGACGTTGCCTGCTCCAGTGCAGCTTGAGCTCGAGGTGCTGCCGAACGAAAATGAACCCCCACCTGACAGCCTGGAAGCAAATGCAGAGAGTTTCTTGGCAATATTCTGGCTGTCACAGGAAGGGCAGGTGACCTGATCCATCTTGCTGGTATTTAAAACAAGCTTCTCAAATGGTTTACCGCAATCGGTACAGACATATTCAAATATAGGCATATATTAACTCCGTGAATAGGGTATCCAGACGCTGAGATTTCAGATGTCTAATGCTATCTGAGGCGAATTACCACCAAATAAGTTAGATGTTGAAATCATGAAAAGGATACATTTTTCTTGATAAGATTTCAATAAAGTAGCTGATACGAATGGATAAAGTAGAAGCCCGGTTTTTAGCCGGGCTTTGAATTTTATGGGTTGAAGGTGATTTCGGTGGTCATACCCCAGCGGAGATCGGGATCTGGCTGATCGACCAGCAAACGTACCTTATATAACACGTCCCCAGCCTGCACGTAAAACATATCAGCAATCTCTGTAATCACGCCGTTTAATTGCAGGTCAGGAAGCGCGTCAGGAGAGATGGTGGCACCCTGCCCAATGGAGAGGTTAACCACTTCCTGTTCGCTCAGGTCGTTGGTCTCCACATACCATTCGGAGAAATCCGCTACCAGCACAGCCCACTTGTCCATGCCTACCAACTCGCCTGTACTGACATTCACATCCAACACAGTGCCATCGAAGGGGGCTTTGAGGTCCAGGTTATCTAATGCAGCCTGGGCTGTGGTCAGATGAGCCTGGGCTGTGTCCAGGTTCATTTGGGTTATTTTGAGCTGATCTGGGTCAGGTCCCTGGCGGGTGGAATCATAGTCACTTTGTGCTTGAACCTGTAAAGCTTGTGTCAGCTGCAAGTTAGCTTGCGCCTTATCCCGGTCGATGATGAGCTGGTCGCGCTCATGCATCGCGTTGTCATAATTATCCTGAGCCTCGTTGAGCGCTGTTTCAGCATCCTTGCGCGTTTGATTTTCCGCATCCAAATTGGCATACTTGTCAAATTCGGTTTGGGCGTCATCCAAAGCAGTTTTCATATCCGAAACCTTGATTTCAGCATCATCGATCTTTCCCTGGTATTCGTCTGTGTCCACATTGTTCCAGGCAACTTCCGCTTCAATGACATGCTGATTGGCATCCAGGAGTGCCATCCATGCATTTGCAGATGTGATGTCAGCGTTCTTGTGGAGGTCATCCAGGGCTTGCTGGGCATTTTCCACCTCCATTTGGGCTGCAGTGAGACTGGCTTCATAGGATTGCCGGTCACCCAGGCGTGCCAATAGCTGCCCTTCTGTAACCTGATCGCCTTCCTTCACCAGGATCTCTTCAATGTGCCCACCACCAGGAAATGCCAGGTACATATAATCTTTGGGTACCAGATTACCCTGGCTAATGACGGAACCGCTGTCTTCTACAACGGGGACAGGCGTGCTCTCCGGTGTGGTCTGCTTGTCAAACACGCTGCAGCTGCTCAGAAGAAGAGCCGTGGAGAAAATAATGGAGAAGATTTTTAAGTTGGTTTTCATAACTCACCTCTTTGTATTATTGCTATTCATACGCCAGGACTTCACGGATGGTCAACCGGGCGGCGCTACGGGCCGGTAAAACGCTGGCTATGGCTGAAAGGATCAGGACCAAACCCAACCAGATAATAAATCCCATTGGATTGAGGACGAATTGGCTGGGTGAATTGAAAATTGCCAGGCTGATAATGCGCGACAGCAGGAAGGTAATGGGAAAGGAGAATATGGCTCCCAAAAACCAGCTGATCAGCCCGATGATCATCCCCTCGACCATCACCGTTCTCATGAGCTGCCCATCTGTGGCACCAATGGCGCGCATTATGCCTATCTCCCGGGTCCGTTCCATGACATTCATGCCCATCGTGCCGGTCAATCCAATACTGCCAACTAAAGCTGTCAGAAGTGCCATGATGAGCAGGAAATTGATCAGGATTGCGAGACTCTCTGATGCGGTTTCAAGGGTCGAAAGACCGGCCTGGGTTTCGCTAACGTGATAGCCGAGGTCGCGAAGATATTTATCGATCGTGGCACTCATCTGTTTTTGATACTCTAACGTGTGCTCATCGGTGACAATGCGGTAGGAAAGTGCCTGCTTGGGAAGATTTAACAACTCTGAGATGTAATCGTAGGTGGCATAACCAATGATTTGATCCCGGCTGATGAAGCGGAAGATGCCCACCACAGTCCATTCATCTTCCTGGCCGTTGATCTTCAGCTTGAGCTGGTCACCTGCCTGGAGGTCGGGGAAATCACTCCAGATGGCCTCAGAGACAGTGATTGCTTTCTTGTCACCTGGTTGAAGCCAGCGTCCTTCCAGCATGATTGGCTCAATTAAATTACTATCCACGGGTGGAGCCAGGATGGTCAAATAATCAGCCACGCTGTTATCCGGACGGATGATATCCGCTGACACGAATGACCAGCCTTCAGAGTGTTGTACATGCGGGATGTTCATAACCGCATTGTTGATCTCATCCACACGGTACGGGCGGTCAAAGTTTAGGGTCACATCGGCGATGAAATATTTCTCAGTCTTTTTGATGAAATCTTCCAATGAGAGCTGAACATTGAAAACAGCGATGAAGATTGCACCACCAATCGTCAAGGTCAGCAGGGTGAGAAGCAAGCGGCGTTTACGCCTGAAGGTGTTGCGTAATGAAATCAGCATCGGACGGGTTAGCCATTTCACCCGGCTGCCTAATCGTTCCAGCCAACCATAGGAGGCCTTACTTGTACTTAATCCACTTCCGCTGATAGCCTGCTGAACTTTAACCCGTGAACCATTAATCACGGGGATGAAACCGGCCACTAGCGGTATCAGTAAGGCAACCACAATCTGCAGGAGATAGGCTAATGGAACAATTCGGTAGCCTTGCAGGTTGAAATTCATCTTGTTGGCAATAAATAGTGAAAGTGCATAGGCTGCCTGTCCACCGGTTGGCAAGGCAATTAGAAGCGCGATCATTCCAAAGGATAGGATGAGGGCGATATACATGCCGAAGATTTGCTGACTGCGTGCACCGATCAGCTTCATTACCCCAATATGCGGCAGGTGCTGGGTGAGCAAAGAGTTGAGGGTGTTAGCGATCAACGAGCTACTTAAAAACACAATCAATATACCCAACGCCATCAGGATACCCAAGATAGCCTCAACGGTGGATGACATGGGGTGTTCGTTGGTCTTGTTCAGCTCGGTGCGATAGACCAGAATGTTGCTTTTGTCAATCTTATCTGAGACCGAGGTTGAAACCTCGCGAATGTGGTCGATATCGTTCGAATCACCTTCAACCGTAACCAGCAGGCGGTTGTAATCGGTGGGTTGCCCCAACCATGGAAGGGTATCCCGGGTCACATAACTTAATGGAGGAGCCAGGAAATCACCCGCACCAGTGGTTTGATCCTGCACAATGCCTGCCACGGTCATCGTCTTGATTTTGCCATTTGGAAGCTGGAACTCCAGGTCATCACCAACCTGCACGGAGAGGTCATCCAGTGCTTTTTTTTCTAATAACACCTGTTTATCCGCTGGGAGAGGGTTACCTTCAATTGGAAGCAGCAGATTTACGTGATTGTCATTAAAGTCATTGATCGCTACCAGGTCGAGGTTGGTCCATTCGCCACCTGGGGCGCGTACGCGTACGGACAAAAAACGCCGTCCTTCTGCTTCTTTAACACCATCTACATTTTTAATTGAGTCCAGAAGTTCCTGGTTAAAATCATCGGTCCGAAGATCAATATTTGCAGGATTGGCAGAGGCGTAGCTGGCACTCATGTCTTTCGAGATGATCTCATAGGTTCCAGCGATCATACCGATCGAAAAGACACCCACTGCAATGGATGCTACCACCAACAGGGTACGCATCTTGTTGTCCCACAAATCGGAGAGAACCTTGCGCCAACGAGGACGGATCATGTTACCACAACCGCCTTCTGCGGTCTGCTGCCCGGTTCTGTGCCAGGCGAGCCTGGACGATACGTGTGATTGATTCTTCTGTAAGTGGGGAGCCAACCAGCATGTCAGTAAAATCCTTGCGATGCAGGGCTACAAGCTTCACCGGCCCATCTGGTGTAGCACGCACACTGGCGATCGAATTACTACCATTTATTAACTCAACCTCCCCGAAGAATTCTCCAGCACCCAGTCTCGCAAGGGTCATCTCTTCACGTTTATATGGCTGCAACACTACTTCCACTTCACCCTGGGTGATCATGAAGAAGTAATCAATATGCTCTCCCTTGTGAATGATCGTATTGCCGGCAGGAATATCCATCCGTTCGAGAAGGTTGGTAACTTTAAGCATTTGCGTATGGTTGAGCAATGGCAATGCCTGGGCAACTGTCTCGTTGATGATCATGCCATCCGAGATGACTAAGGTTCGTGTGGTTCGCTTGGTGATGGAAGGATCATGTGTAACCAGAATGATGGTCTTGCCTTTCGAGACCAGCTGATAGAATAGTTCGATGATCTCTTCGGAAGAGCGCGAGTCAAGATTCCCGGTAGGTTCATCAGCGACAATAATGGGAGGGTCGGTTGCCAGTGCCCGGGCAATAGCGGCTGCCTGTTGCTGTCCGCTCGAGACGGCTGCCGGCAGCTTGTGCGCTTGCTCATGTAGTCCAACCATCTTGAGTAACTCCAGGGCGCGTTCAGGGCGTTCAGTTGGGGAAAACGCGTTACAGTAGTCCATCGGAAGCATTGTGTTTTCCAATAAAGTAAGCATCGGCAAGAGCTGGAAAAATTGGAAGACAATCCCCAGATTATGCCCACGCCATAAGGAGCGCTCACTTTCGGTCATTTTATAGATATTCACCCCGTTCACCAGCACTTCACCTGAGGTTGGGTGGTCGATACCGGTGATCATGTTTAGCATCGTTGACTTGCCACTGCCGGATTTTCCCACGATAGCGACGAACTGACCTGCCATGATATCCACATCCACACCTCGCAGGCCAATGTACTCTCCTGCGCCGGTCTTAAAGCGCTTTACCACCTGGCGAAGCTGGATCATGGGAGCGTAAGTAGTATCGTTCATCGTGGTAGCTGGGCGGTTGACCGATGGAAGCCTGAATCGGCTGTGATCGTCCCATCCGCAATAAGCAGGCGGCGGGTGAAGCGTGGGGCAAGGTTATTGTCGTGCGTGACCATGATGATGGTGCGCCCCTGTTCAATCAGCTTCTCAAATATCTCGAAGATGTTTTCGGCGGTGAGCGTATCCAGACTGCCGGTTGGCTCATCTGCGACGATGATGGGTGGGTCATTCGCGAGCGAACGGGCGATGGCAACGCGCTGCTTCTGCCCTCCGGAAATGTAAGCCGGCAGCTTATAGGCGTGGTCTTCCAGCTCCATCAGTTTGAGCAGCTCGAAGGCGCGCTCTTTGCTGATCCGCCGTTTATAGTGACCACTGAAATCCACAGGCAGCATGATATTCTCCACCAAGTTGAGCATGGGCAACAGCTGAAAAGACTGGTGGATGATGCCCACGTTGCGCCCACGCCACACTGCCAAAGAATTTTCACTCAACGTGTGGATCGAGGTGCTCTTGCCATCCGGCGCATTGAAGATCACCTCACCGGAGGAGATCATATCTGCACCGGTGATCATGTTGAGCAGCGTGGTTTTACCTGCACCCGACTTGCCAATCACACCCACAAATTCACCCGCATAAATATCAGCCGTGATGCCGTTGAGCGCGGTGAAGTCTCCTGCCGCGGTATTGTAAATTTTGACCACCTGGCTTAACTGGATGAGAAGCTTGTGGTCATTAACTCGGGTGAGAAGAAGAGGAAGAGAAAAACATATTCAACGAATATAAAACCTACGTAAAAGTGTCACCATGATTAACGGCGGGTGATTTTACCACACCAGGAGGTTTTAATTCCTTATATTCACATTAAAGCGGTCTGGTTTTAACCTCTGCAATAGCCAAAGCAGGAGCAGGCGATATCCTTCAGCTTTCTTCACCACAGCTTAACAGATCTGGCGTCGCACAATGCACCACATGTATAGAAACAAAATTGACAAGAAACCCTCCCAAGCATCAAGAAACCCGAAAACCCGGATAAGACAATCGGCGATCAAACGCACTTATGAGGCGTAACAAATTCATATACACCCCGCGAGAGGATGCATTTTTAATGCCTGTTCAGGCACATCGTTCGATGATTGAAATTGATGAAACTCTAATGTAATTAGAACAAATGTTCTGATATAATCAGAATATGGATACATATACATACCCGGCTTCGAACTATGGCAGGAATATGGATGATTCTCTTCAGCTTTCCCCGCGCCAGCTTCACCTGGTGCTGGCGCCGCACCGGGCCCAGCGCCAGATGATGACCATCCTGACCGCACGCCTGGCTCTCACCGGCAGGGTGCGGCTGGTGGATGCCGGCAACTGCTTCGATGGCTACGGGCTGGCACGCCAGCTGCGCCAGCAGACGTCTTACTGGCAGGCAGCCCTGGAACGGGTGAGCGTGGCACGTGCCTTCACCTGCTACCAGGTGGAAACGTTGCTGACGGAGTCCGTGGCAGACTTCTCGCCCGTCCTGGTGCTGAACCTGCTGGATACCTTCTACGATGAGAACGTGCGGTTACCGGAGAGGATGCGCTTGCTGGAGGTGAGCCTGGCCGAGCTGCGGCGGTTATGCCGGACGGCTTCGGTGGCGGTGAGTGCCAGCCAGCCGGCTCGCAATCAGCCGGGAGAGCTGCTGGAAATATTAGCTGGTGCAGCCGGACAGGTATGGAGCTTTGAAGAGCCACAGCCTGCCGAGCCAATGCGCCTGTTTTGAGGAGGTTCTTTATGGGACGTACACTTCCATCTGTTACGCAAGTTTTTCTGCACGAGCAGGAGTCTTTCCTGCGTTTCCGGCGCGCCCTGCGTCGCAGTGACCAGAAGGCGCTGGATGATCTCTTCGCGGCTGCCCACAAGCACCTGGCGGCCGCGGCCTATGCTTCACATGCCTTGCCTTTTGAGATCTTCCTGCTGTCGATGCTGCTGGAAGAACACAAACAGGTGTTGCGCATGCGTTATCTGCTGAATCCCAGCGATGCAGCTGCCCTGGAGCAGCTGGAGCAGGGCGATTCCACAGCCTACCTTGATATGATCTCTGCAGAGGTGGAGGCGGGTAACCCAGCCACGCTTCACGTGCCTGAAGAAGCAGAATCTCTGGCTTCGACTATTGGCACGGCGGAGCCGGAGCCTCCAGCCTCTGCTCCCGACCCGATCGACTTGCATGGCTGAGCTTAGTGGGTGGCTCTTGGACCTGTTTGCTGACACGCAGAGCGGGATCGTGCTCTGGCTGGTTGGTGAAGACGGGCAACGCCATCGCCTGACCCAGGATTTTCCCATCACCTTTTATGCGGCTGGCCCACCGATGCGCTTGCGACAATTGTGGCGCTTCCTGCAATCCCAACCGGAAAAGGTGGAGCTGAAACGCACCGAGCGGCGGGATATCTTTTCACCCCAACCGGTGGAAGTGCTGGAAGCCCGGATGACACAAACGGCTGCTCAGCCCTACCTTTTCCAACGTGTAGCCCGGGAATTCCCTGAGTTGCCCTATTATGACGCCGACCTACCCATCACTACGCGCCATGCAGCCATCTACAACACGTTTCCGCTGGTGCACTGCCAGATTGAAGCGGATGAACGGGGCGCTGTGCAATCCCTGAAGGTGCTGGATACACCCTGGGAGCTGGACCCACCGGCACCCCCTTTGCGCCTGCTGGCCATTGAGCCAGATGTCGACCCGGCGCATGCTGAACCCCGGGCTCTGTACGTGCGCTCCATGAGTGTTTCCTACCGTTTCAGCCTGGATCATCCCCGACCGCTGCTGCTCAACCTGCGTGCCATCCTCCAGCGCCAGGATCCGGACGTGCTGATGACTGCCTGGGGTGACACCTGGCTGCTGCCCTACCTGATCGACCTGGCTAACCAATGGCGCATCCCCCTGCCTTTGAACCGTGAGCCGGGCAGGGAGGTCATCCGGAAAGATGAGCGCAGCTATCAAGCCTATGGGCAGGTGATCTACCGTGGCAAGCAGGTGCACCTGTTTGGGCGCTGGCACATCGATGGCTGCAATGCGATGCTGTTCCATGAATATGGGCTGGAGGGGGTGTATGAGCTGTCACGCGTCACTGCCCTGGCTGGACAGACGGTGGCACGCGTTTCGCCGGGTAGTGGCATCTCTGCCATGCAAATGGTGACCGCACTGCGCCTGGGGATTATGGTTCCCTGGCATAAACAGCAGGCTGAACGCCCAAAAAGTGCCCTTGAGATGATGCAAGCTGACCAGGGTGGCCTGGTCTACCAGCCCCTGATCGGCTTGCACCGCGATGTGGCGGAGGTGGATTTTATTTCGATGTACCCAAGCATCATGCGCCACTTTAATATCTCTCCAGAGACGGTGGCAGACCCGAACGCAAAGGGTCGCGACCAATATGCCCGCTTGGAGAGGGTTTCGGAGCTGGGTTTGTGGATTGACCAGGATACTTCCGGCCTGATCCCCCAAACACTGGCACCACTGCTGGATAAACGCCTGGAGCTCAAGCTGCGCCTGGCAGAGCTACCCGCCTGGGACCCTCGTCGCCAGACTTATCAGGCGCAGGCTACAGCACACAAGTGGCTGCTGGTAACCTGCTTTGGCTACCTGGGTTACAAGAATGCCCGTTTTGGGCGCATCGAAGCCCACGAGGCGGTCACTGCTTACGGGCGCGAGATGCTGCTGCGCGCCAAGGAGGCGGCCGAAGATCTGGGTTTCACCGTGCTGCACATGTACGTAGATGGCTTATGGGTAAAAAAGAAGGGACTGGCGGATGTGCCATCGTTCCAGCCGCTTTTGGAGGAAATCACCACCCGCACCGGCCTGCCGATCGCCCTGGATGGGATATACCGTTGGGTAGCATTCCTGCCCTCACGCTTGGACGAGCGCGTGCCGGTTCCCAACCGTTATTTTGGTGTCTTTCAGGATGGCAGCCTTAAAATGCGCGGCATTGAGACCCGCCGCCATGATACACCTGCCTGGGTGTCGAATACACAAAAGGAGATCATCGACATCCTGGTGCACACCTCCAATGTGGATGACCGCTCCACCTACCTGCCAAAGATATTAAGGGTGCTGCGCAGGGCACTGACCAGGCTGCGTACTTATGGGGTGCGCGTGGAGGATTTACTGGTCGCTCAGACGCTGAGTCGCGAGCTATCGGAATACCGCACACCCTCACCTGCTGCCCGGGCGGCGTCACAGCTGGCTGCCGTGGGCAAATACCTGCGCCCGGGTCAACGGGTGCGCTTTGTGTACACGCTCGGTGAGCCAGGAGTTCATGCCTGGGACTTGCCACAGCTGCCTGAGCTACGCAGCATAGACCAGGAGCGATACCGTGTCTTGTTGTTCCGCGCCGCGTCCACCATCCTGCAGCCGTTTGGTTTGCAAGAACAGGACTTGAAAACCCAGGTTATTGCGAACGCGAGTGATGTAACCTTTTTTACGCCTGTGTATCTGAAGGGGTAAGTTCGCGAACAAAAATTGGGGAGAATATTGATAAGTAATTACGGGTGAGTCAAGAACAATTCAACCACGGTCCAATCCCCGTTCTATTGTATACTTATCATCTGATATCAATGACAAGCATACAAACCACCGGAGATTGTTTTCTATTGATATATTAATAATAATCGGACTGAAATATAACGATAATTAAGGTAAAATAACTCATATTCAAGGAGGCAAAAATGAAACTATATGTCGGTCAGGAAGCTCCAGATTTTTCCTTGCCATCGCATTTGGATAAGGACGTCAAACTTAGCGACTATCTAGGCAAGAACGTCGTCCTGGTGTTTTTTCCGAAGGCATGGACACCCATCTGAACAGGCCAGATCCCGTCGTATGAAGCCGATACAGGCAAATTCGCGGGATTAGATGCCCAGGTTCTGGGCGTAAGCATTGATCACGTTCCCTGCCTGCAAGCATGGGCAGAATCGCTCGGAGGGATTAATTACCCACTGTTGAGTGATTTCTGGCCGCATGGAAGGGTGGCAAGCCTGTATGGCGTGTTCAGGGAGAAGGAAGGAGATTCTGAGCGCGCGATATTTGTCATTGATAAACGTGGGATTCATCCGTTATATCGATATCCATGACATCGATCACCAACCCGATAATGATGTCGTTCTAGAAGTATTACGCCGTGTCGATCCGGAAGCGGCGCTGCGCAGCCCGGCGCTACCCCCGATCCCGCCGGAAGAAATCCGTCTTCCTCATGGGGGTGTGGTGATGTACTGCACACGCTGGTGCCCCGGATGCCGCCGTGCGCGTGCCTGGTTCCAGGCGAATAAAGTCGACTATATTGAGGTGGATATCGATGTGACACCTGGCGCTGCGGATCAGGTGAAAAAGTGGGCGAATGGTTATCGAACGACCCCAACCTTCGATATCGAAGGGACCATCCTTGTTGGGTATGACGAGAAAAAAGTTGAAGCTGCCATCAAGGAGAAGATTGCTAAATGAGTTCACGACCCGAAAGCTGCACGCTTTCGGGTCGTTTATTTTGAGAAAGAGCGCAAATGGCTATTGAGTTTGTAATAGAGACAATGATTTCAGCTACCCCGCAGGAGATCTATACAGCCTGGCTGAGCTCCGAAGGTCATTCCGAGATGACGGGTGGCTCGGCATCCGTGTCTGACGAGGTGGGGGCTGAATTCGATGCCTGGGATGGTTACATCCGAGGAATTAATCATGAGCTGGAATACGGCAAACGCATTGTACAATCCTGGCGAACTACGGAGTTTGCAGAGGATGAACCGGATTCGCGCCTCGAGATTACTTTGGAGCCGGTTGGAATTCAGACGAGGCTCATTTTAAGGCATACAGGCCTTCCACCTCATGGGAAGCAATATGAGCAGGGTTGGGTGGAAAATTACTTTGAGCCGATGCAGGATTATTTTAGAGCAAAGAACGATTAATTTGTTTGAATAGAATGAGGTAGATTCTTCCCTGCAGCCTTGGCAGCCTGGATCCCGGCTCCTGGGGAGAATTTATACCCACATCCAACCAGCGCGCTTTCAATCGCACTGATGGTCACCAACACATCCGCCAGGGTGGCGGCACCCATGTGCCCGATGCGGAAATATTCAGTGCGGATGGCTGGATACAACCCACCCGCCAGGGTCACACCAGCTTTTAATACTCCCGCCAGGAATTCGGCCCCATTCACCCCTTGAGGGTACTTTGGAGCAGTAAGGGTATGGGCGGCAAATTCAGGCTTCAACGGCACCTGACCCATACCGAGTGCCTGTACACCTGCCTTACATGCCCGGCTGATGGCGATGTGGCGGGATATGCGGGTTGCCATCCCCTCTTTCAGTATTTGCCCAAGACTCACGCTCATGGCAAAGATCAAGTTGACTGGCGGGGTTCCAAAGTAACCTGGCTTGCGGGCTTCATAAGCCTGCATGATGGGTAACCAGTTGGTCCAATCGGCATAGTAGTTGAGCACGGGATTGGATCGTTTCTGAAATTTCTCCATGGCACGTGGGCCGATCATCAACAAGGCCAATCCGGGCGGTACGCCGATCGCCTTCTGTGAAGCGGTGAGAGCCAGGTCAACACCCCAGGTGTCCATTTGCAGTTCCTCCCCCGCCACCGAACATACCCCATCCACGACGACCAGCACTCCATGTCGCCGCCCAAGTGCAGCGATGTGCTGTACATCTGCCAATACTGCTGTGGAGGTATCTACATGGGTGATGGTCATCAGCTTGAAGGAATCCGATTCCAGGACTGTTTTAATTTGCTCCATATCGGGATGTCCACCCACAGGGGCGGAAATAAGCGTCACCTGGGCACCATAGCGCTGGAGGATGCTCGCAAAGCGCTCGGAAAAATAACCGGTGTTAACCACCAGGGCTTTGTCTCCGGGCTCCACCAGGTTAGCACCGGCACAATCCATCGCCAGGGTGCCGGAACCAGCCAACACCAATGGTTGACCTGCCGGGCTTTCGAACACCTGGCGCATTTGTTCCAGCGATTGCCCAAAGGCTTCAATAAACGAAGGTGCCAGATGGCTGGTGGTAGGTTCTCCCATGGCAGACAGCACGGCAGGCTCAAACTCGATAGGACCAGGGATCATGAGCAGGGTTCGGTTTTTCATGGATGGCTCCGTTGTGATTAGATTACACTGATTCTTCGATGCTGACACAATCACCGTCAACCTGTACCAGGTTACCGGAGTGGATAACATGGATGGATATTTGGTCCACGCAAGGGATCTCGGCGATGATGCAACCCACCGCGATGATGGTCTCGCAATCCACGTTGAGGATGGCATGGGGGGCGAGGCCATTCATCTTTAATCGATAAAGGGTGTAGGAACCGACCGTGGAGCCTTTCCCGGTGGGGAAGATCAGTATCTTCCCGGTAATGCTCTGCCCTTCCAGGGGATGACCACGCTCAACCACAATCCCTGAATCAGGGTCCACACCGCCGAAGAAGGAGATGGGTTGCGCAGAAACCAAAGCTTCACCCTGGGTGGTGCCATGAAATATGCTACGTCCGCGAAGTTTCATTGCAACGCCAGGTTTACCACTTCATCGAAGGGAAGAAATTGGGTTTTGAATTTGTTCTTGGCAGAAGCGTAATAACAGGCTTTGGCACTATCGGTTGCCATGGTGTTGAAACGTCCTCGGATGGGAGCCACGACGCAACAGGTATCCGCAGCGATCTTGGCACCGGCAGCCTCGAGGATCTGAGTATACCCCAACTGGTCAGCAATTTGCTTGATAACCCGGGAGGTGGTGATCCAGAACTCTTTTTTCACTTGTCTGCCTTCCAGCAGGCGGGTGATGTGTTCGATCTCTTGCAGGCTCAGGTGCGGGCAACCCAGGCTGACAAAATCCACTTCCCATTCTGTACCATCACTGAGTGAATGCATGGCAGCCTCCAATTCAACCTGAGTGATGCGGATCTGTTCAACAGGCGGAGTGAAGTGTGCTGCTTCAGGGGTGATGCCCGGTATATGGAAGAGCGCAGCACCTCCATAGGTTGCCAGGCTGGCGCAGAAGGATTTTATGTTTTCGAGGGTTGCTATTTGAACACCCTTAATGAAAGGAATAGCTTTGGAGGACCTGGATGTGTTCTCCGATGACCTTGCCCAAGGCGCCGAAATCACTTGTTTCTGCCAAGTGTGCAGCAACCTGGAAGGTTATGCTTGGGTAGCGATTTTCAGGCAGGTGAAATCCATACTCTGGGGTGAGGCCAGTGAGTGCAGAAGCCAATGCGGAGGGTCCACCTTCACGGTTGGTGCGAGCACCAATGACTGAGTTAGCATAGCATACCGCCGAGCTTTCTGACCAGGCAATGTGCTCTGCAAAATGAGGCAGATTACCGGCAAGATACGGCGTGCAGGTGCAGGTGGTGGTTATACCCATCCTTGAGAAGGCCTCCAACACTCGCTCCTGCTTCTCGGCAAAATCCGGATCGATGCCTAAACTACGCCAGTTTTCGATGTCCATGCCAGCAGGATTGAGGGTGGTTTGTACGCGTACTTTACCCCCTCCATCTGCCATTTCAGATAGGAACTGCAGACCAGCGTCTCCCAGGTTGTCGTAGCTCACCCCGGCAATCTGCACCGATGTCACTGGAATCAAACGCCTGGCGCCATATATCTCTCCCAATGCTACCAGAATCTGCATGGCTTTTTGGGTTGCGCGGCCTTGTGAGCCTTGAAACATCTCGTTTTCTTCTGAAGTCAGATGCATATTTGCTATACCAAGTTATTCATTTTTATCAAGAATTGATCAATCAACAACACATTGTTATGATTTTAAATATCGCTCAATGTCCACCACCGGGAAAAGGGCTTTATCGAAGCTCTTACCCTGGGTAGAGAGGGGCTTGGTCAGGTCAAAACCAAGCTTGGTGGTGAGGTGCGTGCCGTTTTCCGTACGCTCGCTGGATGGGTCGAGGCTGGACCCGGATTCCTGGGTCCGAATCACCAGGTCAGCATCACCCTGGAAGCGTGTCGCCATAGCCCATTCCACCTGCTCAGGATTATATATATCGATATCCTTATCTACCACGAAAACATGCTTACAGGAAAGGTGTCCGGCAAAAGCAGCCTGGATGGCTTTTTTTCCATCATCTTCTGAGCGTTTATCGATCTGGACGATGGCATGCAGCCAGGAGCAACCACCCGGGTTGATGTTGACGTCCAGGCAGTGGACAACCTCATTGACTTTATTATAAATGGTCGGCTCGCGCGGCATACCCATCAGCAGTTTGTGCTCAAGGCCACCGGGCAGCAAGGCGTGCCAGATGGCGTCTTTACGATGGGTGATGGCCTTAACGACGAAAACTGGTTCCTCCCGTACAATATCATAAGTCTCGGTCAGGTCGACAAATGGTCCCTCGGTATGCCGCCGGTTGCTATAAACCGTACCTTCGAGGACAAACTCAGCCTCAGCAGGAATGTATAGATCGACAGTTTTAGCATGCACCAGATTTAAAGATTGGTTGAGGAGGTTTGTGGTTAGCGCATTGGCGATTTCCAGCTCGTCCACTCCGATCTCAACCGATGTGGCAGCTGCCACAAGCACTTCTGGTGAGACACCCACACAAACAGCCACATCAAGGCTACCAAGCTCTTCAAGGAAACGGTCGAAGTGGCGTCCACGCACCACCCGGATGGCTAACTCGGTCTTGGAGAACTGCATGGCTCGGTGAAAGTCCATGTTTTGCCCAAACCTGGGGTGGCGCGCAATGAATACCCCCGAGCTGATGTAACTGCCGCCATCCAGGGAGCAGTGGCGCAGGATGGGCAGGCTATCCAGGTCGGGATATAAGGCAACCACTTCCTGGCAGGAGGCCTCGGTGACGACTGGACAGGGAGCCCGATCCTGAAATGCCTGGATGAGGCTAGGGATGATCTCCTTGGTTGAGATGTTGAAGTATTGGGCGAATGATGACTTGGAACAGAACAGGTTACCCATCACCTGCAATGGGCTTTCTCTTACATTTGAAAACAAGACCGGTTGAGGTTCCAATTCTTTTAGAATCCCAGCCATTTCGTAGGTTTTTGAAACCGGTGCGGACAGGTTAAGCAAGCCACCTGTATCAGCTAATTTTTGGAGGTGAGTACGCATGGTCATAGGATACCTTCCGGTACTTTGGATATTAAATATATATACCCCTTAATTGTAACTAATTAATTTGGTTTCACAACCGGATCAAGGATATACCATGTTTTGTGCGGGCAGTGGGATTTCCTGCCAGGTCTTACCACCATTCAGGGATTGTTGTAAGCCGTTATCTACCTGGCAGGTGAAGGCAGAAGTGGATTTATCACCACTGCAGTCACCCGTGGTAGTCACTACCCAACCCAAGCCATTCTCTTGCCATCCAGATAGGGAAGCTCCTTCAGGTAAAGTAGCTAAAGACTTTGCAATCCGGTCAGGTGTAGCAGGCTGCCAGGTAATCCCTCCATCCATGGTACGGAAATGCTCATCACCAGTGGGATTGGCCATCCAACCCTCATCTGGGGAAACGAATTGAATCGTGGATACGGTGGGTAACTCGGACAGTTGCCAGGTCTTTCCACCATCGCTTGTTTTCATCAGGATGGCAGAGTTAAATGCCTGGCTGGTTTGCCTTTGCAGGACCACCCAACCATCATTGGTGGAGCTGAATTGAAGCTGGAGGGGGTACCAGGCTCCGTCGGGAGGGAGTGGAAAATTGACCACCTCCCATGCCTTACCAAAATCTGATGAGTGGTACAGGATTGGTACGTCCTCATTTTGAACGGAGATTGCCCAGCCTTCCCCGGAGGGCAGGAAAGATGCATATTGTATAGGAGCGGGGCTAATATCCTGCCAATTTTCTCCCTGGTCGTTGGTCCAATACAATTTGCTTCCTGCCACCAGCCAGCCCTGATCTTCTGAAAGCCAGCCGACATCGTCAATGGAAATCGTTTTGCTGACGATTGGATTGCCCAGCGATTGACCGGGTGGCAAAGCCACCACGCCATCTGCAACATCACTGTCGATGTTAAATGTGACACTCCCCCAGGTCTCGTTATGGCTTCCTGTATATTGCCGGATCCGCTGGTGGTTGGTCCATAAACCATTCAACCAGGTGATACCATTGACGGATGCACCTGGGTCATAGGTGCTGCCATACCAGGAGGCAACCCAGAGATCATCAGGGGCGTTGGCGATAGTTGCCCAATCAGCAACGTATGAGTTACGCGAGCCATACCCTCCGGCGACATTTCCCAGTTCATGAAGGCGCTTCACCCAGCCATTCATGAATGAAGCGACCGTCTGACGGCATTCAAGGCTGGCACCTCCATAGACTTCCATATCATAATAGATCACTGTCCCGCCATCACCGATTGGGGTGAGGCCGATGGATACAGCCTTGGCTGATGCTGCCTCAGCTTCCTGCCGCCCTTGCTGGTAGGCGGTTGCAGGATCATTGCTCATTTTATTTTTCCAGGTTGAGCATGGAGCTTGCAAACCGACCCAGGTGGGCACAAAGCTCCATCCTTGCTGGTGCACTGTGTTGATCCAGGTTGAATTCGCTCTAGCGCAGCCACCATAAAGGCTGACCCCTCCCAAATAGAGGGCATAGAAACGGTATGGGCTTTTATTCCACCAGGTTTGCATTTCAGATATCTCCGGCAGGTGGCAGGCATCGAAACCCTGTGCCTGGATCACGCCGGTATTCGGAGGAAGCTGTATCGGTGGTTCGTAGCGGTGGACCATTGGAAGGTATACCACTGGCCGATTCAAGCGGGTGAAGGTGAAGCGCATGGCGCTGAAGGAGACAGTGGTACTGAATCCGACTTCACCGTTCAGATCGGTAAGGGAGACATAACCAGTCGTACCGGCAATGAAATAATATTCACCCAGGTTGAGCCATTGATTGTAAAGTGGATATTGGCTTGCAGCCCGGTCTGTGACACCATTCGCATGGTGGATGGAATAATGGGCATCGCTGGTGTCATGTTCTTTCAGTTTCCCATTGGTGCACCAATTAATAGGCGGATGACCGGCAATGTACGCCTCCACCCGGTAGTATCCTGATTGAGGTATAGACCGGGCGCCATTTTCCGCTGTTGGATGAATCAGCGGAGATTGAGCACATTCAATGTCAGGTATGCCTTGTGACCGCGATCATTGTCGATGGGGTACCAATAGGTTGCTGAGCAGGTGGTGAATGCCGGGTTAAGCTGAGGGGTCTTCAACAATCACCTCAACGGCCTGTGCAGAGGATGATTCAGCCGTCGGCATAAGTACTGCGATGATAAGGAAGAGTAAGGGAAGGCGTTTAACCAATCCAGGGATATTCTGCAGGCAAAAATTCATCGGCTATACATTCCTTATCTGGATAATGCGATTTTGGGTGGCATTTTGGGCAATTATCCTATATTTCAGTTGCAATTACTTTGCCAGGTATTTTGTAACGCATCTCACCGGGTGGTTTGGCATGAAGGCTTCAGGTTCTTTTGGGGAAATTTGTGGTCACTGGTTATTTGAGTGATTTTCTACAAATATTTTTGGATTTAACTAGTAAATGGACTGAAAATTGCAACTAAACAATAGATGGTGCGACCAAACTCTTTATTCAGCCGGGGATGCACCTGCTGCAATCCCCATGAAATCGGAAAGATTGAACGAAATAAAATTCCCGATTTGGATGTATTTTGATTAGGAGGCAAAGATGAGCATTAAGCTAAAAAAAGCAATCCAATTGATTGCGATAATCGTCATAGGAATTTTTATGGTGGCGACAGTCGTTGGATTTGCCCGAAATTCTTCGCAGGCTGCGCGCCCTTTAGGGCCAATCCCCCCACCGGAAGGGTTCCCAAAACTTTCCCTTTCCGCCAAGGTGGTCACCCCCACCCTCGCCAACACGGATGGGGCAATCCTGACTTACAACCTCGAGATACTCAACACCGGGGCGTATACGGCTTCAGATGTGACCTTATGGGACGCAATTCCAGAGAACACATCCTATAATGGGGATGTCTGGTCAAGCTTGCAACCTCCTGCCCCGGTATATTCAGATGGGGTGATCTTATGGGAACATGGGGAAGTCGGTTTTGATTCTTCAGTTGTTATCACCTTTAGTGTGACGGTCACACCTGGGTACGAGGGTACCATTTCGAACATAGCTGTAGTAACAGACCCAATGATCTCTGAACCGGTGGCACTCAATGCTGAGACGCGTGTCACCGATACCCCCTTGTTTGAGGTTAGCAAGACCGCCTTGCCTGAACTTCCTGGCAAAAACAAACCCCTTACCTACGAGCTGGTGGTCACGAATCAGGGTCAGACAGCAACGGGAACTCCTATCGTTGTCACAGACACTGTGCCAGAAAATACGACTTTTCTTGACGCAGGACCAGATGGCGCTTATGACTCGAATGATAACGTGGTTACCTGGCAACGCTCCGTTGACCTTGATTTTGGAGAGACATCCACTTTTACCTTCAGTGTAAATATTGGCGATGTCCCCAGCGGGACTGTTATAGAGAACAATGATTACCTAGTGGTAGGCGCAGATGAAATTGGTGTCGGAATGCCTTATACAACCACAGTCATTGACCCAATTTTCATCCTGTCCAAATCCATTTTCCCCGACCCACCAGGCTCAAACAGGGAGATGACTTATACCTTGACAGTGCTCAACCTGGGTTCAAAGGCGACTGATTTAGTCATTGCCGATACCGTCCCGCCAGAATTACAGTATGTTCGGGGCGGGGACGATTTTTCCAACGGGGTTGTCACCTGGAATCTTCCCAGCCTGGACACGGGTGAGTCAGCGCAGGTTACATTCACTGTTTATATCGACGATGTTGCTGATCTCATTGTATTGAATGGCGATTACAGTGTGTGCAGTGCTGAAGAGGTCTGTGCAGACGGAATACCGGTCTCAAGCTTGATTGTGGGACCTACTTTTGAGGTAACAGCAACATTGGACCCAATTGCCCACAAACCAGGGGGTGGCGATGATACTGATGTGACGCCTACCCTGACCATCCGTAACCTCGGTCCAGGAGATGCTTTAGGTGCAACCGCGTTACTTACTTACGGGCGCATCAGTATTAGTAATTTAGACGTCTTGGAAGTAATACCATCCGCTGGTACCCCACCTGGTACACTGACGGAAGTTCCACTCTGCACAACATGGTCGAAATGTGTAAATTATGTCTGGACAGGTGATCTGACGGTAGGTGATATGATCACGATAACCACCATTGAGGGGCAGACCACTATCGGTGGTGAAGAATGGACACCTTACACTGCCACGGTGGTCATCACCGATGCACTTGGTGCTTATGTAACGGAGCCTATTACTGCTACAGCAATAGGGCATATCACGCACATGTCCAATCTGATCCCAACCAAATCCGCTCCTCCTGAGATTGGTCCCGGACAGACGATGACTTATACCATTGAGGTATTTGATAGTGGTTTAAGTACGGAAGCGTTTCCAGTTTTGACGGATACTGTTCCAACTAGTGTGACTTTGGTCGTGGACAGCGTCAGCGATGGAGGAACCTCGTATGAAATCGGTGATCGCACGGTGGTCTCATGGACATTACCGGAGATGACACCTGGTGATTATCTATCCCGGACCTTCAGTGTTTTGGTGGACCCAAACCTGGTAAGCGGGACATTGATTGTTAACGATGATTACCGCACCACTGTATATGAGAGTTATCTCAAAGGATTCAAGACAATCCTAGGCGAGCCGGTAACGACCACCGTGCGCGAGGTGGGGTTGATTGACTCCTACAAAACCGTCACCCCCTCCTGGGCAGAACCAGGGATAGGGACAGTCTTGACCTATGTGGTTCATGTGGTCAACTCCGGTCCATATGATTTGAGCGGAGTGCAGGTAAGCGATGTCTTCCCCTGGGAAAATACCACCTACCAGCGTGATGCTGTGGCGAGTGCGGGTACTGTGGTCAGTGATATCGTCAGCCTGGAGTGGACTGGGGATGTCGCCCAATATTCCGAGCAGTTGATCACATTCACTGCTGTGGTGGATGATTTCTTTGAAGGGGTATTAACGAATACTGCCACCATCACGCACACCAGCTTGAAGCAGGATGTGGTCGTTGATGCCGTGGCTTATATTACCAATAAACCCGTCCTCAGGATATCAAAGACCGCTACACCCGATCCAGTGCATGTGGGAAATCCCCTGCTTTACCAGATCCAGGTGACCAACCTTGGCCAACAAGCCACCTTGTTGGTGATAACCGATACCATCCCCACCAATACTTCCTACATCCTTGGGAGTGCCAGCTCCGGTGGGCTGCTTGTGGGCGATATGGTCCAGTGGAATTTGCCCGTGCTCAAACCAGGCGAGACGCTCAAATTGACCTTCCAGGTGACCGTAGATGGTGGGAGTATGGTTGTCAATCAGAGCTATGCTGTCCGATGCAAGGAAGGAGTGTTTGCATATGGGGAACCGGTTATGACCCGCGTATGGTACCCGATTAAAATTGTGCACATTCCAATGACGTTTAGAAATTAGACCTCGAATAATCAATAAAAGAGCACCTCATGTATGATCATGAGGTGCTCTTTTAGTTGATGGGCCCAGTAGGGATCGAACCTACGGCCAAACGGTTATGAGCCGTCCGCTCTGCCGCTGAGCTATGGGCCCATGTTAAGGTGCAAATGAAGTTTTATTTTATCATAACTTCCAGCCATGAAAGCTATGCTCAGGTATTTTGACTTCCGCTATATATATAGGTTTCCATACAGCTCGTCTCAATCCAAAGGTTTTTTTAATCCGATATCCCCCTCGCATCAACCAGATACCTCCATTCGTGATCTAACTCATTCGATTTAACCAGCAGGTATCGCTAAACTATTCCAACGGTTAGCATATTGTAATCATTAAACCAGAGTGGATATCTTGCCACTTGGGGAATGCTGTGGAGGGGTAGAAAACACTACTGCAGAGGGATGCAAGATGCTCCTTATTGGTCGTGTGTCGCAAGGCTGATTTTGCAATAATTGATTCAGAATCTAAAACGCTTCCATAAGCGGACATGATTTTCCCTCCAAAATGTCCCTCTGCCGAATGGCAGAGGGACATCGGGAAATAACAAAATGCAAGGATGACTGACTCAATCCACGATATGACGGTAGTTGACCTGACTGAGGCTCATAATGAAAATATTCAAACCCAGTCCCCGATATCTGATCAGACTGCGAGTGGTCATCAGCATGTGTGCGATAGCTTTTCTGACCCTGGGCATACTGACCGCCTGGGTAGCCAGTTTATATGTTGAAAGCACAAGTGAGGCGACCAGGATTGTGCAAGGGGTAATTATAGCCGATCTTATCTGGTACCTGCCAGCTTTAAAAATGGTCCAATCCTCTTATCGAGCTCGTAGCTATCAATTTGAGGAAGGCGAAATCATCATAAAAACAGGTTGGTGGACAGAATCGGTTCGCCATATTCCTTTAAGTAGCGTGGTTTCTTTTGATATTCGTTGGGACAGGTTGGATCGCTGGTTGGAGATTGGTACATTGGAGGTATATCTCGTCAGCCGGCATCATGTGAACGGCTCCCGGATTCGTCTGACTGGTTTAGCAGATGTAGAAACAGTCGCTCAATTGGCAAATCTACTCTTAAAACGTATGCAAAACGAACGATTGGCTGAATGGAGCATTCCAAATAGATACCATGAACGCAACTTGTTAAGTCACCGTTATTAAATCCGATTCTTAGAAATGGAGGTAAATAAAAGATAACCCAATATACAAGGATGTGCAGCAACTCATTAGTAGGGCATGAAATTTCTTACCATCATTTTAAAAAAAGTATTAGGAGGATTGAAATGCATGCAATAAAAAAATTTGGGTTGGTTGGTCTGTTGATAGCAATTGTCCTTGTGCTTTCAGCCTGCCAGCCTGAAAGAATCGTTGAAACAGTGGTAGTCACCGAGGTGGTGATGAGAGAAGGTACACCGGAAGTGGTTGAAAGAATAGTTGAGGTGGTTGTTACGCCAACGCCTATCCCACCCACCGAACAGCCGCCTACACCGGTTCCACAACAAGCTGACACTCTCGTGATTGGAATGCAACAAGAGCCGGATTCGCTCCACCCCCTGTTTGGCTCAATGACTGCCAACGCGGTCATTCGCTCTGTCTTCCAGGTAGGTTGCCTGGGACAGAATGAAAACGCCGAGTGGATCCCCTACGGCTGCGAATCAGTGCCCACATTGGAGAACGGTGGGGCGGTGTTCGTCGGCGAAAACGAAGATAAGCACCTGGAAATTACCTACAAAATCCGCGAAGGTTGGCGCTGGACAGATGGTACACCGGTCAGTCCAGCAGATGCTATCTTCTTCTGGAAGCTGTCCATGGATCCAAACCTTGAGGTTGCCCAGCGAAACCTGGTCGAAAAGATCTATGACATTGTGCCGGTTGATGACCTCACCTACAAGGTTCTCTTCATGAGCGCAGCGCAAGCCAAGCAAGCCGCTGCAGGCACGCTGACTGGCAATGTCGATTTCCCCTCCTTCCAGACGGATTACGAGCAGTATGGTTTTGCCAACCAGTCTGGACCGGTGGTGGACCCGGTCTATTGGTTCGCCGGTTTCCCCGGTTGGTTACCAGCCCATGCTTTGGGTGATGTTCCCGCCGCAGAGCAGCAGGCAGTTGATTTTACCCAGGTACCCGGCGATGGCGCTTACTACCTGAAGGAGTGGAACCAGGGACAGGATATTACCCTGGAACGTAGTGATCAGCCCTTCCCATTGGGAGAAGCTCAAATAAAGACGATCATCTTCCGCTTCTTCGGTGAATCTGCCGGCGTGCTGTCAGCGCTGCAGAATGGTGAAATCGATGCGGTTGCACGCGGCGGTGTGGGCGGTTTAACGGTTTACAATGCCCCCGACCTGGATGCAATTGAAGCTGCCGGTATGTACGATGTTCATTACCCAAGCGCATATGCCTGGGAGCATATTGACCTCAACGTGACCAAGTTCCCATTGGATGATGTACGCGTCCGACAGGCACTCTTTCACGCCATAGATCGGGAAGCCCTGGTTGAAAGGCTCTACTATGGGAAGCAGAGCACTACTGACCTGCCTGTGCCTCCCGGTCTATCCTGGGCGTATACGGAGAACTACACCAAGTATCCCTATGATCCTGAACGGGCTAAGGCGCTGCTGGCTGAAGCTGGTTGGGACTGCTCAGCTTATCCCTGCACCAACGCCGATGGGCAGAAACTGGAATTCACCTTGATGACCACCGACCGGGTTGATCGCCAGGAATTAGCCCAGGTCATCCAGTCCATGTGGAAATCGATCAATGTAGGTGTAAACCTGCAGTTCCTGTATGGTCGTGGATTATTCGCCCCCTGTTCTGCCGGTGGACCACTCTACTGCCGCACCTTTGATGCTGCTATCTACACCGCCACGACAGGTGATGATCCCCAGTTCATGGGCACATATGACTGCTCCAGCGTCGGCTCCGAAGCAAACAGCTGGTCGGGCCAGAACTACCCTGGATACTGTGACCAGGCAGCCGATGAGGCCTTGTTCATGAGTGAGTTGGATCCCGAAGTTTCTCTCTCGCGTGATCTACGCTACCCATACATCGAAAAGTTCTTCCAGCTGTGGACAGAGGATGCGCCGGTGATCCCGCTATTCTCGAACACCACCGTGTACGTGAATCGGGTTGGCTTTGAGAATTTCAAGCCTGGACCGACCACCCAAAGCGTGGATGGATGGAATGCCTGGGAGTGGAAATTATCTAAGTAAATAGTGAAACTTGTTGTAAAGCATGGTTAACCGATCGGCATCTGTTGCTGATGTCCCCGAGCACAGATGCCGACGGCATCATGATCACTGAGCAAGTCGTAATTGGAGGAGAAATGTCAAGCTATATAGCCCGTCGCTTGATCCAATCGGTAATTTTGCTATTTTTTGTATCGCTGTTAATCTATTTGATCATTAATCTTGTCCCCGGCGGACCATTCGACTTGTTGCGGCAGGCTAATCCACGTATCACCCAATCTCACATCGACCGCTTGAATGCTCTGCTCGACCTGGATAAACCCATCTTACCTGGGAAGTATTGCCCTCAAATCGGTGACGAACAGCAACCATGTAGATTTGATCAGGGACGCTATATCCGTTGGCTGGTGAAGGTTTTCAGGGGAGATTGGGGTACCTCATGGACTGTTAAAACAGGAATGGCGGTTACGGAATTAATCGGCATTCGTTTGGGTTATACCTTCTTATTGATGGGTTTGTCTCTTTCGATCTCTTTATTAATTGCCATTCCCTTAGGAGTTTATTCAGCGGTAAAACAATATTCTTTTGCAGATTACTTGGTCACCTCAATGGCTTTTTTTGGCCAATCTATGCCCACCTTTTGGACGGGTTTAATGGCAATTGCCATCTTTGCTGTTGCGCTTGACTGGTTTCCGACGGGTGGAGTGCGTACCGCGGGTTTGGATGGTGACATCATTGAGGCATTGGGGAATGTAATTACCTTTGGTCGATCCCATCCAGAGTTGGATGGCAAGGAGCTGATGCTGATTTACGATGGTTTGCATCATGTTGCTCTTCCTGCTCTGGTTTTGGCTTTCTTTAACCTGGCAGGCTGGAGCCGGTATACCCGTTCTGCGATGTTGGAGGTAATGCGTCAGGATTATATGCGCACCGCCCGAGCAAAGGGATGTTCTAACCGTGTAATGATCATCAAGCATGGATTGCGGAATACCATGATCCCCCTGATCACCTTGCTTGGTTTAGCGATTCCTGCGTTATTTGGTGGAGCCTTAATCACCGAAACGATTTTTTCCTGGCCTGGGATGGGTCGTTTATTGATCGATTCGATTGCCAATGTGGATTGGCCAATTGTTCAAGGAATTTTGGTGATCACTGCCGGATTGGTAATATTTTCTAATCTTTTCGCAGATGTAATGTATGGTCTGGTAGATCCACGCGTCCAATATAAATGAGGAATCGGTCTATATGCCGGAGGAAAATATGAGCTCGATCGCTGTACCTGCCCTAGATCAAGTTATTGTTGAAAAATCAGAGAAAGCAGCTGGTCAGTGGACGCTTGCCTGGCGCAGGCTCCGACGTCATAAATTAGCCATGGTTGGATTAATCATATTAACAATCATCACACTGGCAAGCATTGCTGCGCCATTGCTTGCTCCTTATCCATATGAGGAGATCAATTTATACAGCTCCTATGCCCCGGTCATGTCTGCTGGAGATCCAGGCCAACCGATGCATTACCTGGGTACTGACCGTCTGGGGCGCGATATGTTTTCACGGCTGCTCTATGCCGGACGTATTTCTTTACTCGTCGCTCTATCGGTCACCCTTTTTACCGTGATTGCTGGTGCGATTATTGGAGCCGTGGCAGGCAGTTATGGAGGGGGCTTGAATCGAGCTTGATGCGTTTTACGGATGTGATGCTAACCTTACCTCAGCTACCATTGCTATTGGTATTGTCGAGTAGTCTACGGCAATTCTCACAACTGCAAATGTTCCTGGGATCGAATTTTAGCGTAATCATCATCATTTTTGTTTTGGTGGTTTTTGGCTGGATGGGTGTTGCGCGATTGGTTCACGGCTCAGTGCTCAGCCTGAGAAGTCAGGAATTTATCCAGGCTACCAGAGCAATGGGAGCGGGTGACACACATATCATCCTCAAACATCTCATTCCTAATTCATTCGCGCCAATTATTGTGGCCGCAACGCTTGGTTTTGGTGGGGTGATCATTGCCGAATCAGCGCTTTCGTTCCTGGGTTTTGGAGTAATGCCACCCGTGCCCACCTGGGGGAATATGCTTAATGAAGCCCGGGCTGCCCCTCTCCAGGATCTGTTTACCCAGGCATTATTTCCTGGCTTTTTCATCTTTGTTACGGTATTGTCGGTAAACTTCATCGGGGATGGATTGCGTGATGCTCTTGATCCAAGGTTGAAAATGTAATCGCACATCGCCCGATGATCGGTGTGAACGAAAAGCGGATATACATCGTTTGATAAATAATTCGTGCCTCGGAGAACCAAATCCGGGGTATGTTGGTATTAATGATGGTGGGATGTGCTTATGGGCCAGTTGACAGTATCACGATGGATGAAATATTGGGTAGGATTGTCATTCCTGCTGGTCTTTTGCGTTTCGTGTGCGCCATTATCAGCCTTAAAAGGCTGGGATGGCATAATACCTGGTATTTCCCAGGATCCGGCTGTACGACCTGGATCAAAGTCCACTCCCTCCCAAGATTCCGATCAATCTAGTCTATCTACGGCACTACCAGCCTTACCGCAACGCAGTTCACCTGCTCGCTTCGAGCGCGTGATGGATGAGTTCGGTAATGTGCTGACCGGTCCATCGCAGGTGGTACAGGATCAATACGGCATTATCTGGATTGGATCTGTAGATGGATTGGTACGTTACGATGGCTATCATTATAAATTCTATAAGCATGATCTCGATAATCCGGAAAGTATAAGCAGCAACCGAATTACCGCTGTGCTTGAAGACGGTAGTGGGATTTTGTGGGTGGGGACCGAAGGGGATGGGCTTGATCAGTTCAACCGGGCTCAGGAAACTTTCATCCATTTTCGTCACAACGCAGCTAGTTCAAACAGCCTGAGTGAAGGTAGGGTTAACGTAATCTATGAAGATTCGCTCGGAAATTTGTGGGTGGGTACATCCAATGGAGGCTTGAATCGTCTGGAGGACCATACCGGGACGTTCGTGCATTATAGCTACGATCCAGAAAACCTAAGCAGCCTTGCATCCAACACGGTATATGTTGTTTATGAAGATAGCCACAGCAACTTGTGGGTGGGGACGAACAACGGTCTGGAACGGTTGGATCGACAGACAGGGGTGTTCAGCCATTATCAGCACGACCCAAATAATCCGATAAGCCTGAGCCACAACGCAGTGTATGCCATCCAGGAAGATCCGTGGGGTATGCTTTGGTTGGGTACTTACGGTGGTGGCTTGAACAGCTTCGATCGGGAGACGGGAGCATTTACGAATTACCGTTTTAATCCCAGAGACCCGACCAGTTTAAGTAATGACATAATTACCTCCATGATTGTTGACCGCAGCGGTATGCTATGGATTGGAACGATGGGTGGAGGTATCAACTGGATGGATCCGCGCACAAATGTGATTATCCGCTACCAGTATGATACTGCTAATCCACACAGCCCGAGCAGCAGTTACATTAATTCTCTGTTCGAAGATCGGGCAGCCATCCTATGGGTGAGTACTTCACGGATGTTAGATAAATACGATCCTTACAAGGTAAAATTTACCCACCAATTCTACCGGGAGCATGTCACTGCACTTTACGAAGATCCACAGAATTACCTATGGGTTGGGGCATTTGATGGACTATATAAATATGATACAACCAATGACCAGATCACCCACTTCCACTATAAACCCGAGGATGCCAATAGCATCAGTGAGTGGCGCATAACCGGTATTGTCGAAGATCGCCCCGGTATTTTATGGGTTGGCACCAATGGAGGGGGGTTGAAGCGTTTTGACAGCCAATATCAAAAATTCACTGTTTATCGCCACGATCCACACAATATGGAGAGCCTTCCAAGTGACATCATCACGGCTTTGTATATTGATCGACAATGGAATTTGTGGGTGGGCACTGATAACGGATTGTCTCGTTACGATCGCCAGGACGAGCATTTTATAAACTTACCACTCTCCACATCATCGACTGAATTAGGCGGCGACACGATCGTTCGGGCAATTCTGGAGGATCAGATGGGAAGGCTATGGATCGGTACGGAGGGGGGTGGGCTGAAATGTTTCGAGCCAGACACCG
Organism: uncultured Chloroflexia bacterium; assembly: GCA_963777935.1. Classification (GTDB taxonomy): domain Bacteria; phylum Chloroflexota; class Anaerolineae; order Anaerolineales; family UBA4823; genus FEB-25. The sequence goes on from CAVZSL010000005.1 coordinate 267,202, forward strand.
GTTTGATGACCACGTATCGCCACAATAAAAACGATCCAGACAGTCTGCGAAATAATGTGATCTATACTTTGTTTGAGGATTCTAACGGGATTCTGTGGATCGGCACGGAAGGTGGCTTGCAACGTTTAAATCAGGAAAGTGAAAAATTCAGCTATTACAGTGTCGAACACGGCTTACCAGACGATGAGGTTTACGCGATCCTGGAAGATCAAAATGGCAACCTATGGATCAGTACAAATAACGGTCTTTCAAAATTCAATCCGATGACCGGTGTGTTTCGCAACTACGATGCAGAAGATGGGCTACAGGATAACCAATTTTCCACCGCAGCTTTACGGCGCCGGACGGGGGAGATGCTTTTCGGTGGGGTGAATGGGATCAGCACCTTTTCACCAGACCAGATCAGCGATAATCCATACATCCCCCCCATCGTCTTGTTGGAGTTGCGCCAGGATGGGCAGGAGATACAGATTAAACAAGGCATCGAATCCCTGACTGGCTTGACCTTATCTGGTTTGGCAAATAATTTTGAATTTGAGTTTGCTGCCCTCAGCTATTCACAGCCGGAACGCAATCAGCATGCTTATCTGCTCGAAGGTTATGATAACGCCTGGAATTACCTGGGTACCGAAAGAACCGGTCGATATACCAATCTTCCTGGAGGCACTTATACACTGCATCTGAAAGGTTCAAACGATGATGGTGTGTGGAATGAAACTGGTTTAGCTATGCGCTTGACCATCGTGCCACCATTCTGGGAGACGCGCTGGTTTTGGGGATTGATTGGTGTGATCGGGATCTTCGGTGCTGTAGCAGGTTACCGGATCCGAGTGGTGAGCGTTCAAGCGCGTAATCGAGAGTTGGAGGAGCAAATCGTTGAGCGGACAAAAGAGAGCGAGCTTCGCCGGAAGGAATTGGAAACACTTTACCAGGCAGATGAAGTTATGTACCACCATTTAAATCTGGATCCATTGTTGCAGGCATTGGTGGATATTGCTGTAGAGATCATGCATGCAGACACGAGCGCGGTGTTTGCCTGGTCAGAGCCCAACCCGGTTGTTCATGAGGGGAGCAGGCAGCTGGTGATGCGCGTCGGGCGTGGATTCCCTACCCAGGACTGGGTTTATCAATATGGATTGGCTGAATGGCTGGCTGACTTGAAGGAGCCTGTGTTTGTCACGCTAGGCCAGGCGGAGGATGACTCTGACCCAACTCGACAGTGCCTCGAACGCGTGATGAAGGAGCTCGGTATTTATTCCTGGATGTTCTTGCCAATCTGCATTCAAAATGAGTTTTTCGGAGTTTTCATTGTGTGCTTTGCGAGTCCTGACGCTTTTGACGAACGCGATTTACGCCTTTTTCAGACAATGGTACAACGTGCCTGCCTGGCTATTGAAAATGCCTGTCTGTATGAAAACGCTCAAGAATTGGCGGTGATCAAAGAGCGTAACCGCCTGGCGCGTGACCTGCATGACAGTGTCAAGCAAAAAACGTTTGCGGCTTTAGCACAGATTGGAGCCTCGCGCCGTCTGGTTACCAGCCAACCTGAGCGGGCTGAGGGATATATGGTGGAAGCAGAAAACCTTGTGCATGATGTGCTTCAGGAGCTGGTCACCTTGATTCAAGAAATGTACCCGCTCAACCTTCAGGAGCAAGGCTTGGAGCAGACATTACGAACATATGCCAGCCAGTGGTCACGACAGACAGATATCAAGGTGGAGTTCTCTGTGAGTGGGGAAGAAAGACTGCCAACGAAAAGTGCACAGGCATTCTACCGGATCTTCCAGGAGACGCTGGCAAATGTTGCCCGACATAGCCACGCCGATTGTGTATCAGTCGTCCTTTGTTTTCGTGATCAAATTTATTTTAAAAAGAACAAAGCATTAGAAGGGGGTGACTGCCCTGGAGAAGTATTCATGAAGATTTCAGATAATGGTTGTGGTTTTGATACGGAAAAGGTTCAGGCAGGCATGGGTCTGCTTTCAATGCAAGAGCGGGTGGAAAATCTCGCTGGGAAGCTGTATATCCATAGTTGCCCGGGTGAAGGCACCTGTGTTGAAGTGATCCTTCCAGGGGAGCCGGATGTAATATTAGTGGAACAAGCATGGAATAGTTCGTCGGTGTGAGCTCTTAAATAGCTGTGTTGCACGCATGGAAAATGAGGTGAAAAATGGATACATCGCCTATAACCGTTTTGATTGTGGATGACCACGAAGTGGTCCGGCGAGGGGTACGCGCTTTTTTGGATACCGTTTCAGATATTTGCGTGGTTGCGGAAGCGGATTCAGGCGAAGAGGCGGTCATCATGACCGAGAAATTCACCCCTGATGTGGTATTAATGGACCTCATCTTGCAGGGAATGGATGGTCTGGAGGCAACCCGCAGGATAAAAGAGCTAAGACCTTGCACCCAGGTGATAGTATTGACTTCTTATGACCAGGATGAATTCATATTCCCTGCTTTGCAGGCAGGTGCCACCTCCTATACGTTAAAGGACATGAAAATGGATAACCTCGCTGAGGCTATTCGTAAGGTAGCCCATGGTGAGGCAACGCTCCATCCACGCGTGGCGATGCGGGTGGTTAAAAATTTGCGCGGGGAGATTAATGGTGAAGCAAAGCTCAGCATTATGACTGAACGGGAGCTGGAAATATTGAAGATGATCGCTAGAGGGTTCTCCAATAGCCGGATCGCTCAGATACTGGTGATCAGCGAATATACTGTTAAGGGGCACGTGAGCAATATCTTGAGCAAACTACATCTCACCGACCGTACCCAGGTGGCAGTCTATGCCTGGCAACAGGGCATCGTCCATCGGGAAGGTTAGGGGTTGTTGGATCCGTAATGGAGGTTGAAGAATCCTTTTTTTGTTGATTGCATGCCCAATCCGCTTTAAATAACAAAATAGGCTAATCCTCATTGATTTATGCGGTCGCGTAAATCAGGGAGATTTAGCCTATGTTGGCACGTAAAGCTATGCTTGTTGTTACTTAGAGCGGGCGACGGGATTCGGACCCGCGAATATCAGCTTGGAAGGCTGATGCCTTACCACTTGGCCACGCCCGCATTACTTTCGAAGTGAGTGTAAATTTTACCACAATTGAGCATGGGGAAGTCCGGCTGACTTCATTGTTGATGTTATATGATATTAAAAGCTGATAGGCTACACGGACCTGCAGGTTCTACGAAGGTATCTAACCTAAACAACCATGCTTTACTCAAGCGCACAGGATCGGAAGCCCTGCGGATAACAACAAGCAATACGATGTATTGAGATCTTTGTGATCAGGAATACTGATTGATGATCACGATCACCTAAAATCGGTGACAAGCAGCGCATGCTGCTTTCAGAACCGAGCTACGATCATCAGGTTCTCCCCACACGATGATGTAACGTAATATCTCTGTAGTGGGCTTACTTGATAAATCTCATGCTATCAGAAGGCTTTCTTTCCTTACGTCATTAGCGTATTTGATGTCTTGCTCGCTTGCGTATCATTAGTTTGGCCCATGCATAATGATTGCAGGTGTTACCTGAAATATAATCAGCTAACGTCAACTTACCAGTCCACTCGAAACGACCATGGATAAACATGTCTTCTTCTGGGATTGCCTTAATAGTGGTTAAGGTTTGTTGGTAGGATGTACGAAAATCAGACAACACATTATCAAGGCTTCGCCTTCGATTTTTTTCATAGATGTCTTGATTTAGTGCATCAATTACCTTCTTAGACATCCCAACTGGCGCTATATCTGGACGAGAACCTTGTATGCCAGCTTGATACCAATCGAGAAAAAGCTTCTCCCAGGCAACTAAATGCACCAGAATGTCTTTGACTGACCACGTTCCGATAACTCCTGGTTGCATCATATCTTCTTCACTAAGAGTGGATAGATTTTTCTCCAATCGTCTTCGCTCAGCATAAATATCTTTCAGGAGTTGATCTTTACTCTTTTGTTTTCCCATGTTTTGCTTTTCTCCAGAAAGTCCCCTAATTATTCAATAACCGCTTGTTGAAGCATGGTCGAATATCTGGTGTACTTATCAGCCATAACAGACGTTTGGAATGACAATCCCACCACTACGATTTACGATATGTTCATTTCCACAGGCAGCATAGACAAATCTATCAATGTCCTCAGTGATCTGAAGTTTATGCCCACAGAAGGGGCAGGATAAGGCAATAAAATCTGGCGTAACAGATCTCCTAAATATTATAGCAGTTTTGATTATTGGCATATCTATCTATACCTACGTGTTCATTTTTTTGTAGTATATGATCATTTATCTGTGAACGCTGTACATACCTCGCTATCCAACACTTCGTCGAGTGGCTATATTGATAGTAAATGGTATAGCAGCAGTGAACCTGGGGGGGATAACAGACCGTAGAATATTTCTCTTCGCTCTCGATGACCCTATAGGACGCCACCCGGATACCTGGGGAGTGAATGTCAATCAATAATCCCATAGAAGAAAGCAAAATAGGATATAATCTATCCAAATTATAGAAAGGATTTGTGTGATGGATAACAATATAAATAATCAGGTTGAAGTCGCCACCCTGGCGGGTGGCTGCTTCTGGTGCCTGGAAGCAGTTTATGACCAGCTGAAAGGGGTGCTGGATGTAGTCTCGGGGTATGCCGGAGGGCATGTGAATAACCCCTCCTACCAGGCAGTGTGTACGGGTGAAACGGGGCATGCGGAGGTAGTGCAGGTAACTTTTGACCCGTCAGTGATCAGTTACCGTGAGCTTCTGGAGGTGTTCTTCACTATCCACGACCCAACTACGTTAAACCGTCAGGGTGCGGACGTGGGCACTCAATATCGTTCCGCCATCTTCTATCACAATCCGGAACAAAAGGCTACCGCTGAAGGGGTTATCAAAGAGATGCAAAGCGAACGAATCTGGGAAAAACCAATCGTGACCGAGCTCTCTCCCTTCACTATCTTCTACCCTGCGGAGGAGTACCACCAGGAATACTTCCAGCGTAATCCTTACGCTGGCTATTGTTCGGTGGTGATTGCACCCAAGGTGGCGAAGTTCCGCAAAAAGTACCTGGATAAATTAAAGCAATAACTGCTGGTTGCCAGTTGAGCCTGGTTGATGATAGACTTGTCCTGCCGGCGAGGCAGAAACCAGGAGATCACTATGACAACAACACAGCCCATTACAGGCAAATTTCGCATTGATCTGGGGGATGGATTGGTCCTCCGGCGCTCGAACGCTAAGGATGCTGAAGCGATGGCAGATTTCAACGCCAGGGTCCATTCGGATGAAGGCCCCGATAAGCCGGATGAAAGGGTGTGGGCGTGGACCCACGACCTGATGGTGAAACCTCACCCCACGTTTAAAAGCAGTGATTTTACCATCGTCGAGGACGTGTCGGAGGGGAAAATCGTCTCTTTGATGAACCTGATCCCTCAGACCTGGTCCTACGCTGGCATCCCGTTTAAAGTAGGTCGCCCCGAGCTGGTGGGCACGTTGCCCGAATACCGCAACCGGGGGCTGGTGCGCCGTCAATTTGACATCATCCACCAGTTGAGCGCTCAGGAAGGCGACCTCTTACAGGCAATCACAGGCATCCCGTACTATTATCGCCAGTTTGGCTATGAGATGGCGATGAACCTCGGTGGTGGGCGGGTTGGTTTTCCCACGCATATCCAAAGGTTGAAAGAAGGGGAATCGGAAGCTTACACGTTTCGTCCAGCCACTGAGACTGACATCCCGTTTTTATCTCAGCTATACACTGCAGGCTGTCAGCGCTCATTGGTGGCTTGCCTGCGGGATGATTCGGTATGGAAAGATGAAGTGTCTGGGAAGAGTGAAAAGAGTATCATGCGGCAAGAGATCCGCATTATTGAGACCAATACTGGTGGGAAAGCGGGTTTTGTGATGCACCCGCCATTCACCTGGGGGGATGCCATGCCTGTGGTGGGCTTTGAGGTTGCCGTGGGATTTACCTGGCGCGAGGTTACCCCTTCAGTGATCCGTTACCTTGAAATAGTTTACAACCACTTGGATGCCGAACATGGCGAAAAAAAGCCATTCGGAGCCTATGGTTTTTGGTTGGGAGAGGACCACCCGGTCTATCAGCTTATCCCCGAAAGCCTGCCGCGCGTACGTAAACCTTACGCCTGGTACCTGCGCGTGGCTGATATCCCAGAGTTCCTGCGATTGATCACCCCTGTGTTGGAAAAACGACTGTCGGATTCAGCAATCGCAGGGTATTCCGGAGAGGTAAAAGTCACTTTCTATCGGGATGGGGTGCGCATGGTTTTTGATGCAGGCAGGCTGGTGACCATTGAAGCCTGGAAACCCACCCCGGTGGGTCATACTGGGGAGGCGGCTTTTCCACCTCATACCTTCTTGCAGCTCCTGTTTGGTTACCGCAGCCTGGATATGTTAAAAATGAGCTTTGTGGACTGCCGGACAGACCGGGATGAGATCCATGTGCTGCTGAATGCATTATTCCCCAGGCAGCCATCCAATGTGTGGCCAATTTCATGACCATCCTGGGTGTGCTGGCGGATACTCATATCCCAGATCGCGTGCCTGGATTAAACCCAGGCGTGTTAAAAATTTTTCAACAGGCGAAGGTGAGTGCTATCTTGCATGCCGGTGATGTGTCAATTCCTCAAGTGTTGGACGAGCTAAGGCAGGTGGCACCAGTTTCTGTCGTTCAAGGGAATCGGGATATGATTTATCTCAGGCAGCTCCCAATGAAGATAGAATTGAATATCGAGGGTGTAACTATCGGCATGGCGCATGGGCATGGCACGTTCAGCCGTTATATGGTTGACAAGATTCAACGAGCAATACGCGGGAGGCTGGTGGAAAGCTACCTTACCCGTTTACAGCACACCTTCCCAGACGTGGATGTCATTGTGTTTGGTCATTTGCATGTGCCGTGTAATTTTTATATACATGGCCAATTGTATTTTAATCCCGGGTCAACCAGCTACCCCTGGCCGAGAGGTGACCCGGCTACGATTGGATTGCTGCATCTCGAGCAGGGAAAAGAACCACAGGGTGAAATAATTACGGTTGTTTGAAGGAAAAAAACAGCGGATATTATCTACTCGCAGTGGCTATTTATTTGTTGCTGTACATCACTTCCAAATAAACATCCTGGAACGCGGATTACCCCTTCTCGTAAACCGGTGTAAGCCAGTGGTGGTATTTGGGAACCCGTCCACGCAGGATGTCTTGAAAGAGGTTGTACAAACGAGTGGTATTTGGACCCATCTTCCCGTTGCCAACCGGACGATGGTCCACGCGGGTGACTGCAGTGATTTGTGCGGCTGTGCCGGTCAGAAATAGCTCGTCACAAAGGTACACTTCTGTCCGGTCAACCTGGCGTTCAACGACAGTCAGGTTTAGTTCTTCCCGTGCCAGCTCGATCACACTCTTGCGCGTGATTCCTTCCAGGATGTTCTCCGTGACCGATGGGGTGATCAATAAGCCATCGCGTAGCATGAAAAAGTTCATGGCACTGCCTTCGGATATGTGACCGTCCTGCGTGAGGACCAGAGCTTCGTCAAAACCTGCCCGAACTGCGTCAGTTTTTATAAAAGCAGAGTTGGCGTATGCCCCCGAAATTTTACCGCGTGCTGGGATGATATTATCGTCCACCCGCCGCCAGGAAGAGATGGTAACGTGGGCATTGGTGTCATCATCGAGATAGCGGTCGAAGGGCATAGCACATATGGATAGCTCTTCATGTAGCCCATGAAGCTTCACACCGATGACCTCATCTGATTTATAAGCCAGGGGTCGGATATAAATATTCTCGTGGTAATCATCGAGGCGCAATAGTTCAACGGTTAATTGGGTTAAGCTCTCGGGTGTATGGTCAAGTTGCATGCATAGCAGTTTGGCGGAATTGAGCAACCGGCGGTAGTGGTCTGCAGCCCGGAAGATATACAGCTGTTTATCATCATCGTTCCAATAGGCACGCAAGCCGGCAAATGCTGCCGTACCATAATTCAGAGCATGGGTAAGCACGCCTACTTTGGCTTCGGAGTAAGGGACAATTTTTCCTTTAAAATACGCATGCTTGGGAAGGATCACAGGTTTTACCTCCAAGAATAATCATGACTTTGATATCAAAGTTCCAATACTTCGCCGTGGTATTTGAATTATAATCTTTTCGAACAGAATACCAAAGATGAAATTCCAAGTGCATGCCTGAAGAAAGAAAGTATTTAGCCTTCAGGCGTTATATTTAACTTTTGCATTGTATCTATGGATAGTATTTGGTGTTTTACTTCGTGTATATTAATTTTAATACCTCTGATTACTTTATTTAATCATCACTATTTTTGGAGATGAATTCCATGAAGCGTGCGGTAAGCGTTAGTATAGGATCTTCCAAACGAGATAAAACCGTGGAAATGGAGTTGTGCGGTGAAAAAATATCCATTGAGCGGATCGGTACGGATGGCTCGATGGAAAGGGCAGCCCAGCTTTATAAAGAACTGGATGGAAAGGTGGATGCGTTTGGGGTGGGGGGTGCAGACCTGGGGTTGATGGTGGACAATAGATGGTACCCACTCTATTCGGTGCGACCAATGGTGAGATTCATCAAGCAAACACCGGTTGTGGATGGAACGGGCTTAAAAAACACCCTGGAAAACCGTATTGTGCCATTCATGAACGAAAAAATCGGCGATTATATCAAAGAAAAAAAAGCGTTGCTTACGGGTGGAGCTGACCGTTGGGGGATGAGCATGTCTTTTATGGATGGCGGTTATGAATGTGTTTTTGGAGATATTATGTTCGCGTTGGGGTTGCCATTTCCTATCCATAGCCTTAAGGCAGTAAAAAATGTTGCCGCCATCATCATGCCCATTGCAGGGAGGTTACCTTTTGCTTGGGTTTACCCTACTGGTGAGAAGCAGGAAAAACGGATCCCGAAATGGGAAACCTATTATAAATGGGCAACAGTCATTGCTGGTGATTGCCACTACATAAAACGCCATATGCCAGACAGGTTGGATGGTAAAATCCTCGTGACCAATACGGTTACCACCGATGACGTAGAAATTTTCCGCCGGTCGGGTGTCAAGTATTTAATCACCTCCTCAACAGCCTTGGATGGGCGGTCTTTTGGTATGAATGTAATAGAGGCAGCGTTGGTTGCCGTCTCAGGGAAAGGCCGCAAGCTGACGAATGATGAGCTGAGTCATTTGCTGGATCAGCTCAATATTCAGCCTCAACTCCAGGAGTTAAATTAAGCTTGTTTATAGTTCATCAGAATTGATTAGGAGGTAGCAGATGGACGCAGTGGTGACTGCGGGAGGCATCCCGCAACCGGACGAGCTCTTATACCCTTACACCCAGGGAAAACCCAAAGCCCTGCTGGATATATGCGGTAAGCCCATGCTGCAGTGGGTGTTGGATGCATTATGTGAATCCAAACGGGTCGAGAATGTGGTTTTGATTGGTCTGACTGAAGAAAGCGGTGTGACTTGTTCGAAGCCAATGATATTCATCCCGAATAGGGTCACCATGATCGAAAATATTTTGGCTGGAATCGAAAAAGTAATGGAGATCAATCCAGCGGCTACTCGGGCATTGATAGTATCTTCGGATATTCCCGCCATTACCCCTGAAATGGTAGACTGGGAAGTTGAAACAACCCTGCAGTACGATGTGGATCTATGCTATAACGTGGTGAAGCGCGAAGTGATCGAGAGGCGTTACCCGGGATCCAGACGAACTTTCTCCAAGCTTAAGGACGCTGAAGTATGCGGTGGAGATTTGAATGTGGTTCATACCTCCATCGCCTCATCGAACCTGGATATATGGAAAAAGCTGATAGACTCACGTAAGAATCCGATTAAACAGGCATCCATTATTGGCTTTGATACACTTCTTCTGGTGCTGCTTCGAAGGCTCACGATGGATCAAATGGTCAATCAGGTAGCTTCACATCTGCATGTGACCGGGAGAGCCATTGTCTGCCCATACGCTGAAATTGCTATGGATGTAGACAAGCCACATCAGCTCGAAATGATGAGGGCAGACCTGACGACAAGGTTGAAGCATTGATCGAGCTGGATATCCGCCTTTCAGAGTACATGCGGATCGCTGAGAAACCTGGACTGCTGCGTACCCTGGCAGCAGTTTTAGCACATTCGGGTGACTCATGGTTTTGGCTGGCTGGATTGGGCTTGATTTGGTGGTTGGGATCGGATTATTGGAGGGAAAGGGCGATCATCTTGATCGTCTCCATCCTGCTGACAGCTGTTGTGGTTTTTGCCATTAAACTCCTCGTAAGGCGTAAGCGACCGGAAGGTGAGTGGGGCAAGTTTTACCGAAGCACAGATCCACATTCTTTCCCTTCCGGGCACGCAGTTAGGGCGGTGATGTTGGCTGTCGTTGTGCTTGGGCTTGGTCCCGTGTGGCTAGGTATGGTGCTACTGGTATGGGCACCTCTGGTTGGATTGGCGCGTGTAGCCATGGGAGTGCACTACTTATCGGATGTGATTGCAGGAATGGCTATAGGTCTGGTGATTGGGGGTGTGGTGCTGTTGGTCATCCGCACAGGGATGTTACCCGTATAATTTGCGGTGGACGATGCTCAGCTCTCGAACCTGTTCGGCGGCATGGTAGGAAGAACGCACCAGTGGCCCGCTCTCGACCCATCGAAAGCCAATGCTCAATCCATAATCCTTAATCTCACTAAACTCTTCTAACGTGTAATAACGCTCGATGGGCAGGTGTTTTTTGCTGGGCTGGAGATATTGCCCAACCGTCAGGATATCCACTCCCCAACTGCGCTGGTAGCGCATCACTTCTTTAATTTCGTCCATGCTTTCCCCCAAACCCACCATGATGCCGGATTTGGTTAAAACTTCAGGGTCGAGTCGTTTTGCATTGCTTAAGCGTTGCAGACGCCCATTCAAAACGATCCTGCGGTTGCACTCGCTTGAACAGCCGTGGGACTGTTTCCACATTGTGGTTGAGGATCTCAGGACGGGCTGCCATGACGATTTGGAGGGCTTCGAGCGATCCTTTGAGATCGGGGATCAGCACTTCGATCGAGCATCCGGGATGGGTTTCGCGGATGCGTTGAATGACCATGGTGAATATGGGAGCACCTCCGTCACGGCGGTCGTCCCGATTGACGCTGGTGATGACGGCATGTTTGAGCTGCATGGCTTTCACTGCCTGGGCGACACGTTCTGGCTCAAGCCAGTCCAATGTTGAGGGTTTACCGCGTTTAATATCGCAAAAACCACAGGTGCGCGTGCATATATCTCCGAGCATCAGGAATGTGGCAGTACCAGAACCCCAGCATTCCCCCATATTCGGGCACATGGCCTCTTCACATACAGTGTGCAATGCTTTTTTGCGCATCAGATCTTGCAACCATTGGTATGTTTCACCGGATGGCGCTCGCACTTTGATCCAATCTGGTCGGCGCAAAGGGGTGGTGGATAATTTTTCGGGATCAACCCGATCACGGGTGGGATTGAAGGCCATCATCAATAGGTACTTTTATTCGCATATCGTCTAGTAATGGTTGTTATAGGGATGAATTTTACTCCAGATTAGGGGTAGCCTAGCTTAGAGAGTGTTAATCGCAGCATAAGAGCCCTCATCCATCTGTAAACTTGATCAATGCAAAATGGGAGGGTGTAAAATTAGTATACAGATCGCCGCAACATGGTGAGGAGGGGTTGTTGAAATTTTTACGCGCAATGTTGTTCTGTATTGCCACTTTGCTCCTATACCTGGGAGTGACCCTGCTGGGTTGGGGAATCGATGATCTGATGGGGTATTTTTCCAATCCCGCTCGACTTGGGTATGCTGTCGTGGTCGGTCTATTTAGTCTGGCAGTTGGAGTCCAGGCATATAGCTCCATCGAGGGCATTCGAGGAAGGAAGGGCGAAGAAGGCAAATTCGTTTTTCGCCAGAGGATTGTTCGAATCGTCCTGGAGCTCTCAATTTATCTCACACTTTTCCTGCTCCCTTACTTTGACCGGCATGCAATCGGCGTGTTCAGCAATGGGATCCTGGCGCGCTGGTTGGGGGTAGTATTATCCGCGATGGGCTTCACCTTCGTCTTTTGGTCGGGGGTAACCCTGGGGAGGCAATACAGTGCGGATGTGACCATCCAAAAGGACCATCACCTGATCACTTCAGGTGTTTACCGGGTTATACGCCACCCACGTTATCTGGGGGTGATCTCCCTATCGATCGGGGTATCGCTGATATTTCGATCCTGGGTCGGTTTGGTTGCCAGCCTTGCATTCTTTATCATTCTTTTCTTTCGGATCAGAGATGAGGAAGCGACGATGCGTAAAGAATTTGGAGTGGAGTGGGATGCTTATTGTGAGCGTTCGTGGCGATTGATCCCATCCATCTATTGAGTTGAAATTGTGGAATATTAAAGGTAGTTAGACATGATGTCACAAAAAACAGTTCTAATCCTGGGTGGCTATGGAAATACCGGCAGAGTATTAGCCCGGTTGCTTTTGCAACACACAAATGCAAAGCTCGTTTTGGCAGGCCGGAATATCGCCAAAGCAAAACAGCTTGCAGATGAATTGAATCAAATTGCGAATGATAAAAGAGTTTGTGAAGTATACGCAGATGCATCTGATATCACCAGCCTTCGGCAAGCATTCACTGGGATTGATATCGTCGTTGTGGCTTCCTCAACGACTCAATATACCCGCCAAATAGCTGAAATGGCTCTGGAAGCCAGGATTGGTTATCTGGATATTCAATATTCGACCCCAAAAATTGCCCTGCTTAAGTCTATGGCAGATGAAATATTGCAGAGTGGTTGTTGTTTTATCACCGATGGGGGATTCCACCCGGGATTGCCAGCATTCTTGGTTCGTTATGTTGCCCAATACTTCGATCAGTTGGTGTCTGCCAAGGTTGGCAGTGTGATCAAGGAAGACTGGAAGAGCCTGGATGTAGGGGATGCGACGGTTGTCGAGCTAGTTGACCTCCTGAATGATTTTGAGATGTCAGCCTTTAAAGCTGGGAAGTGGAAGAAAGCCAGCCTGTTCGGTATGTCAGACTACCTGAAAATGGATTTTGGAGGTGAGTTTGGTGAACAGTATTGCGCTCCGATGCTGTTGGAGGAAATGCGAATGCTTCCACAGCTATACCCATCATTAGAGGAAACTGGTTTTTATGTAGGGAGTTTTAACTGGTTTACGGATTGGGTCATTATGCCTGTTGCGCTGGTTGCCATGAAGCTCTCCCCAAATGCAGCCAGGAAGCCCATGGCACAATGGGTGCATTGGGGCTTGAATACTTTTTCGAAACCACCCTACGGGACGAGGTTAAAAATTGAGGCAAGCGGTAAGAAAGATGGTCAACCTAAAAGTGTACAAATTACGATTGCCCATCCGGATGGGTACATGTTTACCGCCATCCCGGTAGCAGCCTGCCTGCTGCAATACCTGGATGGGTCAATTGCCCGTCCTGGTTTATGGTTTCAAGCCCACATTGTCGAGCCTAACCGCTTCATGAGCGATATGACGCTGATGGGAATATCGGTTCATACCTCCGAAGGAGGGAGCAATGAAATGGAACAGGAATGAGATAAACCGTTTATTACCCATCCTGGAACAGGTGTCTTCAGACCTAGCCCCTGTGGATGGTAAGGAAATCCTGGTTCTGTGCAGTGCCACAGGTGAAGTGGCATTCTGGCTGGGAGAGATGATGGAACAAGGCCATGTAGTCGGACTTGAGCTTGACCTGGATACGCTTGATATTGCCCGCCGTTCTGCCCACGAAATGGGGCTGGACCAGATGGTTGAGTTTATATCTGCCGAAAAAGACAGAATACCATTACCCGATTCAAGCTATGATGCTCTGGTGAGTGAATTTATCGTATATCCAACCTCAACCCCCACTCAAATCGGGCAGCTCGAGATGGCTCGAGTTTTAAAACCTGGTGGTAAGATGGTCCTCACCGATGTGATCCTCACCTCACCCTTGCCTCCGCTAATACGCCAGGAGCTTGCCACGATCGGGCTGGATTACCTGTGTGATAGCACCCCTAACGACTTTCGTTCCTGGATGGCTGAGGCAGGGCTGACCAATATCGAAGTACGTGACCTTACCTCTATTGTCAGACAAGTCTGGGAGGAGAGATCTGCAGCTGATTTGGCCGCTTCCCATGAAAATGGATATTCACTTCTCCTGGATGATCAGCAGATCGGGTTGGGGAAGACGATATTTTATCTTTATGGGCGGGGGGAGAAGCCCGAAAACAAGATCTTATGATCGTAAGAGCCGGGTAAAAAGAAAGATTTGAAATAGGAAATCAAGCCAATGGCCGAAGATACTTTTCTGCACCAATTGATGACCCTGCCCACTGTTCTTGATGGCAGGCTTTCGCCTGATAAACACTGGGTGGCATTTACATGGTACCGCATGCATGAGAATATCGATGTTTTCCTGGTACCAACGGATGGCTCTCAACCACCCGTCCCATTAACCCATACCGGTGAGGCGACAGAGCTGGTGAGCTGGACACCGGATTCACAAGCTGTCATCGTCTCGGAAGACCACGATGGGGATGAATTTTCCCGACTGTTCCGTGTGGACATTGGAAAACCTTTGGTTATGCAGCCCCTGACAGAGGACCGTCCACCCTATTTTCTGCGTGGTGGTATGTTGCACCCGAATGGCAGGTACCTGTTCTATGGAGCGAATTACGACTTTGAATTGAAAAAGGTGATTGAACCAACCTGGGTCTACCGGCATGACTTGATCTCCGGTGAGCGGGTACCGATAGCCCGACCATCGATGCCTAACTGGAACTTGCCTGAATTGAACCGGCCTGGTACACACCTGATCTACCAACGGCGTGGTCTGAATCCCTCCGGCAGGCAGGTCTGGCTGGTGGATGTGGAAGGCAAACAGGACAAGGAAATCCTCAATTTTGGTGAGGGGGTGAAGGTATCTGCCGACTGGCACCCGGATGGTGAGCATATCGTCTTCCTGAGTGAATCAACCAGCGGTGAACCGCAGGATCACTTCAGCCTGGGTGTGTATCATTGGCCCACCCAGTCCTTGCGCTGGCTGATTGATGACCCCAACCGGGTAATCGAAAGTGAATGGGTCACCCGGGATGGCCTGGTGGTGGTGGACGAGATGAAGGATACCAACCACATTACCACTTTCCTGAATATCAAAACGGGGCAGGAGACATCGTTTCCACGCTTACCAGGCAACCTGCTTCCCATTGGTCAGGCACACGATGGCACCTGGATTGCACTATATTATTCATCAACATATCCCGTGGAGCTGGTGCGTCTGCCCCTGTCTGCTAAAAGCAAGGATGACCTCGTATCAATAACCAGGGTTTGGGTGCACACCTGCCTCTCTCCGGCACAGCTTACTTCAGCGGAGGATTTCCGCTGGAAATCAAGCGATGGGTTGGAGATCCAAGGTTGGCTGTACCGGGCTAACCCCAATAAAAAACAAGCCATCGTCTATGTGCATGGTGGCCCAACCTGGCATAGCGAAAACCGACTCAACCCCCAGCTCCAATTTTATGTTTGGCGTGGATTCAATGTGCTGGATGTGAATTACCGCGGCAGCACAGGTTTTGGCTTGAAGTACCGCCTGGCCATTAAGGAGGATGGTTGGGGTGGTCGAGAGCAGGTGGATATCGCCGCCGGGGCACAGGCTTTGTTCCAGGCAGGCCTGGCAGACCCAGGGAAAATTGGAGTGACAGGTACATCTTATGGAGGCTATAGCACCTGGTACCTGATCACGCATTATCCAACACAGGTCTTTGGAGCAGCTGCCCCCATCTGTGGCATGACCGACCTGGTGGTGGATTACAACACCACCCGCCCCGATCTGCGCCCATTGAGTGAGGAAATGATGGGTGGACGACCTGACCAGGTGCCCGAAAGATATCACGAACGCTCACCGATCAATTTCGTCCAGGAAATTCGAGGCAAGCTCCTTATCATCCAGGGTGAATTGGACCCGAACGTCAGCCCTGAAAATGTACGCCAGGTGTGTGAACGCCTGGAGAAATACCATATCCCATACCGGCTGGTGTTCTTTGATGATGAAGGACATGGAATTGGTAAACCAACCAACCAGGAAATATTGTATACTCAGCTGGCTGATTTCTTTGAGGAAACTTTTAAGGGTTAAGAACTATGCCAAATATTTTGGTTGTGGAAGATGACACAACTTTGCGGGAGACCCTCGAATATAACCTTTCCCGCCAGGAATACAATGTGCGGGCGGTGGGTGATGGTCTGACTGCCCTGGAGACAGCCCGAAAAATCCATCCAGATTTGGTGCTGCTCGACCTGATGCTGCCAGGAATGGATGGCTTTGAGGTGTGCCGTATCTTACGCCAGGAGATGAATATACCCATCCTGATCCTGACTGCCCGCGATGATGAGATCGACCGGGTGATTGGGTTGGAAATTGGAGCGGACGACTACATCACCAAGCCTTTCAGTATGCGAGAGTTAATGGCTCGGGTTAAAGCTCATTTACGTCGGGAACGCCTTATTCGACAGGAAGTAAGCTCATCCCAGGAAATTCAATCTCACGAAGTCCTCACCTTTGATAACTTGATGATAGACCTTACCAGGCGAGAGGTTTCAATGAATGAAATCCCTCTTGCCTTAAAACCAAAGGAATTCGACTTACTGCTATTTCTGGCACAGCACCCCGGGCAGGCACTTTCACGCCAATTCCTGCTTGAACGTGTGTGGGGTTGGGAATTCAGTGGTGGTACGCGTACGGTAGATGTGCATGTGCATTGGTTGCGTGGGAAAATCGAATCCGACCCCTCCAGACCATGCCGGATAGTTACTGTGCACGGTTCCGGATATCGTTTCGAAGGATGATCTGTCATGTCTCTTTCCATTCGATGGCGTATTGCCCTACCATATGTCGGGTTGATCCTGGTCACAATGCTCGTGTTGGGAGTCTATCTATCCATCTTTATCAAGCAGACATATATCAGCGACCTGGAAGCAAAGCTTGCTGACGAAGCCCGTTTGATAGGGGACGTCATTACGCCGAATTTAGAATCCAATGATGAAAATCCGAACCTTGACCCACAAGCTAAACACTGGGCTGAAATCCTGAATGCGCGCATAACGATTATCGCTCCAGATGGGACCGTTTGGGGTGAATCGGATGAAGACCGTTCCCAGATGACCAATCACAGCGACCGCCCTGAAGTGATTCAAGCGCTGGCGAATGGTGTGGGCAGCAGCAGCCGTTTCAGTCAAACGGTGGGATATCCGATGCTCTATACCGCGGTAAAGATCCTGGATGACCAAAAAATCCTGGGGTTCGTCCGGGTTGCATTGCCTTTGCAACAAGTGTCGGCGAAAATTGCCCATCTCCAGCGCATCTTGATTGCTGCAACAGTGGTGGTAGCATTTCTTGCTGTTCTTCTGGCGACTATGATTGCAGGTCGAATTTCACGACCAGTGCGTGACCTCACCAAGTCGGCATGGCAGCTTGCATCCATTAATCCTGACGAGAGTCCTATTCCACCTGAAAAGGATGAAATTCACCAGCTCGCCACGGTCTTCAATATTATGGCAGTTCGATTGCGTGGTGAGATCAAGGATCTTGAAACTGAACGAGCCACATTGGAAGCTGTATTGCAAAAAATGACTGATGGGGTTTTTATTGTGGATGCTCAGGGGGATGTTCAATTGGTCAATCCTGCGGCAGAACAAATGTTTTCGATATCTCGATCCACCGCTGTAAACAAACCTTTAATTGAAGTTGTACGCCATCATAAGCCCATGGAAATCTGGCAGCGTTGCCGGGATTCTGGAGAAACCCAGGTTGTTGATTTTGAGATGGGCAATCGACTGTCTTTACAGGGAATTGCAACCTCTCTCAGCCCGGCAATTTCCGGCTCTACACTGTTGCTTTTTCGAGACCTAACCCGTCAGCGGCAGATTGAAACCATGCGGCGTGACTTTATCAGTAATGTCTCTCATGAGCTTCGCACACCCCTAGCGGCACTGAAAGCTCTAACTGAAACCCTTCAAGGTGGAGCTTTGGAAGATCCACCCGCCGCTCACAGGTTTTTAGAGCAGATGGAGACTGAGGTGGATTCGCTCAGCCTGATGGTCAGTGAATTACTTGAGCTCTCGCGCATCGAGTCTGGGCGGGTACCACTCAACCTGGCTTCCACCAAGCCTATTGATATCGTCACCCCTGCATTCGAACGGCTTTGTCTACAAGCAGAGCGAGCCGGACTGACCCTCACCGTAGACTGTCCCGAGAATTTACCCCCTGTCCTGGCTGATGTCACTCGCGTACAACAGGTGGTCGTTAATTTACTACACAATGCCATTAAGTTCACCCCATCTGGAGGGAAAGTGAACTTGCGAGCCAATGCCTTGGATCAGGAACGGGTGGTTCTTTTTTGTGTAACCGATTCTGGCATCGGCATTGCTGCAGAAGATCTTGCACGCATCTTTGAGCGTTTCTATAAGGTTGACCGTTCACGTGCAACCAGTGGTACGGGCTTGGGATTGGCAATTGCCCGTCACCTGGTTGAAGCCCATGGGGGACGGATTTGGGCGGAGAGTGAAGTGGGCAAGGGCAGTACTTTTTATTTCACCATCCCAATAGCATAGACTATAATCTTTTCTCATCAGCCCGCAGGGCAACCTGCGGGCTGATTTATTTATTATCGTAAAACATGAGCTCATAACAATTGATGGGCGTATGTGATTAGGAAAGTTATAGAATGCTATTAACAATCTGATTACAAATCAATTGCGATTCCTTAACTAATCATTGTTGTAACGTTAAAACACTCAGAGTATCCTTGAATAATGAAAAAGATAAAGATAAGTATTCGGAGGATAAGAAATGAATAAAAGAATAAACCTATTGTTTGGTGTTTTCACAATCATGGCTCTGCTTATGAGCGCCTGTGCCAAATCCGCCACTCTTGAGCCGACAGTTCCACTGGTAGAACCAACGCAAGGTTCTGTCGTTGAACTAACGAACACTCCTGCAGCTTCACCAACCATACCCGCCGTTGACCCAACGAAAGCTCCAACCATTGCGCTGAGCACTGTCCTAACGGTCATGTTGCCCGAGGTTGACCCCGCCAGCGTCTCCGGTGATATCATTGCGGCGGGCTCGTCCACGGTTTACCCGCTGGCTGAAGTGATGGCTGATCGTTTCAAGAGACGAGGGCTTTACTGGTAACATCACCATCGACAGTATCGGCTCGGGGGCAGGTTTCGAGCGCTTCTGCAAGACTGGTGAGACCGATATTTCCACCGCATCCCGCAAGATCAAGGATTCTGAGGTAGAGAACTGCACAGCTATCAACCGCACGCCAATCGAGTTCCGCGTGGGTACAGATGCTATTGCGGTCGTCGTCAGTAGTGAGAATGACTTTCTGACCGATGTCACACTGGAAGAGTTAGCCAAAATATATTCAACTGAGGCGGTTAAGTGGTCGGATGTGCGCGCTGAATGGCCGAATGAGGATATCCTGCGCTTCTCACCAGGCACAAACTCTGGCACGTTTGACTTCTTTGTTGAATTTGTGATGGGCATGATGTATAAAACCCCAGAAGGGAAAGCTGATCTGGCAGCTGGCGAGAACTCAATCCTGAATGCAGAGAATATCCAATTCTCAGAGGACGACAACGTGCTGGTGCAGGGTGTGGAAGGCTCACCATATGCCATTGGTTACTTTGGGTATGCCTATTATGCCGAGAACCAGGGCAATCTGAAGGCTGTTTCGCTGAATGGGGTAGCTCCTTCGTTCGATACGGCTGAGAGTGGTGAATACCCGCTAGCCCGTCCGTTGTTTATCTACTCGGATGCAGCCATCATGCAAGCCAAGCCACAGGTTTCAGCCTTCATCAACTTCTTCTTGAGCTTTGTCAACGAGGAGATCGAGGCGGTGGGTTACTTCCCTGCCAGCGAGGAAGCCCTAGATGGTGCTAAACAAAACTGGCTGGAGGCCATGAAATAAGGATCAACTGTTTTCCAAGAGATACCAGGAATGACAATTCTCCGGGTGTTGGAGCTGGATTATCAGCTTCAACACCCTTGCTCGCAAGGTAGATTTTGGAATAAAAGGTAAAAAGAAGCCAAAAATGAAGGCGGAAATGAGTTTTAGAACGATCATCCAAAGAAATGAGGCCAGTCCCTTACTCCGTCGCCCACGGCGTGGAGAATTCCTCATTCGAGGATTTCTATTGTTCTGTGGTGCATTCTCGATTATTACCACCCTGGGCATTGTTTACGAGTTGGGTAAAGAAGCCTTGTTGTTCTTTCGCAACCCAGCGGTTAACCTGCTTGAATTTTTCACTGGGACAAAGTGGCAGCCGCAGGCTGGAGCCTTCGGTGTTCTACCATTAGTGACTGCCACGCTCATCACCTCGGCCATTGCCATGCTGATTGCTCTGCCACTTGGGCTGGCGGTTGCTATTTATTTAAGTGAATATGCTTCCATAAAAGCACGCAATACACTCAAGCCGACCCTTGAAATCCTGGCAGGCATCCCCACTGTGGTATATGGTTATTTTGCGCTGACTTTTATGACTCCCCTGTTACGCTCGATCTTTGGTAGAGATGTGGTGGATATCTACAACATGGCCTCCGGTGGGTTGGTGATCGGTATCTTGATTCTGCCGTTGATCACTTCGATGAGCGAAGACGCTCTCTCGGCAGTACCACGAGCGCTGCGTGAGGGTTCATATGCTCTTGGGGCTACCAAGCTGGAGACGGCCGTCAAAGTTGTGGTACCAGCTGCCATTTCTGGCCTCGCAGCTGCCTTCGTGGTGGGCATCTCGCGCGCCATTGGCGAAACGATGATTGTGGCGATCGCAGTGGGTGCTGGACCAAACTTTACCTTCAATCCTTTTAAAGGCGCCGAGACCATGACTGGGCACATCGTGCGCATCTCAGGTGGTGACCTGAGCTATGACTCAATAGACTATGACAGCCTATTCGCTATTGGATTGTTGCTCTTCGCCATCACTCTAGGCTTGAACCTCATTAGTCAGCGCATCGTGCGCCGTTTCCGTGAGGCCTACGAATGAGCACACCCACTAATGGCATGCGTCTGACCCCATACTTTGAATCCAACCTGCCATCACGTAATCGGAAAGCAACCTTCTGGCGCAGGTTTTTTCAACTTTCCACGACCATCGGTATGATCATGCTTGCCCTCTTGCTCTACACAGTGGTAAATCAAACCTTTGGGCTGGTTGCGATAGACAATAAGATCGATCCCGCCAGCCTGGCAGTGAATGGAGTGCCAATTGAAGGGCTGGATCAGGAGACACTGATCGCTATCATCCAGGAAAATGTCTCGAAAGGCAAGTACCGCCAATTGGAGCGCGATAAACCTCTCGCTGAGCGGGCCAGGGAAGAAGTATATCAGGTGGTCATTGATGATGTCGTCCAGCCGAAAGATATCGTGGGCACCTGGCCTCTGGTCGAATCACTCACCCGAAAAGATGAAATCCTGGCTGAAGTGGAGCAGGAGCACCCCCAAGCAACCGTCACTTTCACCTCCTGGATCAACCCACAGTTTGTCACTTCTCCACAATCCTCCGACGTGCTGGCCGCTGGTGTGCGTACGGCGCTACTAGGTTCGCTGTATATTATTGCCATCACCATACTGGTGGCGCTTCCGATTGGCATTGGTGCCGCCATCTACCTTGAAGAATACGCCTCAGATAATTGGCTAAACCGATTGATTCAGACGAATATAAATAACCTGGCTGGTGTGCCATCCATCATCTATGGGATGCTGGGATTGGCAATCTTTGTACGGGCCATGGAACCTATTACCAGTGGGGCAATTTTTGGTTTTACTGATCCAACCACTGCCAATGGGCGTACTATCCTATCTGCTGGACTGACCCTGGCGCTGTTGGTGTTGCCCGTCTTGATCATCAATGTACAGGAGGCAATCCGTGCCGTGCCTAACTCGCTACGCGAAGGTTCGTATGGTCTGGGTGCCACCCAATGGCAGACCATCTGGCACCACGTGCTCCCTAATGCCATAGCGGGCATCCTTACTGGAGCAATCCTGTCGATCTCTCGTGCCGTTGGTGAGACTGCACCGTTGGTGGTGATCGGGGCTGCCACCTACATCACCTTCGACCCGGATGGTCCTTTTTCCAAGTTCACTACCCTGCCCATCCAGATCTATCAATGGACTTCACGGGCACAAGGGGAATATCACAACCTCGCTGCTGCAGCCATTTTGGTGCTGCTAGGGTTGCTGCTTAGTCTCAATGCCACCGCTATTCTGTTACGTAATCGCTACAGCCGAAAGTAAAAGTTGAAAATATGTTAGCCAGTGATTCAAATATTGCTATCCAAACCCAAAACCTGAATGTCTACTATGGTGAATTCCGGGCAGTCAAAGGTGTTGACTTATCCATCGAGCGCAAAAAGGTTACCGCCATTATAGGTCCCTCCGGTTGTGGAAAGAGCACCGTGTTGCGCTCCTTCAATCGCATGAACGAGCTGGTGCCAACTGCACACAGTGAAGGGCAGGTTATTTTTATGGGTCAAAATATCTATGACCGTCAGGTGGACCCGGTGGAAGTACGCCGGCGTATCGGCATGGTCTTCCAAAAGCCTAACCCCTTTACGAAGAGTATCTATGAGAATGTAGCCTGGGGAGCCAAGCTGAACGGTTTTAAAGGCGGTATCGGTAAACCTAACATGGATGAGTGGGTTGAATATTGCCTGCGCAAGGCTGCACTTTGGGACGAAGTCAACGATAAACTTACTCAAAGTGGTCTTTCTCTTTCCGGCGGGCAGCAACAGCGCTTGTGCATTGCTCGCACCCTGGCAGTTTCTCCGCAGGTCATCCTGATGGACGAGCCAGCTTCCGCTCTCGACCCGATTGCTACGTTAAAGATCGAAGAGTTGATGCGTGAATTGGCAGAAGAATATACAATTATCGTGGTCACGCACAACATGCAGCAGGCGGCGCGTGTCTCCGACTTTACCGCCTTTTTTAGCATGGACAGCGACCGTGCCGGGTACCTGGTGGAGTATGGTCCAACAACGCAGATTTTCACCATCCCGCACAATAAAATGACTGAAGATTACGTTACCGGTAGATTTGGTTAATATTAGGAGAGTTTATGACACGCGAACGTTTCGATCGTCAATTGCAGTTGTTGCTGGATCAGGTGCTTGTTCTCGGGAGTATGGTGGAACAAGCTGTGCTCGATTCCCTCGCGACTCTAAAAAGACGTGACCTGGTATCTGCCCGTCGTATCTATGAGCAAGATCAAAAAATCAATGAAAAACGTTATTCCATCGAGAGTGATTGCGTCACCCTGATTGCCACCCAGCAGCCCATGGCGCGTGATGTCCGTTTTTTAGCGGCTATCCTTGAAATTATCACTGAATTGGAGCGCATTGGTGATTATGCTAAGGGGATTTGCAAGATAAATCTCTTGCTCAGCGAAGAACCCATTGATGTAGTCATCTTGAATGACTTAGAACAAATGGCGAGGTTGGGTCTGGATATGCTCCGGCGAGCATTGGATGCTTTTGTGGATAGTGATGAAAGGATTGCCCGCGAAATCCCGGAAGAGGATAACGCCGTTGATCAGCTGTACAATCGGATCTATCTTAAGTTAGTGGAGCAGATGATTGCTGATCCATCAACAATTAACCGTGCCAACCACATGATGTGGGCTGCCCATAACCTTGAACGCATGGCTGACCGGGTAACCAATATCTGTGAACGCATTGTTTACGTAGCTACGGGAGAAATGAGAGAGTTGGATACATCTGAGGGGAGTGTTTTGGATCTAATCAATGAAAAAAAATAAAATTCTATTTCTATGTACGGGTAATTCCTGCCGTTCACAAATGGCGGAAGCGATTGTGAATGCCCGTTTGGGTGATCAATGGGATGCGTTCAGTGCTGGATCTCATCCGGTTGGGTATGTTCATCCGTTTGCGATAAAGGCTTTAGCCGAGATAGGGATTGATCATCATGGGAGATCAAAATCCATGGATGAATTTAGCGGATTGCAGTTTGATTTGGTCGCCACCTTATGTGATCAGGCTGATGATGAGTGCCCAATTTGGTTAGGGAGTGGAAAGCGGATTCACTCACCTTTCAGCGATCCTGCAAATGTGAATGGAAATGATGATAAGAAAATGGAAGCTTTTCGAGAAGTACGCGATGGGATTGCTGAGATGATAACCCAGCTACTTAATCAAGAAAAGTAGGGGGTTAGGTGACTAATCGGCCTTCCGAACGATCAACCGCAGCCCATCTACTTTGACCACCTGAATTCGTGTTCCAGCAGGTAGGAAAGAATCTACATCTTCCAGCTCAGCAGTCCATAACTCACCCCCAACCTGAACACTGCCTTTTGGAGTAAGGTCAGAGCGAGTGATACCCATTCGCCCGCTCATGCTCTCTTCACCTACTCGAATAGGAGTGCGTTGAGCACGCACCGCGATCATCATTATCCCAAAAAAGATGGCTCCGCTAACCACTGACACCCCCACCACCAGCGGCACCGAGACGTGCTGGAAGCTGGGTGTGACCGGGGTGTTGAACAGCACCAGCGTGCCTACTATCAGGCTGCCTATGCCTGCTGCGGTAAGCCCCCCATGGGTGGGCGCTTTGATATCAAGGATTAAGAGGACGAACGCCGTAGCGATGAAAAGCAAGCCGAACCAGTTTACTGGCAGGATGCCCAACCCATAGGTGGCCAATGCCAGAAAAACAACCCCGATGAAACCAGCCACCCACCCGCCCGGGCTGGTGATCTCAAAAATAAGAGCCTGGACACCAATCGTGATCAGCAGGAAGACGATATTAGGATCGGTAACGATTAAAAGGGCTTCTTCAATGAGTGAGATATTGATTGGTGTAAAGCTAGCACCCGCAGTATGCAAGGTAACCGGTTGCCCGTTAACCGTCACGGTGAAGCCATCCAATTGGCTACGAAGCTGATCCAAATCTTTTGAAATGAAATCAATTAACCCAGCCTGTAAAGCTTCATCTGCTGAGACAGCGGCTGCATTTTGGATGGTATCTTCTGCCAGGGCGACTGCCGTGGGACCGCGCCTTTGGGTAAGAGCGCGTGCAGTGGCAGCCAGGGTATTCTTTACCTTGGCTTCCATCGTGCTTCCCAAATCCTCACCCTGGCTTCCCACCGGGCTGGCAGCACCGATGGTGGTTCCAGGTGCCATCGCGGATGCATGTCCTGCCAGGGTGACGATGGTGCCGGCACTGGCCGCCATGGCTCCCGCAGGGGCGACATAAACAATGACTGGAACCGTGGAGGCGAGCATCATCTGCTCCATCTCGGTCATCGTATCGACAGAACCACCGGGGGTATTGAGCTGGAAGATGAGCGCCTCGGCAGCCTGACGTTCGGCGATCTTGATCCCGCGTTCCAGGTATTGTGCCATGGCAGGGGTGATGGGACCATCCGCAGTAAGCACGATGATCTGTGAGCCGTCAGTCTGGGCGAACCCAGGCTGACCGATCAATAAACCCATACCTAGCAGGCTTAACCATAACAGGATGAGAATTCTCCGAAGCTTTGAACCCATGAATCTATTGTACCTTACATTATTAAGACCTGGCTAAGATAATCTTAGTCAGTAAGACATGAAAGATATGATCGGTTGGATTAAAAAACTATGCAGTTGACCAACGGGGTTCCGTAGATATATAAATTCCCTTGATGACCTTTGTGCCCTTTGTGCTGATCTTTTGCTTCAGACTTGCAGTGTTATAATCCCGCCATGCGCCTCCGATTTTCACCCAAAGTCTTGCTTGCCATACCCGTGCTTTGTGTGCTGGGAATCATACTTTATAACATTCCCTTCATCCACAGCCGGCTAGCATGGCGCATTGATAATCTGCGGGTACGCATCCAATACGCTATCAACCCGCCTGAGCAGGCGGTCTTCCAGCCTCAGGAACAGGCTCAATTGGAAAACCAGGTGGATGCGATCGTCAATGCCACACTGACCGCCCACGCACCCACCCTTACCCCCACGCCACTCCTCTTCACTCCAACCCAAGTTGGTCCAACTTCCACGCCTCAGCCTTCCCCAATCCCCACGTTATCCCCCACACCCATTCCGGATTCTGTCAGGTTGGAGGGTGTCAAGTATGAAGACCAGCACAACCGCTATAACTTCTGTGGTCCGGCGAATCTATCCATGGCACTGACGTTCTGGGGTTGGGACGGCAACCGCGATACGGTGGGCGAGTATGTCAAGACTAACAAGGATGACAAGAACGTCATGCCCTACGAGCTGCAGGATTTTGCCCTGACGGAAGGATATGGCGCGCTCATTCGTTACGGTGGCGATATTGACCTGTTGAAGAAGCTTGTGGCAGGTGGGTTCCCGGTGGTGACGGAAAAAGGCTACTATACCTATGATCTCACCGGGCGCTACGGCTGGTTGGGGCATTACCAGTTCGTCACCGGCTACGACGATGCCAAGGGTGTGCTGGTAGTGCAGGACACCTATATCCCGCAGGGTGAGAATCACGAATTCCCCTTTGCGGAGTTCAACGAAGGCTGGCGTTCGTTCGACAACCTGTTCATGGTGGTTTACCCACTCGAGCGGGAGGGTGAGCTGCTGAAGCTGCTTGGTGAATATGCCGACACGGATTGGTCAAGCCGGCGAGCCTTGGAGGTTGCCACCAACGAGACTTCGACATTGACCGGTGTTGAACAGTATTTTGCCGCCTTCAATACTGGCACCAGCCACGTCAACTTAAAAGAATATGTGGATGCCGCTTATGCCTATGATTATGCCTTCCAGCTGTACGCTGATCTGCCGGATGACGACCTGCGGCCGTACCGTATGTTGTGGTACCAGACTGGACCCTACTTTGCCTACTATTACTCCGGGCGCTACCAGGATGTGATCGACCTGGCCAATGTCACCTTTAACACCGTTGGCGATGACGTGCTGGAGGAGACCTGGTACTGGCGTGGTATGGGGGAACTGGCCTTAGGCCAGACGGATGCAGCCATTGCTGATTTTCAGGAGAGCGTGCGCCTGCACCCCGATTTCGCCCCCGGCCTCTACCAGCTGGAACAATTGGGTGTGTCACCATAATTTATGATGCTAACTGACCGGGAGGGAATTTAATGCTGAAAATTCTTCATTTTGCTGATGCGCACATCGATATGGCCAACTATGGCCGGCATGATCCGGTGACCGGGTTGCCACTGCGCGTGCTGGATTTCCTGAAGTCGCTGGACACCATCGTGGACACTGCCATTGCCGAGAAGGTTGACCTGGTGCTGTTCGCCGGGGATGCCTACAAGGACCGCAACCCGGCGCCCACCTTTCAGCGTGAGTGGGGCAGGAGGGTGATGCGCCTCTCCAGGGCGGGCATTCCCACCTTGCTGCTGGTGGGCAACCACGACACCTCGCCAGCATTGGGTCGGGCGCATACCCTGGACCCGTTCAGTACCCTCGAAGTGCCCAATGTGCTGGTCCTGGACCACCCGGCTTTTCTCCAACCGGCTGACCTGTGGGATTTACCCCTGCAAGTCATCGCCATACCGTGGGTCTCCCGGGCAGGCCTGATGGCCAACCAGGAGATTAGCGCGGTAAACCTGCAGGAGGTTAACGAGGCCGTTGAAGAGCGACTGACTGCCATCGTACACAATTCGCTGGATGAGGCTGATCCTAAATTGCCGGTGATCTTAACCGCCCATGCCTCGGTGCAAGGAGCGGTTTATGGTGGAGAGCGCACTGTCATGCTGGGTAGCGACCTGGTGCTGCCGGGCTCGCTTGTGCGCGACCCGCGCCTGGACTATGTTGCCCTGGGGCACATCCACAAATCCCAAAACCTGAACGAGAACGCCCATCCGCCGGTCATTTACCCCGGGTCGATCGAGCGGGTGGATTTTGGTGAGGCAGCCGACGACAAGTTCTTCGTCATTGCCCATGTTGAAAAGGGTCACACCGAGGTGGAGTGGCATAAGCTGAAGGATATCCGCCCGTTTGTGGACCGTAGCCTGCGACTGAAAAGCCCGGAGGATGTCACCAACCAGCTGGAGAAAATGCCTGCCACCCGTCTCAAAGCTGGAGGGAGCCATCGTGCGCCTGGTGCTGGAGTACCCGCGTGAGTGGGAGACATTGATCGATGAGCCGGCAATACGGGAATATACTTCCGGGGCATTTGAGTTCCACCTGATCCGTCGTCCGATGGTGGAGGCACGCGCCCGCCTGGCTCAGGACGAGACCATTGAGAGTCTCACAGCCCTTGAGCTTTTGGACCGCTATTGGAGGGCCAGCCATGTCGATTCATCCGAGCGGGAGGAACTGCAAAAGCTGGCAGAAGCGGTCATGGAAGAACCAGAAAATCTCACCTGATGCAATCCTTCTCGAAGATTGATCAAGTTACCACATGGAGTCTAAATGATCCCCATTAAACTCACCATCACCGGTTTTCTCTCGTACCACGAAACAACCGAGCTTGACTTTACTTTGTTCGACCTGGCTTGCATCTCCGGGCCCAACGGGGCAGGCAAGTCGTCCCTGCTGGATGCCTTCACCTGGGTGCTGTTCGGGCAGGCGCGTAAACGCGATGAGACCCTCATCAACCTGCAATCAAACGTTGCGGAGGTCACCCTGGTGTTCGAGTACGAGGGTAACACCTACCGCGTGCAGCGTACCCTGGCGAAGGGTAAGACGACCGTGCTGGAATTTCAGATCCAGGAACCTGAGAGTGGAAAATGGAAGCCCCTTACTGGAGCAACATTGCGCAATACCCAAGAATTGATTGAGCACACTCTGCGCCTGGATTATGAAACCTTTGTGAATGCCTCTTTCTTTTTACAAGGCAAAGCGGACCAGTTCACCCAGCAGAAGCCCAGTGACCGCAAGCGTATCCTGGGCAGCATCCTGGGGCTGGAGCTGTGGGAGACTTACCGGCAGCGGGTGAACGATCGCCGCAAGGGGGTTGAAGGGGAGATCTTTAACCTGGAGGGGCGAACAGCCGAGATCAACGCAGAATTGAGCGAGGAGGAAACCCGCACCGAGCGCCTGGCAGCCTTGCAGGCTGACCTGAAACACCTTGCCAGAGCGCGTAAAGCCCAGGAACAGCTGCTCGAGCACGCCAGAAAAGTGGATGCCACCCTGGCAGAGCAGCGTAAGCTGGTGAACATGCTTGGAGGACAATTTGGGGCAGCCCAGAACCGATTGAGTGACCTGGAGGGTCGTCTGACTGCTCGTCAACAGGAGCGCGATGAATATGCCCGTAAAGTGGCGGATGCAGCCGAGATTGAAGCCGCGTATGCCGGCTGGATGAGGTGCCGGGCTGAGTTGGAACATTGGGATGTAGTGGCTGCGCGTTTCAGGGAGCATGAAACCAGGCGCCAGGAACCCCGCATGGAAATTGAGGCCGAGAAAGCTCGCTTAACCCAGGAGCTGGCACAGCTCCAGCAAACAGAAAAGCTGGTTCAGGCTCAGAATTTGACCCGCGTGGAACTTGAAACGCAACTTAAATCTACTCAAGATGACTTGGAGAAGGCTGAGAGAGCTGTCAGCAAGAAAGTAACTTTAGATACGGAGCTGCAAGCTGCCCGGCAAAGGCAGGCGGATGCCCGGGCTGAAAACCCACGCCTGAAAGACGAGATGGACCAGCTCAAAACACGCATTGACCAACTCTCACAGACGGAAGGGGCAGCCTGCCCATTGTGCGGTCGCCCGCTTGAGACGCATGACCGCCTCCAGCTGATCGACGAGATCTCCACCCAGGGGAAGGACATGGGAGACCGTTACCGCAACAATCTGGCTTATTTGAAGGCAGCTGACCAGAAAGTGGCGGAAATTGAATCTCAGATCGCCCTCCTTTCCAGGGCGGAGAGCGAGCGATTGAGCCTCACCCAGACCTTGGCACGGCTTACTGAGCAGATCGAAGCCATCCAGCAAAAGACGGATGAGTGGGAGCACAAGGATGCACCGCACATGGTTGATCTCCAGGCAATATTGGAGTTTGAATCTTACGCCTCAGACCAACGTAAGGTGTTGGCAGATATCGATATCGAGCTGAAAGCTATCGGTTATGACGCAGCTGCCCATGATGAAAGCCGCGGGCGTGAAGCTGGTGCACGGTCTGCTGAAGGTGAGCTGAGGGCGTTGGAAGCTGCTCGCGCTGCTCTGCAGCCCATTGAGCGTGAAATCGCCGAGATCCAATCACAGTTGGAAGCCTCATCCACGGAGGTCACTCGATTGCAGCATGATTATGACGATTCTGTCGCTCACCTGGCAGCAGCCGAGGCCGAAGCGCCTAACCTGGAGGCAGCCGAACAAAGTTATCACGAGCTACTCGAACGAGAGAACAGCCAGAGGCTGGAGGTGGGTGCAGCCCAGCAGAAGGTGATGGTTCTGAAGGACTTGAAAGTGCGCCTTCATGACCTTAGCGCACAACGCGAGGAGCTTGCGCGGCTGGTTGGACAGTATAAACAGCTTGAACGCGCCTTTGGTAAAGACGGTGTGCCAGCTTTGCTGATCGAGCAAGCCCTGCCGGAGATCGAAACGCGCGCCAACAACTTGCTGGACCGGTTGAGCGAGGGCAATATGTCGGTCCGCTTCGCCACCCAGGCTCAATTTAAGGATAAGAAACGTGAGGATCTGAAGGAGACGCTGGATATCCTCATCTCCGATGGAGCTGGCACACGTGATTATGAACTTTACTCGGGTGGCGAGGCTTTCCGGGTGAATTTTGCCATCCGGCTGGCGCTCTCAGAGTTGCTTGCCAAGCGCGCTGGAGCGCGCCTGCAAACCCTGGTAGTAGATGAAGGCTTTGGCAGCCAGGATGCCATGGGCAGGCAGCACCTTATCGAAGCCATCAACATGGTGAAGCAGGATTTTGCTAAGGTGCTGGTTATTACCCACATTGATGAGCTGAAGGAAGCCTTCCCTAACCGCATCGAAGTTGAAAAGACCGACCGGGGAAGCCTGGTAAGGGTAGTATAAGCTTGACAGCTGTAGTTCTTATTTCCACCCTGGCCATGGGGTTGGGATTGTACATCACCTGGCTTGTACACAGCCGTACCGGCCTTGACATTGCGGTTGAACCAGGAACAGGTCAGGATGCCAGACCTAATCAGGGGGAACTTCCGCTGATCTCAGTGGTCATCCCTGCTCGGAACGAAGGACGGAACATCAGGCGATGCCTCCAGGCATTGTTCAGCCAAACCTACTCAAACATTGAGATCATCGTGGTTGATGACCGTTCGAGCGATGAGACGCCGAAAATACTTGTAGAGCTTGAAAAGCTGGATGCGCGCCTGCACATCATCCATGGCGTGGAGCTCCCACCAGGCTGGGCTGGCAAACCGCACGCCCTGGTGCAGGGCGCAGAAATTGCCCATGGAGAGTGGTTGTGTTTTTTGGATGCAGATACTTTCGCTGAGTCGAGTTTGCTTTGGTCAACCTATCATATGGCAATGAAACTGGGTGCCGATATGTTCTCAATACTGACCTATCAGGAGCTGGAAAGTTTTTGGGAAAAGACCATCCTGCCTTTGGTCTTTCTGGGCTTATCCTTTGGGTTCCCAGCTCAACGTGTGAATAACCCCGAGAAGATGGATGCGATATCCAATGGGCAGTTCATCCTGATCAAACGCTCAGTCTACGACCAGGTGGGCGGGCATACGGCTGTGAAGGAGCGCATCGACGAGGACAAAGCCATCGCCACCTTGGTGAAGCGGGCGGGTTACAGGCTGATCCTCGCAGATGGGCGCAATGTCGCTCGAACACGCATGTATACCTCTCTACCTGAGATGTGGGAAGGCTGGACAAAGAATATTTACCTGGGATTATCCGACCGGCTGTGGTTGTTATTATTCGGGGCTTTCCTGGGTTTGGTTGTCTCCATTCTGCTCCCCTTATGGCTATTTGGAGGCCTGGTGTGGCTTACCCTTGGAGGTGGGATCGCTGCCGTAGTGGTGGCGGGTGAGGCCAGCATACTATGGATCTACCTGTTATTCAAACGCTTTCAGGCTTGCCAGGCGTTTCAAATCACGGGAGGATATGCTTTCACCTTCCCGCTGGGAGCGCTCATTTTCACGGCCATGATGTTCGCTTCAGCCTATACTGTTATCTCTGGTCGCGGGGTGCTTTGGAAAGGCAGACGTTATAAACACTAATTGGTAACCACCTGGGGTAATTGTTATTCTAAATAATGGAGGATGTGACTTATATCATTTACATATTCACAACGCGTATGCTAAGATTAATGGAAGTTAAACGGAGGCGCAATGGTCCAATCTTCAAAACCTTTTAGCAAGTATCGTACATTAATTATTGGTTTGGTGGTTGTGGTTGTCATCTTGGGGGTAACACTCATTATCTGGGCAATTGGACAGGCAGGTACCACGGTCGATCTGGAAAAGGTGGACGTCTTAGCGAATAGCTCGGACGAGTGCGTCACCTGTCATCGGGAAGTGTCCCCTGGTATCGTGGACCAGTTCAGCCATAGCAGCATGGCAGCAGCGGAAGTCACCTGCCGCGATTGCCATGAAGTCAGTGCAGATTATCCTGGGGCAATCGAGCATGAGGGTGACACCATCCTGGCTGAGCCTACCACAGCTAAATGCGAAAAGTGCCACGAGGCTGAGGTGGCTCAGTATTACCAAAGCCGTCATAGTTTGCCAGCCTGGGTAGCAGTTGACGGATCGGCCGATTTATCTCTCAATCATCTGGCGATGTACCAGGCGATTCCTGAAGGTTCATTCGCTCCCGATAAAGCCCGTAATGCTATCGCAGCTATTGAGGGACCCGTCTTGACTCCCTTCACCTGTGAAAGTTGCCACAGCATCGGGGAGCCTG
The DNA here is from genome assembly GCA_963777935.1 of uncultured Chloroflexia bacterium. Taxonomy (GTDB): domain Bacteria; phylum Chloroflexota; class Anaerolineae; order Anaerolineales; family UBA4823; genus FEB-25. Next base: position 300,048 of record CAVZSL010000005.1, read on the forward strand.
CAGTTGACGAGTCGGTTGGACAATGCCAGAAATGCCATATCCGCCATAGCTTCAGCCTCGAACAAGCCCGCAAGCCCGAGACATGCAATAACTGCCATATTGGTCCCGATCACCCACAATGGGAGATCTACCAGGAGTCTGCCCATGGCATCCAATATGCCACCATGGGATCGAATTGGAATTGGGAAGCTGAAGCAGGCAACCTTTCTGTGGTTGACTTCCCCGCTCCAACTTGCGCCTTATGCCATATGAGCGGTTTTGGGACCACCGGCACAACTCATGATGTGGGCGACCGCCTATCATGGTATTTGTTTGCCTCCATAAGCCAGCAGCGTCCAAGCTGGCAGGATAACCGCACGCGTATGCACAGCATCTGCTTTGAATGCCACAACGAGAATTTCATCAAGGATTTATATGCGGGAGCCGATGCAGCCACCCTGCAAATCAATGATTATGTTAAGGCGAGCAATGATCTGATGGCACCACTTCAGGAGCAGAACTTGTTGACCATTGAGCCTTTCGATGAGCCGATCGATTTCACCTATTTCGATTTATGGCATTATTGGGGGCGTACATCCAAGTTTGGCATGTGGATGCAAGGTCCCGACTACTCCCAGTGGCATGGTGTATATCCTCTCTTGGAGACCATGGCTGAACTGGAAGTGATGGTCAATGATAAGTTACAGGCGGCTGGAGCCACGCCCTGATCATGTACCACCTGGCGACTGTTTTCCCCTTTATAAAACGTGTTCGCATACCCATCACGCGCGACCAGTCCATGCTGCTCATGCTGGCTTTGAATGAACTCCTACTAGGCCTCGAAACGTACCTGGCGCATTCGATTAGTGGTACGATCATGCCCAAAGAATGGATTCCGATCATTTTCGGGCCGGTAGCAGGGATTTTTTTATTAATTGCAGGGCTGTTGGCGCTTCGTAAGCGTAACCTGGCGGCTGTGATTGCCACTATCATCTACCTTGCCAGCACGGTGGTTGGATTGTTGGGGGTATACTTTCACTTAATCCGGGCTGTTTTACCCTATGCCACCCTTGGTGAGATGATTTCGATCCCACTCTTTGTGTGGGCACCGCCCATCCTGGGGCCACTCACTTTTGCATTGGTTGGATTGATGGGTATCAGTGCAGTGTGGCTGGAGGAACCACCTGATAGCGGACGACTGACCCTCTTGGGTGGGCGTAAACTACAATTGCCCTTCAGCAAGACTAACGCTTTCTTTTTCATGGTGGGTCTGGGTACACTGGCAACGGTGATCTCCAGTGTACTGGACCATGCCCGTACCAATTTTGAGAACCCGTGGTTATGGCTGCCGACAGGGATTGGGATTTTTGCCACGATTGTGGCAGTGCTCTTAGGGGCTTTGGCGAATCCACGCCGTAGTGACCTGATCACCTATGTGGTGGCGATGGTGTTGCTGATTCTGGTTGGCATGCTTGGTGTGTTGCTCCACATCCAGCGTAATCTGGTTATGGAGAATGCCATCGTCGTGGAGCGTTTCGTGCGTGGCGCTCCCTTCCTGGCTCCCATGCTGTTTGCCGACATGGGAACGTTGGGCTTGATCATCCTGTTGGATCCCAAGGAGAAACGTTCGGCAGAATTAGACACTAACGAAAAAATCTGATCAATTAATAACTATAATGGTGCTGATAAGTATTCTCGATTCCATGTAGGGGCACGATATATCGTGCCCCTACCCTTTTTTCTATAATTGTAATAATAGCATTTGCATAATTGGTATTAATGTTTCTGGTAGAAAAATAATCCCGATTTTCTAGATGAGACGATATATTTAGGGAAAACAGATTATTACGATGCCCTTACTAATGTTTAGCAATCTATTAATGATTTATTAGCCTAACCGAACCTTATCTGGGCCGCGATCGATCTCCCATGGATAAATGATGCGAGCATCAGTGATGGCAGCGTAATAATCGGGGCGTACATTACCGAACAGGGTGCGGTAAGGGTTAAAGTGCAACACGCATGTGGAGGGAAAGCCACCCACAGAAGCGATGCGATTCTTGACTGCCGTGATGGTTCGACCTGAACCCCATACATCGTCCACCACCAGACATTGCTTTGCTCTCAGCAGATCATCGTTCGGAAATTGGATGAATCGTGGCCAAGCAAACAAGCCTGTCTTCTGACGTTCTGCTTCGGCAGGGAAGTCTACCGAGGCGGTGAGGATGGAAGATATCCCGGTGGCTTCAGCCAGTAACCCTCCGGGGATGATGCCCCCACGGGTGATAATCACCATTGTCTCAAAGTCACTTTGAAATTGGGGTAGTAGATGATCGATTAACTTATCCACATCATCCCAGGTCAAGGTTTCATGGCGTAATTGCGGCATATACCTCTCCGTGTCTGCTCAGCGTAAATTCCTGAATGCCTGGCTCACTGGAGAGCGGCGGCTAAAGGTGAAGGTGCGGGAACTACACCGGTTTCCCCAGCCTGGTGTGCACGTTCCACATCCCTTGCCCATAGGTACAGGCAGGTATGGTATGCTGTGCCAGTGTAAGTGCTGATCACTGTGGCGAATAAGATAAAAGGTGTGGCGATCAGGATACCCAATATTACACCAGCGATTATCCCAGCGGTGGAACCCTGGCTTAATGAAACAATTGCCACTCCCAAACCTATGCCAAGGCCCACTCCCACTGCACCCAATATGAAACTAACCAGACCCACAATGGTCTTCACCCCCACGGTGCTGATGCCAACCAAAAGCAGGTTATCCTTGATGATTTGGGTGGCGCGCTTGATTCCACCTTTTAAATTGATGTCTTCGATGACCATGGCTGGCAAGATCAGAAAAGCTGCTTCGGTCCAAACGGTTTCAATCAGCCCAGCTAGGAAACTTCGCCCAGCGCCCCTGCCTCTTCCCCTCACTGCACTCGAAAACAGGTTGACCGCCGTGGTCGCAGCTGCCAGACTGGCGATATCCCAAACATCCCGCTTGACGATCATCCAGGCTTTATCCATCCTGCCATCGCCTTCTGCCAGGTATCCATAGATTAGATACACTGTCATGGCAGAGAAAACATACCCAACAATATATTGGATGAAGATCACTATTGCCCATAGGACATAAATGATAAATTTCCCAATGGGGCTATTTTGTAACAGGAAGGTGGCGAATCCAATTGGGATGACCAGGATCAGAGTGACGATAAATCCTGCGATGATTGTATAGATGGATGGCTTGAGCAGATCCTTATCTTTCAACGCCATCTGCCATGATTGTTTTAGAAAAGCCCACCCGCGCTTAAAACTCTCCATTTAAACCTCCTTATATAATATTTGCTCTAAATCTTGAATATTTCATTCGCTATAATCACCAAGAACCCTTTTGGATATTATAGCAAAGATGGTGGATTTACCTCAATCCGCCAGTCACTAAAAGTCCGACCCCTGAGCAATGAAGCCGGATCAGGACCGCGCAATACGATCTGCCAGCGGTACATTCCGCCCAGGCGTGAGAAAAAGCATGGTGTTGGTCCTATCACCTCCGTCTCGCCCCGCTTCTCCTCCACCAGCCAGTGGTTGATTTGGTTAGCCAGGGTTATAGCAGAGGCTTCAGCACGATCAGCATCCCGATGCCGGTATTCCAGGCGGACCAAATTTGAGAAGGGTGGATAATGCAATTGACGCCGATAAGCGAGCTCCTGCTCGTAAAACGACTGATAATCATGTTGGGCAGCTGCTTTGATTACGTAATGTTCTGGCTGGAACGTCTGCAGGATCACCTGGCCACCCAGAGGGCTTCGCCCGGCTCGCCCGGCTACCTGGGTAAGCACCTGGAACGTACGCTCCGCTGAACGCAAATCAGGAAGGCTGAGACCCACATCTGCCAACACCAGCCCCACAAGGGTGACCAGAGGCAGGTCAAGACCCTTGGCGATCATTTGTGTGCCGATCAGCACATTGGCATGCTGGTTAACAAAGTGACTGAGGATAGCATCATGGGCACCTTTTTGACGGGTGGTCTCAAAGTCCCATCTCAAGGTCTTTGCTTCAGGGAAGAGCGCTTGTACTTCTGTTTCCACCTTCTCGGTGCCAGTTCCGTATTGGCGGATACGCTCGCTCTTACACTGAGGGCAGGTACCAGGAATTTGACGTTTATAACCGCAATAATGACAGGTGAGTACCTGCTCGGTGGATTGGTTGTTCATTCCTGCTTTTGTTCCAGCCATATGAGCAGTCAACGGCATGTCACAGCGAGGGCATTTTAAAATATAGCCACAATCTCGACAAAATATGTAAGTAGCACTGCCCCGTCGATTGAGAAACAGGATGGCCTGCTGTTCTTGCGCCAGTATCTCTGCAAGGGCCTCTTGGAGAGAACGACTGAAAATGGACCGATTACCCGCTTGCAATTCCTTTCGCATATCCACCACTTCCACCGGGGGCAGGTCAATCGTCTCCGTTTGATCACCAATGGAGCGGTATTGTGAGCGGATGCCAAGCTTCTGCACCTGGTTTTCCACCACCTGTCGGTGTGCAAGGATACGCAGAGGCAGGCTCAGATAATGCCATCCCTTTTTGATTGCCTGGTAACGGCTGACGATATCGGGTGTGGCTGACCCGAGCACACACACCGCTCCTGCTATATGCGCATAATCGACTGCTGCTTCCCGTGCATGGTAATGTGGTTGGGATTCCGATTGGTAATAAGTATCGTCGTGGAATTCATCCACCACGATCAGACCTACATTAGAGAATGGAGTGAACAGGGCGCTGCGAGGTCCCACCACCACCGATAATTGCCCCTGACGAGCTCGTCGCCATGTGTCGAAGCGTTCTCCCGCTGATAGCCGTGAATGCATGCTTCCCACCTGGCCGGGGAAGCGGCTGACGAAACGCCGGATGGTTTGGGGTGTCAGGGCTATCTCCGGTACCAGTATGATCGCCTGGCGACCTAGCTGGAGGGTTTCCCGCACTGCCTGGAGGTAAATCTCTGTCTTGCCAGACCCGGTGACCCCATGTAACATATACGGCTGGACCGGTTTTCCTTCAGCTGAGCTTGTAATTCCCGCCTGGATCTCCTTCCAGGCAGCCAGCTGGTCGGAGGTGAGGGTTGGTGGATCGCTGAGGACGAATTCCACGCCTACCAGTGGGTCACGCCAGACTTCAGCCTCACCTAATATTACCAACCCACGCTTTTCCAACTCTTTCAGATCAGCAAGGCTTCCACCGCTTTCTGCATACAACCAGGCAACATCCATCTCCCCCTGCTCGCGCAGTAATGCCTGCAACATTGCCTGACGGCGTTGCAGTGCCAAACTGCCCGTCCGTGCCAGGCTGGGCATTTGCTCGTCTGCTTGTTCAGGAGTGCAGGCTAATCGGGCTGTACGTGTAGTTTTCGCTCGCACCGATGGTGGTGGCTAGCACTGTCTTCGTGCTCAGCAAGCCTTGCTTGACTAACGAACGGGCTGAAGGTTGCCAATCTACGGGTCGAAAGGCAGCCTCCAGCTGCCGACCGCGTAACGGTCCGCGCTCGCTGATAATTTTCAATATACGATTTTGCAATTTGGTCGGTGGACGATTTATTGGATGAATTAGGATTCTTTTCTCATATAACACATCAGCCTGCTGAGAAAGCCCTGGTGGAATCATCAAGTCGATACAGGCTGCCAAAGAAGAAAGAGTGGATTCAGCCATCTCACTCGCCAGCTTGATCTGCGATGGTGTCAGAACTGCTTGCTCATCAACCAGCGACACAACTGGCTTGGTTTCGGGCACATCGGTTTGTTCTACGAACCTGAACACCACCCCTTGTACCAGCTGGTGGCCAAACTGCACTTCCACCAGGTGACCCGGCTGCACCTTGCCCTCCAGCTCTGCTGGCAGGTGGTAGTGGAATGTACCACTAACCTGGGGCACATTGACTGCAACTTCAACGAAAGTGGTCATTCATTCAAGGGGCGAATTATTCAAGCGGTGGAGTTTAAGTTGGGCAATGCGCAAACCATCCATCGATTCGACCTGTAAAGAAACGCCGCCAGATTCGATTCCATCCCCAATTTTTGGGATATGTCCCAATTTGCCCAGGAAGTAGCCGGCAATGGTGTCGTAATGCGGGTCCGACAGGTTGAGGTTAAGCTGCTGGTTCACGGTCTCGATCAGTGTCAATCCGTCGATTAATACAGAGCCATCCGGTAGGTTTTGGATCTCCGGGGAGATTTTATCAAACTGGTCACTCACCTCGCCCACGATCTCTTCGAGCAGGTCTTCTAAAGTGACCAAACCGGCTGTGCCTCCATACTCATCCATCACAATAGCAATGTGCTGGCGGTTATGTCGGAACTGGTGCAGTAGATCATTCACTGGCAGGGTTTCCGGGATGTAGAGTGGCTCGCGTGCTAAATCACGCGCCGTCGTATCCTGGCAATCCGGCTGCTTCATCACCCGTAGCAGGTCCTTCACATGTAAAATGCCGATGATCTGGTCAAGGTCATCTTCATAGACCGGTAGCTTGGTATATGTGTGTTGGGTGACTGTGGTAATGATCTCCTCCAGCTTCGTATCCGCCTCAATGGCAACGACTTCCGTGCGCGGCACGGTCACCTGCCTCACCAGCAGCCCGCCGAAGTCGAAGACCGATTCGAGCATCTCTCGTTCGGGTAGCTCAAGCACTCCACCTTCCTCCGACTCAGAGATCATCTGTTTGAGCTCATCCACGGTGTAGATCAGTGAGTGTTCTCCCCCAAGTTGTAAGCCGAAGAGCCGCAAGACAAGTCTGGTCGCCCAATCTAACAAATTGATAAACCACTTAAAGACGGTGGTAAAAGCTTTCATGGGTTGAGCGCTAAGCACTGCGACACGCTCCGGTTGGTGCAGGGTGGCAACCTTGGGAACCTGCTCACCCAGGACGACATGGACGCTGGTGATGATGATCAGGGATAGCACCAGGGGCAGTGCTGCCAGTAAGGGTGTCAATCTTTGCAGGCTGGGTGCCAGGGAGATTTGATCAAAGTAGGGGGTTAATAATTTCTCGAAGGTATTCTCACCCACCGCACCCAGCGCCAGGCTGACAATCGTAACGCCCAGCTGAGCAGCCGCGATGATCCGATCGCGCGCTTTTGGGTTTTCAATCCAGCTTTTGACGATATTCGCGGCAGCATTACCTTCTTCTGCCAGCAGCTCGATACGCGCCCGGCGTGATGCAACCGAGGCAAATTCAACGCTTACAAAAAATGCGTTCAAGGCGACCAGGAGCAGGATGAGCAGAAAATTCCAGATGAACATGCTTAGGCGAGCCTTTTACTGCAGCCGGCTGGTAAAGGTGACCCCAAAATACCCCATCATCTTAATGGGCTTCCGAATGACTGCGCAGTACCACTGCTGCGCCATAACCCACCACCTGGGAAGTGTCACCGGTCACATCACCCGATGTGGCATGGTTCAAGATCTTGACCTTATCCGCGCCCAGATCTTTGGCTGCCCACAGCACGGCTGCCAAAGCACCCCTCCCGCAGGCAAAGCCTTTGCCTTCTTCCTCTGCCAAAATCACTGCGTCAGGATCGAAGGACTCGATGCAACGCAACATTACATCATCCAGCTGGTTAGCAACCCGCTGCGGGTAGAAATGCGAAAGATCAGTGCTCGCCACAAGTTGGGCATTCCTCCCTTTTAGGGATTTTGCCAGGCATTGACCCAGCGCATGTGTGACTTCGCGGCTCTGGTCACGCACCATTACTGGCAGCAGCTTGAATGGGGTTTCAATCACGCGTTGCAGGAAGGGTAGCTCGATCTCGAGCGAGTGCTCGCGGTCACGCCGTACACGGGCGAGACCATAACCCAACTCATTTTCCAATAGCTCATTAAGCCTTTTCACTGCCTCAGCATCCACGGGGATGATCCCAAGTGGGGTTTCGTAAGCATCGTGGGCAGTGGTTAGCAGTGGCTCATTGTACGGATAATGCATGGGTGAGACAACTACCACGATATCAGGCTTGTATCCCTTTAAAGCTGCAAAGGCATAGCCTGCCACCGGACCTGAATAGATGTGCCCGGCATGGGGCGTGATGATGGCGACCACTTCACCGTTCAACTCTGGTAATTTGGCATCGTGTATGTAGCGGTCTACTTCGGTGGCGAGGCGTTTAGGATCACCCGGGTACCACTGACCAGCGATGGGGGATGGACGAATATCGAGGCTGTTATTCATAGTTACCTCCTTATTCTGGATAGATTGTAGCATATTTAGGGGAGGGTGCGAGTGGGGAATTTCATGGAATACCCGATTATAATTAAAAACGTCCAATGGTCTGATTGTTGAATTAAGCGCATCATCATTGGTATAGGAGGATCTGGAAAATATTATTTTGATTGAAAAAACAGCGACAATTTCGGTTATCCCAAATGGATTGGAGGGTAGACATATGTATATCGATCGATCGAACCGTACCGGTTACCTGGTCACAGCTCTCTTAGGGGCAGCTGCGGGAGGATTGGTAGTGGCATGGGTCACAAAAGCTATTCCCAGGATGATGAAACGCATGATGGCCGGCATGATGGATAACATGCGAGCTCAAATGAGCGCAGGTGGTTGTAAACCAGAAGAGCTTTGAAAACAGATGATGGGCTTCGGTGAAGCCCAAGCAGATCAATAATCCATAAAAATTTATTAATAAGGAGAGTTAAGCTATGGTTACTAAAGCCATGATTGATGATTTCATTTCCCAGCGTTCCCTGGCAATCGTCGGGGTCTCGCGCAAAGATAAAAATAAGTTTGGGAATAATGCCTTTAAGGAGCTGAAGGAGAAGGGCTATGCGCTTACCCTGGTCCACCCGAGTGGGGAAGTCATTGAAGGACAGCAAAGTTACCCGAGCCTGAAGGACTTACCTCAGAAGGTTGATGGTGTCGTGGTGGTGGTGCCGCCAGACCAGGCGGAGAAGGTGGTGCATGAGGCGCACGAGGCCGGCATCCAGCGTGTCTGGTTGCAGCAGGGGGCAGAGTCACAGGCAGCTATTCAGTATGGCGAGGAGAATGGGATGAGCGTGATCCACGGCAAGTGCATCCTCATGTTCGCCCAACCGATGAAGTTCTTCCACAAACCACACCGCTGGTTGATGGGGCTCCTGGGGCAGCTGCCGAAGTAGATACGAAAAGTAACCATATAAGCATAAGATTGGGATTCTTTAATAGCCTTGTGATTAACTGGGATTCTTGCAGTGTAATAGCGTGATATTGTCGATCATGTATATTTGCAGTATAATTGCAAATATACATATGGTGATGTGTGAGTAACTTATATATATCCCGCAGCCTTGAACCCATCATTCGAAAAGCCACCTCAGAATTCCCTGCTGTGGTTCTTGTCGGTCCTCGCCAATCTGGTAAAACCACGCTACTTAAGCATCTTTTCAGCGGTAGTTATAAAATCATCTCCTTGGAACCGCCGGATGTGCGCCTGGCGGCATTGAATGATCCGCGGGGTTTTCTAAATCTGTACGCTCCACCGGTAGTTTTAGATGAAATTCAATACGCTCCCGACTTGCTGCCATACATCAAAGAAATAATTGACCAGTCACGCAGCCAATCGGGGCAGTATATTTTGACCGGCTCCCAGAATCTGCTTTTAATGCAGCAGGTAACTGAAAGCCTGGCAGGCAGGGCTGCAGTCTTGAAGTTGCTGCCCTTCTCACAATGGGAACTCGTCAGGCTACCTGAACGAAAGCTCCCCTGGGAGCGTTCGAATGGCCTGCATGACCCAAGTTTCTCTTTACCGGCCCAAACACAAACGGAACTGTGGACACAGATTTTACGCGGTTATTTTCCAGAGATTGCCATATCCCCTGAACGAGATGCCAGACTGTGGCAAGCCAGCTATGTGCAGACGTACCTGGAACGCGATGTGCGCAACTTACGCAATATTGGTGACTTGACCCTGTTCCAAACCTTTTTACGGGCTCTGGCTGCCAGAAGCGCACAGCTTTTAAACCTGAGTGAGCTCGCCCGAGATGTGGGAGTATCCGTTAATACAGCCAAGGATTGGGTCTCGATCCTGGAGGCAAGTTTCCAGATATTCATCCTGCGTCCCTATTATGCCAATATTGGCAAACGATTGATTAAATCTCCCAAGGTCTATTTCGTCGATACCGGACTGTTGTGCTATTTAGTCGGGCTACGAGACATTGAGCATGCGGTTGCTGGTCCAATGGGGGGAGCAATTTTTGAAAACCTGGTAATATCAGAATTATTAAAGATTTATCTGCACCGTGGTGAAGAATCAGCTATGTATTTTTGGCGCACAGCATCAGGAGCTGAAGTGGACCTGGTGATTGAAACGCAAAATGGGTTAATCCCCATCGAGATCAAATTATCCGCGACACTCCGTCCCGAGATGGCAAAAGAGCTGATCGGTTTTCAAAGTGATTTTAAAGGAAAAGCTCTTCCAGGTTACGTGATCCATCCTGGTAATACGATTTTACCGCTTGGAAATGGTATTACATCCCTGCCATTGATGAGCATTTAAAATTAAGCAATATTATTATCGCCAATAGGGTAATACGGCTCTTCTGTTACTAAACAAGAGTCCTGGTTATTATCAAATTCTTCATCCAACACCCTGGATCGAATATCGTAATTTATTGGTTGGGCGTCTTCAAATGAAATGATTAAACTAAAATCATTTAACCGAACCCAACTCTCTTACCCCTTTACTGCCCCTGCAGTCATGCCTCTCACGATATAGCGCTGGAAAGCCAGTGCTAATATGATTGGGGGCAGCGCTGCCAGGATGCCACCTGCCATCATGCCGGTGATGTTAATCGCATAACGGCCCACAAATTCCGACATGGCCACTGGCGCCGTCTTGGATGCCAGCGTGCTGGTGAAGATCAGGGCATAGAAGAATTCGTCCCAGGCGAGCAGAAAAACGAACATCGCCGTTGAGACCAATCCAGGCACTGAAATTGGAATGACTACCCGGAACAAAATGCCCCAATCGTGAGCAGCCATCGATGCGGGCGGCATCTTCCAGCTCGATGGGAACGGTTTGGAAGAATGCCACCATCATCCAGATGGCAAATGGCAGTGCAAAGCTCATATAGGTGATGATTAATATGATGGGCTTATTAATTAATTGCAGATTCGAGGCGATGATAAATAGTGGCAAAATCAAAGATACTTCCGGGATCATGCGGGTGGCAATAATACCTAATAAAATTGCTCGACTGAATCTGAATGGGACGCGTGCCAGGGCATAGGCTGCCATACTCCCAATCACCAGTGAGATGATCGTTACCGCTGAAGCGATTTTGATCGAGTTCAGCAATGCTACAGCAAAAGTGCGCGGCACTGACGAGGCTGCCAGGTTTGGAAAGATAATATCCAGATAATTCTGTAATGTTGGGTGTTGCGGGATCCAATGCATTGGGATGGCGTATAAATCCACCTGGTTGGAAAGGCTGGCGCTTAACAGCCACAAAATGGGGAAATAAATAAAGAACAGCACTGGAAGTGTCAATAAAAATAACGGTAATTTACGCAGGAACTTCCGGGTATTCATCATTGATTTTCCTCAGGATGGTACAGGAAACGGATAAATATCAGCGCCATGCTGATGGTGAAGATAGAAATCAGGAAAGAAAGCGAGGCTCCAATCCCTTGCTTTCCCCAGGGAAAAGAATTCAGGTAAGTCAGATAAGTTATGGTCAGTGTTCTATTGGCTGGTCCACCGCTGGTAAGGACGTAGACGATATCAAATACTCGAAAGGCATCCACGGTGCGGGCGATCAACGCCACCAGAATTGCCGGGCGAAGCAGCGGTAAGCGGATTTGCCAGAAACGCTGGAATCCGTTGGCACCATCCACAGCAGCAGCTTCATCCAGCTCCACTGGTAGGGTTGCCAACGCTGCCTGCAGGATCAAAGCCACGAATGGCATCATATGCCAGACATCCGCCAGGATCACCAGCGGCATGGCCAAATCAGGTAAGGATAACCACGGGATGTAATGTTTGATCAATCCTAATTGTGAGAGCAAGCCATTTAATGCCCCAAAATCCGCACTATAGATCCAGCGCCACATGGCGCCATTGACGATTGTAGGGACTGCCCAGGGGATGATCAGGCTGAAACGCAGGAACTTCCACCCCCATGGATGCGAATGGATTAATTGAGCAACTGCCAATCCCAAAACCATTTCCAGGCTTACCGAGACAACCGTGAAATACATGGTCCGCCCAATGGTCTCCCAGAAGGTAGGGTCCTTGACCATCTCGATATAATTCCCCAAACCGACAAAAGTCCGCACCTGGTTGATCCCGGTGGGAGCATGATAGAAACTTAAGATGAATGTATAAATGATCGGCCATAGGGTCACACCCAGGATGACCACCAGGGCAGGTAAGACCAGCAGCCAGGCAGTGCGCCTGTCTTGTTGTCGCAACGAGAGTTGTCGTCTTGGGAGGTTTTGCGAATTCGCAGTCATCGCTAAAAAATTGGGTGGACTTGCATTGTATCGCAAATCCACCCAATCGTATCATTAGCTAGATTATTTACTGCCCAGCTGGACCCATGTGGCAGCTGCTTCATCCAAGGCTGCTTGCGGGGTTTTTGCTCCTGTCAAAGCTTCTTGAATGGCGAGTTGTAGTGCTGCAGATGCCTCGTTGTAATAAGCTACGGTTGGTCGCTCATAGGCATAGGGGAATTGCGCCAGGAACGCCGGTACAGTTACCGGGTTCGTCGGTGTTGCAGCTAATAGTGTGGTCAGATTATCTCCCTGGAAAGCATTTTGCCAGACTGGGAGCATTTCTGCTGAGTATTTCATCTGAACATCAAAACTGGATATATAAGTCAGGAATTTCCAGGTTTGGTCTGCATACGGGGTTGTGGCCATGATGGCGAACGAGCTGGATCCGTCTACGCTGGAACCCTTGATGCCCGCATCTGCTCCAGCTTTGAATACAGGTACAGGTGCGAAGGCGGCCTGGCCAACAATTTGTGATTTACTGGCATCATTTGAATCGGAGAATTGGAATAACCAGTTCACCGCAAAGGCAGATTTGCCAGCCAGGAAGTCAGTCTCAACCGCACCCTCATCCGCAGAAACTGAGCTTGGGTTGCTGAGGCCCTCATCCAGAGTTTGCTTCATCCAAGTCAGAACCTGGACACCCTTTTCATTATTGAAAACTGGTGTACCTTTTTCATCCAGGAAGGCACCGCCATTCCCAAAAAGCAAAGCGGTGAAATCACATACAACACCCTCTTTTTGGTTCCAGGACCAGATGATAGGAAATTCGGCCAGGCCTTGCTCTTTGATTATTTTCGCCTGATCGACCAGTTCTTCCCAGGTGGCGGGAGGTGTGCTGATCCCAGCTTTCGATAGGATATCCTGGTTGTACATAAAATACTTAACGTCCATCAGCCACGGCATGCCATAAATTTTGCCATTACGGGTGACGCCATTCCAGGAGGCCGGGAACATATTGGTTTTCATGTCATCTGTCACTCGGCCAGTCACATCCAGCAGATAGCCGGCCTTGATGAACTCGTCTGGCCAGATCACATCGACCATGACTGCATCGTATCCTGGAGGTGTGGCAGCCATGCCGGTCACGATCTTGTCGTGGACGTTATCATAGGAGACATATTCCATGACCACTTTGATATCGGGGTTCAGGGCTTCGAAATCGCGCGCAATTTGATCGATCTCAGCGGGTTTCAAACCAGCCTGATCCATGGTCAGCACATGGATGGTCACCGGTCCAGTTTCCTTCTTCTGGCAGCCCACCACGCCAAATGCGATGATGAGTGCCATAACGACTAAAGCAATTTTATTTAAAGTACGCATATTTTCTCCTCTTTCTTGGTGATTTGGATTCTGAATACTTGTGATTTTTTGCATCTGAATAATCGATTTTCTTTACAACACACCTCCTTTGGCTTGTTTTTGAAAAGTTAAGATAGTTTATGGACGACATAAAAATTAGCTGTATTATGCAGCACATTGGTGATTGCCCCCATTACCCCCGCCCTTAGACCCAGGTTGGATACCACCAGCCTGGGGAGCATGGGGATGGCACCTGCCATACGGTGAAGGATGGGCTCGACCAGCATCTCTGCAGAACGCGATACCCCACCACCCAGGATGATCAATTCCGGGTCAAAGGCCACAGCCAGGTTGGCGATGGCGATTGCCAGGTAATCTACTGTTTCGTTGATAATCTTCGAAGCCCATTCCTGGTTTTGCTTGGCAGCCTCAAATACATCTTCGGCGGTCAGGTTTTCCAATTCTTCTGTCGTGCATTTTCCATCGAGGGCAATCCTGGCACGTTCAGCAATCCCTGTCCCTGAAGCCACACTTTCAAGCGCTCCAAAATCCTCGAAATTTTTCCCCAGGAACTCGCACCCCGGGAGCATGTTGCCAATCTCCCCCGAAGCTTCGTTTGCCCCACGGTACAGGGCGCCATCGATGATGATCCCGGCTCCAATGCCTGTGCCAATCGCCACCATGACCATGTTTTGGGTATTCTGTCCTGCCCCAAACCACAGCTCACCCATGGCTGCCAGGTTTACATCGTTATCTACTGTGATCAGCAGGGGATATAACTCACTTAACCGTTGTTTGAGCGGGAAGTCTTTCCAATGCAACGTATTCGCCCAGGTGACAATGCCTTCTTTGTGTAAAGTGATGCCGGGTGCACCGACCCCAATGCCATGCACCTGCCGTCCAGCTAACTTTGCTGAACTCGAGCAGGGTATCGATCAGGGTGGTCAAGTGGTTGAAGCTGTCTTCACCACTGGTGCTGTGCCGGGTGATATTCATCTCATCGAGGACATTGCCCCCCAGGTCCGAAAGGGCACCATACATCTTCGTCCCACCCATATCCACACCCAGGATGAGATAACCTTCAGCATTGAATTCCAACAGGGGACGCCTACGCCCGCCACTCCATTCTGTACCCCCGTGCAGACGGACAAAACCCTCATCAATCAACCCATCCACGATGCGCATGACCGTCGGCAGGCTGACGTCCAGTCGCTGGGCGATGGTGCTGCGCGCGATTGGGCTTTCCCGGCGGATGATCTCCAGGATAGCAGAACGGTTGATATCACGCATTGCTGAGGCGGAAATGGTAAGCCGGTAGGTCATGGATTGTGCCTGATGATCGAATGACAAGTTACTTACATCATGTAATACTTACTTACAATATGTAACTATCTTAGCATATTTTCATCCAAGAGTCAACCAGATATTTCTGGGTAATGCATCCTTCCAACCACTACCTTTTGCCTCACCGAAAATCCCACCTCTGGGTGATGCAGGTTTATAGACAGTTACCGCAGTAACAATTGTAAATGATAGAGACGTCCAGCCTGGGTGTGTCATCTCAATGTTCTCCTTTGTGTCCTTTGAGCTGGAAGGCGCTCTTCTCGCGCAGCTTTGTAGTAATCCTTTTTCCCCAATTCCTTTTATGATATACTATCCGCCAATATAATTAATAGCCTGGAAGAGGACGAGTAAGCGCGGAAGCGGCGGTACAGAGAGCGGTAGATGGTGCAAACCCCGCCCGTGCGCGTGCGTTGAATGGACCTTGGAGCTGCAGGGTGAACCCATTTGGGAAGTAACCTACGCCGGAGCTGCCACCGTTAGCTGGGCAAAAGGTATCGTTTATAATAACCGTACCTGAAGCGTGAAGCTGGCTTATTCACCCCCGTCGCATCACCGGCGGGGGTGTTCATTATAAATCTATCGGAGGTATAGTTATGTTGATGAAAATGAATCTGATTTATTGTGCAGTCTGAAACTACACTGATCGTGCTGTCGGTCTGGCAGCCGAACTGCTAAAGGAGTTTGAGCCGAACATTGAATCGTTTACCCTGCTGCCATCCGACGGAGGGCGCTTTGAGTTTTCGATCAATGAAAAGCTCTTGTATTCAAAGCTTCAAACCCACCGCCACGCCGAACCGGGCGAGATGGCCAGGTTGGTGAGGAGATTTGAAATTTGAAACATGTGTAAGGGCTAGTTGTGAGTTTTGATGACGATGAATTGCATCGCCCTCAACTCATTACCTACGGGATAGCTGGACAGGCAGTTACCTACTCATACGACGAAATCCTGGATGATATATAGAAAGGAGTACCTATGAACCCACCAAAGAAAGGCCGCGTATTTTCAGGTGCACGTCCCACCGGGCGGCAACACCTGGGAAATTACTTGGGCGCGATCAAGAATTACGTGGCACTACAAGATGAATATGACTGTGTGTACTGCATCGTCGACCTGCATGCGCTGACCACAGTGGAAGACACACTTAACTTGCGCCAAAACACCATAGAAATGGCATTGGATTTCCTGGCAGCTGGCATTCGCCCGGATGAGACCATCATGTTCATCCAATCCCATGTGCCCCAGGTGGCGGAGCTGCACCTGATCCTCTCTATGGTCTCGCCTTTGGGAAAACTGACCGACCTGCCCACCTTCAAGGATAAGGTGCGCGACCAGCCCGAAAATGTGAACTATGGGCTGGTGGGCTACCCGATCTTGATGACCGCTGATATCGTGCTGTACAAATCCAACATCGTACCGGTGGGGATTGACCAGGCACCGCATCTTGAATTTGCCCGTGAGACAGTACGTTCATTTCACCATCGCTACAATACCAAAGTGTTGATCGAACCCGAGATGAAGAACACCGAAATCCCATTGGTACTGGGCATCGATGGGGAGCGCAAGATGAGCAAGAGCCTCAATAATCACATCGAGATCGCTGCCACACCGGAGGAAACCATCAAGCGGGTGATGCAGATGGTGACCGACCCGAACCGCAGGTTGCGTACCGACCCCGGTAACCCGGATATCTGCAACGTATACACCATGCATAAGATCTTCTCCTCACCGGATGAAATTGCCATGGTCAATCGTGAATGCCGACGGGCGGGCATCGGCTGCGTGGAGTGCAAGATGCTCTACGCCAAGAATTTAAATGCCAACCTGGCACCCTTCCGCGCCCGGCGAAATGAGCTGACAAAAAACCCGGGTTATGTGGAGGATGTGCTGGATGATGGTGCCAAACGCGCCCGGGTCATCGCAGAGCAAACCATGGCTGAAGTGCGGGAAGCTGTGGGTCTCCCATAATGAATAAAGGAAATTTTGGCTTATGCGGGTTGTATTACAACGGGTAAAATCCGGCAGGGTATCTGTAGCTGGGCATGCTATTGCAGAAATCAACACAGGCTTCGTCATCTTGCTGGGGATCGGTCCTGGGGATGGCGAGCAGCAGGCGCGCACGTTGAGCGAAAAAATTGCCAACCTGCGGGTGTTCGAAGATGAGCAGGGCAAGCTGAATCGCTCGCTGTTGGATGTGGGCGGTCAAGCCCTGGTCGTGTCACAGTTCACCCTATATGCGGATACTCGCAAAGGCAGGCGACCCTCGTTCACAGACGCAGCCCTGCCCGAGGTAGCCCGTCCATTGGTGGAGCTCTTTTCGGCGATGCTTCGCCATCTGGGGGTGCCCACCCAGACGGGCGAGTTCGGCGCTCACATGCTGGTGGAAATCGCCAACGATGGTCCGGTGACCATTTGGCTGGAAGCCTGAGATCAATCGTAAAATTTACGCAGCAGGATCAGGATGCAGGTGGAGTAATCCAGCCTGCGATTCTTAGACTGGCGCCAGCTATCGGAGAGGGGGAATTCCACGCAGCTGGCGATCCGTGAGCCAAAATCCCACATACCATCCTGGTCGCCTTGTTCCCATATACGATTAAGCACATTTATTGAAATCTCACGCCATGAGTTGAACCGCGTGAGGATGTTCATCGATCTGAACCAGTAACCTATTCGCCTCGCTGTAGGATCGGCCAGTGCCACCCGTATATAGCGGATACCCTCCGGCTTATGCCATATCCAACGCACCATATCACGCTCTATCTGTTCAGGCAACCGGTGTGTCGCAAGGATCCATAAAGCGTGCTGGCTTTCCAGGAATCCATTTTGGACGTGAATTCCTGACTGCTGTTGGTATGCAGCTACCTCATCCTCCAAACGATAACTTCCAGATGTGAAGGCTTGCTTGGCGACATCTGCTAGATAGGTCCAAAATGGATCCAATTCCTTGTTTGTTGGGTCAACCTGAGCCAGCCTGCCCGCCAGGATGAACTTGATCAGCAGCGGCCAGGATTCGTGTTTCTCAACCCGGTCGGTGATGTGTAACTCCCCGTGGAGTACATCCAGGATGTACTGGCTGACTTGTGAGAGCATTTGACTATTCGGTTCGATTCCCAACCCAAAAGCCCGGTCGATAGCTTCCTCGGTGGTGCGAAACGCGGTCTTCACTTGCGTGTCTTGGGAGTGAAAGCGACCCCAGCTACCATCTGGTATCTGTGCTCCTACCAACTGGCGGACCCATTTGCCATCCGCGGCAGCTTTTTTTGCCTGAATCTGATCAGGATCATCCGATGGTACTCGTATAACTTCTCTCAGGAGGCGGTGGGCGAGGATCCCCACGGGTGCTTCCTCCAGGATATTCCTTGCTGAAGAATGGATGTCTTCGAGGGTGAAAACAGGACCGTCGGGAGAATATTCCATCTCTGGTTGCTCTCAACTATTGAAAGATTCTCATGCCTTTCCAAGAAGGGTATTAAAGAATAATTTTCGACTGAATGGCTGGCCTGATAATATGGTTTGTGAGCGGAACATACGCGCCACTGACCGTACCACCAACACTGCTGTGATTACCAGCAGTATGGCAGCCAGGAAAGTCTGCCAGAGTGGCACGCCTCCCGCAGCCAGGCGGGTCATCATCGCCACAGGTGATGTTAATGGGAATAAGCTGAGGAAGACTGAAATGATGCTATCGGGCTCATTGATCAGCAAGGAATTCAGGAACATGGGAATCATCAAAGGGAAGATCACCAGGATGGTCGCTTGAGAAGCTTCACGGAGATTGGGGACCAATGACCCTAACCCCGCCATCAAGCTTGCATAGACTGCATAACCAAGCAGGAAGAATACCAATCCCCAGATCAGAAAAGAAGTTGGCAGCTGAAAGGCGATCGGCAGGTTGAAAGTTGTCCCACTTCTGGCTAACAATAATCGCCCGGTGCCCACCCAGGCAACCACCTGGAGCAATCCGATCAAACCCAGGCCTACGATTTTGCCCGTGAGTAGCTGTCTTGGGGTGACCGATAACATCAGGATCTCCATCACCCGGTTCTCCTTTTCCTTGGCAACACTGCTGAGCAAAAGACTGGCAGTGCTTAGGATGATGATATAAAAAAGCAACAATACTGCGTAGGGCAGGAAATATGTTAATAAGTTATTTGCATCGCGCTCGAGGTTCTGGGGACAAGGCCACTTTTTCTGTGCTCATTGGGCCGTTGATTAGATTTGCGAGCTGTACATCCCCTCCCAACAGATTAACCTTCAAGATCCATTGCATTAAATCTGACTGACTGGAAGATCCAAGGGGGTTAAAATCCGGACGGATGTAGATGATCTCTCCGCTCTTGATGTAATCCACTGGAATGATGTAATAAGCGGAAATCTCGCCATCATTAAGTGCTTTACGGGCACTGCCTTCATCAGAAAATGGCAGCAGTAACCCGCTTTCTACTGAGTCGGGAATGGTCTTAATAATGCCACTCTGGTCAATGTATCCTTCAGCCTGCACAGTTGATGGCGTGCTGATCAGCTGAGATAATAGGATTTGAGCTGAGGAGCCTTTCGTTAACTGTCCTGCAACAGAAAAGATGATCGCGCCGATGATTGGTATTCCAAATATGACGAATAGGAATGATGGGCGGGAAAGGACGGTGATGAGTTCATGTTTCAATACAAGCAAAGTTTTATTCATAGGTCACACCTTTTGATGGCTGATTACTTCCTTCCAACGAATCCGCTGCCCATAACGCAGCATACCCAGATGAAACGCCCTGCCTGCCAACCATACTGCACCAATCGCCGAAATCACCAGGATTGAAACACTGGCAATCAGCTGCCAGGCCGGAATGGTGGTGAAACCGAGTCGTAAGGTAATTGTCATTGGGGCGGTCAAAGGAAACAGGCTCATGGCGATTGCTAACGGGCTGTTCGGGTTTTGGATGAAAACCCCAATGAACAGGTATGGCAGCCAGATAGGTATGGTAAACAATCCCAAGATTTGTTGACCTTCACTGGCTTCAGAAACTGTAGCACCAACAGCAGCCATCAGTCCACTAATCATGATAAAAGCCGGGATCATCACCGCGAGGATGATACCTGTCATTTCTCCTGAGAATTTGAAATCGCGCAACCAAGGAAAATAGTTTCTTCCGATGACCAATACCATGATGACGAAGATAGCCCATATGACTAATTGAGTGACCCCAACCAAAATATCAGCAATCACCTTGCTACTCATCAACTGATTGGGTGACACAGAGGTTACCATGATCTCCATCGTGCGGTTTTCTTTTTCCTCCACCACAGATTGCATCAGGTAGCCTGAGCTTGTGCTCATTCCGACAATGAATAGGATACCTGCAATTAGCGGCATGAGGATGTTTATAAAGCGGTTCTGGGAGGCTTCCCGGCTATTATCCGTAGACCGGACAATGACCTCGTTTCCATTTAGGATGCGGTTAGCGATATCCGATGGTTGATTAGCTAATAGATTTGCCTTCAGAAAGGATGCGAATTGCCTTTCAGCAGAGCCCTTAATTTTATCCAGATAAATAACTTTCGTCGCACCAGATTTCAGATAGTCGTCGGGGATAATGTAATACGCTTGAATCTTTCCGGCTTGCAGGTCGGCATTCGCATTTGTTTCGTCCTTGAATGCCACCATTGGAATAGTTTGATCAGGCCATTTGACCCGCGGTGGAGCAACTGTATCGGCTAATAGGCCAGAGTAGTCAACATAACCAACTGGTTTTGCGCTTGTCTCCATGAGGATCATGGCGATGACCAATATCACCATGAAGACGATCAGGATTGGAACACTGAACAAAGCAAACAGAAATCGCTTGCGGAACACATGCCTGGAGTATTCATGCCAGGCGACACGCCAGAATTTGATCATAACCCCTCTCCTTGTTCCTGTTCATCTGCCGTCACGACACGAATGAATATCTCATCCAGGGTCGGTGCCGCGATCTCATATTGGTCAATGCGGATACCACGCTCAACCAATAAACGTAAGACATCTTGTGTGTCCGTTGATTGAGCAAGATTCAGCCGATATGAGGATGAATTATGCTGGTCAATACGCTCCACACCAGGCAGGCTGGGTAACTCGTCTGGAGTACGGATGACAACTGCATGCCCCGAAAATTGTGATCGGATATCATCCAGAGCTCCATATAGAACAGTCCGACCATGATCAATCAGCACGATGCGATCGCACAGCTCTTCCACCTGATGCATCTGGTGTGTGGACATGAGGATTGTGACACCTCGATCGCGTTGTTCGCGCAGTAATTCTTTGACCATCTGGGTGTTGATCGGGTCCAGACCGCTGAACGGTTCGTCAATAATGACCAATTCCGGTTCATGGATCAAGGTTGAGATCAACTGGGCTTTCTGCTGCATACCCTTGCTAAGCTCTTTGACCTTCTTATGGCGTGAAGTTGCAAGATCAAAACGTTCCAGGTAAACGGCTATCCTGTTACGGGCTTCAGTTTGATCCATGCCTTTAAGGGTGGCTAAATAAACCAGGCATTTTTCTAGCTGGATTTCCTGATAGAGACCGCGTTCTTCTGGCATGTATCCAATGTGATCCTTCTTGGCTTCCGTCATCGGACCACCCAGGATGCTCACTTTACCCTGCTCGGGTTTAAATATGTCCAGCAGAATCCGAATGGCGGTGGTTTTTCCGGCACCATTCGGCCCAAGCAGGCCAAAGATTTCTCCCTTTTCAACGTCAAACGAGACATCATCTACAGCTTTCAGCGTTCCAAATGACTTACTGATATGTGATATTTCAACAGTTGGCATATATGAAACCATCCTTCCTTTTTGGATAAAAAAAAGATGTCCTTCATTATCATTGTAAGGGATTTAAAGAAAAACAAGCATAGATTTCCTGAGGTTTAATGCATTCTATTGGCAACCGTCACTCTATTATAGTCTGGTAATAAAGGTTTTCATCGATGCTATAATTGCGCAATTCGATCAATGATTACTATGAGATGTGTAGTGTGAAAACCTTCTGTGTATATTGCGGGTCTTCCGATAAGATGAGTGAGGCATACCTTCAGGTTGCATTCCAGATGGGAGCTGCTATCGCCAAACGTGGATATGTGCTCGCTTATGGTGCTGGTTGCACCGGGATGATGGGTGCAGTCGCAGATGGTGCCCTGGAAGCTGGAGGCGAAGTGATTGGGGTTATCCCGCGCATGTTTGCAACCCCGACATTAATGCACAATGGGCTTTCACGGCTTGAAATTGTGGATAGCATGCATACCCGCAAGCAGCGCCTGGTGGAAATCTCCGACGCTTTTATTGCCTTGCCGGGAGGCTATGGAACCTTTGAAGAGTTATTTGAAGTGCTTACCTGGGCGCAGATTGGTTTACACTGCAAACCTGTCGGGATATTGAATGCACAGCATTATTTTGATAGCCTGCTATCCGCCATCGATATTGCCCGTACGGAGGGCTTCATGTACGCAGAGCACCAATCCCTGTTTGTCTACGCGGATAAGCCAGATGTCTTGCTAGAGAAGTTGGATTGCTATCAATACCCCAGGGGATGGATAAGTGGCTCACCCGAGAGGAATGAGCTAACTTTCTTGAAGATTTCTAGTTTTAAAGATGATCAATACGATAGCCAGGATATATACACTATATCCTAACACCTGAGTTAGCGAAGGGCTTCCATAGTATCCAAACAGGGTGCTGAAGATCATTCCCACGATGGATTGGTCGTTGAGGAATGGGTTGAGATTCCATATTGGGTTGATGATCGCGGGAATGATACCTGCCTCATTAAACTCGGCGACACTATGGGCGATTAATCCACCAGCAAACAGGATGAGAATGAAGGCGGTGATTTGGAAGAAACGCTGTAAATTGAGACGCAGGGTGGCAGTAAATATCAGATAGCCCAACAAACTGGCAGCTAACAAGCCAAGCGAAGTCCCAAGAAGGGTCTGAATTCCACTTGATGTTAAGGAGATGGCAGTCAGGTATAAGGCGAGTTCGATGCCCTCCCGTAACACCGCGATCAAAGCCAGGAAAAATATTGCCCCTTGACCTTTATGGTTTACAGCTCGACCAACATTACTCTCCAGCTTTGCTTTCATGCCTTTCGATTGATTACTCATCCAGAAGATCATCCAGGTGAGCACTCCAGCTGCTAAAAGTAAAGTCAGACCTTCGAAAATTTGTTCCGAACGACCTTGTAATTCTTCACCGATTCCTCGCAATAGCAGGGCTGTAAGCAAACTGAGAATCCCTGCACTCAGCACACCCAGCCAAAGCGATCGGTTAAGATCAGATCGGCCAGTTTTACGTAATGCCCCAAGCACAATTCCGATGATTAATGCTGCTTCGAGACCTTCACGCAAGGAGAGCACAAAACTGGGGATCATGAATGACTTCCAGGGTGACGGATCAGTTCGAGACCTGGCAGCTTATGGGCAAATTGATCCGCCTTATGGATCAAAACAGGTTGCTGTTGAGGACAGAATCCGTATTGATTCCCTCGATATTGGAATCGCAGCGCAGGGGCGATTTGATCGTTTTGATCATCAAAGATATAAGTACAAGAGCTGGTGGGCATTAATATCCTTCCAGGAAGAAATATCTGATAAATAAGATAAATTATAGCATAATTAATCGTACCTCAATTATGTTGTTTTTTTAGCAACCATATCTATTTGGATAAATAATAAAAAATCGGTGGGTAATGTTCATCCACCGATTTTTCTCATTTGAGTTATTTTGTGCGCTTATGCGAGGGGCTTGCCATACCGATTCCGCCACGATAGCCAGGCACAGTGATGGCACAGATGGTACAAATGCGGGAATCCAGGATACGGCTGAGGATGCGTGGGTCCAGCTCCTCAAGATATTTGGCAGTCGTCATCACGGTGGGTAGTTTATTCAAATGTCTATAGTCTATTAATTGGAATAATTTCTCATTTGCCCAGGGGGTCGGGGATTGTTCGCCCAATGCATCCAGGATAAGCAAAGGAGCGCTGCGTATCTCTTCAAAACGCCTGTCGAGGCTGACGGGGCTATTGGTACTGAAGGTAGCTCGTAAATGATCCAATAATTCAGAGACACTGATGAGCATGGGAGGTTGACCAAGGTCTGCGCGTGCGTTGGCAATCGCAGCCGCCAGATGGGTTTTCCCACAGGCATAAGTTCCGGTAAATAACAACCAACCATGCGGTGAGTGGGAATAATCCAGTGCGGTTTTTAAGGCTTTGTCCAGGCTCTTGCGGTCATTGGCAGGCAGGTTTTCTGCCTGGCGGTCATCCCAGGTGCTGAAAGTCTGTTCATGATGCATTGCCAGGGAGGATAAATCAGAATGGGTGGAATCGTCGGTGGGTCGACGATAATCGGGGGCTTGAATGAAGACACGTGTAACCAGCTCTGGGTCTTCCAGGCGGGAACGTATGCGTCCTTCTATCTGGTCGAGTAAAAGGTTGGTGGTAACAACAAGGGGTAAGCGATTGATGTAACGATAATTCAGGATTTGAAAAAGCTTTTCCTGTGCCCAGGCAGTAGCATTTTGTGTTCCAAAGTCGTCCATGATCAGCAATGGAGCTGTGCGTATCTCATCAAAGCGCTGTTCGAATGTGCTTTCCGGATTATTATAGGCGAAGCGCAGGGCATCCAACAAATCGGGGACGGTGATGAACAGGGTCGGAACTCCGATCCCAACGGTAAAATTAGCGATCGCTGCTGCCAGGTGAGTTTTCCCACATCCATAACCACCCTGGAGAAGCAACCAGCCATCCGCTTTCTGAGAGAATTGTTGTGCCTGGTTGTATGCCCGTTCGAGCGAGTTTGCCTGCCATGGACCCAATCCAATTCGACCTCGGGATTGAAAATTTTCGAAGGTGAGATGCTGTAGATTGTCCAGGTTGCTGATGGAAAATAAGCGCTGGTGGATTTGCTGAGCAACCTGCTCATGGCGGCAGGTACAGATTTGCAGCAGGCCGAATTCCGGATGCCCTAGGGGCAAATCGCGACGCAAATATCCCAACCCATGGCAAAATGGGCAGTTGATGTCACCTGCCAGGTCGGATCTATAGGGAGTTTCTACCTCCCCTGTCAATTGGGATGACTCACTTCTCCCACTCTCCGTATCTTCGGCGAGCTTCTTCAGTGTCGCGTCGATTTTGCTTGTCTTTTTGGTCATCACGTCCTCCTTCCTGCCAGCGGTGAAGGATTGCTTCAATATAGTGCCAGTTACGCTTGTTGCGTTCAACTGCGATATGGAAGGCTTCCTCAATCCAATCAGTTGGATAGGTATTTTCAGCGTCACGCAGGGCATCGGCAATCATCGGGGTGAGAGGCCCAATATTAACTTCATAGAGGTGGAATATATTGGGATGCTCAGAATAAATATCAGTGGATTGATGCGAACGGTCTGTTGCCTTCCACTCACCGCGCTGAATGGCATCCACCATCGCACGTCCTTTAGGTGAATTCAGGCAGATGATCTTGTCGGAGCTATTTTCATTGGCAAGTTCTGCCTGAAGCAACGTTCCCCGTTTGACTGCCTTCAGGAGATCATCTTCAAGAGCAATGCGGGCATTACCGGGATCACTTTGCATGGATTGGACTAATCGGGGGTCCTCCAATAGTTCTGTAAAATATAAATACTGTACTGGCCCTTCGATGTGGTTGAGGCGCCAGAAAATATATAGCGTTAATTTAAGTTCATCAAGATCATCAATCTCCAGCAGCACCTGGCGGAAGAACTGCTCCGGGATAGGAATTGGGGTTAAATTATCTTCAGAGAAACCCATGAAGGTCATGTTCAGATTTTCCGCAGGTCGATGACTTGGGTGGCAGCATTTTCAAATTTGGTCAGGTTTTCTCTGAAAACCAGCTCAATATTTCCAACCGGACCATTGCGGTGTTTGGCAATTTTAATCTGTACTAGGTGGCGTTTAAGTGTATCTTTCTCATACAATTCAGGGCGATGGATGAACATGACCACATCGGAATCCTGCTCAAGGCTTCCTGACTCACGCAGGTCGGAAAGCTGTGGTTCCTTGTCGGCCCGTTGTTCGATGGCGCGTGAGAGTTGAGCTGCTGCCAACACTGGAACGTTCAGCTCGCGTGCCAGAATTTTCATGTTCCGTGAGATAAATGAGACCTCCTGGACCCTGTTTTCAGAACGCACCCCACCGCTCATTAATTGCAGGTAATCCACCAGGATCAAGTCAAGGTTATACTCCATGTGCAAGCGACGACACTTAGTTCGCAATTGAATGGGAGTCAGACCAGGGGTATCATCCAGGAAGATATGGGTGTCATTCAATACTTCGATCGCCTGCGCAAAAAGTGCCCATTCATCATCTGTGAGTTTACCGGTGCGCAGGTGATGAGCATCAATGCCAGTTTCCTGGGCGATCAACCGTTGTGCCAGCTGGTCATTGGACATTTCCATGGAAAAGATGGCGATATGTTTCTTATGGATCAAGGCAGCGTTTTTAGCTACCGAGAGCATAAATGAAGTTTTACCAGTACCAGGTCGTCCGGCAATGATCAGAAAGTCCGATGACTGTAAACCTCCCAGCAAACGGTCCAGGTCGATAAATCCAGTGGGAACACCCAAAGTCTCATCCGCCCTTTGTGAGAGCTGGTCTATCCGGTTGTAATAATCACTGAGCACCGTTTTAATGGATTGAATATCACGCGTCATGCGCCTTTCGCTAACGCCGAAGATCGCCTTCTCAGCTTCATCCATAACAACTTCCAGGCGGTCTTCTTCCTGGTATGCCAGTTTGGCAATTTGGTTAGCGGCTTCCAACATTCGGCGGCGAATGGCGGTCTGTTCAACAATCCTTCCATATGCTTCGGCATGTAGTGAAGAAGGGACATTATTGATCAGAGTGGAGATGTATGCAGGACCACCGATATCATTCAGTTGTCCGAGCTGGTCCAGTTCTTCTACAACGGTGAGAAAATCAATCGGTGCCCGGCGCTCGTGCAAACGCATGAACGATTCCCATAACCAGCGATGACGCTGGACGTAAAAGTCATCAGATCGGAGAAATTGGGAGACTTCAAAGTATGATTCAGGATTGATCAAGACGGCACCCAATACTGCCTCTTCAGCTTCCCGGCTATGCGGAACCACTTGCGATATTGGGGTTGGGGTTTCTTCAAAGGATAGAAAATCGCTCATTTTCCACTTGTTGAATATGATCGCTTTAATCTAAATGCCAGAATCTCGTTTTTTTAAATTACCGTGCTGAACTTATTTGACTAAGAAGGTTTTTTCCCTTCATCATCTTCCTGGTCGTCGGGGTTTTCGTCATCGATATTTAGGTTTTCTAAGAAGTCTTCAAATACCGATAAATTTTCTTCATTGACCTCTGGAGCAGGAGTCTTAGGTTGTTCATTGCTTTCACTGGCAGTTTCCTGCAAATCTTCTTCCGGGGTTACACCTACAGAATCAAGGATAGGCTTAGAGACCAGAATGGGCACGTGAGCACGGACAGCCAGGGCAATTGCATCTGATGGACGGGAGTCAATGTCTAGATTACGACCATCGAATTCAACCACGATATTGCCGTAATAGGTATCATCGTGCAATGATGTGACTTCCACCCGTAGAATTCGAGCATCCACCATGGTGAATATATTTTTCAATAAATCCCAGGTCAAGGGTCGTGCCACTTCAACTTCTTGAAGGGCTAATGCAATCGCTTCTGCTTCGTAGATTCCAATCCAAATTGGAAGGTAGCGATCAGCATCCACTTCACGCAGGATGACAATCCTCTGCTGTGAAATCAGGCTGACACGGATACTATCAATGACTACTTCAATCATATCTGGCATGTGAGGCCTCCGCATCAATTTCCTCAGTGGGTGATTCTAACATGGAATAAGATAGTTGCCATCCGTATTAAGAATCACGAAGATGGTGAGAGTTTTATTACGATTATGTTAAAAGAATCCTTTAACATCTTGCCTGATTTTAAGATTACGGTATAATATTCGCACTCTTTTTAAAGTCAGGGGGGATGCCTGCAAGGAAAAATTGAAAATTGGAAGTTGGTTTAATGAAGGCTAGGATATTATGGGTGGAGGGAAAACGGGCGGATAACCCGTCATTTGTCTCCTCCTTAAGAAAAAAAGAATATTGGGTGGAAATTGTGCCTACGGGAAGCGCAGCCATAGCTTGTTTGGTGGAAGTTGACCCTGACCTGGCCGTGGTAAACGCGGCTTCGTTCCGCAGCAGTGGAAAAAGAATTTGTAATGAGATTCGTGAAAAGTCTGCTAAACTCCCGATCGTGTTGATCGTATCACCTGAACATGGAATCTCAGGGACGACTTCAGCAAATACCGTCCTTGAGCTCCCATTCACTTCGCGCAAGTTGCTTAATCGGATTGCACCCTTACTGCCCGGTGACGGTAAGAATATTTTACATGTTGGGTTTATCCGTTTGGACCTGGAACGTCACCAGGTCCGTTGCCTGGGGCATGAAGCTCGTTTGACCCCCAGGCTGACCCAGTTATTACATGTGCTTCTTATGCATGCGGGTGAAGCAGTTGAGCGGGAAAAATTATTTTCTGAAGTTTGGGAAACCAAATATACTGAAGACACACGCACTTTGGATGTTCACATCAGCTGGTTGCGTGAAGCCCTGGAAGAAAACCCGAGAAAACCGCAATTTCTAAAAACTATTCGAGGAGTTGGTTACCGGCTGGATGCATGAACTTTAGGTCTGGTCTAAGGCTAGGGTGAGATCCGTTTCGATTTTCGGACGGATTTTTTGTTTTAACGATCTAAACGCATCCAAGAATGATTCAGTCAATAAACTAACTGAATCATCTTCCCATGAATGTCCAATATACGCACACACACTGGCAGATTACTTCTTGAGAAAGGAAGCACTAGCTTATCAATTATGCTCCCTTTTTTACGCGGCCTGATCGACTGAGAAGCACTGCGAAAAATCTTCCCATCCCAGGCTGGATCAAGTTCCCAGTAATCGATATCTTCAGGATGCGGTACCACCAATTTGACCACTTGCTTATCTATCTCCAGACCCAGGGAGGCTGATAAGTCCACCTCGTTCAGAGGAGGTTTTATCCCCTTTAAATGCTCAAATGTAAATCCTGGTGACCCCGCTTGAATGAGTCTGGTTCGAGAAGTATGAACTGCCCGAAGGCTTATATCGCTGGTGAGATAGCACCTTCCAAGCCTGGCAGACACAACCGCAGTCGTCCCTGAGCCACAGAAAAAATCAGCCACCCAATCACCGGGATTCGAGGAGGCTTGAATAATCCGCTCCAACAATGCCTCCGGTTTTTGAGTGGGATATCCACTTCGTTCATTATGCAATCGAGCGACCACCGGGAAATACCACCAATCCTCAGGGACCTTTCCCCGCTTGAGATCAGGGATTTTACCGAAGCCAGCTTTGGGAGAAGACTTAAACGTCTTTACAGTTACCGGGTTATACGGTTGGCGCACCTTATCCACGTTGAAAGTGTATTTTTCACCTTTGGTATAAACGAGTATGGTGTCATGCTTGCGGTTGAAGGCCGAGCGGATGGGGGAGGGACCATGGTAGACCCAAATGATCTCATTCAGCAGGTGCTCTGATCCAAAGATCTCATCCAGGATCAGTCGGGCATAGGCACTGGCATGCCAGTCAAGGTGCAGATAGAGCGTCCCTGTGGAGGCTAGCAGGCGATGCATCAGGATGATACGCGGATAAAGCATGTCCAGATAGTCATCGAGGTCATCCCAATGGTCGGGGTATCCTTCAGCCAGCTGCCACTCTTTGGGGTTGCGCGAATCTTCACCCCTCCCGATGCGCATCGGGTAGCGTCGATTGGTGAAGAAAGGGGGATCGGCATAGATCAAGTTGATCCTACCTTCGAATTCTTTTAGCAAAGCTGACATAACCTGAAGGTTGTCGCCCAGGATAAGCCGGTTTTCAGGGCGAGCATCTGGGTACCCAGCGCCCTGGGGATAGACGATTGAATCTATCTCCAGGGCGGTATCTGGTAGAGTGGGTGATGATTTAGTAGCCCAGGTTAGCGAGGGCATCTGTTTCTGCGGTGATGAACCCCATGGTTCATTTCTTGCCGAATTTTGATTTCAATATCTCTTCCAGGGTCGGTTGACCGATTTCCTGTAGCTCATAGCGCACACGCTGAGCGGGCTTATTGATCTTGATGATACGTTTCAGGTCGATGGGTGTACCGATGATGACCAAATCCACGTCAGCTTTATTGATCGTGGCTTCGAGGTCCCTTGTTTGCGCTTCACCGTAGCCCATAGCTGGCAGGATGGGTCCGGTCTTGGGGTATTTTTCATAGGTGGCTTTGATGGATTTAACCGCAAAAGGTCGTGGGTCGACGATCTCTGCCGCACCAAAGCGCCTGGCAGCCACATAACCTGCTCCATATGCCATCTCTCCATGGGTAAGGGTCGGACCATCTTCAATGACCAATACCCGCTTTCCACGAATTGCATCCGGGTCATCCACGAATAAGGGAGAGGCTGCTTCCACGACAGTTGCCTTGGGGTTGAGAGAGCGCAGGTTTTCCCGCACCTTGATCACATTCTCAGCGTTGGCAGTATCCACTTTATTGATCACGAATACATCCGCTGCAATGACGTTCGTCTCACCGGGGTAGTAGCTCAGCTCATGGCCAGGTCTGTGAGGGTCGGCAACAACGATGCTCAAATCGGGTACGTAAAACGAAAAATCATTATTTCCGCCATCCCACAGGATAATATCCACTTCCTTCTCAGCCTGGCGCAGGATCTTTTCGTAATCCACTCCGGCATAAACGATGACACCGTTATCCAGGTGTGGCTCGTACTCTTCCCGTTCCTCAATGGTGCATTCGTGCTTGTCCAGGTCGGAGTAATCAGCATAGCGCTGCACAGCTTGCTTCACCAGGTTGCCATAGGGCATGGGGTGGCGGATAGCTGCAACTCTGTATCCCATGCTCCGTAAGATCAGCGATACACGCCGGGTGGTCTGGCTTTTCCCTGAACCAGTACGGACCGCGCACACAGAGACCACGGGTTTGGTGGATTTTAGCTGCGTCGTTTTCATACCCATCAGTCGAAAATCTGCACCTGCTGCCAGCACTGCCGAGGCTTTGTGCATCACCACTTCATGGGGTACATCGCTGTATGCGAATATCACCTGGTCCACCTTCTTCTCACGGATCAATTTGAGTAGGTCTGTTTCAGCGAAAATGGGGATTCCCTTTGGGTATAGCTTGCCTGCCAGCTCGGTTGGATAGGTGCGTCCCTCAATATCGGGGATTTGAGTGGCAGTGAAGGCAACTACTTCATAATCTGGATTGTCTCTGAAAAACACGTTGAAGTTATGGAAATCGCGCCCGGCGGCGCCCATAATGAGGGTGCGGATGGCTGACATTATCTGGCTTTTCTCCTTATGCGTTTAGTTTTTAAGGGAGAGGTCAGGTCGTTCTTGATACTCTCCCGGCTACATCACTTCAGGTGATTCTATATCCAGCAGACGTAATGCATTGGCAAGTGTCTGCCGCGCGGCTGCCACCAGGCGCAAACGGGCATCCCGCACCTGTGGATCTTCTGTCTGGATAACAGGGACAACATGGTAAAAGCTATGGAAGGTAGCAGCCAGATCATAGGCATAGTTGGCCATGATTAGCGGGCGGTATTCCAGGGCTGCTAATTCGACCGTATCTGGAAAGCGTGAGATCAGGTCGATCAGCTGCACTTCATGGCTGGTGAGGGGGTAATCAAAGGCTGCTTGAGACGGAATTCCATCACCTTTTTTTAGAATGCTGTTGGCGCGCACATGCGCATTTTGGATATATGGACCCGTATGTCCGTCAAAATTTAACGCTGCCTGCATATCATAGACCATATCCTTATTGTTGTCGATGGACAACATGGCATAGACCATGGCACCCAAGCCAACCTGCCGGGCAACCGTCAGACGCTGTTCCTGGGGCAGGTCTGGGTTCTTCTCTTCAATTTCTACCATCACACGCCGGATGGCCTCATCGGCTACATCCTTGAACAGAACTACTCGTCCTTTACGGGCAGACATGGCTCCTTCGGGCAGACTCACAAATCCATACCCCAGATGATAACACTTGGCAGCCTGTGGGAACCCCAACATCTCCAGGATTTTAAACGCCTGCTGCAGGTGCAAGCTCTGGCGGGCATCCACAACATAGATCGACCGGTCCACATGATAGCTTTCAAATTTGATCTTGGCCAATGCCAGGTCTTTAGTCAGGTACAGAGTGGTGCCATCACTACGAAGAATGATATTGCTTCGATACTTCTCTTTTTTAAGTCCTAGCTTTTCATCTATGCGGACAAGCACCGCACCTCCCTGCGAGCGTTCGTCATCGGCTATCCCTTTTTGCACCAGCTCTTCAACGATGGCTTTGGCAGGCTCATCTGCTTCACTTTCGAAGAACCAGGCATCCATTCTGATATCAAGGATGTCGAAGATGGCATTGAGCTCATCCAGGCTCCATTGACGGGTCTTGAGCCACAGCTCACGCACTTCAGGGTCGTAGGCATCCCATTTATGGTACAGCTCCCTCCGTTCGGCATCGTAAGATTCACGCAGGGCTTTTTCCTCGAAGGTTTCATCTTCCTTAGGCTCGAGCAAGGCAACTGCCTCCGCATAAATTTTTAACAACCATTGACCGCGTTCGTGGATTCCTTCCGGTTCCTGTCCTTGATAGAACTTCTGATAGATCCACAGGACTGTGATCACCCCCAGGCCGATATCTCCTGGGTAGGTAGCGCGAATGGTATCGAATCCAGCAAACTCCACCAGGCGAGCTAAAGCTTCTCCCAGGACTGCATTACGAAAATGACCGATATGAAAGGAATGGTGGGTGTTGGGTTGGGCGTACTCAATCATCACCCTTTCGCCTTTGGGTAGGCCTCTGCCGAAATCATCACCCAGCTCAAGGACAGTGTCCACCAGGCTCTTGGAATATTCTGCTGATGAGAAGTACAGGTTGAGGTAGCCTTTGGTTGCTTCCAGGTGGGAGTAACCGGGCTGCATTGCCCAGATAATCTGCAACAGCGGCAGCTATTTCCTGAGCACGTTCGGCCACATTGACGGATCTGACCGGTGGCTTCCTTGAGTGCACGCGCTTCCTGGGCAGCAAGTTGGAAGAAGGATGTGGAAATACCCCATTCGCCTGAGAAGGGGATCGGTTTCCAGGAGATCTCACCAGGGGTGGGAAGGTGCTGCTCGGAGCAAAATAAGTCGGATTTGGTCCGAGATGGCTTGCTGTTGAGATTTATACATATGCTTAATTCTAGCAAAAAAGCGGGAGTGCCTGAATCTCCCGCTATCAAATTTTCGTTGAGATAGAATTTGGGTAGGTCTTGGGTAATATCAGGCAAGACCAGCCAGACGCATGTCAGGCGTTTGACTTTTCCAGTTGAGCCAGATGACGCATCAGGCGACTCTTGCGACGGGCAGCATTGTTCCTATGGATGATGCCTTTTTCAGCAGCTTTATCCAAGGCGCGGATGGCTGCGATGGTGGTCGTACGTGCGTCTGCGGCGGTGCCTTCCTCTATGGATGAACGGGCATTCTTGACGAATGTTCGGGCGCGACCGGTGAATAAACGGTTGCGTAAGCGACGCTTGTGGTTCTGTTTAATGCGTTTAATTGCAGATTTGGTGTTAGCCAACTTTGTCCTCCAAAAACTCCTTCATGATTACGGCACGCTATTTTACTTGAGAGCAGCGAATTTGTCCAGTTTTCCTTGACCCCAATCCCGAGGGGTGGTAAAATCCCGTCGCTTGGAACCCGCCCCCATCGTCTAGGGGACCAGGACGCAGCCCCTTCAAGGCTAAAACGCCAGTTCGAATCTGGCTGGGGGCAACGTGCGTATCAGCCCACGCTCGAAATCAAGAGGCTGCCATCTCCGTTTCGAATTTTCTTCGAAGCGGAGATACTGTTCTATTCCAATCCGCTTTGTGCGCAGACGATAAAAACAGCTCACCTTCATATACGGTACATTTTCGCTCAAGCGGCTTGGATTTTTTGCCGTCAGGTGAATTTGAAAAAATAGAGTCACGTATAAACATTCACAGGATCTTCGCAACTTATTCACAACTTCTACAAACCCTATGATTATCATCAGGACCATTAGTAAGGAACACCTTACAAAAACTAAAATATATAGGAGAAAAAAATGAAAAAGTTCACATTAGCAGTTGTAATTGTTGCAGTTGTAACACTGGCATTGGGAAGTGTTGGTGTAGCTTTTGCACAAACTCCCACCCAAACAACCGAAACGAGTGCTGGTTGGATTGGTGGACGTGGTACCCGCGGAGCTATGGCCGGTGGAAATGCTGTAGCTGGTGATGGCATCTTGCACGATTATATGATTGCAGAATATGCAGAAGCTCTGGGCATCCCTGTTGCAGATCTAGAAGCCCGCCTAGATGGCGGTGAAACAATGGCTGAGATCGCGATATCCGAAGGCCTGACCTTTGAGCAATTCCGCACCCTGATGGTCGATGTTCGCACCCAGGCGATTGAGCAGGCACTCAGTGATGGTGTGCTGACACAAGAACAAGCTGACTGGTTGACCCTGCGTGGCGCTGGTCAGATGGGCCTCGGGCGTGGTATGCACGGCGGTGGACAGGGACAGTTTGCTAACCCGGATTGCCCTTACTACAGCCAGACCAATCCGTAATATCAGATTATTTTTTTATCCAAACTGGGGCACCAATGAATGGTGCCCCAGTTTGATTCCCCATTTTCTATTGGAATCAGAGAAGGTGAGATGGACCTCCGAAGCAATTCTGTGCTCAACTTGTCCTATTTAACAATCCTTAGTCTCCATGAATTAGTCTCTGCCATTGCTTGATTAAAATGCACTGATCGCCAAGGCTTGTCCGGTAGTTGTTAAACCTTAATCTAGGCAGGTTATGCCATTGACTTTTCAAAGGCTTACATTCCATCACCTGGCTACCTGCATCTCACCTACATCGGTAGTGAACA
The DNA here is from genome assembly GCA_963777935.1 of uncultured Chloroflexia bacterium. Taxonomy (GTDB): domain Bacteria; phylum Chloroflexota; class Anaerolineae; order Anaerolineales; family UBA4823; genus FEB-25. The sequence goes on from CAVZSL010000005.1 coordinate 335,203, forward strand.
GTAACATCAGCAATGACGAAAGAATGAGACGAGGAGCATGGGCATCAACCTTTCAATTCAAAGGAGAAGTGTCCGCTTTTCTTCTATCGCGTGTTACCCATAATTACCTTGGTGGACTCATGTACCTCAGTTAAAAAAGTTTACAACCATGTCGATCGCTACAATTGCTAGGGGATGATTTACCAAAGCAGTAGGACTAATCCCTACGAAATAATCGGGGGCTAAATCCCGGGTTTACCCATCATCAAGAAACCAGAAACCAGGTTTTTCATTGCTAGAATACCAGGTTGAACGGCTGGAGGCAATGCAGAAAACAATCTGAGCTTGGCTTACTGAATTCCTAAGTTCAAACGCAGTGCCTAACTTCTAGGATTTTTACCCATCAATTACTAGCGGGGATGTTTCAACTCCAAGACACGATTTTACTTCAGCGTATTGACCCCAATTCATGTTATTGAGAAGGTCAGAACGCTTTTGAACAGCTTTAATATCTGGGTTTTTCTTTACTCCCCAGTAACGCCATTCTGCAGACGCCCATCCTGAGCGACATATTATGATAGACTCGCCGCCTAATTGTTTCAAGTCAACAGCAGTTTGTGACAAGATTTTATCCTGATCTTCAGTGGTCAGCTTATACCAGGGCTCTTTATATTTTAGAAAATATACTTTATAAATAGGTTGTGTCATTGTAAACCTCCTCCTTTGATAGAATATCGTTTCTTGAATGTAAATAAAAAGCCTTCCACTCAGGTTTGTGGAGGGCTTTCCTTTTTGCTTCACAAGCAGAATATTTCTGCTACGCCAATAACACCCCACTGATATGCAATTGTGATACCTGTATTTATCGAATAGAGGAAAAATTATGAGATGTCAATACATTTTTTCCTTCGTGATTCAGGATAAGGACAAGAAAGCAATATTCAATTCAAAATCTAGCATTATCTACAATGCTTCCTCTCCTGTGTGCTTGGGCAACCCTGTAGTTTGAGCACGGCAACTCAGCAATACCCGAAAATCAGCATACACCAACAGCCTTTGCAGGCTTTACATATCTACATCTGAATGTATTAAATTGTGAGAATTTTTATTCAATGAGATTATATTTGGAGTAAAATACGTATAAGAAGAAAGCGAATATTTTGTTAGATATGGGGAGATGAGAATGAAGCGGGATATGAAAATAATCATCGTGCTGTGCCTCATTGTAACTACAATTACGGCTGGGTTCATAGTTTTACCAACCACCCAGGCAAAAGGTCAATTAAACCCGAAGCAAGATCAGATTAATAAACCACCGGAGGTCATTCAGGGTGGAGAGTGGTTAGATGATTTCTGGATATGGCAGCTGCAAGAAGCAGAAAATATCGATGTGGAAGTGAGCCACATGTTCCTAAAGTATACAGAACAGCTTCACTGGACACAAACCTGGACAGAACATTTCGCCGAGGGGGATTTTTTTCAAACTGAGGCAATATCAGACTCTGTAAGACTGGCATGGGATGAATCGGAACAAGAGTTCTTCACAACGGGGATATATACTTCCACGGTTTTTAATGCTGGAAAACCCGTCGATTGGGCTTTTTCTGAATGGAGATACTCAGGGATTCCTGATGGGGTGGTAATCGAGTTTAGGACAGGAAATACCCTAATTCCAGATAACACATGGACATCTTGGATGATTCCAAGAAAGGAAAACTCCCAATACATCTGTGCCTATACCTATCCCTCTGAGAAGACTGATTGTTTTACCAATATGATTGGAATTAATAGCAGTGCATATATTCAATATCGTGCTTTATTTAAAAGTAACAGTCCTTCAATGACTATTGAGCTCTACGATATTGATTTCCTGTACGGCATACATTGCTTATCTGGCACCGCTCTTTCCATACTTATTCCACCCGTGGATTTGCGAGAATGGGAAAGTGTTATTATCACCTCAACAATTCCTGCGAATACGACTCTAGTCATTGACCTACTCGACCCTTATGGAACGGTATTACTACCTAATGTTACGAATGGAACTAACTTGGAAGGGATAGACCCACATGATTATCCGGCAATCCAATTCCGGGCTAGTTTCACTACCACTGATGAATCAATTTCACCAGATATAGATTTATGGGGTTTAAGCTGGCTGGTTTGGAAAAGGCAGTACCTTCCAGTTTTACTTAAGTAATCTGGTAAGTTGGTTGGAGATATTGGCTGTTGAATCATATGACAGTAGTATGTTGAAGGAATTGATATTGAAGCCTGTTTACATATGAATTGGTCGGGCAGACATTAACGTAGACTGTTATTATCCGCGGGATTTCTGATCATGTGTGTTACGTAAAATGAAAGTAGTCACACGTGATTTATTATGATGAATAAATGATAACCAATTTGTTTGTAATCTATTCAACTATCAGGTATAACGCACCAGGGTAGTATCCTTTATTTAAAAATATTGATAGAATAACGCACTTTTTCTTAAGGCATTCTGAACTACCTTGATTGTTCTATAATCATTGTTTATAAATAAGAAATGGACGCATCAATACCCGCTGAGACGGGAATTGTGATTCAACCGAGCTGGTGATTGCAGCCCTAGTGAATTTTGAAGAGGCTAAACCGTGAGTTTCCTCATTTTTAGGAGATATTCACGCAGCCCTTTCAAGACTAAAACGCCAGTTCGAATCTGGCTGGGGACACACAATAATAAATGAGCGGACCATTTTCTGCTCATTTTATTTTAAAATTTCAACGCTCTTCGGGAATCTGGCAATCATGACCAGCATAGCTGGTTTTAGACCCATGACTTTGCGTCGCCAGTTTTCACTGACTTTGCCTGTTCGGTGGTCTGGCAATCATGACCAGCATAGCTGGTTTTAGACCCAGTACTTTGCGTCCCAGACTTTCGCCTGGTTTGCTATTATCGGAGGTCTGGAATCGTGTCCACCAGGGGAAATGGATTTAGACCCATGACTCTGCGCACTAAGCTTTCACCTAGCGAGCCTTTTCGGAGCGTTGCAGGTTAATTATAGATGGATGAATGAATAAGTCAAGTGAAATTGTCGTGAATTTGGACACAAATATCCAAATTGATATTATTCGTGCTTGATCTTAAGCAAAGTGCGAACACCTGGGTGAGGGGGGCACCCAGATGTTCGCAATTGTATTATTGCATATATCTAATGAAAAGGCAAGTTAAGATTCGGTGAGATAAGAGCGGCAATTTGGCGGTGCTTGACAATCAGCTTGCATCTGGTAAAATTAGCCCGCATTATTGAGTACCTTGATAATTTGCCGAGATAGCTCAGTTGGTAGAGCACGCGACTGAAAATTGCGGTGTCGTCAGTTCGATCCTGACTCTCGGCACTCCTGACCCGAAATAGGTCAGACCTGCGGGCGTAGTTCAGCTGGTAGAACGTCTCCTTGCCAAGGAGAAGGTCATGGGTTCGAATCCCACCGCCCGCTCTATTTATTTCAATTCTATGGCGTCGTGGCCAAGTGGCAAGGCAAGGGTCTGCAAAACCCTGATCACGGGTCCAAATCCCGTCGACGCCTCTCAAAGCTGCTCAATAGAGCAGCTTTTTTTAACGCTACTCAACGTTTGCCCAATAATTGCTACTTGCTACGAATTTCTTTGATTGCTCCAAAGGTGTTGATACTTAATATCCAATCAGACCCAATATCATACTGGCTGTATTCGGAAAAATCACCCGGTGTATAAGTGTATGTTTCTCCCCCGGCATCGAAGGTGACTTGATATTCCTCATGGCGATCGCCCTCCTGCTGACCAGCTTGCAAATTAAGCACAGGCCACTGTGGATTTTTATCATTGCCTGCTGCGAGAGCGGTATTTACGACCACCCATTCGAGAACTGTGTAATCACAATAGCTGGCATAAATTTGATACTCGCAATCTTGGACCACCTTGCCAGCACCGCTTCCCTGGTCAATGGTATAAGGGGTTCCGCATACTTCGGTGGCATTTGGAGCAGGCTCGGAGCTGGTTTCCTTGTACTTATCCTTGCATGAAACATCCTGGGCATCCGATGGCAGCTGCTCGCTCCAATCGCCCTTTTGGACAGGCTGCTTGTCGAGGATTTGAATGGCGAGTTGCCAGTGCATGTCTGCAACGCTGGCTGATACATCGTTAGTTCGGTTGTTCAGAACAATAAAAGCAATTATGCCGGCAATGCAAAGCACGCCAAAAATAATGCCAGCAATAATAAGCCACATGGGTGTTTTTGTGGCTTTGGCTGGGGGAGTTGCGGATTCAGCAGCTTCCACCAGGCTGCCACCGCAGTGCGGACAGCGTTGGGCGTTGGCTTTTACCGGTTGATTGCAGAATGGGCAGGGTTTGTCGGGCGCAGCCTCTGCTTTATATGCGCCAAGCACTTCTCCTGCCTGCCTGGCAAGACCTGCCTCAATATCCCCACCGCATTGTTTACATATCTTTGTGCCCCCCGGATTGAGCACGTTGCAATAGGGGCACTGGATGGCTGGACCCGTCTTGGCTTCTTCCAGCTTTTCTTGATCTGTGATCAGCTCCTGCTGGTCGGGGAGCTCAAACTTATCCTGCTCTTCCATAGGGTGCACCACAGTTGGTGCAGACATGCTTCATGCCTGGGTTGATCGTGCCACAGCGTTTGCAGGTCCATTCTAGTTCAACATAACCAAGCTCTTTTTGTGTCATGAGTGCAACTCCTCATTTCTTTCAATCATCCGACTTATCTTTTTACTGATGCAATAATCTTACCCGAAATTTTGCGTGGAGAAAACCAGATTTGGAAAAAAACCATGTCAGATATGCCACCTGTTATATCGACTTAACTATGTAAATATTTCACTGTTTTTGAGAATTAGTTTTTAAGCAGTAGCCTTCCTTTTATGACCCAAACAAGGTTATTTCGCGACAAGACCATATAACCAGGGGAATCTTTATACTTTCTAAACATCGCCTGAATATTCTGGAAATATCTTTTTGATAATATTTTCACAAACCAGGCTGCCCCAATAGGTGGACCAGGAGGCATGCCAGGGGCTGGTGACAGCGTAATGAATGAAATCGGTAGCGGGATGGGAGCGCAAGCCACACCCGCGGCCAGTCAACCCGCGGTAAGCAGTCAGACCAGTCAGGTGGACGGGATGCTGCTGAATGCCCTAATCCGGTTGCTGGAGACGAAGAGCCAGGAAGATGGGTAGATGGGATGGGTAGATACACACTGGATTTTTCTCATGACAGTCAAGGGTTAGCATGGCTTCAATTTTTATAAGTGAATGTCGGGACCGATATATTTACTGGTAAATAGATTCACAGTGTTAAGAATTGATGAAACACCTCTCTACTACGTTCCTTAAAAACTTTGAATCCGCCGAATTATTAATTTGCGAAAATTCATCTTGATCATCCTGGTTCGAAAGATAACCCATGATCTGTCGAGGGAAGTAAGATTGAGGAGCAGGCAATTCTCGATACACGGAACTTAGTACTGCAGAACCTGTGAGATTTTGAGTATCCGCATGATTTTCTGCGGTTATGGTTGGCTCTTCAGGGAATGATAAGATCACCTTTCCATTCTTCTTGGTCCGCCATGATAGAACGGAAATGTCTTGAAGCATAGACAAATGCCTGCTAAACCTGGCAGGGTGAATGCCTAAGAGAGAGGCAAGCTCAGGTATGCTCAAGGGAGGAGTAGACGTTCCATCCCACGCCAGGCAGCGTAGCTGGATCCAGGTTAGGATAACTGCAGCGGGTAACTGGGTGTGAAAGATCATGCGGGTAGGAATGAAAATTCCACGTGGAGGCAGCATAGGCAGGGTATCTAGGCACAAGAAGTGATCGTGCGGATCTCTGCTATATTATAGCACAAATGTTCTATTCCACAAGAGGATTAGCAGATACATGCATACCATAAAATAGTTCTCATGCAATTATTGTTAATAGATTAACAATAAAAATCACAATATACAACCCTCCTCCTTACACTAAATCAATATATTTGGGAGAAGCATGGGCTTTTCTGATTTATTGGGGATAAGAAATACGCGACTTCAACTCAAGACAGGGAAAATTTAGTATGAATAATTGTCCAACAGACTGCCATTCTGTATTACAATCTTAAAGTCGCTCGGTAAACCCGAAAGGAGATACCAGATGAGTAACCAACCTGAAATTGATGTTCAACGAAGGCGCAAAGCGGATAAACCGACTGAACGAGCTGAAGCGCCAGTCCGTCGTCAGACAGGTGGAGGAGGGGAAGGACCAAGCAAACCCAGTTTCAGTGGCGGATTTAACATCCCCACCAGAGGCAAAATGGGTGGTTGTGGCGGGGTGCTCGTCATCATCGTCATCATTGCGTACATCCTGCTAAATGGCGGCGGTGGGACTGAGCTTGAAACATCTGCCCCTTTATATGAACAACCGACGCAAAGCATCGAGCTAATTGAAGATTTACCAATTAACACGCCTCGCCCAACTTTTGAACCCGTCGCGGGTCAGGCAGGTCAAAAATGGCTGGTCATGCTGTACCAGGATGCGGACGACCAGGTGTTGGAGCAGGATATTTTCTTTGACTTGAACGAAGCCGAACAGGTTGGATCAACAGACCGGGTGACCATCCTGGCGCAGTTGGATCGCTACCGGGGTGCCTTTCAGGGGGATGGTGATTGGACCTCAGTCCGCCGTTATAAGGTCACACAGGATAACAACCTCAACCGAATTGGCTCACAATTGGTGGATGACCTGGGGGAAGTGAACATGGCGGATGGCTCAAGCCTGGTGGACTTCGTCACCTGGGCGATAGGAACATACCCTGCAGACCGCTATGTGTTAATACTGTCCGACCATGGGATGGGTTGGCCAGGCGGCTGGAGTGACCCGGCACCGGGTGGCACCGACACCAGCCGTGCCCCGTTGGCCTCCGCTCTAAATGAAGATTTCCTATTTCTCTCCGAGATTGATCAGGCACTATCCGAAATCAGGGATCAGACTGGTATTGATAAGCTAGACATTATTGGTATGGATGCCTGTTTGATGAGCCAGATGGAAGTTTACGCGATGCTTCAACCTTATGCTCACATTGCCTTGGCTTCTGAAGAGGTGGAGCCATCTCTGGGATGGGCATATGCGGCTTTCCTGCAACCACTGGTGGATAATCCAGATATGAGCAGTCAACAGCTAGCGTCAGAAGTCGTGAACTCATATGTGGAACAAGACCTACGTATCGTGGACGACCAGGCAAGGCAGGAATTTCTACGGCAGGGTTCTCCATTGGGTGGATTCTTTGGCACAAGCAGTGTGACTGCCGGCCAGCTAGCGAGGCAGATCGGACGCGACGGAACCCTTACCGCAGTGGATTTGGATGTGCTACCGGAATTAATGGTGCAATTTAACAATTTTGCTTACATATTACAGAATGAAGATCAGTCGGTGGTAGCTGCTGCGCGTAACTATACCCAAACTTATACCAGTATATTTGGCAAACAATCCAGACCATCTTTTATCGATATGGGCCATTTTGTGAAATTGGTAACCAGAGAGGCAAATAGCACTGAGGTGACCCAGGCAGCTAATTCAGTTCTTGCTGCCATTGATCGTGCCATTGTGGCGGAAAAACATGGGTCAGGCAAGCCTGGTTCCATCGGGATCGCTTTATATTTTCCCAATTCCACCTTGTACAATTCACCTTATACTGGACCGCAATCCTACAATCTTCTTGCCGAGCGTTTTGTAAAATCCTCCTTGTGGGATGATTTCCTTGCATACCACTACAACGACCGTTCCTTCCGCGCAGATGCAATTGAAGCAGTTGCCCCTAGTACAGGCATGCCTTCGCGTGCACCTGGTGCAGGAATGATCACTCTGTCTGAGATCACGACTTCAAGCAAATCGCTTGCACCAGGAGAGTCAGTACGTCTCAGTACTCAGATCAAGGGAGTGAACATCGGTTATGTCTATCTTTATGTTGGATTGTATGATGAAAATTCAAATTCGATCTTTGTGGCTGATACAGATTACCTTGAAAGCCCGGAAACGCGGGAATTAAGTGGGGTGTACTATCCGGTCTGGCCGCAGAGCGAATCTTTTACCCTAAATTTTAATTGGGATGGATCTCTATTTACGGTTTCGGATGAGACAACCTCTGTATTAGCTTTATTTATGCCGACTGTCTATGGGGCAACAGCAAAAGAAGCTGTCTATACCATCAGTGGAATCTACACATTTGCTGACACAGGTGAACAAAGATTTACCCGGCTGCACTTCATGGATGGCAGGTTGACCAGTGTGTATGGTTACCAGGGGGCAGATTTTGTTGGGGCTCCAGCAGAAATCACCCCATCGTATGGCGATACATTTACCATCCAACAAAAATGGATGGATCTGGATGCGAGCGGTCATGTCACTCAGGAGATCGAAGTTCCGGGTGATATACTAACTTTCACGAATAATAATGTCTTCACCTGGACTGCAAAGTACGCACCTGCAGGAGAATACCTGGTGGGATTCATGGTTACCGATTTGGATGGAAACACCAGTCAAACATTTACACGGATCACAATGCGATAAAAGTGGATTTGGTATGTTTTTGCAAGGCCTCCATGATATCATGCTGGGTATCGTAAAGTCCTCTTAACCTACGGGCAAGATTTGGATGAAAATATACTTTGGAGAATGATATGAAAGAGAAAATTCTGATCACCGGCGGAGCGGGTTTTATTGGCAGCCATCTATGTGAGCTGCTGGTCCATAACGGCCATTCTGTGGTTGCGATTGACAATCTGACGACGGGAAGATTGGAGAACATCGTACATTTGCTGCCCATGCCTGGCTTTCAATTCGTGCGTGAGAACATCACCAATAGCCAGGTGCTGGATCGCCTGACCAGCGAAGCCGACCTCATTGTTCATCTAGCAGCAGTTGTGGGTGTGAAGCTGATCGTAGAAGACCCAGTGAATACGATTGCCACTAATATTATGGGTACCGAGGCTGTGCTTACGACAGCTAACCGGTACGGCTGTAAGGTGATGCTGGCATCCACCTCAGAAGTTTACGGCAAGGGATCCAAAGTACCGTTCAATGAAGAGGACGATTGCGTTATGGGACCTACCAGCCACAGCCGTTGGTCTTATGCAACCTCGAAGGCTATTGACGAGTTCCTCGGGCTGGCATATTACCGGCAATTTGGGCTGCCGGTAGTGGTGATGCGCTTCTTCAACACCGTCGGACCACGCCAGACAGGGCGATATGGGATGGTAATTCCACGTTTTGTCCGCCAGGCATTGTCGAATGAACCCATCACTATCTATGGAGATGGTGAGCAATCCCGCTGTTTTGCAGATGTGGCAGATATCATCGGTGCGATATATAAATTATCTTCCCACCCATCAGCAGTGGGGCAGGTATTCAACATTGGGTCGACAGAAGAAGTGACCATTCGCGAACTGGCTGAAAGGGTGATCACAGTCACAGGCAGCCAGTCCCAGATCATCTATGTGCCGTATGAGGAAGCTTACGCTCCGGGATTCGAGGATATGCGTCGACGGGTGCCGGATTTGGAAAAGGTCTACCAGCTGATTGGTTATGAGCCAACCTTTTCACTGGATGATACACTGAAGAGAGTGGTTGACTTTGAACGACAGCAGATAAATAAACAGAGTAAGGAACCTACTTTACCCAGATCATCCAGGTGAGTTGGGCGACGATTAGTCCAAGAAGGATACCACCCAATGCCTCCATGGGTGTGTGACCCAAAACTTCACGTAGCTGTTCCTGTTTTAAAGGATTCCCGGAAGCCATATCATTGATCATTACGTTGATCAACTCGGCATGCCTGCCTGCCTGGCGGCGTATGCCAGTGGCATCATAAATGACAATCATGCACATGGCAAATGCCAGGGCGAATAATGCTGAATCAAAACCAACGGAAAGGCCGATTGCGTGGGTGACCCCCACGACTAATGCAGCGTGCGAGCTGGGCATGCCTCCAGCCTGGATTAGCAACGCCCAGTTCCAGTGATGGGTCTGCAAGTATTCGTACGGAACTTTAATGGTCTGGGCTATTCCCCAGGCTATTAACCCGGCTATCATTACATAATTATGAAAGATGGACATACGAGATCCTTAACAAAATCTGAGTGATTAAATTTATTAAAGTGATGTCGATGCTAAGTGGTATCCGTCAGAAGGAGTCTCGGGTATAGGAGGAAATTGCTACGTCGCATATTGTGCTCCTCGTTGACAGTGAAATATTTATCCTTCTTCCTCCAAATTAACCAAGTTGTCACCGGATAATTTTTTTACCCGCAGCTCAGCAGTATCCAATAATTTAATACAATGTTTGGTCAATGCCTGGCCGCGTTCGAAGAGTGCCATTGTTGCTTCAAGCGCCAGCTTGTTCACTTCGAGCGAGGCAACAATGGTTTCCAATTCAGCAAGTGCCTGTTCGTATGAAAGCTCTTCCACACTTGGCAGATTTGATTTGGTTTTTGTTTTTTCGGGAGACATGCCTTACTCCTTTATAGATTATATATACTTACTGCGATTATCATTCATCTACGTGGACACCAAAATCCCCATCACTGACCTGCACATTCAATGCCTCACCGATTCTCACCTGACCCACACTGGAAATGATTTGATCAGAACCATTGGTGACGATGGCATAACCCCTTTCCAGCACTGCAGAGGGGTTGAGGGAAGCCATGTGTTGGAGTAAACCTGTCAGTTGGGTTCGAGCGAGTTGAAGTCTGTGTTGGATGGTGGCACCCAGGCGATGGTCTAGCTCGTCAACCCGCTGTATATCGGATTGGATCCTGGTGAGGGGAGAAGTCCTTTCCAGGTGGTTTTCGATTTCCTTGAGCGTCCATCTCAATTGGTAATGGAAAGTCTGCATCAGGCGATATAGCTGTTCGTTCAGCGCAGCCAGATTATCACGCATGTCAGCTTGATTTGGGGTGGCGAGCTCTGCAGCTGCTGTGGGGGTGGGTGCACGCAGGTCAGATACAAAATCAGCAATGGTGAAATCAGTTTCATGACCGATGCCGGTGATAATGGGCACTCGTGACGCAAAAATCGCACGTGCCACGCCCTCATCGTTGAAAGCCCATAAATCCTCGATCGAGCCCCCCCCACGTGCCATGATCACCACGTCAGGATTGGCAACCCTTACCACATCTTGCAATGCTTTTATGATCGCCTGGGGGGCATCCTCCCCTTGGACGGGTGTGGGTGCCAGGATCACCTCCACCAAAGGAAAGCGCCGTTGGATTGTATTGAGCATGTCCTGTAATGCAGCCCCAGTGGGGGAAGTGACAATGCCAATCCGTTTAGGCTTCAGCGGAATGGGTCGTTTACGTTCCTGGTCGAATAAACCTTCAGCTTCCAGCAGGGCTTTCAGACGTAAAAATTCCTGATAAAGGGCACCTTCACCAGCCAGGCGAAAGATATCCGCGTAGAGCTGGTACTGCCCACCAGCTTCATACACGCTAATCGAACCGTGAACTTCGATTGCATCACCATCACGCGGAATGAAGCTTTGCCTGATCACAGTATTCCGCCACATCACACATCGTAACGAAGCTGAATTATCCTTTAGGGTGAAATACACATGACCCGAGCTAGCCCGTGAGAAATTTGACACTTCTCCCTGCACCCATACATCCTGAAGTAACTCATCAGATTCGATCAGCTCGCGCAGATAACGGGTTAAGTCAGATACTGTCCATGAAGCGGGGATCTGGGGCAAAAAAAGTGGCAGCTGAGGCATGTGTATGAGGATACACGCGTTATTTTTAGATGTCAACTATTCCGTAAAGCTTGATTCTTTGCTACAATAAGTCAGTCCTATGGATTATCTCTGGTCGCCGTGGCGTATGGAATACATTCTGGCACCCAAAACTGACCAAGGCTGCATCTTTTGCAACGGATTGAAACTTGTGGATGGTCCGGACAACTTGATCGTTTTCCGGGGACCAAAAGCATTTGTGATGCTTAACCGCTTTCCCTACACCAGCGGTCATCTGATGGTTGTTCCATACCAGCACCAGCCATCCCTGGAATTATTGGAAAGCAGTGCTCGGACGGATATTATGGACCAGGCTGCGCGGGCGTTGCAGGTGCTGGAGGTGCTATATAAACCGCAGGGATATAATTTAGGAATAAATATTGGCAGTGCAGCTGGGGCTGGGATTCTAGACCATGTGCATCTACATATCGTGCCCCGCTGGGTTGGAGACACCAACTTTATGTCATCCATTTCTCAAACGCGCGTCTTGCCAGAACTCTTGGAGGAAACCTATCGAAGAGTAAGAGATGCGTGGCAAGCCAGATAACCCAACAACATATCCCGTTGCTCGTGAGGCAGGATGAATCATCGATCATAATCTAAATCATCCTCACATCGAAATTTCCAGGAGAAAAAAATGAGCGAAAAGAACAAAGAGGCGGTTATTTTAAGTGCCGTGCGTACACCTTCGGGGAGTTTTCAGGGTGGTTTTAATTGTTTAACAGCGATTGACTTAGGGGCTTGGGTGGTGAAAGCAGCGGTGGAACGTGCTGGAATACCCAATCCGATCGATATCAACGAAGTAATTATGGGGAATGTGGTCTCGGCGGGCTTGGGCCAGAACCCAGCTCGACAGGTAGCCATTCACGCCGGGTTGCCGGTTTCAGTAGGGGCATTCACCATCAATAAAGTTTGCGGATCAGCATTGAAGGCAGTTATGCTAGCAGCTAATGCCATCAGGGCAGGCGATGGTGGTTTGTTTGTAGCTGGGGGCATGGAAAGCATGAGCCGAGCACCCTACCTGGTGGACGGGCGTACCGGAAACCTGCGTTTCGGACATGCTCAGCTCACCGATGCACTACTCAAAGATGGTTTGTGGTGCTCTCTGGAAAATTGGGGAATGGGGGATGCGGCTGAATTTATTGCCAATGAGTACAACGTCACGCGTACAGCAATGGATGAATTTGCCTATAAGAGTCAGATGAAAGCCATCGCAGCCATGGATGATGGAAAATTCAAGCAGGAAATTGTGCCCGTTGAAGTAAAGGGTCGCAAGGGGCAGGTAACCGTGGTGGATACGGACGAGACACCGCGTCGGGAGACCACCCTGGAGGGCTTATCCAATCTACGTCCGGCATTTCAAAAGGATGGGAAAGTGACCGCAGGGAATGCACCTGGTTTGAATGACGGGGCAGCCGCAGTGGTGGTGTCTAGCCGGGAAAAAGCTGAACAGATGGGCATTAAACCCCTGGCGCGCATTCTTGGTTATGGGAATGTAGCGCTTGCTCCGAAATACCTGTTTGCTGCACCTGCCAAGGCCATCCCGGTGGTATTGAAGCAAGTTGGTTGGAAGCTGACGGATGTGGATTTGATTGAGCTTAATGAAGCATTTGCTGCACAGGCATTAGCCAATGGCTACGAATTGGCTGATCAGGGTTGGAATTGGGATAAGGTCAACGTCAATGGTGGCGCGATCGCTTTGGGGCACCCGATTGGAGCCAGTGGTGCACGCCTGTTAGCTACTCTCATCTATGCCCTCAAGGACCGCGGGTTAAGGAAGGGGATTGCTTCTCTGTGCCTGGGCGGATCTGAAGCCGTGGCCATGGCGATTGAGGTGGAGTAAATATTATTATATTGAGACAATTTATTCACCGATATGGATGTACTAAATGTCATTATTTGAAAAGGTATATATGCTAAAATGACCTAAAAAGTTGTAGGGGCACGATATATCGTGCCCCTACATCGTATTAAGTAGGATATATTATTAGGATTTGGAGGCAACGATGGACATTCGCTCGATTTTTGTGGTGGGTGCGGGGACGATGGGTAACGGGATTGCCCAGGTGGCAGCCACCTCAGGTTACCAGGTTACCATGATGGATGTGGTCCCTGGGCAGGTGGAACGGGCACAGGCGACGATTGCTAAATCTGTCGAGAAGCTGTTGAGTAAGGGGGCAATCACCGAGGAGCAGAAGCAAGCCGCATTAAACATAAAAACTAGCATGAACTTGGAAGGTGTCTCAGACGCTGAACTGGTGATTGAAGCCGCCACAGAAAACCCAGAACTTAAACTGAATTTGTTCCGTGAGCTGGACGTAATTGCCAAACCAGAGGCAATCCTGGCGAGCAACACCTCATCGATAAGTATCACTAAAATTGCAGCAGTCACTATACGCCCCGAGAGTGTGATTGGGATGCATTTCATGAACCCGGTGCCACTGATGAAGTTGGTGGAGGTGATCCGCGGCTTGGCAACATCTCCAGAAACAACAGCCAGCACTGTGGAAGTGTGCCGGAAAATGGGCAAAGAACCGGTTGAAGCCAACAATTCACCGGGCTTCATTTCCAATCGCATCCTGTGTCCGATGGTCAATGAAGCCATCTTCGCCTTGCAGGAAGGCATTGGGACACCTGAAGCGATTGATACTGTAATGAAGCTAGGGATGAACCACCCCATGGGTCCGCTTACATTAGCCGACTTGATCGGATTGGATGTGGTACTGTTCGTGATGGAAGTTTTGCAACGCGACCTGGGAGACGATAAATACCGCCCATGCCCGTTACTGCGTAAGATGGTAGACGCAGGATACTTGGGCAGGAAGTCAGGAAGAGGATTTTATCAATACTAACCATTTGGGTCAGGAAAACCTGAGCGCGATTCATAACCTACTTGAGGAGGATTTCGATCATGGAAGCACACGTATATGATTTTGTGATCATTGGCTCGGGTTTTGGTGGTAGTGTTTCTGCCATGCGTCTGGCTGAAAAAGGATATACCGTGCTGGTCTTGGAACGGGGGAAACGTTTTGAAGATACGGATTTCCCAAAAACGAATTGGAATATCCCGAAATCCCTTTGGCTCCCCTATTTTCGTTGTTATGGCCTTTGGGAGCTCGCCTTCCTGAATGGAGCCATTGCACTGCGGAGCAGTGGCGTTGGAGGGGGTAGTTTAATGTATGCCAATGTGTTATTGGAAACCGACGATCGTCTCTTTGAAGCGCCAAGCTGGCATAATTTGGCAGATTGGAAGAGTATTCTCCGCCCGCATTACGATTCTGCCAAGCGCATGTTCGGTGTAACGACCAATCCTCGTTTATGGAGAGCTGACGACATCCTGCGGGAAATTGCTGAGGAGCGCAATGTCGCTGACACATTCCGTCCAACTGAGGTGGGGGTGTTCTTCGGAACTGAAAATGAAACTGTCCCTGACCCATATTTCAACGGTGAAGGACCAGAACGGGCGGGCTGTAATTTCTGTGGTGGCTGTATGGTTGGTTGCCGCTATAATGCTAAAAACACCTTACCGAAGAATTATCTATATTTTGCGGAAAAGTTGGGAGTCCAGGTCCTGCCTGAAGCCACTGTCAGGGATATTCGTCCTTTAGAGAAAGAGGGCCAGGATGGAGCCCGATATGAAGTAGAATATCGCAGGACCACCGATTGGTTGTATCATCCTCGCAAAACAGTCTGTGCGCGCAATGTTATCGTCGCTGCTGGGGCACTGGGGACATTGGAATTGCTCTTTCGCTGTCGAGAGCAATCCAAATCCCTGCCGCGGCTATCCAGTCGTCTGGGTGATAATGTACGCACAAATAGTGAAAACCTTCAAGCCGCGGTCAGCCGGGATAAGAATATTGATTATTCAAAAGGGGTTGCTATCACATCCATTTTTTGTGTAGATGGGGTGACGAACATTGAGCCGGTTCGTTTTTCAGATGGCTCATCCTTGATTCGCAATCTCACTGCACCTTTAATTGAGGGTGGGTCCATCCCCGTTCGGATGATACGTACGTTGTGGGAAATCATTCGCCATCCAGTTGATTTTCTATATGCCAGGTTCTTTTCTCGCTGGGCACGTTATACGACGATCCTGTTAATGATGCAACCTGTAGAAGAACTGTTGAAGATGCGTTTGAGTCGAAATATATTTACACTTTTTCGTAAGGGAGTGATGTTTCGCAAAGAACAAGGTGTACAACTACCTAAATCACCCGCAATAAGCAACACCATCACGCGTCAATTTGCAAAGAAAATGAATGGGATTCCAGGAGCCACCTTTATGGACAGCCTGTTCAATTTCCCGATCACGGCGCACCTGATGGGAGGTGTTCCTTTGGGTCGGAACGAAAACGAGGGAGTAGTTGATGTGAATTTTCAAGTCCACAATTACCCTGGTTTATATGTAGTGGATGGCTCAATAATGCCTGGTAACCCGGGAGTCAACCCAAGCCTGACCATCACTGCTCTGGCAGAATACGCCATGAGTAAAATACCTGCAAAGTAATTATCCAGGAGAACTTAGCTAATCCTCTAATTTCGCCTCATCACCAACATGCTGTGAGGCTGGCGTACCAATTTGTTGATCCAATTAACGATCCGGTGTAAACGGTGGAAATAGGGGGTCATTTCGATTGGTTTAATTACCTGGAAACCAAATTTCTGGTACATGGAGGAAAGATCCGATTGGCAGGTGAGGTAGATCCTGCCGGGGTGTTGTTTAAGCAGATACTCAATGATCATCCGGGCTACGCCCTTGCCGCGCCAATCAGGAAGCACAGCAATAGATGCAAGCTCCAGAGAGCCATCTGAATGCGGTTTGACCTGCCCGCAACCAATTACTTTTCCATTGGAATCTATCGCTAAAATAAAACGATGCCAGTTTATAGCCAGAGGATTTATTCTGACCTGGGAGATAATGTTGCGTATGGTTTTGGCGTCATCCAGGGTAGCTGGACGAAGCGAAATGCTAGCATGCGAATAACTTTGATTCATATCAGGCTATTTTTGTCTATTATCCTGGTTTCGTCAAGGACTTTAGAATGTCTCCTCCCGGTCAAAAATATTGGATAAAACTAGTGTATAATGGAAGTTCGAATTTTAATTTAACCGGAGTAAACATATGGATCAGACAGATGCCCAGGTTGGGCAGGAGGAAGCACCAGAAGGACAGATAAACGCCACGGCCCCTGAAGAACGCCCGGTAACAATCACGGGTTCTATGGAAAAACTTTTACAGGAAGAAGGATTAAATCTTGATTTTCCGAAGCAAGGCGAGATACGTACTGGAGTAATCGCCAGCATTGGAGAGAATGAAATCCTCGTAAGCGTTGGAACCAAATCAGAAGGGGTGATATCGGGGAAAGAAAAGGAACAAATCCCTGCAGAAACATTTGAGAGTTTCCAGGTTGGTCAGGAAATACCAGTCTATGTATTGAACCCCGAGGATCCAAGCGGTAATTTGATCCTCTCTTATATGCGCGCCCGGGAAGAAAGCGATTGGTTTGAAGCAGAAAAAATGAAAGCCTCGGGTGAAGGATTTGATTGTAAAGTAATCGGTTATAACAAGGGTGGACTGATCGTTCCACTCGGTTTACTACGTGGGTTTGTCCCGGCGTCACAAGTAAGTGTGATGCGTCGGGTAGAGGATAATGAATCAGTCGATGTCCGTTGGAGCAAGATGGTGGGCGAGCCGATCAAGGTAGTAGTTATTGAAGTGGACCGAGCCCGTCATCGATTGATCCTCTCAGAGCGTTCAGCTCTGCAGGAAACACGTGAAACCATCAAAGATCGCCTCCTGGATGAGCTCCAAGAAGGTGCGGTAAAAACTGGACGCGTGACCAGTTTGGCGGACTTCGGAGCTTTTGTCAATATCGATGGTGCAGATGGCCTGGTACATCTTTCCGAGATCAGCTGGGAACGTATTGAGCATCCGGGTGAGGTTCTAAAAGTTGGCCAGGAAGTAAAAGTTAAGGTGATTGCAGTCGATCAGGAGCGTAAGCGCATCGGTCTGTCGATCCGCCAGCTTCAGCCTGATCCATGGATGGTAAAAATATCGAATTTAAAGGAAGGACAGCTTGTGGAGGGTACCATCACCCACCTGACTAAATTTGGGGCGTTTGCCAAGCTGGATGAAGATTTGGAGGGTCTGATCCACATCTCTGAGTTGAGTGACCAGCGCATTAATCACCCCAAGGAAGTGGTCAAGGAAGGTGATGTAGTCACCTTGCGGGTTATCAAATTGGACGCCGAACGACGACGTATCGGATTATCCTTACGAAAAGTAGATTCAATGGCGTATGCCAATATGGATTATGAGATGATGCTTTCCGGTCAGCCTGCTGCAGTGCAGGTTGAAGATGAACCTGACGAAGTGGCCGAAGCTGCTACTGAAGAAATCGCGCCGGAAGAGCCAGCCTCACTGGCCGAGGAAGTAGTTTCCGAAGAGTCAGCGTCACTGGCCGAGGAAGTAGTTTCCGACGAGCCAGCCTCACTGGCCGAGGAAGCAGTTTCCGACGAGCCAGCGTCACTAGCCGAGGAAGCAGTTTCCGAAGAGCCAGCGTCACTAGCCGAGGAAGCGGTTTTAGACGAGCCAGCTCGAACCACCGAAGAGGAACCCATTGGTGAGTCGAAGGAATAAGAAGGCTCATAGGTTATTTCTGTTTTGTTAGATGAATTGAATATACTTACGAATCTGAAGAATAGGATAAGCGGGACTTCACTAATCGAAGCCCCGCTATTATTTAGTCAATACTTAGAGGACTCTAACACAATATATACATTCAAGGAGAGTAAATTCTGGTAGAATCTTCAATCGGACAATTTATATCCTGATCGAAATATTAGCGAGGAAATTGTTATGGCTGGAATGGAACGATTTACACAGCGAGCTAGAAGGGTTTTAAGCCTGGCGCACCAGGAAGCTGAGAGAATGCACCAGGATTATATTGGTACTGAACATCTTCTCCTGGGTATGATGAAAGAAGAAGGTGGTGTAGCCGGCAGGGTGTTACATGAGCTGGGTTTGGACGCAACGCGCATGGAAGAAGTGATCATCCGCATTACCGGGATGGGGCAGGCGACATCTGCAAAACTTGATCTCTCACCAGGTGTGCAACGCGCCCTGGAAAACGCAGTAGAAGAGGCCCGTAAAATGGGTCATCATTACATTGGAACTGAGCATCTGCTGCTGGGATTGGTGCAGTTGGGTGAAGGGGTGGCTTTGGATGTGCTGCGAAAAATGGGAGTCTCTGCGGAACAAATCAGGCGCCAGACGCGCAGGGTGCTGGAGGAAAGCACGCATACTACCCCTACAGAGCAACCTCCACGGCGCACGCCTGTGGGAGCTACCGAGCAATCCACGAAAGAAGCTGGCAAGGGAAAAACCCCGATGGTTGATCAATTGGCTACTGACCTGACCAGTCTGGCTGAAGAGAACAAGCTTGATCCGGTAATTGGCCGGCAGATGGAAATCGAGCGCGTGATCCAGATCTTGGCGCGACGCAACAAGAACAACCCGGCATTGATCGGCGAGCCAGGAGTCGGCAAGACTGCTATTGTTGAAGGCCTGGCGCAACGCATCGTTGAGAATGATGTGCCGGCACCTCTGATGAACAAGCGTGTTATGCAGCTGGATGTGGGATCACTCGTAGCTGGCACGATGTACCGTGGGCAGTTCGAAGAACGCTTAAAACGGGTCATCGATGAGCTGAAATCATCCGGCGCTATCCTGTTCATCGACGAGGTACATATGCTCGTGGGTGCAGGGGCTGCTGGATCCAGCGTGGATGCAGCCAACATACTGAAACCCGCCCTCTCGCGCGGTGAGTTGCAGGTAATTGGTGCCACCACCATGGATGAATATCGTAAATATATTGAGAGTGATGCAGCACTTGAGCGGCGTTTTCAGCCCATCATGGTGGATGAACCCACCGTTGACGAAACCATCGAGATCCTGCGTGGGGTACGCACAGCATACGAAGAGCACCACCGGCTAACCATCTCCGACGAGGCGTTGAATGCGGCAGCACATCTATCTGCCCGTTACGTCACTGAGCGTTTCCTTCCGGATAAAGCGATTGATTTGATCGATGAATCATCTTCCCGGGTGCGCATGTATAAAAGCCCGGCTGCTAAAACTGCCAAGGAACTGATGGTCCAGCTGAAAGGTCTTCGCCAGGATCATGC
Organism: uncultured Chloroflexia bacterium; assembly: GCA_963777935.1. Classification (GTDB taxonomy): domain Bacteria; phylum Chloroflexota; class Anaerolineae; order Anaerolineales; family UBA4823; genus FEB-25. The sequence continues at coordinate 355,164 of CAVZSL010000005.1, forward strand.
GCTTGCCTTAGAAGATGGCCGCGCAGATGATGCTCAGGATATCCAGGAGCGTATGGACGAGTTGGAACGCCAGATGGATTACCTGCGGACAGGCTGGGATCGTGCCAGCAGCCCCATTGTGACCTCTGAGGATATCGCAGAGGTGGTGGCGATGTGGACGGGCGTCCCTGTGATGCAGATTGCCCAGGCAGAATCTGAACGACTGCTGCAGATGGAAAGTGACCTGCAGAAGCACATCATCGGACAGGATGAGGCCATCCAGGCTATCTCCAAAGCTGTCCGTCGTGCTCGGGCTGGGTTGAAGGACCCGCGCCGTCCGATTGGCTCATTTATGTTCCTCGGTCCAACCGGTGTGGGTAAGACCGAGCTGACCAAGGCACTGGCTCGCTTCATGTTTGGTAGCGAGGAAGCCTTGATCCAGTTGGATATGTCGGAATTCATGGAACGTCATACAGTCAGCCGGCTGGTGGGTGCACCACCCGGTTATGTGGGTTATGAGGAGGCTGGGCAGCTTACCGAATCATTGCGTCGGCGCCCGTACTCAATCGTGGTTTTTGACGAAGTGGAGAAAGCTCACCCGGAAGCCCACAATATGCTGTTACAGATCATGGAAGAGGGGCACCTCTCCGATGCACGCGGCCGCAAGGTCGATTTCCGTAACGCCATCGTGGTTATGACCTCCAATATTGGTGCCGAGATGATCAAGCGGCAAACTTCCCTGGGTTTTGCCTTGAAACAGGACGAAGAGACCGAAGAAAAGTTGGCCTACGAAGAAATGCGGAAAAAGCTGATGGACTCGCTTAAACGGGTATTCCGTCCTGAGTTCATCAACCGGCTGGATTCGGTCATCGTCTTCAGGGCACTCAGTAAGGATGATATCAAGGAGATTGTCAGGCTCGAGCTGGATAAAGTAGCTGACCGCTTGAAAGACCATGACATCTCTCTGGTTGCCACGACGGCTGCCCTGGACAGGCTGGCTGAAATGGGCTACGACCCTGATATGGGTGCCAGACCCTTGAAGCGCGTCATCCAACAGAAGGTGGAGGATGTGCTCTCGGATGCACTGCTCTCAGGATCTTTCTCGGATGGTGATGCCATCATCGTCGACTACCGGGAGGATGAGGTGGTGTTGCGCCGCGAAGCAGAGAAAGAACCTGCACCCGAAGGGGCTTAATCAAGGCGTTTATTCAAATTGGTTTTTCAAGTTCCCTACTCGAGGCGCTTTCTTCAATCGAAAACGCCTCGTTTTTTAATACTCATAAAAAACCCATGGGGATGCAGTGCTTTTCCCCGATCATATAATCAGACCTTGATATAATCTCCCTATGCCAAAGACACATACCCAATACGTTTGCCAGCAATGCGGGCGCACAACTGCCCGTCCTATGGGGCGCTGCCCACAGTGCGGTGCCTGGAACAGCATGGTGGAGGAGATTGTCGCCTCACCAAGTAAGCCGGTGCATGCTGCCGGCCGCGGCCTAACCGGTGCTTCTATGCCCCGCCGATTGACTGAAATCGAGGGAGATGTCGATGAACGCTGGGCGCTCTCCATCGGGGAATTTGCCCGGGTGTTGGGAGGGGGCGTCGTGCCAGGCTCGATTGTCCTGGTTGGAGGTGACCCTGGTATCGGCAAGAGTACTCTATTGCTGCAGGTGGCACTTGAGATGGCACGGACCGCAGTGGTGCTTTACATTTCCGGGGAGGAGTCGGAGCGTCAGATCAAGATGCGCGCCGCACGCCTGCTTAAGGATGAGCAAGGAGAAATGCCCGAGGGTTTGCTACTGGTCACGGAGACCAATCTTGGGGTGATGCTTGAGCATATCAGTGCGGTGAAGCCTGCACTCGTCATCGTGGACTCAATCCAGACAACCTATATGCCTGAGCTGGAATCCAGCGCTGGAAGTGTTACCCAGGTGCGCGAGTGTGCCTCCAGGCTGCGTGAGCTGGCGAAGAGCTCTGGCATGGCCATCTTCCTCATCGGGCATGTCACCAAGGAAGGTGCCATCGCGGGTCCACGCGTGCTGGAACACATCGTGGATACGGTGCTTTACCTGGAGGGTGATCGCTTCCAATCCTACCGGCTGCTCAGGTCGGTAAAGAACCGCTTCGGTGCCACCTCTGAGGTGGGGGTGTTCGAGATGCGTGAACGCGGTATGGTGGAGGTCACCAACCCGTCTGAAGCATTCCTGGCAGAGCGCATGGTGAATGCACCCGGCAGTGCCATCGCCGTGACCATGGAGGGCACGCGCCCGATCCTGGTGGAGGTACAAGGGCTCTCCAGCCCGACTGCGTTTGGCAACCCTCGCCGTACACCCAATGGCATTGACTTCAACCGCCTGTTGCTGGTGAGTGCAGTTCTGGCTCGCCGGCTGGGCTTACGCCTCGGTGACCAGGATGTGTTCGTAAATGTGGTCGGAGGCATCCAGGTTGAGGAACCTGCAGCCGACCTGGCAGTTGCAGCTGCTATTGCATCATCGCTGCGGGATCTGCCAGTAAAAGCTGATACGGTATTGATCGGTGAGGTGGGGCTCTCAGGAGAATTGCGCATGGTGGGGCAAATGCCAGCCCGTCTTCGTGAAGCCTCCAAGCTGGGTTTCAAGACCGCCATCGTGCCCAAACGCCTGCGCAAGTCTGAACCCTGGCCAGCAGGCATTGAGGTGGTGGAAGCACGCTCGCTGCGCGAGGCGCTGGATAGGGCAATGGTGAAAAGTGAGTAGATAATCAGTGGACTTAATTATGCTATACTAAAATTATGAACGCTCTGGATGCTGATACCCATCCTAAAATGGATGGCTTAAGAATACAATTGCTTCGACAGGCATCTCCCACCCAGAAACTGGATATGTTAGCCGAATTAAATGAATCAGCGCGGATGCTGGCATTAATCGGTCTTCGCTCACGTTATCCCCTGGCAGGCGAAGCTGAATTACAGCGCAGGCTGGCAGGGTTACTCCTAGGAGAAGACCTGGCCAGAAAAGTTTATGGGGATCTGAACGATGCTACCTGATCCCATTTCTGTCACCATACAAGTCACACTGGTTTTTGAAAAACTTAAAATCCCATATCTGATAAGCGGCTCACTCGCCAGTACAATTTATGGCATGGTTCGAACAACTCAGGATGTGGACATTATTGCTGATATGCAGCTTTACCAAATCCAACCATTTATCGCAGCATTACACAGCGATTTTTTCTTGGATGAGGAAATGATCTCTAATTCTATCCGAAATAAATCTAGCTTCAATATGATCCACAGAAGGACGATGTTCAAGGTTGACGTATTCATCACCCACAAGGATCCCTTCCAGCAATCTGAACTCACCCGTGCCCAAAAGCAAATCCCCGTATCGGTTACAAAACAGATAAATCTCGTTATCTGATTTGAGCCTAAACACCAGCCTCGATAATCTCTATTCCACCCCCTCAAATAAATCCCTTTCATACAATCCCTTCTCGGGAGGGGGAAAAGCGCGCATAAAGGTTTCAGTCACCCCAAAGAAGCGCCGGAACAATGCCATCGGTCCCTTACGCCCAATTGCACCGCCCAGCTGGCTGGTATGGCAGGCGGTAGCCTCGTCCCTGATCTCACTGACGCTGCGACAGTTGATATGGGCATGCGTGGGGAAATCACCCTCTGCCACGAGTGTCGCCAGGTCGATGTCCTTGTTGTGACCAAAGTGGTGGGCATCCATACCCAGCAGAGGAGCCAGCCTGACTGCCCATCGCAGCAAAGCCTTCGGCATGGTCTGGTAGTATAACTTTTTAGGTTGGAAGGCAGGTAATTCAGTGATGGTATTGGGATCGGCAGCCAGATCGAAGGCACGCCGGGTGATGCGGTGCATGGCGATGTGATCTGGGTGCTTGTACCCACCGATGGGATCGTGCGTGACCACCACTTGGGGCTGCAGCAGTCGGATGTAATGTACCACCCTTGCTGCCACCTCATCCACAGGCTGGGCTGCCAGGGCATTTGGGTGCTGGTTATCAGGGGTACCAGGCATACCTGAATCGCGATAGCCCAGGAAATACACCCCGGTAAGACCCAGGATGCCAGCTGCACAACGAAGCTCAGATTCGCGCCGCTCACCGATGGAGTTGAAGCCTTGGAGTAAATCGGGGGACATTTCCCCCACCTCGCCACGTGTGCCACATACCAGGTGTACCTGCACCCCGCGCCGGGTATAGAGTGCCAGGGTGCCGCCCATGCCGAAGGTTTCGTCGTCGGGGTGAGCCAGGCAGACCAGCATGCTGAGTGGATGGGAAGGGTCGCCGGTCATTAATAGATTGGCTGATTGGGGTCGATCTCTTTTGCCCAGGCGTTCATGCCGCCCTGTAGGTTGTGAATTTTTCGGAAGCCAGCTCCGAGCAATATGTGCAAGGCGCGTGTCGAGCGCACTCCAGCTTTGCAGATGAGCACAATCTCGTCTACCGGGTTCAGCTCTGAGAGGCGTGAAGCTAGTTCCCCCAGCGGGATGACCTGGCTACCTTCTATGTGAGAGATCTCCAGCTCATGCGGCTCACGTACATCCACAAGCTTGAGTGGAACACCTGCTTTAAGCTGCTCAGAGAGCTCATTAGGGGTGATATCCCACTCCTCCCCCGCAGACCCGCTTTCCACTTCTTGCCCGGGGATGCCACAGAATTGGTCATAATCAATCAGTTCAGTAACACTTGGATGCGTGCCACACACCTTGCAGTCAGGATTCTTGTGCAGCTTGACGAACTCGAAGCTCATATCCTGGGCGTTGTACAGCAATAACCTGCCAATCAGAGGCTCCCCAATTCCAAGGATCAGCTTGATCGCTTCTGTGGCTTGCAGCGTGCCAATGGTGCCTGGCAGGATGCCCAGCACACCGCTCTCTGCGCATGTCGGTACGAGCCCCGCTGGAGGTGGGTCGGGGAACAGGCAACGGTAACATGGACCTCTACGGGCGTCGAACACACTTACCTGACCTTCGAAGCGGTAAACTGACCCGTATACGTTGGGTTTGCCGGTCAAGACGCACAGGTCATTGGTCAGATAGCGAGTGGGAAAGTTGTCCGAGCCATCCACGATCAGGTCATAAGGTTCTGCAATCTGCCTGGCATTTTCAGACGTGAATGCTTGGTTATAACTATCCACCTGAATATCGGGGTTCAGGTCGAGCATCCGGCTCCGGGCTGATTCGACCTTGAGACTGCCCACCGTGGATGTTCCGTGGATGACCTGCCGCTGCAGGTTGGTGCGATCGACCACATCGAAATCCACCAGCCCAATACGCCCAACACCTGCGGCTGCCAGATACAGGGCAACCGGTGAGCCCAAACCCCCGGTGCCAACGATGAGGGCAGAGGCAGCTTTAAGTTTCCGTTGCCCACTCAGACCTACGTCAGGGATGAGCAGGTGGCGTGAGTAACGCAAGATTTCTTCGTGGGAAAGGTTAGGGAGCATAGGATGAGTATAAACTATTTTCACCCGACTGGTAAAACCTAAAGCCTAGCAGATTTTTAAACCCTGCTCAGGCATACGAAACCTGCCAGGCTTTCAAGACCTGGCAGGTCTTTTAGGTAGGTCTGATTGATCTAAATCGAAAAATCCTCCCCGCTCCAGGTACCATCGGTTGGTGCATGGATGTGAGGCTTGGGCACGGCTTTTCCGTCCACCTGTTCTTCGAGTGCTTCCACGCGCTGCATCAGATCCATCAGCGAAACACCCACCAGGTCTGGCAGGGCAGTGTGGTTCAAGTCGGGGAGGTCGTTGGCGTGGTGAGGTGTGCTGCGGGCAATATTCTGCCCTGGCACTCCCACCACCACTGAATTCTCGGGCACCGATTTTACGACCACTGCGTTTGCACCGATGCGTGTATCCGCCCCAATGACGATCGCACCCAGGATCTTGGCACCTGCACCGACCACCACCCGGTCATTTAGCGTGGGGTGGCGTTTTCCTTTTTCTAGCTTGGTACCACCCAGCGTTACCCCGTGATACAAGGTGACATCTTCCCCAATCTCAGCGGTTTCACCGATGACAACTCCCATACCATGGTCAATGAACAAGCCCTGTCCGATTGTTGCGCCGGGGTGGATCTCGATGCCTGTTATACCGCGCACCATCTGAGAAAGCAACCGACCGGTTAGTTTATGATTGTGCTTCCATAACCAGTGGGCAATGCGGTGACCCCATATGGCATGCAGACCTGGGTATAGCAGCACAATCTCAAGAATAGAACGTGCAGCTGGATCACGCTCAAGTGCAGAATGCACATCATGCCGTAGAGACCGCAGCAGGGGCTCATGCTTAACAGCTGTTGTAGTTGATGTCGATGGTAATGTCTTGGCTTCCATAATCAATTCTTCCCGGAGAATGCCTTCTCCATAACCGTTAAAGTAAAATAATCATAACATTCAAGCGCTCTATATGACTTATCAATTATGCGAGGTCGGCAAATAAAGCAGTGCTCAGGTATCGCTCTCCGAAATCGGGGAGGATAACGACAAGCATCTTACCGGCATTCTCGCTGCGGCTAGCCACTTGCACGGCTGCCCAAACCGCTGCCCCGGAGGATATCCCCACCAGAAGACCTTCCTCCTTTGCCATGCGACGGGCGGTCTCCAGGGCATCCTCATTCTTCACCCGGATGATCTCGTCGTAAATGTTTTGGTTGAGCACTTCGGGGATGAACCCTGCCCCAATCCCCTGGATCACATGTGGCCCTTTCTTCTCGCCCGAAAGCACCGCGGAGGCATCCGGCTCAACTGCCACCACCCTGAACGATGGTTTGCGCCGCTTGATCGCCTCGCCTACACCGGTGATCGTGCCACCCGTGCCCACACCTCCCACCAGGATATCTGCTTTCCCGTCAGTATCCTGCCAGATTTCCTCTGCTGTGATACGGCGGTGGATTTCGGGGTTGGCAGGATTTTCTGAATTGCTGAGGAATGAAGTAACGCGAATCTGTTGCAGCCATCTCTTCAGCCTTGCGGATGGCACCCTCCATGCCCTCACTGCCCGGAGTGAGTACCAGCTCAGCACCGTAAGCGCGTAAAAGCATGCGCCTTTCCTTGCTCATTGTTTCAGGCATGGTCAGAACGCACGGATATCCACGCGAGGCGCATACCATTGCCAGGGCAATGCCGGTATTGCCACTGGTGGGCTCGACGATGATGGTGTCGGGCTTGATCAGCCCGGCTTTTTCAGCTGCTTCGATCATGGATAACCCAATGCGGTCTTTGACGCTATGCGCCGGGTTGAAGGATTCGACTTTGACCACTACTTCTGCCGGTGACCCATTGGTAATACGGTGCAGGCGGACCAAGGGTGTGTTGCCGATCAGCTGGGTGATATTGTCTGCTATTTTCATATTCGATAAATTCCTTTCATTCAATAAGAAATGCGACCAACATGTAAACAAAAAAGGTGGCTATTCCAGCCACGCGAGTTTTATTTCGCATGCGGGGTGCTACCACCTTTTCGTCAGATTGTTGGTCGCCCGATAGACGGGATGTTTTTTGACGGAGAGGCGGTGATCAACCCCGCCTCAGACAGATGCAATTAAACAAGGACAAACTCCACTTTATTGATATTGTAGATAATATTAGTATCAATTATAACTTCCTTTAACGGACTGTCAAGAGCATTTATGCTGATTTATCTGTCTTTTCTTCTGCTTCACCGGAACCGATGCCCAGGGGCTGCCACTTTTTCGGGTCCTTCAAGCGGTGCTGCATACCACCGCGCTCGTGTATCTTGTCGAATCCGTCTGGCTTGATGAACATCTGCTCACCATCCAACAGAGCGGTGAGACCTGCCTGGCCGGGCTCGAAACGCTTCTCACCCTTGAACTTGGCGGCTTTCTCTGGCAGGTAGTCGGTGGGCTCCTCGTAGGTGGTGATATAGCCTTCGAAGTTTCGCAGGATGATCTTATGGTCCGACATACTGAGCAGGTAGTTGGGCATGACCGGGATCTTGCCTCCCCCGCCAGGTGCGTCGATCATATAGGTGGGCACGGCGTAACCAGAAGTGTGCCCGCGCAGGCCTTCCATGATCTCAATACCCTTGGCTACCGGGGTGCGGAAGTGACCTGCCCCGTGCACCAGGTCACACTGGTAGAGGTAATAGGGGCGCACGCGGATGCGGACCAGATCCTGCACCAGCTGGCGCTGGATGTGCACATTGTCATTCACACCTGCCAGCAGCACCGACTGGTTGCCAAGTGGGATGCCGGCTCGGGTGAGCTTATCTGCCGCCTGTTCCAGCTCGGCGGAGATCTCATTGGAATGGTTGACGTGAATATTCAGCCACAGCGGGTGGAATTTCTGCAGCATGTCGCACAGCTCGTCGGTGACGCGCATGGGCAGGAAGACTGGCACGCGTGAGCCGATGCGCACGATCTCGATATGCGGGATCTCGCGCAAGCGGGTGAGGATCTCCTCCAGGATCTTGGGTGCCAAAACGAGCGGGTCGCCACCCGAGAGCAGCACATCGCGCACCTGCGGGGTGTTCCTCAAATATTCCAGCTGCAGCTCGAACTCAGCGCGTGAGAACTGAGCCGCCGGGTCGCCCACGATGCGTGAGCGTGTGCAGTAGCGGCAATAGGACGCGCATTGGGTGGTCACCAGCATCAGCACCCGGTCGGGGTAGCGGTGCACCAGCCCTGGGACGGGTGAATGGGCATCCTCCGAGAGTGAATTGGCCATCTCAGCGGTGAAGGGCATCATCTCGCAGTCGTTGGGGATGACTTGCTTGCGGATGGGGTCGTCGGGGTCATCGGGGTTGATCAGCGAGATGAAGTAAGGAGTGATGTCCACACGGAAGAGGTGCGCGGAGTAGAGGGCGTTCTTCTCGTCTTCGGTGAGCGTCAGCACCTTGCTGAACTCGTCGGCGGTATTGAGCCGGTGGCTGAGCTGCCAGCGCCAGTTGTTCCAGTTCTCGTCTGGCACGTCTTTATAAATGGGCGCTCGCTTGGATAGGAAGGGATATTTGGCCATATGGGTGTGCTCCTGCTTGGGGTAGGGATCCTTAAAAAGTACGGCGGAGTATATCCTGAATTAGAGGAAATGACAATTGCAAGGGCGTTCTTTGCTTTGTAAAGCCCGCAGCATTGAGGTCTTTTTTGAAACATCGCGAGCGTTTTTTGTAAGCGATGCGCGAATGACCTTTATGAGCGATGCCGGGATCGCTGCCCCCGGATTGGATGCGTGCGTAGGGGCGGTTGGCGATCGCCTGGTTATTACCGAGGATTGAAATCCCTGCTGAAAACATCCCAACCTGCGAAGATGATAAATAACCATTCTTCCTCAGTTTTCAACTCTTTGGTGATCATAGAATAATTTGTCCTCTGTTTACTAAAATACCATCATATTTCATATTAATTTATACTTGCTGCGATATCAGTTCTTTTAGAAATATATACGTAATTTATCAAACGATAACATTTGACAATTATATTATCATATGATATAATCCGTATGATGAATTTTTCAATGGACTGATTTGATGGATAATATTCCTAATGAAAAGCTACGGAAAATAGTTTATCAATTTTTGAATGATTTTAAGATTTTAGTTCTTGAAAAGGGAATAAATATAGAAAATCGACAGAAAAACCGCGATGCATTGCTTGAATTAGGCCTAACGGCAAATCAAAGAGAAGCAATCATCTTATCATTATCTGTAGGAGACTACTGCTCTGGTCCAGAAAAAGATAAATACAAACCTGGTTATTATTGGGTTTTTGGCAAAAGAAGTGATATTACTGAAATCTACATCAAGTTAAAAATAGTTGAATATCATGGAGAAGAATATCCAATTTGCTATTCATTCCACAAATCTGAACGTCCATTAAATTACCTACTTGTAGATTAAAAATTTTATAACAAAATGTTAGAAAGAGAGATGCAATGAACGGTTTTTGCCCGAATTGCGAAAAAGAGTCACCCCTTGAGCTAATTAGAAAAGTGGAAGAATTCAATATCCGTGGAGAATCAATTGCCATCGAAGTTGAATATTTCCATTGCCAAGAATGTGGTGAGGATTTTGAGAATTCAAAAACAACCATTGATCCATATGCAAATGCATATAGAGAATATCGAATAAAAAAAGGCATGCTACAGCCCGAAGAAATTCGTAAATTTCGAAATCAGCGTGGACTTACCCAGAAAGAGTTTAGCGATTTGCTTGGCATTGGGATAGCGACATTAAACCGATATGAAAACGGTGGATTGCAAAGCGAAGCACATGATCGAAGTATCAGAATGGCAATAGAGCCCCGTAATTTCATCAATATAATTTCAAATAGCCAAGAAATCCTTAGTGATTCTAAGAAACAAAAAATTATTAACCAACTTACAGAAGAGACAGAATTATCATATCTTGAAATCACAAAGGAAATTTTCGGTAATTACAAAGCAGATCTTTATAGTGGTTTTAAAAAGTTTGAGCTTGAGAAATTTTTTGAATCAATAAAATTTTTTTGTTTCCAAGATCGGGTATTCAAGACAAAATTAATGAAGTTATTATTTTATGCTGACTTCAGCCATTTTAAAAACTACTCGGTATCTATTACCGGAGCTAGATATGCTCGTTTACCTTATGGCCCGGTTCCGGATCAATTTGAAAGATGGTTAGTAACATTAATTATGGATAGCGAGGGCATCCAGAAAGAAGAAGATTGGAAAAAGGAATATCCTGGTGAAGTTTTTATTAGTCATGTTTCTTTGGATGCCTCTATATTTTCTACTTCTGAATTGAAAGTATTATCAGCGATCAAAGAAAAATTTATTAATTACTCTGCAAAAGAAATTTCTGACATTTCACACAAAGAGAGAGGATATCAGGAAACTGAAAACGCACATTTAATTTCTTATAGCTATGCTGCAGATCTAAGTTTTGATATATGATTTTTGGAGAAAAAATAATGTCACCAAGAAAATCCCATCATGTTGTGCCGAATCCCGCTGGTGGTTGGGATTTAAAGAAAGGCGGTAGTTCTCGAACGATTAGGCATTTTGAACGTAAAGAAGACGAAATTGATTACACTCGAAATATCAGCCAAAATCAGAATACCGAACTAGTTATCCATGGTAGAAATGGTAAGATTTAACAATCTGATAGCCATGGAAATGACCCAAATCCACCAAAAGATAAAGTTTAGGTCGGAATAAGCCGATAGCTCTTTACCTTTGATATTCAAAACTAATATTTTCTACTAAATAGGTCTTAGTTAGAATATCGATATTTTTTTATCTATAACCCCTAAAATTACTTTATATCCCCATCTCCCCCTGTTCCCCTTCTTTCCTCCTCACCTTCTGTGCTGCCAAAAATGTCCCCGTCTCCGGTGGCATATGCACAGTCATCTCTGCCAATAATTGTTCAATGGTGAGGATCTGCACCCTCGGGTAGGATTTTCCCCAAAACTCCGATGTATACAATCCGGCTGTTGAAGCCTCAGTATTCATATCACGGGTAGGTGGATCGAGTGTGATCAGCACACCGATCTCAGCTTGCTCATTGTTGCAAGACGCCTATGAGATCTCGGATTGTGCTAGCATTGACATGACCTGACTTGACCTGGACCAAGACACGCTTGAGTTCCTGTTTGGCAGAATCGATATAATTGATCACTCCATCAATGCCCTTGTCACTGCCCTTTTTACCATTGCCACCCAATTCCGAACCACCTAGTGGTTTAGCTCCAACCAGAGAGAGCGCCCACCATTGGAATTGATAGCGATCACGCTGTGCCAGGTCACGAGCAGATGCCAGATCCTTGGGTTTGCCAATCACTTCAAATTGGATCCCCGGGAACATGCCTTTCATGCGGTTCTCGATAAGGTTAATGGATAGATAGGTGATATCAATGCCGATCCACTGCCGCCCCAGCTTTTCAGCTGCTGCGATTGCTGTACCACAACCGCAGAATGGATCGAGTAATGATATCCCCTGGATTTGATGATGCTTGAATGATACGTTCCAATAATGCGAGCGGTTTTTGGGTTGGATATCCTAAACGTTCTGTTGGCATGAGCATTTATAGGAGGAATATCTAATCCAAATATCATGCAATAGGAATTCCTCGTTGTTCGTCAAGATAACGTTTACCTTGATGGAACAGTTCCTGGTTTTGTTTGGATTACAATGGCCTTGTCATCATATGCAGTTCTTGCATGCGTTCTTTTGTCCATCGCCAACACCTCTGGTACACGCCTAAAAATTCGTATAAGATTGGCAATTAGTGCTCGATCAGGATTGGGGTTAAATCACACTATCAAGTCGATATCTTCGTCCATCTGGGTCTCTATGGTAATATTTATAGAAGTTTTTTCGTATAAATTATTTAATCATAGGCTAAATATAGCTTCATGATTCCAAGTAAAATGATCTGACTTTGTGTAAAAAAAATAACATCATGATTGACTGGATAATCGTTTTGTCATTAGATCCTTTGGCCATTGTCCGTTGTCCAAATAATTTCATTTCGAAAATTATTGATAACCAAAAACTGTATCCAGGATAATCTTTAGATAATGGCTGGCTGTTGGATCGCAGTGTAAGTATAGGCTACCAGTTGGTTTGAGTACTCGGTGCAGCTCCACCAGGCGAGCAGCCATCATGACCAGGTACGCCAGCATCTGGTTTTCACCAATGATCGTACGCAGGGCTGCGAGGAGATCGTCCACCACGCCTGGGTTGGCCTGTAGTATATCTAGATAGGCCTGCTCAGCTGATGGTCCCCAATGCCAGGTGTCATCGAAGGCGGTGATCTGGGCATCGGATGAAACTCCTGATTCATTCTTAAATAACACGTTATACGAACGGTTGGAATTGAATGGTGGGTCGAGGTAGATCAGGTCCACTGTCTCAGACGGCATGGCACGCAATATTGGTAAATTGTCACCGTAATAAAGGATATTGGTCATTTTTATAAACCCACTGAATTATTTCTAAATGATCGTTAATACAATCGAAAAACTAATATTGAAATTATAGCACTGCATATAAATAGTAGATATTTTAAAGATCACCACATATCCAACCTTAAAATATTGCGAACTTTGCATAACCCTCTTGCAGAATCAGAACATCTGTGCTATAATATGTCCAACCCTGGCGCGGGAATGGTCGTTTTCACCTCCCGCGCTTTTCTTTTACAATTGGCATACTTTGGAGAAGATTAATTGAACGAGGGCGCACTTTGCCCGAAGCAACCGAGTGTACTTTACGAGTGTTGTGCATTTGAATTCAAGGGCTGGTTTTACCCGCAGCATCGCGACTTTTGCGGAGCGATGTTTTAATCAATTCAAACACCAGCAACATATTCGTTCCTCTTCGTATTTTTTAAACAAACAAGGATTGTTCGATGTTAGTGATGTGGAATCTGGTTTTCAGCTGAAGAATGATAATTTCATGAGAAATGAATTGAATTTATTTGTTTTTATGTTTTTTTATTAAATAACAATATCATAACCAAATAGATAAAATCCGGGATCAGCGATCCCGGTTACAGAGTGGGCGGACGCCGTCCACCCCTACAAACCAATATAAAAAAACTTTGTGCCCATTGTGTCCGTTGTGTTTTTTAATTTGCGGTTTCCATTCTTTTCCCCCAATTTTTCTCATGTGTCTCTCAATGTTGTCTCGAGACATTGTCGCAAAGAACACTTCTGCACTCGACCGCAACCCCGTAATTACTTTAGTCGCACAGATCGCTTGCCCCCACTGACTTTGCAGAGGTGACTCTACGGTTACATGTTTACGGGCTAAGGAACACTTCGATGCTCGAGAGGTGTTCGACGCCAGGGATGCGCACCCCACTCTCACTGAGCTGCAAGCGCACCCAGGTGCCGGAGACCACATTGTAAGGCACCTCGAGGGTGAATGGCACATAGGCGCCATGGGGGTCAGGCGTGAGGAACACCTGGTTATAGCCGACCACTATATTTTCAGCGGTTACCAGCTCAGCCAGCATGAACTGCTCGGAGGGCTTGACCAGTCCGCTGACGATGACCTTGCCACCCTGGATAAGATGATTTGGGGTAGGCTCGCGGATGACGATTGGCTCCGTAAGGTCGCCGGAAGGGGTGTAATTACTGGGTCCCATGGATAGCAGGATCAGGTCGACAGAGTTAATCGAGACGGCCCGTCCAGATTGGTCGTACATGCCCACCCTGAGCTGGCCAAACTCCGACACGCGACTGAGCTCGAACTGGATTTCAGGGTTAAGGTAGACCCAGTCGATGGGATTGCTGATCAGCCTGTGCAAATCGCGGTAGAGAAGGCGGGGCTCACCCCCCTGCTGGAGTGGCTCGATCCAGATCTCCGTGCGGTAGGTGCCCGAAGAGACGCTGCGCAGGCTGGCTACCAGATCGAGCGGTGAGGCCACTCTTGACATGGGTCCGGGTTGCTTGATCTGCACGCCCGCATTGGGGATGGGAGGCGTGGGGGTGATGGTGGGCGTGCGGGTAGGGCGCCGGGTGCGGGTGGCTTGCGGATTCTGAGTGGGTGTGATACTCGGAGCGGGGCTAGCCGTGGTGGTTGGGTTGGTGGATGTTGAAATGAAGCTGGGTTCGGAGGTGGGGTTGAACTCCAGCGCTGTAGGGCTCGGTTCGTTGTCAGTGATAACTATCTCAGGTGTTGGTGAGGGAGAGGGCGCTTGCGTTTCTTCCAGAACAACCACAGGGGAGGGGGTCACCAGGGCTGCCTCGCCAGCCTGGACAGTGATGGCGATGATGGTTGGGATATAGTCAACGGGGTAGGGCGTGGGGACGGGTGTATAGACCAGGCTGGAACATCCTACCCCAAGCAGGGTTAAGAGAATGATGGAGAGAACAAGGCAGGCTTTTCTCATCTTGTAAGCGGCAGTGTGCAGAATTGTCCGTTCTCTCTCACCGTGGAACTCAGAAGTTGTAAATTGCCCGGTATTTAGCCTCAAGGTAGCGCATGTAGGGTGCCGGGTCGATTTTGGAGCCGGTGACGCGCTGGATGAGCTGCTGCGGCTCAAACTTGTTACCATGGCGGTGAATCTTATCACGCAGCCAGGTGAGCCAGGCAGAGAACTCACCCCGCCGGATCTGCTCGGGCAGGTCGGGGATATCCGCGTTGATGCGCTCCCACAGCTGCGCGCCGATCAGGTTGCCCAGAGCATAGCTGGGGAAGTAGCCGATCATCCCGCCCGACCAGTGCACATCCTGAAGCACACCTTTCGAATTATCAGGCGGAGTGATGCCCAGGTACTCCTTAAAGCGTGTATTCCAGGCTTCGGGCAGGTCCTTCACCTTAATCTGGTTCTCCATCAGGGCAATCTCCAGCTCCATACGCAGCATGATGTGCAGGTTGTAGGTGGCTTCATCAGCTTCCACACGGATGAAGGAAGGCTGGACTTTGTTAATACCCTTGTAGAAGACTTCCAGCGGGACGTTGGCGAGCTGGGAGGGGAAGAGCTCTTGCAGGCGGGGGTAAAAGTGTTGCCAGAAGGGGAAGGAGCGGCCAACCAGGTTCTCCCACATGCGGGATTGGGATTCGTGAATGCCTGACGAATTCCCACCGAAGAGCGGGGTGCGGTCCAAGGATTTGTCCGAGCCCATGGCATACATGGCGTGCCCGGCTTCATGAAGGGTGCCGAACAGGGCAGAGGACAGGTAATTGGAACTGAGGCGGGTGGTGATACGCACATCGCCCCAGCCGAAGCTGGTGGTGAAGGGGTGCAACGTCTTATCCTGGCGGCTACGCTCCCATTCGAAGCCCATCTTGGTGATAGCTTCGACCCCAAATTTCCATTGCTTAGCTTCATCGTAGTCAAGGGTCATGAAGGAACTGTCCACCTGTGGCCGGCTGGTGATCTGCTTGAGTAGATTCACCTGCTGGGGGCGGAGCGTGCCGAAGATGGCTTTCATGTCGGGGGTCTTCATACCGGGCTCGAAGACGTCTATCAGCGGGTCATAGACATGATCGTAGGGAGCAAAGAATGCAGCATAGCGATGAGCCAGGTCGAGAATCCTTTCCAGGTGGGGTTGGAAGTGAAGGAAGTCATTCTCTGCCCGTGCTTTCGCCCAGGCTTCATGGGCGGCGGTGGTAGTGAGGGCGAAATCAGCCACCCACTCGTTGGATACTTTGGTCTCCTTATCGTAATTTCGGCGAGTGACCCTCACCAGGCAGGCATCCAACGATTCGGCATCCAGCTGGGAGACATAGGGTTGCAAATCGTCCAGGAGCCTGCCGATTTCCTCGGAGACTAACCTGGTATGGGCGATCTGCCTCAGGGTGGCCAGATGGTGCCCACGGTTTTCAGCCCCGGCGGGTGGCATATAGGTCTGTTGGTCCCAATCGAGCATGGCGGTGACGTAATTCAGGTCTTCGATCTCAGCCAGCAGGTTCTTGAGTTGTTGGAGTTTTTGTTCGGGTTCCATATAAGTCCTTAGGTTGATGAATTTTGATATCCATGATGGGCAAGATTCCCATTTGCATGTTTCCGGTAAGCAGGTTGGTTGCCCTGCATATTGGTGACGGGCATGCTACCCGTCCGACAGATACTGGATCTAGACAATCTTCCAGCGCAGGGGTTCCCCACGCAGGACGTTGAGCACCTCGGAGGCGATGTCTTCGGCTGCCCGATCCTGGGCTTCCTCAGTCTGTGCACCGATGTGCGGGGTGGCGACCACATTCGGATGTGCCACCAATGCAGTCAGACCGGGGGGCTCAGTGGCGTACACATCCAATGCTGCGGCTGCCACCTGGCCGGATTCGAGGGCTGCGAGCAGGGCAGTCTCATCGATAATGCCACCGCGGGCTGCATCGACAATGCGCACACCGCGCTTCATCTGTGCAAAAGCCTGCCCGTTAACCATACCCTTCGACTCAGGCGTGAGTGGCAGGTGGAATGAGATGAAGTCGGCTTTGGCATATAGCTCTGGGAGGCCGACGGATTCTGCACCGCGCTTTTTAATCTCTAGCGGGGTGACGAGGGTGTCATATCCGATTACTTTCATCCCAAGGGCAGCGGCGCGCGGAGCGAGGATGGAGCCAATATTGCCCATGCCAACGATGCCAAGAGTTTTGCCATTCAACTCGATGCCTTCGAGCTGCTTCTTGATCCATTGACCTTGCTTCATGGTGGCATCCGCCTTGGGCACATTACGCGCTAAGGCGAACATCATGGCGACTGCCAATTCAGCCACAGCCAGGGAGGTTGATTTGGGTGCGTTCACTACCGTCACCCCATGGCTGCGGGCGGCGGTAAGGTCAATATTGTCTACACCTACCCCGGCGCGACCGACCACTTTGAGCCTGAGTGGCGAGTGTCGAAGACCGCTGGGGTGACTTTGGTACGCCCACGAACAACCAGGGCGTCATACTCACCCGCAACTTTCAAGAGGTCATCAGCCGAGATATCCGGCTTGTTATCTACCTGAGCGGCGGAGCTTAAGATGGCGATGCCCTTGTCTGAAAGGCCATCGGTGATAAGTACTTTCCAACTTGTCATTCCATCCTCCATTCTGTTTAGTTCTAAAAGTGATCCAATGAACCAATTTTACACCAAAAGGGTGCGCCGAATGGGTGGTGGAAACGTTGGAGGATATTTGTCATGGGTAAAGGTGAAGATGCGCGGGGAGGATGGGTATAATAAGACACAGTAATGGATGCATCGGTGGGTTCAGAGATCGGAGGAATAAGGTCCTCCCCTGTGCCTCAAATATAACTAAAAAATATACCGTCGGCTCTCAGGAAGAATTCGACCCATCCAGGATATAGATTAGGAGACTTCAGAATGCGATACAATTTTGACCACTTGCCAGACCGCAGACCGACGGACAGTTTGAAGTGGAATAGAAATGATCGGGATGTATTGCCTCTATGGGTGGCGGATATGGATTACCCAGTGGCTGAACCCATCCTGCAAGTTCTGCGGAGTCGTATCGAGCATGGGGTTTTTGGCTATCCGGATACACATGCATGTCTTAGCCCATATCCTGAGCTGCGTGGGGTGCTGGTGGAACGGATGGAGCGGCTGTACAGCTGGCAGGTTTTTCCTGACGAGATCATCTTCCTTCCGGGAGTGGTCGTGGGACTGAACCTGACCTGCCATGCATTGGCAGCCCCCAGTGGGAACGTACTGGTACAGACACCTGTCTACCCGCCATTCCTGTCCACACCGGGGAATGCAGGCATGCAGCGCCAGGAAGCAATCTTAAACCAGCAGAGCGATGGGCATTATGAGATCGATTGGGAGGCTTTCGATGCCAGCGTAACCGAGCAGACCAGGGTGTTTATCCTGTGCAATCCACACAATCCGGTAGGTCGGGTCTTCCGTAGGGAAGAGCTGGAGCGGATGGCAGAAATCTGCCTGGGCAAGGGGGTGGTGATCTGCTCTGACGAGATCCATTGTGATCTGCTCTATGAGGGGCAAAAACACATCCCGATTGCATCCATAGATAAGGAAATTGCCATTAATTCAATTACCCTGATGTCACCCACCAAGACGTTTAATATTGCCGGGTTGCAATGCTCGTTCGCCATTATTCAAAACCAGGAGCTGCGCAAGAAGCTGGAGAATGCCATGGGGGGGCTGGTGATGTGGGTCAACCTTATCGGGTTGACTGCCACCCTGGCAGCTTACCGGGAAGGGCAGGAGTGGCTTGACCAGGTGTTGGAGTATCTTGAAGGCAACCGGGACTTCATGTTTGAGTACGTGAAATCACAGCTGCCTGGGGTGCAGATGGCGAAACCGGAAGGCACATATCTAGCATGGCTGGACTGCCGGAACACGGGCATGCGGGGTAATCCGTATGGGTTCTTTCTCAAGGAGGCCCAAGTGGCAATGAATGATGGGCTCACCTTTGGCAAGGGTGGGGAGGGTTTCGTGCGGCTGAACTTCGCCTGCAGCCGGGAGATTCTGGCAGAGGCCTTAGAAAGGATGAAAGCAGCCCTGCAGAAGATCCCGGGTTAGCTCAGCTCATTCGTAGCGCAAGGCTTCAACCGGCTCAAGTTTGGCGGCGCGGTTGGCGGGGTATATCCCAAAGAACAACCCTACAGCAGTGGAGAACAGGGTGGCGATGAGGATGATATCGATGCCAAAGGATGGGGATATCGATCGCATTATTGGCTTTGGCGATCTGCCCGACTGCGAAAGCAATGGCGTAACCCAGGAAGATGCCAATGATCCCGCCAAACAGGCTGAGCACTGATGATTCAGCCAGGAACTGGATCATGATATCCGCTTTATGAGCGCCAACGGCTTTACGCAATCCAATCTCACGCGTGCGCTCGGTGACCGAAACCAGCATGATGTTCATGATCCCGATGCCACCCACAAGCAACGATATGGCAGCCACACCTCCCAGGAAAATGGTGAGCACGTTGGTGATGGTGCTGGCGGTGGAGAGGAAATCCTGCTGGGTGAGGATGGTGAAATCGTCTGCGCCAATAGCAGTGCGGTGGCGGTTGCGTAAGATCTGGGCGACTTCATCACTGGCGACAGGGACATCCTTAGGGCTGCTGGCTTCGACCAGCAGTAAATCCACCCGGTCGTTGACACTGCGACGAATCAGGCGGATTTGAGCGGTGGAGAAGGGGACCAGGATCTGGTTATCTACATTGGAGAAACCAGAGCCGCCTTTAGATTCCAACACCCCAATCACACGGAAGGGTTGCCCCTCGACGCGTACCGTCTCTCCAACCAGACCTTGACGGCGTCCGAAGAGCTTATCGGCAACCTCCGATCCCAGCAGCACCACGGATGACTGACCCAGCATCTGTTCCTGGTTAATGAATTCACCTTCGGTAACTTTATAATTGCGCACGCTGCCATATTCGGGGGTCACGCCGGTGACGCTGGTATTGGTACTTTCACGTCCAAAGGTGACTTTGCCGGTGTCTTGAATGACTGGCGCAACTGCCACAACGGATGGCGCCTGATTTGGGTCGGCAATGGCTGCAGCATCACTCAGGGTGATGGGTTTGGGGTTGCGAACATCTTCAGAGCCTCCACGAAACACGAAAATGAGATTGGTACCAATACCGTTAATAGAATCTGTGATGGTAGCCTGGGCGCCACGCCCAATGGAGACCATGGCAATGACAGCAGCGACCCCAATGACGATTCCTAAAATGGTGAGACCAGCACGCAGCTTATTCGCTGAGAGGCTCTCAAATGCTTCCAAGACGGCTTGCCAGATGTTCATACAGCCTCCTCCACGACACCATCGCGGATGCGGATAATGCGTTGGGAATGTGCAGCGATATCAGGGGCATGGGTGACAATGATGAGGGTGGTGCCATGCTCCCGGTTTAAATTAAGCAATAATTCCATAATCTCCTGACCCGATTTCGTGTCCAGGTTGCCTGTCGGTTCGTCTGCCAGGATGATGGCTGGATCATTCACCAGGGCACGTGCAATGGCAACACGCTGTTGCTGTCCACCGGATAATTCATTGGGGCGATGATAAATGCGATCTGACAACCCGACTGACTCGAGGGCTGCCCTGGCTTTTTCTCTTCCACTGCGAGCAGCACCTGAGTAGCGCATTGGCAACTCAACATTGGCAAGAGCGGTGGCACGTGAGAGCAGGTTGAAGCTCTGGAAGACGAAGCCTACCTTGCGGTTGCGGATGGTAGCAAGCTGGTCATCGGTCAACCTGGCTACCGGCTCTCCATCCAGGATGTACTCACCGGAGGTGGGGCGATCCAGGCAGCCGATAATGTTCATCAATGTCGATTTGCCCGAACCGGACGGTCCCATGATGGCGACGATCTCACCGCGAAGAATCTTCAAGGAGAGACCATTAAGAGCATGCACCTCCACTTGACCCATTTTATATACTTTGGTCAGGTTTTCAGCCTGGATGACCCAACCGTTCGAAGCAATCTCGGATTGGCCGGTCTGGATGTTGCCAGCGTTCATGTTCACCTTCCCATGCCAAACGGATTACCACCACTAGAACCGAAAAAATCCTGGGGAGGATTGAGCACGATTTTATCACCCGCCTTCAGGTTACCATCAATAACCTGGCTTTGATTGCCAGATGAAGCGCCTAATGTTACATCTACCTGTTGGAGCTGGTTATTCTGCAGGATGTAAACCACACGCTGTCCGTCCACCACACGCACAGCACTGTTGGGTACCAACAGGGTATTGGTGAGCTGGTCAACCACGATATTTACAGCTGCGGTCATGCCTGGCTTTACATCTTTATCAGGAGCTAGCAGCTCCACCAATACATTAAATTCCACTACTCCCTGGACGATGTCACCCACGGTTGGAACCTGATTGACCACTCCTTCATACTGCTTATCCAGGATGGCATCAAAGCTCAGGTTAACCGGTTGACCGACCTGAATACTATTGATGTCTACTTCTGAGGTCTGTACATCCACCAATAATCGATCCAACTTGTCCAATCGGAAGGCAATGCTGCCAGGAGAAACTTGATCACCGGGCTTGACGTCCACCTCGGTGATTGTACCGGCAAAGGGGGCGGTCAGCGAGATAGAGTCCACGGTTGCCTGGGCGGCTTGCAAGCGCGCCTGAGCGGCTGCCAAATCGTCCGGGTTAGGAGATCGTTCGAGCTCGTAAAGTGTTGTGACTGCGTTGCTCAATTGCTGACTGGCATCCTGATACGCCGTCCAGACATTGTTCAGATTGATGGCGAGACCGTAGACTGAATTGGTTGCGTCGGTAATTTGGGTTTGATCAGCAGTGATCTGTGCTTGCAATAATTGGATTTGAGCTTGTGCGGAGGCGATTTTAGCATCCTGGGCTGCAATATCAGAGGCACTCCAAACAGATGTGCACCAGGTGAGATTGGCGGCAGCGGATTGTAATAGTTTAAATTCGTCACTATTAGCAATATGTCCGGTGAAATTGTAAGCATTCTGGGCTTGATCATAGGCTTCCTGATAATCAGCAATCGTAGAGTCATCACAGCGTTTTCCATTCATCCCCTGACGATGATTAGTGAGATCGTTGAGTGTGGTTTGTGTGTTGATCAAATCCGATTGTTTTTGTGCTAAATCAGCCTGGACCTGAGCCAAATCGACGCTGGTATTGGTCGTATCGGTGATGACCGAGCCAATGAACTCATTCGAGGAGGCTTCATAGGCGGATAATTTATCCGACAGTGTGCTGACCAGGTCAATTGTAGCTGAAGGAAGCCCTGCTTGTAAGTTGTTTTGCTTGGTGAGGCTATCTTGTACGGCAATCTGCAGATCGGCAACTTTCTGAGCCAGAGCTGTGTCATCCGGATGTGCACTGGCACTCTCTTGCGCCACCGTGAGCGCGTCCTGTAACTGACTGGTCGCGCGAACCGTCTGGAAGTATGCCTGAACATCGATGGAGGCATTTGCCAGCGGTAAACTATTCCGGGCAGCATCCAGGGAAGATTTAGTGGTAAACCAATCGTTATACAGCGTTAGATCGTTCGCATTCTGATTGGTGATGATGGCATTCGATAGGCTGGTTTGCGCCTGTTGATAATTGGTGTAAGCAGCTGCCAGGGCCTTCTCGGCATTTGAGATGGTGGAAAAGTCCGGATTGGTTAGCTGAGTCACGGCGTTTCGGGCGGTGATCAAGTCAGATTGAGCGAGGATAATATTTTGAGGTAATGAGGATTGGGTAAGACTGGCAAGCGTCTCACCGGCGGTCACTTCCTGCCCCACATCCACATACACCTGGTCGACGTTTCCAGTCGTCTTCCAGGTGAGCATGGCAGTTTGCTCCGGTCTGACGGTGCCGGTGGCACCAATTGTTGCAGTCAGGTTGCCCTCGGTGGCGCTAGCCGTCTGCAGGTTGCTAATCGAAGTTGCTTGACGTCTGGACTGAATAGCCTTGTAACCGAAATAGCCAATCGCGCCCAGTGCAACGATAATCAATATGGTGATGATAAATTTTCGCATTGATTGTTCCTCCCCTCACGGTGATAAACCCCGACGAGGTAATGACTTGATGATAAATATTTTGATATTTTGCAAGACACAATCATATCCTAGTTTTATAAGATATATATAAGAAAGGAAAACACCCTTCTAACTGTGCAAGAATCTGACCGATTATCATGTGACAACCGTCACAAATTTACATGACAATAGGGACTAAAATTTTACCTTTAACCCCGATAATATGAAAACAGGATTGAATGCAGGAGGTGTTGGATGGAAAAAATCTCGGGTGATTCCTTGGCCATTGACCGGAAAGCACGGCGCGCCTTCCCAGCCTTGATATCAGCCACCGTGCTGTGAATCAACGGGTATGCGATTTTGATGATATCTGTATTCCGATGACGCCTGAAGAAGCGATGTTCGAAGCTTCGCGTTGTGTTCACTGCCCGGATCCAGCACCATGTGTCGAGGCATGCCCTACGCACAATGACATCCCTTCTGCGATGTGGTTGATCGAGCAGGGAGAATTCCTCGAGGCGGCCAAGATGTATCGCCAAACCAGCAGCCTGCCAGAAATCTGTGGAAGAGTGTGTCCGCAGGAGCAGCTGTGCCAGGGTTCTTGCTCGCATATCAAATCACATGCTTCGGTATTAACTGGACCACTTGAAGCTTATGTCACCTGTTATGAGCGCAGGACGGTGGGGGTTAAGGTGCCAGTCGGTGAACGGACTGGCAAGAAGGTAGCGATCATTGGTGCCGGACCTGCTGGTCTCGCCTGTGCAGAACAGTTATTACAAAAGGGGCATGATGTTACCGTGATTGAATCCAAACCAGCTCCGGGTGGATTACTTATATATGGGATTCCTCCATTTAAAATTCCAAAGGAGATAGTCTTCTGCCGGGTAGGAGACCTGGAAGAGGCTGGTGCTAAGTTTTCACTAAATACCAAGGTCGGAAAAGATATTATGATCGACGACCTGTTTGAACAAGGTTTCGAGGCTGTCTTTATCGGGGTCGGCTCAAACGTGGATGCGCCCATGGAAGTGCCTGGCGAGGATTTACCAGGAGTATACAAAGCTACTGAGTTTCTTGCTCGCAGTAATGTGGACATGGAGCTGTTACCAAAAGAGTGGCGCTCACGGCCTGAGATTGGGAAAAAAGTGGTGGTCATCGGTGGTGGTGACACAGCATCGGATTGCTTACGCACAGCGCTGCGCCTTGGTGCAGATGAAGTAACCTGCCTGTATCGTCGCACCATAAAGGAAATGCCTGGTGGAGTAAAAGACCGCGAGCTGGCACTAGAAGAAGGTGCACATTACCAATTCCTTACTCAGCCAGTTAAATTCATGGCAAATGAGCAAGGACACCTCGCTCAGATTGAGTGTATCAAAATGCAATTGGGTGAGCCAGATGCCAAAGGACGCCGTAAACCCGTCCCGATTGAAGGCTCCAACTTTATCGTAGAAGCAGATACAGCCATCCTGGCTCTGGGATATTGGCCAGACCCACTCATTGGTGATACAACACCAGACTTACAAACTCAAAAGTACGGTTTAATTATTGCCGACAACGAAACGGGTGAAACAACACGTCCAGGAATATTTGCAGGTGGTGATGGTGTCAGTGGACCCGATTTGGTGGTGACAGCGATGGTTGCCGGGCGTAAGGCAGCGGCAACAATTGATAGGTATCTACAGAGTAAGTGAGGTCAAATACGGATATAAAGACGGATTTTTCGTCGATTGACCGAAAATCCCGTATCCATCTGCCTTCAAGCGGATTACCCACCCGGCCAGCGTCAGAGAGGGTTGGTGATTTTCACGAAGCACGGGCGCCTCTCACTGAAGACTGGGCGAAATATGAGGCTTCACGCTGCATCCATTGCCATGAGATTGCAGCCTGCCGGCGTGCCTGCCCTGCGGGGAATGATATCTCCAAGGCTTTGTATCTAATTGAGCAAGGTAATTTTCTGGATGCTGCCAGCGTATTTCGGAAGACAAATTTTTTACCTGAGATTTGTGGGCGGGTGTGCCCACAGGAAAGGTTGTGTGAGGGGGCTTGCGTACTGAGACGGATTGGGGCTCCAGTGCTGGTCGGTGTATTGGAATCATATGCATGTGAATATGAGCGTAGTGTAAAGGGGGTACCCATTCAGCCCGGAGTGGGAACCGGTAGAAAAGTTGCCATTGTCGGCGCAGGTCCATCCGGTTTAGCATGTGCAGATATCCTGGTAAGAATGGGTCATTGGGTGACGATTTATGACACTCGATCTCATCCCGGTGGTGCATTAACTTACGGATTCCCAAATTTCAAATTACCGCAACCATTGATTGAAGATATCTGGAAAAACCTGAAGCAAGCCGGGGTCAGTTTTGTGGGTAATACCTATGTAGGGAAAAAGAAAAAAACTGTCAATGATTTATTTGAAGAAGGGTATGAGGCGGTATTTTTGGGAGTGGGGAGTGGCATTGATGCTCCGTTGGAAATCTCTGGAGAGAACCTGCCTGGTGTCTATAAAGCAACTGAGTTCCTGATCAGGGCAAATACAGAGAAAACCTACCTGCCACCAAGGATGCGGATAAATCCTGAGGTGGGCCGTCGGGTGATCGTTATTGGTGGAGGTGACCCTGCGACGGATTGTGCACGAACAGCAATCCGCCTCGGAGCAGAGGAAGTGACCTGCCTGTACCGATATACTGAAAATGAAATTCCTGGCAGGGCTCGCGATAAAATCCTGGCGATAGAAGAGGGGGCAAAGTTTGAATATCAGACCCAACCTGTGCGGTTGATTCCTGGACCTGATGGGGAATTGGCATGGATAGATTGCGTAAAGATTATGGTTGGGGAGCCAGATGAAACAGGCCAACGGTTCCCAACCCCAGTAGAAGGTTCCAATTTCATACTTGACGTTGATACAGCCATCATTGCGATGGGTTATTACCCTGACCCCATCATTACAGCCACCACCCCAGGTTTGAAAACGCAAAAATGGGGTATGATTATTGCGGATCGCGAAACTGGTGCCACCAGTCGGTTTGGTGTGTTTACGGGCGGTGATGTTGTAACAGGTCCAGATACGGTGGTGACTGCTATGGTAGCAGGACGTAAAGCTGGGTATACCATCGATGCTTATTTAGGATGATCAGTTAATACCTGGCTCCTGATCTTCTCCTGTTTTGAAATAATGAGGATATCTTGGCGGAGCAAAAAATGATGGAAATCCAGAGGGATTTTTCAAGTGTAGATCGCAAGGCGCGCATGGCTATTCCATCACACGGATTGCTACTCCGTCCGGCTGAAGAGCGGGTAAAAGATTGGGACGAAGCAATTATTCGCATCGATGAGGAATGGGCGAAATTTGAGGCATCCCGCTGTATCCATTGCCCCGACCCTGCACCGTGCCAAAAAGCCTGCCCAGCAGGTAATGATATCTCATTTGCTATGTGGTTGATTGAGCAGGGTGAATTCCTGCAGGCATCCAGGGTTTACCGACAGACCAGCTCACTACCGGAAGTGTGCGGGCGGATTTGCCCCCAGGAGAGGTTATGCGAGGGGGCTTGTGTAAGAGGCAAGAGGGGGGAAGTCCCTGTTCCTACAGGAGTCCTGGAAGCCTTCGCCACCCATTATGAACGACGTAAAGTAGGGGTAACCTTACCGGTAGGAAAATTCACCGGGAAAAAGGTAGCCATCATTGGAGCGGGACCAGCAGGCCTGGCGTGTGCCAAGCAGCTGGTTGGTTGTGGTCACTGGGTGACCATATTTGATGCCCGGCCAGCCCCAGGAGGGTTGCTGATCTATGGCATTCCAAATTTTAAATTACCTAAGCAAGTGGTATTTGATATATGGGACGATTTGTTAAAAGCCGGGGTGACATTTGTTTGCAACACATATATTGGACCGAAAATCACGGTAGATAAGTTATTTTCAGGCGGATATAATGCGGTATTTTTAGGTGTTGGCACTACGGTGGACGCCATCATGAACATCCCGGGTGAACACCTGCCAGGGATTTACAAGGCAACGGATTTCTTGATACGCGCCAATGTAGATATGGACTTGTTGCCCCATGAGATGTGTGCACGTCCCGAAGTAGGTAAGAAAGTAGTTGTTATTGGTGGCGGCGATACATCGTCGGATTGCTTGCGTACGGCTTTACGCATGAATGCAGACGAGGTGGTTTGCCTATACAGGCGTTCAGAAGCGGAGATGCCTGGTGGATATAAAGACCGCAAGATGGCGGTTGAAGAGGGAGCTAAATTTCACTTCCTAACCCAACCGGTGCGCTTTATTGCTGGAGCAGATGGTCGCCTGGCACAGATTGAATGTGTCAGGACACAACTTGGTGAACCTGATGAAAGTGGGCGGCGTAAATTCTCTACCGTTGAGGGTTCCGATTTCATCATTGAAGCGGATACTGCTGTCATGGCCATCGGATACAAACCTGACCCTGTTATCGGAGAAACAACCCCGGGCATTCAGACACATGACTCAGGTTTGCTGATGACTGATGAAAATACAGGTGCCACTCATCGCCGGGGGATTTTTGGTGGAGGAGACATGGTCACTGGACCACATCTGGTAGTAACTGCCATGGTGGCAGGGAGAAAAGCCGCAGCATCAATAGACCGCTATTTGGGTTGGTAAAAAAGTCGAAATACTGGTTTATAATTTAGGTGTGTGCGCCATCCGGCGGACACATCTTTTTTGTTATTGATAGGAATTGTGGAAAGCAAAGACAAACTTACTAGCGGAAATCATACAGGTGATTGGTGATGTAAATCCGAGCTTGATAATATTCTGAATGAGGTCATGATGGAAATTGGAAATATAGAGCAGGTGGATATTGACCAGCAGATGCGCACAGCGTATCTGGATTATGCGATGAGCGTGATTGTGGCACGCGCCTTGCCGGATGCCCGGGACGGTTTAAAACCTGTTCACAGGCGCATCTTGTATGCCATGCATGATATGGGGATTGGTGTTACGACTGCATACAAGAAATCTGCACGTATTGTTGGAGAAGTGCTGGGGAAATACCATCCACATGGGGATGCTGCAGTTTATGAATCAATGGCTCGAATGGCACAGGATTTCTCGATGCGCTATTTATTGATCGATGGTCAGGGAAACTTTGGCTCTGTGGATGGGGATGCACCCGCAGCGATGCGTTATACCGAAGCCCGGCTTTCCCATATGGCAGAGGAGATGCTAGGGGATATTGAACAGGATACAGTGGATTTTGGAAACAACTTCGATGGGACGCTCAGTGAACCGGAAGTGCTGCCTGCGCGTCTTCCCAACCTACTGTTGAATGGTTCCTCAGGTATTGCAGTTGGAATGGCTACAAATATCCCACCCCATAATTTGGGCGAGTTGACGGCTGCAATTTTATATCTGATCGATCATTACGAACGGATGGATGATGTTTCTGCGGATGAGTTGCTCAGATTTGTTCCAGGACCCGATTTTCCCACCGGTGGGGTGATTGTTGGCAGTGAGGGAATCATCCAGGCATACAGTACGGGAAGAGGACGGATCGTGCTGCGTGGTTTAGCCCATATTGAGGAAATGAGTGGTGGCAGACAGCGAATCGTCATCACAGAAATCCCATATCTTCTGAATAAATCCAGCCTGATCGAACGGATTGCAGAGTTGGCTCGGGAGGGGAAGTTGAATGATATCTCGGATCTGCGAGATGAATCAGACCGACGCGGGATGAGCATCATCATTGAGCTCCGCCGAGGGGCACAACCCGGTAAGGTGTTGAACCAATTATACAAATATACTCCCCTACAATCCACTTTTGGTGTGCAGATGCTGGCATTGGTTGAAGGAGAGCCCAGGCTACTCTCCTTAAAGCGAATGTTGCATGTTTATATTGAACACCGGCGAGAAGTTATTATCCGGCGATCACGTTTTGAGCTAGAGAAAGCTCGTGCAAGGGCTCACATCCTGGAAGGTTTGCTAATCGCTCTGGCAAACCTGGACGAAGTGATCCAGACTATCCGGCAATCACCCGATGCAGAGGTTGCACGAGAAAGATTGATCACCCGCTTCAGTCTAAGCGAGCTGCAAGCACAAGCAATCTTGGATCTACAACTTCGCCGCTTGGCTGCCTTGGAAAGACAAAAAATTGAGGACGAGCAACGACAGACCTTAGAAAGGATTGCATTTCTCGAAAACCTGCTTGCCAGCCAACAGAAGGTGCTCGAATTAATCAAGTCTGACCTGGGAGAACTTAGCAAGAAATACGCAGACCCACGCCGCACACGTATTGCCCACGAAGCCAGGGAGGAATTCAGGGAGGAAGACCTAGTCGTTGATGAGGCGGTATTGATCAGCCTGACCCAACGTGGCTATGTCAAGCGTGTGGCAGCGAAAAGCTTTAAGCTTCAAACACGCGGTGGCAGGGGTGTGACGGGACATACCACCAAGGGAGAGGATGAAGTGTTGTACCTGCTCCCTGCACGCACCCTGGATACCGTGCTATTCTTCTCGGATAAAGGTAAGGTGTATTCCGAAAAGGCATATCAAATCCCGGATGCTGACCGCGCGGCTAAGGGAATACCAATCGTAAATGTGCTTTCGATGGGAACAGGAGAATCGATTACGGCCGCTGTGGCTGTTCCAGAATTTATCGCTACGGAATATTGCACCATGGCGACCCGTAATGGCAAAGTCAAACGTGTGGAATTGGCAGAGTTCAGCTCGGTTCGTCCTTCAGGATTAATTGCCATAAGTCTGGAAGAGGGTGACGAATTGGGTTGGGCTCGATTGACGGATGGCGAGGAAGAGATTATCTTTGTTACCGAACAAGGCCAGGCGTTACGTTATAGTGAAGCATCGGTACGCTCGATGGGTAGGGCAGCGAGTGGTGTGATCGGAATTGGATTAAATCAGGGTGACCATGTTGCCAGCATGGAAGTCGTGGAAACTGGCGGAGAACTGCTGGTGGTCACAACAACAGGTTTTGGTAAATGTACATCCCTCACAGAATACCCACCCAAGGGGCGTGCTACAGGAGGCGTGCAGACAATCGATCCGAAGAGTTTGAAGAGTATAGGTAGTATTGCTGCAGCCAGAGTGGTGCAACCCATGGATGAATTGACGATCATCTCGGCGGGTGGGGTTGTCTTAAGGACGCGCGTTAGGGATGTAAAACACGGCGGGAGGACAGCCAAATGTGATCTACTGATATCCCTCGAAGGTGAGGATTATGTTGCATCACTGGCACGAATTTCTACTGCCGACCTATTGCTTTCAGGTGTAAAGGAGGGAGATTGAAGTTACTCACATCTAAAGTTCAGGAATGCTGAAGGCAAATCGAGCTATCGCTAACTGAAGGCGGGGAAAACTATCTTTTCTGTGACTAAAAGGAATAAAATTCCAAGAATGATGACCATGAACATCAGCATGAGAGCAAGAATGAAACGTTGCATGGGTGTCAATCCTATAAAGCGATTCTTGTCATTATGGGATGTTTCCACCTGTAACGCTTCTTCTTGTACTTCATCGGGAAAATCTGCCGCTTCAGCTTGTTTACGGAAATCTTCAAACATGGTGTTTTTCCTCCAAGTTAATCCAATGGCGGGAGAGATTGGCCAGTTACAGCAGGCCGAATATGAATCTCCCCAACCGAATCAGTGACCAACTTGCCAGCTTTGGTGACTATTTTTATAGAACCATCCTGAGTAAGGCCGATCACTTTTCCCACCTCGGTGGGAGTGATACCTTTTCTGTTCTGAGGCTTGGGTGGGGTATCTGTGTAGGAAAGTTCAACCCATTGGTCACGAAATGCCAGGCTGGATTCCCATTCAAGGATAAAATCCTGATATGAAATGCGAGGCAACCAGAAAAGTAACTCTTGTAGTATGGCATGTAATAATTCCAAGCGATCGACCGGGTATCCTAAGGCACATTCAATACACGTTGCCGGGAAATTCAATCCCGTGGGTGGGAGGTTGACCGCAGTAATAGACTCAGGTGCAATGTTAATGCCAATTCCAATGATGACTGCTTTTAAATTATCACCATTCCAGTGTGCTTCCACCAGCACTCCGCCTGCTTTCTTTTGATCAAGCAAAATATCATTTGGCCATTTGACCTGTACAGGTAGAGAATATTTTCTTTGAAGTGCACCCCGGACCGCTATGGCACCCAAGCCAGATATCCGGGAAAAATATTGGGCATCGAAAGGCGGGGAAAGCAAGATCAGGCTGAATGCCAGACTTGTACCTGGGGCTGAAATCCAATGGTGCAGGGAGCGGCCACGACCGGCAGTTTGCTCATCAGCAATAATAAAACCCAAGTGAGGAGCACCGGCCTCAATCCATTTAGATGCTTCATCATTTGTCGAGCCAATACTTTGGAAAAAGCGAATAATTGGAAGATTTAAATCTGCCAGAGCAGCCTCAAGCGAATGCTGGTCCATGTATATGATTTTACCGCGTAACGAAATTGAGTTGAAGCTTAAAGGTTGTCAGGGGTTTGTTGTTTCTGGTCGGGTTTCAAACGCCCACGGATGAACTCGATGATAGCAGGCAGGATTGAAATGAATATGATTGCAAAGATGACCAAGGAAAAATTTTCCTGTACGACCGTCAGGTTACCGAAAAAATAACCACCAAACGTGAACAACGCCACCCATGCTATCCCTCCGATCACGTTATAGGAAATGAATTTTGGGTAAGTCATTGCACCTACACCTGCCACAAAAGGAGCAAAAGTGCGGATAATGGGTATAAAACGGGCGATGATGATGGTTTTACCGCCATGCTTTTCGTAGAATGCATGTGTACGGTCAAGATATTCCTTTTTAAGGAAGCGGATATTCCCGGAGAATGCGCGTGGGCCGATTGCGTGTCCGATCCAGTAATTTATAGTATCCCCGAGAATGGCAGCCGCTGAGAGAAGCACGAACAAAACACCGATATTCAAATAACCCATACCAGCAAATGTCCCAGCAGCGAACAGCAACGAATCACCAGGCAGAAAGGGGACGACAACCAATCCGGTTTCTATAAAAATCACCAAAAACAAGAGCAGGTAGGTCCAGGTGCCATATTCTTGGATGATTTGTCCAAGATATTTATCCATATGGAGAATTATGTCGATTATATAAAGGAGCAAATTCATAGGTGTAATTCCGGATTGGTTGAAGGAGTATCAATGTCAGGTAAGAATTGTTTTTCACTTGAAGGGGAAACTGGTGGGTTCTCTAATGAGATTGGGTTTACTGCGATTGTGGCTGAAGGTTTCGATTCACTTTGCACCGTTGCGATTGATTCACTTATGGTGAGAGTGGGATTTGCACCGCCTCCGGCTAAAGGTGAAGCACCTGAGTAACTGCTGTTTCGTAATCCCGCGTTAAAGCTTATGTAGAGAATCAGGTTGATGGCACCCAGAACAATTATGCCAATCGTAGCGAGACTTCCAATCTGGGGTAAATTGCCAGGCAGGTTGATATTTACCTGACCTTCAAGGGAGCTGATTGCACTTAGTACAGCCATTCCATTCCACAACCCATGCACTATTATGGCAAAGGCATACGTGATACCCAAGCGAAGATAACGCTTCTCACTCCAGGCGGAAGTCAATGCCCAACCTACCAGACCAGTCGTTAAACAATGCAGGAGCAATGTAGTGATACGAGTGGATGCCAGGACTACCCAAGTCTCACCACCTGCGCTGGTGTTTCCAAGGTTTTCAAAGAGGCCAAAACCTGCCCCGCACAGTACGCCATATGCAAATCCCTGAGCGGGGTTGAGTTTTTTTCCTGCCAGGAACCACAACCCGGTAGGCTTGACTGTTTCCTCAATGATCGGAACAATCACTGAGATAAAGGAAAAGACAAGAAATAAAATTCCAGGCTTCAGCAGAACCGGCATTAAAATGTGCAGGATTGCTTCGGGATTGGGAGTTGCATTCTGCAAGTGGAAAATAAGAACCTGAAATTGGTTAGAAATTTCCGGGGTAAGCATTCCCCAAAGAATGGCAAGAATACCAAAACCTACGAGGGCAAATAATTCGATCACCAGGATGATTACAGGACTCACTATCAGACCCGTGGAGAATATTCCCCAGACGCGCCTTGGAGAGCCCAGATTAAGGCCTCGGATTCCGATATAGACCAACCAAAGGGCTGCCAGACCATTAACGATGATATTGAGAAAAGGTAAGATGAACCAGACAAGTTGATCATTCTGAGAAACCCAATTACCAAGCCATAATGATCCAGGTATTACAACCAGCACCAGCATTGTCAATATGAGTCCAAATCCTTGGGGTTCTTTTTTTATCGAGCGTTCAGGTCCAGGCGATGAGATATTCTTCCAGGCATACCAGGCGGAGGGCAAGATTAAGACTCCAACAAATGCAAGACTGGAAGCAATCATAAAAGATTGGGTGAGCTCCAGATTGCCGGATCCCTGAGTGTAAAACTGCATCATACTCGAAAGTGCGATTAATGCAGCCACACCCAGGAGGAAGAACGCTGCGAGGGCGCTAAAAACAAGCTGAAGGAGAGATGTCCAGTTGAAAGGAGATGGTGAAGGTTGGTTTGATATTTGTGTGCTGTACATAATGAAATCTTCCTCCCAGAAACAGGCTACTATTAGCGGATTCTGGGAGGCATATGCTTATTTCTCTTCGATAGTCACACTAAGGATTTTATCACCAGGGGGTAGCTCGGCACTTTGTGATGGATCACGCGGAGAGAGACTGGCCGCAACATCCATGCCCTGGATAACCTTACCGAATATGGTATAGCCCCCATCCAAAGTGGGTTGGGGTGCATAGGTGATGAAGAATTGGCTGCCATTTGAATCAGGACCTGCATTCGCCATGCCTACAACACCGGGACCATCATATTTTAGATCGGAGGATATCTCATTCTTGAAAGCATACCCGGGAGTACCATAGCCGGTTCCACTTGGATCACCCGACTGGGCAACAAATCCCGGTATGACACGGTGGAATGTAGCATTATCAAACCACCTATTTTGCGCCAGGAAAATGAAGCTGTTCACAGCAAGCGGAGCTTTATCGGCAAATAGCTCGATGACAATATCACCTTTCTGTGTGTGCAGAGTGGCAATATATTGCTTGGTTGGGTCTATTGTCATTGGAGGACATTCAGTGAATTGGCGGTCCTCAAGTAAGGTCAATTCAATGATGGTAGAAAGATTTGCAACACTCATGGGCAGATTACCTGTCCAGGGTTGGTCATTTACCAGCATAGTGGGTGTGCCTGAAAACCCCATTTTTTGCGCATTATCTTGGGAAGATTGTGCGAAATTCGCTAGTTCTTCACTGGTCAGGTCGGTGGTGAATTTCTCCACGTCGAGATTAAGCTCTCCAGCTTGCTGGATCAGCCATTGCTGAAAATCTGTCACTGAGAGTGCTGACCAATCAGCTTGATTTTCGAAGAGCACATCATGCATTTCCCAAAACTTACCCTGCCGATCGGCAGCTTCAGAAGCTTGAGTGGCAAGGGCGGCTTTATCATGGAAAGGTGATTCGGGGGTGCCTATAAGTGGATACTGGCGATATACGAAACGAAGATCGTTGGGGTAGTCTTTAAGGAGTTGCTCCATCACGGGAGCAAGCTGAGCGCAGTATGGTCATTGAAAGTCTGAGTATTCAATGATGGTTACCTTGGCATCATCCGGACCTTTAACATGATCCGCTTCGGTCACAGGTGGGTAGATTGATTCAGCAGCGGGATCGGGTGTAGGTTGTCTTGAGATTACCGTGCAACCAGAATCGAGTAAGAAAGCAGTTTCTGTAGGGACTGTCAGGACAACTGTTGGTGTGGGTAGTGCTTCAGTTGTGGCTATGGCAGTGGATGTGGATATAGTTGTAGATGTTGGGGTAGCTTGCTCTTTGGGCAAGCAGCCAGCCAAACCCACAGCCATTAACATCATTAATAGCAGGAATGACTTCTTCATTTGTTTCTCCATATCAAGTATCGCGCAATTTTACCAGCGAACGACTGAATCGGGAAATAAGTGTGCATATACTCACACGAACTTAATATATCGAGCCAGGTTGCATCTTGTGGTAAACTGCATGCGTGTTGAGAAAAATGGTGATTATTTACCTGGTGTTGCTCCTATTACCAGCATGTGGGTCTGCTACATTCCCAGCACCAAGCATCACACCCGTCCTTAGAGAAACTCAAGGGTCCACGCGATCATTGGCGAGTGCAACTGCTGAGATCGCACCGACGAAACAGGGCACATCCACCGTAAGGTTACCTATTGTAACCCCAACACAAATCGCCCGGCAGATCATTAACTCCAAGACAGCCACTCCTACTATGATCGCTTGCATGAGCGCTGGAGGAAGGGTTGAAGTAAATGAATTCACCACAGTACTCCTGCCCGACCCCTTCGTGTATCGGATATATTTACCCCCCTGTTATGATGAGGACCCCCAGCAATCTTACCCGGTTATATACCTGATCCATGGTCAAACCTACACAGACACCCAGTGGGACCTTCTTGGTGTTCCGGAAGTTGCGGACAGGCTGATTTCGACAGGTGAACTTGCACCATTCATCGTCGTTATGCCACGAGACCGCAGATGGAAAGAGCCCACAGAAGATAAATTTGGACTGGCCGTGGAGCAATCCCTGATCCCATGGGTCGATGAGCACTATCGCACCATTCCAGACAGGGCACACAGGGCAATTGGTGGATTATCCAGGGGAGGAGCCTGGGCGATACACCTGGGATTATCACACCCGGAGCTATTCAGTGCGGTAGGGGCACATAGCGGTTTTGTCTTCTATACAGACCTTCAACCACTCTACCTTTGGCTCAATAATCTCCCAATTGGGATGGCACCGCGTATATATTTGGACATCGCAAATGAAGACCGACCAGAGATCGCAGAATCGGCGGTATTTCTGGAGGATTTGTTGACCCAATATGATATACCGCATGAGTGGCACATGTTTGTTGGAGAGCATGACGAAGAATACTGGCAGGCGCATGTGGAGGATTACCTGCGCTGGTATGTGCAAACATGGAATCAATAAACCAGTGGAGAATCCATTAATCAGAGATATCATTTACTGTTGGATAATTCCACTACTCTAACCCTTGAAAGGATGCTGTTATGTTCACAACACTACCTAGAGACCCGCAGGTTTTCCTGCATTGGGATTGGGCACAGCTCAAGCCTTATGCTGACGACCTGGTAAAGCGCTTGTTATCACCGAACAACCTTACTGAGTGGATGAAGGATTGGTCGGACCTGAGCCGTGTACTTTCAGAGATGTATGCCAGATTGTGGGTGGCGACTACGCAATACACTACCAATCAGGAGATTCAAAACCGGTTCAGTACCTTCCTGGACGAGGTTCATACTCAGTGGCTGGCAACAAACCAGGTTTTAAAGAAAAAGCTATTAGACAGTGGATTACAGCCGGATGGCTTTAGGATTCCCTTGCTGAACATGCAGGTTGAAGCTGAGATTTATCGTGAGGAGAACCTACCTTTACTTATGGAAGAGCAAAAGATGATAAATGAGTATGATGGGATCATTGCGGCTCAGACCGTGGAATGGCAGGGTGTGGAGGTGACCACCACACAGCTTCAACCCGTATACCTCAGCCTCGACCGCTCGGAGAGGGAAAAAGCCTGGCGGCTTGAAATGCAGCGCAAGCTGGCAGACAGGCAGAGGCTTAACCAGCATTGGATTAAAATACTGGAGTTACGTAACCAGGTGGCCATAAACGCCGGTTTTACAGAGTATCGTGCCTATAAGTGGAAGGAGCTCCACCGCTTTGATTACAAACCTGATGATTGTGTCAATTTCCATAAAGCCATCGAGCAGGTGGTTGTTCCAGCTGCCAGGCGATTCTATGAGAAACGGCAACAGCGATTGGGTCTCGATAGTTTACGTCCATGGGATTTGAATGTTGACCCGTTAGGTCGTGTGCCTCTCAAGCCTTACCAGAACGTCTCAGAATTGGAGGATAAAGTTTCAGCGATTTTCCATAAGGTCGACCCTGAGCTGGGTAGGTATTTTGAGATCATGCGTAAGCAAGGCTTGCTAGATTTGGAAAATCGGAAGGGTAAAGCGCCAGGTGCATACTGCAATAACTATGATATGGTCAGGCAACCATTTATTTTTGAAAATGCGGTGGGTCTGCATACGGATGTTGCAACCTTGATCCACGAGGGTGGGCATGCCTTCCATGTGTTTGAGGAAGCCCATCTGCCATATTACCACCAACTCTCGGTGGGTATGGAGTTTGCGGAAGTGGCATCCATGGCGATGGAGTTACTGGCATCACCATACCTGCTGGCAAGCGAAGGGGGTTTTTACTCTGCGAAGGATGCAGCCCGGGCGCGCATCGAGCACCTGGAAGAATCCCTGCTTTTCTGGCCTTATATGGCAGTGGTGGATGCCTTTCAGCATTGGGCATATACGAACCAGGCTGCTGCTTTGAAAGCGGATAACTGTGATCAGAAGTGGGGTGAGTTATGGGGACGTTTTATGGGAGGAGTAGACTGGAGCGGGTTGGAAGACGCGATGGTAACTGGCTGGCAGCGTAAACTCCATATCTATGAGGTGCCTTTCTATTATGTTGAATATGGCCTGGCATCGTTAGGGGCATTCCAGGTATGGGCGAATGCTATGAAAGATCAGAAGGCTGCAGTAGCAAATTACCGGAAGGCATTGGGGCTGGGAGGGACAGTACCCATACCTAAATTATACGAAACTGCCGGGGTGAGGTTTGCGTTTGATAAAGAGATGTTACAACAGACAGTCGATCTGGTGGAGGAAATGATTGCGATGTTCGAGAAGGTTTAACTCGAACAGAACGAAATTTGGTGATTTATTGTACATGGCTTATATTTTCAAAAACAGCCAGACGGAAATGAGCACCAATCTGGCGATGGCATAAATTAAATAGAATTCGCCAATTCATCAGCTGAGAAAACCACCTCTTCCTTGCCGGTCAGCTTTTCTTCCACTTTGAGGGCAATCAAATCCAGGTGACCCGGGTGGGCGACGTAATCCAGTTCATCAGCTGGAACCGTGAGGACCGGGCACAGGCTGAAATTTGCGATCCAGTCTTCATATAGAGCATTCAATTGCCCCAGGTACTCGGGGGTGATGGTGCGCTCATAGTCGCGACCCCGATTGGATATACGTTTCTGAAGAGTACTCACTGTGGCGCGCAGGTAGACTACCAGATCGGGAGGTGGCAGAAATTCAGTCAACACGCGGTACAAATCACGATAACTGAGGTAGTCACGCTCATCCATCCAGCCCTGTAAAAACAGGTTATGGGCAAAGACTTCAGCATCCTCATAGACACTGCGGTCCTGGATGGCAGATGTGGGGTGTTCCCATAGCTGGCGGTGCGAGCGCAAACGACGAGTGAGGAAGAAAATCTGCGAGTGAAATGACCACAGGTGCATATCCCGGTAAAAATCAGCCAGATAGGGATTTTCACCCACTGGCTCAAAGAATGGCTGCCAGCCCAGGTGGTCACACAGCATACTCACCAGGGTAGATTTCCCAACCCCGATGTTCCCTGCGATTGCTACGAACTTTTTCATATTTGCTCCTCCTCGTGTGTTCACACATCCCAATAACGATGACAAATCCTAAATTCACTCTTCATCCGGAACCAGGTATGCCAACGCTTTGCCCTTGTCATCGTCCATGACCAACTCAAGATGGTAACCCGGACGGACAGAAGCCACTTCAATCAACCGTATAGACTCAGAACAACCGATCGCACCGGGCAGGAATTCAGCCAGCTGATTGGGGGAATCGTAGAAAAAGGATTGATTGAATTGAACCTCCGGATCTTCCAGATATATGGCAAGCGGGAATATATTGGCTTCCACCAGGTCTTGGAAGAAATGCGTGCCGAAGGATGGCTCGGGAACCGCGAAACTACCACGTCCGGCAATTTCAACCAATGCGCGCGTATTGTAAATATCTCCATAATTGATGGGTACTCCCAGGTCAGGGTTAACCGTCCCCCAACGGCCAGGTCCGATGGTGATGAATGAAAAACCTGCCAATTTTACATTGAGCTGGCTGATAAGGTGCCCTATATGAACCCGTTCAGACGGGGTGGTGAGAGAGAAATAGCCTTCAGGTGTTACGTAAATGACATGGGTAATCCCAGAAACCCGTCCTGCGGGTACCAGTCGCTGGGTAGAGAAGACTACATCGGCAGGGTTTACACTGGAAGGCAGATGGACTTTACTCTCTTTGAAATGGGACTGCGGGCGGCATTGTAAAATGCAGATATCCACCTCAGGCTGGTTGGAGTGAGGGTCGGACAATTGCAGGGTGAATTCGGTATCGACGGGTGAGTGATAGTTTTCTTCCAGGTCGCCCAGCAGCTCACGAAAGCGCTCCGCCAGAGGGGTACGCCGTAACAGTTCATCAAAGGTGAGCACCAAGGATCTCTCATCCAACACATTTGTGCGGATTGAAGTCAAGTAATCTTCATTCAGGATCTGAGCGATATAGCGTAAAGGCGGATATCGATTCGATAGGACCTCTTCCACTGGTAAGGTCTTGAACTGGTTTTCTTGCAGATCGATCAGGTCCACAAAGTGTTGGGAATACTGGCTGATCAGTCTGGGAGTAGCTTCAGGGTGCAACAAGGGATGACTGAGCGCCACTAGACGGGGGTAATCATTATCCACACGTTCTACAGCGCGTGTACCCAGACCCCATACCAAGCGAATAAATCCATCATCCCGCCGGATCTGGGGATTCCAACGGTATTGGTTACGGCTGAATGCTACTCCGGCGGCATGCGGGAGGAAATATGGCCCTAACCGTTCACCTTGCACCACCTGGATCAGGATTGCCATCCGTTCGTCGTAATCCTGCAAACCCTTACTGCGACGATACAGGAGAGCTTCTGGGTTGAGGATGCTGGCGTAAATACGCTGAATGGCCTGGGTGAGCTGGTATAAGTTAGCCTCGGATGTGCCCTGGTTGGGGCAGAACAGGCTTTCATATTTACCCGCAAAGGAAGTCCCAAAGTTGTCCTCGAGCAGGCTGGAAGATCGTACGATCAGGGGTTGGTCACCGACCTTCACCAGTAAATTTTGTAATTCACTCAAAGTTTCCTGGGGGAATTTCCCAGCAAGAAAATCACTCACAATTTGTGGATATTCGAGGCGAATTTTTACCTCAGTCTTATATTTCTGATCATTCCAATGCATCAGGTTGTTCATCGCCATGAAAGCGTAGGTGACATCGGCGCCCAAGAAGTACGACTCGGGGATGGTCAGGTGGGCATTCAGCTTTGTTGAAGCCACGTTTTCCAGGATACGTCTGGCGAGCAGCATGCCAGCTGCCTTACCACCAATCTTGCCACTGCCAATCTTATGCTGATGGATCTCACGCAGGTCCTGGATGGTAAACCAATCCTTGGCGATATTAACATAGGCAAGCTGGTCACTGATGAGGGTGCGGATAAGGACAACTTTGATCTCACGAAGGTGAGGCTCGGCAACTACTCGTTCGTCGGGAGATAAATTTTCGATGGCGTCAGCTTGCTCAAAGAGCATATATTGAGGTGCCAACTCTGGATTAAATGAAACCAGCAGATCGTGTATAGGTGCCCCACGCTCTGTAAGAGTATCGCGAATGATCTGCTCGAAAAGCTCATAGGGCAGGTTATAGGCGAAGTAGAAATCCGTCAGGTGATCACGCAGGCGCGCCAGGCGCAATTCCCAAACATCTGCAGGCTCCTCGGAAATAGGATCATGCAGCGCTTCACGCATCTGGGATTGAATTCCTTGCTGGCGAACCTCAGCTTCGAAATCCTGTTGGGTGATCACACCACGTTCGAAGATCACCCGGCGCATGCGGGCGCGGATTTGCATCCGCAGGATAGGATATTGGGCGAGTGCAAGGTAAATGCGTAGGGTCTTTTCAACACTGGTGGATGGCAGGGTCATAAACGTCCCAAATACAGGGGCGAAGTATCCACCCCCCGACGACTTGGATAGTTAGCTCGTTTGCAATAGATACTTCGCGGTTACCCACCCAGGTGCATGGGCATGATGACGTGCAGGAAATTATCTTCACCTCCGGGACGGAAGACACCGGGCGTGGTTTCGATGTTTGTTTCGAGGATCACGTTAGGTGTCTTAATCACATCCAGGACCTCACGCAGGAAGCGCACATTAAAGGCAATGAGTAAAGCGTTGCCTTCAATATTGGCGTCAATCACAGTCTGGTTGAAACCGGTCTCTTCGGACTGGCCGGAAATCTCAACCGTCCCGGGCTGGTTATCTGATCCGGGGGTGATTTGGATGCGGGCGATATGCGTGCCCTCACGGGCGAAGATCTCAGCCTGTTTACAGGCTTTGAGGATTGCAGGGGTGGAGATGACCGTGCGGGTCTGGTGGGAGCGGGGAATGACCTGTTCCAGGTCAGGGTAGGAACCTTCGATGAGCTGGGAGACCAACTCGACATCCTTGGTGTGGAAGATGACTTGCCCGCGGTTGGGTGGCAGAACCATCATAACAGTGGTATCACCATCGCTGGCGATGCGTGCCAGCTCAGCCAGGGCACGCGCCGGGATAATCGCTTTAATCGGGTGGGTTAACGAGGAAGATAGCTCAGCTTTACGAATTGAGAGGCGAAAACCATCCGCGGCCTGTAATGTGATCTGATTGCCCTGTGCGGAGAGAAGCACACCGGTGAGCACGGGTCGGGCTTCATCGGTGGAGGCAGCAAAGGCGACCTGCTGGATCATCTCTTTAAGCGCAGTGACATTTAGCTCGATGCCATCTGTAAAGTCAGGGGTGGGCATGGGGGGAAATTCCTGTGAGTCGATACAGTTGATGTCGGTATTGGAGGAGGCGGAACGGATGTTGAGCTTCTGGTTACGCAC
This sequence comes from uncultured Chloroflexia bacterium, assembly GCA_963777935.1. Taxonomy (GTDB): domain Bacteria; phylum Chloroflexota; class Anaerolineae; order Anaerolineales; family UBA4823; genus FEB-25. Next base: position 396,914 of record CAVZSL010000005.1, read on the forward strand.
GTTGAGGGTCATCTCCACCTGGTCACTGGGAAGGGTGGCAACAAGGTCGGTGAAGGTACGCGCGGGGACGGTGGTGGAACCATCTTCCAGGATTTTTGCGCCGATCCAACAGGTGATGCCCAATTCCAGGTTGGTGGCGGAAAGGCGAAGACGGCCTTCGTCGGTGGCGACCAGGACGTTTGCAAGCACCGGTAAGGTGCTGCGGGGTGATACGGCACGTGAGACGATGCTCAGTCCGTGAGCCAGATTCTCTTGCAGGACGGTTACTCTCATGTCAGAATTTCTCCTCGGTAGGGTGCATTGAGTATACAACGAGAGGCGTAAAATTTCCAGTATTCAGGCGAAATGTGAGGAGGGTTTGATGGATTTGAATTGATTTAAAAAAACAATACCATTCAATTCATGTAAGATAATCAGTTATTTGTAACTAGAAATCAGGGAGAATCAAGTGAGTAATTTGAGTGGAGGGGTGAGGAATTGTGAGTGGAAGAATTCATGGATTATAAAAAAAAATACGGAAAACAAATCGAAACAAATCCCTTTTCAGGTATTATAAAGTTGGTAAAGTGCGACCCATCCCTAAAAGCAAGAAAAGCTTTTCGATAGGATCCATTTATCGATGAATATGTATCGATTCAGATCCAGCGTTATGGAAGATCATTCATCATTACAGAAAAACGCTGCATCGATAAAAGGTAATCTATGTAGAAAATCATCGCTATTATAGCACAAATGTTCTATTTCCACAAGGGGTTTATAGATATTTTAAGAAATAAGGGGTGAAATAATTCGATATTAGCTTTGATGGATTGTCTTTCAGCCAAATCAAGTGAATCATGGATGAATAGCCTTGACTCTGGTAAAAAGTAAAAATGGGGCGATTTTATTAATCTTTAACAGACTGTTTAGAGGACAGGGATTTGATAATATGCTAGAAGAAGGCCATTCACCAGAGCAAGACAGGCTGGTAATAGGTGGCTTCACTATATTCTTTCACGTACGCTTGCGTGTACAAAGCCGACAAGCGGTGACGTGGGAATGAGGCCGTAATACATTAGAGACGCTCCAGCGGAGCGTCTCTATTTTTAATTAAGGCAATTACCTATCGTCCCCATAAGGACAACGCGAAGGAGGGAAAAATGGGCGCATGCGATGCGCCCGTACAAGACTAATCCAGATGAGGAAAGAATTGGCAATCGACTGAGCACCCCCATAAGGACCAAGGAGAGAAGAATGGGCGCATCACGATGCGCCCCTACATAGATGAGACAAAGGATGAGGAAAGAATAGGCGAATGCGCATGAGCGCCCTTACAAGGCTAATCCAGAGGAGAGAAGAATGGGCGCATCACGATGCGCCCCTACAAAACCAATCCAGATGAGGAAAGAATTGGCAATCACTGAGCACCCCCATAAGGACAGAAGAAGAATGGGTGCATCACGATGCGCCCCTACAAAACCAATCCAGATGAGGAATGAATGGGCGATCACCGAGCGTCATTATATGGACAGCTCGAAGGAGGGAAGAATGAGAGCATGCGATGCGCCCCTACTAGTCCAAATGAGGAAAGAATAGGCGATCACCGAGCGTCACCAAAAGACTAACGCGAAGGAGGGAAGAATGGGCGCATTACGAGCGCCTCTACAAGACTAATCCAGATGAGGATTGAATGGGCGATTACCGTCCGCTACCAATCCAGTACCAGAACACCCAGGCAAACCCATCCTACAATCTAAAAAAAAGACGCCCCACTGGGGCGTCTCTACTCAACAAAAGATATACTACAAGAAACGAAACAGGATATAAGAAAAATTCCTTATATCCTGTTGGATGGGTGAAATATATATTTAAATCCAGCCGCGAAGTTCCATGGCTTTGACCACACGAGCAATGGCGACCATGTAGGCGGCATCGCGCATGTAGACGTTTTCCTTTGCGGACATTTCGAGCACCGAATGGAAAGCCTGGGTCATCTTGGTATCCAATCGTTCGAGAACCTCTTCCTTGGTCCAATAGAAATTCATATCGTTCTGGACGCCTTCGAAGTAGGAGCAGGTCACGCCACCAGCGTTACAAAGGAAATCGGGGATGTTGAAGATTTTATTCGCCTCGATCACCTCATCTGCCTCGGGGGTGGTGGGTCCATTGGCTCCTTCAGCGATGATCTTGACACGATTATGGATCTTCTTGATCGTCTCACCAGTGACCTGACCTTCCAGGGCACCTGGGATGAGGACATCGGCTTCCTTGGTAATCCAAGCATCACCTTCCTCGAGCACATAACCGGCAGCATGAGCTTTGGATTTATCGATGGTTCCATACTGGTCGGTGATAGACTGCAGGAACTTGGGATCAACACCCTTGGGATGGCTGAAGGTGTAGGAGCACTTATCACCACGATCCCAACATGAAACGCAAGCCACCTTGCCACCCAGGAGCTCGATGAAGCCGATGGCGGCATATTGGGAGACATTGCCAAAGCCCTGCAGCGCGGCAACGGACTTTGACGGATCAATCTTGAGATGCTTCATGGCTTCACGCACGGTGTAAATGACACCGAAGCCGGTGGCTTCCGTGCGACCCAACGAACCACCGCCGCCCAGAGGCTTACCGGTAATCACGCCAGGGGTGAATTTTCCGACCAGCTTGGAATATTCATCCATCATCCAGCCCATCATTTGAGGGGTGGTGCCTACATCGGGAGCAGGGACGTCCTGGCGGGGACCGATATTACGCCACATCTGGTCGACCCAACCACGGCATAACTTTTCCTTCTCAAATACCGAAAGAGTAGCTGGATCAACAGGTACACCACCCTTACCACCACCCAGTGGGATATCTGCCACGGAACATTTCCAGGTCATCCACATGGCAAGGGCACGCACCGTATCGAGGGTCTCAGCGGGGTGGAAGCGGATACCGCCCTTATGGGGACCGCGCACGTCGTTGTGCTGAATTCGATAGCCCGTGAACACACGGAGCGAACCATCATCCATGTATACAGGTATGGTGAACTTAAACTCACGGGCAGGCCAACGAAGGACTTCAGCTACCTGTGGGTCAAGGTTGAGTTGTTTGGCTACACCATCAAACTGGCGTTGTGCCATTTGAAAAGCATTGATCTGTTCGGTCATAATCTACTCCTGAATGTAAATGTGATATTTTATAAAATATAAGCGGGCAACCCGGTCTGATGCCCGCACTTAATCAAACTATACCCTATACTGAGCTAACACACTCAATTTTGCATCCTCACATGAGTTAAATATGTCACTCCAGCCTAGCATAAGATTAATCAATGTCAGACAAGACGTCAAGTGACGAATGCCACACCTTTAGTGTGCCGGATGGTGATTTTTGGCACTTATCATGAAAATGAGAGGTCATCCATAACGATGCATAAAGCGTTGCATGCGATCTAAAGCTTGCTCGATTTTCTCATAGGCGGTGGCATAGGAACAGCGAACATAACCTTCCCCACCTGCGCCGAAGGAGTTGCCCGGGACAACTGCCACACGTTCCTCATCAAGCAACCTTTTGGCAAAAGTTTCGTCGTCCATGCCAGTAACGCTTACATTGGGGAAGGCGTAAAATGCACCATGGGGCTCGAAAGTGGGTAAACCGAGCTGGTTCAAGCCATGGACGATCAATTTGCGGCGACGATCATATTCTTCGCGCATCTGGTCCACATATATTTGACCATGCTGGATGGCTTCAAGGGCAGCCAACTGTGACATGGTGGGGGCAGACATAATCGTATACTGGTGGATACGCATGAGACCCTTGACAATATCTGCTGGACCGCAAGCAAAACCTGCCCGCCAGCCAGTCATGGCATAGTTTTTGGAGAAGCCTCCAAGCAGTATGGTGCGTGAGCGCATACCATCTAACGATGGGAAGCAGACATGTTGAACACCGTAAACGAGCTGGTCATATAGCTCATCAGAGATGACAATCAGGTCATGCTTCTCAGCAATACGAGCGATCTCCAATAAGACCTGGCGGGTGTAGACCGAGCCCGTGGGGTTGTTGGGATAACCGAGCAGGATAGCTTTGGTGCGTGGGGTGATGGCTGCTTCCAGGACGTTGGGTTTAACCTGAAAGCCATCCTCAACATAGGTGGGGATCTCCACAGGAACACCTCCCGCCAGGATGACTTCCGCCTGGTAGGAGACAAAGCAGGGAGTGGGGATGATAACCTCTTCACCCGGATTGAGCAACGCAGTCATGGTCAGGTATAGTGCTTCAGAAACACCCACGGTAATAATGGTTTCAATATTAGGGTCATATTCAACCCCGTAGGATTTGAAGATGTGTGCCGTAATTGCCTGGCGCAACTCAATCAGCCCTGCATTGGAGGTGTAGTGTGTCTCACCTGCGTGAAGTGCCTTTATACCTGCCTGGATGATCGGTTCAGGGGTAACGAAATCCGGCTCACCGATTCCCAGCGAGATCACGTCTTTCATGGTGGCGACGATATCAAAAAATTTCCGGATGCCGGACGGTTTCAGACCCGCAACATGGCGTGCCAGGTACCTATCATTCATGCTTGCTCCTTATCTCGTTCGCAAAAATTATTGTTTCGTCCTCACTCGCAGAAAATGTTCTCGAGGCTGCGTCGCAAAGAATGCTCCTTGTCTCGCTCACAGAAATTGCTGACGAGGTTGCGTCGCAAAGAACGCTCCTTGTCCACTCACAGAAATTGCTCGCGAGGCTGTGTCGCAAAGAACGCTCCTTGTCTCGCTCACGGAAATTGCTGACGAGGTTGCGTCGCAAAGAACGCTCCTTGTCCGCTCACAGAAATTGCTCGCGAGGCTGCGTCGCAGAGAACGCTCCTTGGGTCAGAGTTGTATAACAGACCATTCGTCTGTTTTCAAATCATAATTTAGCTCAAAGACTCCCAATTCATCGTTAAAAACCCGGAATGAATACCCTGTGGGATCCTGTTTTTCTGACAATATCTGGTTAACCATCAGACGTTTATCCTGCCAATAAAATGCAAGCGGGTACCCAAGATATGCATGATCAGAACGACATTCAACCCGATCGGACGGCATTACAAGGATAGCTCTGTCTGGTCACCAAGATTTAAGATGCCAGCACGATGATGAATTTTGACATCACGACCAATGAGGGAGTGTTCCATGATCACATTGGACACCATTGAGCCATCTTCAATAATGCTATCGCGGATGATACAGCTTTGGATGGTGCAATTGGGTCCGATGGCAGCATGTGGTCCGATGATGGAGTTCTCAACTCTGGCAGTCGGATGGATAAAGACAGGTGTGACGATCACTGAATTATTATGCGCAAGGGTATCGCTCGAGTTATCATGCCCATGATCTAAGTAGTAACGATTAGTACTCAAGACGTCATCTATCGTACCTGCATCCAGCCATGTTTCAACAGATTTGGTACGCATCTTAAGCCCGTGTTCCAACATGACATTGATGGCATCAGCCAGATAAAACTCATTTTTAAGGCTGATATTACGCTGTATCTGTTCCTCGATGCCGTCAAGTAAGGTCTGTGGATTTTGAAAATAATAGCAACCCACAAGAACAAGGTTATTGTCCTTATCTTTTGGCTTTTCGATCAGATGTGTCACCCATCCATCATCCCCGAGGCCGGCGACACCAAAACGGCGTGGGTCGGGAACGGATTTCACCCAGGCTACCGCATCTGCGGTTTCATTTGCGAGGAAAGAAAAATCAGTTTTTATAAGCGTGTCGGCATAAATCACCAGAAGCGGACAGTCCAAGTGTTTTCTAGCCAATAAGACAGCATGAGACTGGCCGCGCATCTCAGATTGTTCCACGTAGCGTACCCTGAGATCAGGATGAGCAGATTGCATATAATCCTGGATCTTATTGCCAAGATAACCAATCACAAAGATGAATTCTGTGTTAAAAGTATCCGGGATAGTGCCGAATATATCCAACAAATGGTCCAAGACCAGCTTGTCTGCCAGACGTATCAGTTGTTTGGGGCGACTCCAGGTGTGAGGACGTAAGCGAGTGCCATAGCCTGCCATGAGGACGACAATTTTAAAGGTTGCGTTGGACAAAAAATTCCCTCCACTGATGATGATGGTGACAATCCCAAGTCACACCGGTATTATACCTTAGGAGACCATCAGGCATTCAACACTAAAAACCTTCTCAAAGGAAGTGACGACCGCTTGAATCACGTTCTGCATGGGAGCAGGGGGAGAAATCAGTTCAGCCATACTTGTAACCGAATATCCATCCAAACCGCAAGCGATGATACCATCCCAATAGCTCATATCGGGAGCGACATTCAGGGCAAACCCATGGCGGGTAACACCGTGAGAATCCACCTTGACACCAATGGCGGCAATCTTTGAACCTTTGACCCACACACCAGTCAGGTTTTTATGCCTTTCACCTGTGAGGCCAAAGTGGTGTAAGGTGAGGATTAGCACTTGCTCCAGCTGACGCAGATACCCGATATAATCTGCTCGTGGAATTATCTCAACCGAGGATTGTTGAGGATTGATCAGACCGCTAGCGTTCAACGGAAGGAGCGGGTAACCTACGAGCTGCCCGGGACCATGATAGGTCACATCACCGCCACGATCCACCCAATACACCTGGATGCCACGTTGTTTAAGCTCCATGTCGCTCCACAACAGGTTGGAAGCTTTGCCGCTTCTGCCAAAGGTGTAGGTGTGTGGGTGTTCGAGGAGTAGTAAGGACGGAGGCACTTCGCCAGTGGCAATCTGACCAGCAAGCTGGACCTGTAAATCCCAAGCAAGCTGATAAGGCACCAAACCCAGAACCCGTGCATGACATAGTTGCATGAGGTTAGTATAACATTGGGTAATTTTTCGGGACCATTAACTATAACGGGATTAAATAATAAATAAAAAAAGGGCTGTCCTTTACTTTACGGGCAGCCTCTCTTTTTGAAATGGCGATTATTTATTCTTTACTTGGCCTTCGATCATCTTTTGATCACCTACCTTGATCGCAATACGTTTTGGCTTAACTTCCTCGGATTTGGGCAAGCGAAGGGAAAGCACACCATTCTGGTAGGAAGCTTCAATGGCGTCAGCTTTGATCTTGGTGGGCAAACTGATGCTGCGGGAAAATGATCCATACCGACGCTCGCGCAGATGGTACTGATCATCTTTGACTTCATTATCCAACTTTATTTCACCTTTAATGGTCAAGATATCATCAGCATATGAGACGTCGAGGTCATCCGGATTGATGCCAGGGATAGAGGCTTTCACGATGAAATCATCCTGGCTCTCTACCACATCCACGGCCAACCCCCACGCGGTGGGCTGTGCCCACACATTATCGGTGCTGGCATTATCAAAGCGACGATCTACAGTACGGCGAAGATTCAGCATTTCTTGGAATGGATCCCAACGAGTTAACATAATATCTACCTCCTGTTTTTGTTGTTTGATACAACCTACTGATATTCATTTTTTAGAAACTGACCTTACTATAGAGTAAAATTGTTAATATTAAATATATAAATAATATGATTTTTGTAAGAAAGAAACTATTCTTTGAGGCAAGAAAATTATTAACTTAACAAATAGCGGCAGTTGTTTTTTTATGTATAAACCTACGGTGTGATGACTCGACATGGAAAATGAGATTGTCAAAAAAAGAGGGTTGATTTTTGTTCTGGTAATCGGGACCATCACCGTATTTATCGGACTAGTGTGGCTAATCATAAAATTTATCCCCATTGATCAACTAAGATTTTCCAGCCCAAGTCTTACACCAAGTGCAGCAAGGGTCGAGATGAACTGCACTTATCCAATCACCTATTGGATGGAACATCCTGAGCTATACCCGATTCAAATTGTAATAGGGAGCAAAATATATCAGGCAAACGACATCCGAGAAGCACTTATGCAAAGTGGACAAAATCCTATTGCACAATTACAGGCACAACTCGTTGGCGTATTCCTTAATATCTCTTCAGGGGCTGATCAGAGTCTGCTTGAGAGCACTATTTTTCAGGCATATAACTGGCTGGTACTGCACCCAGATGGAAGCCAGGTTTCTGGCAATGACCTTGAACTAGGCTCAAGGTTTTTCAGTATGTTGGAAGCATATAACCTTGGGCTGGCTGGTGTGCCAGCTTGCGGGAGCGGATTTACATTTGCACTTACGGAAACCCCATCCCCCTCGGTAACACCAACATTATTATTGCCCCTTACCCCCAGCCAGACGCTTACAGCCACACCAAGCGAGACAGCTTCACCTACTTATCCAATAGTGACGCCAATATATACTTATGGTGTACCCACTCAAACGCGGATTGCAACCACACAACCCCCAGGCGGACAAGCGCCGACAGCGACGCACAAGCCGAACCCATCACCGACAAGAACGGCTGAAGCACCGACGCCAACGAGAACTCCAATTCCGAGCACTCCAACCTTTACCCCACCTCCACAACCTACGTCAACTTTTACTCCTCCTCCTCAACCCACACCAACAACATAATTTTTCAAGACTGAATGGTAGCCGTATATTAGGGGCATATATTCTATCCAATAAACACATTATTCTTATGTACTGATAACGACTTATTTCAAGTTTTCAACGATAAATCTATAAGATTTCAAGAGCATCTATGTATATTTATCGAATCATAGAAACCTGTTGTATTTCATTAAAGTCGTTATTTCTACATAGCAATCCAGAAAAGAAAGATTAGCTTATAATTTGAGATGAGAGAGGTGAGTTTTATGAAGAAAAGATTACACCTGACCATAGCGATTGGGCTGCCATTGTTTTTATTCATAGCCGTCTTTTCTTACGCTCAGGCATCTACAATAAACTTGGATAATCTGAACAAGAATGGAAGCAATACCGAACCTGAACAAGTTGGACCACGATGGTATAACGGAGCATGGCACTATCGTCGTCCAATCCTCATATCCAATGATGGGGGTTATTTACCTTACTATCAGATATTAATTAAGCTCGACAATAGCAATTTCGACTTTAACAAGGTTAATGATGATGGTTCGGATGTTCGATTCACAGATAGCAGTGGTATCAATTCAATTTCATACTGGATCGAATCATGGGACAGCGTAAATGAGTTGGCATATCTGTGGGTATTAGTATCATCTCTTCCCCCCGAGCCTTATGATACAACCATCTATCTGTATTATGGTAACCCCGCGGCAGTCTCAGCGGCTTCAGGGATAGATACATTTGACTTTTTTGATGACTTTTGGGAATTTGGTGGAGTTCCATGTAGTTTAAATATAAGCGACCTAGATGTCCCACACCTCGATCAGGGATGGAATCAACAAGAAGGAATGGATTTCATAAACACCGACAAGATCCTGGAAGGTTCTTGGTGTGTTATCAATGGATCTCCAACTGTTTCAGGAGGAATTATAAATATACCAACTGGTACCGGAATTAGGACAAATAATCCCTTTCTATATGAGGCAGTTGGATTCAAGGCGAATTATGGTTTGGGTGCTGGTAAAGAATGGGCTGGATTTATCAATGGAGCCACAGGACAACGGACGATCATTGGTGATCTACCTGATGATGTAGATGATCAACACCTTATTGATTTCGTGTCTAGCTTCGATAAGGTTATTTTGCCAAGAGTGGGCGGGATGAAATGGCATGGTTCATACCATACATATGAGATTCGTTGGAACTCTGGGAAGAGCATGGGTGATATTGATCATGGAGACTCGACTGCTTTCTCCACCGTACCAGCCCAAGTACCGAATATAACTTTGCCTGTAACTTTATATAGTTATATGGATTCCAATGCAACCTTGAGGGTGGATTGGGTATATGTGCGCCAATATCGCGAATCTGAACCGAACACTATATTGGGTGATGAACAGGGATTGGTTGAATTGGGCATCAGTAATATTGATTCACCTGATCCATTACGTCCAGGTGCAATATTAACTTATCAACTCACAATATCCAATACCAGCACTATCAATGCACCCGGAGTGGTTGTGACTGATACGCTTCCAGGCAATATTCTATTAGGGTCGGTAAGTCCATCTCAAGGAAATTGCGTTCCAATAAATCCTATCCATTGTGATTTAAATATGATCCCAGCAAATTCGATGGCAACTATTACAATTATCGGCACACCCTCTAGTGGCGGTGTTATTACAAATACAGCCGTTGTAGGTTCACCGGGTTATGAGTTGGATCGAGGTAATAATATCAGAGAACAACCAACCTTAGTGGATTCAATTGCTCCTGATGTGAATTGGGAGAAGCCTGTACATAATGGGCAAGATTATATAACCTATGGTGGTTTGGTTGGGTTGGAAGCATCAGCAACCGATAATGATCAGGTAAATTGGGTACAGTTTTATTTGTGGGATCACATCAACAATAAGCTAATCTACTATGACCCTGATTATTCATATCCCTACCAGATGAAATTTGACAGTGATGACCTAGTCGTGGATGAAATTTATCAGCTATTAGTGCACGGATCTGACAGAGTTGGAAATATATCTGATCCTAGAATTATCTGGATAAGACGCACTTCAGTGTTTCTTGAATATTTAGCGATTATTACGAAATAATTACAAATATGAAGAATGATCGGGAGATACAAAAAAACTTTAATGCGCAGTGCGGAGGGTGGGTTGGAGTGACTCGAGGCTGCTGCCAAGGAAACCAGCCGGGAGTGCCAGGGCAGTCATAGCTGCACCAGGTTGGTCCAGCTCAGAAGAGGGGGCATAATACAGGCTGATATCGCCTCCAGATTCAGGCTGGAAGGAATAGAAAAGGTAGGTACCATCTGGACTCCAATGGACATCACGGTAACAGCAGGATCCATTCGGGGCAATCTCCTGACTCTGGTTTTGATCGAGGCTAAAAAGCTGCAAATCTCCGAATCCATAGTTACTCAGGTATCCATTAAATAATAGCTGATCGTTGCCATTCCACGAGATAGCGGAAATTTCTGAACGGTTGAAATAACCACGTAAGGTGAACAAGAAATGAGTGGGTAGGATTTCCTTGACGAGTGATGGCGCTGCGCTACATTGGCCAAAATCAAAGATATTGACCTCATCTCGGTTGATCCCATCCACCAGTTTGGAGACCACAACCGCCAAACGGTCATCGTTGGGAGACCAATTGGCGGCTTTCAACGTATCGCCCGTGTTATAAGGTGCATAATAGGAACATTGAGCAAGGGCAGGTAAATCCTCGGGCAGGCTGTTTTGGCGAAGATGAAACAATTGCGAATATGGAAGCAGATAAAGGTCAGATTGAGGCAAACCCAGAGCGACCTTTTGTCCATCTGGTGAAATATCGAAAGCAGTGATTGTGGGGACACCGGAAACACATGTGAGGGTGAGGACCTGTTTGGTCTGCAACCCAACCATATTCACACAATTGTCTGAAGTGTAGATGATGGATTGACCATCGGGAGACCAATGCAAATGAGATTTCTTGGAACCATCTGTGGAAAGTTGAACGAGGTTGCTGCCATCCAGGTCGCTGACCCAAATATCTGACTCTTTTAGAAATGCAAGCTTGTCTGCCTGACCCAAGGCAAGGGGAGCAAGTGCTGAGGGGGCTTCAGGACTGTTCTGGATATCGGCATTGTCAGAATTGAGGGTGGATCGTGAAAGCAGCGAAAATGGGAATCCACCGTGTGACCATTGATAGACGGAAAGTGATAGAACAAGGACAACCAAGCCACTTATCATCCATGCCCACAAGGGTATGGTGCGACGTTTCTGCTTAAGTGGATCAGATTCAATCGCGGCTTTACCTTTTGAGGCTTCCATTGGAATGGGATGTTTATTTCCATTTACCTGTGGAAGCTTATCAGGTGTCAAATTGTTTCTTTGGTTTGGAGAACCCAGCTGTTTATTCGATAATTGCAAAGTTGATTGTTTTGTCTGCTTATTTACAGGTGCACTGGCTACGTTTTGGAGCTGAATCCTTTTATGCACTCCGGTCGTGACTGCCTGGATGGCTTTGGCAAATTCCCCGGCAGTCTGATAGCGGTCGTTCGGATTTTTAGCCATAGCTGTATCCAGGACCGTTTGAACAGCAATGGGAAGGGTCTTGTTTTGATCATAAATCTGGGGTATCGGATTGATCAGGTGCATCATCATTACAGAGGCAGCGGTAGTACCATAAAATGGCACAGACCCGCAAAGCATCTGATAGAGTACAACTCCCATTGAATAGATATCCGAACGGCCATCGATTTCACGATCACCCTGGATTTGTTCCGGGCTCATATAAGCCGGGGTACCCATAATGGAACCATCGCTGATATTTGTGAAGCCAATGGTTTCTCTCAGACGGGCGAGACCAAAATCCGACAAATAAACATTGTCGTATTTATCAAATAACAAGTTGTCGGGTTTGACATCCCGGTGGATCACGCCCCTGGCATGGGCAGTGTCTAATGCAGGTGCCAGGCGGAGATACATTTCCATACATTCCCGAAGTGAGATGGGACCTTTTTTTAGTTTCTCAGCCAACGAGCCACCTGACATATAGCGCATTACGATATACGGCTGACCATCATCTTCGCCCATATCATAGACGGGAACAATGGCGGGATGCTCAAGCAAGGCAATCATGACGGCTTCGCGTTCAAAACGATCGCGAAATTTTTCGGCGTGCACATAATATGGGGGGAGTACCTTGATGGCAACTTCACGAAGGGAGCGTGGATCGTAGCCCAGGTAAACAGCAGACATACCCCCCTGACCGATCAATGTCTTAATTTCATAACGCCCAATCTGTTTGAGTTCCATAGCCAGGATTATTGTATTCAAGGTGGCAGGAATATACAAGGTTTGAATGGGGTGGCTTGCAGCTTTGATAGGTAAAGGGATGTAAAAAAGGACTAATAACTACCCAAATATCCAGGTGTCGATCTACCCATATGGATGATGTACTGATAAGGGATTTTTATTATACTAAAATCAAGAAATGGATCATTAATAGTCCATTTATTGAACTTCAATAAATTGAAATTATTATGGAGGAAGCATATGACAAGTGATTCAAACCCATTGAGTGCGTTTTCAGAACAGCTTACACAAGCGGTAGCAAGAGGAGCTGAATCTACAGTCCTGGTGAATAGCAGGCGGCGCATTCCTGCAAGTGGAATTGTATACGCCCCGGATCTAATTTTGACTGCGGATCATGTTGTAGAACGGGACGAGGATCTTTCCATCATGCTGGCAAATGGCAACGTCGTTTCTGTAACTCTCGCAGGACGCGATCCAGGTAATGATCTGGCATTATTACGTTTGGAAAAAACAAGTGCCACACCTGCTGAAAAAACTGTGAAGGAAGTGCAGGTTGGCGAGATGGTTCTAGCACTTGGGCGGCCGAGTAAGGAGGGAATTGAAGCCAGCCTTGGGATCGTATGTTCAATCAGCGGGCCGGTCAGGACTGGGCGTGGGGGTATGCTGGAACGTTATCTACGAACAGATACGATCCCATTTCCTGGGTTTTCCGGTGGACCGCTAATTGATGTAGAAGGGAGGGTTGTGGGGTTGAATACGTCTGGGCTGGGTCATGGTGTGGCCATAACGATTCCAGCAGCTCTAGCGTGGTCGGATGCGGAAAACCTGGCGAAATTTGGTTATGTAAAACGCAGTTATCTAGGAATTCGCTCTCAACTCGTATCCTTATCATCCGACTTACAAAAAGCCCTCGGTCGCGAACAGGAGGAAGGATTATTATTAGTTTCAGTTGAAACAGGTAGTCCAGCTGAGGTGGGTGGTTTATTCGTGGGGGATATACTGGTGGCAATTAATGGTCAATCGGTAAGTGATCATGACGAGTTGTTAGTATATCTGACCGGTGAGGTAGTCGGAAAGGCAACCTCCATCCAGATTCTACGTGGCGGGCAACCGCTTAGCGTATCTGTAATACCTGCGGAACGCAAGTGAACGATTTTTGACCAGCCTATTCAAGGCTGATAAGAGACAACTTGGAAGGTGATTCGTTCGATATAATTACCAGGACGAGGCTCAATTGATCCGAGTATTTATCATCGCACCAGCAATTGCGGTTAGAGTTGGACTAAGGTCCCTATTAATGGATGATGCACGCATTCAGATCACCGGAGAAGCTGCAGACCCAAATGATTTTGAAGACTGGCGTGGAGAAGTAGATGTGGTGATATGGTCACCCGCGTTGAGATTAAATCGGGACACGCTTCTCACAGGACTGGCAAACATGAAGATCGGGGTAGCAGCAGCGTTGTTGTTAATACACGATGATCCGAATGTGATTGACAGACTAATAAAATTGAAAGTACATGCGTGGGGAATGTTGCCTCCCGAGTCATCGCAAGCAGAGTTGATTTCTGCAGTTGAAGCTGTGAATGAAGGGTTGGTGGTGACCAATCCTCTCTGGTTCCAGCGTCTGTCTCTGAGTCAGACGGCAGACAATGGTGAAAATCCGGATATGGTTGAATTACTCACTGGGAGAGAGATCGAAATCTTGCAACTATTGGCGCTTGGTCTTACAAATAAACAAATCGCAGTAAGGCTTAAGATAAGCACGCATACAGTTAAGTTCCATGTGTCTTCCATATTCGGAAAATTAGGAACCACAAACCGCACAGAGACAGTCAAATTGGGGTTAAAAACAGGATTAATTTCCTTATAAAAAGTGGTGGTGAATGGAACCTTTCATTCACCACCACAGGTTTACAATGCTACTTCATCGCATGAGCAGAGGCATGTAAAACAATTTTGCAAGGGATGTTGTTGCATATCTTAAATCACCCAAGGTAGCTGAGTAGTAGCTAACAACGGGGAGATTATCTGAGGTAACTGCAAGGGAGGGATCAAAGCCAACATCACCGGACGACTCGATGGTTCCAAAGAGCCATCCCGCGCCTGTACCGTAGGCATACTTTACATTGGTTTTAGTTTGGATAGTAGTAAGCAATATGAGGGTGCCCGGCGCTATCCATCGCCAGAGAGGGATAGAAGCCTGTGTTACCATCTGTGTCAAGCAGCTGCTTATACCAGTTGGTGCCATCAAACCAGATATATTTCAAGTCATCGTCATAATCAGAGAAGTAAGCGATGTGGGGATGGTTGGAGCTATCCAGGTCAAGAGATGGATACAAGCCGACTTTTGGAGAGCCATCTATTTTTTTGATAGTTGCAGTGAAACCATCCCAATAGTAATACATCAAAGCTTCCTCGGTCTGGTTATAGTAAGCAATATAACGGCGGTTTGAGGCATCCAACTTGAGGGATGGATAAAGACCGGTGTGACCGTCACTATCGGGGGTGATGGGAACCCAGGTATTCACTTGCCAATAGATCAACTTAAGGTTTCCATTTTGTTGATCATAGTATGCAATGTATGGAGATCCATCGCTACTTAAATCTATGGATGAATAGAGGCCGACCAATGGATTGGTATCAATTGTAGTTGCAATCCAATTAACTCCATTGTAAAAAGCATATTTCAAGTGACCGTTGGAAATATCGTAATAAGAGATACGGGGATTACCAACGGAGTCCAACACCAAGGAGGGATGGAGGCCTACATCACCCACCTGATCAACCCGATCGATCATCCAGGTAGAACCATCCCACCAGGCATATTTCAAATCATCATGGGTGTCATCAAAATAGGCAATACGAGGATTCCCGGAAGCATCCAATGCCAAGGAAGAATTTACACCCACATCCTCACCCTGAACCAGAACTGTGAAAGTCCAACTGCCGGTATAGAAGGAAGCAAAATCCAGGTCACCTTCAACGGCATCAATGTAAGATATGCGAGGTTTGCCAGAGGTATCCAACACGAGGGATGTGTAAAATCCAGCATATCCAGATGTGGCGACGGTTTGTGTTTGCCAAGTGCTGCCCGATCGGACGGCATATTTCAGGTTGGCTGCTTCGGCATCATAGTAGCTGATGCGTGGTTGGTGGTCACTGGACATTGCCAGGGAGGTATATCGCCCAACTTGAGTTTCAGGGTCGACTTCCTGACTTATCCAATTGCTGCCATTAAAATATGCATAGCGGAGGTGTCCATTCGTATTATCAAAATAACTGATGGCTGGCCATGTCTGCCCCATAGCACTTGAGGTATATAGACCGGTATCTCCAGCGGCATCGACAATTTGAACGACCCAGTTGGTGCCGTTGAAGGAGGCAAATTTGAGATTACCGTTGGTTTTATCGTAGTAACTGATCTGTGGAAATCCATAACTATTCAATACGAGTGATGAGTAGGAGCCGACGTCGCCATTGAAATCAATGGTCTGGATACTCCAATTGCCATTGTAAGTATGGGCATACTTCAGGTTTCCACTAACGGAATCATAATAACTGATATGGACATTCCCGACGACATCGACGCCGATTGAATTGTACAAGCCATACCCGGTAAAATCGGAAATGGGTGTAATACCGTTGGGATCGCTGCTTTCTACAGGAAGATCTGAGGGGAAAGACCGCCATTGCCGATCTGCCACATAGCGGTTTGACACGTCACTCACCGAGTCTGGGCTATTGTTACCCTCCTCGACGGAATATGCGTATTGATCTAGAGTTTTGATTACCCAATCTGATCCATCAAAATAGGCATATTTTAGGGAACCATGGATAGAATTGTAATAACTGATGTGAGGACGATTGGAGCTATCCAATGCAAGAGAGGCGAAATAGCCCACTCCATCCGAAGGATCTACTTGCTCAAAAAACCAATTTAAACCATCATGATGGGCGTAATACAGATGATCGCCACCATAGGCAATATGAGGGTGATTGCCAGTATCCATACGCATGCTGCGATCACCCATGTAGGAAAAGAGCATTGGAGCATCTGCACTGGAGGGCGTCCAGGCAAAGTTATTGATACCTGATTGGTCTGCAAGGTCTGTTGCAGAAACTGAAGAGGATGCTGGAAAAACCATGACAAAAAGGATGATCATGGCAAATAAACATCTATATGTTTTTGAATGACGAACACCCCATAATTTGGGTTTATGCACAGGCATGATTTTGGAGAGAAAAGCCATATAAACCTCCTTCTCTATTAACTAAAAGTTATTCTACCAAATAAATCGCTTAAATTTAGAACTTCTAGCATTGAAACGACGTATTAAGAATGTTGTTGGTTCCAGCGGTATAATGGAAAGATGATAATTGCGGTAAATGATCAGAATAAGTGTGAGGTATCGTGGCAGGGTTAAAGGAAATTTCTACGGTTTGGTCAAATATCAAAGAAGTGGACCTAAAACCAATCAGGGATTCAGCCACACAGCCTGTCAGAATCACGTTGGTAGGTGAGACAGGTGTTGGTAAGCATACCCTGGCTGAACAGATGCGTAATGACCCAGCAAGACCTGGGATCCACACTCAATCGCCCGTCACATTGTTGACTTTCGATAACGTTATCGAACCACCCGTAGCCCATTTAATCATTGTGCTGGTGGATGCATCCAGCGAGAATTACTCGAACGAACAGACTTTAGTAAATAAGTGGTGTGAAGCGGGTAAAAATGTGCTTGTTTTGATCAACAAAATCGATTTGGTCGAGAATCGTGTGGTCGGGAATGTACATCAGGGATGGCAGGCAACCCAGGTGTTAACAGGCTCGGTCAATGATACCCAATATTTACAGCGTGAATTTGTACCGGTGGTACTAGAGCTACTTCCACGACAACACCTAGCCCTCGGCAGGCAATTCCCACTGTTTCGATTGCCAATTGCCCGACAGTTAATCAGCGATACCTGTTTTTCCAATGCAGCGTATTCCTTCAGCACCGGGGTAGCGCAAATTGTACCGGTTCTGGATATCCCATTAACCTTAACTGATATGATCGTGTTGACCAAATCTCAGGCATTCCTGGCGTATAAATTAGGTTTGCTATTTGGATTTACAACTCGATGGCAGGATTATGTGGCTGAATTTGGGGGAGTGATCGGTGGTGGTTTTGTGTGGAGACAGATTGCTCGCCAATTAGTTGGATTAATCCCGGTGTGGGGAATTATTCCTAAAGTAGCTATCTCATATTCTGGAACTTATGTGGTTGGACATGCTATCCTCGGATGGTACCTGACGGGACGACACCTAACGGCAAAACAAATGCGGGAATTGTCAATCCAGGCATTTGCGAAAGGTAAAGAGTATGCGCGCGTGATTGGAACGAAGGTCCCTAAACCCAGGTTTGGGAAAGGAAGGAAGCGAAAATTGCTTGCCATCCAGAAAAAATCAGAGTTGACCCAGGGAGATATATATGTCATCACTGAAAGCGGAAATACACAGGATTCTGATGCTTGGGTGCCTTCAGAGATTGTGGTTCAAGGAAACAATGAGCAAATTATTGATGCCTCTGCTGCGAGTATGAAGCAACGAACACTTATACAGCAACAACGTTCCGAAAAGAAAAGACAATTAACCCGGTGGAAGAAGAAACAGCCTTCCGAATTGAAGAACTATCGGACCTGCAATAAATGCGGAAAAACTTCATCCGAAGACGCAAGTTTTTGCCAATATTGTGGGAATCGATTGGAAGTATAAAACGATCAGTTTAGATATTTGACAATTCAGCAATTGTTCATTAATATTAAAAAATATTACGACACATTTAGCTGGCAGGATCGTCGGTTGTGGTTCTAAAGGAGGATGTTATGGGACAAGCACAATATCGCCTTGTGGTACGTCAAGGCCCAATCCCTGGTCAGGTATTTGAATTGAATAAAAGAGAAATTATCATTGGTCGCGATATTACCAATGATTTTGTGATCAACGACGCAGAAGTTTCAAGGCGACATGCCCAGCTGACTCTAGAGGGCGACCGGTATAAGATTGAGGATTTAAATTCAACCAACGGCACTTATATTGATGGACAAAGATTAATTGGTCCACACATGATGGCTATCGGTGAAATCATTATGTTTGGAGACAACGTCGGTGTGATTTTCGACGGCGAACCAGCCACTCCCGATGTTACTGTCCCCACGCCAGTGGATCTTGAATCTACCCCAATCGCAGCCATACCGGCGCCGGTTGAGAGCCTTGAGCAACCAGTGATCATAAAGCAGCCAGAAGTGAAAAAATATCAAGCAGCGGAAGAATTGACACCAGAGATAGAGCAAGAAATCCCTGAGGAGGTACCCAAAAAACCAATCAATAGCTGGCTTTTAGCTGGGTGTGGATGCATCGTCGTGATATTATTATTATGTATAGCGGTATTCGTATTTATTGACCAACCCTGGAACCCTGAAGGTGGTTTATATTGTCGGGCTCCCTTCGACATTATCTTTGCAACCCTAGAATTTTGCCCTTAAGCAATTAAATTGGTAGCCACAGGACCTGCGGGTGTTGCCTGCAGGTCTTTTTATTGCTGTTGGGGAGATAAAATCCACTCGCCACCTGAACGGGTGAGATGAAGCTCTATCAGATCTGGTTCTGTTGAACCAGTAGCATAAACTGTGGCAGCATTTTTGTTGACATTGACACTTTGAACCTCGTATCCATGGTATTGGAGGGTATTTGCGATTGAAAAGTAATCAGCTGCCATCGTGGACGTTGAAAATGGATCAGTGGTACCAAGCTCGATACCATCGAGAACCGAATTGATAATATCCAGTGTTTGGGATGCACTGGTAAACTGTTGCGCCCCCATCTGCTGACTTGCAGTTATTAAAAGTGTTTCCAAAGCTAAATTTTGTGGAGCGTGAGGATGGCGGAGATAATCAGCTACGATGCTACGCTCACGCATAGCTTTGTTATCCATTAACCAAGCTGTGCGAAAATAAGCTGATGGATCCAGCAGCTGTTGGTAGCGGCGCAATGTGTCAAAATAGATGACGGATAAACGGACATCATCCACCCAGGCAGAGGTGTCTGGCTCGGAGGCTAAAGCAGATAGAAAATCCGCTTCGAGCTGGGAGAGTGAAATAGAAATATGGGCTCGCAAGGCTGCGTCGATGGCATCTGACTGGCTTTCACCCTGGTTAATATGAATATCACGATAGAAAGCCGAGAAAGCATCCGAACCATAAGTCTTGATCATATACTCGATAAGTGAAGCACCTTCAAGATAACCAATCTCGTGTTGGGAAGCGTAAAAGTCGTCGATAAGGGTATTTAGTGGGATATACCAATCCAGGTACCCTTCCAACAAGGTTGCAGCGCGGGGCATAAAGGGCTCTGGCTTATAGTGCCCACCCGCCATGTATACTGCCAAGCCTTCAACAAAAATATTGGGTCGAAAGTCGCCTCCCAATTGACCGTCGAGGATATGAATCATTTCGTGATGCAAAACCATCTCCCAAGAGTTTGCAGCATAGTTACGATCCAGGTATGAGACGCTGATGTCATTGCTGGCGAAACCTCCATGCCCTAGCAAGCGAGGCAAGATGGTAACAGTAATCGGCTGGGTGAAGCCTGTGTCCATTTCTTCGGTGGATAGGCTGGCTTGCTCATCAATCAGGCTGGTCAGCGTGGATGAATCTCGTTCTGAAGCGGTGTTGGTAATATAGAAGACCGTGCAGCATTGCGTCTGGGTCGATGTCCAAGCGGCATCAGCCTGGATTGGAGGCATGTCTGTGAATGGCAATAAAGTGACCTGTTCAGTCCAGATATAATCTTGCGGTTGAACAGAAAAAGCAAGGGTATGGGCACCTGGAAGCTGGTCCTTTGTATCCCAAGCCCAAATCAGTGTGGCTTGATTACGCCCTTGAATTCCCCAAGGGCTAAAGCTGACTGGACCAAGATTTGGTCCAGCAGGAGGATCAACCTGAACCTGGAGATTTGCCTGCTTCAGATCAACCCCAGGCGGTGGGATTACTTCGATGCTGACCTGATCACCCACATAAAGCATATCATCCGGGTGAAATTGAACTGTGAATTCTCCAATGGCTGGGAGGGGGGTAGAAGTCGTTGTAAATGCAGGTTCAGTTCTCGAAGCAGAAGGAGGTGTTTCGGTCGAAGTAGGTGTTCTGGTGACGGTCGGTGACGGAGAAATGGATACTTGGGTAAGGACTGGTAACGTATCATGTGATGTTGGCAGAGGTTGAGCGAATATCAGGAGGATACTCCAACAAGCTACCGACAGCATGAGGATGAATATCATAATCAAAAAGCGACGCATGTGAATATTATAAAATACACAGGGGTGGTAGAATAAATAGGATTTGATTAGAAAATTCAAATAAATCTTCTAAGGAGGTTTCAATGTCACCGATGTTTGTTCCGGGTCCGGTGGACGTCTCACCGGATGTGTTGCAGCAGCAGACAAAAGCAATGATTCCACATCGGAGCAAGGATTTTGAAGCGATTTTCCAGCGTTCAGCAGAAAAACTTAAACAGATTTTTTACACCCAGTACCGTATCTTCATCATGACGAACTCTGGCAGCGGGGCGCAGGAATTGGCAGTGCGCAACCTGGCTAATGAACGCGTACTCAATTGCGTTAACGGATCGTTTGCTAAGCGTTGGTATGATGTATCCATCGCAAACGGAAAACTGGCGGACAAGATTGAAGTACCCATGGGTCAAGCGATCCTACCTGACATGGTTGAGGAAGCGCTAAAGAAAGAGAAATATGAGCTGATCACTGTGGTCCATAATGAAACATCCACAGGTGTTCAAAACCCGGTGAAGGAGATCGCTGACGTAGTACACAGGGTAAGCCCAGATACATTAATCGCCGTGGATGCAGTCTCGTCTTTGGGTGGGACGAAAATTGAAATGGACGCCTGGGGATTGGATATATTGTTCACTTCATCGCAAAAGTGCCTGGCACTACCCCCTGGCCTGGCTTTGATTGGAGTTAATGACCGCGCAATGGCTCGAGCGGCAGAGGTGCCATATCGAGGGTGGTATTTTGATTACCTGTTACTGGAAAAACACCGATTAAAAGAACTCCACACCAATGACACCAGCCATGTCATTGATCTATGCGCTGGATTACCAAATTGATCGAATGCTGGCAGAAGGGCTAGAAAACCGCTTTGCCCGGCATAGTGCGATGGCTAAATATTCCCAGGAATGGGCGACTAAAAAAGGTTGGCCATTATATGCCCCAGAAGGCTACCGATCACAAACCATCACTGTGGTGGTCAATCCACCAACCTTCGATTGCGCTGAATTTAATAAATTTGTGGCTCCGCGCAATCTGCGAATGGCAAATGGTTATGGAGATATGAAGGGGAAAACATTCCGCATTGCACACATGGCAGAGATCCAGATGAGCGATTTGAAGAATCTGCTATCTGGCATCGATGAATTCATGCAAGGAAAGTAATGCAACAAGATTGATCAGAGACGTCCCCCGGTGGGACGTCTCTGTGTTTTAAAGGATCTATTATGAATGATACTTTTGACGTCAGGATTGACAGGCTGGTTTATGGAGGAGATTCTAATAGTAGAATGGAAGATGGCAGAGCTGTGTTCGTACCGTTCACCATTCCAGGTGAGGTGGTGCGGGTCAGGGTGATCGAGGAGAAGGGACGTTACGTCCGGGCTAACCTGGTAGAGGTGCTATAGCCATCCTCGGAGCGAATCGAAGCACGATGAAGCCATTTTACCCATGCGGTGGTTGCCATTACCAGCATTTGAATTATCCTTCCCAGGTGAGTTTGAAGGCTGACATCCTGAAGGAGCAACTGGAACGGATGGCTTCTTTTGTATTTTTAATATCCTGGTATGTATCCTGCATTATATGGAATCAAGAAATAAAATGTGAATAGCTCTTGACATAGAACAAATGTTCTGTTATACTATCTATGTGAACAGGTTCTAAAAGTATAAGTGATGATCTGAGGATAAGATCTAGTAATTGGAAATAAACTTGGGAATGAGCACATCGATGAACCTGTGGAGGCCTGGAAATGAATATTGGGATGTTATGGTTTGATAATGATAATAAATCCGACCTGGCAACGAAGATCCAGAGGGCAGCAAACTATTATCATACGAAGTATGGAAAAGCACCCAACCTCTGTTTGGTTCATCCAAGAACATTAGGAAATGCTTCTTGGACCGGGGTGGGTATTGAAGTTAGGACCACGCGCTCGGTATTACCAAATCATTTTTGGTTGGGGGTAAACAATAACGGAAACCTGGTCAAGCCGTGAGCTCGATCACCAATAACTCTAGCGCTAAATCCGTATCCATCTGACCAGTTTTAATCTCTGCGTCAAGCTCTAATAATCGATGAAAGATCAATTCCAGGGATTTTCTTGAAAAACGTGGGGCACTATCCATGGCAAGACGGGCAGGATAAGGGCTGATCCTCAGTGATTTTGGAAAGTCATTTAATGTTCCATGCTCGTCTAAAATTTCGCGAGCGATAATCAGGGTGCGAATTTGAAAGACAATACTTTGGAAAATTCGCAATGGATCATCGTCTTCCAGACTCCTGTGTAATAAAGCCTGGGCTTTACGACCATCACGATCGCGAAGGGCGTTCACTAACTCAAAATCACCGATTTTGGCTGTAAGAGGAGTGAGGTGTTCCACATCGTCCGGCTCCACAGGACGGGAAAAGTTAACATAGGTTAGTAATTTGGTGATTTCCTGGGAAGCTAAGCGGGTATCGTCACCGATCTGATTGGCAAGGAAGACTGCCGCCCGAGGCGTAAATTGGCCTCCCTGATCCTTAGCGTTTTCTTGAATCCACTTAACCATCATCGCCCCGGTTGGCTGAGGGTGGTGGCGGAGAAAAACTCGTTTAGCCTGTTCGGGTGAGATGGCCCATTTTTCGAGCCAATTTAACCTGCCATCTCTCCGTTCCCTTTCACTGGTAAGAAATCCATATTCCACCAATACCAATTTTGAGGTGTATTTTTCTGCATTCAGAAAGTGGATAAACTTCTCCTGCTCCTTTTTGTCATTCAACCGGTTGGTAGGATGGGTGAGAATGATCAATCTTTTAGGAGCCAAAAACGGGACAGTTGCAACAGCATCTTCGAGCTGGAGGATCGAGATTGACCTACCATCCAAGCGGGTGGTATTCATCTCGGCTATATTTGAGTCACCGAGCCTATGTTGAATTTTATCTATCGATTCGCTGATGGCAAATTCATCATCACCATCAAAGATATAGATCGTGGGACCTTCTTCGACCAATTTTACCCTCGAGTTTGAATACGATGGATGGTGAACCGACCTTGCTTCCGGTGGGTGATCATGGTTACTTCCAATGATCCAGGATTCCCTGAAGTTGTCACCCTTTCTTGAAGAAGTAATCCCAAGGGACGCGAGATGATCAAAGCCACGGTTGCAAATGCTACCGCGAAGGGTAAGCGGTTTAGTTTATCCCGGAGATGCCTACCCGAACCTAACATGGCAGCAGCACCAGCCAATCCTGCCATTGCACCCATGGTGGCATAATTGGTTCCACAATTGGGGTGAATGGCTAAATTACTCTCCCCAGCCCTCAAACGAATAATCGCTTCCTGAACTGCTGTGTGCAACGTCTCAGACGGCACTTCGCCAATGATCCAAAAGCCTCCCAAATCTGAGTGACCTCCCAACATGGTATGGGGTAGATATTTTGCCAGGATGTGCAGGGTGGCATGTTCCAGCCCATGATTACGGCGGATACGAGAAATTAGTGGGAGATCAAGGATGTCGGTGGAATGGATCGTCGATAGCTGAGTCATGGAAGCCTCCCTTCCGGGTTGATTATACCGCTTTACATATGATGACGATTGGCTCTCCGCGAAGATGGGTGAGGACCAGGATACATTGCTCATCACCTTTCAAGCGCAATTGCCTAATTAGTTGATCAGGCTCAAGTGGCGAGCCACGTTTCTTCACAGTGACATGGCCAATTTGATGTGCGTGAAGGTAAGCACGTAAGCGTTTCAGCTGGAATGGAAACCAATCCTCAATCAACCAAACACGAGCAAAGGGGCTGGGGGAAAGTACACCAGACGTGAGATAAGCAATATCCGGATCCATCTGGCTCGCATCGATCATCGCTGCCAGGGTAGTAACCAAACCTGACCGGATGACTGCTGGATCGGGTTCGTAGAGGAAAGAGCAGGGATTGGTGAGTGGGTATGATCTACTAGGTGACCGATGTGGGTCATTCGTGACCAGTTGGAAAGGTCCAGGTAAGATGGTGGCGCGAAATGATGCAGTTTCAAGTGGACCAAACCATAGGACGGCTTCCTTCAATTCTCCGTGTAATGAGATGAATTCAACTTCAGCTGAGTACTCACCCAGTTCAGATAAGTTGACGCCAGGAGAGATCTTTACGCCAATCGCCGGGTAATCTTGTAACCAATCCTTGATTATTGACAAAGGTGGCAGATATTGATGAACCGAGAAGTAGCGTTGGTCTCCTGAGCGCCGGGCAGGATCGAAGAAAAGACCAATTGATCCGGACCGAATTGGCACAGGAGAGGTGAGATCGGATTGAATCAGTTGGGTAGAAGGTGATAACCCCAATGCATTGAGGTTTGCGGATGCCATTGACAGCCGAAGACGATCTATATCCAAGCCAATTGTTGGGGTGACTTTTGCCAGGGCAAATGTATCTCCACCGATTGAGCAACCCAGGTCAGCGACATAAGCAAATTGTTGGAAGCGCTCAGCCCGATGGGAAGATACTTCAAATGACGAAGCTTGTTCCAGAGATTGACGGGTGAGATATAACTTGTCGGCAAATGGAAATTTAACCATAGCTTCACGGCGCAGGATGGCAATTTCCAAGGCGGCGCGTGCCAGGTCGGGAGGGTAGTGCCGGCTGAGGGATTGAAAATGGATCAGGAATTCAGATTCACGAGGAGAGAGGGCTGTAGCAGCTTGTAGGATTTCTTGACCTGAGGGGGTTAATAAAACCTGAAAAGTAGAAAGGTCCACAATTTAATTGTAGCATTATAAACAATAGCTGAAATTAACAAGTCATACTTCGGCAATTAGCCGATCCAACTCTTTATTATTATTTACACATACTCTCAATTATCTAATATTAGACGAAAAAGAAAAGGAAATTGGTCAAGGGATTGAAATCATCATCATTGAGAAATATTAATGCGATATACTTTTTATTAATTCCCCCGAAATAAATGATAGTGTTTGTTACCGTTTACATTAGATTTGCTTGCATTAACGTTGCTGCCCGGCGCCCGATTTCTACTGCAAAGTTGGTACCGCGATCCCAAGGATACACCTGGCTCATGCTGGCAAAATACAAGCCTGGGATGGGGGTTTGGATGGAGGGAATGTTACGTGAGTGATTGACCAATGGCACTGGTTGGGCATACTGGGTGCGATATAACCAGGTTTTGTTGATCCAACCAGGTTCAAATTTGGGATTAAAGCGATTAAGAGCAGGTAAAAAACGCTGTAATAACTCATCCTGATTCAATGAAAAATATTCATGATCTGCTTCCAGATAGTCGCCACAATAAACGATATGGTCACCCCCGAAATGCTCATTCGGGACAAAATTGGTATGCTCCACCAAGGCAAGGAATGGAAAACCGGCTGATTTGGGAAGGTTATACCAATAATACCCCTGCTCAGAGAGCTGGTGTTTGAGGGAAATGGTCATCACCACAGCACCCATGGATTTCAATTCGAGAAGACCTTTGAGATAATTGCTGGGAAGTGCTGGAGCTAATTTTGCCAATAAGTTGGGAGAGGTTGTAACCAAACATTGATCGTAATGAACCGAACCGGTAGGGGTAATGAGGTCAATTCCACCTTCGATGGAGGGAAGAATTTGTTCAACAGGTGAATTGAGATTTAGGTTTACACCCAAGCCTTGTAAGGAGGCTGAAAACTGATCTGCAAACGCCTGAAAACCTCCCTGGTAGGTACCCAAACGAGTGGTGCGTGCCTTAAGGCGAGCCCACATCCAGGACATGTTAACCTGGTTGGCATAATGTTCGCCAAATTTACCGATCATCAGAGGCTCCCACATCAGCTCATAGACGCGATCACCCGCCCACTTACGCATCCACGTGTTTACTGTAAATTTTTCAAGGGATTTCCAATCATTGTTCAGGCGTAAGAATAGCCCTACCAGACCAAAGCGGATTTTATTAAGACCCCAACCCAAACCGGGAAACATGATCGCTTTGAGGATTGAATCAAAAGGATAGAAGCGCCCATCGTGATACATCACTGTATATGGACGGGGGAATAGAACTTTATTACTCCAACCCAGCTCATTGATCAACCTAAGCATATGCTGGTCTGAGGCAAACCAGTGGTGATAAAACTTTTCCACGGACCAGTCCCAATGGGGTTCTTTGAAACCCGCAGCCAAACCACCAACATTGCTGGAGGCTTCATAAATGGTAACTTGATCACCTTGACGGATCAGGTCATAGGCGGCTGATAAGCCGCCAAAACCAGCGCCCAGTATAGCTATGTTTTTCATGAATTCTGAACACCCTCTTCTGGCAATGGCTCGTTTCTGGCTTTAGTGATGTCTTTCCAATTGACACCTTCACGTACCATGTAATAAATTCCCAGAGCAGTAACTGGGAACCATAAAGCAAAGTGAAGCACGAAGGTGTAGCTTGCCGCAGTCTCACGGGCGATACCGTAGGCCACAAGCACAGAAATACCGGGCAGGTCAAAAGTACCCAGATAACCTGGCGCTGATGGTATGGTGGTCGCCAAATTGACAATTCCATTCATCAGCATCAATGCAAAAAAGCTCACCGCAAAGCTAAAGGCGTGCATCACAAACCAGTATTTGACCGTCTCAAGCAACCAAATAATAATAGAGGTGAGAAAAACCATCAACACATCGAAAGGGGAGCGGAGCCATTTGAGTCCTTCAAGAAAACGGCGACTGATCCCGAGTGTTTTTTCACGCATACGCACCGGGACCAGGTGCTCAACAAACCATGTGATCACTCGATCGGTAAAAGCTGGGAACATGGCAGCGATCAGGAAGATGATTAGTACGCCAAAAAAGGCGATACTCCCAAAAATGGCAACCTGTTGAATGCCAAATTTATAGCCTCGAATAGCGAAGGAAACTGCGCTGAGGCGAGTTAATTCTGAGAGGTTGACGAAGACAAATGCCAGCATCACAATGCCATCAAACACACGCTCAGTAATAACGGTTGCAAGGGAAGCTGATATGGGAACTTCCTCCTCGTGCTTAAGTACCACGGCGCGGAGCACTTCACCAGCACGGGCGGGAAAGATGTTATTAAAAGCATAACCCATGGTAACAATAGGAAACAAGTTGCGCGTGGGGATGTTTTTCAGTGGGCGCAATAAGTAATGCCAACGCCATGAACGGATCCATAAAGCAATAAAATATACCGCCACACCGGGTATCAACCACCAGTAATTGGCAGATTTGAGGACCTGCCACAATTGAGGAAAATCGATCTTTCTTAAAACCAGGTATAGAAAAATGGCGCTGATTATTATCCCAAACCAAATTTGCCAGCGTTTCATAGATCTCATTCTACCATACGGGTTAATCAACCTTTATTTGATAAATTCGTACCAGCAAGGACCATCAATCTTGTTAACGGATTCCACCGAAAAGGCTGACAATCGGATAAAGATGTTAGTAAAGCCAAACTACCAAAGTATGATTCGGTAGGATTATAATTTCAGCATGAAAACCAGATATTTTATAGCGGTGGGTCTCATAGTCCTGCTGGTTCTCGCAGGGCTCGTTACATACGCCTGGATCATGAGGCCAGCGGTGGTTGGAGTTTATCCCAAAGCTGATGCATCTGATGTCCCAGTCACAACTCAGGTGCGTATTAATTTCTCACAACCCATGAATCAAACATCAGTTACCAGTCATTTAAAAATCGACCCTGGCCAAGAAGGTGAGTATAGCTGGGATGAAAATGACCTTATTTTCACACCTGACCAAACCTGGCCAGGTGGGCAAGAGATAAGCGTGCAACTCGAAGATGGTGCGAGAGCAATAAACCCGCTCACATTTCCAATGCGTGGAAAGGAGTGGTCCTTTTCAACTCGTGAAGCCTACCTGGCATACTTATGGCCATCTGATGGTCCCAGCGATATCTACGCGCTTAATCCTATCACGGGGGAAATCCACCGATACACCCATTTGATGGGTGTTTTGGAATTCACTGTGAACAACGCAGGGAAGATGATTTATTTCTCCAGCACTAATGCGAGCGGAGGGGCAGACTTATATGAGATCGATTTGATTGAAGAAACGAACGCAGCCAACAATTCGTATAAACCCAAAAAACTGCTTGATTGTGGATCAGCGCAATGCAGATCACCAGCAATATCTTATAACAGCCAGAATTTGGCGTTTGAGCATCTCATTTCCAGTCCGAAGGGGGAGCTCGGACCAGCACAGATCCGGAACCTGGATTTGACAGATTTAAATGTAAAACCAATTGGGCAGGCTTCGCATGAAACAATTCAACCTGCCTGGTCATCAACGGGATGGCTGGCATTTTATGATAAAACCATCCAGGCATATGAAGTGATTAATCCTAAGACAAACGTCCGTTTAGAACTGATAAACCAGACAGGCCAACCTGGAAACTGGAGTCCGGATGGAGCGTTTTACCTGGCACCTGAGATCATGTACTACCCAGCAACTGGGGATACTGAAACCGGAATAAGCCATTTGTTTCGATATGGCGCACAAGATGGAACTTCTGGAGACCTATCTAAAGAAGATAATGTGGAGGATGTGGAAGGAGTGTATTCTCCAGATGGTGCATCCATTGCGTTCTCCCGTAAGTACCTGGATATGGAACGCTGGTCGTTTGGCAGACAGATTTGGATCATGAACCCAGATGGTTCGAGCTCTCATCCGATTATGGATGAGCCAGATTACAACCATTATGACGTAGCCTGGAGCTGGGATAATCATATGCTCGCCTATGTGCGTTTTAATGAGACAAATTTATACGATCCACCAGAACTGTGGATGATCGATGTAAACGGTTCCAACCCGACTCAACTTGTCGTTGGAGGATATTCACCATTATGGCTCCCATAATTATGATTGGAAAGGAAGCCCCGCAATTTCAACTCACAGAATTAAGGGGTGAGGTTATTTCGTTCGAAGGAATGCTTGGATCGATCATTGTATTGAATTTTTGGTCGGCTGAATGCGAGTGGTGTGAGAGAGTAGATCATGAGCTAACGGTTTTCGAACACAGGTGGAAAGAAAAAGTAAAAGTGCTAAGAATTGCTTCAAATGCAAATGAAACGGTTGATCTCATTGAAAGGGCTGCCCAAAAAAGAAACCTAACTACTGTACTATTGGATAAACACCAAGCGGTAGCTAATCAATACGGTGCTGAGACGACACCGCACTTCTTTGTGGTGAATGCCAAGGGTATTCTTGCTTATCAGGGGGCATGGGATGATATTACATTCAGGCAGCGGGTGGCAACACAAGCCTATGTAGCTAATGCAGTTGAGGCAGTATTACAGAACTTAACACCTCAGATTAGCCAAACCCCACCCTATGGATGCATGCTGGTTCGCTATCAGGATTAAATCGTTAATGCTCTTGACCACGGGCGAGATTTTCTTGAGGTAAGAGACCGTGATAAATAAATGTATGTACAGGAGTGGGAATATCGTAAACGAGTCCCATATTTACGATCGCACCATTTTGGGCTTCCAATTCAGAAGGACGACCATCCATAATATCCCTTTGCATGGAGGGGATTGTATCTGGGGGCAATGAATCGATATATGCGAGAGTTTTGGTGACACTTTCAGGGGGTAGATGGATGCCCAGGGCCAGGGCAACTGAATAACACTCATTAAGCGCCTCTTCAAGCATTCGGCGTGTCTCAGGAAGGGAGCGAAATAATCCCACTGGCGCTCTGGTAATCGCACCTATCCCACTGACCGTAGAAATAAATAGGAATTTCTGCCAAATCGCGACATTGATGTCGGTAGGAATTTCAACTTTCACACCTGCATGCTCAAAGCATTGCAGCAAGTGCTGAGAGCGTGCACTTAAGCGATTATCAAGCTCTCCAAAGGCAATAAAGGGTTCAATGCCGCTATGCTGGATATGCCCAGGAGCTATGATCCGGCTGGCAATGCGACATAAACCACCCAGGACACAATCAGTACCGAGGATTTCTGCTAGTTGTGAAGAAGCCTGAACGCCATTTTCTAATGGAACAACGAAAGTTTCTGGACCAATCATGGGCATGAGGGCATTGACAGCTTCGGCTATTTGCCATGTCTTTACACACACCAGGATCACATCCACAGCTTTTACGTTGACTAGGATCATCCGTCGCTGTGACCGGATGGATGGTGAAATTCCCACAAATGCTATCAACCTGCAAACCGCCTGCGAGCATGGCATGTAAGTGTTGACCACGTGCTATGAAGGTCACATTTTCACCAGCATGTGCCAGGCGCCCACCAAAATATCCTCCCACACCACCGGCTCCAAAAACTACAATGTGCATTACTGCCTCCCAACGATAATGGATTTGATTGTAACAGCGTTTGATAATCAGTGGATAAATCGTGGCAAGCTACCCCAACTCGGTAAAAATCGGTTAGAATTGTTTGGAACAATCTTTTCTAGACAAACGTCTAGTATCTTTGAGCATAATGGGTATAGGAAATCTGTATTCCATGATTGTGAGGAGAGTCAGATGAGCGATAAAGAATCACCCCAAAAGGTAATTGAGGCACACCGCAAGCGCCAACAAATGCGGCAAGGTACTCCAGTGGCCGTGCTGGTAGGGGCGGCAATCCTACTCATTGCAGGAGCGGCAGTATTAATCTTTTGGTTATTGGGGGATAATTCACCGTTAAAATCGGCGACGCCAACACCAACAGTAACATTCACACCTACCATAACGAATACGGCGACAGCAATGCCTGCCACCGATACACCAACCATTACGATGACATCTTTACCGACCGAAACCGAAACTCCGACGGTGACCCCCACGCCTTCCGGTCCATTTCAGTATACTGTTCAAGAGAATGATAATTTGGATTCGATAGCAAAACGGTTTGGAACAGACATCTTAACACTATTAGCGCTCAACCCTGATATCGACCGTGCAACGCTAATGATTTTTGTTGGGCAGAAAATCCTCGTTCCACCACCCAACATGCTCCTACCCACAGCTACAGAGGTATCGGCTTCACTGCCCTATGGTACTTTGATTGAAATTACCGTGATACCAGGAGATACGCTAGGTGCAATCGCCATACGGTATCGAAGTACTGTGGATGCGATTGTCAAGGAAAATAAACTAGCCAATGCGAATGACATCTATGCAGGCTTAATCCTGAAAATTCCTGTCAATATAGCCACACCAGTGCCCACTGCTACCGTTGGAACGGTATATCCAACTGCAAATGTTCCAACAAATACACCACTCGCTGCTACTGCCACACCATAATCTCAAGACTTATAAATGAATCTTAAGCCACAACAAGTAAAAACTTGCTGTGGCTTAATTTTCGTATGGAAGTAATTTCAAAGAAAAACCAATCTCTGGGTAATAACGAGATCAGAGGGCTGCTGAAAAAGTATATCGGAATATGAACATTGGTAATTTGTCAGGCTAGAAAACAGGTCTAGCCCAGCCATTCAACAATGGTGGCTTCACCTTGACCAACTCCGACACACAAGGCAGCAAGACCGTAATAAGGATGTTTTTCTGAGGAAGAACGGCGGCGCATTTCATGCAGCAGGGTGGTGAGAATGCGCGCACCGGAGCAGCCAAGGGGATGCCCCAAGGCGATTGCCCCACCATTTACGTTGGTAATTTCGGGAGATATCCCTAATTCATTGATGACAGCCAAAGATTGTACTGCAAAGGCTTCATTCAGCTCAACCAAGCGAATATCTAACAAGCTTAATTTTGCCCGCTGGAGTGCCTTCTTTACCGCGCCGACTGGTCCCAGACCCATTATCCGTGGGGGAACACCCGCGGCGGCAGAGGCAATTATGCGTGCCATGGGTTTATAACCCAGCTCGGATGCTTTCTCTGCGCTCATCAACAGAACAGCAGCAGCGCCATCATTCAGTCCCGAAGAATTTCCGGCAGTTACGGTACCCTCTTTTCGGAAGGCTGGTCGCAAGCGGGAAAGTGACTCTAGTGTGGTATCGCGGCGTGGACGCTCATCCGTATCCACAACTTTGGGATCACCTTTCTTTTGAGGAATGCTCACCGGGACAATCTCTTCAGCAAATTTACCTGAATCTATGGCTGCGATAGCCCGTTGATGACTTGCCAAGGCAAATTCATCCTGTAGCTGGCGGGTAATCTGAGGCATCATTTGGGCGATGTTCTCAGCGGTCTCACCCATCGATTCGGTTCCGTATGTTTCCTGGATTTTTGGATTTGGATAGCGCCATCCTAAAGCAGTATCCCAGGCGGTCAGGTTACCGAAGGCAAAGGGTTGCTCAGCTTTTGGGAGAGAGTAAGGTGCACGCGACATATTTTCAACACCCCCAGCAATAAAAACATCCCCTTCACCAGCACGAATGGCTCGGGCTGCCTGGTTGATGGCATTTAACCCTGAGGCACATAAGCGATTAAAAGTTACAGCTGCCACTTCGACAGGAAAACCAGCCAACAGGGTAGCCATCCGCGCAACGTTTCGGTTATCTTCTCCAGCCTGATTGGCACAACCGAGATATACTTCTTCAACCAGAGCGGGGTCAAGGTTGTTTCGGGAAATAATGGCTTTAAGGACATGTGCAGCAAGGTCGTCAGGACGAACGGGAGCGAGCGCACCACCCAAAGCTCCAATGGGAGTACGAATGGCATCAATGATCACTGGGGTAGACATAAATCTTCTCCTATTAAAATTTTAGTATCCATGGAGGAATGGTCTGTAATGATTTTACCATTCCACCGTTAATTAATCCGATATGTACCAGTGATGAATGGACAGAAATGGTAAATCAATGAATTAGCCTTGCGTAATGGCAATTAATCCGTTATGCTTATAGCTACGCCTGAAAAGATGATGTGAGGAGAGGAATATGCAAGAACGGAGAAAATATCCACGAAAAGATCTACTTTTGTTTGCCAATGTCTATGACTCAAAAAGTGGGCGGATCATTGGGACCTTACTAAACATCACCCTGGAAGGTGCCATGGTTTTAAGTGAAGACAAGATAGACGCGAATAATACGATGGAATTGCATATCAAATTACCCGAGAACTTTGTACAAAAGCATGAACTTGTATTTCAAGCCAATAGCCGGTGGTGTGCTCCGGATATCAACCCAGAATTTTTTGATGTTGGATACCAATTTGCAAATGTAAGCGAGGAGGATAGTCAAATCATCCAAACAATCATTGAAAAATACGGATTTAAAGACTAGCTATTATTTTCCATGCTGCGGGCTCCAGCTCGCAGCTTTTTTTTAATTCCCACACGAATGTTCCAACTTTAACAGCCAGGCTTTCAATTTTATCCCTCCCGGTCCTCCGTAGCCGTGTAAGCTCCCATCCGAACCGATTACACGATGACAAGGAATTATCAACGGGATTGGGTTCGTGGCTTCCACGCGACCAACAGCTCGGGCTGCAAGCGGATTACCGATCCGGATAGCGATTTCCTTATAGGTTGATGTTTGACCATAAGGAATATCCAACGTGAGCTGGAGCACCTGAATCTGGAAAGGGGACATCGTGGATAAATCGAGGGTAATGTCGAATTGGTGGCGGATACCAGCAAGGTATTCAGATAATTGGCGGATGGGCTCAGCTGTAAGAGCTAAGTTTATGTGCACATCTCTATGATAGGTTTGCTTTAACTTAGAAGTGAAATCAACTTCTGACATATCCCAATCAATTGCGACTAAACCCAGCTCTGATACTGCCACCCACAGGGGTCCAATTGGGCTGGATGAAAGCATACCCATAGATATCGTTTGCACTGGTGAATGGGAAGGACTGAAAATGCTGTTGGCGGTCATTTGTAGAGGCAGAAGCTGAATTATTATAGAGATAGATCAGTAGTTCGTCACCATATCGATGGTTCCGCGTTCCTGGGCAATATGCTCAAATCGACGGAAGAGGAATAGGGCGATGAAACTGTATATGATGGAGAGACCAAGGAGGATTCCGAAGAGTTGTGCATCACTCAAATTCTGAAATGTAGGAAATGCCACAGCCACCGAACTGACCAATGAGCGGCGTAATAACTCAAGCCAGTATGAGATTGGAATGATATAACCAATTGGTTGCAACCAGGCAGGTAAGACTTCCAAGGGGAAAATGGCACCGCTAAATAAGAACATTGCGCCTGCAACTGCATCTCCAATGAACCATAC
Source organism: uncultured Chloroflexia bacterium (assembly GCA_963777935.1). GTDB lineage: Bacteria > Chloroflexota > Anaerolineae > Anaerolineales > UBA4823 > FEB-25. Next base: position 432,176 of record CAVZSL010000005.1, read on the forward strand.
ATGTTGAACGATGAGCAAACTTACCCCTGCCAGGATCAACCCCATCGCAGCCAACATGACCAAGCCTACCAGCAAGGAGATGAGGAAAAGCGGCCAATTTATTTCAGCTGGAACGATCGCCACATGGAGAAAGAGCACTCCAAAGATGATCGTAATGAAAACAGAAATGGAACCAACCAGGAATTTAGCAACGCCACGGCCAACGAGATAGGCTGGGATATTAATGGGTGCAACATAGATATATTTGAGTGTCTTATAGTGTTCACGGTCATCCAACACTGCCCAAGAAATCCCTGACATGACTGCACCCACATACATGTAGAATGCATTCCCCAAGTAGATGTAGGTAAAAATGGGGTCGGAGAAATTGCCATTGGTGATGACACTATACATGACCACCAGAATCGCTGCCCCAGCAAGTGGCTTAATGATGGAGTAGATCGCAAAAAGGAATGGATCGGTCCAATTGGATTCGATCTGCCAACCCAACCAGGCAGCAAGTCGGAACGAACGTGAAAAAATGGAGGGTGTCTTTTCTGGGGTTTGTGGATTCATCGGAAGCATAGATAAGCTCATTCTGTTTTTAACGGCGGTTTTCAGTGAGACGCCCTTCTTGAATGGCAAGTTTTTCCATACGTGCGAGCATCAAACGGGCGGCAATAAGAAAAACAATGCTGAGGATGAATAATATAAGAATCTCCACCTGAACCGAGAGGAAACCCAGGGATGGACCGGTCTCGAAAACCAACTGGCGCATGGCATCCAAACCCAGAGTGAGGGGTATAAGTGAGGCAGTTGCTGCGACCCAAAAGCTAAAGCTCTTAATTGGAAAATAAAAGCCCGAGAATAAGTAGATCGGTTCTTGAGCAAGATTGGATATATGCCAGGCCTCACGACTGAGCAATAGAAATAAGGAAGCTGACATCATCCCCAATCCGTATAAAGATATCATGGTTAACATAAAAACAGCGAAAAGTTGGATAAAACTAGATACAACGTATTGGACATGGAAGAATAGACTACCCAGCAGGATGATCACCAAGGCGCGTAAAGTGGTGGAGAGTAAACCACCCAAGGCCATTCCAAGCAAGATCGCCATCATTGAGGTGGGAGTTATGATATACAAGGCGAGATTACCCTGCTCTTTCTCCCAATAGAGCTGGCTGGACATACTCCAAAGCACATTCATCCAAAAGGCAGTCATGGCGCCACCAATGACAACGAATCCAATGTAGTCTTCAGGGGCGTTAATTGCCTGGTAAACAAAAACATAAGCACAAACGGAAACAAGCGGCAGGAATATATCGAAGAACAGCCAGGATTTTTCGCGATTCTGACCAATAAGGCGAGGGTAGGCACGGGCAATCACGGTTTGTAGAGATAACCTCCAACCGCTATTTTTATGAAATCGATTCAGCCCAGGATTTTGGTCGGCGTTTTGAGGAGAACTGACCTGAGGGTTTGAAGATAGGAGGTTAGTCATCCGAATCACCTTCTTGCTCAATTTGTTCCATTCTTTGCCCTACAAGTCGTACGAACACATCCTCCAGAGTGGGTTCGTTCTTTTTCAAATTTAATATACGGATATTAGTGGAATTCAAAGTGTTGATCACACCAGCCAAGGCTTGCTCTTCCTCCAGGATAAAGTCAAGTGATTCGTGGCCGTCCTCTGGGAAGTGGCTCACATTATAGACACCGGGTAATGTTTCGAATATTCCTGCGTTCAAGATTCCATTGAACGGGCTGAGCTCCAGATGATAAATTACATCCCGCTGCAAGTTACGCTTAAGGTTGGCAGGTGAATCACATGCAAGGACACGTCCCTGGTTGATAATGGCGACCCGATCACATAATTCATCGGCTTCGACCATATAGTGCGTAGTGAGTAATATTGTACGGCTTGGGTTGTCGTCAACCCAGGAGCGGACGAACCGACGAACCTCGCGGGAAGCTCCGACGTCCAATCCAAGGGTGGGTTCATCCAGGAAAAGCACATCCGGATCTGTCATAAACCCACGAACAATGTTCATTTTTTGCCGCAATCCGGTGGATAGATCAGAAGACTTGGTATTCATGCGGTCTGATAAGCCAACCACTTCAAGCAGATGTACAATATTTTTATTTGCGACTGATGACGAAAGACCATAGAATTGAGAGAACATCCACAAATTCTCACGCACGGTGAGCAAGCCATATCCAGACGTTTCACCTCCGGAGACCATATTGATGCGTGGTCGTACTTTTTCAGGCTCATTAGCTACATCAAAACCAGCCACCCAAGCATGACCGGTACTTGGAGCAAGCAAGGTGGTCATGATTTTGATCAGAGTTGTTTTACCAGCGCCATTCGGTCCAAGCAAGCCAAAAAGCTCACCGGGACGAATTTCCAGGTTAATATCATTCAAAGCAATCAAAGAGCGGGGCTCAGACTTTTTACCACCCCGGATTTTATAGGTTCGTCCAAGATTTTCAGTGCGTATTGCAAAATCCATAGAATATACTCACAAGGCTTACATAATTGTTGGTAAAACGTAGGGTAATCGTAGGATATCCGTCAAGCACGATATTATACACTTTGATATGATGTTAGGTGTAGGGCGATTTCTCTTCTTCTCCTCCTTTTAAAGAGAGCCGGCAGTGGCGTACCCGGCTCTCGTTTATTTAAGAGAGATAGATTACCCTGAGTTATTCCCTTTTACTAAAATCAGCTGATAGCTAACCAACTGGCGTAGATCCTTAAAACCAAGCTCGCGGTACATTTTCAGTACTTCCAGCTTGTCACCCCATGATTCCATCTCGACCAAAATGTGACCCTGGTCGCGAAGCCATTTAATACCAGTAAGGACCAAAGCTCGATAAAGATCAAGGCGACGATGTTGGGGGACAACCCCCGGCGCGTCAATGTATCCAGTAGGTTTTCCATTCTTCTGCGTGCGCTCAACAGATGGCTCAACACGGCTAATTCCAACCACTCTACCCTTTTCGGAAAAAACCAGGAAAAGCCCATCCTGATTGAAGCCAGGCAACCAAGAGGCCATTTCGGATTCACTGACTTCCTGATGCCCCCAAAGAGGTATATAGCTGAGGTTCATCGCCTGGGTGAGTATGGAAAGGTCTTTTACCTGGGCGTATGAGCGCATGGTATAACCAAATGGCCAAATCACCGGGGGCAACCGGACGTCAGCGGTGAGACGTAATTCTGTATATGCACCTTGTGGAATGAATCCATGGTTATTAAGAAAACCAGGCGCATCTGAATGTTTCACGCTGGCAAAGGTTTGGATTGAAGCAGCCTTGAGCTGATGTCCACGCTCGATGAGTTTGGATAAAAGGACACTGCCAATCCCAAGATTTCGCCAGTGGGGGTGGACGATAATGTTGGCATTCGAAATCTGTGTTCCAGGTGTAAGCCTGATGAGAGCTGAAGCAATCAGAGATGGTGATCCGTAAGGATCATCAATCACCCAATGATCGTGTGCTGGATCGTAACCAGGGAGATTTAGCTGAGCCAGCAAGGTTTTTTCGCTAACTTCAATCCCTTCCTGGTCGGCTTCTTCTACGGTAGTATACAGAGATAATAACCGGGAGGTATCCTGATCAGGTATAAATGAACGGATTGGGAGTAGATTTATGTCTAGAGTCATCTTTAATAATGTGCATCAAGTTCGAGATAAAATTTCAGTAATGTGAGTGCCTCCCCCCATCCGACGGCACAATTTAGCATCGCTTTGAGCGCTGATTCAGTAGCAGCATAACCATGCTCGCGAAGGCGTATTATTGTACCACCATCAGTTGGCTCGATATTGATCTCAACGGTGGTTGCATAATCTGGCGTGTCTGGATGCCATTGAAAGACCAGACGTTTTGGAGGGTTAGCCTCCAAAATAAGCCCACCATCTTCCATCGAAACGTGATCAGGCCCCCAATTCACCCATCGAAAAAGGATCTCTCCGCCTGGAGACGCATCAACCTTTGAACCATTGGTAAACCAGGAATCCAGCCCTTCAGAGGTAGTCAGCGCGTTATAAATTCTAAGAGGGTCTGTCCGTACCAATGTCGAATGGTTGATCTCAAGATTATCAATAAACCCATAGGTATCCAGTGTGAGGTTGGATTGGCTCATGGTTTTTTTACCCAGAAATTTGTTAATTTAGAAAGAGGAGAATCCTTATATAAAGGGAATCAAAATCCATAAAGTCTGAGGACTTCCTGATAACGAAAACAATCCGTGGTGTGGTCATTCACCATACCAACTGCTTGCATGAATGCATAACAAATAGTGGGTCCAACAAAATGAAAGCCTCGATGTAAAAGATCCTTACTCATCTTGCTGGATTCTTCAGTCTCTGAAGGTATATCATGCCCAGTTTTCCAGGCATTGCTGATGGGCTTTCCGCCGGTGAACTGCCAAATATAGGGATTAAAACCACCGAACTCCTGTTGGATTCGTAAATATGCTTGAGCATTTTGGATAGCAGCATGTATCTTAAGTTTATTGCGAATGATTCCTGGATTTACCAGCAGCTCTGATACCTTCTGCTCGTCGTAAAGAGCAATTTTCTGTGGATCAAAGCCGTCAAATGCCAGATGATAATTTGGGCGCTTCTGTAGAATGGTGTGCCAGCTAAGACCAGCCTGAGCGCCTTCCAGGATAAGAAATTCGAACAATATTCGGTCATCGTGGACGGGAACACCCCATTCCTGGTCGTGATATGCCAGGTAAAGCGGGTCATCCGTGTTTGCCCAGAAGCAACGGGTGGACATTGTGTCAACTCCTCGCCAGGGATTTAGCGATAATATCCTGGCGTCTTTTTGAGAAAGGATGTGTGTCCCAATTCTGCGATAATTGTTTTTCGCAGTAAGGTGCCGCATATTTAAGCTCTTGTATTGCCAGAGGATCGTCAATTTCAGAAAGCATCAATAGGGTATAGAAAAATGGAAAACCACCCCATCTGCCTTTTCCGTCGCGATGGATCGTCAGATTAGTTAAATGGGTAATAATTCGTGAAGCAGAATTTCCTGACCTATCCAATGACAGAACACGTAAATAAGCCGTCGTCAGTGCTTTACATTCACCTTTGGCGCAAAAAGTACTATAGCACATCTTTTCCATACGGTGATTAGCTAGCTCTATGGCGTGGGTGACTGCATGGCTATCGAAGGTAAGAAGTTTAAGAATCCGAACAGCTTCAATCATTGGAATATGATTTCGGGCAAGGTTGGTGTTTAATTGTTCACCAGAAAACAGTTTTACCTTAGCCTCTGATTCTGCTGCATATAAAAGGAAGAATCCTGTATTCACTCCTGTTTGACATTGACGGCTAATAATCTGGCTGGTAATTTCATGACGCAAGGAATTGGATAGATTATTTTGATAAAAAACAGCTTCTGCAGTGGCATCAAGGGTAGCTGACAGGCTGGTTGGATGAATGATCATATTTCCTCCCTATAGGACAGATGAATTAGAGATAATAGCGCATGATAGGACGAGTTTCGGAACGCCGAAGGACCTCAGTGAATCCAGCTTGCTTAAACGCTGATGATAACCCGGTGTAGACAAAGACATCCACAGCTTTACCTTCCTTCGGTTCAACGGGATAACCCTCAACGATCCTGGCTCCATTGGATCTGGCAAAATCAACAGCAGCTTTTAATAGCTCAACCGTAATACCTTTCCGCCGTTGAGCACGGGCGACAAAGAAGCATACCACCGACCAGACAGGCTGCTCATCCACAGGTTTTAGCACGCGCGAACGTGCCAAAGTGGAGAATTCCTCACGCGGGGCAACAGAACACCAACCCACAGGCTCAGATCCTGTGTAAGCCAGGATGCCGGGGATATTCCCAGAGTCTACCAGAGCTTTCATATTACGACGATTAAGCTCACCATGCTGTTCTTCATATTGAGAGCGAGTAAGTCGCCAGTACATACACCAGCAACCTCCACAAGCACCGCGTGGACCAAAGAGTTTTTCAAAATCTGACCAACGGTCAGGAGTCAGTGGATGGAAAGTAGTCATGCTATACCACCATTTTCAAAAAGTTAAGTACCACTTCGTTGAATTTATTCGGGAGTTCCATGGGAAGCATATGTGCAGTGCCTGGAAATACCATTTTAATAGCGCCGGGAATATCCTTTTCGAGCTTGTCTGCCATAGCAATGGTGGTGGTTTCATCATATTCTCCAACCAGGATGAGGGTTGGAACATGAATGTCAGCCAGGCGACTGGCAGCTGGAGGATGCAGAGGTATAGCCGTAGGCTTACCATCCTGGCGAGTATAATTCGCCCGGACAATTTTACGGATATAATCACGAATTTGGGAAGGAGCCCGATCGATGGGTTGTGAGGGCCCATCCGCCCACACATGCGCTTCCAGGTCAGCCAGCTCGTCAAAAGCATTGTTCTCCCATAATTCGTCCATGTGGGTGAAAAGCTCAAATTCGTGTCTGGCTTGTTCACTATCCCCGGGTTGGTAATCAAAACCGCTCACACCAGCAGCCACAGGGATTAATGCTGAGACGAACTCGGGATGTTCAAGGGTGAAGTCAATGGCGATTTGCCCACCACGGGAGATTCCGATCACGTGGGCTTGCTCAACCCCAAGATGTTTGAACAGGTCAACGATATCCTCCCGGTTAGAGAACTCGGTGTTTTCAGTAGATGATTTCCCATGACCACGCATATCATAACGGATAACCTGATAGTATTGACTGAAGAGATTAAATTGGTCATCCCACATGCTGCAATCGGCTACACCAGCATGGATAAATAGAACAGGATGACCTGTGCCTGCGACTTCATAATAAAGTTGTCCCATGTAGACGGGGGCTAAACCAGTGATAATTTGAGTAGGAATCATCCAATTTGATCCTCAAAAAAAACGAAACGCAACGAATATGAGAGGTGTTTGCATCCAATGATGAGGTTCAGTTAGCAATAAACATGGAATTATTGGTTTTCAGATTGACCTGACCAGGCATAAATCTTTAAATCCACTCGATCGCGCTCATCGAAAATAACACCTTCCGCTTCGAGAAGCTCACGCTGGTGTACTCCGCCTCCGCTTGAGCGTAAGCTGACTTTACCCTGGGAGTTAATCACACGCTGCCAGGGAACATCCTGTGGGCAAGCAGCCATGGCACCACCTACCCAACGAGCGCCGAAAGCCTTATAGCTTTTCGGGTCCATACCTGAAGGTGGGGATATGAGTGCTGCTACCTGGCCGTACGTACATACTTTTCCGGGTGGGATGTGGCGAACGAGTGCCCAAACTTTGTGATTGAACTCCTCCCTTTTGGGGGGAGAGGTGTAACGCTGTGCCTGGCGAATGGCTGAAGGGGTCATAAAATCCGTCCTTTTTTGTCTTTATATACTATACCAGAACGCATGTTCTATGTCAAGAGAGAACTTGTCTTTAATACTTTAATAATGAGAGATTGAATCATGTGTTGGGGAGAGAGTGCAAGCCGGAACCCCAACCTGCGAGATCTTGATTTTTGAGATGATAATGGTAAAAGAGTGAATCTGCGATGCAGTGAAACTGTGACAATTCTGTTTAAACGCAAAATAGCCTTCTCGCAATGGTAATGAAATAAAATGTGAATAATGTACGTAGAAATTGATTATTAAGTTCACCCATACCCAGATGACTGACTTTGTGGTATCGAGTACAATTGGTTTTACCTGAGCACCCTGTTATCTTAGAGAAGGTATACTTCATGGCGAACGACACTCCTTCCAGTTATCGAAATATGATAATTTATGAAGTCTATGTGCGCAATCATGGCATAAATGGCAAATTTAGCGATGTGGAGAGGGACCTGCACCGATTGCACACGTTAGGGGTGGATTTATTGTGGTTCATGCCAATCCATCCAATTGGGGTGGTAAATAAAAAAGGTAGTTTGGGGAGCCCATATTCGATCAGCGATTACCGGGAAGTAAACCCTGAGTATGGCACCAAAGAGGAATTTATCCACCTGATCCAACAAGTACATGAGATGGGTATGAAGTTAATGATCGATGTGGTGTTTAATCACACCGCGCATGATGCAGTGTTGGTGAATGAACACCCAGAGTATTTCTACCAAGATGAAAATGGCAATCCGGTAACCACAGTGCCTGAATGGAGTGATGTTATCGATTTGAGACACCCCAATCCAGACCTTACCAGCTATCTGATCGATACTCTTCTTGGATGGGTAGAGGCGGGGGTGGATGGATTCCGCTGTGATGTCGCATCCCTGCTTCCCAAGCAATTTTGGGTGCAAGCCCGAGCCGAGGTAGCAAAGGTAAAACCTGGGATTATCTGGTTGGCTGAATCGGTGTATGCTTACTTTGTGGGAGAACGGAGATCCAACAAGCTTATCGGCCTCTCGGATAGTGAGTTGTATGATGCATTTGATATTACTTATGATTACGATATCTGGCCTATCTGGCAGCTAGCAGTGCAAGGCAAGGTGCCAGTCCGGCGATACATAGAAATGCTACGCTACCAGGACTGCATCTACCCAGAGAACTACATCAAGATGCGGTGCGTGGAAAACCATGATCAGGCACGTATCATGCGTCTGGCACCCAGCCGGGCTCAAGGCATGGCATGGACCGCCTTCGAGGCGTTCAATAAAGGGCCTTACTTGATCTATGGTGGTCAAGAATCAGGGGTGAAACATACCCCCTCACTATTTGAGATGGACAAGGTGGAATGGGGGGACTACAATCTGCAACCATTCCTTACAAGACTGGCAAAACTTAAAAAAGACCCCGCACAGGTGGAAGGAAATTTCATCGTAATGCAAGCGGATCCCGCAATACAAGCAGCCTGGGAATACGCGGGAAAGAATTTATATGGAATTTTTAATACCAGTGGAAAGACTGGATATATTATGGTCAACCTACCCGATGGGACATACCGGGATATCTTAAATGACGGTCAGGTATTGGTGAGGGGTGGAAAGATTTTGTTGCCGGAAGCCGCTGCGATTGTGCGATTCACTGATACAATCCTATTACGACCGGCTTACAGCGAGATGTTGGATTATAGTTTTAGCGGACGATAATATCGTATTTATTCGATCCCACCAAAAGAGCGTAGAATTTGAACCAGGTCAGAGTGCTTATTTTTCATAGCCATGGCGAGTGGAGTTTGCCTTCATATCTGGGATTCGGATCCGCCGCACGCTCCAGTAGCCAACGAGCCAATTGCGGATTCGTAAACACGACAGCACCCTAAAAGGGAGTAATTCCATCTGGAGATGAGGCATTCGGCTGAGCGCCCTGCCCAAAGAGAAAATCAGCAAGCTCCTGGGAAGCACGGATGACAGGGAAGCTAGCAAGGGGATCGCGTGAGCTCCACTGCCACTAATTAGAGATTGATCTTTCTTCATGAATTCCTGCACGTCATTCAAATTCCCAAGCATTGCAGCAGTACAAATATCATATCTGGCACCATGCTCACGTAAATAATTAACGATTTCCACCTGACCGGTTTGGGTGGCTGCTTCGATATAGTCGGAATCGCAAGGGCGAATCAAGATTGTATTTATGATGAATAACTTGATGTTAGCAAAGTGAAACGACGCTACGTCCCAACCAGACCTTTTCACGCCAGGTGGGTGACATGGTCATTAAGGTTGCGTGTTAGAATAGGGCTTGCGAAAAACTCATACCAGCAGGAAGTAATGGAGGTAGTATGGCAAAAGGTAAATTTAGGAAGATCACTGCAGAGGACCTATATCTATTCAATACGGTAACTGAAGTGCGCATCTCTCCGGACGGGAAAAATGTAGTTTATAGCGTTCAACGGGTTGACAGAAAGACCGAGAAGAAATACACCAACCTTTGGGTGGTATCCGCCGATGATGCCGCACCCAGACAGTTCACAACAGGCGACCAAAATGATGGAAGCGCGTGCTGGTCACCAGATGGAGGCAAGATTGCATTCCTATCCGATCGAGGTGATAAGGAAAAGCCTGCCCAGGTATATGTGATCCCGTTCACGGGTGGGGAGGCAAGCAAACTGACTCAAATTGATGGAGAAATCGGTGAGCTTAGCTGGTCTCCGAGCGGGAAGCAACTGTTGTGTACGGTGCGGAAAGTGGACCCGGAAATTCTTGAGCATGAGAAGGACGAGCAAAAGAAGAAATTAGGCGTAGTGGCTCGCCATTATGACCGTTTGTTTTACAAGCTGGATGGATATGGCTACCTGCCCCACGAGCGAACACATATCTGGACCATCGATGCTCGCACAGGCAAAGCAAAACAAATCACTGATCATCCGGTGTATGACGAGCAAAATCCCACCTGGTCAGCAGATGGTATGTGGATCGCTTTTGCATCGAACCGGAGTGAGAACCCAGACCTGAATATAGACCGGTGGGACATATTCATCATGCCAGCAGAAGGAGGAGATTTCCTGAAGATCAATGCGCCGGTGGGAGAAAAGTATCAACCATCATTCTCACCGGACGGGAAATGGATTGCTTATCTGGGTGTGGAGGGAGAAGGGCAATGGTATAAGAATGCATGCTTGTGGGTGGCACCTGTAGATGGCTCAAAGGCGGCGCGCAATTTAACTGAAAAATATGATATCCATGTTGATTCCAGCACAATCAACGATGTAGGCTCACCGGAAAAAATGTCACCGACATGGTCGAAAGATGGCAGGCGGATCTATTTCAACTCAATGCTGCGTGGAAGTGCCAAACTGTCTTCAATCTCCACGAGGGGGGAAGACTTGCGGGATGAAATTGGAGAAGGAGGCGTGGTGGGATCATTCACTTTTGACAAGGAGCAGAAACGCCTGGCTTATTTTTACGGATGGATGGATGACCCTGTACAGATATTCGTGCGTGACGTGAAAAGTGGAAATGGTCAACAGGTTACTAAGCTCAACCGGAAACTGCTGGATGGAATCGACCTGGGAAGTGTGGAGGAAGCCTGGTTCAAAGGGCCTGACAATAATGACCTGCAGGGATGGATCTTGAAACCGCCTGGATTCGATCCTTCAAAAAAATACCCTTCAATCATGGAAATCCATGGCGGTCCACTTACCCAATATGGTAAGTATTTCATGCATGAGTTTTATTACCTGGCTGCAAATGGATATGTGGTTTATTTTTGTAATCCACGCGGAGGGAGAGGCTATGGTGAGGAACACGCCAAAGCCATTTATGGCGATTGGGGCAGAGCGGATTATGCTGACTTGATGGCGTGGGCGGATTTCATGGAAAAGCAACCGTATATTGATCCCCACCGGATGGGGGTGACCGGTGGCAGCTATGGTGGATACATGACGGTGTGGATCATCGGGCACACACAGCGGTTCAAAGCAGCAGTAACCCAAAGGTGCGTGAGTAACCTCGTTTCGATGTGGGGATCGAGCGATATGAATTGGACATTCCAGCAGGTTCTAGAGGATAAACCACCGTTTGAAGACTTGCAGAATTATTGGGAGCACTCACCGATTGCTTATATCGGGAATGCACATACACCTACACTGGTGCTGCATAATGAATTCGACCTGCGCTGCCCGATCGAACAAGGTGAGCAGGTGTTTGTGGCATTGAAAAAGTTGGGTGTGGAGAGCGAGATGGTGCGTTTTCCGGATGAGTTCCATGGGTTGTCGCGCACTGGACGCACCGACAGGAGGATTGCACGGTTGAATCATATGGTAAGGTGGTTTGACAAGTATCTGAAGGATTGAAAAACTGGACGCCTCGTTCGAATGAAAACGAGGCGTCTTTTTTTATTGAGTTCTGATTATCCAGAAACTGAAGGTATTCCAGCGACGGGCTTAGCAGCTCTCACAGCGCGCAGGATCGCCTGGGAGAAGACCTCAGCAGCAAAGGCACCGACAATGTTGACATCAGCGGTGTGTTCACCCGTGGCGAGGGCAAAAATGGTATCCCCATCCAGCATGGTGTGAGCTGGACGGACCGTGCGAGCAAGGCCATCATGTGCCATCTGGGCGACCTTGTTGATTTCTTCCTTACCCAACTTCGCATTCGTAGCGACCACACCAATGACGGTATTACCACGGCTACCAAAACCCAAAACAGTACGCCCAATGAGGGTCTGCATGACCTGCAGAGTGTCAGCGAAGTAGCCGGGAGCACCAATGTGGACTGGACCGACGTCTTTTGAGCGTGCCCCAGCAATAATCTGCCCGGAGGATGGGTCAATGATATCGCCAAAGGCATTTACGGCGACGATGGCACTGACGATAACCCCGGCACCGATCTCTATGCTGGCAGTACCTACCCCGGATTTCATACACTGCCCAACGCCAAGAATCTTGCCAACTGTGGCACCGGTACCAGCACCAACGTTTCCCTCAGCAGGCGGTTCTGAAGAGGCATTCTTGCAGGCCTGGTAGCCCATGGCAGCATCCGGACGAATATCAGACTTGCCAATCCCCAAGTCGAATAAAATAGCCGCCGGGACAATAGGTACTTTGGCGATGTGGGTGTCGAAACCCACATCTCTTTCTTCGAGGTAGCGCATGACTCCAGTGGCGGCTTCTAGACCGAAGGCTGAGCCACCAGCAAGGACAACGCCATGAACCTTGCTGACCAGGTGCATGGGGTGTAATGCATCCACTTCGCGCGTACCCGGGGCACCACCACGCTGGTCGACACCACCCACGGCACCTTTCTCGCAAAGGATGACCGTACAACCGGTGAGGGCGGTTTCATCCTGGGCATGCCCGACCAGGATGCCGGGGATATCCGTGATGGCATGCTTAAGTTTCATGAACACCTCCTGATGGGTGCTGTTCTCTGATTAAATAAATCAGGTTAGCTTGGTGAGAAGGAAAATCACTTCGTCAATCACCCGGTCAGCAACCTCTTGCTTGGATTGCATTGGTAATGGAACGATTTGCCCATCAGCCTGAATAAAGGTGACCTTATTGGTATCGGAGCCAAAACCGGAACCCGAAGTACTGACATCATTCGCAACGATCAAATCCAAACGCTTGCTCTTGCGTTTTTGTTCTGCATTGGCAAGCAAATCCTGCGTTTCGGCAGCAAATCCGACCACAATCCTGGGGTGTTTCGTTTCAATGCGTTGCTCAGCAACAGCAGATAAAATATCTGGTGTAGGCTCTAATCCGATGGAAGACAGACCTGATCGTTTTTTGATTTTTTGCGTAACTGTCTGAACAGGACGGAAATCAGCCACCGCAGCTGCCATGAGCAGAACATCCGCCTGCTGGCTGGCATTCAACACAGCTGATTCCATCTCAGCTGCGGTTCTCACTTCAATGAGTTCTGCGCCTTGTGGAATTTCCAGCGAGACGGGAGTTGAGATCAAGGTGACCCGCGCACCCGCATCCAAAGCGGACTGAGCGAGGGCAAAACCCTGCTTGCCTGAGGAGCGATTGGTGATCATACGTACCGGGTCAATGGGCTCCTGGGTGCCACCTGCGGTAACGACCACATGACAACCCTGCAGTGGACCCTGGCGGGTGAGCAGGTAGCGAATGTGACCGAGCAGGATAGCAGGTTCAGTCATACGTCCACGCGCTTCCAAGCCAGAGGCCAGATGTCCAATCTCTGGGCCAACGATGAATGCCCCCCGCTGCCGTAATATCTCGAGGTTTTCCTGGGTGGCGGGATGGCTGAACATCTCACCATCCATGGCAGGAGCGATCAGGAAAGGACGGTCAGGGGTACCAGGCCCAAATGATAACCCGGCGAGAACCAGCAGGTTATCAGCCAAACCACGCGCCAGCCTGGCGATGGTGTTGGCGGTTGCAGGTGCAATGATGAACATATCTGCGGAATGCCCCAAACCGACATGTAAAACATGCGCCTGTGCACCCCAGAGAGCTTCATCGGTGAAGACTGGTCGACCGGTCACGGATTGGAAAGAGAGTGGAGTAATAAATTCCGTCGCGGCTGGGGTAAGGATGACATCCACCAGGACACCTGACTGGGTGAGCTTGCTAGCTAAATCAGCAGCCTTATAGGCAGCAATCGAGCCAGTCACACCCAAGAGAATACTTTTTTGATTGAGATATTTTTCTGTCATAAGTTATGTACGAGCCACATCCCGAATGGGTCATCCGGGATGTGGCATATCTATCAGAATTTCCCCAGTCGTTACCCGGGTTTATGAGAGGGGAATTGATCCAGGATTACTTTCCCAGGCGCTTGCGAAAGGCTTCGGTAAGCGCAGGGACAATCAGATATAAATCTCCAACAATGCCATAGCGTGCCAGCTTGAAAATGGGAGCCTCTGGGTCACGATTAATGGCGACGATGACTTTACTCGTACGCATACCAGCCTGGTGCTGGATGGCACCTGAAATACCACAGGCAATGTATAGGTCAGGTGAAACGAGTTTACCTGTTTGCCCAACCTGGTGGGAGTAGGGGATATAGCCGGCATCCACAGCCGCGCGGCTTGCGCCTAAGGCAGCATGTAAAACATGGGCCAGATCTCCAAGGAGGGTAAATCCCTGCTGTGCTTTCCAGATTTCAGCTTGTTTCTCATCCAGACCGGCAGGTGGGGTGAGACTGGGATTATTTGATACCCCACGTCCGCCTGAGACAATCACAGATGCATCCGTCAGGCTAACGCCAGCTTCTCCTGCTGAGTAGGATTCCACTTTTGTCAGGATATCCGCCTCACTCATAACCGGGGTTACTTTGGTCAATGTTCCAGTATGAGAGGCGTCAGGTACTGGTTTAGTAAATATTCGGCCACGGAAGGTGATCAATTGAGGGCGGGTGAGGCAAGTAACTTTGGAAAGCAACTTGCCAGCATAGATGGGGCGGGTGGCAACGAGCGAGCCATCTTGAATTTCTAATCCAATGACATCTGCCAAGACGCCTGTGTTCAAGTCGATCGCAACCATAGCAGCCAGCTCGCGTCCACGGGTGGTGGTTGGAAAAAGAATCACCTCGGGGGAGGAATCCTTTGCCAGCTTGGCTAGCAGAGCAGTATAAGGCTCAGAGCGATAATTCTCGAGCGTAGTGTCATCGGCAAGCAAGACTTCATCAGCACCATATGTGAAAGCTTCTGTGGCGATAGCTTCGACGTTTTTCCCAAAGATAACGGCGGTAATACCTGCACCGAGCTGACCTGCCAGCAATTTTGCCGCGCCAATACCTTCCCAGGAGATGGGTAGCGCCTGACCTGCGAACTGATCGATAAAAACCCATATCTTGCTCATAGGATCTTCTCCGCCAGGATTTTGTCTACTAACGAATCGGCAATCTCTTGAGGGCTTCCACCGGTGATGATCTCAGTGGCGATCTGACGCGGTGGTGGATTCGACACTTCAAGCCAAACAACGTTTGATCGGAGATCACTCAGATTAAGATCACTAACGCTCCAAACGGGAATAACCGCGCGGGAAGCTTTTCGAATTCCCATGAAGGATGGGTAACGGGGCTCACCAAAATCCTTGACGATGCTGAGTGCTACGGGCAACTTGGCGTTCACAGTTATTCTGCCTTCTTCAGAACTACGTTGCACCTGGATGGTACGGGCTGCGGGATCCACCCCTGTAATCACAGACACGAGGGTCAGGGCAGGCCATCCGAGTAGACGGGCTGTTTGGGCAGCGGTCAGACCAGTGTCGGTGTCTATAGCCTGGCGACCGAGAAAAGCCAAATCAACCTCACCTATCTTTTTGATGGCGGCTGCCAGAACACGGGATGTCATCTGGCTATCTGCCTGGGATAAGGTGGGATCTGAGATGAGGATAGCTTCCGAACAACCCATGGCAAGGGCATGTTTGAGCGCTTCTGTAGAGCTTTCCCCACCCATACTTACAGCGATGACGCTGCCATTATGAGCTTCAGCTTGCTGGAGAGCAGCTTCGACTGCATATTCATCCCATGGATTGATGACGAGGGGCGAATCACCCCAATTCGCTTTGCCATCCACTGCAACAAGCTTGGCAGCAGAATCAGGAACTTGTTTAACGCATACAACGATTTTCAAGAGCGACCTCCTTTCAATGTGTGCATCTTTGGATAGGATGGAAATCTAAAGATTTATTATCAATAAATCCAAAATTTTTATCACGGTTTCATTATACAGTGAAATTATTGAAACACATAAAAGTATATCAATTGTTATCTAATATTTTTACTGAGTATATTATAATATCAGTAAGTAGCAAGGATAATATTGAAAGGAGGTCAATATGAGGCAGGCAATAAGTTTCTTTGTAGGCGTTGTTGCGGGTGGGTTGGTCGGTGCAACGATTGCGATCCTATTTGCTCCAGTTTCTGGCGAGAATTTGCGGTTTCAAATCCAGGAACGCTCCATCCAATTAAAGGATGATATAAAATCGGTTGCAGAGGCTCGGCGAGCGGAGCTTGAACGGGAATTAGCAACGTTGAGGGAACCATCGAAAAAGAGTGAATAAAAAGAATGAATTTAATTGACCCACAAAGGAATAAGCGGGGCTGTCATTCATTTTGAGCAGCCCCGCTTTTTAAATTCCTAAATCAAGGCTGGCTTATGTTGAAGCGATAGGGGGCTAATTGGCGAGTGAAACGAGTGGTACCTGTGACCACCAAAACGACTTTATCAACAGCATCACCAATCGTGAACGGAATATCAGCGGTAACATCAGGGTCGATGGTGATGGATTCGATATTCGTTACATCACCTTCAGAAATGAGGGCCAGCTTATAACTTTGCGGTAAAACATTTTGAATATGTGCCCAACCATTAGCCTGCCAACCAGCAACGTCCGTTTCAAAATCTGTGGAAAAACCAATCTCTGGAATCGAGAGGTCATCCAACAGGAAACCCTCGCCGGTCATATTGGAGTCGGTGATATATTCAAAACGCAAGAAAAGGTTCTGACCTACGAATTGTGAGATGTCCACCGATTCGAATATCCACGCGGGTGTGGATATTCCTCCACTAATGCCGGTATAACCCCAACCATAATTACTACCTTGTGGGTCTATGCCTGTCCCGGAGGGTGTGGTGAGAATTTCCCAGTTTTCTCCATCGGTGGAGGCTTCCAAATAAACATAATCCCAGCCTTCTTCAATATCATACCAGGTCCAATAGGTTAATGTGAGCGGACCTGAATAGCTCGTGAGGTCAAAAGAACGGGTAAGGGTCGTATCCGATTCGTCGTTCTTGTTCGACCAATAGGCATACCTCCCGGAGTGAGGGTCCTGCGGAAGGAGAGATGTCAGGATGGAGCCCTCAAAATGGAGGGTGTAAGAACCGGGACAGGTGACGCTAATATAATCCACGCCATATTGGTGAACATCATTGGTAACGGTTGAAACCGGGCAGCTTAGAAAATGATTGGTCTGGAGCCACATTTGGGGTCCATTGATAACTACTGTATGCATAGCGCCCATCTCCAACATGGGGGTCCATCAAGTAGTTGGTAATCGCCCAATCCATGAAGAAATCATCAGCAGTAATTGGTTTCCCCGTGAGTGGATCATTGATATTATGCTGTTTTAAAGTAGAGTCCACACTTTGTAGATCGTTATCCTGGTTGGCGACCAAAGCCTGGGTGATGGCATCTCCGAAGCGATCCATGAAATATAAGACAAATAGAAAACCAGCGCCATAATGTGGGGTAGTATCCTCTTGCAAATCATCAGGCCAGTTGTTCAATTGGACGTCAGGAAAGCTGGTATAAAATGCGTCAAAACCGCCACCATAATAATTGTTTAGCAGGGCAGCCAGCTCTGAAAAACCTTCACTCAACCAGCTGGATTCATCCCTGTCCTGGTTCCAGTGGATCATATGTTGTAGCTCATGGGCAAGCACGCCGAAGGTGTAATCGTCATCCAAGGGCGCATTATCAGCGTTAAACAAGAACATCTCATGGGAATTGGAATATTGATTTACCTGAGGCGGGTACTCGTTTACAGCTGAAAAGTAACCAGCAATCTCATCACCGATGCCACGGGCATAGACGATATATATGTGTGGGTCACCATCCACACCCGGGGTCCATTCACTACCAAAAAAGAGGTGATTGGTGGGATAGATTTTATTTTCAAATGCATCTGCCAGAGAACTTAGATCACGCGGATGGTAATTGACACCATCTTCAATCCAGAAATAGGCATGATCGGTGACATAACGCAGCGTAGTATGCACGAGAAAATTCTCATCATCACCATTTCCTACCCAGAAACCTTTTTTGGCACCAATTTCATAAGGAAATTCCGGAGGAGCTATTGTGGGAGAAATATCATCAATGTTAAGTAACCTATGAGCAATCTCAATGGGATCATTTATTGGAATAAAGGTGTTTTCAAGGGTAGACAGGGTGTCTGTTGGAACTATGCCTTCAGGTGGAATGGTCTTTGCGATAGGATTGGGTGAACCAGCAGGTGGCGTCGCAGTTAGAAGGGGAGATGTGGGGGTGAGTTCCAATTCCTGTGGAGTGGGACGGATGACCACCGGGGTTGCAGCTGGAGATCGAACCACATCAAATTGAAAAGGCATACTCCAATCGAGAGCGGGTGAGTTATAAAAAAAACCAACAACACCAGCTAAACTTATAATAAGACAAAAAATGCAAGCGCAAAGCATTACTATTAATAAAATGACACAAGCAATCCAACCGTTTTTTGGCATAAACCATCCTGTGTGAAGGAGATAAGGATAAAAGAATTATAATTCATAACAAAGATTATCTGTAATGTAGCAATTCATTTTCAGACCCTTCAAATGATATAACCAAATGACCGTAGAAAGAAAAGAGCGAGTGGTAGGAAACTACACTCGCTCTTCGGAAAGATGTTAACACCAGGAATATCTATGGATTAAATATGAGATCCCATTCATGGGTGAAGGCGGTAAGCTCGTAATTCCCTAATGTTTTGTTAACTCCAGCACGCCACCAATAAGATCCTTCAGATATGTGACTTCCATCATTCAATATCCCATTCCACATCAAGCTGGTTGAAGTGGTGTTTCCAGAAATCCAAACAGGCTCATCATCCCCGTTCGGACCAAGCTCAGAATAATAAGAATCTCCCTGACTATATAGTGTCCAGGTGAATGGAAATGGATTGGATAGACTTATAACCTTTGCAGAAAAAGTGGCTCCATCCACCGGGTCTACCAAATTGAAGATTATCCCTTGTATATTTATACTTACCTCCAAGTCGGGAAGGTCGATTATATTATCCCCGTGAGGCAGGGTTCCTTCAATCCTTGCAAGTGAAGCAATTTCTGGAACCGGGGTAAGTTGAGGATTGTCTGCCTGGTTGAATGCCAGGCTGAAGGCTGTTCCTGGTGCGAGGGTGATGAACGAGTAGTAACCATTCGAGTCAGTTTTTATTTTTCGTGCAGGATCATCATCCGTAAACTCAACAATCACATTGGCGATCGGAGAACCTTTCTGAACCACCCGACCAGTCACTAAATATTGACCTGCGATAAGAGTCTGGGAAGCGGTTGGGGAAACTGAGGTGGTGATATTTGGTGAGAGGGTGGAAGTGTTGGTGGGAAAGCCAGGTGTGATTGTTCTATTGGGCACAGCGGATACAGTTTGGGTGCCATCGGTGGGTACACCAGTTGCCGGGGTGATTGTGCCTTCCATTGGCGTCCCGCTATCTGTTACACCTGGCGAAGCAAATGGTGTGTAGGATGTCCGGCGTGTTGGAACGCTGGTTGCAGATGGTGTTGGAGTCTCTGTTGGCGTTGGAGGGAAAGGTGTAATTGTGCTGGTAGGTGGAGGAGGTGCAAAAGGCAAAGGTGCGGATGGATCCTGTAAGAGGTAAAATGAGAAGGCAGCTAATAATAGCAGCAAAGATGCTATGGCAATCAAAATAATTTGGTTTGTGGTTAGGTTTTTTACCATGAGAATATCTCAGAGCGGCAATTTATGCCCGACGAGGTCCCGCAAATTTATCAGTTCGAAATGCATTGGCGAAGAGCGATACAAAAAACTTTAAACCCATCAAACAATAATAAAACCAATTAAATAAGAAAAAATAATCCTTGGCGAGGTTTTTCCGATAATACAGGTAATAGGAACGATGCCATTCGTAAATGGACCGATATGGCTGGACGCGTGACCCTCCCTGCCCACCAAAATGGATGATTTGAGCCTGGGGGAAGTAAACGATCTTCCAGCCTGCTTTTTTCACCTGAAAGCAATAATCTGCATCTTCCTGGTAAGCAAAAAAATGTTCATCAAAATACCCCACCTGTTCAAGTACCTTCTGACGAATCAGCATGCAAGAACCTGATACTCCATCTACTTCATGGGTGGCATTTTCATCCATATAATTCAAAAGGTAACCTCCAAAGCGTTTACTCTTTGGAAAGAGGGTCGACAAGCCCGAAAAATAACTGAAAGCTGCCCAAGGGCGTGATACACCTCGCCGGCAAGCTTTTTGTAGACTGCCATCCCGGTTCAAGACCTTGGGACCGCATATACCGACATCTGGATGGGAATTCAAATATGCAACCAGCTCATTCAATGCACCCGGAAGGACGATCGTATCGGGGTTGAGGACGAGCAAATATTCACCTGAGCTTACGCTGAGAGCCTGGTTGATGGGTTTAGCAAATCCGTCATTCCTACCATTCTGGATAAGTTTTATTGACGAGAATTCTCGTTGGAGCATTTCTATGGTTCCATCAGCAGAACCATTATCCACAATGGTAAGCTCAAAACTCAACTTATCTGGACCAATTGAAGATTGATCAGAAGCTTGTGCTGACTTTGTTGATATGGTGTCAGCAGGTACAAGGAATGAAGACTGTTCATAGATTGAACGCAAGCAATTTTGTAGATAATCGCAGGCGTTGAGAGTGACAATGCAAATAGAAATATCAACCATGATTATGGACTATTTACTGATCGACGAGCAAACGAAGAATTATGACCCGCGACTCGGTGATGATGAAACAACCGACTGCAGAAGGACGCCATCAGAAGGGTGAATTAAGGATGGCGTCAGTTATCCGCATAGCTGCTTTACCATCACCGTATGGATTGATTGCCTGCGCCATGGCAGCATAGGCCTGGGGATTATCCAGCAGATTTCGCGATTGTTCAACGATTTGTTCCTGGTCAGTTCCGACCAGGCGGACGGTACCTGCACTAACTCCTTCAGGGCGTTCAGTGACTGCTCGCATAACCAGGACGGGGATTCCTAATGCCGGGGCTTCTTCTTGTAAACCACCTGAATCGGTCAGGACGAGGCTGGCGTGTTTCATTAGATGAACCATTGGAAGATAATCCACGGGGTTAAGCAAGATAATATTTGGGATTTCACATAATAATCGATATACAGGTTCCTGAACATTCGGATTCAGGTGAACCGGATAAACAATGCGGATCCCATCTCCATAAAATTCAGCCAATTCTTTGAGGGCGGCGCAGATATTTTCAAGAGGTTTGCCAAAGTTTTCGCGACGATGGGCAGTGACCAGAATCAAGCGCGGCGAACCCTGGGCGGATGTCAAATTAGGATTCAATGATTCATGAGGAATATCAATACGTTCGAAAAGCTCAAGCACATATGGAGTGGGAGGTATCTTCAACACGGCATATAAAGCATCGATGACCGGGTTGCCGGTGACAATTATCTGCTCTGAGGAGATATGCTCACGCAGCAAGTTTTGTCGAGCCCATTGTGTGGGAGCAAAATGCAAATCCGTCACAACACTAGCGAGCCGCCGGTTTATCTCCTCAGGGAAAGGCTGCCATTTGTCGTTGGTGCGTAAACCTGCTTCCACATGACCAACACGGATATGGCGGTAAAATGCTGCCAAAGAGGAAGCCATGACAGTGGTGGTGTCTCCCTGGACCAGGATCCAATCGGGACGCAGGTCTACAAGAACCGGATCAAGGTGCGTAAAAATATCAGCGGTTAAATTCGCCAGACTCTGGTCAGGTTGCATCAAATTCAAGTCGACATCGGGGATGATGTTGAATAGCTGCAACACCTGATCGAGCATCTGGCGGTGTTGAGCGGTGACACAAACAAGCGCATCAACCCCAGACGTATGTGCCAATGACTGGACAACAGGGGCCATTTTCACTGCTTCAGGACGGGTGCCAAAAATTGACAAAACACGCAAGGTCATAGCGACTCCATGGCAAGGTTTAGTGCGACTTTCCAATCTGGTAATTTCAATTGAAATGTTTCAGAGAACTTGTCACAATTTAATGCTGAAAAGAGTGGACGGTGAGCCGGGGTGGGAAAATCGGTGGTCAAGGCAGGTAAAAGCTCATTGAGGACCTGTTCTTGCTTGTGGGGGTCGAGGCGCAACACTTCCTGCCCCCACTCAAACCGGCTGCAATAACCAGAACCAGCCAGATGGTACAGACCAGCATGCTCAGACAGCCGATCCACCATAGAAGAATCACGACCCAAAAGAACAAGCTGACTTGTGATTTCGGCCAGCATACGCGCCCAAGTAGGCCCACTGACCTGATCGGTGACCAGCTTCAGCTTCGGTTGGGAGCGTGACCAAGTGAGGACTTTGTTAACGAAGCTGTCGCCCCGCAGACTATATACCCAACTGGTGCGTAGAATCAGGTAAGCTCCGCCGATTTGTTGCACTTTCTGTTCACCGGTAAGTTTGGTGCGCCCATAAACATTAAGAGGATTGGGTGGGTCAGTTTCAAGATAGGGAGTAGATTTTAATCCATCAAAGACGTAATCGGTTGAGAAATGAATGAAAGCTGCACCTGTTTTATGTGCCTCTTCCGCAATTATAGCTGGTGCGATGGCGTTGATTGCATTTGCCAGGTCAGGCTCAGATTCAGCGCGATCCACAGAAGTATATGCTGCTGCATTTATAATCACTTGTGGATTACACTGGTGGACAACTTGACGGATACTGTCAATATTGGCAAGATCGACGATTGGGTAATCACAAGCATAAAGCTCACCCAGAGGTGCGAGGGTGCGTTCCAATTCCCAGCCGAGCTGACCGGTGTTGCCTAAGAGGAGGATATGAGGGGGGTGATGATCGTGCCAGGCTACCAAGTGTAATCCTTCTTACTGCCGGTGAAATGGGAGATCATCTTCGAGGAGATGCAACAAGTATTGCCCATATTGGTTGCCTCCCATTATTTGTGCCTGATGACGGAGCTGAGAAGCATCGATAAATCCAAGGCGGAAGGCAATTTCCTCCGGACATGATATCATCATACCCTGACGATCTTGAACAGTCTGAACAAAATTACTGGCTTGAAGGAGAGCTTCGTGAGTGCCAGCGTCAAGCCAGGCGACTCCACGCCCCAAGATTTCCACCCGCATCTGACCCTGTTGAAGGTAGATCATATTCAAGTCGGTAATCTCAATCTCACCACGCGGGGAAGGTTTAAGGGTGGCAGCATGCTCGGATACATGTGAATCATAAAAATATATCCCTGGGACTGCATAATGAGAGCGTGGTCTGGCAGGTTTTTCTTCAATACTAAGAGCGAGACCCGAAGAATTAAATTCTACTACCCCGTAACGCTCAGGGTCTCGAACCGGGTAGGCGAAGATCAGAGCACCCTGGGTGAGCTGGGCTGCGTTGCGTAGTTGGGTAGGCAATCCATGCCCGAAGAAAATGTTATCTCCGAGGATGAGACAGACCGATTCACCTGCGATGAAATCCTGACCCACGAGGAAGGCATCTGCCAGACCGCGTGGCTCAAACTGTTCTGCATATGAGATTTTCAATCCAAGCTGAGCACCATCCTTCAGCAGGCTGCGGAAAGCGGGTAAGGCATCGGGCGTGCTGATCACAAGAATTTCACGGATACCAGCCAACATCAACATTGAAAGAGGGTAATACACCATCGGTTTATCATAGACTGGCAGCAGTTGTTTACTAACCCCAATGGTGAGGGGATACAACCTGGTACCTTTACCACCCGACAGGATTATTCCCTTCATAGGTTCCTCCAAAGACTAGTCATTGCCTTTTATCATAATTTCGTTCCAGCCATTGCTGATAATCTTGTTGCTGGCGAATTGCTGAAATCCAATCAGGATTTGACAGGTACCATGCGATGGTTTTATGTAAACCGGTGCCCAGCGATAGCCTGGGTTGCCAGCCCAGCGAGGTTTTAATCTTGCTTATGTCGATCGCATAACGGCGATCATGGCCTGGACGGTCGGGTACAAAACGCATCAGGGATGAATGTGGGCAAAATGGTGAATGGGGAAGAAGCTCATCCATGGCAGCACAGAGATGTTGTACGACTTCCAGATTTGTGGGTTGTGAGCCGCCACCGATATTGTAGGTCTGACCGGGACGACCTTTTTGGAGAACCATCCAAATGGCTTCACAATGATCCTCAACAAATAACCAATCGCGGATCTGACCACCATCCCCATAAATGGGAAGGGGTTTTCCATCCAAGGCATTTAGGATCATGAGCGGGATCAGTTTCTCGGGAAACTGATATGGACCATAATTATTTGAGCAGTTGGTGATGGTATATGGCAGACCATACGTGTGACCGTAAGCGCGTACAAAATGGTCGCTGGCAGCTTTAGAGGCGGAATAGGGAGAGCTAGGCGCATAAGGGGTGGACTCGGTCCAGGCAGGTTCATCAGGTTTCAAGGCACCGAAAACTTCATCGGTGGAAATATGATGGAAACGAAAATTATCTGCTGGTAAAGCCATCTCTGAAAGCCAAAATTGACGGGCAACTTCCAATAATGTAACGGTTCCAACCACATTCGTCCGTAGAAATTGCTCCGGATAAAGAATTGAGCGATCCACATGAGTTTCAGCAGCAAAGTGAACTACGGTGTCTATTTTATGTGAGTGGAAAAGATGATCGACCAATGGTCGGTCACAGATATCACCTTTAATGAAGGTGTGCCGTTCAGGAAAGGGCAAAGCATTGAGGTTTTCCTGGCTACCGGCATACGATAGCACATCCAGATTGATAATATGTACTCCGGACTCAGCTTTTTGTAAAAAGCGGATAAAGTTGGAACCAATAAATCCAGCTCCTCCAGTGACAAGGACGTTATTCATTTTATTTCCTGCTCGTAGACTTCGGCTTCAGAGAGTAGCATTCCCTGTCTATCTTTTTCAGAGAGAATAGGCTCCTCACCCTTGGCGATTGGCCAGGCGATTTTCAAGGCAGGGTCGTTCCAGAGCAAAGTACGTTCCCACTGAGGGGCGTAGTAATCGGTAGCCTTATATGCCACCTCAGCCCAATCACTAAGCACATAAAATCCATGGGCAAAACCAGGCGGTATCCAGATTTGTTTTTTGTTTTTTGCAGAAAGCTCAATACCCAAGTATTGGCTGAACGAGGCAGAACTGCGACGCAGATCAACAACAACGTCATATATTTCACCGGCAAGAACACGGACGATCTTGCCCTGTGGCTGGCGGATCTGGTAATGCAATCCACGCAGCGTGCCATGCTGAGAGCCTGAATGATTGTCCTGAACGTAAATAAAAGGTAAGCCCGCAGCCCCAAACCTTTGAGCCTGGTAAGTTTCCATGAAAAAGCCACGATCATCCCCAAATACCTGAGGGATGATGATGACTATATCGGGGATAGATGTTGGTTCAGTTAACATATCTGCATCCAGTCAACAAAGGTGAGCTAATTGTAATATTATTTCCAGTTAATTCAATTTGGATATCAAAGATTTGTGATACGGCGCAACTTGATGCGGAAACGGAGTGGCAACCAAGCATAGAGCATACGACGCAAGCGCCAACGCGCTGCTAATAAGGATATCCGTCCCCCGCCTTCACGACGGTAAACTTTGATCATCTCGGGATAGCAGCGTTCATCCATGGTAACCGATTTTCCTTCACCATGTAAACGAAAATTGGCCCACAACTGAGGTGTGTAAATTAGTGGAGCGAGTTTAGCAAGTCGGACCCACAGGTCATAGTCCATGGCAAAATGAAAAGATGGATCGAGAGGACCGACCTGCTTCCAAAACCTGGACCAGAAAAAAGTGGTTTGTTGTGGGATATGTACCGAACCCCGCAGCAACCCAGGTAAGTCCGTCTGGTGGGATGGAAAACGGCCGATGATATTACCCCGGTCATCGATCAGGTTGGCATCACCGTACACAAGAGCTGCTTCAGGATGGCTGAGTAAGGATTGCACCGCCTGGGTGATGGCACCGGGTTGGTAGGTGTCATCTGAATTAAGCCAGGCGAATATCTCACCATTGGCATGAGCGAAACCCTTGTTAATTGCATCGGTCTGGCCCTGGTCTGGCTCAGAAACCCACCAGGCAAGTTTGTGCGCATATTGTTTGATAATATCCACACAGCCGTCGGTTGAGCCACCATCTACAATGATGTATTCCAGGTCAGGATAGTCTTGAGATAGGACGGATTGGATGGTTTCCGACAGGAAACGAGCCTGGTTAAAGGAGGGAGTGATGATGGAAACAAGGGAGGGCATAGCAGGTTTATTTTTGAATACAATCCGGATTCATTTCAGAGGTTGAGACATCTAAACCATCGTAGCTAATATCGGGTAGGAGACCATAATGTGTGCCGAAAATAGTATCAAAGATCAATCGAAAAGAGTTGACAGGTGTGATGGTGGGATATAAAACCTTTTTTGCATCACCTGGAAGGTAGTAAGCATTAAAGTTCGATGATCGACTATCCTCAGTTAAACCATGGTCACCCATCATGACGATAATTGGGGGATTATCAGATTTTGTAATGAGCGTGTGAAGGATATCTGTCAACTGGCTATTGGTAAACGCGATACCGTTGGTATATCCTTGAATGAAGTGTTCTTCATCGATCGGTTCATTGTAATTCTTGCTGTAGAAGCCAGCGTCGGTGAGGATATTGCCATTCGCATCGAAGACAAAGGGGTAATGAGTAATCAAAATATGTGCGAAGACAAATTTTGGTCCAGGGAAGGATGCCAAATGAGGCAGTTGATCCAAGATGAATAACTGCTGATTAATGTGGAATTCAAATGGGAAATTAGTTGCTCCAAAAATCGTATTTTTATAGTCTGGTAATGATTTATAAGTGGTATCGGACCAGATCAGCAAAGCGGTGCTACGGATCAACATGGCCTCAAAAGGCTGCATAACCTGCATTTCATATGGAACACCGGTATATTGCATATATATATCCGCATCCTGGAAACGGCTCCAAGGGAACCCACTCTCAAAACTGATGGTTTTATAGCCGAGAGATTCAAGCAGTCCTCGGACTTTACTGTTCTTGATCAATAACCAAAGATCCTCCTCGGTCGTAAATCCTTGAGCAGCCAATTCATCACGCAAAGCTGGTTTGTAATCCATATTTAAGGTGCTGACTAATGAGCTATGTGTATTCACATAATTCGTTCGGCTACAGTCCGCAACATAGAAACCCATATCACGTAAGCTGTTTAAAAAAGTGGAATTATCATAACCAAAATCCTGCAATAATGCGTCAGCGCGTATATATCCATCCAGGACAAGGAAATACACATCGGGCAGATTTTTGTTGTCTGGAACAACTATAGAGTTGATTTGTGGGGAAACATTGACCAATCGTTGTTCACTGAGAGCAGTATGGACTGTATAGTAGATGATTTGAAAAGTGGGGTAAATCAACAATAAAACACCGATAAAATTCAGAATCTGAGTAATATTATTATTAATATTTTTAATACGGATAAATATCAACCATAATCCAACAAGAATGATCAGTGCATAGATCACGATTAAGTATCGATGACGACCTAAGCTGAAACCAAAAACGGGATTCTTTTGTAAAAACTCATAAACTTGTCCGTAAGAATAGAATAAAAGTAAAAACAGGGTGGTTGTAAGAGCAGCTTTTTTCCAATTGCGGGTTAAGAGCAATGTTATGAGAAGCAGAATTAAAGTTGCGGCAAGGGAAATAACCAAGGAGCGCAAAGCGACACGCGGAGATACTTCTGTGATATTGGTGGAAAGTAACGCCAGAATTGGAAATAATGCGAATGCAAATGGATGCAGAATGAGTCTTTGGGTAATGGATTTCATGGCAAACAATCCGGGGATGTTTCAGAAATAATGTCACCTTCTTCCACGTAGCTTTTATCTTCTAATAATCCAAAATTGGTTCCGAAATATGTATCAAAGATGAGGCGAAAAGAGTTTACCGGGGTGATTGAAGGGTATAAACTTTGCTCACCATTTTCAGGCAGGTAATATGCGCTAAGATTGAGCTCGCGATTCTCATTCTCCAGTCCATGATCGCCCATCAACAAGATAATTGGAGGGATATTCGACTTGGTGACAAGATTATTAAGGATTTCAGTCATGCGGCTATTCACAAATTGGATCTCATTTGTATATCCTTCAGTCCGGAAGCTTGCTTCGCTGGGTTGAACAGATAGATGATCAAAAAACCTTGGATCGGTAACAATATCACCATTCGGCTTAAATACAAATGGATAATGGGGGATAATAAGGTGAGCGAAAACCAACTTCGGTCCAGGTAACGACACAAGCCGAGGAAGTTGATCCAAGATATACAGCTGGCGGTTTATATGGTCTTCAAAATCAAAATTCGGATTATTGAAAGTTGTATTTGTATATCCGGGGAGGGATTTATATATTGAATCTGACCATATTAGCAATGCGGTTGTGCGAAGTAACATTACCTCAAAAGGTTGTAAGACTTGCATCTCGTAGGGTTCCCCAGAATATTTTAGGAAAACATCTGCATCAGATAACCGACTCCAATCAAATCCACTATCAAAAGCAACTGTTTTATAGCCGATGGACTCGAGCATATTTCGTACCTGGCTATGCTTAATCAATACCCATGAGTCTGCAGGATTAAGACCTTGCGCAGCCAAATTAGCATTAAGGATTGGCAGGTAATCCATGTTTAGCAAAGCAGCAAGTGATCCATTGGTTTTTGGATAATTTGATCGGCTACACTCTGCCACATAAAATCCCATAGAACGCAGGGAGTTTAAAAAGGGAGAATTATCAAAGCCATAGTCGCGTAACAGTGCATCCGCGCGAGTATAGGAATCGAGGACAATTATGTAGATGTCCGGTAGCTTCTTTGGATTCTCAGGAATTAGAGGGATGCTTATGGTTGAGTTTTCTGAAATCTTCTGCTCAATTATATTGGTATGAATTGCATAATTTGTGATTCGAAAGATTGGGTAGATTAATAATAAAATCGCTATCAGGTTAAGTGCCTGAGTAAGTGTTGTTGTATCCTTTAATTTACGAAATATCCAATAAAGGCCTGCGAGAAGCAGTAAGCCATAAACAACCACTAAGTAACGGTGGCGCCCAAGGCTGAAACCGAGAACCTGATATTTTTGTAATATTTCATAGATTTGCCCATAGGTAAAGAATAATAATAAACAATAAGTGGTAGCGATTGCAGCTTTCTGCCAGTTCCGTGAAATCAACGATAGCAATAGGAAAAGAACTATTGCAGCGGTAATGGAAATAGCTAATGAACGTAAGGCAACGCGGAGATTGATTTCCGTTAAATTGTAAGCAAGTAATGCCAGGACGGGAAATAAGGCAAACAGGAAAGGGTGAAGCAATATTCTTTTGGTCATAATTCTTTGGCGAGGATGTCTATTCCTTTTGATTCTTTAACCAATGTACCCCGGCAGAGTCTACCACCAACTGTTTATCTTGGAATTGGATCCTGCGGCGATTGTGGCGGTAAATTAGAAAAATGTCCATCAACCCAAGCGAGCCTGCCAATGCCTGGATCAGCTTACGCCAAGCGTGGAGAGCGCCGCGTGGATATAGGATTAGTCCTTTGAGGTAATGTTTCAACGCACGATTATATTGCGCACTATCCAGATAACGTTTCGTGGCAAACAAGTGCAATCCACCCCAAATGCGTTTGCCTTGATCCGTAAAAGCACCTTGATAGGCAGGATCTTTTTCGAGCATAGGTATCAGACGGAAGGCTTCATCTACAAATACATATGCCTGGGCTGTGGTTTTAGCGCTCTCATGAGTTCTCTCCACTGCCCAGGTTTCTGGAACGTGGAGAATTGGTCCTTGTTTTGCAATGCGGATCCATAAAGCGTGGTCAAGAACCATGTGAAAATCCATGTCCAAATACCCCGCATTTTTTAAGGCCGAGTGACGCATGATCACTGCTGGCTGGAGGAGCACTTCAAATGCAAGTAAATCTTCCAGCGTATATTGACTGTATGGATGCCAGTCGAGCAAGCGCAAGTCGACGTCCACCATCACACCATCGCCATACACCATGCCAGCATTCGGATGAGCCAGTAAGGCCTCTACCGCATGGGTGATTACATCCGGTCGATAATAAAGGTCATCAGAATTGATCCAGGCGATAAATTCCCCACGGGCATGAGAAAAACCTTTATTAATTGCATCTGCCTGGCCACTATCTTTTTCTGAAATCCACCAAGCCAGCTGGGCTGAATACTTATCAATGATTTCCACACTGCCATCCGTCGAACCTCCATCTGCAATCAAATACTCCAAATTAGGGTAATCCTGCCAGAGCACAGATTGGATGGTCTGTTCGAGGAAACGTGACTGGTTATAACTAGGGGTAATGATCGAGACGAGGGGAGAGGATGCCAAGGTATTAGCTATTTGAATCGATTAAGATTACGAGTCTGACCAATGGATACCCGTCGAATCCACGACTAAATATTTGGGTTGATTTCTGATATGACGATATTTGTTGAGGGCGAACAGGGTGAAATTCCCAAGACCGACCACACCAGCTAAAGCCTGTAAGACTTTAAACCATACACGTCTCACACTGGCAAAATGGAGCCTGGCAGCCTGCCAGAAATTCAGCAATGCTTCCCTGGGCTGTTTCGCGTCAATCAAGCGCCGCGCATGAAAAATATGAATACCTGCAAGAATTTCGTCATGATATCGGGTTATCGTGGGGGCAAACAGGAGATCTTTTTTTAAGGTGTCGAGCAATACAAACGCATCGGGACCATAATGTGCAGCCAGAGAAATCGTTTTGGCACTCTCGTGGGAGCGTTCGACCGCCCAAAAACCATCCACATGCACCAATGGGTGCCTTGAGGCGATTTGCAACCATAATTCGTGGTCCAATAACAGGTTGGAATTTTCAGGGAGAAAGCCGGCTTCATCAAGAGCGATGCGGCTCATAAATGATGCCGGCTGAAGAAGCACGTTAAAGGCTAATAAATCTTTCAGGTCATATTGAGGGTACTTGAACCAATTAATCAGCAAGCCGTCCGCAGTGATTTTAAGACCATTTGCATATACCATCCCAGCATCTGGGTGCTCACGGAAGGCACGTACTGCCTGGGTGACAGTATCCTGGCGATAATATAAATCATCTGAATTAAGCCAGGCGATGACCTGACCGTGAGCACGAACGAAACCTTTATTAATGGCATTAGCCTGACCATGATCAGGTTCAGAGACCCACCAGGCAAGACGGTCAGCATAGCGCTGAATGATCTCCAATGAGCCATCGGTTGAACCACCATCGACGATCAGGTATTCAATGTTTGGATAATCCTGCAACAGCACCGTTTGGATGGTCTGCTCCAAGAAGTGAGCCTGATTGAAGGAGGGGGTAATGATAGAAACAAGAGGTAGCATGCTAATCCATTATTTAATATGATGTGGGTATGTTTTGGGTATTGGCATTATGAATTCATCGTAACTGTTATCTGGTATGTGTCCAAAGTAAGTATCAACGGTTATACGAAAGGAAATAACTAGTGATGAAGGAATATAATCTTTTCTCGCTATAGATAGGCAAGAAATAAGGGTTTAATTTCATGCGTTGATTATCCCAACCCCAACCATGGTCACGCATCACAGCGATGATAAGAGTAATATCTGATTTATTCATGACTGTCTTAAGAATATCTATTATTTGGCTGTTTGTAGTCAGGATGGGAAAGATGGCAAATCAGAACGGATGGAGGGCAGTGCGTTTAAGCAACAGATTCTGGGGGTTAAGGTAAACAGTTGGGAGACGTTTCCAGAACCGGCTCACCGGAAGGGTTATAACTTACATCTGGCAGGAGAGGATAATCCGTCCCAAAGAATTTATTAAAAATAATTCGGAAGGAGTTTACCGGGGTAATGTTGGGGTAAAGGTCCATGATTCCATCCCCAGGAAGATAATAAGCATTTAGTATCTCGTAGCGATTTGCATTTAGCAACCCATGATCTGCATGAATAACGATGATGGGAGGTGTTTCTGACTGAGCCAGGATGGTTCTGACAATCTCCACCATTTCTCGATCGATGTATGCGATCTGGTTGGCGTAGCCTTGAATCAGGTGCTCGTCATCGCCAGGCCAGGCGAGCTTACCGTTGTAAAAAAGAGGGTCGGACACAATGCTGCCATCGGGATTAAATACAAAAGGAACGTGCGGAATCAGCAAATGCACAAAAGCGAATGTAGGGTCAGGATCTTTAGAAATCTGCGGAAGCTGCTCAAGGATGAAATTCTGGCTGTTCACATGAAAACTGTATGGAAAATTTATGTCCTTGAACTGCGATCGCAGCAGCTGGTTCTGTGAGTCCGTCAGGATTAGCAAGGCTGAACTTTTAATAAGCATAGCCTCAAATGGGTTGACCTTTTGCAGGGAGTAACTTTCACTGCCCAGGCTCAGATAAATATCTGCATCCTCCAAACGGCTCCACTCATAACCAGTGTCAAATGCAACCGTCTTGTAGCCAGCATTTTGCAGCAATTGGCGTACACGGCTTTGTTTCAACAAAATCCAGATATCATTGGAATTCAGCTCTTTCAGATATGGTCCCAAGCCAGTCAGGTAATCCATATTCAGCGCTGCCACCATCGATGCCTGGGTATAATCATAATTACTACGGCTGCAATCAGCGACGTAAAAACCCATCTCACGAAGATCATTGAGGTAGGCAGAGTTATCGATGGCATAGTCTTCAATCAGAGCATCGTTGCGCGTGTGAGAATCCAGGACGATATAGTAGACATCTGGGAGCGGCTGCAAGTTTGGCTCAAGGGGCTTGTCCAATTGAACAGCAGCCTTGACAGCATTTTGCTGCTGACGCGAGCTCTGAAAGGAGAATATGAATAATTGAACCACAGGCATCGCCAGCAATGTCAGGCTGATCACATTCGCGATCAATAATGCCTGTGAATTATTTTTCAGCTTGAAGATTAAGCCCCATAGCCCTAAAATGAGCAGCCCAGCATACAGGATGATCAGGTAACGGTGGCGCCCAAGGTTAACCCCGGCTATGGGATTTCCTTCGAGCAGGGAATACACCTGACCATAGGAGTAGAACAGCACCAGGATAAATGAGGTGACCAGGGCGGCTTTTTCCCAACGTTTCAGAATCAGGCGAAACAAGATCAGCAATAGTAGAGCAACAACCAGACTCACTACCAATGGTCTGAGAGCAATGCTATAGCTTACTTCTTTAGCGTTGCTGGCCAGCATTGCAAGGATGGGGAACATGGCTAAAGCAAAGGGTGCAAGAGGGATGCGTTTTAACATGGCTATTTAAATAGGTTTCCCTTGGATGGATTAACCACAGCCCAGTTGACACCCGACCCGCTCACCACCAAATGACGATTTTGAAGAATATAGCAGCTACGCACCCAGTGGTACATACAGACTCCACCCAATCCGAGAGCCCAGCCTAATGTCTGGAGTACCTTGTACCCTACTGAAAAAACTATCGAGAGCGAGAACTGGCTAGCCTGGTAGAAATGATTGGGAGCCGGGTGTGGCTGATCTGCATCAATCAATCGCCGGGCCGCGATCAAATGTAGACCTGCCTAAATACTCTTGCGATTTTAATCATTTAAAGATGGGGTCATGACAGAACGAAGGGAAGGATATTGGTAGGCAATTTCAGAAAACGGTTAGAAAAGGGAATCATAATTCACTTTTGGGAAAATGCTCAGCTTGCCACTAATGGTAGCATCCAGGATTTCACGGCCTGCCTGAGAGTAGGCATCCCGTGCCATTGTGTAAGCACGTTCGGAACCAACCAGATCGGGTAGCTGCCATTTAAAACCTTTACCGAAGTAATTGGGTGCAAAATGGTTGGGGTCATCCCCCTGCGAGATAATTGCCTGATTGGCAACTCCCTGGGTGACAAAGTTATGATCCACGCCGACCAGAATCACCTGTTCAAAGCCCATATGATAAGCGAGCTGGAGGGCGACATAGGTGACGGTAAAACCTTCAAAGATACGACCGGTGATCTTCGGGCAGAAATCCTGCTCACCGGTGAAGTCGGTATCCAGGTAGATGACCCTTGAATCACCGTGGAACCAGTAGCGGGAACGCCAGGTAAAGAATTTCGGCAGATCCAGGGGTTTCATTTCATGAATGCTTTGTTCAAGGACCAGGTCATTCACCGAGACCAGGTAGGTGGTGGTGAAGCCAAGCTCGGGGAAGAGCAAGTAGATGCGGTTAAGGCCGAAGGTAACCTCATTGCGGAGCTTGCTTAAGTTGGTCTGGCGCAAGCTGGGACCATTACCAATGATAAAACAGCGCTTACCCGTGTGGATGTTTTCAAATTGGCGCAGCTTGTGTGCACTCTCTGCCCAGCGAGGGCTGGTTGAACGTGCCAGAACATGCCGGCCGCGGTTATGCCACCACCAGTAGGTGTTGGAACCCAATTGCCACACTGGTCTAGGAGTATATTTTTTTATGGTCTGGCGCATATGTATTTTGGATAGCTTTGCGTGAGTTTTGTATTGGATTATTCTGTGCTGAGACGAGCGGTGGCTCCACCATCCACGATCATGGCCTGACCGGTCATAAAGGAGGACTGTGAATCATCTGCCAGGAAATAAATGGCATGGGCTATTTCTTCAGGAGTGCCAATACGCCCATTGACGGTCCTTCGGGCAAGATTATCAAGACGGGTCTGGATATCCTTGCCTTGGACGTGGTCACGGTTCAAACCAGCCCGCAACATGGGTGTATCCACAGCACCCGGCAGGATGGCATTCACACGGATGTTATCGGGGGCAAACTCGATGGCCATAGCCCGTGTTAGGGCTAAGAGCCCCCCTTTACTGGCTGCGTATGCAGCGATATTTGCTGAAGTAGCCACAGCATGGACAGAGGAGACATTAACGATTGCGCCTCCATTGGCAGCTTTGAACAAGGGATAAGCAAGCTTGGCGCTCAGAAAGACTGAGCGCAGGTTTGATGCCATCACAGCATCCCATTCTTCCACGCTGGTTTGAATGATCGGCTTGGCAATTTGCACGGCAGCATTATTGACCAAAGCATTGAGATAACCGGTGTGAGCGTTAGCCTGACTGAAGATTAATTCAAGATTTTCACCAATGGAAATATCTGATTGGATAAAGAAACCATCTTGCGGAAATGACTCACCGAAGGGTGACCGGTCTACGCCGATGACGCGCCAACCGGATGTGGCAAAGAGGTGAATGGTGGCGCGACCAATCCCACCCGCAGCTCCAGTAACCAGGACGGTAAGGGGACCTAACGATGATCCATTTTCTAAAGTATTTTTCATACTCATTTTCCCTTATTAACGGAAAGACCTAAGCCGGTTAGTAAATTGTTGATCGTATTTTGATGAACCCTTTCCCAGGCTTTTGGGCTGGAATTAGCATTATGGGAGGCCAGCAAGACATTGTCCATTTTCGTAAGAGGGCTCTCCACAGAGAGCGGCTCAGTCTCAAACACATCCAAAGCAGCCCCAGCCAGCCTGCCAGACTGTAAAGCAGAAACCAAGGCAAGCTCATCCACCACCGGTCCACGGGATGTGTTGATCAGTATTGCTGATGGATTGATATGATTGAGAGTAGTGGTATTCATCAGGTGGTAGCTGGTGGGATTCAGGTCACAATTCAAGCTGACAAAATCAGAACGGGAAAGTAAATCTTCCAGAGAGGTCATATCGACATTGTTCTTAGCGAGAAAGACCTGATCGATAGGGATAATATCAGTACCCAGGCAGTTCATCCCGAAAGCCCGGGCACGGCGGATGACCGCTTTGCCAATCTTGCCCACACCCACCACGCCTAATGTACATTCACTTAGAGAACGGCCAGGGACCTTCTCCCACTGACCTGATTTTACCGCCTTGTCCATCCAGGGGAATCGACGGGCAAAGGTCAGTATATAGCCGAGGACCGTATCAGCGACCGGCAGGGTAAAGGCATTGGGGGTGTTGCACACCTGAATACCAAATTTTTCGGCTGCCTGCCGATCGATGGAGTCTATGCCGGTACCCCATTTGGAGATGACTTTGAGGCGAGGAGAGCAAGCCTCAAGCACACGGGGGGTGTAATGGTCATCGCCACAGATGGTGCCATCGAATTGACCGGCGTACGACAGGAGCTCAGTCTCACCCAGCCGTTCATGAACCTGGGGGACAATGAGGCTCAATCCAAGGCTTTCCAACAGAGGGCGATAGCGTGGTAGCAGGGGGATCATATAGGGTGCGGAGTAAAGAATGGTTGTCATAAGTAACCTTGTTCGATCCTTATTTACCGAAGTTGATAGATGGTGCCATCCGCGAAGGAATCCACTAAAGTGAGACCATAGGTAAGTTGGTCCAAGGGGGCGAACTCCCCCGTCAGGGTTCCGAAAATGACCAGGTAACTATTGGGTGAACGTAAGTTTTCCCGCATCTTTGAAAAATCGGTTTCGGTTGCGCTAGCATTAGGGATACCGACTGAATCCTTCCCAGAGAGGAAGTAGATGGCGGTCACATCATTGGTAAAGATTACTGATGTGTCTTGCTGGCGGATAAAACCTGCGGTGGGTGAATTTTGCCATTTTAAACTAGCGTATCCCTGACCATCTGAGCGCAGGTCAATGATGGCTCCATCCACGCGAGTAAATGAGAAGTATGCCAGCCACAAGCATATCAGGACAACAAAAAGGCGGGTCAGGATGGTTTTTTGCTGCCACAGCAATGCTGACCCGATGACGATTAAAAGTATAAGGATTACATAGAGGGGCAGGAGAATACGATTTTCCAGGCGGGTAGTCGCGTCTAAAAAGAATAAGGAAGTGATCAACAAACCTACATAAAGCCAACCCGCCAGAAGCACGGCAAGTTCCAGCGAAGGGGATTTACCAGGCTTAGGTAGAGAACGTAACAACCAAAATACGCCTGCCAGGGTAAGAAAGATAATAATCCCTACAAAAGCTAAGGTTTCATGACCAACTACCAGACGCTGCG
This sequence comes from uncultured Chloroflexia bacterium, assembly GCA_963777935.1. Taxonomy (GTDB): domain Bacteria; phylum Chloroflexota; class Anaerolineae; order Anaerolineales; family UBA4823; genus FEB-25. The sequence continues at coordinate 469,290 of CAVZSL010000005.1, forward strand.
GTAAAAACCCCCAGCTGTTAACAGTTCTTATTAAAAATGAGACATTCTCACTGGAAATAGGGTGCCAATCGAGTACACGATGAGTGAGAGTCTTTGAGATCAACCAATTTCTTACCAGCCATATAAGGGTCGGGAGAAGAACGATCGCAAGGAAGATGCCGAGTTCTTTTAGCCGATTTCGCCAATCAAGCTGGCGGTTAAGGAGCAGGACGATGCAGATCGCGCCAACGAGTGAAAAACCCACATAACGGGTAAGCAGAGCACAGCTGGCAACTATTGCTGTCAGGACCAACCAACGCCTGAGCGAATTACCCAAGTAGTACCCAAGCAGTAAAAAGACAAGCAACATCAGAACGATATAAAGAGGCTCGGTCATTGCCCAACTGAAATTGCGTAAAATTGGATTAGAAAGAAGGAATAAAACGGCAATAAAGATGCTAAAAAAACTTGAGCGCGTACGCTGGTAAACTATCAAGCCGGCCAAGACGATGGCGAGACCAAAAGCAAGAATGCTGAGCCAGCGTGCGGTGGAAAGCTCCGGTAATCTTAAAAGATGAAAGAAAGCTAAAATCAAGGAATAAAAAGGTGGGTAATGTGTCATCGGTTTGAAGTCACCCAGCCCGGTGACTCTGCCCATGCCAATCCCTGCCAGCAGATTGCGTGCGGAAGAGACGTAAGAGAGGGAATCCACATAAATGCCGACACCATAGGGGGTAAGCCATGCCATAAAAATTGCGCCAGCAATTCCGATGGCTAAAAGGAAGAGTGCGATCAAAAGGAAATTTCTAAAGGAATTCGACATGTGATTAGAACGGAGGACGGTGAAGCATCACCAGCAGGTGGAACGTGCCGAATGAATTACCCATTCAACCTTTGTAGCAAGAATGCAGTGATGAGGAAATCCAGCTCTTCGTCGATATCCCAGGCTTCGGTGGCGTCAATTTCAAACATGAAGGGACGCATGCCAAGGCGGTTCTGGCGACTGACCAACGTCTGACGGTCAAAGATATAAATGCACGAATTTTCTTCATAGATTGGGGGTAAATCCTGAGTTTGCAGAAGGACGGATGGATCGTGGTTGATGGCATGACCTTGCTGGTCCCACAAGCGTTTGTGCAAGCGGGTGACTGAAAAAAGTAAATCATAGGCAGGTAAATTCACCAGGAAGGTTTGGATAGCGCGGGAAATGGTTGAAGGACGGAGAAGTGGATTGGTTGTATGGGTTTGCAAATAATAGTCAGCCTGCACCTGGGAGGTATCATAAATCAGAACCTCGTTCATGGAAATCGTATCACCACGCAAGCTTTCAGGACGCTCAAGAATGACGACACCAGGGAAGTGAGTCTGCAATCCTTGCATCACAGGCTGACTATCCGTATCCACAACCACCTGGGATATCTCAGGGCAGGAAAGCAACGTCTGGATAATATGGTGGAAAAGCGGTTTACCCGCCAGAGGGCGATAATTCTTACCCGGAACACGTTGCGAGTGGTGGCGCATGGGTACGAGGGCAATTATATTTGGCATGTTACCTCTCGTGGGCATGATTTTATAGCAAGCAATAACGTTATATGTGTTGGATCCAAGTGTCAGGTGAAGTTACCAAGTGAACAGACCAGATTGGTGCTGGAACATGCAGGTGGATAAAATTAAAATCAAAGTTCGTGGAGGAATCAGAGGTCTGAATCCAATAAGAAATCACCTTCTTCGAGGGCGCCTTGATAGATGGCTTTAATCGCTGGTGAGGTGGAAGGGGTGAGAGACTGGGGATAAAATTTCTTCAACCTGACAAAACCTGGCCAGATGCGGTCCTCTTCCAGGTAATCAGAAAACGGGAGCGAAGAGCGAAAAAGCTGATAATAAAGGAAACGGCGTGCATTATGCCTGAACTCAGGCGGGATGGTAATTTTTGATGAATCAAGGAATGTGTTCACCTGCTGGAGATAGTCTTGGCGAGTGGGAGGGAAGAAAACAGTTGGTAGCTGGGTGTAACGGGCTCGACCAGCGGATACCACAGGGATACTCATAATGGAAGCCTCGAGACCAATGGTAGAGTTATATACCAGGATAAATTTAGACCGTTGGATGAGATCATATGAGCTTAGGGTTTGACCAGAGTCCACGAATACAAGGTTGGGCAATGAATCCGCCTGATTTTTAGTGACCCACTCACTCACACTCTCCTGGCTCGCTTTACCGGGTCTGGTCTCGTCGGGATGGGCTCGCAACACAAACAAGGTTTCAGGATGATTCCGCGCAATCTCCAACACCAGGTCCAGCCAGGCGAACATATGTGGAAAGACGGTATTGGAATGGGGTTGGCTGGTATCGAAGACTACATTCGTGAACACCGGCACGATCTGTTTGAAGCCAGCAGCATGGCTCAGAAATGTTTTATTCAACCCATCCATCTCAGGCCAGAAGCGGATACCGGCCATGGAAAACTGTCCTTGAAAACGCTGACTGAGATAATCGTCAAGGCGTTTATTTTGAGCCTCATCGAGCTCGAAATCTTCCGGTACATGCAAGGGATATGCAGTAGCCTCGCCGATAGTAAAGAAGGCAGAAAATGGTTGCAATCCAACTTCATGGGTAATCACACGGATTCCAAGCTGCAAGCATACCCACCTGGCGACAGCTTCGGGAAAAAACTGCCCATTGAAGAGGATCACTGCCTGGGGATTGGTTGTATCCAGAAAGGCTGAGAATTCCTGGGCGACATGGTTGGCAGAAAGGATGTATTGACGGTAGATAAAGCGGGTTGATTCATCATCCTGGAGATGGTGCCGGCGCAAGATCCAACGGACGGAAGGCAAAACCAACTGACCAAGGGGCAAAAGTGTTGAGGTGGAATCTGGAGCGGGTTGAACAGACCAAGCTGGTGGAAGGACTTCCACATCAAATAACTTTTCCAACGGAAGGTTTTTAATCGCATCCGTTAGCGAAGGATTGATTTTATAGATAAACGGGATGACGAGGGAATCTGAATAGAGCGATCGGGATTGAGCAATGCATGCCTTACAGGGCGGCATTTTTGATGGATCAGTGCGATCGGTACCCAAAACGCACAGGCTCATGCCCCTTTTACATCCAAAACGTACAACTGGCACACCTGCCATTTGCAGCCCAAGACTGGCGAGCAGTGAAAAAGCGGCATTCAAGCTGATCCCATTGATCCGAGTTGATGCGTTAAAGAATGCAATCGGTCTGGTGATTAATTCATCCGCACGTCGCTTGGCTTTATCATGCAATGAAGAATTGGAATTCACCTGATGCACAAGCTGAATTACGCGATGATTATTCTTCCTGCGTTGTATATATACCGAGTAGCGAGTAAAAAGCTTTTCTCTGAATGAGCTCATCGATTGGATTCAGATTTTTAATTTCAGGTGTGAAACTGGAAAGACCTCAGGGCGGTGAGGGCTATTCCTTGATGCGACGAAGCCGACGCAGAGATGGCATCTCGCTCTCATAAACACGCTTGACCCCGTCACCCAGTGATTGCTCGGTAACCCGAATATATTTAACCAAACGCTCAATACCACCAGGTTCAACGGAAGCAGCCTGATCGCTGCCCCACATGGCACGATCCAGGGTGATGTGCCGCTCGACCAAACAGGCGCCCATGGATACTGCTACAACGGTAGGTATCAGCCCAACCTCATGTCCTGAATATCCAATCGGGCAAGAAAAAGTATCTACAAGCGTTCGGATCATCTTTAGATTAAGCTCCTCCGGATCACATGGATAGGTACTTGTAGCATGGGTGATGAGTAAATTATCCTCACCGATAACATCCACCGCTTTTTTGATCTGTTGCATGGTAGACATGCCTGTAGAAAGGATGACTGGCTTACCGGTCTCACGCGCATGGAGAAGGAGGCTTTTATCTGTGAGAGAAGCGGAAGGGATTTTATAACAGATAGGGTTAAACTGCTGGAGGAAATCCACAGAAGGCTCGTCCCAAACTGAAGCAAACCAGGGAATATTTTTTTGTTTACAATAGCGGTCGATCTCTCGATATTCATTTACCCCAAATTCGACTTTGTAACGATATTCCAAATATGTGATGTAACCCCAGGGGGTTTCACGCATATGTTTTTGCTGGTCTGGTGGGACGCACAGTTCAGGTGTGCGTTTTTGAAACTTGACTGCATCGACTCCGTTTTTTACTGCCACATCGATCAACGATTTAGCAATTTCCACACTACCGTTATGGTTGATGCCGATCTCTGCGACGACATAGGTTGGGTTTCCGTCACCGACCTCTCGATTACCGATCATTATTTCACGTGACATGAGTATTCACCTTTCTGTATAATTTTTTTTCTTCAAATCTCAAACAACTGGATTGACCATCCATATCAGGTATTAGAGCTGATTTTGGATGATTTTGTCACACAATTCCCTGACTGCCCCATGACCACCCTTATGTGAAAGCACAAGGTCGGCATGGGCGATGACATCCGGATGGGCATCAGCGACAACTACAACACAACCCACCAGTGTAAAACATGGCAGATCATTGACATCATTTCCCACATATACAACATTCTTTGGGTCGAGCTTACGTTCGTGTAGTAATGAAGCAAGGGCTGCCCGTTTATCTTCCACACCCTGAATGGCATTCAACTCCAGCTTACGGCAGCGCGCAGCCACAATTGGATTGGTCTCCGTAGAGAGAACCACCATTGGGATACCTGCTTTACGTAGCATGGCAATACCGAGCCCATCGCGACGGTTGGCAACCACAGCTTCGTGGCCCTGCTCGTCTACCCAGACACGATCATCGGTCATTACCCCATCAAAATCAAACACCAGCAAGTCAATTTGCCTGGGTAACTGGCGCCTGCCATCACCAGGCTGGACCATTGGTAGATCACCCTGATTGATAAGCCATTCGGCTCGCTGCCAATCGCGCAGGGTGTCGATATCGACGGCATAACGCGGGTCAATTTGGAGGGGATAAATAGTGTCACCACTTAGTGATCCCTTTTGCAGGATGGTGTACAGGCGGATGGCATCAATATGACCAGTTTGCCAATAGGTCTGAGGAAGAGCCTGGCGTGGAGCATTAAATGGTTCAGGCACTCCTGGTAAATCAAGCAATGGGGTCATGCGACCCAGGTCCGTGATCTGCCACATCTTGAAAGGATTCTGCCCGGAGGGGATTACTCCTCGGACCGAGTCCGCATCAGGGTGATCCTGCAGGATTTGTATAGCCTGGTCGACGCAATCGGGAGGGCGGAGTGGGGAAGTAGGCCGCAACTGAACCAGGATATCAGGCTGGTAGTCCTCATGTTCTCTGAGCCAGCTCAAAGCGTGGTTGAAAACCGGAAAGTCGAGGGTGTTATCCTGGGCAAACTCTGAAGGACGGAGGAAAGGTGCCTCCGCGCCATATCCACGGGCAATACTTGCAATCTCGTGATCGTCTGTAGAAACGATGATACGAGTGACTAATTTTGACTGCCTGGCTGCAGCAATGGAGTAGGCGATGAGGGGGAAACCCGCGAGCGGACGGATATTCTTGTGCGGAATACTTTTTGAACCACCACGAGCTGGAATAAGGGCGAGAATTTGCATATGTGAAAGTCCAATCATGAATTACCAGGCTGTCCAACCACCATCGACAACCAGGTTGGAACCGGTCATATAAGATGAAGCATCCGAGGCGAGAAATAGAAGTGCCCCATTCATCTCATCTTTTTTTGCCATACGTCCCATGATGGTACGGGCGGAATAAGCTTTAAGAAAAACATCATCGTGATTATTGTAAACACCGCCGGGAGTGAGGGCGTTGACACGCATTTCCGTCCCGGCATAATAGGCTGCCAAATAGCGGGTTAATCCGAGCACACCAGCCTTGGTGACTGAATAGTAAACCGGCTTGAATGAGCTTTGTTTGCCATCACGCTGGTATATCCGTTGGTCAGGTGCCACCAGACCATACGTGGAACAAATATTGATGATTGAACCTTTCTTTCCCTGGGCAAGCATCGGTTTAACAGCAGCCTGGCAACACAAGAACATACCCGTCAGGTTCACATCCAGGGCGGCTTTCCAGGACTCAAGAGGATAATCTTCGAAAGAACCAGAGACCGTTCCACGGCTGGCCATCTCTGCGAGCGCGGCGGGATCAAACTTTGGGTCGAGAGCAGCGGAATTGACCAGGATGTCAAGGCGGCCAAAGGCATCCAGGGTCTCCTCAAAGAGTGCGTGGACTGATTCAGGCTGCGTCACATCGGTGGCAACACCAAGGGCAGGGTAACCGTTTTCGATCAAGGACTTGGATAACGCGTTGACGCCATCCGCGTTGATATCGGCGACGACGACAGAGGCGCCAGCTTCGGCCAAGGTACGGCAGAACTCCTTGCCAAGTAGTCCGGGACCGCCGGTTACTAATGCAACCCTGCCCGTTAAATTAAAATAATTCATGATATTATCCATTTTTAACCTACCCATAACAATTAAGGACTGTACTTATATATCGCACCGTCTGGGAAACTCCCAACCCGGGTTAATCCTTGAGTTAAGTCACTAATAGAATAGGTACCTTCTGGTAACATTTCTGGATGATTTAAAACAAGGATTGCTCCTGCTCTTAATCTCTCACGCATCAAATCCAACTGCTCTTGATAATCGGCTCTAACTACATTTTCGCCTTGATTAATTCTCCATGGGACTGGCCATGAACTCCTGCCAGCCCAGATATAGATCCCGGTAATTTGATTGGTTATTACTGGGGCATTTGGAAAATCCTTGACTGCCTGGATAACGGGAGAATTTCTCCAGGATAGAGATGCATAACCCTGACCTGAGGATTGTAGTTCTGGAATGATTTTCATAGAAGCATTTGAATTCATTAAGAAGAGATAGATAATAAAGGCACCGATGAAAACGTGCACTGGAAAACGAGAATTTTTCCATAAATCTGCAAAAAAGGTTATCAACAGGATGAGCACAGGAACCTGTAATGGACTTAAGATACGAGAATCTAGAGGTGTACCTGGGTCGATTAAACTAATAGAAATAATTAGAAAACCGATATATATGAGAATAAGCAGCGAGAATAAGAAACGAATTCCAGGATTCGACCACTTAATCCGATTATCCTTCTCTTTAGTAACGTAAAGAGATAACCAGTATATGATCGCAGCAACTCCGATCACGAGAAGAACGAATACAAGGATTTTTTCCTTGTGTGTAATAAAATCAGCAGGGAATATCCATGACAAGACTGTGTCTATACCCTCATGACGCCGGAGCAGTGTCATGGGATGCCAGCGAATATTACGATTAGCCGCATTGCCAGATAGAAAATAATTGCGAAGCATCCAGATGGCCATAGGTGTACAACTTACCAAGAAAAGAATTCCCAAATTTCGAAATTTCCATTTTAGGGAGGTTTTAATAGTCAATAGCAAAGCTATTGCCGCAGTTGCGATCAGGGCGATACCTGTGTAGCGAGTTAGAAATGTTATACCAAAAGATATAGAAGAAACAAACAACCAGGCTATTTTATTTTTCTCCAGATATACAGCCAGTGCAAAAATGCCGGTAAGCTCAAAGAACAAGAAAGGTGGCTCACTCCAGATCCAGGTGTGAATAGTAATTATTGCTGGGGAAATCAGGAATAATCCAGATCCGATCAAAGCAAATGGATTTGATTTTGTGGCTTTTTTTATGATTAAGGCAACTAATAGAATGTCCAAACAAAAAAGAGCAGCGTTCAGATGTCGAGCAGCGTTTATCGTTTCCATGCCTGTCATTTTTAATCCTGCCAGGATGATGGAGAGAAAGGGAGGGTAGTGAGTCAACGGTTTAAAATTACCTCCACCATCTAAACGCCCAATTCCATATCCAGCCGCCAGGGTATCTGCGCCAAAGATATATTGATATGAATCCCCATTTATACCCATGCCAAAAGGTGTTACCTGGTATATCATGCGTAGACCAATCACACAAAAGAATGCCAATAATAAAATTGGTAACGCTTTTTTTATCGACTGGAAATAATATTCAGGTCTGGAATTCGTTGCACGCATGTCTAATAAAAAATAACCCTTCATGAATATGGAAATTGAAGATTACGCAATCTTTTTTCTGTTAATTCTGGTCAGCGTTATTGTGATATGTAATATCTAAGATCAATAATATAGGGCTGGCGATGATTTCAGAAATGATATCAGAGGAGCTTCAAGGAAAATTGTAAACCATTCCAGAAATAGATCATGTCTGGTTTGGAAAAACAGGTTTAATTTTCCCCTGCGGGATAAAAGTATATTGCACCGTCAGATAATTGGGCATCGATATTCAAATCGCGGGTTAAATAATCCAATCGTTGGTTTGTTTGATCTCCATATATTTTATTAAATTGCCAGAGGCTGGAATTAAAGAGAACAAGTGCCGCTCCGTTCTCTCTGAAAGCTTTTTGGACGGGATCCGTCGGATCATCACCGAAGCGATTGGTTAAGACCTGAGGTACATTGTTGATCAATTCGGGGATATCATACGCGGGTCGTCCAGTATAAAATAACACCAGCGCAGATTCGTTAGAAATGAGGGGAATATTAGAGGGGAGTTTTTCGATGGCTTGGAGCGTCTCAGAGTCACGCCAAGCTCGACTTGTATAGCCAAAACCAGACTGTTGGTAATTTGAGACAATATCGATGCTGTCATGCACATAAGAGATAGAGATACCGATTATTAGCATGATCGGTATCAAAATCAGCGGCTTGATGGATGACCAGGCTCGTATAAAAAAAAGTAATAATGAAAAAAAACCGAGCAGTACTGCGATGTGAGCTGGTAACAACGTGCGAGCTACCAAGTCAGGCGTTGGATGAGTGAAAATATAACTAAAGGCAAGGACGAACAGGTATGCAATGGTAAAAACAAACATCAAAACCGCGAACATCAAACCGGAGCTGGAATCGAATAATTTCTGGTTGTTCTTACGCATCATCCTCGCGGCCAGGAAAAATAGAATCAACATCAGGATGATGAAGATTAATAACAAATTCCTGGCGAGATTATATGAATACTGTGGCAGTACAGAGGTAAAGGGTAGCCAGGACCATATGATTTCCATGACACTCAATCGAAACTGGTTAAATTGCTCCATGGAATTCACACCAATTCCAAATTGCTGTGAGCTAATTGAAAAAATCTTAACCAGATACGCCAGCCAATGATTGGAAAGATGCTAATCGTGCCATAAATCAACAGCTGAAATATTCTCTTTTTCCATGGCTTTTGATTGAAGACAAGTAGAGCAAATATACCTGTTATGATGAACGCGAGTCCAGCATAACGGGTGAAAAACGACAAACCCGAGAATATCGCGGCAGCAATGAGAATAATATAGCGATCATTCTTTATGAAACACATGATCAGGAAAATACTGAGCAAACCAGTGAAGATGAATAATGGCTCGGTCATTGCCCCACTATAAATTTCGACTAATGCCGGCATGCAGAACAGTAAGAAGCTAGCACCAATGGATAGCCATGAAGATTTGGTAATTATGTATAAAGAGACGCCAACTAACACGATCGTCAATCCAAACAGGATGGCATCCAACCAACGAGCAGTGACTAAAAGATCTGCACCGAATAATCCGAAGAAGCTGAGGAGAAGTGAGTAAAAAGGGGGATGCAATGATAGCGGATGAAAAGCTCCAGATGGTCCATAGAGACCCAATCCGTGCCCAGCGAGTAGATTTTTCGCTGAGACGATATATTCCGTGGAATCACTGAACACCCAAGGTCCCCACTTGGTGGCATAAATAATCACCAGAGACCCAAGGATACTGATTAGAAAAATACTGATGAGGGTGAGCCAATCTTTTATTGGAATTCTTTTTTTATCAGATATTTCATCCATGACGATTGAGCTCTAACCTATACTTATCCATGCTGATCATTTGGACATTAATTCGAACGCATACTCAGAATCCATCATCGTGAGCAGACGCAATCCCAGTCTCTCAACGTCGCTACGAGTCTGGTTGAAATCCGGATAATATGACGAATCGACCAGAACGTACTGCACACCGAGTTCTTTGAGTAAATCTACACTCTCCTGGTTGGGAAAATTCATTAAGATTGGCTTTATGCGTTGGTACTGCTCTGGCGGAAAGGCATTAAAAAAGCCACCCAAAAAAGGTTTATTATAAGATAGCGTGTAATATACCTGGTCTTGATCTTCAACAAGCTGAAAGGGAAATTGCACAACCGCTCCATTGCCTGGCTGCTCGGCCAGCCATAAGTCTATAGGACGGCTATCAACGCGGGAATATTCCTTCATTGGAGCGGGGTAAAAATCAAAAATGACCAACATCAAAAGACCGAGCGCAAGCACATTTTTCCAGGGGGTTTGAAGCTTAGATAATAACCAGGCTGCCCCAATCCCAGCAAGGACATCCGCAAAAACCATCACAAAAATCCCAAAGCGCATCCATACCCGCATTTTGGCGTAGAAAGGCAGGAATTTAAACAGCAAGTAGCCTGGTAAAGGAATTAAATGATCTGTACGGGACAACAAATTTTTTAATCCCTCGGGAATATCGACTGAATGACCAAGCCAATGAAGGTCAGTTCCCAAGGCAAAAACGAACGCAAAAAAACCTCCCAAGATAAAAAGGTTTACCAATCCATTCTGAGGATGTTTTTTTTGTGCAATGAAGGCAATCAGAGCTAAGGCACACACTACGATCCCAAGATAAAGGGTGGCTTCTATCCACATCGAACGATCAAAGTGATTGCCCACCCACTGGCCAAAGAGGAAATGTTGCGTTGAGGGTAGTAGGAAATCTGTTGGACTGGCTGAAAACTGGCTCACATAGCTGAGCGTTCGACTAGGCATTGCATCCAAGCGATTTATCTGCAGGAATGGGTAAATTCCAACAAAAAGTAGGGGTGTGGAGCAAAGTAGGGTAAGAGCAATACTCTTCCAGAATTGCCCATCGCGGATCAATCTGCGGTTGATCAGGATCAAGGCACCGATAACATAAACAACGCTGATCAATAAGGTCATATAGAGATAATGAATGGAGGTCAAACCGATCAATCCAAGAGAAACCGCAGTGAGAAGAATTGGCGTCCATGAAAACTTCTTCATTTGGATAAGGTCAGTCAACCCCATAAAATAAAATGGGAACCACTGAGTTCCGGATAAATTAAGGTGTCCGATGAGGAAATGCGCCATCCGATAGGGCAAGAAAGCATAGGCAGTGCCGGAAATAATTCCCGCAGCTGAGCTGCCGGTAAGTTTTCTAACCCAAATATACATTCCTAAACCAGAAAGAACAAATGAGGCTAACATGGAGAAATTGTAGCCAAAGGTAGCGCCTCCCAAGAGCCCTGCCGGTAAGCCGGATAAGACCATGGCAGGTGTGATATCGGTGTAAGCTAAATACCAGCCTTGGGGATAGTTCAGAAACGGGACAAAAAGTGGGGACACGTGCAGCTCGAACAGCGCTTTTTGAAACCACTTTATTAACCATATAAAATAGATATTATCGCCGATGCTCCCAACCACCGAATGAGTCATGTAGCTGACAAAAGGCCAGGTGATGATGATAGTCATCACTAGAAAATAAAGCGTTGCCCAAATGAGGTGGAGGTGACGGCGAAACATCGTTTTTAACCAATTCATCATGATTTGTTTGGTTTAATCACTTGTTCCAGGTGATTGGATCGGTGAACGGCTAGAGCCAATTTTAAAGCTTGAATTCCATCCACCAGTGAGCAAACTGGTTCTGCATCTCCATGTAACACATTCAGAAAGTGGCGCAACTCATCGAGAAACATCGAATTGCGCTCAAATCCTTCTGGTGGAGGAAATTCCTGCCAGGAGCCAGTTTTACCATCCGATAGAACCTGAGCCAGGCGGGTAATGCCATTGGCATTATCCCAATGGAGGGCGCCATGGGTACCTATGATATCCAGGGTGTGGAAGGGTGGTCGCTGATCATAATCCAGATGAAGGCTACCGATGGCACCATTTTCAAAACGCAGACCAATCTCGGCAAGGTCTTCTACTGGCATGTGCAAGCCTGCATGGCTTAGAAACGCCCACAGCGATTCGACATCACCAAGGAACCAGCGCAAGTAATCCAAAGGATGCGACAAGGTAAGGACAACCCCTCCTCCCAACTCCGGGCGGGCAGCATAACCCTGCTTATAGTCCTCCCAGGGATGCCAGTTAGGTAAGTATTCACCCCAATGAGCTCGTGCGGATAACGGCTTCCCGATGGCAGCTTCTTCAAGAAGCTGCTTGACTTTGAGTAATCCGGGATGGAAGCGAAACTGAAAACCAACCAGGACCTTCACGCCATTGTGCTGGACTGCCTGCACAAACTCATCCACTCTATCCAAGGAATGGGAGACTGGTTTTTCAAGCAAGATGTGGCAACCATTTTGGGCCGCAGGGATGGCAACATCGAGGTGCAGAGCGGTTGGATTGGAGATGATGACCGCATCCGGGTGATGAGCCAGGGCTGTGTGCAGGTCAGTCTCGACTGGAAAACCTGACAGCTCATCATCTGGCAGGGTGGCATGGCGGGTGCGGTAAAGCAATATATCGCGCTCTCCCAAGGCAAGCAAATTACGCAAATGACGGCGACCGATGGAACCCAAACCAGCGATGAGGAATTTCATTTTCTCACTTCCTGATGGTCCATCAAGGAAATCAAAAATTGCCCAGTGCGCTTACCCGCTGAGGCATCCATGTAAGTGCATTCCCGCTGGATGAATGCCTCACTTTGAGCAGCGTTGGCATCGGGCGTCTGAAGGTAGAAATTAATTGCTGTGCGAAGCCCCTGCTCATTCGTGGCGATGCGACCAAAACCGGAGCGACGAAAGCGATCATGAGTGGGCCAGTTGCCAATCTCTGATAGGGGTAAAGAGTACTTGCGCGGGATGTTCCAACCCCCGGGTGCATCCAAGCAGACGCTTACGATTGGACGCCCGTGAATAGCTGTCTCAACTACCATGGTGGAATAAACCGTCAGGAAAACATCAGAATACGCCATCATGGATGCCTTCTCCGGCATATCTTCTCCGGAGTAATAGCCCAAGGAACCGCCCAGAGGCACTGGCTCGACGACGTGTACATGGGGATAGTCTCGTGCCAATTGGCGGATTTTCTCACGCTCCGCAGCGAAAAGATGGTTATCCCAGAAGTGATTGGGGTGTAAACGAATAAGCAATTGGCTGGGAGCAACGAGAGCATCACCAGCGATGAGATGAACTAAAGCTTCAATATTCTGGAAATTGGGTGAAAAACTGACGAAGCTAGCGGCGTAGGAAAGCAGCTTGCGATTGGGATCAAGACCATGCAGCTGGAAATAATCCTCCCTGCTCAACTGCCATTGCTTGCGAAAATAGCCGTCATAGGTGGGAATCCCACCGATGTTCACCCGGTCTGGGAGCCAATCCGAGCCAAGGACAAGCTCATCCTTTTGCACCTGCGACCAACAGGTTATATGATCCACCGGGGCACCTGGAATACTGTAACTGCTAGGATTATCCCATCCAACCACAACCGCCGCAGTGGGGATTTTTCGTTTGACCGCCTCGCGCAACAAATAACGATCAACACGCCATCCCGGAGTGCTGGCGACCACCAAATCTGGCTTATAACGTCGGAATAAATCAGTGTAGATACCGGGAACATAATGCATCTGCAATCGAACCAGTGACTGTCTTGCGTGGGATGATCTACGCAACAAGCCAATTATCATCCGCGCAACAGGCATGAACATGCGGCGCTTCCAGCCTTCTTCCACCGCGATTTGGTCTATGTAGCTATCCATAGCCTGGGTGTTGATACGGTTGGAGCTACCAACCCGGCGCAGCGTTTGAAGCCACCATTGAATTTCTGGATGAACGCGTCTGGCATAAGCATTCGCCTGATCCAAACGAAGTCCTTCAACGATCAATCCAGGACGACCGAACCGGTTTTGTATCTGAGTGGTAAGGGCATCATCAGTTAATAAAACGACTTCAATACCTGCCTCAAGCAGGGTTGGGACAACATCAGATTGAAGGAAATAAACAATCGCCATCCCATGGTCGGCACTGATCATCATCCTGCGAGGATATTTTTCTTCTGGATGGTTTTCTTTGTGGGGTAAAGACATGCCTAACCTTCGTAATACCAGGAGAAAATGCGATCGTAAAGTCCGAGCAAGAAGCGCTTGATAAAGCTGGTATTCAAGAATTTCTTTAAGAAGGGCCTGGTTTGGACAGATTTCCCTTTTTGCAATTCAGAGGGGTCATGGATCCAATCCAGCCGGTTGCTCATATTTTGGGCAAGAAATTCGACCGGCATCAGGCGCAGGTAACCAGCTTCATTCATACGCTGGTCCAGCTGGCGCACCTGACCCATTGGACGGTCCATGCTGAAAGGCAGGAATTGTTGGATGACTGATTTATAGCTGACAAACTGCCAGTGGCTACCGCCTGCCTGGACCGTCTCGCCTTGAAAGCTAATGCGTACATCTTCGGTATTCTCATAGCGCGTGCGGACTTCCTCTTCAGGGGTACCCAGGCTCATATCAAAGGCTTTGAAAGCCTCCCAAGGGATGAACTGACCACGCTGGATGGTTGCATCAGCTGCCTGCTCAGCCCATCCCACGGTATTCGAATAAAACTCTGGTGGGGTACGGAAAGGGCGGCTGGTGACCATGCCAACATTGGGGAAGGTCTCGAGGATATGAACAGATTTAGAAAGCCACCCGGGATAGAAATAAGCGTCATTATCGGTATAAGCAATGATCTCACCCGGAGCGGCGTTCAACATGATGTTCCAGGCACCACCTTTACCCATATTTTTTTCGGCAAGGATGAGGTATTGAATCTTGCCTTCATCCTCGGCATTCGTCAGGAAATCAATCGCTTCCTGACAGCTACCATTATCGAAAACCAAAAGATCGTAGGGTAGATCGGTATTTGCCCAGATGCTTCCCAGACAGGTTTTAAGCACATCCAATGTTTGAGCATAAAAACCACTCAGGAAGGGGATGTAGTTGAGGACAGCAACGGTGATGCGTTGAGGTTGTGCAACTTGTTTAATGAATTTAGCAGGATTTTGACCTTTTCGCATATGTACTTCGGCTTAACGCATGCAGGATATATTTATATGGAGTCAGGCTTGCTAACGGCTGTTGGCATTGATCTTATATGCCAAGCGACCACGCCACTCTCCAAAGGCTTTAACAGGATGGCAGAAGGCAAAAGTAAGTTCTGCCAGGGGATAGGATTGCCATTTAACGAGTGGGTAGGTTTCGATGTTTCGCCAAAAACGCCGGCCTCGTAGAGGAATGCGTACCAATTTGTCCTCGTGAAAAGTGTAATCTGCATCCAGGAGATTAAAGATAGCTCGTCGACCTCCAGCCAGGCGGATATTCTCAAATGATTCGGGCATTTGGTAATGTGGCTGACCACCCGGAAGGTGAGAATAATCATGATCCTGATGGATGACTGTTAGTGAAGCGCTGACATCGACAACCGGCCAGTGTTTTAATCGTGCATGGTAGAACATCCAATTATCCCATCCTGCACGACCAATGGCGAAGTTGGGTAGGTCTGTAAAGCAATGTCGAGGGAAGATGAAAAAGTCACTTCCGCCTGGAGGGTGGCGCCGCCCCCGCGTTTTAACATCAAATAACAAGCGCAGATCCCATTCTGAGGTGAAATCCAAAGCCTGTTTGACATCCAAATCCCAACGCTGACCTACGATGAGGAATTCATTTGATTGATTGAATACCTGCCTGGCAAGCTCGACGGATCCGGGCAACAATAAAATATCAGCATTGACGTATGCCATTAGAGGAGAGGTGCTGTTTTGGCGTGCCACCTGGAAGATTGAGCTAACGAGAGGCGTGCCATATTCGTTGCATGAGACATCCGCTAGCTGTTGGACACCTACTTCGCTAGCGTATTCCGCCATGCCAGTCTCGTTACCAATTAGGAGCACCTGAACATCTTCGCCGAGATGTTGCCACGATTGGATGGCATTCCGCTGGATCAGGCTAACATGCGGGTTGGTAAATGGTTTCGGTGCAGTGAAAATCGTGAGGAATGGATCCGATGTGGACATGATTATATGGATCAATTAACCATGTTACGTAGATCAACATCGAAAGCGGATTTGTGATTCACATCCGCGTTGATGGAAGCTAATTCTGGTTCCTTATCGAGTAACGTTAGAATATCCTGCCAGCTGAATTCAGACTGACCCTCGAAATGCTTGAAAATCTGACGGACAAACTCCAAATCTGCTGGAGTATCCACCGTCCAACGCAGGGAGCCATAATCTGGTGTGTGGTTGAGCAAAGCAATCTTAAATCCACGAGGGGTAATACCACTTTCTAAATACCAAGCAGGATCTGGCAAGGGGCTGGTTTTTTGAAAGGTGACACCTTCATAAAGATATGGCATAACATGCTCGCGCTGGTATGGCTGGTTAGATTCCTTCCATGCGCGTTGAAGGGATTCGAAGGAGCATACTTCAACATCCAAACCGATGGGGACGGTGCGCTTCCAGGGTGGTGGTAAACGGTTGGTAGAAAAGTCGTAAGGATAAGTAGCTGGTGAATAGTGCTCAGGTAATTCGGTAGTATTGGAGGAAGCCTGGAGATGAGGCAGACCCAGGAAAGCCATGATGGTGAGGTCTATTAAGGTGGGATCGATAAGAGGACAATCGGCGGTAAGACGAACGATCACTTCGGCATGGAATTGGGCTGTAGCCCGATAGCAACGATCGAGTACATCCGGGAGGCTACCACGGAAACAGGAAATTCCCTGTTTTTGGCAAAACTGCTCGAGGACATTATCAGATGGGTCGGTGGTGGTGGCAAGCACTATGCTGTCAAGGTAGTTTGCTTTCTTCACCCTGTCAAACATGTGCTGCAGCAGCGGTTTACCAGCAATTTCCAACAAGGCTTTCCCAGGCAAACGGGAAGAGGACATGCGTGCTTGGATAACAGCAAGAGTTTTGTGGATCATATGACCATTTTACTGGTTTGTTTACGGCGCTCGTTCAACGTCCGATTGATCAGAAAAATAGCTGTAGCCAGGCTGATAAGCGCACCAATGGCGATCATCTGAACATAGGGTGCATCAGGGTGATTTCCAACGACCTTGATCGATAAGTCGACGGGTGTAAATGGAAATGCGTTCACGGCGGTGGTCACCCGCCAGGCACGCATATGCTGCCACAGATCATATACTGTTACCATCATTAAAACGATCGTCGTCAACCGAAATACACGCCATAGGCGATCGGTTTTCAAGGCGCGTTGGAAATATATTCCTGCCATGAATAGGATTACGGTAAATGGAATAATTACCATGCGTGAGGAGACACGCTCACCCCATAAGATTGGAATTGGGATAATTCTTACGAATTTATAAAAGTCACCAATCGACAAAATAAATAGGGTGACGACTGGTAGAAACAAAGCCTGAAATTGTGGGTAGTCATCCCGATCCTTCATCCAGCAAAGGACACCGAAATACAAAATGAATAGTGCACCAATCAGCCCCACATAGATATCGAATTCCCACCAGCCCAAAGGACTACTGCCCGCCACTCCCGGGATGGGCAGAGATTGGCTGGCAGGTTTTAATGTAATCATTGCATAAAGCAATTCTTGAATTGAGGCATAACCGCCTAAAAAATCGGTATCAAATTTATCCAATAATAAAATTGGTGGAAGAATCCGGACCATACTTAAGAGAAGTGCAGCAGCCCCGGTTTTAATCACCAACCAAAAACGCTTCCAAGAGGTCAGTCCGAAAAACCCCAGAAAAATAAGCAACCAGGTGAATATATGATTAGAACCTTGCAAGAATATCACGAATAAAATGAATGCCATCCCGGTTACCCAACGCCAACCTGGTTCTCGATCGATAGCTTCAAAGATCAATAAGAAAAACCAGGGTAGGAGGAAATATCCCCACCAGGTCACATGCCCCACGCCAAAATGAGCGGTTAAATAGCCATTGAAGTTGAAAAGCAAGAACAACCATGTGAACGCTGCCAGAGAGAGGGAATATCTCTTGCGAAATTGGAGTAATCCAATCGTTCCCACAAAATATAGAATCAGTGTATTAAGAAAAACAAAAGGGCCTGTTTGGAGGAATAATAAAAGAACCATCTGAGGGGCTAATATCGCATCTGGAAGTGACATATAACGATCGGTCAGGTTGCGCAAATGGCCGATCTCGGACATATGCAAAGGGATTTGCCCATTGTGCAGAGCATTACGGACAAATTCAATACGTGCAGCGTTAATTTCAGCCCAATCAAGATAATCGAAAGGGATCCTACCCCAATTTAAAAATTTTCCCCAGAAAAAAATCCCTGCGAGCAGGAGTAAAACTATCCATACCCAAGTTACCCAACGGACATTGCGTTCTATCTTAGGATCAAAGAAAGAATCAATGATGCGCTCAAAGAAAGTCTGCCATCGTTTCAGACGATCCTGCCACATCGTTGTTTCTATCCTTTCACTCGAAGACTGCTCATTCATTTTTCACTATATATTTGTTGCTTAATTTAAAGCTAACTGGTAGGCATCCATGAGCCTGGGAAAGTTCTTCTCCCAATCTCCGCGGGTTTCAGCAAGCTGGCGGGCTTTATAACCCATCTCAATAAGTTGATGGCGCTGATCGAAGGCGTTCAAGATTGCTTGGGCCATCGCTTCTGAATTCCCATCAGGGAAAATCCAACCGGTCTCACCTGGAGTGACCCATTCCTGATTGCCTGGGATATCTGAGACGATTGCAGGAGTGCCACAGGCAAATGCTTCCAACAATGAAATCGAGGTGCCATCGCTGTGGGATGCGCTGATGTATAGGTCTGCATTTTGAAAATAAGCGGGGAGATCGGGGTATGATACCTGACCAGGGAAGTGGACCCGGTCATATACATCCCCGACGAGGAAGATCTGACGGATAGTGGCGTTTAGTGAACCGTTGCCCAGCATGGTGAGATGTAGCTCGGGGCGTTTTTGGGCGGCGATTACAAAAGCACGGGCGATCACGTCGATGCCATAAATGGGCTCGAATCCGCGGGTTGAAAGGAGGGAAAACGTTGGCACATTTGCACGGTGCGTTGTCGTAACGTTGAAGTGGTGAATATCAACTCCCCAGGGGAAGGTGATGATGCGTTCGTCGGGCATGCCATAAGAAATAGCCAACTTACGGATGGTATTGCAGTCACCAACCATAGCAGCACTACGGTGCAGAGTATAACGAGTGGACCAACGCCAGAACATGTTTATTTTTGCGTCATGCAGTAAATCATATCCCCACGACATGCTGACCAGTGGGCGATAACCTGTTAGTGCTACTAAAAAGGCTGCGCGCTGAATGGGACCAGCCTGGATCAGGTCAGGCTTAACCTGGCGGATGACCCTGCGAAGATCATCACGGAGACGAAGACCATCCTTCATCGTGGCGGGTATGTTTCCACCGACCCACTGAATCTGTTCAATCTCGTCAGGTAAGGGACGATCTTCCAATGCGTGACCACTCTTCTCAAGGCGAAGATAATAAACCTTGTGCTCGGTACCGGCAAGTGCGGACAAAAAGCGGTGGTCATGGGTGGAATAGTCACGAGAAAAGTAGATAATACGCATTATGAGGCTGCCAGCCTTAATTCGATAGCAAGGCGGAGTTTCTCCATTAGTGACTTATCGCGGTCGAAATCGAATAATAGTGAGTCGATTTCAGCTTGCGGATGTGACCATGGCAATCCTTTGCGAAGCTCTTCTGGTTCCGTCAGGTAGCGTGGAACAATATGGGCGTGTAAATATGGATCTGTGTTGCCTGCAATGGCATAATTGATGCGGTATGCACCTGTGACCTCAATTAGAGCATCGCCTACCAATGCCATATCACATAAGAATCCTGACCGTCCTTGCTGATTGAGATCATTCAAACTGGGAACCACAGGATCAGGCAGCAGAATGCAATAACCGCTTAAAAACTGGAGGTCGCATAAAACAACCCAACCAGAAGGTACACGGCAGATAAGTGCTGGATTGTTGCCTGCCCGAGCAGCTTCAACACGTTGTGGTATCGTGGGTGGCAACTTTAATCTCCCAACTCGGTCCAGCGAAGTTCTTTTCCGTAAGGTATGTTCACCAGTGAGTCGCTTACCGATAACAGAAGCTATCTCATGAGGTCTTAATCGCACCAGGGGTCGCCGGACGAAGAACATCGATCATCTCGCGTGAAAAGACTTCTCCAATTTTAATATCCCTGGATGCGCGCAGGCAGCGACGTTGGATCACTGCGGTCTCAAGCTCGTTCCCGGCAACAAACTTATCCGCACTCCCCAGGCTACGCTCCAAAATGCGAGTCTCCTCAACCATTTTTGCCCAGTTCTCCGGATTCATGGCGAACTTATGGTCGGGACCTTCACGGTCGTTGCTATCGGTAAAATGGCGTTCGATGACACGGGCACCCAATGTCACTGCACCCAAGACTGGGGCGTTTGCATGCGTGTGGTCGGAAAGCCCAAGAATGACATTGGGAAACATGGTAGCGTAAGTGGTGAGCACATTCAGGTGGAGGTGATCATAGTTAGTGGGGCTAGCGGTGTAATTGGTATTACACTGCATTAACACCAGCTGGGGGTTTATTTTTTGGATGGCATTCACTGCGCGCTGTACTTCGCTAATATCTGATGCACCTGTGGCAACAAAGAGTGGTTTGCCTTTGGAAGCCATGCGCTCCAAGGCTTCTATCCAGTCAATCTCTCCTGAGCCGGCTTTGTACATCTGGACGTACTGGTCAAGCATGTCAATTGCTTCAAAGTCGTACGGCGCGGAGAAGAAATCAATACCCGCCCTGTCGCATTCATCTTTTAAAATGGGGGTCCATTCAAATGGTATCGAGGCTTCAGCGTAGACCTGAAAGACAGACTTTTTCCAGGCAGCCTGGTGAGAAACCTGGCTATTCATGTGGGTGAAACCATAATCAGAGACAATTTTCGGAGCGCGGAAATTTTGAAACTTAGCTGCATGTGCCCCTACCTGACTTGCCAAACGAATAAGATGTTTGGCACGTTCCAGGTTGCCATCATGATTAGCGGCGATATCTGCAATAAAATAGGTGGGATGCTTTAACCCGATGATATGGGCGCCTATCTTGATTTCCATGTTTTTTTCCTTCGTTTTGGTGAGGGAGAATAAAAAAACTAACTCGTTCCCAACTTTCTCAGCATTTGTGGATAACCCTGTTGATAAAGTGCGAATAACCCATCCAAACCTGTGGAAAACCTGGGGAGAGATTCACCCAATGAAAGGGCAAGTTTATCAGATCGGAGGGTGAGATTGGGTGAACGGGTGGCTTTCAGCCCCGAATGGGTGACTGAGGTTGGATTGATCAAACCACTATCCAGGTTGAAACGGTGAGCAAGCCGAACACCAAAATCATATTTGCTCAGGCTCTCAGAGCTGACCACATGATACAGGCCACTCAAGTTTCTCTCGAGCATTTTTATAAAAATACCTGCCAGGTGATTAGCCAGAAGAGGGCAAAATAGCACGTCCGTGAATCCCATAACCTGCCTACCCAGACTTAAATTATTATAGAAAAACTCAGCCAGACTGCGATTACCAGTGAGCGACCAACCAAAAAGGTTGACTCTGGCGATGATGGCGGTGGGGTCGGCTTCAGCTACTACCAGCTCGCCTTCGAACTTGGTACGGGAATACACTCCCATTGGGTTGGGTGTATCCTCTTCAGTGTAATCGCCCCGTAAACCATCGAAGACCGAATCGGTGGATACGTGAAGCATCCGCGCTCCGCTCCTGGCGACATGGCTTGCCAGTATGTGGGGTAGTTCGGTGTTCAATTGTTTTGCCTGGTGAGGGTCAGTCTCACAGGCGTCTAAATTTGCCAAAGCGGCACAGTGGATAATCCAGTCGGGTTGGGTGCGCTCGAGCAGGCGCTCCACTGCACCAGGAGCCAAGAGGTTGGTTTGGATCACCGTGAAAAAGTCTGTTTGCAAATCGTGGTGGTTGACCGTCCCGAAGATCGTGTGTTGCCGGGAGGTCTCCAGTGCCAGGTTCAATCCAAGCAAACCACTGGCTCCGGTGATCAGAATGCGCATATCAATTATTCTTCAGCATAGCTATTTACCAATCGATCTTCAAAAGGTGCAACCATATCACGAATTTGGTTAACACTCAACCATTGGGGGTTGTTATCACTGCCAAAACGGAAGCCGGCAGGTAACCCATGCCCTTCAGACTGCCAGTCATGCCCAAACCATGAGCTAACACTGGGTTGAACCACGTACATATCATCCATCTCTATTGTGTAGCGGGATTCATCTTCGGAGATCAAAACCTCATGCAACTTTTCACCTGGGCGAATGCCCACCACTTCCAGACTGATTCCCGGAGCAATTGCTCTGGCAAGGTCAACGATTTTCATGCTGGGAATCTTGGGAACGAATACCTCACCGCCATGCATCTTTTCAATACAATGGATCACAAAGTGCACACCCTGTTCAAGGGTGAGCCAAAAGCGGGTCATTCGTTCATCCGTAATGGTCAATTTCCCGGAAAGTTTTTGCTGGAGAAAGATGGGTACCACGCTACCACGCGAGCCGACTACGTTCCCGTAACGCACACAGCTGAAACGCGTTGCCTTCCCACCGGCGTAGGAATTGGATTGAACGAGTAACTTCTCCGCAGCCAGTTTGGTGGCACCGTACAGGTTGATCGGATTGACTGCCTTATCAGTGGAGAGAGCCAATACTTTTTTAACCTTTGCATCCAGGGCTGCCTCGACAACATTGCTGCTACCGAGGATGTTAGTTTTTATGGCTTCCATCGGGTTGTATTCGCAGGCGGGAACCTGCTTTAATGCAGCCGCATGGACAACGATATCCACGCCTTGCATGGCTCTTCGTAATCGATCGATATCACGAACATCGCCAATAAAGTAACGCAGAGATGGGTGGTCTAAGCCAGCAACACGCATTTCGTGCTGTTTAAGCTCATCGCGACTAAAGACAATCAGCTTGGCAGGATGGTATTCAGCCAGCATCATCTCGACGAATTTCTTGCCAAAAGACCCGGTGCCACCGGTGACGAGGATGACTTGTTCAGTCCAGTTCATGGAATCTCCATTATTATTAAAATCGATGCAATCATTTGAATTTACTAAGCACGATCAGAGGGTACTGACCGTACTTACCTAAAAAATGTGGGAAGAGCTCTTCTTTTAAATATATAAGTTTTAAAAGCCATCTACCTGCAAAACGCTCATGAATGAAGGTGCGTAAGAAACGTACGCTGATGCTGCGCCAGCACCAGATATTAATCGGCATCAGGCTACCAACCTCCATCTGCAACCAGGCAGCGTTATGTTTGCGGACATACGTGCCGCGTGTCGGGGTTTGTTTTAAAGAAGGCGATGATGTCTGCTCCTGATCAGTCACTGTCGGTTGATGGTGGAATGTTGCGTATAGGCGATCCACCAATCCAATCCAAAAATCCAAGAATATGGTAAGGGGTGGATTGTCCCAACCGTTGACGATGACACCTATACCGGCTGGAGCCAGGGTGCGATAGAGCTCCTGATATGCACGGATGTGCTCTTCGGGGGGTAAATGGTGGATAGTGTGTAGTGACACCAAGCCATCAAAAGTGTTTGATCTGAATGGTAAGTTCGCAATATCGCAAACGGCTAAAAGACCATGTGCACCGATGTGCTTACGGGCTTCCTGCAGGGCAACGAATGAGATATCCGCACACACGCGGTGCTGGTAACCTGTGGAGTATTCGAGGTATTCAGGGTATTGGATTGGTCCAGAGCCGGCATCCAGCAGAAAGCGACCTGCGGGATTCAGATGGCGAAGGACTCGCAGATGACAGTTGTGGATATATTCTTGAGCCACCGGGCGTAGGTCTTCGTAGGAGGCATTCTGGTAGAAACCATCCGAGGCTTCCTGCCAGCCAACGTGGTCATAAAACTCACGAACCTGACGCTTGATTTCCATCTCAGAGGCCATGGCTCACCAGCTAACGGGTTCCCCAACCAGATATAAAAAGGTCTTGTGATACGTGGATAAGCCTTCATCACTGAGGACACGGGAGAGAGGCCAGGTTTCCAAATCCTTCCACAAGTGAAGCAAGTGCCATGGAAATGGATGGGGATAATCAAAGAAGAAGCGATAGGCATAATTCCAGGCTTGTTCCACCTGACTATCTGTGAGGCGATATTGGCCTGGATTAACCAAGACATTCGATAAAAGCTCGAAATATCCCTGCCAGCTATCCGGATCCAATGTAAAACCTTTATTACGATAATGGGTATTTCCCACGACGATCACTGGTATTCCGCTCATCGCCATTTCCATGCCAACTGTGGTCGTGTAAACCAGCCCTAAATCAGCAATCTCTACAATATCATAGGTATTCACTTTGGCATCGGCGGGTACCAGATTAATATTTTCTGGGATAGATGACAGGGTCTTGTGAACCACATCTGCGACAGAGGGACCTTTGGTAATCAACTCACCCGGATGGATGCGGGCAACTAATTGGACTTCGGGGTGAGAGGCGAAATATTGCACAGTGCGTCCAAGCCACTCGGTCATTGAATCGCTGAATACCTGGCGACCCAAGGTGAGGCTATCGCCAATCACATTGGTTGCCAAAAGGACGATGGGGCGTTGGTCCAATCCCAGCGTTTGTCGCAGCTGATCACCACCTTCAGAAGGCACACCCTGCCAACGGCGAGAAAAATTTTCCCAAAGAATGGCATGCTGGCGGGAAGCAAATAGTTTTTGCACCCGTCTTTGTTGTTGCTGAGATAGCTTCTGGTCCTTACGTACAGACCATAGATCGTCGGTCTTTTGGCGCATGACCTCCGCATTTTGGGCAAGCCAGAGGCGATCCCTCTGCTCGCCGAATTCATAAGTCACGACGGGAATATTGAGGAAATGGGCTACCTGGTAAAGCACACCAAATTCAAGGATGGTGCCATTGGGTAAAATGATTATGTCAGGTTTATGCCTTCTCAGGTAGAAGAAGGCTGCACAGGCGGCAGCACAATTTCGCTGCGACCGTAGTTTGTACAAGTCACTATTCTGGCTGACATCTTCCACCTGGAGTGTATATTGGGTATCTCGCAGGGAAACAAGCTCTATGGCGTGCGATAGTTCCGATGGTATCCTGCGCGCATTCCCATGATTTAATAAAGGAACAACTTTTATTAAAGGTGAACCTTTTGTCAACACACCTTCAGCGTATAGGTTTTGGCGACGCAGGTTGAACGAATCGATGGGTGTTTGCCACCTGGCATAGGGTAAATATGCAAATGTGACTGAATGACCAAATCCGGCAAGAGCCATTCCCAAGAGGCTGGCATGCTCAATCCAATAACGCAGGGTGCCAAAGATGAATACCCTCTTAGGTTTAATGTTTTGGGAGGAGAGGAGTCTGGATGGGTGCGCCTGAGAATTTTGAATCTGGGCACACCAATTTGGGATTGATCGTTCAAGCTGGTCAAGGGTAAATTCAGGCGTGATGGGCTTTCCAGGCTGACGAAGGTACCAATAAGCTTCAGCTGTCAGGGGGATTTGACCCAGGATGTCTTTGAGGGATTGCTTGCTAACCATTTTCATAGGCGCTCAATCACCCATTCCAAGGCAGGCCTGACCGCACCCATACGCGGTTCTGGCCATTGTTTGCCAGGGGCGCCAGTGGCATCTACAGTGAAAGCGAGGGCGCGATCATCCCAGAAATAGCGTTTCACCCGAAAGCTACTAGCGTTGATGGCAAGGACGTAGCGACCTTCGTTCAAGGTATTAGCTGGGATATTGCAGTGGCTGATGTAATGGCCTTCTGGCCGAATACCATGCTTCTCAAACTGCAAGGGGTCGTCTAGGTCAAATGATGTAAAGACATATTCCCCGCGCATTGTCAATAGATAGATCCCGACACGCAAGCCAGTGATGGATTGATCCAGGCGATATTCAAGCTCAACATGAATCGGCTCGGTTGAACGTAATGTATCGACAACCTGGCCTTTCACGTCCTTCAAGCGTAAAGCAAGGGGCATAAAAGGAGCAGCTTCCCCGGGAATTTCCTCTGAAGTCCATAGGCGTTCACCAGCACCGGTGAATCCAGCTGCCATGTAATAATCCACTGCTTGCGAGGTCGGAGCGCGGTAAACCAGGCGACCTTTATCCAACACAATCGTTTCTTCGGTAAGGCGCAGAACAGCTGACATGTTGTGACTGACAAACAAGACTGTCCGTCCTGCTTGAGCAACATCACTCATTTTACCCATACACTTGCGCTGAAATTCGGCATCTCCGACTGCCAAGACTTCGTCTACAACCAGGATCTCCGGTTCAAGGTGGGCAGCAACTGCAAATGCCAGACGCAGATACATTCCACTTGAATAACGCTTGACCGGTGTATCGATGAACTGCTCCACCTCGGAAAATGCAACAATCTCATCGAATTTACGCTCAATTTCAATGCGCTTCATTCCGAGGATGGCACCGTTAAGATAGATATTTTCCCGCCCGGTCAGCTCAGGGTGGAAGCCTGTACCAACCTCCAGCAAAGAGCCAACTCGACCATGGATCTCAGCGCTTCCCTCGGTGGGTTCGGTGACTCGGGAAAGAATCTTGAGCAGAGTACTCTTGCCAGCTCCATTACGACCCACAATACCCATGACCTTTCCACGTGGTACATCAAAGGAAATATCGCGTAATGCCCAGATTATGTTTGATCCGGGTAGGGAACGGCTAACGGATGAGCTATGCTGAAGCTTCTGGATAGGCGCTTTGATCCCTGAGACTAAAGTATCGCGCAGCGTTTTATAGCGCTCAGGTGATGCACCTATGCGGAAACGCTTACCCAGGTTTTGAACACGGATCACTGTATCATTCATAAATAATTACGAATACAAATGTTGCTCAAGTTGATTACTTGTTTATATCTCATCTGCGAAGGTACGTTCCATATTGCGGAAATAGATCACACCTGTGATCAAGAGAACCACAGCAACACCTGCAGAAACGAACAATAGTGGTAAAGGAAGACTATGGATACCCAATAACGACCAACGAAAACCTTCCACAACACCGGTAAGTGGATTTAAAGCATAAATAATTTGCCACTTTCCTGATACTTCTGAAGCAGAATAAACGATGGGGGTGAGGAAGAACCAGATTTGGGTTAAGAAGGGCAGCATATGCCCTACATCACGATAGATTACATTCGCAGCTGAGAACCATAAGCTAACCCCAAGCGTAGCTACCAGTGCCAGGATTATGAATAAAGGCAGGGTTAGCAACGCTGGAGTGACTTTATAGGTATATGTTGAGTTTGGTGCGAGATTGTAATACAGGATAATCCCAATATATACCAGGAAAGCAATACCAAAATCAACCATTCCTGCCAAAACCGAAGCAACGGGGATGGTCAGGCGGGGGAAATAAACTTTGGTGATCATATTCCGGTTGTTCACCAGAGAGCGTCCGGCATCGTTCATCGCTTTCGAGAACAAACCCCATGGAAGAAGCGCAGTGTAATTAAAAATAGGATAAGGAACCCCTTCGGAGGAGAGGCCAGCAGCCTTTGAGAAAATGAGTGTAAAGACAACCATCTGGACGATTGGTTGGATGATTGCCCATGCAGCACCCAATACAGTTTGCTTATAGCGAACAAGTACATCCCGCCATGAGAGAAAAAGAACCAGCTCACGGTATATCCACAGATCGCGCAAATTCAATGCAGCCAATCCGTGCGAGGGTTTGAGGATAATCACATCCCGGGGTGAGTTGGTGAGCTGGTCTGTAGTCATAGGCAGTCAGTTATATTTTTCGGTTTTGCCGATACCAGGCAATGGTCTCACGGAGACCTTCTTCAAAAGGCGTATGTGCTCGCCAGCCAAAATATTCGGCAGCACGACTGGTATCCAAAGCACGACGTGGCTGACCATTTGGTTTGGTGGTATCCCAGACAAGTTTCCCCTCGAAACCAGTCAGGTGGGCAATCATCTCTGCCAGGTCTTTAATGCTGATCTCAAGGCCGGAGCCAATATTTACCGGTTCGCTGCTGTTATAAAACTCAGTAGCATTCAATATTGCATCGGCAGCATCTTTTGCATATAGAAATTCCCGGGTAGGTGAGCCATCTCCCCACAGGATCACTTCTTTATCACCATGCTCCTGGGCTTCGATGCATTTACGGACCAGAGCTGGAATCACATGGGATGTTTCGAGGTCGAAGTTATCCCTTGGTCCATACAAATTGACAGGCAACAGGTATATGGCATTAAAACCGTATTGCTCACGATATGCTTGAGCTTGTACGAGAAGCATTTTCTTAGCCAGGCCATATGGCGCATTGGTTTCCTCGGGGTAACCTGTCCATAGATTTTCTTCCTTGAAGGGCACAGGTGTAAATTTGGGATAAGCGCAAACTGTACCGATGGCGATGAATTTTTTGACATTGCGTTTCCAGGCTTCGTGCATCAACTGAACGCCCATCATAAGGTTGATATAGAAAAAATCAGCGGGACGAGCCCGGTTGGCACCAATCCCGCCTGCGAGGGCGGCTAGATGAATGATGATCTCAGGTTGGCTAAGGTCGAGCATACGTTGGATATCCATCGGATTGACCAGGTCAAATTCATCGATGTGAGGTACAAAGATATCGGTTGCGCCACGTTGATTGAGCCCTTCAAGCAGGAATGAGCCTAAAAAACCTGCCCCCCCGGTGACACATATGCGTTTATGGTTCCAGAATTTGGGATCGGATTTATATGGCATGAACTCTCCTACTATTACTCTTTTGTACTGACATATTCAGGTTATCCATCATTGAACAATAAACTGTGCATTACGATAGCGTTGATCTTGTGGGTTGCTGATCAATCCAGAACGAATTGCATGAAGTATTTCACGCACACCATCGTCAGGAGTCAATATGGATTTAAATCCTAATTCCCGCTGTATTTTTTCATATGAGACCGTGATATCGCGCATATCGCCGCCGAAGGTCATATCTTTGTAGGTAACCACGGTTTCCGGGAGTCTTTTTAAGACAAATTCCACGATTTGATCCTTGGTGTAATTGCCCTGCTCAGATCCCAAATTATAAGTTTGGTATTGAACTTTTTCATCTGATGCTTCTAAACCCAGAATAAAACCTCGTATTGCATCACGGATATGAATGAAAGAACGCGAATAACCCCGTTGGTATATAAGGAGTTCACGCCTGGTGTAGGCATCAAGGACGAACTGGTTGACGATCAGATCAAAACGGGTGCGAGGTGAGACGCCATATAAAGTTGCCAATCGGAAGATAAGTGGTAAACAAGAAGTATTGTTTTGTGCCAGGAGAAAGTGTTCGGCAGCAATTTTGGTTTCAGCATATAAGGATTGGGGGGTAAGTGGAGTGTCTTCATTTACAGGTTTTCCATCCGATGAGAGACCATAATTGCTATAAGTGGAAGAATAAACCAAGCGGTTCACTCCCATGGAGACTGCCTGCTCAAAGACACGCTCCGTGGCCTCAACATTATAGCGCCATGCAACCTGCCGACCAACTGCCTGGCAAGCAGGAAAACCCACAATGGCGGCGAGATGAACCACCGCATCTGGTTTGTCCCAATCAGAACGAAGGCTGGTTCGGATAACACGAGGCTCAAGGACATTCGCCTTGGTGAAGTGGAAGTTGGGATGGGAGAGGTACGCCAACAGGGATTCCCCTCCAAATATGAGATCGTCTATAACAGATACTTTCTTTCCAAGGCGCAAGAGCTCACCTGTCAGCAGAGATCCGATATAGCCAGCTCCACCAGTGATGACAACATGATGAATGTTTTTTCCTTTAGCGCTGGTATCCTGGGTGGTCATGTTGGAGTCTCCATTTTTAGATTAATCTTTACCCCAATTACCATCAGGGTGGGTGCGTTAGAATCCTGGCTAATTCTGATACCCTGTTCCAAACATGTCAGGCGACATATATCCGCAATATCATTCGTCTGGTTGGAAAGTTTTGGATCATCGAGATTACTCTCGCTTTCAATACGAACGTGATCAAAGCCAGCTTGTTTTACCTCTACAAGCAGCTCACGAACCCGTTTACGGATATTTCGATATAAAAGGAAGGATTGTTCTATATAATCGATGGTCAAATGAGCTCTGAAAGAAATACCTTCGGGGGTAATGATATAGCGTAGCTTCCGCCGCTCGGCACGTTTTACCTTAACATAACCCTTGGCAATCATACGCTTGATATGCCAATTAACCGTGCCTACAGCAACTCCAAGGTGGGTAGCAAGCGAGGCTTGAGTGACGTTAGGGTCATTCTCAATCTGCTCGAGCAGGTGCATTTCACGAGTTGTGTCAGGGTTTTCAGCCATGGGAGGATAAATGAACTGTGTTACCAGGAAAGATGCGAAAAATCAAAATTCAGTAATTGAAATTCAACAACTGAATTATAACTTAAAATTGATTTTTTGAGAAATGGATTTGTATTTTATCTTGGGAATAGAAAGACGAGTGAGGATTAGCAAACATCAAAATTACCTACGATACGCAGGATATCGAATCCCTCAGCATAAGGGCGCTCTGCCAATGCGCCATGACGGATGAGTGTAGCGCGCAATACCGATGCATCAAAGTAGTACTTATCATTGTAGGTTGAATACTCTGATAATGCCTGGATTTTCTTCTCAACATCTTCAGGTTGAACTTCTACCAAAAAGTGCGGGAAGAATCCATAACTACTCCGCAGAGCATCAAACCCTAATACGGTTGTGCCCCGGAATGCACGTAAAACTTCTTCGGTCGTCTGTTGGTGATCCTGGTGAATATCAGACTGAGTGTGGGTGATGACGATATCAGGCTGATATTCGTGATTGAGCTGATACAGATATTCGAGGATTTCCTGGCGAAGCTCGGGGAAACGGCGAGTTACAAATGAGCCCAGTATGACATGATCCTGAGGAACGCCCAGGGTTTTCATGCTGCGTATATGCTCGTCCACCAAATGGGAAAGTGAAGGATTCGTTTGATTGTCAGACAGAGTGACACACAAGATATCGGCTTTTCCATGGATATTCGAGATAAAAGCACCACAGCCGAGCTCAATATCATCGGGATGGGCACCAATAAAGCAGATTTTTTTACCGTAAAAGAGCATCATTATCAATCCTTTAAAATGAATTTCGATATGGGAAAAAGGGAGAAACCATCCGACGAAAATAGATCCATATTTGCTTACATAATGTATAAAGGTTTCGGTTTCTTACTGTGTACAAGCCTCTCTGGAAATAGGTGGGTGACCGTTCTAGTTCAGCACTGCTCCAAACAGATTGGCATCTTGTCTCATCAGTTAAATTGTTATTTAGGTCATTAGATTGTAACTTAAATTTATCACCAATGATTGTGTTCAGAGTATCCGTAAGCTGTCTCGCACGAACCAGCGGATGATAGCGATTAATTACATCCTGATAAGCATTAACCCCAAGATTGTTCCTAATATTCGACTGATCAACCATAGCTTTCAAGCACCGTTCCCAATCCTGCTCATCATTCGCCAGATAACCATTACTTCCTTCTCTGATGGTCGCCTTATACGTCTCGCTTGGGCTAGCAATAGTTGGAACCCTTAATAGAGCTGCTTCGATATACTTGATCTCGCTTTTCGATTGCCCGAAGGGATTATCAATCTGAATGGGAGCCAGGTTAATATTGAATAGGACTTGAATTTCTGGTAATTTACGCCAAGGCACTCGGTCGAACTTTTTTATTTGATTATCAGAACTACTCCAATCCTTGCCAGAATCGAGGGGACCAACGAGCCAAACCTCCACATTGGGATAGTGATTAATTATTGATAGCAGAGCAGGCTTGATGAGAGCGAGATCTTGATCATGAGTGGGCGTGCCACTGGCATATCCAATTACAATTTTATTGGGATCGATTTTTTTGGACAAATAAGCTTGTTCAGAGCAAGCTAGCATCTCTAAACTGAAAGCATTGGTATGAACTTTAGCAGGTTTTCCCAATTGACGAACCCGATCTGCAAGATATTCGGTCGAGGTGATGACATAATCACAAACATCTAATGTTTTTCGATAGAGGCGGATATCTTCCTGATATAAAGAGCGGCGAACAGGGTCTGAGAAATCAGGACTGTGGATGTATTTAACAGCCTCCGGGTCAAATATCAGGTCGTCAAGATCCCCGATTAATATTCCTCCCTTGTGGTGAACTTCCCGTTCAATCCAGGCGATCTGACTATCAAATGGAGCTCGATGGAGGATGACGATCGAAGACCCTTGCACCTTTTTCCGGAGTTCATGATCGGTCACATGTGAAAGCTGGCAATTTAATCCCGCCAAACGGGCCTGCTCATACAGGTGAAATGTACGGTAGCGGCGTGGGTCACCTTGAACGCCGCTCATTATCAACACAGAAGGTTCATCGCTTGTCATAAGAGGTTATCTTAGAAATTATTTAATGTATCAGTGGAAAGCAAAATCTTGATAATTATTCTTCATTTGAATGCAGCGTCATTTTCTGTTGAATTAATTGTGTTTTGAACCCCATTATGAATAATGGAACCGTGAATAACATTGAAATTAAATAGACTGGATATTGGTACCTCAGGGCTTGAAGTTGAATGGTAAACATGATCACAATTGATTGAGTAATCAGAGGTACTGATAATAATAACCACTTTTTTCGTTTTGTTCGATAAACAAAAAAAGCCAGACTGGCAAGAAACAGATACATATATATAGCCGGTCGCCAGAGGATCCTATAAACGTCCCTATGCCATTCAGCTTCGACGAGGTGCATAATAAATCCACGAACTTCAGGAAGGAACGAGCGCTGTTTCACTGCTTCTCTGTAATCAATCCAGGATGGAGTTTGGCGAAAATCGAAATCATCAAAGACCAATGTTTCCAGATAAACATTTTTTGGTTGGTTTGGCTGCCAAATAAACGAACTTAAACACAGATAATGATTAATCATAACCTTCGGATCCCTTGTAGCTAACTTGATAAAAATTTTCAGCATTAGCATTGGATCCTTCATCACAGGCATGAAATTAGTATTTTGATAAAAGAAAACAGTAGCATCATAACAACTATATGGCCAGGTTTTGTTCAAGGGGTAGATTGAATTTAAATATTGTTTCTCTTCATCTGACAGATCGGCAAGATTATTATTAGAACTCACATAAGCAACCACAGGGTGAATAAATGCTATCCCATAAGATTGCTTGAATGCCATCCCATAAGTTAATTTGAATGCTTTGTTTACTTTAAACAATGAGTACAATGGACCAAGAACAAAAAGGATGATTGTAAAAGCAATCAAAGCTGAATAGGCGAATTGTTTGACATACTTTTTATAGATAATAGCTGTGGTAACCAAACTAACCAATACGACTGGAAAGCCATTAAAACGAAATAACCAGATAATTGCAAGCGTAAATCCCAATAAAATAAAATGAGTTGGTTTTACGATCCATTCTCCATCGCTGCTCACCACATTAAATAGATAAATAGTGAGTAGAAGGACAAAGAAACCATATATTACATCTTTCAATAATGTAACGTTAATAACCCCTACAAGGGGATTTGCGGAAATCAAAAAGGCAATGGCTATCAATATATAACCTGGTAATTGGCTAACATTTCGGATTGAATTCAAGCCATAACCAATCACAAGGGATGCAATTATTATTTGGAGTAGTGAGATAGGTGCTGGCGAGTACCAAAATCGGGTTAGCATCCACATCAGGATTGCGTTAATAGCCGGGTACCAATCCGTAAAATTAAATGTGACGATCTGATCCCATTGACTAACCGCATCGTACGTCATGACCCCCGGAAAAAAAGCCAACCAATATATCAATCCCACAACAAATGGAATGATATAGAAAAGCAATTTTAGGTAAATAGCTTTTTTATTTGATGCGGTATTATTGAGATTATGGCTTTGGAAACTAATGATTCTGAGTTCTCCGAATTACCTGGTTATTTATTCTAAAATCCATTTACTTGAAGGCTGTTATGAGTGTTCGAAAGTATATCCATCAGAACGCTGACCTTCTACGATTAACATAGTGAATTAATGAAATCAACCCAATCTGGTGCACGGTTTGCCAGGACACGTTCTTTATATAAATAACTGACAGCGTTCTGGGCAATATTTACACGCAAGTTTGGATCATGAATCAGGGTCTCCAATGCACTCTCCCAGGCTTCAGTAGTGTTCTCGGTAATCCAACCATTCTGTTGATGGTGTACTGTTGATGAATAAGCCGGGGATTGACTGAATATGGCAGGTGCACCAATTGATGAGTAATCCAGGAATTTGATATCTGACTTGCAGTTATTGAATGGGGTGTTCGCCAATGGGGAGATGGCGATATCCCATTGCATATGCCCTGTAAACCAGAGCATGAACAGCGGGTATTCGTGCTCTTCTGGCCTCGGATATACATATCGTACAGGCAGTGACTGCAGCTCTTTTTTTGTCTGCTCTTTGTTAACCACACCAACGACCTGAAGTTCGATCCGACCTGGGTAGCGTTGGTGAATGGATTTAAGGGCAGACAGAACCATCAAAAAGTCTTCATCATGCGTGAATGTGCCCATGTAACCTATCACGATCGGTTTCTTAGAATCCAGGGGAGGAATGTCACTGGGATGTCGGATGACCAGCAAGCGCTCATCCAATTGGTTGGCCAGAACATGAATATTAGGATTGTATTCTATCAAGCGTTGGCTTAAGGTATGGGTCGTAACGAGCACTGCATCTGCCTGACGCAATAAAAAAGAGACGATGGGAAGGATCCCTCTATCAGGCCAAGGATTATTGTCAAATGCCAGGTCGAAGTAGTTATCATCGAGGCTATAAATGATCCTGGATCCTCTGAGCCGAATCCGGTTGACCAGCTCCTGGACAAGCGGCATGGATACGTCTCTTCTCCAAAGGCGATCAATAATTACCAGATCTGCAGGTTCATTATCATAGTCTGGACCAAAGCTCACATTGACATATGCTTGAACAAGTGGATGTGAGAGAGGGCGGATCAGTCTCAGAAATGGACTGCTGTGAGGTCGATAATCCGAACCGTATTCATAAATCACGTGCACATGGGGTCGGTTATCTGGAGGATTGGATTCTGTCATTCGACTTCCTGGAATAATACTTTAAGCATTTTAAGAGTGGGAAGCTCGGGGAAAAATCGGGCAGCAGTGGAAATCGCATTTTGCTGGAGTTTCAAGCGAAGATCGTGATCTTCAATCAAACGCTGGAGGGCATGAAAACTAGCAATCTGATCTTTGGTATCTACAACCAGGCAGTTGGTCTCATGTTTTGCATAAACGTTCGTACCTCCGTTGGCTGGAACAATGACCGCCAAACCTGAAGCCATCGATTCCAGGGCAGATAAACCAAATGCCTGAAAATCCGAATAATCCACAAAAATATCCGCTTCGTTGAACAAGTTAGCAATCTGGGTTGAACGCAACTGACCTGCAATCTGCCAGGAAAAATCTTTTTCAAGGGAGGTAAATCCAGGGTCAGTGAGATCGCAACCAAAGAGAATTATTTCTAACCTGGATTGATACATTCTGCTAGCCTGCTGTAAGATCGCCATGGTCATTTTGGGATTACGACGTGCTGTAGCCGGACGGATCATGGCGAGGATGCGTAACGGACGTTCCGGCCATGATGGGTTAGTGCGCAAGCGGGGAATGAACAGATCTGTATCCATATGAGCGCCAATAATATGGCTTTGGACGTGATGATGACGCTCAATCTGGTCTGAAATCCATGGTGTAGTCACCATACGAATCTGGTTTAGGATCAAGGTATAGGAGGCATTTGCTTTATGGAATTCATGAGAATCTGGTGAATAGAAATATGGCTCATAATCTTGAATGTAATAACCGTTCACGAGAGTGGGACGTTTTACCACTGCAGGGGTAATCCATGACACCGTGGGATTGGAGGTGGCAATAACAGCATCATAGTTGAGTGCCAATCGGGGAATTTCTTCGATATCCACAAAAACTACCGGTATATTTAGATTGGGATAATTCCGTTCAAACCATGAACGGTGGACATTCAAATTCATTATTTGCGCATCTACGCCCATTCGCCTCATACAATTAGCTGCGAGAAAAATCAGATTAGCTCCGCCACCTAGAACTCGAATTGGTGAAACGAATAATATCCGCCGGTTTGAATAACCCTCATGACCCTGTCTGAGCAAGGTTTCACGCTCAGATATATATTGGTTGTGAAATGAGATACCCTGAATAACCAAATTATCATGGTAACCGCGAATTGCGGCAGAGGAAAGCTGTTCTGGATATTGCAGATCTTGATAGGAGGCTAGAGTTCCCGGAAATAGGTCTGAAGAAAGTTGAGAATTGACCTGGATATCATCAACTTTATATAACCTCGAAGCATCATCAGATGCAGCCTTGGAATGAATGGATTGGAAGAACGTGCCTATCTTCCAAGAAGTAAATTGGAAGGAACGCTTTAAAAAATAAGCTAACCCATCCTGGCGTATGATGGTTACAGCATAGCGAAAACGGCAAATAAATGTGTCCAACCAACTGCCTGGTTGAAATAAGCGGTTCCTAACTCGCCTGGATCCAGTCATTTCACTATCGATCCCCTTAACCAGATTTATCCTTTAAACAATACATTCAATATATTTAATGCAGCCTGCTCGGGGAAGTATGAGCAGATATCGTGGATGGCATTACGCTGTAGATTGGTGCGTAATTCTTCGTCATCGATCAGACGTTGCATAGCAATCCACATATTCTCAAAGGAGGATGTATCAATAACCAGACAATTGCTTTCGTGGACAGCATAACTGGAGGCACCACCATGCTGTGGGACTATCACAGCGCAACCACAAGCCATAGCTTCCATGGCTGTTAGTCCCATTGCCTGTTGGGAAGAGTAGTCAATGAAAATATCAGCCTGACTGAGAAGGTTGGCTACCTGCTCAGGACTGAGAACCCCATATAACTTCCATGGAAATCCATGTGGCAGCTCTTGGAAGGCAGGATTTTCATAGGGGGTTCCAAAAAGATGTATTTCAACCTCACCTTTATATTTTTGGGAGGTTTTGTGGAGTAATTGCATTGTTTTATACGGTTCGCGGTAAGGAGATTCAGGGCGGATCATAGCTGCGATTTTTAAGGGTCCATTAGGCCAAAGAGGTGAATTATGAGGGCGGGGACGATAGAGATCAATATCCACGCTAGCACCTACAACTGCACTCTCTTGACCGGTTGCCTCCTTAACCTGCTGTTGTGTCCATTTCGTTTTAGTGAACAAGATCAGATCATCGATCAAAGTATAAGAATCAAGTGCGGTTTTATACGCCTGGCTGTTTTGAGTATACATCCAGGGTTCAAAACCTTGAATGTAATATCCAAGAACGGGATGAGCCAAGTTAGCCTGGATTGGTTTAAGCCAACCGACAGTAGGATTATATGTGGCAATCACAGCATCAAAGGTTTGGGCAGCTAATTCCAATTCATCAACTTTACCGAAGATTGTGGCTTGCGATAGATCAGGGTAAGATTTCGCAAAGCCTTGGCGATATTCAGGCAAGCTAAAGAAGACTACCTTTACACCCATCGCTTGCATTGCGTTGCTTTCGCTGCGGATGACATTCGCTCCCCCTCCGGGGCTATTGATTGGCAGAATGAAAAGGAGCCGCTTGCCTGAATATTTTTTTCCCAAATGTATGCAATGCTCTCGATCATCGAGGATATGAGCCCTTGCACGAATCCCTTCCAGCACTGGATCTTGCTTGCAAAAGCTAACACCCTGGGAAATAATTTTCTCCCCATGTTTGCTCCGCAGTATTTTTCCGGCGCGTTCAGATAGGGCATGGCGTTGATCGCTCGAATAGCTTTTGGATTGGGCATGATAAATATAGACATCATCAGCGAGAGCCATCTTCCAACCTGCGTTACGCGCTCGTAAGACAAGATCATCCTCTTCCCCATATCCCTGACCGAAATTTTCTTCGTCAAATAATCCGACTTCATCCAATAGTTTACGCCTGAGAATTAGACAGAATCCATTCAATAAAGGCATTACCGGATAAAGCCTGGCAGATTTTGCAGCGATTCGTTGAGCCATTTGGGCAGGTGATAACCCAACGGGCAGTGGATTAGAGGCCCAATCTCCATTTTCCTCTATTTGTGGTACAGATTGCCAAGAAGCAGTGTTTGAAAGTGGACCGACCATACCAATACCTTGATCACTTTGGATACAGGCAATAAATCTATCCAACCATTCGGGCGGTAGTATGGTGTCGCTGTTTAATAGGACAACAAATTCAGAAGAGGAAGCCCGCATCCCCCGGTTGGCAGCATAAGTATAACCAGTGCCGGATTCTGAACGAAGGAGAAGCGCAGGATGGGAACTTACAAATTCTTGCAGGTATTTTGCTGTTCCCTCATCGGATCCATCATCGACCAGAATCAGCTGGAAAGGTTGGGTGGTGTACTCGAGTAAAGAGACCAGACAGCGCTTTACATCATCCAAAGCATTATGGACACAGATGATAATATCGACGCTGGCTGTATGAGGTTCAATTTTAGGACGATCAACAAGGCCATCTATATCACAGACTTGACCAATATTCGATGGTGTGGAATATCTTAGCCTGATTTTATGCCAAATTTTGCTTGCTTTTAATTGCAGCTTTCCTTTAAGCTTATGGAAAACGAAGACTGGAAACCCAAAAATTCCTTCACGATGAATTACTTTTATTCCGCGAAGAGTAGCGCGCATGAGAGCCTCTCTCCGACTACCAAGCGGAATTATGCCTTCGCGAAAGCGTTGAACGTTAGTGATTATCTGCCAACTTGAGCTATTCCTGATTTCATCTAATTCGGCTTGCAGACGCCTTGGAGCCAACTTATTATTGAGTTCCCAATCTCTTTGAGCAAGTTCATTTTTATATTCCACATTTAAGTTCCGTCGAAGTGCAACCTCCTGTGATAAATGCCAGATCTTTCGTTCATAGGCTTTCAGCCTATCTTCCAGAGCAAGTTGCGCTTTATAGAAACGCATTGCCCATGGGCTTATAAAAGAAGCATCGAAACTAAGATCATGAACAAAGCCAAAGCGGTTAAATAGTGCTGCCCAATACTCCGGGGGTTTGACATTGAGGCTCTTAGAATCGCGAAAATCTATTGGTGTGCAAGATATCAAGATGTTGTCGCTATGTAAGCACAGGTTCTCCACAGCATATATCGTTTTTTCAGGAGAGACGCAGCTCGATTGTGTCAATGCAAATTATCAGATCGTAACGAGGAAGCGGAAAAGGCTCCAGGATTGACCTAACCTGGCAGAATGGATGACTATCAAGCAAGGCATTCTGAATGGATAATTCCGAAGTATCGATGCCCCAAGCTTCAACACTGCGTTCACGTAGAGCATTAACAAGATGACCTTTTCCACAACCTGCATCCAGTACAGAAGTGGGGTGAAATTCTTGAATAATACTATCAGCGATAGTATCAAATAATGCCTTGCAGGTTTCTTCGGATAGGTTGGTCTCCCAAGTGGGGAAAATTTGATATCGGGTATTCGAATTGTCTTGTTGTTCGGATGTCATTCTTGGTTTACAAGTGGGCGAGTTGTGGATATTACTTTTTTAATATAGTCCCATTAAAGCAATCGCCATTCACCATTAAGTGTTATCAAACCATACCGCTCAGTAACCTTCGCCCCTCGATTTTCAACACGGAAAGAATAAAAACGATCATGATAATCCAGAATTTGATCGCCAACTGTGTTGACCAAAGCCACAGTTATATTGTACAGCCCTTCTAATAATGGAAGTGATGGAATGGAGTAAACAACGCCCCCTGGACCTGGTTCAACTTTTATTTCAAGTCCAGAGAAGGCTGTATTCGGTCCGGTGATATGAACACCATCCTGACGATGAATGGCTATCCCAACCTCCAGTGAACCAATAGATTTGTGAGCCTGATATTCAATTTGAAGTTTCATAGACTCACCCGTGTGATAAACATACTGCTCTGTATTTTGGACATTGAGAATTTTTACCTGGCTAATTTCAATGTATTCTCGCTGCTCTTGATGGTAGTGTTCTCCTTGACTTTCTTCGATCAGACGCCTCGTTTCTTCATCTTGTATACGACCAAGATAACGATCGACGACATCATTCGCATTACCAACAGAAATGATTTTCCCATGGTGAAGCCAGGCTGCCCTTTGGCACATCGTTTCGATGGTACTCATGGCATGGGATACCAAAAAGATTGTTGCACCCTGGGCTTTTATTGATTGAATGCGTTCAAAACTTTTTCGCTGAAAAGCTTCATCCCCAACTGATAAAATCTCATCAACGATAAGGATATCTGGCTGGCTATCTGTGGCTACTGCGAATCCCAGACGGGCAGACATCCCTGACGAAAAGGTGCGAATTGGTGCATCGATAAAATCACCAAGCTCAGAAAATTCAACAATACGAGGAAGTTTTTCCTTCATTTCATTGTTACTGAAACCGAGCATCGCGCCGTATAAGATAACATTTTCTCGTCCGGTCAGTTCTGGATGGAAACCTGCACCGACTTCAAGCAAAGGAGCAACATGACCCCTCACGAGAACACGACCACGGGTTGGGCGTAAAACCCTGGCGACCAGCTTGAGTAATGTACTCTTCCCTGCACCATTTTGACCGATAAGGCCGAATACCTCGCCTTGATTAACGCTCAAGCTGACATCATTTAGTGCTTTAAAAACCTTATGTTTGACCTTTCCCTCAAGAAGGCGGATAGTGTATTCCTTAAATGTACCTATGCGCTCCTGTGGAACACGATATTCCACCGAAACATTCTCCATTTGAATGATGGTTTGACTTTGTAAAGAGGAAGACGAACCTGCTGTCATAAGCTTATATCTTGTAGGCAAATTCATCCGCTTTAAGGGTGAAAACCACCCATCCAGCGATCAGTGTAACCAAAGCAATGACGAGAGGTAAGATAAATTCCTCCAAGGTTGGAAGGCGACCAAAATATGTGGGAATACGGAAAAGTTTGACCATGTGGTACATTGGATTTAACATGGTAATGAACGCACGATATTTAGCTGGTAAAACTGTCTCTGGGTACATAATGGGTGTCAAGAACATCCAGGCAACCAGCACAATCTGATACATTTCGTGGATATCGGGAAAATAAACTGCCCAGGTGGAAATTAATAATCCTACACCAAGCGAAAATGCACATATGACCAAAATTGAGATAGGTACAAAAAGAAATGACCAATGAATCTGCAAACCAGTCACAAACATAACAACTACTAATGGGATCAGGGAGAGAGTAAGATTCACAAAACCGGTACCCATGGCAGCCAATGCGAATGATGAACGAGGAATATAGATGCGGTTTAGCAATCCGCCGCCCCAAACAAGATTAACCATAGCGGCAGTAGTAGTTTGACTGAAAAAGGTCCAGGCTAATAATCCACTCAAGACATATGCTGGATAGGAAGGAAGTTCAGCAGCTTTAAAAAATTGAGAAAAAGCTAAAGTCCATACCAGCATCATGCCGAGGGGATTAAGCATAGTCCAGGCGACACCTAAAAAGGATCGTTTATACCGGGTGAGGACATCTCGCCGGACAAGCTGCCAGATCAGGTATTGATAGTTAAAAATTTCCCTAAGCTCTTCGAAAACAGCTGATCCGCGACGGGTGCTGTCGTATACGACTGGGAGAGCTGGAGAAGCTTTCATAAATTGCTTTTCATTCATATTTAATTGTTATTGTACCAGTTTCGATCCGTATGGCATCCGGTTGTAAACACCATTTGAGACTCAGTTCTAATTACTTGGTGGCTATAAAACCACCGACAACTTTCGTCATCACAAGTTGCTTTTCCTCAGCAATACGCCGGGTGGCAACTGTATTAATTTGCTGCAGGACATGCTCAAATCCACCGGAGTCTTGAAACAGGGTTTTCCACAGCTTGCGATCTTCCGATAATGAGGCACGGGTATATGCAAGGAAAGGTTCAACATCTTCAAAGATCAGAGGGTTTTCGAAGATATGCATTTCTACTTCGGAAAACTGCTCTTGAATAGCGTTATAGATCAGACTGGAATATCGCGAACTCCCTGGCATAGGCGGAATGGGTTGCTGAGTGGCCTCGTAGATAATATCGTAAAACAGGCGTTTATTTTCAGGCATCGGCCCAGTTGTGAACAAACGACCACCGGGTTTTATCACACGATGCATCTCTGATATGGTGAAGGGAATATCCTCAGAATAGTAAATGGCGAAACACGAGGTGAGAAGGTCAAATTGATTGTTGTTTAATGGAAAGCGCTGATTGAAATTAAGATCGATGAGTTTTATCCGGTTGCCAATTTTAGCGTTTTCCTGACGTGCGTTTTCAAGCAACTCGGGGTTTACGTCACCACCGGTGATATCGGCGTCACCTTCGAGGGTTTTGTAAAAAAGGAAGCATTGTTTACCCGATCCACAACCAACGTCAAGGATCACAGAACCTTTTTGGGGATTGAGGAGATGAAGCATCCATTGATCAATATCACGACTGCCATATTTTTTATGGATATCAATCCTGGCGAGAAGGTCATTCGTTGTTTCTTGATATTCGATTTTCATATTTATATAGCTCCATTTTTCTTCCAGAAAACGGATGGATTATACCATCGGGAGTATCCGTCGCATTGATTACCTGCAAGCGTTGACCGAAATCAATAAACGGTAATCCGTGCCTTCGTTTTGTTCACGTTCATCGATTATGTCGATACATGGTTGTTGAAAATTCTCTTTTTGGACGGGTGTCAGGCCATCCCACCACACCTTATCCATATATACATAATCAAAACCAGCATTGGCAATCATGGCAGGGATTGGGTCAGCAATCAATGTTTCCCAATCGGGCAAGTGTTTGTATATACCAGAATTGGTGCGGGCAATATGACCAAAAATGGTCACAGAACGCTCAGGGATACGATCTAGCACCTGGGAATCCTCTGGTAGCTTGTCCCAATAATCAGCAGTGTAGCTGGCATCCAAATCATCAATATAATAGGATAATTCTTGGTAAGGAATAGATACGAGCTGTGATCGGAATATAACCAACCCTCCCAGAATTATCATTATGTAACCCATAGCCAAAATCAGACGAGGGATGATTTTTAAGTGGGGAAATGCCATCCAGAGAATTGGAAAGCCCAACACGAGGCAGGTCCAAAGAGCAGTGGCAGGCATTCGAGTGATCGACCGGTCAACTTCGTATTGGAAAAACAGCGGGAATACCAGACTGAGAACCACACTGATGCTCAAGCCGGAGGAAAACCAGTCTTTATGGCGTAATTCCTTCGTAAATCGAATGAATATAACTGGTATGAGCAACAATGCCAAACCAAGCTCTACCAGTAAGACAACCAACTGTCCAGGATTTAATATGGATAAATTGCCAAGATGAGCAGATAGCAAGCCAGGAGGCCATCGGACAGAAAATCCGCGTGCGTTATAACTCGGAGAGGTGAACCCTGAAATGGAAGCGATCAGATTACGGGCTGTTTCACTGATAAATCCTCCCTGAACTAATGACAGCAAAGCACTGAAGGAAAGTATGATGCCCCATTGTAACAATATGTCTTTTGGGAAAGATTTAAATAGTTTTTTGTGAAATATTAACGCAATACTTGCTGCAAGGGCAATACCGATCCA
The DNA here is from genome assembly GCA_963777935.1 of uncultured Chloroflexia bacterium. Lineage (GTDB taxonomy): Bacteria > Chloroflexota > Anaerolineae > Anaerolineales > UBA4823 > FEB-25. The sequence goes on from CAVZSL010000005.1 coordinate 513,104, forward strand.
GACAACCGCAAAGAAATGTTCAGCACTCAAAGCTAGAGATGAGAATAACAGACTCCAGATAAATAATCCTACTGGAGTGAAACGCCTGCGAGGTAAAAGCAATAATAACAATATTACGGTCAGGAATGGCATTGCACCTGTGCTGCCCAGGTTAAAAAAAACCGGTATAAAAATACCATTATGAAATGCGAAGGGGAATGAAGAAGCACCTCCACCTTCAATTACCCAGGTCTTATGCAAGGCTTCAGCCAAAGTTGGGGCTGTATTTAAACCCGTACCGACCAGGTTTACTGACTGGCTAACCCATTTTAACCAGCTCGCAGGCAGGAGTAGCAGTAACCAACGTGTGCCACCTCCGAAGGTGAATAAGATGCTGCCCAACCAGGCAGCGGTTTTACTGCGTGTGATCCTGCGAACCCATATCCACCCCAATAGCAGCGTAAATGCGATAGCGAGTGCACGGCTTACATCCCAGGCAGACCAGGGGAAAAACCCGGCCAGGCGAACCAGGCTGGCGGCATAGACCTGAATACCGTAATGATAAGCAAAATAGAAGTCAGGATTGAGGTAGAAATGTGGAGGTATATCCCCAGCAGCCATGACGGAGATGAGTGGTAAGTGAAGGTACTCATCAAAAATTGACTCACTTCGAAGGATAAATGTGAAGAGAGCGGCCAAGGCAAGGAGACAAGCTAGCTGTGGAATGATGTAAAAATCACGCTTCTCCAGCCAGGGACGAAGTTTTGATCGCCATGCACAAGCAATGCCAGCCAGAAGGATTATAAAAGATGCAATCCAACAGGCGTAGGGGAGGGATAGAACATGAGCTAAAAGATTAGTTGTACTTATGAATAGTAAAAAACCAACTGCGAGACCACCCATAACTCGTTCTGAATGCCGGAGGTGGAAAGCAAACCTCACCAACAAGTAACCCCCCAAAGCCCATCCCATTGTGAGTAGAAAATAGAGGGCGATATCGACTATACTATTGGTGCGGCTTAAATACATAACTTGTGACCTGATTACCTGCAGGGATCAGCACGAGGGGTGTATATCTCAACACCTGCTGCCTCTAAATATTCCTTTGGTTCGTAATAACATAAAACAGGCTCTGAGACACGTCCTACCCAGGCATCATTTTCCTCACCGAAGCTATGATTCCTACCTTGATACTGGGAGGAAAGGGGTTCAGAGACGATCATGGCATAACGTTGTCTGGCTAAATCATTGTGGAATGCGTCAAGGTAGGCGGGGTTATTTGACATTGCCATTTCCATCAGGAAGACAAGTTCATCTTCAGGAACGAGTGGAATTCCCTGGATGTAATCAAATGTCAATAGGTGTCGCTGGTTGATGAAGAGAACCTCACCACCCTGCTTAACTGCTTGCTGAGTGGCTGACTTAAGCGATTGCAAGGCAGATTGTGCCGCTGGGTAATCCCTGCGCGGAAGGGCACCACCTGTGGATAATGTAAAATACAAAGGAATGGCCAGTGCTAATGCGAGAAAAAAGACTTCAGCTGTATGAATATACTTGTTTGTTACGGGAATTGTACCTTCTGTCTGATTTTCAGTAAGTGTCTTTGAGTAGTCTGGTACGAAGCGATTAAAGTAAATATAACTGCCGATGACGAGTAGCATGGTGAGGTATGCATCCAGATTATGCAAATTACTGCCCCCACCGATCTTAACACTGACGACCACACCACCGACAAATAGAACAAACAGGATAGAAGCCAATCCAAACAAACGGATGAAATGATACTCGCGCCAGCGGTTAATCAGACGCAAGAACATCAACCCGATAAGAGGTAACGAGACTAAAACTGCACTTGGCAGGATACCCATGGGAAACGTCTTGTTGGGTAATAGGCGGTACCAGAGTAAATCAGAAGAAAAACTGGAGCCGAAATATGCCGGGGGATTACCTGATACAAACTCATACACCTGCTGGCTCATATAAGCAAAGCCTGTGCCTACAAGCGCCCATATCACCGGTGGCAGTAAATAACGCCATAGAGGTTTTCCCTGTACCTGGACTTCCAATAGATAAAGCGAAGCTGCCATCAATCCTGGCATGGGCAACCAGTTTATGCGGCTGATCCCTGCCCAGATGGACGCCAATAATACCAGGAAGAGGTTGCGCCAAAAGCGGGTGCGGTCAAAGCCCCAGAGAATCAGGATAACAATGATCAGCAGGTGATAATATACCGGCCCTTGAAAGAGAAATAGAAAAGCCCAGAAAAAAAAGGACACGACTATTATTTGAGCCTTTTTTTGTTCCTTGAGGGTTAACCGCCTAACAAGTAACCAACTGGCCAATGAGGCGGTAACAACCCATAAAATAACCTGCCACAAGCGGTGTAATAACAAGGAGGAGTGGGGAATGATAAATGGAATTGATTGAAGCAAATAGCGACTGGGATGTAAAATCGATGGTGGCAATGAGATACCATAAATCTGTTTGGAAAACCACAGAGAGGCGTAATAATATCGACTTGCCTCCGACCAACTTAATGAAAATGGGTAGTTTGATACATCTGGAATGAAACAGGCAAGTTTATATACAACCCCATATCCCAGAGTAGTGAATAGAAGTGCGGTAATCCATCCATGTTGAGGCCAGCCTCTTCGAAATATCCATGCGCCACCTAAAGATAGGATGATGAAGAGGACTAACCGCAGCGGGATATTCGCTAGCCTTTCACTTGCCAATACCATAACAAGGAACGGGAAGATGAGGAAGGACAGAAGATATATCAGCTTGAATAGTGTGCGTGTCATGAATCAATCAAAAGTTACAAACAGTTCGTGGATTTTGCCATGTGGGTCAGCGAAAAAAGAAAGGGCTCAAGGGCATGTTTATTGGAGGTGTGAACTATCTGTTCCTTCATGAAATTTTTGCTTTACTTGTTTCCGGCAATAATGTCTGGGAGAAAAAAAGCACCCGGCAGGCTGGCTATCATTTGCAAAACACGCATCAAGAGGGCAAGTGTGAGGCCGCTGGAGGTTGAAATACCTCCGATGGCAACAAAGAAATATGTCATTGCTAATTCCTGCACACCCATTCCATTGATAGAGATGGGCAGTAAAGTTACAAAATAGGTGGCACTCCATAGCCCCATTACCGACCAGAACGGAATTTGCTCACCCATTCCGACTAATAACACCCATACGGCAGCGAATGTACAGAGCATATGGATCCAAGTGAATACAAGGGCAGTCACGAGTGAAGCTGGTTTGTGTAACCATACTTTCAATGCCTGAGTGAGCTCCTTGAGAAAGCGTAGTATTTTATTTGCAAATGGCCTGAACCAAGGAATTGCAATTGACTCTATCAAAGAGGAATTGGTCGCAGAATGGACAAAAACTGGGAGGCTAAATAAAAAAGCCATTGCCATACCCGTCATGCCAACCAATCGATCCACCACTAATGAAGCAACACTAATTGCCTGGTCAAATCCCAGGCGAATCGCACCTGCCAGGCGGAAAACATCTCCACCGATAGTGGTGGGCAGAAAATTCGATGCAAACAACATGGCAAAGGTCAGGTGGAAGGATTGGCGGATGGTAATTCCTGTTCCAGCAGAGCGCATCAAGATGTGCCATCGCATAACGACGGCCATCCGGGAGACAAATACGAGAATGATTGCCAAGACGAAACGCCACCAAGCTATTTGTTTGACGGCGTAAGCGATCTCTGCCCAGCCTTGTTGGCTCAGTAAGTAAATGAGTAAACAAACTGAGAGAATGGTGCCGAGCCAGCGCAACCATGCGACGTGAGACTTCTTTGGCTGACTAGCTGGTGGATTTTGTGTTTCATTTGGGAAATCCACACTGGTTAACTTTTGATTCAGGTGATTTCCTTTCCCAGGTTTGTCAGGTCAGCATCAACCATCATCCGAACCAATCCATCGAAATCAACATGTGGAGCCCATCCCAGTTCCTTCCGGACTCTGGTTGAGTCTGCTACAAGTAAATCAACTTCTGCAGGCCGATTAAAACGCGGATCCTGGATGACATATTCCTTGTAATCCATGTTGAGATAAGAAAATGCCTTATCACAAAATTCACGGACGGAATGGGTCTCTCCTGTGCCGACCACAAAATCCTTTGGAGAATCATTTTGCATCAATCGATGCATAGCATCCACGTAATCACCTGCGAAACCCCAATCACGTCGGGCTTCCAGATTTCCAAGACGTAGTTCTTTCGCCAATCCCAATTTGATGCGGACAGCGCCATAGGTAATCTTCCGGGTTACAAACTCTGTACCTCTCCGCGGACTTTCATGGTTAAATAAAATTCCTGAAACAGCAAAAAGGTTATAGGATTCGCGATAATTGACGGTGATCCAATGCCCATAAACTTTTGCAACACCATAGGGGCTACGAGGGTAAAACGGAGTTGTTTCTTTCTGGGGAACTTCATGGACTTTGCCAAACATCTCACTGGAGGAGGCTTGATAAAAATGGGTCTTTGGCTTTAGAAGACGAATTGCCTCAAGCATGCGAGTAACTCCTAAGGCGGTTACTTCACCTGTCAATACAGGCTGGTTCCAAGAAGTGGGTACGAAGGATTGAGCTGCCAGGTTATACACTTCATCGGGTTTATATTGTTCCACGAGATCCATCAAGGAACTCTGGTCATGAAGATCTCCTTGGACGATCTCTATCTGGTCCTGGAAGTGTTGGATGCGTTCGAATGTAACCACGCTGGAACGGCGAATCATTCCTACTACCCGATAACCCTTTGAAAGTAATAACTCCGCGAGATACGATCCGTCCTGACCGGTAATACCGGTAATAATAGCAGTTGGCACGGTGATACTCCTTAGATATCAATATTCAGTGACTGAATTATAAACGATTATTGTGGGGTTATGGCTTGATAGGGTGTTTTTTATCCCAGATTGCCCCCCCAACCAAAATCATCCCACATAGAAGCAAAGTAGAAACGATCAATATCTTGATGTCCAGGTGAATAAAGCCGGAATAGTAGCGACTTAGATACCATTCAGTGAATACCCCGACGAAGACGACCTCGACAGCCAGCCAACGCCAAAGCCAGGCATCTCTCCGAGATCTTGCCCATTCCCACGCCCAGGCAGCAAGGATCACCTGCCAAACAAGGAGAATAACTCGATAACGAGGATTATCCCATTGGTCAGCACCTGCATTCAAAGCTGCCAGAATAATCCAGGCCCAAATGATGATGCCAATCCAGATCAACTGTAGACGACGCGGTTCGCTGCGACTGCGAAATACACCCAGGATTCCATATATCAGGAAAAGCGCCAGAGCATACCATCCAGCAGCACGCAGGAAACCAATGATACGCATTATCCAGGCTGCATCAGGATCACCCACAATCGCAGGTAAAACAGGTTGGGCTATACCATAAACCATAACAATCAACCAACGCCATTGCTCACCCATACTTTCCAATAATCTCTGGAACATTCCAGAACTGCGTTCGGTCAGATAACTCTGGTAACTGAAATTATTTTGGAACCAGTTTATAAAGATCCCGAGGGATTTATTACCCTGTATTGAAGGAAGATTTGTGAGGATTGAGCCTACCAGAAGCATGGTACCTATGAGGATTGCAATCAATAAGAAAATAGCCAAAATGGTTCGGCGTTGTTTGATTGAGTTTAATGTTACAGGATCGAGAAGCCAAATCCCAAATAAGACAGAAAAAGAGATAAATCCTGCTAAAGGTTGAATGGAAAATAAGAATACAGCAGAAAGGATCAACCATAACCAACCAATCCTTTTTTTTGCCAGTATCTCGGTAAGTCCATAGAAGGATATAGCCGTCATTGGAATAACAATCGCTTCCCGCATCTGACTACTGCCTAATAGAACACTTTCGGGATATAAGGCAAATAGCCATATCGTGAGAAGAGATGTTTTTTCGCTGAACCATGTTTTGGATGCCTTCCAGAGGAATAAAATACCCCAGGCAGAAAATGTGGCAGATAGAATAAGGATTAAAAATGGACGATGAGCATCCGGGCTTAGGAAACGATAAATAAAAGCACTTAAAGCTAGCATACCGCCATACTGATCCCCTGAGAATTGACCAGAAAATGCCTGACTCAGGGGATTTCCAGAAGTGACAAAATCCCAAGCTTGACTATCGCGAAAGAATGCATCTGTATATACATAACCTGCAAGATGCTCTGGACTGTTTTGGTAGCCGAAGGTGGGCAGTAAAAGAGCGAGGGCTATCCCGATGGAAAGACGCAGCGAAAAAGAGACGATAGTAATAACGGTTACTTTCGAGTTGGCTTTAACAAGCTTCCACACCCAGTAGATGCTCGCTGCTCCAAACCCCAGCAGGACAAGATAAGCAAACCATGCTTGAAGCCAATGTCCACTACCATCAATAAATGCAAGAAGGGTCGCAAGTATAATCGCGACCAGGGATATAATCCAAACTTCTTTTTTTATTCGAATATTTTTCATATAGGCAAATTAATTCATGAACTCTATTAGAGAGAGTCAGTTGCAGGGTATTCAGATACCCGTTTTGTGGAGAACAATTGATAAAAGAATAAAGCAACCCAGAGGATGACCAGGGATTGTAATGGAACAAGAAAACGTGGATTATCACCGTGGTCAAGCAGGGTTTGAAGTATGGAGGCAATCCAAATGTTTGCCAATAATAACCAGAAATAAGCATGTTTTGCAGGATTGACGAAACCCAATTTCTCCTTTAAAGCTTTATGACGTAAGATAACCAGAAATTCGGAGAGTGCAAAGTACAGGGAGGATAAGATAAAAATGAGATTGATGATAAATAATATAAACCGTTGGATCTGAACGGCAATATTGACTCCTGTAGATAACCATGGAAAGCGGAGAGCATCGGTTGACCAATAAAATGAGGTGCGCCAGAACATCCACCAGCCAGATATGGCGCTCTTTAAAAACAGAAATGGATGATCCAGAATTAGCTGGACGGATATTTTTGTTAGCACCCTCGAGAGGTCGTAAAAATTGTAGCCTGAGTTACGGCTCATCTCAGGAATAGCCTCCCATATTGTATTTGCCTGGGTACCATATTGAGCAATATGAGCATCACGATACTGGAGATAAGTATCCCGTAGAGAAGCATACTTATCTGGTACATATTCAAAGAAGCTACCTGTGTGCTGGATGAGATGATAGCCAGACATGGTTGTTAGTGACCAGAAACCATACCGGTCGTGGATGAACATGATCCAACCACCCAGGAAGAGGACTACTGGCAAAATAAAGGCGATGATGTATAAGGACGAGTGTTTGTTAACAACTGTTGAATCATTTCTGATTTCACTTTTCACCTGATCTGTCATATTTAAAGCGATAAATTTCTGTTTAATCCCAATCCAGAGGAATATAAGGAGTAAGAATGGAAGGTAGATGAATAACGGACGTACAAGGAGAGTCAAAACAGATATCAATCCAATAAAAAAAGCCAGCCATAGGCTACGTTTATGTGGGTATAAAAGCCAGATGAGCATCCCTGCTAAGGATAAAACGAGCAGGAATGTGGTCAGAGCTTCAGTGAGAAGGTTGGATTCAAAAAAGAGCTGACCAAGATTGAGCGTATGAGATAAAGCAATCAATCCTCCAAACCAGGGTTTACCAGTCAACTTCCATCCGATATAGAACAGGAGAAAGGTAGTGGCAAATCCCAGAAGAAGCTGGGCTATCCAGACACGTTGATCGCTACCAATCAAGGCCAAAAAAACCGGATATCCCGGAGTGCGGGTACCATCGTAATTGGTAAATCCTCTTAGAACTGCCTTAGCCAGGCGGCGATAGCTGGGTGTATCACTGAATGAGACAGGCTGGTAAAGCAATATGATCATCAGCCGTGAAATAAGACCTATAACAAAGACAAGGATGATCCAAAATGATGTTGAGTGAAATTTATTGGATATTGCAGGTTTATTTTCAATCATAGAGATGAATGATCGTTATTGTGCAATAAATCCAGCCAGTGCATTACGGGCACGTTCGAGCCAGGAATACTGTTGGACATCCTGCCAGGCTTGTTGACCCAATGATAGGCGTTTATTCTCATCTGCCATCAGGCATTCGATTGCCTGTGACCAGGCAGTAAGATCATCTGGTGGGCAAAGCATCGCATTGGATGGGTTTAACACTTCCCGGATAACAGGGATGTCGCTTGAGATTATCGCCCGTTTGCTCGCCATATAATCGAACATTTTCATTGGGCTGGCATAGGTTGCTGAATTGCCACCACTACTCCCACTGATCACTTTCCCATATGGCATTAATAAGATATCCGCAGCTGCCTGGAACAACGGGAGCTGGCTGTTTTGAACAAATCCTGTCATGGTAATATTTAAAATATTTTCAATAACCAGATGCTCACGCCATCTACTAACATCAGATGGATTCCCGCCCACCCACAAAAAGTTGATTTTAGGAAAACATCTGGCTAACTCCACTAACAAAGACATCCCTCGACCTGAATATAAATGCCCGGTATAGCCAGCAGTCAACATTTGTGGAAGCCCAAGAAGGTCACGGGCAATCTTTGTTTCAGGTAAATTCAAGTAGCGATCCAGGTCAACCCCATTGGGAGAGATGCGTGTCAGCAGTGGGTTTTCAACATCAACCTTGTAGCGTTCGTGGATTTGTCTCGCCAAGGCATGCGTGATTGGTAGTATTCGCTTTTTACCAGGAATATACTGAAAGAGGCGGAATATGGAAGGACCAAAACTACCTTCTGGAGGTCCGTGGAGCTCAATAATCACCGGCAGCCCTGACAGGAGGGAAAATACCCCGGCTTGGATAAGCCATACATACGTTACGTCTGCATTTAAAGTACGTGCTTTTCGAACAGCCTGAAAAGAAAAATCATAGCGGTGAAAAGCCGGTCTAGAAGGTAACCATTCGATGGGAAACTGAGATTTAAGACCATAGTAAAGAGCTAAATCCGCATTATCAGGTTGTTGATCATACCTGGGTACAAATAAATGTACTTCATGCCCCAATTGGTTGATTGCCTGACAGGCTTTCATTACCTGCAGGCTATTTGCAGTTGTAGATGGGATTTGAGAGGCAGAAATACAAGCAACCTTCATGCTGCTATGTCTTCAGATATCGTTCCTTGAGGTTTCTGATCCAAAAATTCATTATGCTTAATCAAGCGCCAACCCTTCCAGGCAATAATCCCAACCGAGATAGCAAGGTAAATAGATAAAATCGCTGACATCACCAGATATCCACCTGTTGGGACGAGAGAAATTATGAGAAGGAGCTCAATTGCCCCCACCCCAAGCGCTACAAATAGAGGATAGGATGGTTTTCCGAGAGCAAGCATTAATGGTCTATTCCAGTTGAAGGTATTTGCAACCCCATATCCAACTAGAAGGATCAGTACTACTGGATATGCGGGTAAAGCGGTGGGGCCGTACAGAAAAGGGATCAACCACCAACCAAATAGTGCAATCCCGGCTGCGGCTGTAAAAGTCCACGCAGCTGCAATTGAGCTAACCTGTTTAAGTAAACCGCGCGTCTTCTGCCACTGATGAAGTGCAATTGTACGAGTAATTTCAGCATATGTAGGCCAGATAAACGGATCAATGGGTAGGGTGATTAGGTTGATGATGGACAAACCGAGTTTGAAATATCCGACATATGCTGTAGTTACATTAGCAGGACTCAATGCTGCAAGGTAAAGAGGAGCATTGTCGCGGGTGATCAGATTGACCGTACCATTCAGGTTGGTGTTAATTGCAAAACCAAGGATGCTACGCCAATCTTTTACCAACCGGAAGGAGGCACGCCACCATCGGTAGCCAAGGCTTCGATTCATCTGCCTGAAAGCTAGAATAGCGATGGAAATACCTGCGAATGACTTCCCCAGCAGGTATGCTCCCAGCACGTCTAAAATACTACGCCTAAGTATAAATGCAAGCAGAATAAGGATGGCGGTGATGATACTCTGAATGGTGTTAATCGTTCCCAGCCAGCTAAAACGCTTATGGGTTTGTAACACCCCCACAGAGGTTTCATAGACTAGATTTGCAAGTAATACCAGTCCATATATCGGGAATAAAGCAGCCAGAGAGGGATCTTTTAAAAAAACCCTTGCAGCCCAAGGTGATAATAAAACTAAAATCAGATATGCCAGAATTGAAGTACCAGCTTCAATTACCCCGATACCTTTGACAAAAGCAGAAGCTTGTGGATTGGGATGGGGAAGAATGAAGAGCACCATCAGCGGAAATTTTATTCTCACCATCAATTTCAAGATCGTTGGCCAATGCCTGTCCAAGGTATTTGACCACAACTTCGCTCATACGAAAGGATAAGAAACGGTTAATATTCGAGGTGAATGTTTGGACCGTGGTGACCAGTCCCAATCCGGTAATGCCGAGCAGGCGCGTAACAAAAATTGAGTTGACCATGCTCAGCGCAGCGGCAAGTGTGTTACTGCTAAAGAGGTAGCTCGTGTTTTTTAACACCCCTCTGAGCAGATTATCCTGCCACCAGGAGCGAATAGTTTTAAACATTAGCTGATATTATCGTTAGGTAAGATCTTGTGGGCGATTATGATGTAGTATTGATCTGACTTGCCCATGAACGTTCCTGGTTGTACCAGTCAACCAGCTGCGAAACACCTTCTTGCAATTCGACGATGGGTTCCCAACCTAAGAGTTTTTTTGCCTTTTCCACATTTGCCCAATTCGTCACCATATCTGCAGGGTGGCGTGGAAGATACTCAACATTGGCAGTCTTTCCGGTAAGAGACTCCATCAATCGGATCAGCTCATTTATTTTAATCACCTGATGGCCGCCCAGATTAATGATTTCGTACCCCAATGGCTTAAGGCCAAGGATCGTCCCGCGAGCGATATCATCCACATAAGTAAATCCCCGAGATTGTTCTCCGTCACCATTTACCTTTACAGGACGTCCTTCACTGATCCATTGAGTAAACCGGAACATGACCATGTCAGGTCGGGGGGATGGACCATAAACGGTAAAGTAGCGGAAAACTGTTACATCTACGCCATACAAATAATGATATACATAACACAAAACTTCAGCACTTTTTTTGGTAGCAGCATATGACTGAAGAGGGTAGTCACTACACACCGTTTCAGAAGTTGGAAGAGGTGCGTTATCTCCATAGATGCTTGAGGTAGATGCTAGAATTAGTTTGGGAATATTCTGTTCATGGCAGAATTCAAGCAAGTTAAGCGTACCGGTAATGTTGGTATCTACATAAACCCATGGATTTTCAACTGATTGCCGTACACCCGCCCGGGCTGCCAGATTAATTACTGCATCAAAGGGTAATTGCCTAAGATGAGACTTGGTATTGAATGTCTCTCGATGTGCAATGTCAGATAGGTAAAAGGTAAAATTTGGGTGCTTTTGTAACTTCTTCAGACGGTATTGCTTCATGCGAACGTCATAGGCATCGTTCATATTATCCATCCCAATGACGGTATGACCATCATCAAGGAGAATTTCAATCACGCGCGAAGCAATGAATCCGGCTGCACCGGTTACCAGGTAATTTTTCATGCTCTAAAGACGAACCACCTTCGGATTATTTTTCCCCAGTTTTCCCAGGGCATTGCGAGAATCAAAGATAAATTTAGCCTCCTTTAGGATGGCTTTATAATCATATGACGAATGATTGGTGATGATGACGATGCAATCAGCATGACGTACTGCATCCATCACATCCGTCACACTCTCCATTGCGACATCATCATGGGTACGCAGGCGGGGAATGAATGGATCATGATAAGTAACCTTTGCGCCTTTTTTCTGGAGTAATCCAATCACATCTAAAGCGGGTGATTCACGGATATCGTCGACATCAGGTTTGTAGGCAACACCCAAGACCAGACAGTTGGAATTATGTAAAGCTAATCCACGTTCATTGAATGCGTCCATTACTCTATTAACTACATAGCGTGGCATATTGGTATTAATATCAGCTGCTAATTCAATAAAACGGGCATTATATTGGAAGGCTTTCATTTTCCAGGAAAGATATAAAGGATCAATAGGGATACAATGACCACCAAGGCCCGGACCAGGAGTGAATTTCATAAAACCGAATGGTTTTGTAGCTGCAGCATCAATGACTTCCCATACGTCGACGCCAAGACGCTCGCACATTATTGCCAGCTCATTAACCACACCGATGTTTATCATTCGAAAGGTGTTTTCAAGCAATTTTGATAGCTCGGCGGTTTCAGCAGATGAGACCGGTACAACTGTATTTAGTGCCTGCGCATACCAAGTTGCTCCAACTTCGCTGCATTCTTCAGTAATTCCGCCGATCACTTTTGGAGTATTAAGTGTAGTCCAATCCTCACGACCGGGATCGACCCTTTCAGGTGAAAAAGCCAAGAAGAAGTCTTTTCCAACGACAAGTCCCTTCTCCTTACCTAGTTTTGGGAGCAGCACTTCACGAGTGGTGCCGGGGTAAGTGGTTGATTCAAGCACAATAATCATACCCGGATGCATGTACTTAGCAAGCTCATCGGTGGCATTCAGGATAAAAGACATATCCGGATCACCGGTTTTTCGTAATGGTGTTGGGACACAGATGCTTACAGCATCACAACGGAGGAGCACTGAAAAATCTGTGGTTGCAGATAGTCTTCCGTTTTTCACTAACCTGGATATTTGTTCTTCTGAAACATCCTGGACATAGCTCTCACCGTTATTCAGGGCTCTAACTTTTCGGAGGTCGGGATCGATACCAAAAACCTGGAAACCAGCTTCCCCAAAAGCAACTGCCAATGGTAAACCCACATATCCCAAACCCAAGACACCAATTTTTGCAGAATGGTCACGGAGAGAGTAAATCAATGCGTCTTTTGTATTAGTCATAGCACCTCAATAGATAGAGATCAGAACAAACTCAATTGAGTTGGCTCAGATTTAGGTTCTGGAGGCTTATCCTCCACAACAGCTGCCTCGAAAGCCTTGGTAATTAACTCTGGTAAATGCAAAAAATCGCGTTCAATGGAAATTTTAAGCGAAGGCTGGTGCAGGGCAGCTGCTGGATGGAACATGGGTACTACCAGATGTCCTTTGATCCGAAATGATTGCCCGTGTATATCGCTAATTTTTGCATTGGGTAGAAAGCGTGCCATCGAATAACGTCCCAGAGTGACAATGACTTTGGGATTAATGGCCTGGATTTGACGTTCTAAATAATCACTGCATGCTGCTAATTCGTCTGGGAGTGGATCACGATTGTTGGGAGGGCGGCATTTGACAACATTTCCGATAAACACATCTTCGCGCCGTAAATTTATCTTTGCTAATAATTCTTCCAGATATTTCCCTGCTGCACCGACAAAAGGTCGTCCTTGTTCATTTTCGTGAAACCCCGGTCCTTCACCGATGAACATAATTTGAGCATCCACTGGACCTTCTCCAGGGACAGCTAATTTCCGCGAGTGATGCAACATGCATCGTTGGCAGATAGAAACCTCCTTAGCAATTTGTGTCATTGTAGCTTCAGCGAGATGCTTTTTTTCTACGTCCACTACCTGCCTCCTTGAAATTGTGGCATAAGTATAAAGGAAAACCTTTCATTTATCCATTATTTGTATTAATCTAATTTCCCAAGTTTATTTAACCACCCAAGATATTGCATTCCCAACGGTTCGATGGTCATTACCAATGCATCTTCATTATTATCACGATAAAAGTTTGTGCGGCAATTCATCGTGATAAAGCCAAAGGAGCGGTACAACTCCTGGGCAATCAGGTTAGTCTCTCTAACCTCAAGGGTTGCCATGAGTGCACCCCGTTGGATCGATTGTCGAAGCGTCTCGGCAAGCAAGCTTTTTCCATATTTACAACCGCGGAAATCTGGATGAATTGCAATGGTAGCAATATGAGCTTCGGTAATGATAATCCAAACAATAGACATTCCAATAATAACAGGCTCGCTATTCTTCGGACTGATCTCAGCTACGATTGCTAAAGTAGAAGGGTTCTCAGTCAGCTCGAAATGATAAGATTTTTCTGGCCAGGGCAAAGAAAATGATAGTATATCAATCTCATGAACGCGCGGGATGTCCTCCAACTTCATCGGGCGATATAACAACTGGTGAGTCGCATTCAATTGTATTGGTAATGCCATAGATCTTCCTGACGATATCAGGAGGTTTGTCATTTGGATTATTTCCCCGAAATCAATTCATCCGGGGATAGGATCACCAATGGGGAGATAAGTTGGGGCGAGAGTGGCAGGATCGTCAATATCTCCTGCTTGCCACCGCTTCCATGCCAGCTCTGCAAGCAAAGAAGGTCTTCGAATGGAGTGAGCAGGTGAGGCGAGAACCACATTTTTATATTTCCTCGCTAAGGCGTGCTGCTGTTCTTCGTTCAGCTCTCCACATATCATGGTTGGCTCATGAATATTACGTGAAAGTTTAATCACATCCATGACTTGTATCGGTGGAGTGATCTGCCAGCGGCCATCCACTGGAATATACCAACCAACAGCTAATCGTCCACGTCCCACCTGGAGAATAGCTGCCAATGAGAATCCTGGAGATACTGGTTGTGATTCAGCAACAATATCTAAAGTTGGGATACCAATGATCGGTATATGACGGGCGAGGGCAATGCCTTTTGCAAATGCCATACCAATCCGTAAGCCGGTATAAGACCCGGGTCCCGTTGCAATTGCCAGGAATTTTAAATCTTGGACCTCGACTCGTGCACGAGAGAGGGTTTCTACAACTGCGGGGGCCAACTCAACTGTATGAAAATCATGGCTAGTCCAGATGTTTTCAGAAAGAACCTGGATGCCATCATATACGGCTATACCGATATTTCGGGTTGAGGTATCAAGCGCTAATAGCACTCAGCCTCCGTAGATAATTTTCCGGAAACGTGACAGTAAATCTTGATAATATTGCCCACGACCCGAGAACATCAGGTCTCGCTGGACATCGTCAATATATTTCAAATGCACCCATAATCCCTGGTCGGGTAACGCTGATTGGACGCGCTCCGCCCACTCGACAATCATAGGACCCTGGTCAAGCATTGATTCTAAATCCAGATCTTGTGCTTCTGAAGCATCATTCAAGCGATATGCATCCAAGTGGAAAAGACGCAAACCACCTGTATGGCGATAAACATTCACTATTACAAAAGTAGGGCTGGAAACTGGATCAAGAGATCCCCAACCAGCTGCGATACCTTGAACGAGAGTAGTTTTTCCTGAACCAAGGTCACCTACCAGAGCGACCAAATCAGCGGGTTTGAGTAATGCTCCAAGCCGCATACCCACCCGCCGGGTTTGTTCAGTGCTCCTGCTAATGATTTCCAGAGAGTGGGAATCGAGAATTGGCATGGGAGGATTATACAGCGGATTATAGAAAAAGCATAATTATATCCACCCAGCTTGACATTCGGCGAAGGCTTAGAGGTTGTTATGGCTATCCTTTCGTTTTTAAGTTAGCCAAAGAAGCAGCCACGCGTTTCATACCTACATTCTCGAAAAAAATATCTACAATTTCATCATCATCCTGGAGACGGCTATTCAACACCATTCCATCTCCCCATACAGGATGTTGCACATGTGCACCCGGTGGGTATTTTTGTGAAATAACGCGCTCTGTTCTGGGATTTTTTGTATCCCATTGTATGGCTTTGGGATCAAAACTACCAAACCTGGATGGTCTCGTGGTACGCATGGAACTTGCTTCATAGATGAGGCTGTCTGGAATATCAGACAGGAACCGGGAAGGATCGACCGGATCGGGATAACCAAAAGCATTTCTATTTTGGGCATAAACCAGATAAAGCCGATCTTTTGCACGGGTTATACCCACATACAATAATCGCCTCTCTTCCTGCATTGCTTCGAGGTCATCAAATGAACGAGAGTGAGGGAGTGTGCCGTCATTTAACCCGGCAATAATAACCACACTGAATTCCAAGCCTTTAGCAGCGTGTAATGTCAGCAGGGTTGGTACATTGGCGTTGGCTTCGATGGTATCCTGGTCAGAAACCAGGGCGACATCTTCAAGAAAATCGGATATCGTCCGATCTTGATATTCTGCTGCTAAACGGCGTAACTCCATTATGTTTTCCCAACGCTCATTGCCTTCATCGGTACCGTCGTCAATATATGCGTGGTAGTCGGTTTCATCTAAGATTCTATCCATGATAGATAAAGGAGGAAACTCGGCTACGGTGGACGTCCAGTGGGATAACATTGCGCCAAAGCCAGCAAGGATTATCAGCGCACGTTGAGGGAAGGAGGCTTTGAATGGCTCAGAGTCGCAACCTAACTGCAGTAAAAGATTACCCGGATTCAGACCAATTTTCTTGGCTTGAGTACGCAATAATTGTAATGTCTTCTCCCCCACACCTCTTGGAGGTGCATTGATGACCCGGATCAGACTCAACTCATCATTTGGATTTTGCACCAGCCGCATAAATGCAATGATATCTTTCACCTCTTTACGTCCATAGAAGCGCTGAGCACCAACAAGCTTATACGGTAAGCCGGCATGTAGAAAAGCTTCTTCGAGCAAGCGAGACTGTGCATTAGTGCGATACATTACTGCAACTTCGCCTGGCTGTGCTTGTTTCTTACCCACCAGGGTAGCAATTGTATCCACAATAAATGCAGCCTCCTGGCGATCATCATATGTCTCATGCAGTACGGCTTTTTCACCAACACCACGATCAGTAAAAAGCCGCTTTGGGGTACGGTTAGGATTAGGATCGATGATTGCCATGGCGACATCCAGGATCTGTTGAGTAGAGCGATAGTTCTGCTCCAATAAAATGACCTGGGCACCTGGATAATCCTGTTCGAAACGTAAAACATTGCGGTAATCGGCCCCGCGCCAACGGTAGATGGACTGATCTGCATCACCCACAGCAAAAATATTGTTATGGTATGAAGATAACCTTCGCAGTAAGACGTATTGAGCCAGGTTGGTATCCTGAAATTCATCCACCAATACGTGCTCGTAACGGCGTGCATACCTTTCACGAACCGAAGGATTGTCATCCAACAGGAATGCCGTATAAAGGAGAAGATCGTCAAAATCCAATGCGTTGTTGGTCAATAATAATTGCTGGTAGCCGATGTATACTCGTTTGACAACTTCATCCCGATAGGTCTGTAGTGGGTATTCATCTGGCAAGATCAATTCATTTTTCGCATTGGAGATGGAATTCAATATCGCCAAAGGCCGGTATTGCTTGTCATCAAGATTTAAATCCGCAATAACCCGCTTCGCTAGACCCAACTGATCATCTTCATCAAAAATGACAAAATTCGAATCGAATGGAAGGTGTTCAGCTTCACGACGGAGGATACGCGCACAGGTGGCATGAAACGTACCTAAAGTGACCCCACGGGCATTTTCTCCCAATAGATTAATCACCCGGTTTTCCATCTCATGGGCAGCTTTATTGGTAAAAGTTACCGCCAGGATGTTAAATGGTCGTACCCCCATCTTGCCTATCAGATAGGCGATACGCTGGGTGAGTACCCGCGTCTTACCTGATCCGGGTCCGGCCATGATTAAGACGGGACCCAGACCAGCCATAACAGCCTGCTGTTGTTGGGTATTCAGACCCGCAAGGAGGTCCATCCGGCAAATTCTACCATACTTACAAAATTGGCAATTTTTAGGTTACTGGTTGTCAAGATTGTTCACCTAGGCTAAAATCGAACCATGGATTGGGGCATGATTGGTCATGAATGGGCCGTTAATTTACTTGCAGAGCACGTGGCTTTGGGCTGTGAACGGCATGCCTATCTATTCACCGGACCATCGGGAGTTGGACGGCGTACCCTCGCACTACGATTCGCTCAAAGCCTGAATTGCCTTAAACCCCCTTTAGCAGGTCAACCATGCCTGACTTGTTCTTCATGCAAGCGCATTGAGCAGATGCACCATCCTGACCTAATGATGGTAATGGCTGAACATGAGGGCGAAACGCTGAAAATTGATCAAGTACGAGAGTTACAACATAAGCTGGCATTAGCACCCTATGAAGCACGCTACAAGGTGGCATTAATCCTGCGTTTTGAAGAAGCCCATATCAGTGCAGCCAATGCCATGTTAAAAACACTGGAAGAACCCCCGGACCATGTAATTGTTATATTAACCGCAAATAGTGCTGAGGAACTCCTGCCAACAATCGTATCGCGTTGTGAGCTTCTGCACCTACGCCCTCTGTCAACAGATGAAACCGCCAGAGGTTTACACACTCTCAAAGGTATGCCAGAAGAAATATCCGAGAAATTGGCACATCTTTCAGATGGACGTCCAGGTTATGCCATCCGTCTATTTGAACAACCGCAATTACTCGAACTGAGACAATCGTGGCTGGATGAGTTGATCCAAATTCTTGCCACCACCCAGCGCGAACGATTTGCATTTGCCAAAGGAATTGTCGAAGATAAAGAAAGACTACGTAATGAGCTGCAAGTGTGGCTGACATTTTGGCGTGATGTACTTATTTGCACCAGCGGAATGAGACGCTCGATCACAAATCTTGATTATTCAAACCAAATTCAGAAGCTGGGTGCGGTCATTGACTTGTATAATGCCAAGGTCCAGGTGATCGCTATTGAGCGTACTATCGATTATATTGATCACAATGTTAACGCACGCCAAGCTTTAGATGTGTTACTGATGGATTTTCCAAAAGTGAATATCATTACCTGAATGGGACTATGCTATACTGAGATTGAGTCGTATTTTGAATGAGTAAATTATTACCAGATACCCCAGAGGATAATTCAACTCGCTCGTCTTTGGAATTGCTCTACCATATCAGCCGCGAGTTAAGTTCAGCACTCGATTTACGCACGGTGTTAGAACGAATCCTGTTTTTATCCATGCAGAATGTGGGGGCAATCAACGGATCTATTATTGTTTTGGATGACAATGGAGCCCTGGTTGATTCTGCGATTATTGCCGGGGATACGATTCACAACCATACAACAATGCGGTTGAAAGAAACACTCGAAAAAGGATTGTCAGGTTGGGTGGTGCGCGAACGACGGGTAGCATTGGTTGAAAATACCATCGAAGATAGTCGGTGGATGCCACGTCAATATGAAGATGATGAAAAGCAACTACCCAAATCAGCGGTGAGTGCGCCACTACTCACCCATGAGAATCTGGTAGGCGTCTTAACCCTTGTACATCCAAAAACGGGTTTCTTCACAGCTGATCATGTGGCTCTGGTGCAGGCAATTGCAGACCAGGCAGGTATTGCAGTACTTAATGCCCGGTTGTATGCTGAAAGCCAACGCAATGCACAGGTAATGACTTCTCTGGCAAAAAGTGCATCAGGGATTTCTGTAAGCTTGAACGTCGAGGATGTATTTACAGGCATCCTGGAGCAGACTGTTCAAGCGGTAGACGTGAAAGTGGTTGCGTTAACATTGCTTGATTTCCAAACTGGAAAATTAGAACTAAGGGCTTCTAAGGGATGGCCCAAGAGCAGCAGTTTAAGAATACCTAAAGAAATTGATCAAGGAATTTCGCAATGGGTTATAGAACATGATGAAGGCGTTATCATTCCGGAAGCAAGAAAAGACGATCAATTCAATCCAAGTACAGATCAAATGAAAGGAAAAATCTCCAAGGCGATCCTTTGTGCTCCGATCCACTATCGAGGGGAGGTTATTGGTACGCTTGAAGCAATCAATCCAAAAAGCACAGATTTTGACCAGGATTCATTGTTGATTCTGTCGGGGATTGCTGATTTAGCAGGAACCGCAATTCGTCATGCACAATTATTTACTCAGCTTCAAGCAGCTCATCAAAGTTACCATGATCTATTTGAAGATAGTATCGATCCAATTTTGATCACGAACTGGAATGGAGCAATTCTGGAAGCAAATCGCAAAGCGGTTGTATTTTCAGATTTTAGTAAGAATGACCTGGCTTCAATGCAAATATATCAAATCCATCAAATTGATAAGGATTTAGTTGGAGAGGATTTTTCCAATCTTCGTTCTGGTAAAACAATATCATATGAGTCACGCTTGTACACCGCCAGCGGCCATCAGGTTCCAATAAAAGTTTACGCCCGTGAAATTCAATTGGATAATATCTCTCACCTACAGTGGATATTGCGTGATATCACTGAACAGAAAAAACTCGATACATTACGGGACGACTTGATCTCGATGATATACCATGATTTAAGGTCACCTCTGGCTAATGTTGTTTCAAGCTTAGATCTATTAGGTACGATGATGCCATCGGATGATCCGGTTTTGAAGTCATTGTTAGAAATATCCATGCGATCAACAGAACGGATCCAAAGGATGACTGAATCTCTATTAGATTTGAGTATCCTGGATGCTGGGCAACCAATTGGAACACGAAAATTAACCAACATTCTGGCACTTGTGTGTGAAGCTGTTGAAGCCATGGAGTCATTGGTGCATAATAAAAGTCAGATCATACGCTATAAAGTTCCGGACCGTCTTCCAAATGTGTTAGTTGATCAGGATATGATCCGCAGGGTTGTAACTAATTTATTGGAAAACGCCAGTAAATACTCGCCTCAAGGCAGTAAAATTGAGGTTGGGGCGCGGCAAGAGGGTGACCAAATCCAGGTTTGGGTAAAAGATAATGGCTCTGGGATACCAGCCTCGGAGCATGAACGTATCTTTGATAAGTTTACCCGACTAAAAACAGAAAATGCTCCAAAAGGACTTGGTTTAGGTTTAGCATATTGCCGTCTTGCAATACAAGCCCATGGCGGTAATATTTGGGTTGATAGCGAAGTTGGAGCGGGCTCGCGTTTCACCTTTTCCCTGCCATCTGTACAATCGTGAATCATAAAATAAGGAAAAACCAGAGAGAATTATGGAACAAATCGAACACGGAATTTTTATTGAAAATTCATACCCGGGGGTAACAGTAGGAGCAATCCTTTTACCCATGGGAACAATCATGATTGATGCTCCCCTTCGGACTGAAGATGCCCGTATGTGGTTAAACCTGCTCTATAATTTTGGTGCAAAAACCAACCGTGTTCTGGTAAATCTTGACGCTCATCCCGATCGGACACTGGGAGCAAGGTCCATGGATTGTACTATCATTGCTCATCAGAAAACAGCCCAGGTTTTCAGAGCTCGTCCTTCCATATTTAAAGGACAAAATGCCGAGAGTGGTTCGATCTGGGAGACATATGATGATGTGGTTGGAACCCGATGGGCATTACCAGATATCACATTCACCCACCAGATTTCGATTCATTGGGGAGAGCAAGAAGTTTTAATTGAATACCATGCTGGTCCAGCACCTGGAGGAACATGGGTAGTTGTTCCCTCCGCCAAGGTGGTATTTGTGGGGGATGTTATCCTACTTAACCAGCCACCTTTTTTGACGAATGCTGATATTCCAGCCTGGATAGAGACGCTTAATATTTTAATGTCATCATTTCGTGAATATAAAGTGATCAGTGGGCGAGGTGGCCAAATTGGATTAGAGGAAATAAAAATTCAACAGCGTCACCTTAAGAGTATCCTGAGAGGTTTGGACAGGCTTGTCAAGCGTAATGCTCCTCCCGCAGATGTCGAGAATTTAATCCCCAACCTGCTTTCAGACTTGAGTTTTCCGCAGGAATTACATGATCAATATTATCAACGTTACCGGCATGGGTTGTTCCAATATTATGCCCGGCGTTATCGCCCGAGTGAATCCAGCGGTGAGTGATCAGTATTCATGGCACAATTATCTTACCAACCTATTTTCGAGTTAACCAGGGGAAATATTGTCGAGTCGATACATTTTGGGGCGATTGCGATCATGGATTCATCAGGGAAACTGGTAGCCTGGCATGGGGACCCAGAATTGGTGACATTCACACGATCATCTGCTAAGCCACTTCAAGCTCTACCATTTATAGAAATTGGGGGTATGTCATTTTATCAGCTGACACTGCAGGAAGTGGCATTAATTTGTGCATCACATTCAGGGACTGATGAGCATGTAGCAGTGGTCAAATCCATCCAAACGAAAACAGGGGTAAGAGAAGATGAGCTGTTGTGTGGTGTGCATACACCGTATAGTCGAGCCACTGCAGAAGCAATGAGGGAACGAGGAGAGAAAGTTACACCCAACCGGCATAACTGTTCTGGGAAGCATACGGGGATGTTAGCGTTATCACAAATGCTAGGTTACCCAGTTGATCCAAACGGAATGGCATACATTGATCCAAAACATCCGGTACAGGTGAGAATTCTGGATACAGTGGCGGAAATCTGTGACCTTCCGCCTGAAAAAATTCAAGTTGGTATAGATGGTTGCTCTGCTCCGAATTTTGCGCTGCCATTGCAGAATACTGCACTTGCTTTCGCTCGATTATGTCAACCCCAAGGATTACCGGAGAAAAGGGCTGATGCCTGTCACATAATTTCAAAAGCCATGCTTACATACCCGGATATGATAGGAGGACCAGAAAACTTCGACACTGACCTAATGCAGACTGCTCAAGGCAGGATAATCTGTAAAGGTGGTGCAGAAGGTTTTCAAGCTTTTGGGATCATGCCAGGGGCAATTAAGCCAGGCTCATCAGCGTTGGGAATTGCATTTAAGATATCAGATGGAGATTTAAAAGGGCATAACCGTCCTGCAGGAGATCCTACGGGTCATGTTCGACCTGCCGTTACATTAGAAATCTTACGCCAATTGGGAGTGTTCGAAACACAGGATTTGGACAAGCTGGCTAACTATGGGCCTGAATTTCCAGTGGAAAATTGGAGTCGGCTCAAAGTGGGTTGGGCTTCACCATGTTTTAAATTGAACTACATGAAATGAACACACGTGAGTGCGCTAAGGAAGTGCATCGCCGTTTACTGGAAAAGTATGGTGACCCATCCTGGCGGAATAACTTGCCAATTCTAGATGAGTTGATCTCAACAATATTATCGCAAAACACGAATGACAATAACCGCGACCGAGCATTTATAAATTTAAAAAAGACCTTTAACACCTGGGAGGATGTGCGAGACGCTGTTGAAAATGAGGTAATCGAGGCGATTCGATCAGCAGGCCTGGCAAACCAGAAGGGTCCTCGTATTCAAAAACTATTACGCCAAATAACTGCAGAGCGAGGCTCGTTAGAGCTTGAATTTTTAAAGGAAAAATCAACCGAGGATGCAATGAGTTGGTTGATGCAATATAATGGCGTTGGTCCAAAAACAGCATCGATCGTATTATTGTTTTCTTTGGAAAAACCAGCTTTTCCAGTAGACACGCATATACAAAGAGTAACCGGAAGGATTGGTCTACGCCCGGAAAAGATGAACAATGAACAAGCACATCGTTATCTCGGAGATTTATTTCCTCCTGAAACTTATAAGTCTGTTCATTTGAATATTATCCAGCATGGGCGTAAAGTGTGCCATCCCCGACATCCAGAATGTGATGTATGCGTCTTACAATCCTTATGTGACTACTACCAGAAGTCACATATATGATTGTGAGAGAAGTCACCAATAAATAATGACAGTTGACAATAAAACTAAAAAGCTTTGTGAGGTATCATTTCTATAGAGAAGTGAGCCGAGGTATTGACCAAACGCTTACACTCGTTGCTGTTTCCTCCTTTGGCGAAAGCCTCCGCTGGGTACCTCACCACCCCAGCGGAGGCAGTCATTTAAGCACATCGAGCTCGTTATACAATTCGAATGATGACTATGACGATTAAAAATCACTTTAAGGGGATGATTATTGTAAAGGTTGTTCCAGAGGGTGTTGATTCCAGCCAGATTCGCCCATGATGCTTGTCGACAACCGATTTTACAATTGATAAACCCAAACCTGTGCCAGGAATATTTTGGGAGAGGTTACTACCACGGTAGAATTTATCAAATATCCGAGGCTGGTCTGAGAGGGGGATACCAGGTCCATTGTCAGATACTTCAAGAATCAATTGGCTTGTTTCAGCTCTACAAACTATACTGATCTTGCCTAAGGGTGGTGTGAATTTTATAGCGTTTTCCAGGAGATTGGAAACCATACGCTGCAAGTGTAAGGGATTCCCAAGAATCGAAGGAATGTCATCAGGAATCGATAACACCCATTCCTGCATTTTTTCACTGATCTGATAATCCAGGTTTTTAACACATCGATTGATAATGTCCGGTAAATTTACTTCCTGCATCTGAATGTCGTAATCAGCTTCAACGCGACCGAGGTCCATCAAGTCGTTAATTAGGGAGGTTATGTGTTGAACACTGGATTGAATGTGGCGGATAAAATCGGTTTGCTGTTCATTAATTGGTCCGACGCGGTCAATTAAGCTTACAAAACCGTAAATCGCTGTCAATGGAGAACGTAAATCATGTGAGACAGTATTTACGAAATCTGTCTTGATTCGATCCAGCTCTTTTAGATGGGTAATTTCCTGCATAACCACAGCGATTCCAATTTCTGGAATTCGGCTTGCCTGAGCACTAAATACCCGGCCATCTTCCAGGGAGATTTCAGTAAGGCGAGGCAAAATGCTCTGTGATCTAAAGATATCCAATAAATCTGGATGGTGGAAAACTTCACCCACAGTTTTTCCTTCTGTTTGACCTTCTTCAATTGAAAATATATTTCGGGCGGATTGATTCATCATAAGAAGAAATCCATCCAAGTCTGCAAGTATAACTCCATCCTCGAGATCAGCCAAAACGCGGGTAAAGCGATTCGCGCTTCTGCCAATTATTTTGCCGTATCAGGCTGTGTTTGACGGAGATAAGCAAGGCAGGTGATTCAACAGGATAGGTCAGATAATCGAAAATCCCGATTTCCAATGCTTGTTTCAAGTTGGAGGAGGTGGGCTGGTTTGTTACGATTATGATGGGCAAACAAGGGTGGGTTGATAGTATTTCTGAGGCGAATCTTAGAGCTTCATTGGCAGATGGGTTGATTATGATCAATAAATCATCTGCGAGAAAGGTCGTTAGCCAAGTTTCAACGGCTTGAGGTTCTGTAAAAGTCACTACATCATATCCAGCGGTAATCAATACAGATGGGTCAATCAACTGTGGGAGTTCTGGAATTGAGTAAATCAAGATTTGAGAGGTTGCTGCCATGCAATACTATCCTTAATCTAACCCGGTTCTATTGAGGGAGTGTGAAGCTGACGGTGAAACCTTTTCCATACCCGCTCTTGATCTGAATCTCACCTTGATGGGCTGAGATTATTCTTTTCATCAAAGGTAGACTGATTCCGATACCTCCGAAGCGCATCCCTTCCGCAGAGAAAAGACTCGTTTTTTTATCAAATATACTGTCTGTAAGTTTTTCGTCGATTCCTTCACCTTGATCGGTAACCGTCACCATTGCCTTGTTATCTTTTTTTTCTACGCGGATTTTTATCTGTCCTTTGGGTGGGCTGTGTTTTATTGCGTTTGATATTAAACCTTCGATTACATCGATAATTTGTGAACTAAAGACTGTCACAATCGTGGGTTGTAAGGGCAATTCTGGTTTAATTTTAATTCGACCTGCTTGTGCAATGATCTGTGAGCGATTGATCACATTATGAACCAAGTCATTTAAATCAACTTTTTCCATCCTGGGAGTTAATGCTCCTTGCGAGATATTTACCATCGCATCGGTTATATCCAACAATAAACTTGCCTCTTCCTGGACAGCTATTAGTGCATCGTTTTGTATTGTAAAAAATCTCCGGTTACCCTGATTTGAAAGGTAATCTAGATTTTCCAATAAGCCATTTAATACGTTATGTAATTCCTTGCTTGACTGGAATAAGAGATCATTTTTTATATCGGAATCGATGGCGGAGGATATGCCTGTCTGTTGCAAGCGGTTGAGACTTTGCTCAAGGTTTTGAAAACGAAGAAAATTATCCAGAAATATCGTGGCATATTCTGCAATCATCTCAAGCAAGGTTCTTTGATCGTTGTTAAATGGTTGAGGCATTTTTCGTTCAACAGCAATCATACCGATTACTTTTTGTTCATGTTTTATCGGTACTACTAAAACTGCTCCCACATCACCAAGATTAAAACGATTCAGGTCATCCCCATGGAGTGATTTCGTCTGCCTCGAGACGGCTGCGAGGGAAACCAAGCTGTTTTCATAAGGGAGGTGGAGCATGGATTGCATACGACCATCACAATTCGAACAGGCATGCAAAATGAACTTACCACTATTTTGATCTAATCCTAGCAACCATGCAGAATCTGCTCGGGATGTTGTAACAGCAACCTTAATTAATCGTTCATATAGAGTTTGTTGACTTGCAGATGAAGGAAGATGTTTTCCGATTGAAAAGATTTCAGCATAGTCATGGATTCGCTGTTCAATTCCTTCATTGATTTGATCCAATCGTCGAGAATAATCTTCCAACTCGTGTCGTTTTCGTATCTGTATAAGAGTATCTTCCATTACTTTAATTACTTCGGTTTCGCGAATGGGGTAGGTAAGGAAATTGACTGCCCCTAAGCGAAATGCCTGAAGGGCGTCTGTCTCATGACCCTTTGGAGTAATGACAATAAACGGTATATCAATTCCCTGAGAAGTCAGTGCGATCAATAGGTCTTTTCCACTAATTCCCGGAAGATGCAAATCAGCGATGATGACATCTGGTGATATTTTATTAATATCCTTTATCACTGATGATGCTGAATCGAATACATCAACTTGATAGCCTAATGGTCTTAATATCTGTTGGGCAATCGTTTCGCTGATCTGGGAATCGCTTTCAACCAGCAAAATGTGTTCGTTCTGGGGTCCCATAGTTTAATCATAGCATGTTTACGGAATTGCGGGGTGAATCATGATAATAAAATCGCCTGAGTTAGAGTTTTGTAAGAATCGTGTTTGAATGCTTGACTTTGCATACCAGATGAGCATACAATGTAAATAGTAGAAAAATCCCATCGGTAGTGGCAGTAAACGTATGGAATATAAAGATTATTACAAAATCCTTGGTGTTGAGCGAACGGCCAATAAAGAAGAAATAAAACGTGCCTATCGAAAACTAGCTTTGAAGACTCATCCCGATCGAAATCCTGGAAATTCAAAGGCAGAGGAACAATTCAAAGAGATTAATGAGGCTTATCAGGTATTGAGTGATGCAGATAAGCGATCGCGATATGACCAACTTGGTTCATCATATTCCCAATGGCAACAAGGTGGTGCACCAGCAGGAGGATTTAATTGGGATGATTGGTTTTCAACAAAACCATCAGGTAATGTTCGCGTGGGTGGAATAGAAGATATTTTGGGTGACGAGTTCTCCGAATTTTTCCAACGGATTTTTGGTGGCATGCCAGGTATGGGTAATCCATCTACCAGAAGAGGATCTGTTCAGCGAAATCAACGTTCCGCTTTACCTTCATATCAACAGGCGGTGAGCATTAGCTTGACTGAAGCCTATAAGGGAACTAGCCGGCGGATTGAAGTCGATGGGAGGCGATTTGAGGTTAAAATCCCACCAGGGGCAAAAACCGGTACAAAGGTGCGAGTGGCAAATACCATCCCGACAGGTATGTCAGATCAGAAAGGAGATTTATATCTTGTGATCCAGGTCGCCGAGGATCCACGCTTTGCGGTTAAGGGGAATGATTTACATACTGATGTGGTAATTGATCTCTACACTGCAGTTTTAGGAGGGGAGGTAACCATTCAAACCCCATCCGGTAGTGTTGTCCTCACCATCCCAGCAGGTATCCAACCCGGACAATCCATGCGTTTAGCTAGTCAAGGCCTCCCGCGTTTAAATTCTCCGAATAACAAGGGAGATTTATTCGCCCATATTAAGGTGAAAATCCCCAATAATTTGACTCAACGGCAAAAAGAGCTTTTTCTGGAACTTAGACGTTCGTAAGTAAGCTAACCTGTTCATCCCTATCATAGAGAGGAGCTTTATATGTTAACTGAAACGAACCTGCAGGAATTACTGGGTTACCAGCCAGAAAGTCGGGTGCTAAGCGTATATTTGAATACCAATCCCACTGAAGGTAGTGCGGATGTATATCGATTAAATCTACGGAGTATGCTAAAAGATATTAACTTGACGTCCGATGCCCAGGCTGTTGATAATTACTTCAGTAGAGAGTATAACTGGTCAGGTCGGAGCGTGGCAGTATTTTCATGTGCGCCCGACGGTTTCATTCGTGCTTATTCGTTAGCCATCGCTGTTCGCAACCAGGTGGTAGTGTCTGATCGCCCATATGTTAAGACATTGGCATCATTATTGGATTTTTATGGAGGATATGGAGTTGTGTTAGTGGACAAGCAGGGTGCCAGGTTGTTCTCGTTTCATCTGGGTGAGCTCAAAGAACAGGAAGGAATACTCGGTGATAGTGTCAGGCATACCAAACGAGGAGGGGCTTCGGCAAAATCAGGCATGCGTGGTGGGATGGCTGGACAGACTCGATATGAAGATGAGGTTGAGGACCGGAATATAAGGTATGTTGCTGATTTTGCATCTCATTTCTTTAGTGAAAATAATGTACGCAGGGTGTTGATTGGAGGTACTGAAGAAAATATTGCCTTATTGCGAAACCATTTACCTAAAAGCTGGCAAAGCTTGATTGTTGGAACATTTCCGATGAGCATGACAGCTGGTAAGGATGAAGTATTGGATAAGGCGATGCAAATTGGAAATCAAGCTGAGCTCCACAAGGAGGAACAGCTGTTGAGTAAACTTGTGACAGGGGCAGCAAAAGAGAGAAAAGGCGTGCTTGGCCTGGATGATACTCTCATTGCTGTGCATGACGGAAGAGTGCAATCGCTAGTTATGCAGGATGGTTATCGAGCGATGGGATATCAATGCCAGGGTTGTGGATATATAACAGCTCGAGAAATGCCTGTCTGCCAATATTGCGGATCGAAATTTGATGATATTCCAGATGCCATCGAGATGGCGGTTCATAAAGTGATGAAGAGCGGAGGCGATGTAGAGGTTTTACAACACACCCATAAAATAAGTGGATTTGATGGTGTCGGTGCTTTGCTCCGCTATTAATAGCATGTACCGAGACCAGAAACCTCTTTTAGAAGGAGTGAGAGTATTAGATCTCAGCCGGGTGTTGGCTGGCCCGTACTGTACTATGATACTTGGTGACCTTGGGGCAGAAATCATCAAGGTTGAAGCTCCTGGAGTAGGTGACGATACACGGCATTGGGGTCCGCCATTTACCGAAGGGGGAGAGTCGGCATATTTTTTATGCGTCAATCGAAATAAACGAAGCATGACACTTAACCTTAAATCAGATCAGGGAATCCACATCCTCGAGGATCTGATTCAGCAGAGTGATGTGTTGGTCGAGAATTTTCGGGTGGATACCATGGATACGTGGGGTCTGAGTTATGAAAAATTACAGCAATTAAAACCGGGCTTGATCTATTGCTCTATCACAGGGTATGGATATACGGGTCCATATCGGGATTTACCTGGATATGATTTCATCATTCAAGCGCAAGGCGGAGTAATGAGCATAACGGGACCAGAGGGGGGCGAGCCATATAAAGTTGGTGTGGCGATTGCAGATATCACAGCTGGTCTATTTGCGTGTAACGCCATTCTAGCAGCACTATATGACCACCAAAGGAGTGGTAGAGGGCAACGGATCGATATTTCCTTACTCGATTCACAAATTGCCTGGCTGGCAAACGTGGGAAGCAATTATCTCATTTCCGGAGAGAAACCCATTCGATATGGTAATGCCCACCCGAATATTGTCCCTTATCAAACATTTAAAGCCAGCGATGGTCATTTTGCCCTCGGAATCGGTAATGATGGGCAATGGATGCAATTCTGTGAAAGGGCTGGTCAGAAAGAATGGGCTGAGGATGACCGATTTAAAACCAATGCCAAACGGGTAGAGAACCGGGAAATTCTAATTCCATTACTAGAAGAATTGTTTTACATGCATGAGATTGCACACTGGCTGTCAATTCTGGAGTCAGTTGGTGTACCCTGTGGACCGATCAATTCAATCGAGCAGGTGATGAATGACCCTCAGGTGCTAGCCCGTGAGATGGTGGTCAAGGTCGATCATCCCTGTGCGGGACCGATTAAGATGGTTGCTTCTCCATTGAAAATACCCACCGCTAAAGTTGAAGTGCGATTTCCACCGCCCATGCTGGGAGAACACACGGAGGAAATATTACACCAACAGCTGGGATATGATCGCGTAACCATTGAAAAACTACGGACTGAAAGGGTCATCTAAATAAATTCATCCATCATTTCTGTACTATTGACCGTAAATACCCCCATAGGTGAGGTGTTTGAAGTCCATTAATACTTGATCGATTTCCTCCATGGTAATTAATCGACCTTCCCGGATGTGTCTTAATTCACCAGCAGCAACCTTCTCATACGCCACTTCACGAATCGTTATATTTCGTTGCATTGATTCTTTAACCAAGCTGGCACTGGCTGTATAGCCAATGATTGGATTGAGAGCGGTAGCGACAATCGCATTCCTGGCCAACCAGCCTTCAGCCTTCGCACGGTTGGCTTGCAAGCCCAGCACACATTTTTGGGTAAATGCCGTGATGGCTCCTATCATAACCTGCATCATCTCAAACAGGTTATGGGCGATGATGGGCATCATCACATTAAGTTCAAGCTGTCCCGCTTGAGATGCCAGCGAAACCGTCAGATCACAGCCCTGGACGTGGTACATGGCCATGTTGAGCATCTCAGCCATAACCGGATTGACCTTGCCTGGCATGATACTTGATCCTGGTTGTAAAGCCGGAAGGTGGAGCTCATCCAATCCGGTGGCAGGACCTGAGGCGAGCAGACGAAAATCATTGGCTATGCGAGTGAGTGTAATGGCAAGGGTACGAAGAGTAGCTGAGAAATCAGCAAAGTCTGCCATCGACTGCATTGATTCGAACAGGTTATCCGAGCTATATAAAGGAAAGCCCGTTAGCTCCGAGAGACGGTGGACCATACGCGCATGATATTCAGGGTGAGCATTCAAACCCGTACCTGTTGCAGTGCCACCGATCCCTAATCGCCTCAATCCTTCTGTTGATCGGCGTATACGGTTTGCATCGCGCTGAACGGCGGTGGCATAAGCACCAAACTCCTGGCCAAGGCGTACTGGTACAGCATCCTGTAAATGAGTGCGACCCGATTTTACAATATCATCAAATTCTATTGCTTTTTGCTGTAATGCATTAGAAAGCCCTTCGACTGCCACCAATAGCTCGTCCAACCGCCACAAACAACCAAGACGGATAGCAGTTGGAATAGTATCGTTGGTCGACTGAGACATATTAACATGGTCATTTGGGTTAACTCTATATTCCCCCAACCTACCTCCGAGCAGGAGTGTGGCACGGTTGGCAATGACTTCGTTTGTATTCATGTTATGGCTGGTACCAGCACCCGCCTGGAAGGGGTCCACCACAAATTGGTCATCCCATTGACCATCAATTACTTCTTGAGCTGCTAATGTGATCGCAGTTGCTATATCATTGTTCAGCAAACCCAATTCCTGGTTGACTTCAGCGGCAGCACGTTTAATGACTGCCATTGACCAGATAAATGCACGCCATGGGCGAAGCCCTGAGATGTTGAAGTTGTTTATTGCGCGCTGAGTTTGAGCACCAAAGAGAGCGTTTGCAGGGACACTCACATCCCCAAGCGTATCATGCTCTATGCGAAATGTATTTCCCATGACATTATCGCTCCTGATCTTTATTACTTATCAAGGATTATACGTCAGGGATGATTGGTTTTCGTGAGGAATTGATTAATGCGATGGTACGCGTTCGTTAATCTGACTGGCCAGCGTATTGAACTGCATAGCAATAATGCCATCTGGCTGGACTGCGGTCAGTGGTACTGCCCTTTCTGATGCCCGATATGCCTGCTCCACTACGGGCGGAAAGCCCATGACGGCGGGGTATCCCAATATCTGTTCCACCTGGCTGATATTCAGGACAATATCCGAACGGGTGCGATTGACTAAAACGGTGCTCATGGTTTTAACACTACCGAAACCTTTTAGGTGAAGCTCGCTGGCAAGCAGCTTGGAACGTTTTATCGGTACCGGTTGAGGCTCGACCACCATGATCAGCTCATTGCATTTATTCAAGATGGCATTAAAGCCTGGATGAAAACTTGTTCCGATATCCAACACCAGCACATTTGCCAGATTTGACAGGTAATCGAGGATAAGCTCCAATTGAGCCGTAGATGCGGCATATTCCACATTTTCTGTCTTGTTAGAAGCTGATAATATTTTAATCCCGAAGCTGGTCTGGATCAGCTCGTTGGAGACGGTATCCATCGTGATATCCACCAATTCCTTACTTAACAAGTTTGGCAAACCAACCGGCTCGGTAAGGTTTAGATCCAATGCCCATGACCCTTGCCCGGGTTTCAACTCAGCGGCAATAACCTTGACATTGTATTTTTTTGCATAGGTGATCGCCAGGTTCAAAGCAACAGTGGATACACCAGCCCCTCCAGTGGCAGAAAGGATACCAACCACATAGCCTCTATCAGTAGCAACTTCAACTCTGGAAAACTTTTGCGCCAGGAGATTACGGATATTAGCCTGCAGATCTATCGGATGGATCGGCTTGGTCAGGTAAAGGTTTACACCGGCATCATAGCCGGCTAATTTATCCTCGATGGTTGTTTTTGCGGTGAACATGAGAATGGGTGTGGTTGCGGTCTTGGGATTCCGGCGCAAGTTGCGACTGACTTCATAGCCATCCATTCCGGGCATCATAACATCGAGGATGATCAGATCAGGATGCTCAACCTGTACCCTTTCAAGTGCTTCCATACCGGAGGTGGCTGCTACCACTGAATAACCCAAGCGGCTCAACATAATGTTGATGAATTTAACGGTATCAGGATCGTCATCGACGATCAAAATTTTATCGGCCATGGCAGCCTCCTTAGATGGTTATGTTCGCCTTTAACAGTGTAGCATAGAATATGGTTTGGGGCAATCGTGAAAGATACTTTCAGTATTGCAAGGTCAGCAAGAGTGTTGCATTCGTATCAATTATTTACCGCACTTCGATCCATGCTACTGTGTGGGGACGTCCGGTTGCCCAGCTTCCGGCGAGGCAAGCAGAATCACCCCAAAGACAGCCAGAGCGAGGCTTATGACGGCGGGTAACATGCGACCCTGACCGTTCGATATTGATTCCCCGAACAAAGTAACACCGAGTAAGACACTCATCGTGAGGGTTGAGGCGTTACTGGCAGCCATCGCGGGAGCCAAAAAGCCTGTCTTAAGTGCTGATTGCTGGAGGGCAAATCCAGCCAGAGCCGAAAGGATAAGGGCATAAGTGGTCCAAGATGACAGGAGTGCAGCCACACCGTAACCGAGCTGAGACATAAATACTTTGGTGACAGCAGCCTGGAAAGCATAGCTGAGGCCGGCTGCGGTGGCGAATAAAGCAGCAGCCACCGCACCATGACGCTGATAAGCCAGCTTTCCCAAAAGTAGCATCAAACCACCCATGATCAGCCCAGAGGTCCACCAGGCTGTGCCGGTGGGCTGAGAGGTACCACCTTGTGGCTGGCCGAGAGCAACGAAAGATATAATTCCCAGTAGAGTTATGCAAGCTCCGATGACTGAGCGGCGACCAATCTGTTGATTAGTGAAACGCGAACCGAGCGGTAAGGCGAAAACGAGGCTCAAGGCGCAAAGAGATTGCACTAAAGCCAGGCTACCCCGATCCAGGGCAACGGCTTGAAGAACCCACCCGGAAATCTGCAACGAACCACCCAAGAGCCAGACTGGCTTGCGAATGATCTCCCCCAGGAAGCGAGGATCGCCTTCTGCAGCCGAGGTTTGAAGTGTGCCTCGTTGTTGCAACACCGTGCCAAGAGCAAACGAAAATGCAGCAAGGAGGGCAAGTATAGAAGCAGACATATATAATATCCGAATCTAATGCAGAATTATTTGTTAGGAATTCATATATAATTATTAAATATAAATTTCGCGTCAAACGCTATTATAACTAAATCTGCTTCATTCATCACATTATTCGATTTACCGCGATGGGTTTTATCTTTCGATGCGTATTTATGGGAAATAAAACCAAGATCAGAAACAAAGCCTCAACGACGGGTGTTTATTGAGAGGAAAAGGGGGATTCGATGGCGATATACCTGATGGTTATGGAGATGGATGTGCGGTGTTGCTAGTAATAGAGCTGATCATTTTTACTTTTGTTCTGGTAATAGGCTCTGCCATGATTCCACATTTCTGGTTATTGAGCGGTTCGATTTTGCTTGGAATCATGTTGCTGATTGCAATCCATGACCTGCGTATCCGCAGGCTTTCTGAAAAGGAGATTTGAGCCATGTCACATTGGAGCAAACGCGTCTTTTGGATCATATTACCCAGTATTGTCCTTATCCATTCTGGATTATTTATCATCTTCTGGATGACGAACAGCCTATTCTATTCCGAAACGAACGATTACCTGACGGATATGCTTGGGATGAGATTGGATTACATCAGCATCTGCCTGGTGATTTCTGGTCTAATCGCGGGGTGGAGTGTGGCACGATTATATATTTATATTAAGGGGATTAAATACAAGCTGGCAACCGTTACCACAGTAGTATATAGCGTGGTTGCTTTTATCTATATTGCCTTTTTCTATGGCAGCTTTTGGCTCTTATTCAAAGAATCACCGGTCCAATTGCCAAGAATTGTCCAGATGGTTTCTTACTTTCGATTGTTCCTCGGATGCAACGATCCTGCTTGGTGCTGCTCTGGTGATGGGATTGTGGGTCAGGAGAACCCTCCTGCGTAGAAAGGCAGCCAATAAGAGTGTCAGGTTCCTCCCAATCCTGATATCTATTTTGGTGGTAGTACTACTGTGGATCGCTCCTGTACTCTACCCGCCAGGCTCAGTTTTCAGAGGTGATATACCAGCCAAACCGCTCATTATTGCCCATCGAGGTGCATCCATGGTTGCACCGGAAAACACGATTGCCTCAGCAAATCTTGCTGCAGATTTAGGTGTATACGGACTGGAAACCGATATTCACATAAGCAGTGATGGGAAACCATTTTTACTGCATGATGATACCTTCATCAGGACGACCGATGTTGAGGAGCTGTACCCGGAACGTGCCACAGAAAGAGCAGAATATTTTTCACTAACGGAAGCAATCCGGTTGAATGCTGGAAAATGGTTTGTGGAAAGAGATCCGTATGGCACGATTAAAAGTGGACAGGTAAGCGACAGCCAGATTGAAGAATATATGCTTCAGACCATTCCTACGTTAACCGATGTGCTGGATATCGTACGGGATAACACCCTGGCATTCATCTTCGACATCAAACAACCACCTGATGATCAACCGTATTCCCAGTCGTTCTTTGAAATCTGCTTGAACGAAATCCATGAAGCGGGAATCGACCCACAGGTATGGTTCCTTGCAGATATGGAACAGAGCGAATTGGTCCATTCAACTGCGCCGGAGATGAAGCTGGCTTATGGGGTTGATTATCAATTACCCCTCTCAGCAGATGAGTTAAAAGCTTACGGATATCAGATGGCTAATGCAGAGTATGGCTTGTCTGAAGATTGGATAAAGAAATATCAGGGTGCAGGTCTGTGGGTCAACCTGTATACCATTGATGAACCATGGCAGTACTCACGGCTATGGCTGCTGGGAATTGATTCGACCACAACCTCCAATGCTCATACAATGGTTGGAATAGATCGTCCGGCAATGAGCCTGCAATTTAACCAGTATCTCCTGCTTTGGAGCCTTGTGGGTATTATCGGCTTGGGTGTGGTTTTGGGATTAACCATTCCGGTATACCGCGGGAAAAAATCGTAAAAGAGGTGCACACAGGCTATTATCGCTTTTCCACCTCCACCCACATCTTGGACCCATCGGTGGTGAGCTCAATCCATCCGTTCTGGTCGGTGCGGAGGAGGGTATAACCCTACAGAGCATTAAGGGTTTCGGGTGAGGAGAGATCTATACATTGGTAGTGGCGACACTTAGAAGGTTCATTTTCGATGTTAGCTGAATTACCCGCAAGAAATCCGGATAAATATGATAAAATTAGGGTGTTATGTGAAAATAAATATACCGAACGTCGATACGATTAAACTCAGGCAACCACAAGAAGTTCAATCGAATCGCTGACAGAAAGGATTGTTCAATATGCTTAATCTAAACTCCGTCATGATCGGAACGAAACAACTCAAGGTCTTAGCGGCTTTCTATGAAAAAGTTCTCGGAAAGCCAGCGGAAATGGCCGATGAAGAATATGGCTTCTTCGGCTGGCAAGCCGGGGCATCCTATTTATCCATTTTGGACCATTCCGAAATGATTGGTCGCACCAAAGATCCCGGCCGAATCATGTTTAATTTTGAAACTCAGCAAGTCAAAGAGGAGTTTGAAAGAATAAAAGCCCTGGGAGGCGTTGTAATCAAAGAGCCCTATGAAATGGAGGGTGGATGGATTGCGACCCTGGCTGACCCTGATGGAAATTACTTTCAGCTAGTAACCCCAATGGGGTAATAACATGTTCCCCGGGTAAACTTCAGCTCTCGAAATTCTGAGGATATATATGTGGGCAGGCTGGCAGCCTGTAGATCGCTACTGATAATTGCCTAGCACTCGCCTGAAGGTATCTGCAATATTGGCGCGGGCTGGTGAAAAGATAAAGGAATAAACAAGATGAGAAAACTTATTGTTAACACATTCGTAACTCTTGACGGCGTAATGCAAGCTCCTGGTGGGCCGGAGGAGGATCCTGATGGCGGTTTTACATCTGGCGGATGGTCGGTCAACTACTGGGACGACATGATGAGTCAAATCATGGGTGAATCCATGGCAAAACCGTTCGATCTTCTCCTTGGGAGGAAAACCTATGAAATCTTTGCTGCTTACTGGCCGTATGCCAAAGATGAGCCGGGTGCAGATCAGCTCAACAATGCTAAAAAGCATGTCGCCTCGAAAACGCTAAAAAAGGTTGACTGGAATAACTCAACTCTAATTAAGGGCGATGTCGTTCATGAACTCAGGAAACTCAAAGCGCAAGACGGGCCTGAGCTGCAGGTTCATGGAAGCAGTAATTTTATCCAAACGTTGTTAAAACATAACCTTATCGACGAGTTTCGAATATGGATTTTCCCGGTGGTAATCGGAAATGGCAAACGGCTATTTGACCAGGGCACAATTCCCTCCGGTCTCAAACTTATTGAAAGCAAAACCGCAAGCACAGGTGTCATTCTGGCTGTTTATGAACCAGGTGGGGAGCTTAAAACGGGATCGTTTGCATTAGCTAATCCATCGTAGGTAGAACTTGGACCCCGCAATCAACGTGGCGATGAAAGTTAACTTTTTCCAAAATTAGGATAATAACTTATGCAAAAAATCACCCCACATTTATGGTTTGATAAAGAAGCCAAAGAGGCGGCGGATTATTACGTCTCGACGTTTCCCAGATCAAGCATCAAGAACACGGCAATACTTCACAATACTCCTTCAGGCACGGTAGATATTATCACCTTTGAGCTTCTTGGTCTGGAGTTCCAGGCAATCAGTGCCGGTCCGCTTTTTAAGTTTAATCCATCGATATCATTCCATGTCACTTGTAAAACGAAAGAAGAAGTTGACGCAATATGGAAAAGGCTCTCGCATGGTGGGCAGGTGCTCATGGAACTTGGAGCATACCCATTCAGCGAAAGATATGGATGGGTGCAGGATAAGTATGGACTTTCCTGGCAAATCATTTATTCCAATGGAGCGGACGTAAAACAAAAGATCACTCCAGTGATCATGTTTGTGGGCGGTGTATGGGGTAAGGCGGAAGATGCAGTCAATTTCTGGACCTCAGTATTCCAAGAAGCGAATGTCGATACCATCTTGCATTACGGCAAAGGCGAGGAACCGGATAAGGAGGGTACTTTAAAATATGCTGCTTTTTCGCTGTTCAGCCAGGAATTCGGAGCCATGGACAGCGCTTATGAACATCCCTTTGTACTCAATGAAGCGATTTCTTTCATTGTAAACTGCAACACCCAGGAAGAGATTGATTATTATTGGAATAAACTTTCTGCCGTGCCTGAAGCGGAGCAATGCGGATGGCTCAAAGACAAATATGGTCTTTCGTGGCAGGTGGTACCCGCGCGCATGGATGAAATGTTGCGAGGCGATGACCAGGAAAAAATCGATCGCGTGACTAAAGCATTCCTTGTAATGAAGAAATTTGACATTGCAAAGTTACTGGCAGCATATGAAGGAAAGTAAAAATAGACATGGCGATATCATTCCTCGAGTTTGCCACCTTGGGCAAAGTTCGTGTAATTTCTACTTTCTCTCCACCTCCACCCACATCTGTTTACCATCGGTGGTAAGCTCAATCCAGCCATTTTGGTCGGTGCGGAGGAGGTTGTAGCCCTCGAGGGCTTGCAAAGTTTCGGCGGAGGGGAGTCCAGTACGGTCAGCAGGGGCGACACTGAGCAAAACGAGTAAGGGGCGTAGGGAGGAAAAGAATTCGGGTGGGTTGAGAGGGGTGTAGCCTGATTCGGCCAGCAGCGAGGCGGAAATATTGCGCATAGCCGGATTATCCTGGAGGGCATCCAAGGAAGTAAAATCCACCCAAATGGGGAGCAACAAACGAAAGTTATCCCATGTCAAGAGCAGGACCGCGCCTCGGGAATCGGTGGTAATGACATCCAAAGATGCACCGGAACCCAGGTCGAGACTCTGACCGGGCTGCATGCGGGTAGTGGGGATAGATTGAGTAATCAGCTCAGCCCAAAGGTCGGAAGCGGAGCGGGTGCCATAATTGTTACCCGCCCAAAGTATGTTGGAGGGGGTAAGGCGTTTCACATTGCCAGATAGGGCATAAAGGTCTTCGTTGTCAACATCAGCGACCACAAGCCAATCCAGAGTACGGTTGAAAGGTGGTAGACGCCTGCCGAGGGAATCGGATAGGCGAACAGCGCTGGGACCGCCATTGATCAGCACCGAGCGTCCTTCTGGGGATTGAATGAGGACCGCATCACCTGTACCAACATCAAGAATGGTTACATGCAGTAAACCATCAGGGGCATAAAAAGCAGCTTTCCAGGTCAGGACGGTAATAATAACCAGGAAGGAAAGTGGGATAGCAGGTGTCAGGCGTGAAACCAGGTTGGAGAGATGTGAGCGGGTAAATGTGATCATAAAAAGTGCAGCATAAAAGAGCATAATGAGGGGGAAAGCAATTTG
The DNA here is from genome assembly GCA_963777935.1 of uncultured Chloroflexia bacterium. Classification (GTDB taxonomy): domain Bacteria; phylum Chloroflexota; class Anaerolineae; order Anaerolineales; family UBA4823; genus FEB-25. The sequence continues at coordinate 552,345 of CAVZSL010000005.1, forward strand.
GCCCAACAATATAGATCCGTGGGGGACAGCAGATAGCCACTCAACGACGCGAATGGTGTAGGCGGTGAAAGGCCAAGCAGTCCAGGCTAAAAGTTGACCAATTGGCTGGAAAAGCATCCCTGACAGAACAGCCAGCCCACCTAGAATCATTAGAGGTGGTTGGGCGGGAAGAATGAGCGGATTAGCGATCAATGAAGAGAATGAAATTCGCTTGAAATAGTAAACCATTAGGGGCAGGGTGGTGAGCTGGGCTGCCAGGGTGATGAGAAAATAAGCTCCAACCGGACCAGCCAGATGTTCAGCTTTTTCAAGTGAAATGAAACGCGCAATGAATTTTGTGAAACCATTGGTAAAGGGTTCTGCATAAAGCATGATACCCAGAGTGGCCGCAAAGGAAAGCTGAAAGCTGACATCCCACAGAACCGTGGGAGTTGATAGAGCCATAAGGGCAGCGACAAATACCAGGCTGTTCAAACCGACTTGCCGGCGGCCGACCTGGAGTGCGAGCAGGGTGAGCATACCCAGGATGGCAGCCCGAACTACAGCGGGATTTGCCCCCACCAAGAGGGTATAGACGATAATCCCAAGGGCAGATGCAACTGCACCCCAACGCCTGCCTAAGAAATGGGTAAAAAGATAGGTGAATAGACCAGCAATAATGGCGATATTAAAGCCAGAGATCACGATGATGTGACTGGTGCCGGTGAGACGAAATGCTTCCTGTACCTGGGGGGAGATTCCGGATTGATCGCCGAGTAAAATCCCAGCAACAAGAGAAGCTTCAGGATCGGGAAATAGGCGGTAAGCGACATCCAAAGCATGCTGGCGGAAGGAGTACAGCAGTGACATGATCAAGTTGCCCTGACCATGCTGGAGTATGGTGACAGCTGGATAAGACATATAGCTGTAAATTCCCTGGTTTGCGAGATAATCACGGTATGAGAAATCCTCATTCTCAGGGGGTGTCACGAGGTGACCCTGCAGGCGGAGGCGATCGCCATAGGTGAAGGATGTGCCTGGAGAAATCCTGGCAAGCAGCAGACCATGGACTGGTGTAAATTGGTTACTCTCCACATTGTTGAGCTGCTCGATATGTAAGCGCAGGTTGGTGTAGGTATCTCGCATGTCTGGAGGCTCCGTCAGCACACCTTCCAGGATGGATTCGGCAGACCGGTCGTTGTAATATGAAATATAGGTAGGATTGACTGCAGGTAGTGAGATAAGATAGCGAGTTGCTCCCAGTGAAATGAATAGGAGGAGCAACGGATAGAGGAACAGGCTGGTTATCTTAAGTTGCTGAGTAAAATTGGATATCGACGTGGGAATTATTCGAGCCCAATGACGGTAGACGGTTGGAAGTAAAAGCAGCAGAGAGGCTATTGCCAGAAGGATCCAGACGAACAAGGGGATTTGGACATAAGCTGCCAGGAGGATACCAGCTAGAAAAACCAGAGAGAGCCAGAGGAGGGGCATGGATGTCGAATAAAGTCTTAATTATTATTAACTCTGATGCAAGATCCTATCTGTTACGAGAATCCGTTTGAGAACTCAAGCTTTAGCGATCAAATTTACCATCCAATAATTGATTCAGAAATCTTATTAAGAATCCTCTATACCCAGGTGGAAGCGATGGAGAAAGCGGTGGTAAAGGGGTGCAAAGATAACGCCAACCACGACGAGGAAGATGATGCCAGAATAGAGGGCATAAAAGGATGCAAAGAGCTTTCCTGCAACAGTGTGCAACACATCAACGGGGCCCATGCCACCGAGCAGCATGGATGCGTTTACCAACGCATCCACCCATGCCAAACCCTCAAGGTAGTGATAACCGAGAACACCTAATAAAAGCGAGCCCATAATTATTCCCAGGGCTACTATCAAGGAAATGAGCTGACGGATGAGGAAATCATGTGAGGGTAATAGGGGTTGTTTGTGATGCTCGAACATGCGATCCACCTCTGATTGATGATAGTTGGAAAAATTGGCTAAATAAGTATAGCATAGCTGAAACATGGGGGATTAACCAGGCAGGCAAATCTGGAGAAGGTTGGGGTTTCCGGATCCGAAAAATGTGACAGGTGGCTAATAATGTGCCATAATTATCTGGATTGCAAGGTAAGAGGTAGGTGTGATGGGATAAGATTTCCCGGGTGGGATGACAAATGCGGGCAGCAGTTCGTTTGATTGATTCTTTATTACGAAAAAGTGGGGGCTTAGTTGAATTCAGCGATAATGCTGACTGCATTCTACGAATCCAACTGGGGAGGGCAAGCCATGATGTGACGATCGGAAGTGAGAAGATATTGAAAGGTGAAACCGTGTTGGCAATCCACATTTGGAATGAGCATATGCCCGACCTACCCAAGGAAGGGGCGAACCTTGAATGGGCACTGGTTTTAAGAAGGCGAGTAAACTATTCGTTCAGAGAGATGGCGAAGGTGATGCAGCGTGACAGCAGATTTTTCCAGGTCAGAGCAGTTTGTGGTACTTCATCACTGTTTTCGTTTACAGATCACGTCGGAGGCGTGCGGATGATGAAGCACCTGGGTTTTACCGTGCTACCTTACCACAATCCATTGGGAAGGTTTGGTTTGTTTTGGGAGAATTTATTCTCATGGTGGCTGATGTGGGCTTATAACTATCCTAGCATAGGTACCCGACATTTTATAAAATTACAACGAACAGAAATATGGATCACAATCAGCGAATTCTTACAACGCTACGGTGAGAACGCTAAATCTTGAAAACCTCATGTATATTCAGGATAATCGTGTTTTCATGAACAAAAATGTCAGATATCCAGTTCCCAGGGAGAACATGAGCGCGAGAAGCGTGCCGAGTCCAAGTCCAACAGTGGGATAAAGTAACCTGACCATGATCTCGTAAAGGGGAACATTGACCAGGCCGCTTATCAGGAGCGATTTTCCCACAGAACGGCAGAAACCTGGTCCTGAGCTGTTATATGTAATTACCAAGGTGGACAGGAACATAGCTGGAAATGATCCAAAGATCCCGCCGAGCAGGGGTCCACCGATCTTGCCCATTAAGATGGCCAAGGCAATAACACCTCCACCAAATAAAGCACGCCAAAGAAGGTGGACAGGAGGATAGGAAATCACCAACCGACCCTGGGAGGGTACTTTCATCCATTTCTCGACCGCAATGAAGCAGAAAACGAGAAGAATCAGCCAGCCAAGGATTGAAACCCAGAAAAGTTGAATATCCAGCAGGTAAAGGAGCATGGATTGTGAGAACCACAGGAGCAACGCACTCAACAGACCCGCCCATAATCCGTGGGGTATAAAAAGCATAAAGGTGATCACAAACAACCCGTTCAACCCTTGAGCGAGAGGCATGACGGTGGTGGTTTGCGCGGCAACTTCAGGAGACTGGGTGAGTCCGATGAATAACAAGGCAATCACAACCGTGGAAGGCAAGCCACCTATTAATCCACCCACCTTACTACCGAAGCGTTCAGCACTGATGGTGGTAAGGGTAACCCAAAAGCTTCCAACGATAAAACCTAGCAGAAGTTTTAACCAGAAGGAGGCATCCATAAAGCAAGAATTGCTATTGAGGGAATCACCGACGATAATGTAACCGCAAGCCAGGAACTAGCATGGGTGTGTGCCGGCGATACTCGGTATAAGCATCGCCGAAATCCAGCAGGAGCTTACGCTCCTCAAAATATGCCCCGATGATAATATATGCCGATAAGCCAATAATGAGAGCCAGTAAATTCCATGTCATTATCGGGATCAGCCAAATGAATACCAGCGCAGCAGTATAAAGCGGATGGCGAACGTAGCGGTATAAACCATCAGTGACCAGCCTGGGTGGGGATATGTTTTCAGGGAGCAACAGCTGGCGTAAGCCGATGAAAGAGGTGATACCGGTTTGCCTTAACCCAAGAAATAAGAAAATGACAGCCAATAGTTGAATGGCTATAGTTAGAATGATCCATGGAAAATGAATTCGATAAATTTCTTTGTCCGGGAAAATGATCGGTAAGAGCAGGATAGGGAGCAGGGTAAATACTGCGATTAAGTTATAAGCGAGGCGATACCATTGTTCTGTTTTAGAACCAAACCGGTTACTGGTGAGCGCTTTTAATTTTTTTGACGCTAAAAGGGTATGCAGTAGCCCATAGCTGAGCACAGCCAGGAGGATTAACCAGAATGATATTGTCATGTTTCATCTGGTGGTGGCGGGAGAGGCCGGGTGGCGTCTTTACGGAAGCGAGGGTCTCGATCGAGAGTGAGTTTCAAACCCTCAGCGAGAGAGAAACGCGGTTGGTAACTTAATTTACTCCTGGCAAGGGTCAGGTCAGCACACATGCGTGAGACCCCTGGATCGGTACGAGGGTTATATACAATCTCAGCTCGACCTCCTGTAACCTGTATAACCAGGCTTGCGAGGTCACGCACACATACTTCCGTCCCACTGCCAACGTTAATGACCAGGTTATTCAAATCGGGTGCTGTGGAGGCCGCCACCATAGCGCTGACTGCGTCATCAACGTAGATATAATCGCGGGTCTGGGTGCCATCACCATGAACGATGATAGTGCCGGCACGCATGGCTTGTTTTAGCATGAAGGGAATAACTGGTGGATGGGAAGGTGGTAAGTGCTGACCTTGACCGTAAGCGTTGAAAACGCGCAAGCTGACAGTCTCAATCCCCCATAGGTCACCAATGGTGCGCACATAGAACTCTGCAGCAAGCTTTGACACTGCATAGGGGGAACGTGGATTTGGTAGTGCGGACTCTATGAGTGGCTGGGCTTGCTGATCTCCATATACAGCACCGGAGGAAATCAGGACTACCCGGCGAACGCCTACATCGCGCATGGCTTCCATCATACTGACGGTACCGCCAACATTCACAGCGTTGTATTCACGCGGGTAGAGGAGGGACTCGGGAACGGAAACTCGAGCGGCCAGGTGATATACGCAATCGACATCCTGTAATAGTGTCCATAGCTTGGGACGATCATTTACATCACCACGGGTGAAGAGAACCTCGGGATGGAGCGCGTTGGGATCCCCCGTTGAAAGATCATCCAGCGCCCGTACCTGATGTCCCTCCCAAGCCAAGCGGTTCGCCAGAGCTGACCCTAAAAATCCTGCCGCTCCTGTGATGAGAAAATTCATCCCGCTGATTATAGCATGGAGGAAGACAAACTTAATATGGGTTTAATTTGACATCCAGATATTCAGGGATTATTATGACTGACATGACCTTTAAAAGAGCTTACTGGTTGACAATCCTCCTGATCACACTTTCAGTAATGATGGGAGCTAGTACGGTTTCACCATCAGATCCACTTGAAAGGGTACGAGCATTCACCCGAGCGATTGAATTCGATTATGTGTCCTGGACGATCAATTCATTAGGCATAAAACTCGGTGAGCTAGCGTTAGGCACAGCAAAGTATCTACCATTAGAAGCACAATCCAAAACTGTACTGGCAACATTGGACCTGGTCCGCCAGATCAACCAGGTGGAAACGCAATTAAATGATATCTACGCTGACCCGAAAATCAGCGACCCGGATGCTGCCTCAACGGATCTCCACACGCAATTAAAAGATCTACAAAGTCAACGAGAAAAGTTAGAGCCTATCGCTGAAGATATCCTACAGGACCAGGTAAATGAAGTCGCAACGCGTTCGCATCTTACCTTCGGTGGACAAGCTTTCCCTCCAGTTTTGTATCACACGACACCACCACCGGATGCACTGATCATCTCCCCTCGGGATGTAATCCGACAAGACCAGAATATATCAATCTCACCAGAGATTAGCGTTGACCAGATGGAGGTATTGGAAAATAAGGTAGACCAATCCCTTAATGTCTCGTCGCTTGTAGTGGGAATCGGAGGTATCGGACTGTACCCAACCATGGTAATGGAAACAACAGATATCAATGGATTGACTGAGGTTGTAGCTCATGAGTGGGTGCACAATTACCTGACATTACGTCCATTGGGGGTAAGCTATATGAATAGCCCTGAATTGCGTACAATGAATGAAACTGTTGCTTCTATCGCAGGAAAAGAGCTGGGTAGGGCAGTGGTTGAGCAATATTACCCCGAATATTTGCCACCAGAATCTTCTCCAGAAGAACCTGCAGCGACTGATAACCAACCAGCTGCTCCCCCGGTGTTTGACTTCAGGGCAGAAATGCATAACACGAGGGTGGAAGCGGAACGCTTATTGGCAGAAGGAAAAATAGACGAGGCCGAATCGTATATGGAGGTACGCCGGCGATTCTTATGGGAGCAAGGATACCATATACGTAAACTAAATCAGGCATATTTTGCTTTTTATGGTGCATACGCTGACCAACCCGGTGGAGCTGCTGGAGAAGACCCAGTGGGTGCAGCTGTGCGGCTCCTGCGCGATGAAAGTACTTCACTGGCTGATTTCGTCAACCGGATATCATGGATGTGGAATTTTGAGCAATTACAGCGGGTGGTGGGAAGCCAGTAATGCTCCTCAGCGTGCTTCCACGGTAAATTTTATGGCTGTGCGGATCTTATCTTCGATCTGGACATCCACAAATTCTGGAATAATGATGATGTCGTAGCCATCGTTGCTCAGATAACTACGCGCGAGTGCCATCGCTTTAACAGCCTGGTTGATAGCGCTTGCTCCAATTGCCTGGACTTCGGCTTTTTTCTTTTCCCGGAAGACCCCAGCAATGGCACCTGCCACAGCAGAGGTACGAGAGGTGCCTGAAACTTTGATAATATCCATGTTGGCTTCCCTCCTTTGGCCTGTGGAAACACAAAAAGATATCCGCAGTGTTCATATAAATTGTACAAGATTATTCAACCAATAGCAAGCAGCAATGGTAGAATTTCAGTAACAAGATATTTTGTTATTTCTGATAGATTGCGAATAGAATAGCGAGGAGAGCATGTCACGTTGGACAAAATTCCTGATAGCAGTACTCCTGGGAGCCGCGGCAGGGCTATTTTATGGCTGGGTGGTTAACCCGGTTGAATATGTGGATATTGCCCCAGAAAGCTTGAGGGAAGATTACAAGACTGATTATGTGTTGATGGTAGGGGAGGCATATCAGGTAGATCATGATTTGGGATTGGCAGTCCGCCGATTGGCATTGTTAGGAAGTTCTGCTCCTTCTGAGATTGTGGCAAATGCTCTGGGTTATGCGCTTCAACATGATTTTGCACCCCAGGACCTCTCCCTTTTACAGTTATTGGGAGAGGAGTTACTGTCCTGGAATCCAAATCTGGAGGTGCCCACCCCATGAAGCAAGATCGACGAGGTTCCTGGTATATTTTAACCGGTCTAGTATTAGGGGTTGCAGTGGGCCTTTTCTATTCATGGGTAATCAGCCCGGTGAAATATGTTGATGCGCCACCATATGCGCTCCGGGTGGATTTTAAGGATGAGTATCGGGCGTTAGTAGCGGCAGCGTATCTTTATAGTTATGATCTGTTACGGGCTGAAGACCGTCTGGAGCAGCTTAAAGAAGATAATCCTTCCGAAAATCTGGCGATGCAAGCTCAGAAAGCTCTTGCTGAAGGTCACCCTGATGGGGAGGTGAGAGCATTAGGTATTCTTGGGTTAGCGCTAGGTGAGGGAGTGGCTCCGCTTGCGTCAAGCTCATCAACTGCCCAGGTTGTAATCTCTACACTATCGATCACTAGTGCAACACCGACGCCTATAATAAACCTACCGACAAACAATCCGACACAAACGAGTACCGTACCTGTGCCACAAGCGACGAAAACGTTACAACCCACGAGCACAGCAAAAGCCTCACCCACGCTGGGGGCAGCGTTCGTCTTACAAGAGACCATGCTGTTGTGCAATCCTGACCAATCGCAACCCCTCATTCAGGTTGAAATCCAGGATGCCGCGGGGCAGCCAGTATCGAGCGTTGAACTGGTGGTGACATGGGATGGGGGCGAGGATCACTTTTTCACTGGTTTAAAACCCGAACTTGGTCAAGGATATGCTGATTTTCTAATGACGCCGGAGGTGGTGTATTCACTGCAGATTGCGGATGGTGAGCAAGCGGTGAACGATCTCACCGCAGCAGAATGCCTGTTGGACGATGGCAGCAGGTTTTGGGGATCCTGGATGTTGACATTCATTCAACCATGATGGGACAACCTCTCCTTCAAGTGATTGGTTTGAGCCGGTCTTTTGGAGAATTCCAAGCAGTTAAACCGTTGGATTTTAATCTAAATGCGGGGGAAATAATTATACTTACTGGTTCCAACGGCGCTGGTAAGACCACATTACTATATTGTTTAAGCGGGTTGTTGCGACCATCAACGGGAAATATCCTGGTGGACGGACATGATTTATATCGCGAGGAGGTTGCTGCCAAGCAACAGCTTGCATTTGTACCTGATGTACCCCGCTTTTACCATGAATTGACTACCTGGGAGCATCTACGATTTATCTGCCTGGCATTTGGGATTACCCAGGGCTGGGAAAAGCGGGCTGAAACAATCTTAAGAGAGTTTGATTTATGGGAAAGTAGGGACCTGTACCCTCAAAATCTTTCACGGGGTATGCGATTAAAACTAGGAATTTCTCTGGTGCTTATCCGACCATTTAAGGTGTTGTTGATGGATGAACCCACCTCTGCACTAGATCCGGAAAGTGCTAGGCTGATGTGTGATAAGTTATTAACGATCAAAAACAATGGCTGTGCAATATTTTTCACAAGTCATGATTTAAGCATGGTGGATACGCTAAATGGGAGGAGATGGCAGATGGAGCACGGTCAAATGGATATCCGCTAGATGATTGCAGTATGGTTCGTACGCTTACGGCAACTAGAGAGCCGAATGAGGTTTTGGACAGCGATCGTTGGATATGATCCGCGCGATCACTCTCTCAGCCATAATATCTATCTGGTCTATGTGATCATCTTCTTTAGCCTGTGGGGATTTGCTGTATTAGCATTAATGGCCGACTTGGGGGCAGGGGTATTATCTCTATTTAAGGGAGTCTCACCAATTCAATCTGCAATATTACTAACGACTGGGATATTGCTTGCAGATGTCTTATTGCGTTGTTACCGCTATGCGAAACGAAGTCCTTTCATATTCTCAGAAGAGGATGCTGTATTAATCTGCCAGACACCTGTTGATCGAAAACAGGTGGCAATTGCCTGGCTTTTTGGTGACTGGATCCCCGCGGGTCTACCCTACTGGGCGGGTGTTGTGATGTTGAGCTTTGCATGTCTGCAGCTGGGTACACCTAAAGGAATCATCTGGTCTCATCTCCCCTTTTATATCTTGGTAGGATTTCGTGCAGCTGGCATCATGATTCCATTGCATCTAGCATTCATGACATTAGCATATGTATTCGGGGCACTGCGTCTGCGCGGAGATAAAGATCTGATGTTTCTTCGACTTATCCCAATAGGGATTGTAGGGTGTGTGTTATTGTTAGTCAGATTCTTTCCAACAAGTCTTCTTTTCCTGTTGTGGCCAATTGTTTTCCCACTCGGGGCTGGATTTGGGGTAACAAGTTGGTTGGTAGGTTTTTCTCTTGCAGTTTTATCAGCAACTTTGAGCCTGTTAGCTCTATATTTGGTTACTCCCAAATTGAATCTCAGCCGGGCATCCCAGGAATCAATTTTCCGTCATAGATTCCAGCAAGGGCGGGTTATGGGAGGTCAGACTTACTCCGATTGATGAAAATGCATCGACACCTTGTGAGTGGGCACTTAAAGAAACATTTTCCAGCACATACTGGGGTCTGGATTTTGATTTGGAAGGATTGGATTCAAGGCTTTCGCAGATTTGATGTCAAGACTGGTATTACGTGGTTGGTATTATTTGGCATGAGTCTTGGGATGTTGGTTGCACCGGATTGGGGGACACGCATTTGGGTGTTTGTTATGTGGGGGCTGTTGATAGGTCAAGTGTGCTCGAAGCGGTTTACTTCTGACATGAACCTTTGGGTATTGTTCCGTCAATTACCATTTCCATTTAAAAAGATGTTATTGATTGAAATTGCGAGCTCAGTGTTTTGGACCTCTTCGTTATGCTGGTTTGCATACGGAATATGCATCCTGGTGGGTATCCATTCCAGTATTTCTATTGCTGTGGTTGCTCCAGGAATCATCATTTGCATCACCCTGGCAGCTGTTTTTGACATCCTTCGTCAAAGCAAGACTGATGAATTAATAGCTGGTCACGCAGCAGAAATGGGAGCCGTTGGCTGGCTCTTGGGATTGTTACTGGCGGGATTTCCTCTAGCACTGGTAACTTGGTTAATAACCTGGATGAGTTCGGTAATAGTCGTCTGGATGATATCACTGTTAGGGCTTCTTCTGAGCTTGGGGATTGGATATGGGATGTGGCAAATCACCGCTTCTCAATATAAAAAAATAATGTAACTAAAGGGAAGATTGGAAAATAATAATTCACTTAGTGTAGCCTAGCGTAATAAGCGTTTATCACGCTGGATTATTGTTGACTGACTTAGAATATTACTTAGAGATGGGAAGGATTGGGTAACGCGGGTTATGGATGAAAGGCTTTAATGGTATGTATTAAAGTGGTTTTACTTGAGAGGTATAGGCAGGAGCGTTCTTATTTTAATGCTTGCTAAAGAACCAGATGGATCAGGAGGAATGACTTAACGACAATTGCTGATCACCCATTGGTTATATTTAGTGCCCGGGGTAAGGATTCTGGGTTTGCCACTTAACTCACAACCTAAAGGGATCGTGGATAATTCTATTCTCTGAAAAGGAATTTACGGCATGGGGTTATTACCCGCCCAATCGTCACCCAGGATAACCAGGACATCCACCGGGCTATTCGGGTCATATTGAAAGGTGATGTTATAAGGGGTAATATTCATCAGATTGACCAGGTAACGATCGGTGTAGGGATTGCCAGTGTAATCGTAGATGCGGGTGTAGGTGGAATAGTCAGTATTCTGGGTTCCGACCACATTCGCTCCATCAGATTGCAGGTAAGCCTGGGTGTCGGAAGCCAGACCTCCCACATAGGTGCCATTTGACAAAATAATCGAGGCCTCTTCGGATTGCATTTTCGAGCGATCATCCCCACTGGTCAACACTGGGCTAGCCATGCTGGAGGAAGCAAAAACTTGGTCACGGATAAGGCGGATTTGATCAGGAACAGGGATGAGAATATCCTGGGAGCCATCGGGTGATTTTGCCATCATAACTGCTTTTGGGGGTGCAATCGCCCCACGCTGGATGCTTGAAATAGGAATATCCAAAGCCAACCATCCCAATTTGATGGCATCTTCCAAAGATAAGTTGGTGCGAATGCCTGCAGCCAACTCGTTGTAAAGTGCTGGAGCACGGGAAGCGAGCTCTGTGGGACCCAAGTCTATTATTCGGTCTTTGATTGCCAGGATAACCTGTTGCTGGCGTTGGGCACGGTCAAAGTCGCCGCCTTCCGTATGACGGGCGCGAGCATAAGCAAGGGCAGTTGGTCCATCCAATAAGTAATCTTTGGCTTTCAAAAATACAGTATTACCATGGCCAATGGGATCGACTGCGATCTCAGATGGTACGGTGACATTAATACCACCTAACTCATCGATAAACTGCTCAAATGCATAAAAGTCGATGATGGCATAATAATCGATGGGCACACCAAGCAGAGATTCAATAGTCTGCATTGCCAGAGCAGGGCCTCCACCTGGGACATTGTAAGCGATTCCCAATGGATAGGCAGTATTTATACGGCCATATTCAAAACCTGGGATACTCACCCACAGGTCGCGAGGGATATTCAGCATCCCAGCAGTTTTGCTGAGGGGATCGATGGTAAGTAGAATCATCGTATCGGTGCGAGGAGGACCATCACCAGCTTCATAATCACGATAATCCAAGCCCATGACGAGAACGGTCACCGGGCTGGTGCCGTCCCATTTCATAGGAGCTGGGCCAGAGGATAAAGTAGGAAGTGGTGTAGGAATAGGATCAGTGTTCCCTACGGGAGTAGCTGTGGGATTGCTCTGAATGGCCAAGCCTGGAATTTGCGCAACGTTAAAAGACAGGAAAAAATCATATGACCTGGTATAGGCAAAATATCCCGCGAAAACTACAGCTAATCCTAATAAGCTAAATAAGCCCACTTTAAGCAGGGCAGGCATTTTATGTTTCATCTATATATTTCTCAAGGCATGGAGTTATTTTCTGCCCAATCAGTCCCTAATAAAATTGCGATATCCACCTGGCTATTGGGGTCATATCGGCTGAAAATACTGTTGGGTTGAATATTTAACAACTCAACCAAGTATTGTACTGTATAAGGTTTACCGGAGTAATCAATAATAACCGTCGTATCTGATTTTTCCGAAGCATTACCGGTATCTGTGACATTGATCCCCTGGTCGAGCAGATAATTCATGGTTTGGGAGGCCAAGCCAGGAGTGGTGGTGGCGTTCAAAACCGAAACAGTTGCATTCTCTTCCTTACGCAATTCTTCCGGATCACCTACATATACTGTAGCAACTGGAGCGACCCCCGAAGTGGTTGCAAATACCTGGTCGCGCACTGTTCGAACTGCATCCATATCAGGGAGAAGAATATCCATTCCATCTGGAGACATCGACATGCTAACTTCATTAGGACCGATGAGACCGCGTTTAATATTCTCCCGCGGTATCTGGGCAACTGTCCATGCGAGGGATCCTGTATCCTTCAGGTTCAGGTTGGTGTGGATTCCATTGCGCAGATTGTTATAAATTACCGGTGAGTTGGTAATCAACCTGGGAAGTGTATTTAAAGAGGTGATACGATCAAACATAGCCATGACTACCTGTTGCTGTCGGTCAGCGCGATCGAAATCGGCACCAAAAGTCTCACGATTGCGCGCATACGCCAGGGCAGTTGGTCCATCCAGGGTTTGGACACCTGGTTCAAGGGTGACGGTATTATGTGGACCGATTGGGTCAACAGCAATCTCATAGGGAATGTCCACTTCAACGCCACCAATCTCATCGATGAAATTCTCGAAGGCTGAGAAATCTATCTGAGCATAATAATTGATATCAACCCCTAAAAGCTTTTCGACGGTTTGGACAGCTAAACCAGGACCGCCTCCTGGGAGATTATATAATTCTCCAAGGTAATAAGCGGTATTTAGCTTACCGTAGTCGAAACCAGGAATATTTACCCATAGGTCACGGGGAATCGAAAGGATACCTGCCGTTCGAGATACGGGGTCCATGGTGAGCAACATCATACTATCCGTGCGGGAGGGACCGTCACCTTCCCAATCACGGTAATCCAAACCCATGACCAGCATGGTCACCCGGTTAGCACCATCCCATGGAATAGGTGCTGGACCATTCTCGGATTGAAGGGGCGCAGTGATATTCACTCCAGCTGGGAATTCAGGAGAATTATTTAAGGTAAGGGCGTCAGGAGTGGTAATGCCATAATGCGCCGCGGTCGCATCATGAACCACGGAATACGTTAAATAAACAGTGGCCGCCAATATTATTAAAAAGACAAGTAGCAGTCCCCATAAAACAGGGTTCATCCTGATATGAAAAAACTTAGGTGATTGCTGAACAGGTCCCTGGTTTAGATCAATCGGTTCAAATTCATTCATCGAAGTCGGATTATAACATGGAGAATGTAATTGGTTTTGTGAAGTGGTATATTCCTGTGGCATAATTATAATTCCAGGTTGGAGGCAGATTTCCAAAGAAAAACCAGGTAACGAATTAATCCCTTCAAAAGTTGCAAAAAGAATGCCATCCCAAACATTTATTGGACGAATAACCGAGCGAATTAGTTCCAAATATATATTGGGATCTGATTTTTCCATATAAAATGTCATTGATTACTGCAGTTAATTTAAGTAAATCGTTTGGAGCCAATGATATCTTTTCGGGAGTTTCGTTCAGCATCCCTCACAGCGCCCGGATAGCCATCATTGGTCCAAATGGAATTGGCAAGACCACCCTGTTGCGCATCCTGGCAAATGAGGAAGAACCCTCCAAAGGTGAGGTCAGTCAGGCGAGGAATTTGTCTATTGGTCATCTAGCCCAGGAGGCTGGTTTCAATTCTCCCCATACGCTGTGGGAGGAATGCTTGTTACCATTTGAGAATGTAAGAGAACAAGAAGACGAACTGCATCGTCTTGAGATATCTATGGCGGATGTTGACCAGATCGACAAGGTGCTTGAAAAGTATGGGCGACTGCAAGCTGAATTTGAACACGAAGGCGGGTATATATATATTCAACGTATACAGCAGGTGTTATCAGGTCTGGGATTTAAGCCAGAGGAGTATCAGACTCCGTTATCCAGGTTATCAGGAGGCGAGAGAACGCGCGCTTTACTGGCACGTCTGTTGTTGTCGGAACCTGACTTGCTGATCCTGGACGAGCCGACCAACCATCTTGACATTGCTGCGGTTGAATGGCTGGAAGGATATCTAAATCAATGGAAAGGGGCAGCCTTAATAGTCTCCCACGATCGATATTTCCTAGATCAGGTGGTGGACACCATTTGGGAAATGACCAGGTCAGGTTTTGAAGTTTACCGAGGCAATTATTCCGCGTATATTGGACAACGCCAAGGACGATGGGAGCGACGGCGTGAGGTATATGAAGCAGAGAAGGAGAAGCTTGAGAAGGATCTGGACTATATCAAAAAGAATATCTCAGGCCAAAACGTCACACAAGCCAGGGGACGCTTACGTCGCCTTTCAAGGCGAATACAAGCTATTGAGCAAGTGGGTTTGGAAGCAGCAATTGGTAAAAAGTGGAGTGAGCTGAGTATAAATGTGGATACAACCACAAGCATGTTAAGCCCTGATGAAGCACAACACCGGGTAGCAGCGCTCCGGGAACCATCCAACAAACCTCCTCAATTACACCTACACCTTCACTCGGATCAGCGCAGTGGTGAAATCGTGCTTCGGACGCATGACCTACAGATAGGTTATCCGGGGAAGGTATTGTTTACTGCCGGGAATATCGAATTGCGCAGGTTGCAGTGTACGGCATTGATCGGACCAAATGGTGCAGGGAAAACAACATTTCTTAAGACAATCCTGGAAAAGATATCCCCAGTGGCAGGGGAGGTGGAGATGGGTGCCAGTCTAAAAGTCGGGTATTTCGCACAAGCCCATGAAGACTTACAATCTGAGCGTACGCTCGTCCAGGAGATTGACTCAGTAGCGCCAGAGATGTTGGTGGCAGAAATTCGAGATTATCTGGCGCGATTCCTGTTCAGTGGGGAAGATGTTTTCAAGCAGGTGGCAGTGCTTTCAGGTGGAGAACGTGGCAGGCTGGCTTTAGCTAAACTGGCGCTCGGTGGAGCAAATCTGCTGCTGTTGGACGAACCGACTAACCACCTCGACATCCCATCTCAGGAGATCTTGCAGGAAGTTCTGGATGAGTATCAAGGAACAATCCTGTTGGTTTCGCACGATCGCTACCTGATCGATGCACTGGCGACGCAGATATGGGAGATCGACGAGGATAAGGGGATCCTGCGTACATTCAAGGGCAGTTACAGTGAATATCACCAATTGCAAGCGGCGGAGCTAATAGCAGCGAAGGGGACTGCAGGGGGTAAAGCCAATGAAAGTGAAGCACCAAAGAAACCACGTGCTTCTATTGAAGATCGCCAAAAACTTAAGCGAGTGAAGGAGGTGGAAGCTTTAATTGAGCAACTGGAGGCTGACTTGAAAGGACTGGCTCTGAAGCTGGAAAACCCTCCACAAGATAGTGCTAAAGTGCAGAAGCTGGGGACGGAATATGTAAGGGTCCAGAAAGAGCTGGATGTTTTATTAGATGAATGGGGAGAATTGCATGAATAATGAGATAATCGGGGATTTCATCGAAATATGAATATTTATACATCATCCATCAATCGGGAAAGATCAGGAATCACTATTGATGATCCGAAGGAAATAATCACTACTCGTGGTATTGGTGATGGATAGTTGTGGCTTTATCTAGTAATTTATTATATTCCCCTACAAGACCTGGCTGTTCCAGCGCTTCGGCAAATTGGATCAGCCACACTTCGATATATTCATAATCCAATTTATTAAATTGGGCAATCAATAAAGCTTCCACATCCTGCCAGTCTTTCGCCCGTCCTGTAATGGCTTTTTGAATGACCAGATCTTCAACCGAGCAAATCCATATTTTCAAACCATCCAGTTTTCGATATTTAGCATGTTCAATTATCAATTCGTCGTAACCTGGTAATGTAAGTAAAAAATCCACAATAATTCCATTCACATCTACTGAGACAATAAACGGATTTTCGTGGGCATTCTGCCGAGCATATTGTGGAAAAATCGAGTAGAGGATGGTTCTTAAAGTTTTATAATCTAAATTCGGCACAGCTACTTTGATATCGATATCGTACGTAGCACGGATAATCCCCCATTGTGACAGAGCAATTCCACCGATAATAGCGTAACGGTAACCATGTTTTTCCAATGCAGAAATTGCTGCAAACAATGATGTTTTAAGCTTCTTCTCCATGGGAACGTTTCGTGGTGCCTAACTTTTGTACTTTTAAAAGGTATTGGACAATTGAAAAAATGTGTTCCTGATGTTGATAATCACTTATCTCGGGTGCAATTTCTACTAATAATTCCCACAACATTTGATACTGGTTCCATGCCTGCTGGCCAGTTAGCTTGTTCGCCTGGCGAATACGGATAGCAGCCTTGGTTTCATTCCATTGCTTGTAAGCCTTGAAAGCATCCCGATAGAGACCTTTATCTAATCCCATAAAGTCATTATACCCTGATGGGTTTGATGTTCTCATCTTTACAGACATAAGGGCGTAAGAACTTGGCGGTGTAGGATGCTTCCACCGCACATATCTCTTCGGGTGAGCCTTCGGCGATCAGCTCGCCACCTCCATCCCCACCTTCAGGACCCAGATCAATGATATGGTCAGCAACCTTGATGATGTCAAGGTTATGCTCAATGATGAGGACACTATTGCCAGCATCCACCAGACGTTGTAGGACCTCAATGAGCTTGTGTACGTCAGCGGCATGCAATCCCACTGACGGCTCATCCAACACGTACAAGGTTCTGCCTGTGGCACGCTTGGAGAGCTCGCGCGCCAGCTTGACGCGTTGTGCTTCACCGCCGGAAAGAGTGGGAGCAGGCTGACCAATGCGGACGTAACCCAGACCGACATCCTGCAAGGTTTGCAAGCGAGATAGCATACCCGGAAACGCTTCGAAAACCTCCAAGGCGCGATCAACGGTTAGGTCGAGGACTTCAGCAATGTTCAGATTCTTGAAACGCACCTGGAGAGTTCTCACGGTTGAAGCGTGCCCCGTGACACACGTCACAGGGAACGTATACATCGGGCAAGAACTGCATCTCAATGCGCAGCTGGCCTTGACCCTGACAGGCCTCACAACGACCACCATGCACGTTGAATGAAAAACGACCCGGTTTATAACCTCGCATCTTGCTTTCAGGAAGCTCGGCGAAGAGCGAACGAATTTGATCAAATAGACTTGTGTAAGTACCTGGATTAGATCGCGGAGTTCGTCCGATGGGTGATTGATCAATGTTGATGACTTTATCCACGTAATCGATACCATCAATCCGGTCATAATCACCAGGTTGGGTGTGGGCACCGTGCAGACGGGCGGCAAGGGCTTTATATAGGATCTCAATCATCAGCGTGGATTTACCAGAGCCTGAAACCCCGGTGATACAAACAAACTTACCAAGCGGGATCTTTACCTTGATATTTTTTAGGTTGTTTTCACGCGCACCAACGATGGTGAGTGCTTTACCGTTGCCGGTGCGGCGCTCGCGCGGGATATCGACCTGCAAACGACCAGAGAGATAAGCACCGGTGAGTGAATCGGGGTTCTCGAGAATATGATCGACGGTGCCTTCTGCAACGACCCTCCCACCATGCTCTCCAGCACCAGGACCGAGGTCAAGGATCCAATCGGCAGACAGAATAGTTTCGGAGTCGTGTTCAACAACGATAACCGAGTTTCCCAGGTCACGCAGACCTTTGAGAGTGCGTAACAGGCGGGTATTATCACGCGGGTGCAAACCTATGGAGGGTTCATCCAAGACATACAGGACACCCATCAAACGAGAGCCAATCTGGGTAGCCAGGCGGATGCGCTGGGCTTCACCACCAGAAAGAGAGCCGGCAGAGCGACGCAGGGTGAGGTAATCCAAACCCACATCGACCAGGAAACCCAGACGCTCGTTGATCTCCTTGAGGATACGCTCGGCGATAGTCTGCTGGCGAGAATTTAATGGCGTAGAGGAGCTGCAGAGATGTTCAACCCATTTCAAGGTATGCAATATAGGCCATTCGGTGATTTCAACGATGTTTTTATCATCTATGGTAACAGCCATGGCTTCACGGCGCAGGCGTTTCCCGCCACAGGTCTGGCATGGGCGCATACTCATATACATACCGATTTTTTCACGCATGTATTCCGAGTTGGTTTCATTGTAGCGGCGCATCAGGTTGCCAATGACACCCTCAAACTCGCGATCGAAGACATATTCATGACCTTTGACACTCTTATATGTGATTGGTATCTCTTTACCACGCGTGCCATAGAAAACGATATCCAGCTTGTCTTGCGATAAGTTGCGAACAGGGGTACGCAGATCGATGTCATAGAAATGGGCAGCCGCTTCCAGGCTCTGCCAGTAATAGCCACCCTCTTCCTTGGGACCACTCCACTCGGAAAGGGTGATGGCACCTCCCGCCAGTGAGAGATCGGGGTCCGGGATTAGCAACTCGGCGTCGATTTCAAGCTTGCCACCCAAACCCTGGCAATCGGGGCAGGCTCCATGGGGGGTATTGAACGAAAAGGTGCGGGGCTCGATCTCGGGTAGGACGGAACCATGCTCTGGGCAGGCGAGATGCTCGGAGAAGTATATATCGTGGGGGGCATTCGCATCGGTGATATCCTGGACGACCAGGTAGCCATCGCCAAATTTCAACGACGTTTCAATGGAATCGGTGAGGCGGGTGAGGAAATTTTTATATTCATCAGGGTCTGTGTCGTGTGGGAGCAGAACACGATCCACCACAGCTTCGATATTGTGGATCTTGTAGCGATCCATCTGGATGTCTTCATCCAACTCATGAACGACACCGTCGACCCGGGCGCGTACGAAACCGGTCTTGCGGATCTCTTCCAGGACTGCCTGGTGGGTACCTTTACGACCACGGACGAGAGGCGAGAGGATGAGCAGGCGGCTGGATTCAGGCAGGGATGCAACCACATCGACGATCTCCTGGGCGGACTGTTTGGAAACCTCACGACCGCATTCTGGGCAGTGGGGGATGCCGATGCGAGCATACAGTAAACGCAGGTAGTCGTAGATCTCGGTGACGGTGCCAACGGTGGAACGGGGGTTGTGGGAGACACCTTTTTGATCGATAGACACAGCGGGGGAGAGACCCTCGATGTAATCCACATCGGGTTTATCCATCTGACCGAGGAATTGGCGTGCGTAAGCGGAGAGGGATTCAACGTAACGACGCTGACCTTCAGCAAAGATGGTATCAAACGCCAGAGAGGATTTTCCGGAGCCAGATAGACCCGTGATAACCACCAGCTTATCGCGGGGGATCTCAACGGTGATATTTTTTAGATTGTGGACGCGAGCACCAACCACGCGAATAACATTAGCAGTCATAAGATTTTTTTTATTTTCAAGAGATATCAAGATATGATTATTAGAAAAGAGGTGGCCTGGATGTCGAAAGTTTATTATAGCACAAATGTTTTATTAATAAAGGGTTCATCTGATGATAAAAATGCTTGAAATTGCAAGAGGCGATTATACCAGCACATTTCAGTGATTAAATTGCCTGTGACGATTTATTAATTCGGAAAGCATGAAGAATATGCACGTGCAGACTCCGTTGACATCCACCTGATGAGTAGGTTATTGTATTAACCCGCTCCCGTCTCTCCCATATAAACCGATTCTGGGGAGGAATAAATCAGCAGGCGGGTGCATGTCCTATACTTTCCTAGCAATGTTTCGGATAATGATCCTCAACTACAATGAAATCTGAATTATGCTAAAATTAATTTATGAGTTTTCTAAAGAACCTCGGGAAAATATTCTCATCGCCACCATCAAAATCGGACCGGGCGGTGTATCTATATGTGCAATGTGATAAGTGTGGGGAGATGATGCAGGCAAGAGTAGATCTGTGGAATGAGCTTTCGCCAGAGTTTGATGGAAAAAGCGAAAATGCGGTTTCCTACCATTGCAGAAAAGTGCTGGTGGGTGAGAAAAGGTGTTACCAGCCGATTGAATTGACGCTGAAATTTGACAAGAATCACAAACTGGTCGAGAAACAAATCCATGGGGGAAAATATATCGATGAAGCAGAGTTCAACAATCAGGAGCCTTGAAGCTCAATCATCTCCGGCATGGTGATGATGTGAAAAGCCAGGGTTTCCAGGTCATGGGCTTTGACGGAAGATTTCCCTGTTGAGCGGATTTTTTCGATATGTGAGAGGATCAGGGGTTCATTTCCGAAGTAGGAATCCATAATATCCTCGTCGTTGAGGATATCCTTCACTCCCAATTGCTCATAAATCTGGCTGACCAGACCGTAACCCCAATCTTCCACGACACCAAGCTCATCGGCAAGATCGTGCCTTTCCATGCTGAACAGGAATGCCAGGCGAGAAACATCCGCCTGATGCCTGGAGAGGGTAGTCTGCAAAGATTTTCTGCCGTCTAGAACCACACATGGGCAAGGAAGTGGAAAACGCATGGAAGATGCCAGCGAGCGGACACCCTCGGTGACAACCCATTTTCCTGAAAGAGCATAATCAATTGCCCATGCCAGGGAGTAATTGATCTCATTTTTGAGGATATAGCCTACAAAACAAGGGTGAAACATACGCCCAAGGACGTCCGGATTGGCGCGAATGCCGGTGCATAAAATAGCAGGGGGATTTTTCAGTCCAGAGATGGCTCCTAAGATCTGAGGAATCCAATCCTCACCGCCTGGAATGTCGGTATCCATGAGGATCAAGTCTACAAAGGCAGCTTTCTGGTGGAGGAAGGGGATTATTTTTAAAGGCTGGTCAAACTC
The DNA here is from genome assembly GCA_963777935.1 of uncultured Chloroflexia bacterium. Classification (GTDB taxonomy): domain Bacteria; phylum Chloroflexota; class Anaerolineae; order Anaerolineales; family UBA4823; genus FEB-25. Next base: position 573,448 of record CAVZSL010000005.1, read on the forward strand.
ACCGGCGAGGCGGGTACGCCAATCGCGGGCAGCGAGTAGAGCCATCCAATTACGGGCGAAAGGGTCATCTTCGAGGATGATGACTTGGAATTCGGTTTTTGGCATAGGATTCTCCAGGGGAGATTATATTCGATTCTTGTGCGGTATGGATAAATGAGAGGTGCAAGAGAACTTCTGTAATGGGCGATTGTTTAAACCTGCTTCGAAAACGCGCAACAAAATGTAGATGATCGCAATGACATTTGGCTCCATCATGAGAAGTAGATTGTTGGAGATTGCTTCAACCTGCTTCATAGAACGAAAGACGCAGGTTTCGCAATGACAATTTGTATGTAACCACTAATCGCATGACACGCAATGGAAAATAATCTCCCAACAGAAGTTAGAATTGGGAAAGGACTGGATATCAGGAAGGCACCCTCGCGAGCAGGACCAGATTACCACTCGATTCAGGGTCGAAGGTATCTCCGCTCATGTTGCCGAAGGAGAAGATGGACTCAAAACCAGCTTGCTCTAAAGCTGTGAAGAGCTCATCTTGTAAAAGTGCACGCAAGCGGGAGCTGACCACATTTTGGAACCAGTTTCCCTGCCCTTCCCGCTTAAGGGTGACCAAATTAAAGGTGAGCAAACCATCTGGATCAAAATCGTAGAAGCGCTGGAAGATCCACTCGGTTTTAGCTTCAGAATGAGATTGGGGTTCCATCCAGCGGGCCTGATGATTCATGATTGCATCAAAATTCCGGTTTTGGACAAGGAGAAAACCACCGGGTTTCAAACAGTCTGCAAAATCAGACAATGCTTTGTCAAGTTCGATACGGGTCAACAGATGAGGGAGTGAATTACCAAGGCAGAGGAGTACATCAAATGAATGCATGCCAAATATGCTTACCAGATTTCCAAAACCCGCAACCTCAAACTGAACTTGAACGCCAGCTGTGGCGGCATTCAGGCGTGCCTTTTGGATCATGCCATTGCTGATATCTGAACCAGCAGTTTTGTACCCGAGTTGAGCGAGGGCGATAGCGTGCATACCAGTACCGGTGGCAGCGTCAAGAATTGACATAGCGTTGATTTGTTGTAATTGCTTGATAATAAAGGGAAGCTCGAGCGATAACCTGTTTTGCCAATTAACAAAACGGTCGTAATCTGAGCTGAAGGTATCGTACATGTCTTTTTCCATAATTAGTCAATGATCGGAAATAGATGGAAACAAATGCATTATAGTATACACATATGGATATGGGTATGTGCAAGCTTGGTAAATTGAGTTACTTCAAAGGCATAATCTAAACTTAAACGATTCTCTACATGTTCTTCACAATTTCTTCACAGTGGAGTGGTATGCTTTATCAAAAGATAATCAATGGAGGTATCAAAATGAAAAAAGTATTGAAATGGATCCTGTATATCCTACTTGGATTAGTAGTCCTATCCGTTGTGGCTGGGTTCGTCGCTATGCTATTTGGCGGGTATGGTTTTGGTTATGGCATGATGAGACCAGGCTTTCGCCTGATGGAACCAAGCTTTCGTATGATGGGAGCTTACAACTACCACCGGCCGATAGGCATACTTTTTGGAGGATTGCTATGTTTAGGGGTGATCTTGCTAGTAATTGTTGGGATTGTGGCGTTGGTGTATGCCCTGGTGAATAGAAATAAGCCAGCTCAAACTGCCGCACCTGCACAAATTAATACTGTTCCCGAAACAACTTCAACTCCACCGGCTGAAATGACCGCTCCATTACATACATGTCCAAATTGTGGTAAGCCATCCCAGGAGGATTGGAAAACCTGTCCATATTGCGGGAACCCTTTGGTTTAATATAACTCTTACAGGTTAACCCAACATCAGTAACTTGATGTTAGGGTTCAAGATGCATATCAAATAACAAGTTGCAGAGAAATCCATGAAAGTGGTATCTTTGCAGCTTGTTATTTATTGATAGTACGGGGATTACATACCTATTTACATTGAGCGATAAAAATTTGAAATATTAATCGATGACTGTGTATAAGGTGAAGCATAGAAATATTGGCTATTTCCAAAGACACTCAGGATTCGTGTATGCCTGGCATCGTTACAGGGTCAACCAAGTTCCAATCCCTATTCCTTTTGCCCGACGGTAGATCTCGGGTGCGACAGCCATATCATCCATAGCCAAACCAAGATTAATCGCCAGCGTCCGCTCTTTTGGGTCCTGACGCCCCGGTTTGAGTCCGGCAACAATCTCGCCCAGGTCGGCATAGGGATCTGGGGTGGATTGAAAATAGCCGACTGATTTGTAGTACTGATACTGGGCGTGGTCATCGGTGCTGATCCGATCCATTTGGGATAAAGCCTCACCCGTCCAATAGCTATCAAAATCCACCGCGCTGCCATATGCACCTGGCTGCAGCCAATCCTTCTGGATGGTGGGGGTGGGGTGCTTGAGAATTGGACCTGAGGTAACCACCAAATCGCTTTCAACCACAGCCTGCCTGGGTTCACTAACACCAATCACCTCAATGCCCAATTTAGATGACATATCAGTCACATATTGCTGCTGAACATCGGGGAGGATGTCATAGGCATAAACGCGTTCGATAGGGAAGAGGACTTTAAGGGCTTCCAAATTCGTGCGACCTTGAACTCCGCATGCCAGTATGCCAGCAGTCTTGCTTTCCGGGCGGGCGAGATATTTGGCCGCCAGAGCACTGGCAGCACCGGTGCGATAAGCGGTGATCCACGCACAATCCATGACCGCATAAGGGATGCCGGTCTCGACATCGTTGAGGATCAGTAACCCAGTGATATAAGGCAAACCACGCTTGAAGTTTTCTGGGTAACCGCTGACCCATTTGATGCCAGCTGATTTGAGTGCGGGAATATAAGCCGGCATGGCATGGATAAATGCATCCGGCATGGTGTGGACACCAGGTTTAGGGGGCATCTCAACTTTTCCAGCCCCTTTTTCACGGAATGCAGTTTCGAGCAGGTTGATTACCGTAGCCATATCAAGATTTACTTTTGCTACATCTGCCTGGGACAAATAAAGGATCTGGTGGTGGGTCATTAACTATCTCCTGTGTGATGTCTGGGGATCAAATAATTTGATTTATTATAAATGCCTTTTCGGGAAGCTAACATTACCAAATTCCAGGGATTAAACGCCAAGTTAACCGGGTATATTGCAGGTATTGTTCACCAAATTGTACAGACAATATTTTTTCCTCTACGCTTATTCTGTAGATTAAACCAGGTATTAGCAACAAGGGAATAGCAAGTAGGCCTATCAAACTGGAAAAACCAATTGCGATCCCCAGACTCATTATTATGTATGAAGCATAAGCTGGGTGGCGGATGAGTTTGTACGGTCCATCTTGTATAAGAGAGTGGTTATTCTTCACGCGTAATCGTCCCGAATACATGTCTTTCAATGCCAGACGTGCCCATGTAAACAACAACAAGCTTACGGTGATCAATACCAAGCCTATTATTTGAAACCAGCGAGTTTTCGGGATTATTTCGGACATATATATATATTCAAGTGGAGGGCCGTAAAAGATCATTAGAAAACCCGGAAGGACCAACCAAAAAGACCGATCCCGCTTTTCCTGATGTGCAATTCCTTCCTTTTTTAGGTTGCTCCAAAGCAGATATGGGCCACCTAGACCATAGGCTAACGCAGTCAGGATGAGAAACCAACCAGTCAGATTTTGTTGGTAAGTCATAATACCCAGGTAACCCAAAGCGCATACCAACAGGTATGCGCTAAAAATTATCCAGACACGTTTCATGAGGATTAACATGAATGATTAAGTAAATTCATCCAACATAAAGGTAATTAAGATCCAGTTTTACGTGAGCGACGAAGGAGAAAATTCCTGATCCCTTTGCCTATCTCAACAGCCACGAGTAACCCGAGTGCTATGCCGGCAATCCAGCTCCATTGCTGGAGTGAGAGAGGTACAATCCCCAATAAATTTCTTATAGAAGGAATAGCAAAGGCAATCACCACCATGAACAATCCAGCAATCACTGCCGCGACGAGAGGTTTGTTATGGGAAAGAGAGCCTGCACGGTAAAGTGGGAGGCGCATAGAACGGTAGGCAAAGATATAGACCATTGAATTGACAGCAAAACTGGCGAACACCAGGCTTTGACCTTCGGCGACATCATGATGTGCCAGGTAGTAATGACCAAACAATACTAAGGCAGCAATCGCACTACCGATGCTGATCACACCGATCAAAGTTAGCCCGAGAGGAGCCAGAACAGGTTCTTTGATAGATTTGGGCTTTTCATCCATGATACCTTCCTCTTTCGGTTCAAAACCAAGAACAATATCGGAAGGACCATCACAAATCAGATGAATCCACAGGATTTGGGCTACTGCGAGAGGTGCAGGCCAATGCAACATCATGGCGATGAAGATGGTTAAAACTTCGGCAAAGGAATTCGACAGGGTGTAGGCGACAACTTTGCGGATGTTCTCGAAAATCACCCGGCCCTCTTCGACGGCAGCCACGATGGTACGGAAGTTATTATCCAACAGGATCAAGTCGGCAGTTTCCTTAGCAACATCCGAAGCTGTGCCCACCACTACACCAATGTTGGCACGCTGCAAAGCTGGGGCATCATTCACACCGTCACCAATCATGGCGGTAATTTCCCCATTCGATTGCAAAGCTCGGACAATGCGGAGTTTGTCCTGTGGGCGAATGCGAGAAAAGACTGCCATATGGTTAACCTGCTGCTGAAGCTGTTGGTCACTCATGATTGCTAACTCTTCGCCTTCAAGGCTGCGATCATCAGGCTTGAGTAAACCAATCGTCCGGCCAATATTTTCAGCAGTGCGGCGATAGTCACCGGTGATCATTTTGATCTGTATACCTGCATTTTGAGCAATATCTACAGCTTCATGGACACCATCACGGATGGGATCCTGCATCCCCAACAAACCCACCCACGTATAGTCGGAGTAATCCTCCAACCTTCCCATCGGACGGTAAGCCAGGCCCAGTAAACGTAGACCCTCACCTGCCCAATCATCCACCTGGGCAAGAATTTTATTACGTTCTTCTTCGATGCTTTGGCACATATCTAATACGATCTCGGGTGCGCCTTTGAGGAAGTTATAGTGCTCCCCTTTGAAATACACACCCGTCACAGCGGTGATCATATACTTGGTCTCACTTGTAAAAAGCTCCTCTGCAAGCCTTTCAGAGCTATCAACCAGGTCTTGAGGAGATACACTCATATTGGAATTGGCATACTCCCAGAGGGCAATATCCACAGGTCCTTCCAGGTTATTGCATAAGACCATGGTTTGTAAAGCACGATCCTGGTCGGTTAGATCGACACGGGCAACGCGCATGCGACCTTCGGTAAGTGTGCCAGTTTTATCGGTGCAAATGACCGTCACCGAGCCAAGTGTCTCAACCGCGAGCATCTGCTTGACCAAACCCTGGCGCTTTAATATTTTACGCATCCCCAGTACCAGGATGACAGTGACCGCAATTAGAAGACCTTCAGGGACAGCAGCAATCGCCAGGATAATCGAAACTTGCAGCATTTCTAGAAATTCCCTGCCCATTAACAACCCCGTTATTAGAATCGCCAGGGTAAAACCAATGACAATATAAGTCAGGATTTTACTGAATGATTTTAAGCGCACCTGGAGTGGGGTATCTTCCTCGACATGCTCCCGCAAGGTGGTGGCAATTTGACCCAATTCAGTACTCGAGCCGATTTTAGTTACAATCATTGTCCCACGCCCGGTGATGGTGGTGGTGCCCATATATACTAAATTGTGACCATCAGTGTCATTTTTATTGACTGGCTCGCTCTCACCAGTCAGGATAGCTTCATCCAAAGACAATTTGGTGCTTTCGGTGATTTCACCATCTGCAGGAACGTGCTCACCAGAATTTAACAGGACGATATCTCCTGGGACTAACTCCCAGACTTCCACCTCCTGCCGTTCGCCATCCCGAATCACCGTGGTGGTGGGTTTAAGTAAACCTTTGAGAGCTGTATAGGTTTGCTGGGCTTGATATTCCTGGATGAATCCCAGGATGACATCAATAACGACCACAGCCATGATAATGAAGAAGTCGCCGTATTCACCTACGACGAGTGAAACCCCAGCTGCAACAAGAATGATATAAACAAGGGGGCTTTTGACCTGGTTCAGTAGAATCGTCCATACCGTGGTCCCCTTTTCAGCGGGCAGGCGGTTTTCCCCGTACTGCTTGCGCCGTTCGAGTACTTCCGCCTGACTCAAACCTGAGTCAGTTGTGCGGTTGGAAATTAATGAATTTTCAATGAAGTTATTGGCGATATTCATGAAATGCCTTTACGTGAGATTACTTTTTTTGATTTTTTCCAGTATCGCAGGGAATTCTCGCTCAACATTTGAGAAGATGTCATGCGCTTCCTGAAGGCGTTCCTTTAATGGGTCTGGTTTTCCAGCCATGAGGAACAATCCACGCTCGGTAATCTGATGAAGCCCGGATATCAGTCCCAACCATTGACGCATGTAAATGTACCAACCACCAGGTTTAAACCGGTAGTAATCGCGGCGTGGAACAGGAGACGCGACGCGTTCGATCAAGCCGCGTTCCACCAGCAACCGAGCCATGATACTAATGGAGCTCTTGCTAGCTTTTAACCTTTCGACAAGATCGGTGATGGATTGCGAAGGTGGGTCGGAGATAAGCAGGGCGCCCAGGATCCTGCCAGCCATGCGGGGTAGCCCCATTTGTTCAAAGTAAAGACCAGTATCTTCGATAAAATGTATTTCTTCAATCGGCAAATGTTCATCCATAATCCAAACTCCAGATTTAAGGGATCAAATGTGGTTTACGAAATTCCAGGCAATACATGAATCCGTTCCAGATATTATCTAGCTTGAGATCTAGCATAGATGATGGTATAAGTTGAACTGGTGCAACGATCTCCTTCCGCTGACCTTTAAAGGCAGCTTTAAAGCCGGGAAGAAACTTTTCATACCACTGTGCACCCGATTCGTTTTCATCGCAGATGATGAGCCTGGAGCCTGGTTTTGCCACACGGATCATCTCGTCAATGGCTTTTTGTGGGTTGGTGAAAAAGTTAATTCCACCGATATGAAAAACCGAATCAAAACTGTCCTCCTTGAATGGCAACTCTTCGCCATTTCCAAGGAAAAGGTCCACTGACCAGCCTTTACGTCGGACCAAAGCATTACAACGATTCAATTGGCCGATGGAGATATCCAACCCAAATACTTCTCCGACTGCGGGGGAAGAGAGCAGATAAGGCAAATTCACACCTGGGCCGATGGATACTTCTAATACTCTTCCGCCATTTGGCTCAAGCCGAGAAAGGACCTCGCGCCGGGCACGTGAATCGGTGGTACCAAGGAACAAGAATCCGATTTTAGAGAAGGCTGAATAAATCCAGGAAAACCAATCATACATGTGGGCAAAAGGTTTATTTATTCCATTAAGATCTTCTGCTTTAATAAAGTGTGGGATACCATGCTGAATGGGAAAGGTTTTCTGACAGGTGAGGCAAGTGAGAGTACCAGTTTTGACAATGGCAGCTCCTTGGGAGCTTGTGAGGGATAAAGCTCCGTGACAGATAGGGCATGACAACAGATCGAGTGTTGAAGATTTCATAATTGAAATTCAGGGTAATTAGCCCGTAAGTATACAACTGTACTAACGTTTTGTAAATACTAAACGATGCGAATGTAATGAGGGTTAAAGCGATCTAAAT
>CAVZSL010000006.1:0-433749 GCA_963777935.1 uncultured Chloroflexia bacterium
ACAATCGATGGATACTCCGGCCCATATGATGGAAATCCTCATGGCGCAAGCGGCTCATGCAAGGGTGTCAAAGTTGAAGCCTTAGCTGACCTCGACCTCAGCACTACCTTCACTAACGTCCCTGGCGGAACTGCCAATTGGACATTCACTGACGTGACCGGCAACTACAACGATAAAAGCGGTACTGCAGCCATACATAGTAAGGTCGATCCAACTTGCACAATCGATGGATACTCCGGCCCATATGATGGAAATCCACATGGAGCAAGCGGCTCATGCATGGGTGTCAAAGGCGAGACCCTTGCTGGCCTCGACCTCGGCGCCTCCTTCACTGACGTTCCTGGAGGAACTGCCAATTGGACATTCACTGACGTGACCGGCAACTACAACGATGATAGCGGTAGTGCAGCCATCGTCATCAGTGAGGTCGATCCGACTTGCACAGTCAAGGATACACCGGCTTTATGATGGAGATCCCCATGGCGCAAGCGGCTCATGCAAGGGTGTCAAAGGTGAGACCCTTGCTGGCCTCGACCTCGGCGCCTCCTTCACTGACGTCCCTGGCGGCACTGCCGACTGGGCATTCACCGACGTGACCGGCAACTACAACGATGAGAGCGGTAGTGTAGCCATCGTCATCAGCTAGGCCGATCCAACTTGCACAGTCACCGGCTACTCCGGGCATATGATGGGGACCCCCATGGCGCAGCTGGCTCATGCTCGGGTGTCAAAGGCGAGACCCTTAGCTGGTCTCGACCTCGGCGCTTCCTTCACTAACGTCCCTGGCGGCACGGCCAACTGGACATTCACCGACGTTACCGGCAACTACAACGATGAGGGCGGTAGTGTAGCCATCGTCATCAGCAAGGCCGATCCATCCTGCACAGTCGACCGGCTACACCGGCCATACGATGGGGATCCGCATGGCGCAAGCGGCTCCTGCAACGGCGTAAAGGTGGAGACCTTAGCCGGCCTGACCTTGGCGCTCCTTCACTGACGTCCCCGGCGGAACTGCCGACTGGACATTCACCGACGTGACCGGCAACTACAACGATGAGGGCGGTAGCGTAGCCATCGTCATCAGCAAGGCCGATCCATCCTGCACGGTCGATGGATACACCGGCACGTATGATGGAGATCCTCATGGCGCTACTGGCTCCTGCATGGGTGTCAAGGACGAGACTCTTAGCTGGCCTCGACCTTGGCGCTTCCTTCACTGACGTCCCCGGCGGCACTGCCGACTGGACATTCACCGACGTGACCGGCAACTACAACGATGACAGCGGTAGTGTAGCCATTGTCATCAGCAAGGCCGATCCGACTGCTCAGTCACCGGCTACACCGGCACTTACGATGGTGATCCCCACGGGGCATCCTGCTCTGCATGGTGTCAAAGACGAGACCCTGGCTGGCCTCGACCTGGGCGCCTCCTTCACTGACGTCCCCGGCGGCACTGCCAACTGGGCCTTCACCGACGTGACCGGCAACTACAACGATGACAGCGGTAGTGTGGCCATCGTCATCAGCAAGGCCGATCCCACCTGCACAGTCGACAGGCTACACCGGCACCTACGATGGGGATCCCCACGGGGCACGGCTCCTGCATGGGTGTGAAGGACGAGACCTGGCTCGGCTCGACCTCGGCGCTTCCTTCACTGACGTCCCCGGCGGCACTGCCAACTGGACCTTCACCGACGTGACCGGCAACTACAACGATGACGGCGGTAGCGTCGCCATCGTCATCAGCAAGGCCGATCCAACCTGCACGGTCGAGGCTACACCGGCACATATGATGGAGATCCCCACGGCGCACCGGCTCATGCACGGGTGTGAAAGATGAGACCTTAGCTGGCCTCGACCTTGGCGCCTCCTTCACTGACGTCCCCGGCGGCACGGCCAACTGGACCTTCACCGACGTGACCGGTAACTACAACGATGACAGCGGTAGTGTGGCCATCGTCATCAGCAAGGCTGATCCAACCTGCACGATCGATGGATACACCGGCACATTATGATGGAGATCCCCACGGGGCACTGGCTCATGCTTGGGTGTCAAAGGCGAGACCCTGGCTGGCCTCGACCTCGGCGCTTCCTTCACTAACGTCCCCGGCGGCACTGCCAACTGGACATTCACCGACGTGACCGGTAACTACAACGATGACAGCGGTAGTGTGGCCATCGTCATCAGCAAGGTCGATCCCATCCTGCACGGTCACGCGGTTACAATGTGAGTCTATGACCACATCGCTCATACCGCCACCGGCTCGTGCACGGGCGTGCATGGGTGAAACCCTAGCTGGCCTTAACCTTGGTGGTACCACCCACACCAACCCCGGCGACTACCCGAGCCGATGCCTGGACATTCACCGATGTTACGGGCAACTACAACGATGCCAGTGGTACTGTACACGACAATATCCATTTCGCCCCTGCTGGTATGTGTCGGTGGTCCCGGTAACGTCATCCTGCAGCCGATCAATGCGGATGGTTCGAGTGTTTGGAAGAAGCGCAACACCGTCCCTGTTAAGTTCCGGGTGTGTGATGCCAATGGGCTCGATCGGTGAATGTCACTCGTCTTTGATAACTTCACAACTGTGGCTAAAGCTATCCATGGCTACAGCTGACCGACTGGTGCAATCGATGAGGTCCGGTATTCAACCACACCTGACACTGCAGTTTCGTTGGGCTGCTGGACCAACTGGATCTTCAATCTGAACACAGAGAACTCAGCTCAGGTAAAGTCTACTATTGACCATATATTACCTTAAAGGATGGAACAACGATTGACTTCAAATTCGGTCTAAGGTAAACCATAACCAACCAAAAACTCCCCTGCCTCATCTCGACAGGGGAGTTTTTATTTTCCATCCTCATATCGCTTAATAATACAAATCCACGGTCGTATCCAGCACCCTCAGCACCGCCGTGTTGCCTCCCGGGTTGGGGAAGGTGATCGTCAGGCTCAGGCTCCCTCCCGGCGGGATCTCCTGCGGCAGGGCGGGTTCCACGCTCAGCGGGCTGAGCGGTGCTTGACCCTCGGCGGTCAGGGATAGGTCATTGGTGGTCATGCTGATCGGGTTGGTGCCCCGGTTGGTGAGGGTCAGGCTGGTCTGCAGGGTTTGCTGGTCAGCTGATAGGCCTGTCCCTTCAAAGGTAATATCCACCATAATGGCGTTCTCCAGGGTGGGCTCGGGCGTGGGTGGGTTGACCAGCTCCGGTCGCTGCCCGTGGATCACGTATCCCGGCGTTGTACCCACCGGCTGGACGATCACCGCCATGCCTGGGGCAGCCTGTGCCAGCAGGCTTTGGGCATCCGGGCTGCCGGGCTGGATGTTCGTCAGCACGAATACCTCCCGCCCGCAATCCGCCCACTGCACCACCATGGGGTCGCCGGGTGTTAGAGAAGTCTGCAAATCGGGGCTGCCCATCGCAGGCTGAAACAGGAAAACGAATGGGCTGAAGGTGTTCGATACCCACCAGGCGGTGCCGGGTGCCTCACCTGGGGTGGGTAAAGATCCATCCGTGTTCTGGGTGACTACTTCCAGCGGATAGATGCTCTTGCCAAGGGTGAGAGTGGGACGCACACACTGGGGGGTGGGTGTAGGGGTCAGGGTGGGCGTGGGGGTGTTGAAATACGCCATGATCTCCGGCTCAAATATGTAATACCCCAGCAGCAGGGTGGAGAAGCCTGCCAGGATAAAGAATGCGAGTAAACCCACCAGCAGCACCTTGCGCTGCGTGGGGTCCAATCCTGGCTAACAATGAGTTGGCCGGTGCCGGGGAGGCTGGTTTGGGAGGGGTGCCTGACTTCATCTTTCCACCTTAGTACCACAACTTGAAGAGCTCATGGTTGAATTGTCCAATAAATCATATCATTAATCTCGCCAGGGGTAGCTTGCACAAATGTTGGGTAGGCAAGGCGATAAATATTCACACTGAGAGCGACCGAGCACGGATGCGCACGCTTACCTCATATCAAGCGAGATGGCGCTGAGAATGACTACCCATTGCTCCTGGACAGGTGTGATGCTTAAAATCTTCTCACCGATTTGTGCAAATCATCAACGCAGTGCAGATGGTATAATCGACCAACTGTCTGGGCATAGTCCGCAGCCATGAGCGATAATCCTGCACATGCTGGCTGCACACAGCCCCACAACCCACTATTTTTCAACCACGCGAGCCAACTCCGTGGCTGTTTTATATAAGGAGCTATCCATGAAAGCATGCATGGAATTCCCACAAGATTATCACCCCCTGCTGGGCCTGCGCCAGACCGAGCAGGCCATCCGCCAGATCAAGGAGTTCTTCCAGACCAACCTGGCTTTCGAGCTGAACCTGATGCGCGTGACCGCACCGCTGTTCGTGCTCGGCGGCACCGGCATCAACGATGACCTGAACGGCGTCGAGCGACCGGTGGCCTTCCCGGTCAAGTCCATGCAGGACAGCCGCGCCGAGATCGTCCAGTCACTGGCCAAGTGGAAGCGGCTGCAGCTGGCTGATTTTGGCATGCAGCCTGGCGAGGGCCTGTACACCGACATGAACGCCATCCGCCCGGATGAGGAGCTGGACAACCTGCACTCCATCTACGTGGACCAGTGGGACTGGGAGCGGGTGATACGCAAGGAGGAGCGCAACGTCGACTTTCTCAAGCAGATGGTCAGCCAGATCTATGCGGTGATCCGCGCACCGAGCGCTACGTCAGCTACCTGTACCCGGAGATCAAGCCCGTCCTGCCGGATGAGATCACCTTCATCCACAGTGAAGACCTGCAGCGAGCGTTACCCTGACCTGACCCCCAAGGAGCGCGAAAGGCTAGCCTGCCAGGAGCATGGGGCGATCTTCGTGATCGGCATCGGCGCTGCCCTGCCGGGCGGCAAGCCGCACGACGGGCGTGCCCCCGATTATGACGACTGGTCCACCCCCACCGACAATGGCTATAAAGGCCTGAACGGTGACATCCTGGTGAATTATCCCCTGCTCGACTGCGCCTACGAGCTCTCGTCGATGGGCATCCGGGTGGACCCACCGCCTTGCTGCGCCAGCTGGAGCTGCGCGGTGTGCATGCAGCGCAAGGACCTGTTCTTCCACCGGCGCCTGCTGAATGATGAGCTGCCCCTCTCCATCGGTGGCGGGATCGGCCAGTCGCGCCTGTGCATGTTCTACTTGCGCAAAGCGCACATCGGCGAGATCCAGTCCAGCCTGTGGCCGAGGGAGATGGTGGAGCAGTGCCAGGCGCATAATATCACGCTACTGTAAATATAATCCACTTTTACCACAGAGATGACCTCCAAATACAGTGCACGCAGAGATCACAGAGAATACATAAATTCTCCGCGCTCTCCGTGGGCTCTGCTTGTGAATCTTTTCTTCAACTTCATCGGGTCTTATGCCTAAACCGACCTTACAATTTTGTCATTTACTTTTTTTTGGAAATTGCTATAATGATTTTAGTTTATTTTTATTTTGGTTAATTTTTATCCACTACAGATCGGCGTTTGAAAACATAATATAGGAGGTGTTTTCAATATCATGTTCTTTCAAGTTTCGTTGACCGATGAAATGTGAAAGGAGGCGCCGTCTAAGCGAATTAACAGATCGAAGTCAATCCAATTGAATAGGGGATTTTTCATCGATAGACCAATGACCTGAACAGGTCACCGAACTGGATGAATCAATCCAGACAAATCATAAAATAAGTAAAGAAACCGGCAGATGTGCCGGTTTCTTTTTTAATCAGCAAAGACAGCCCCTGACTCGAGTGTTTGATTACTTTCCGGCTAACCACTAACTGCTAATCACGATTACTGTTCACTATTCACTATTCGCTCAGCTCAATTGACCAATCCCTCGAACTATGGCATAATCCCACCAATCGAACCCAAAAAAGCGATGATGGAAACGAGTAAGCCTGGAAATTCCTACCAGCGACCCCGGGATGGTGTGAGCCGGGTGAGTGAACCAGGTCGAAAATCCTTCCGGAGCTGCAATCTGAAAGTGCCGACACGGCGTAAGTAGGAAAGCCGGATTTGCCAAACGTTGAACCGGGCACGTGGATCGTGATCCTCATGCGGATGACCGTCCACGCAGCGGAGGTGCTCGCCCTCGCCGGGCGGGAACCAGGGTGGTACCGCGGGAGTTTTGTCGCTCTCGTCCCTGACTTGGGATGAGAGTTTTTTATTGAAGGAGTAACTATGGCATTTCAAGAAGTACCCAAACAAGTCGATTATTCAGCCCAGGAGTTGGAGGTGCTCAAATTCTGGAAGGAGAGCCACGCCTTCGAGAAGATGGTCGCCATCCACAAGGGGCAGCCCAAGTGGTCGTTCATCGATGGTCCCATCACCGCCAACAACCCCATGGGCGTGCATCACGGCTGGGGACGCACCTACAAGGACCTGATGCTGCGCTTCCGCACCATGCAGGGGCACGAGCTACGCTACCAGAACGGCTTCGACTGCCAGGGCCTGTGGGTGGAGGTCAACGTCGAGCGCGATTTGGGCTTCACCTCCAAGCTGGACATCGAAGACTACGGTCTGGCGAAATTTGTGCTCAAGTGCAAGGAAAGGGTGCTGCGCTACGCCGCCGTCCAGACCGAGCAGTCCATCCGCCTGGGATATTGGATGGACTGGAACGACCCGGTGTTCCTAAATGACCTGGCAGATAAATTACTCCAGGACCCCTCACAGGTCATCACCGTGCCTGTCACCACAAGGCCCATTCACCGCCACGGTCGAGCAGGTAGTCGCCCACCTGGGTCTGCCTGAGCTGGGTGGGTCATACTTCACCTTCTCCAATGAAAACAATTACAACATCTGGGCATTCCTGAAGAAATGCTGGCAGAAAGGCTGGCTTTACAAAGGCGATGACGTGATGCCCTGGTGCCCGCGTTGTGCCACCGGCATCAGCCAGCACGAGATCGCCACCGAAGGTTACCAGGAACTGACCCACCGCACAGTGACGCTACGCTTCCCGCTGCTGGGCCGCGATAAGGAATCCCTGCTGGTATGGACCACCACTCCCTGGACGCTCACCAGCAACGTGGCGGCGGCGGTTGGTCCTGACCTGACCTACGCCAGGGTGAGGCAGGGTGATGAGGTGTTCTACCTCTCTGCTGAGACCCTTTCCATGCTGCATGGACCTTACGAAGTGCTCGGAGAGCTCAAAGGTGCCGAGATGGAAGGCTGGGCTTATTCCGGCCCATTCGACGACCTGGAGCCTGCCCAAACACCGGGAGGCTATACCTACCTGGAACAGCTCATCCGCGATGTCAAGCAAAATGCCATCCAGGCGCACCGCGTCATCCTGTGGGAGGCGGTCGGTGAGCAGGAAGGCACCGGCATCGTGCACATGGCACCGGGCTGTGGTGCAGAAGATTTTCAATTGGGTAAAGAATATCACATGCCCATGATCGCACCCTTGAATGAAGAGGGAAACTTCCTGGAGGGGTTCGACTGGCTCTCCGGAATGCACGTCTCAGAAGTAGCTGACCCCATCTTTCAAGACCTGGATCGTAAAGGAATTCTCTACAACGTGGAGCCCTACACCCACCGTTACCCGGTGTGCTGGCGTTGTGGCACTGAGCTGGTCTTCCGCCTGGTGGACGAGTGGTTCATCAGCATGGGAAAGAGTTACGATAAACCGCGTGAAATGCTGACTGCTGAGGAAAAAGCTGGCTCGCTGCGCTACCAGATCATGGATGTGGTCGAGCAGATCAAGTGGATCCCTGAGTTCGGCTTTTCGCGCGAGATGGATTGGTTACGCAACATGCACGACTGGCTGATCAGCAAGAAGCGCTATTGGGGGCTGGCACTGCCCATCTGGGAGTGTGCGGAGTGTGGCAATTTTGAGGTCATCGGCAGCGACGATGAGCTGCAGCAGCGCGCCACCAGCGGGCTGGATGTGCTGGAAGACCACACCCCCCACCGTCCCTACATCGATGCAGTCACGATAGCCTGCTCAAAGTGCGGTGCCGAGACGAAGCGGGTGCGCGACGTGGGTAATCCCTGGCTGGATGCCGGCATCGTGTCGTTCAGCACGCTCAGCTATCGCAAGGAGCCCGATTTCTGGCGTAAGTGGTACCCGGCGGATTGGATCAGCGAGAGCTTCCCGGGGCAGTTCCGCAACTGGTTCTATTCGCTGCTGGCTATGGCCACAGTCATCGATGGTACACCTCCCTTCCTGGAGAACTTCGGTTATGCCATGTTGTTGGGAGAGGATGGACGCTATATGCACAAGAGCTCTGGCAATATGATCGAATTCAATGAAGCCGCCGACAAAATGGGCGTGGACACGATGCGCTGGCTGTTCTGTTCTCAAAAACCAGAGAATGATCTATGGTTTGGGTACCACCGCGGGGACCAGGTACGCAAGGATTTCCTCATCCCGTTGTGGAACGTTTATAGCTTCTTCGTCACTTACGCCCGCCTGGATGGCTGGCTGCCCGAAAGCGGTACTTTCGGGAAATTCGATCCTGACTTCCCGGAAGGCGATACCCCACACAGTGATAACCTGCTGGATCGCTGGATCTTGGCCCACCTGAACCAACTGGTTGAGCACGTAGGCACTTCCGTCGGGGAGTCCGACTTTATGACCGCCAGTCTGGCTGCGGAGGCCTTTCTAGACGATCTTTCTAATTGGTACGTACGCCGTTCCAGACGGCGCTATTGGAAGTCGGAGCATGATGCTGATAAAAACACCGCCTACGCCACCCTTTACCATGTGCTGGTCAAGTTCGCCAAGACTCTCGCCCCCTTCGTACCCTTTGTCACCGAGGTGATGTACCAAAACCTGGTGCGCTCGGTACGACCGGAGGCTTATGAGAGCATCCATCACATGGCATGGCCTCAGGTTGACCCGTCCACCGCAGATGATGCCCTGCTCGAGCAGATGTCGCTGGCCCGCAGGGTAGCTTCATTGGGACTCAGTGCGCGTGCCAACGCCAATCTCAAAGTACGCCAGCCGCTTAGCAAGGTGCTGGTACACGCTGGCAATGTCGTGCTGCGGAAGGAGCTGGTGGAGATCGTGGTGGACGAGCTCAACGTCAAGGATTTCGAGTTCGTCGAGCAGGAAGGTGCCCTGGTGCAATACAAAGTGCTGCCGGATAACAAGTTGTTGGGTCCACAATTCGGGAGCCGTTTCCCACAGCTACGGGCAGCCCTGGCGCTGGCTGACCCTGCCAAAGTAGCTGCCAACGTTCGGACAGGATTACCCCTCACCCTCGATGTTGCCGGGGAAACGGTCGAACTGGCACCCGAAACCATTCTGGTGAGCACCGAGCCCTTGCCTGGCCTGGCAGTGGCTGCGGATAAATATATCACCGTCGGCATCGATGCCACCCTCACCCCCGAGCTCAAAGCCGAAGGATTGGCGCGCGAGGTCGTCAGGCGAGTGCAAGAGATGCGCAAGAACGCCGGCTTCAACATCGAGGATCGCATCACCACCTGCTACCAGGCACAAGGATTGCTGAGGGACGTGTTTGTCAATTGGGGCGAATACATCGCTTCCGAGACGCTCACCACCCGTTTGCTGGATTCTCCACCTGTCGAGGGTGCCTATATGGAGGAACACAAGCTGGAAGGCGAGGTACTCGTGTTGGCGGTGAAGCAGAATAAAAAAAAGAGCAGCGATTAGTGATTGGTTGTTAGCAATTAACCCCCTCCTGCCTCCCCCAAATCGTTTTAATTTTGGGGGAGGCGGGAGGGGGAATGTATGGAGGGGGCAGTAAGATTATATTCAATCATGCCTTCAAGAACCACAACCCTAAAAACATATCAGCTTGCTCATAATCTTCGCCAAAATCCTACCGAAGTAGAGTCAAGATTATGGTCACGCCGGCGTGCCCACCAGGTGATGGATGTTCATTTTCGACGCCAGTACGCGATCGGTAAGTACATCGTTGATTTCTGCGCCCTTAGAAAAAAGCTAATCATCGAGCTCGATGGTAGCCAACACCTTGATCATGAAGAGCAAGATATGGAGAGGACAAAATATCTTGCAATAAAGGGATACCGTGTTTTGCGCTTTTGGAATCATGAGGTGTCAAATAACATTGATGGGGTGATCATCGTCATTCAGCAAGCGTTAAGCGAAGCCGACAATAATAAATAGCCCTCCTCCTCCCCATTTTTTCAAATTGGGGGATGAGTTGGTAGCGTTCCATACCAGTGGAAGGATATCCACCCAAAAAACAACTTCCCCCCAGCAAAATCACTGGGGGGAAGTGTGGTAAGTATGTTTCGAGCATGCACCCAGGGGAATTGTCCCTTTTGGGGAACACGCAGGATTGTTGGTTTAGCGCATTGAGCCAACCTTCATTAGAATCGGTAGGTAATACTCGAGTGGTGGTACGGATACTGTGTAGCTTGCAACCGCTGGTAGACTACCAGGATTGTCGGTGGTGTGTACAGCACTGTTGGTAAGATCGTGGTGGATATTTTCATCCACGGTGGCTTTGTAGGTAAGTACTGCAGGCTCAACACCAAAAGCTTTGTAATCAAAACAGACCATGAAGCCATTGTCTAGCACCGAGCTTGCATCATCATTGTTTACCAAAGCGACGGCGTCATCACCCAGTGCGTTTTCCAAACCAATAGTCAATGGTCCTGTCAGGTCGCCATTGAGATTGTCGTAAGCAAACACGAATTCATAGGCACCCGGCGAGTCATCGACAGCTCGGTAAGCAACAACTTCGAAGTCCCAGTTATCTATCGCTGCCACCATAGAATTGGATATTATCATATTCCACGACCGCGATACTCCTGGTGCGCCAGCTGTCGCCAGAGAAACACCAGAGTTGGTAGCGGCATCGTAGAAGATTTCCAGGTCTTGCCAGAAGGCAGCCAGGACATTATTCGGTAGATCAGCATCCGGGATCGCCTGGGCGAACCACGGAGCACCGCCATAGTTAGCGGCCGGATCGAAGATGGCAAAGCCATCATCGGTAAAGCCCAAGCCCGTGTACGATTGCCCGTAGTAGTTGAAGGGATTTCCCGAACTGAAGGCTTTATAGGCAACCGTATCACCAACGATACCAGGTTGCGTATAGATACCGAAATCCTCCAAGTTGACATACCCACCAAAGCCTGTATCACACAACGGATCGTCGGCACTGGTGCTCATCTCATAACTGTACTTAGGCATCAGCATGGTTACATCCCATTGGACTGTATTCCCTACCACGCCCACCGTGCCATCGGAGGCTGAAGCGGAGCCAGGCACATAGGTCATACCAGCTGGGATAGTATCGGTGATAGTGTAGTTCAGGTCCTGGCTGAAGACATTCGGCTGGACGGTGATGGTGTAGGTGACCACATCACCTGACATAGCCACTTCAGCACTGGCTGACTTGGATACATCATCGTCCTCTCGGATAATGTTGACCGGGATGGTTCCGATGTTGCCTGGGTTGCCAGGATCGCTGCCCAGCGAGAAAGCGCCGTACCAGCGGTCACCAGCCACCATCTCGGGAGTATCCCAGTAAACGCGGATGTCGAAGGGCTCGCCAGTGGGCACGCTGGTTGGTCCGTCTACCATGAGGTTACCAGCATCCACGTCAGGGACGACCGCGCTGGCCAGGGTGACCAGGTCGGGTGGATCACCAGAATCCTCCCAATCCTGTACCAGGATCCACCAGGTACCCGCACTGGGATCGGTAATTTCACACGATTCAAGAGCAATGCCGGAAGCGCTCGTGCAGACAAGGGTGGCAAGAGAAGGAGTGGCGCCCTTACCCACAAACATGTCTAAATCTGGTGACTCAGAGAAGATAAGCTGCAGCCACCAGACGTTTGGCGTCTGCTGGGACGACGGTGGTGATGAAGAAGGTGGTACCGTCGTTCAGGTTGTCGTAAGGATCACTGTTGGTGGGATCCTGTGACAGCTCTTCGCTGGTCAGGGTCGCCTGGACCAATCCGAAGGACTCGGTGGTCAGGTCGGTGATCTCGAACGACTGCAAACCGGTTACCAGCTCAGAGCCAGCATTGCGGCGGGTGGTAATCTCCACTAGATCGGGAACCACACCAGCCACTGGTACAACTGCCAGCGGGAAGTGGGCATCAGGGGCTTGGGCTGCGATATTCGTTGCTTCTTCCGAGAAACTCACCGTGCCTGTAAGCCAATCACCGGTTGGTAATCCACTCACCGTAGCGGTGATGGTCAGCTCCTGAGAGTCTCCAGACAACAGGACGAAGTTGTCAGGTGAGACGGTTATGACCACACCGTCTGGGCTGGAGGAAGTGACTAGCCAACTGGCATCGTAATCGAGTGTACTGCGCAGGGTGCGTGTCCACGAACAGCTCGCCAAACATTTAGAGTCAGCCATGCTGGCCAGATTGAGGGTGCGAGGATCCCCGCCAAGGGCAGGATCGGCTGCCTCCATGTTATCTGCGGTCTCATCCAACACAAATCCGGGGATGCCTGCGCCCAGGAGATTCACCCGTCCAGAGCCCATGTCAAAGTAACCAGCCGTCCGTGACTACCGTCCTCTTTCAGGACAGTGGTGTCGGCAGTGGACATGAGGGCTGACATGATTTCAGCTACGCTCCAATCTGGGTGTAAGGCACGCAGCAGAGCAGCTGCACCAGCGTTATGCGGGCTGGCCATGGAGGTACCGCTTAAGATGCCATATTCAGGCGGGCCAGGATTTTCCGGGTCAGGCGTGTTGATCGCTGCCCAGATATCCACTCCAGGAGCAGTGGTGCTGGGCTTAACGATATCCAGGGCAGTGTTGGGACCACGCGAGCTGAAGGAAGCCAACACATCACCGTTGGCTGGATCCAGATTTTCTATGACGCCAGTGATGGTGGCAGTGTGACCTGCGCCAGTATCCAACCAGGTTTTAAGTGCCACACCATCATCATAGGTGATATGTACACCAGGGATGGCGTATGCGTCACCCAGAAGGGAAGAGCCATTAGCTGCATCGTTGGCCAAGACGAATCCACCTGCGCCGCCATCTGCCACGGATTGAGCTTTATCGACTCGGGCAATGCCTGCCCCACGGTCGCAGACGACGATCTGACCTTCAAAGGTGCCGGGAGCAAACTCGCCAGGAGGACACATCGGATCACCATAATCACCTGCGTAGACGATAGCTGCGGGACCATAGTCGGATGTGAAGCCCAGGCCTGTGATATCTGCTGGGGGTTGCGTGTTGCCACCCACCATATCAACCAGGAAATTGGGGAAAGCGCGGTTGTGAGTGGCTGCAGCAGTGGTGGAAACCCATGGAGAAAGGTGTCCAACGGTTTCTGGTCCAGGGCCTTCGTTTCCAGCAGAAGTAGATACAAATATACCCGCTTCGAATAAACCGAAGAAAGCCAGCTCAACAGGATCATTATATGGATCCTCACCCCCACCGATGGAGAAGTTGATCAGATCTACACCATCCAATAATGCCTGATCAGCAGCCATTACTGAGGAGGTATTGGGGCAAAAACCCTGATTGGTGGTGGTAAGCGTATAGCAAACATCGTAGGCAATAATGTTGGCATGCGGGGCGACCCCGGAAATAGTCTTGGTGTATTCTAGGGTTGGGGCGATCAGGGTTGATGTGATCACATTGCCGGCGACGGTGCTGGCGGTGTGAGAACCATGCTCATTCTCATCCTCTGGGCTGATGTAATCGAAATTTGGAGGGGCTGGAGTCAGGGTGTAAACGAAGTCCCAGGCGCCAATCAGCTTATCGTTGCAAAAGGAAGGGTTCGCCACACACCAGCCCACATAGGTACCGGAGCCGTAGGGGTTGGTATGGTCGTAGCCATCGTCACCGACATCAGCAAAAGAGGGATGGTCGTGGTTTATGCCGGTGTCGAGGATGCCAGCGATCACACCTTCACCTTTCGTGCCGGGTAGACCGCCCGTGGAGGTCCCATCCCAGATGCCTGGCGCACCGATCCAGGTCGGGCCAGCATCGGTATCTAAAACGGCGATCTTCTCACGCCAGACGTTGCTCACCCCAGGCAGTTTTGCCACTTCTACAGCTTCAGCAGGCATCAGCTTTAGGGCAAAGCCATTGAAGGCATATTGGTATTGGAAGAGCACTTCAACCTGGCGACCGAGAGCGACATCAATAGCGTTCAGGGCTTGAGTTTGCTGACCCTCTAAGTAGGATACGTAAGCTTGGCTGGCAGCGCTCTTTGCATCCAGCTTGACTGCACCAGATGCAGCAGGGCTGGTAGCTGCCAATCCGTCGATACCACCACGGTAGCTGGATAAAGCAGGGTCAGCGAGCTGGACAATATAGTTCGCCTCTCCTGTGGCACCTTTAATTTCGCCTTTAACAAAGGCGTTCGGATTACCCACCTTAGTAACTTGACTGGGATCAACTGCTTCGAATTGGAGCTTGCTATCGGGATCAGCATTCTGAGCATTCGCTTGGGATAGATTTGTCGTAGCTGGTTTTGCCGTTACGGGGACTACCAGCATCGAGAGCAAGACCAATATCGATATGATCTTAAACAATTTCCTACTCATGATTTATCCTCCTCAAAGTTAATATAATTAGTTTGATTCAACAGAATATACACCAGCAAGGGATTTACAGGTTTTTTGTGTGAAGATCCTCCTTTCACCTCATAAAATTTTAGGATTCATACCATGAAAATTATCAATAACACGGATTAGATAATTTATCCTCTTACGTGATCATCCCAAATTAATAACGGTAAAAATACCGTGTTATTGATAGGCTTACAAAAATCATTCAGTAGCGTTCTTGCAGAATGTCCGTTCTAAAAACAGCTAAGGACGATAAATTATATCAAGAAAAACTCCCAATAATGAATAATTAATATGGAAACTCATAATCCACACGAATCATTAGTGAGTTAGATTTTTTTTGCTTCCCCAGACATTTGTTGCAGCTGGCTAGAATTTGGTAACGCGAATTTGTGATAAAGGCACACTTTGTGCCATGACAGATACAATTGCCATGTCATTGTCATCACCAGCGAATATTTCGTGGATTTCTACGCCCCCCAAAAAGCGGACGGTCAAATTGGATGAACTTATACCGAGCGAGTGGAAGCGATAGGGGTTCGGCACCACTCCCCAAATTGATTTTTATCAAGGAGCGATAAATGCGACGCAGCATCGCGTTTGATCATTATAAGCGATGTTGGGAGATGCAGTAGAGGATAGCTTTCCAAAAATAAAATCCTGAAAACCAGCAAGAGCTATCAGGATTCGTTTGTTTTCACGGTGTTAGTTAGAATAGAGTTTATTTTTAATACGAGGGTAACCAGAAATTTAATTGGTCATTAAGCCGGATCTCTTTACGGATAATGTCCTGACAATCTTTTTCGTAGTCCGTTATCCCCTCTACTTAATACAACTCTTGTTTCTTATCTGATTCCTTTTGTTCCTGCTGCTTGTGAATTCGATCCTTTTCCTGCTCTTGTTCCAGCTGCAGCCGTTCGTCTTGTTGCGGTTTTTGCTGCCC
Source organism: uncultured Chloroflexia bacterium (assembly GCA_963777935.1). GTDB lineage: Bacteria > Chloroflexota > Anaerolineae > Anaerolineales > UBA4823 > FEB-25. The sequence goes on from CAVZSL010000006.1 coordinate 15,440, forward strand.
TTCTTGCTGCTGCTCCAGCTGTTGCCGATCCAGTTGTTGCCCAATCCGTTTCTGTTCTTGTTGCTTCTCCAGCTGCAGCCGTTCGTCTTGTTGCGGTTTTTGCTGCCCTTCTTGCTGATGCTCCAGCTGTTGCTGATCGAGTTGCTGCTCGATCCGTTTCTGCTCTTGTTGCTTTTCCAGCTTCAGCCGTTCTTCTTGCTGTGGTTTTTGTTGCGCTTCCTGCTGCCGTTCCAGCTGCTCCCGCTCGTGTTGATGTTTTTTGCGCGCTTCTTCCTGCTGGCGATCGAGTTGCTGCCGCTCTTGCAGCTGTAGGATGCGTTTCTTTTCCTGCTCTTCTTCCTGCTGGTGCGCTAGCTTCTGCCGCTCCAGCTGTTGTTTTTTCCTATCTTCTTCCTGTTGTTTTTCCAGCTCCTGTTGCTTCTTCTGCCACTGTTCGAACTGTACTTGCTCTTTAGTTTTTTGATCCGGTGTCATCTTGATATCCTCTACGATCATAAGTATAGCCTAATTTCACCACAGGGTATAAATTTCGCCACTCGAAAAACATTGCTAGCTCAGGTAACGTTCTGGGGTCAGGTTTTCAGAAATCGATCCAGCCAATCATAAGCCAGTGCTCTGGCATACTTTGGAAATGAATGATCGTTCCCGTGCATAAAATAAGCAAATTGATTTTGTTTTCCATATAATTTATAAACTTGATTGAGCTGAACCCCAACCTCAGCCAGAAACTCTTGATTACCAAGTGTTTTATCATCATAAGCAGATATGTTAAGCCAGGATCTGGGTGCAATCAGTGCTGCCACTTCATTGATATCAAATGGTAGCTCCTCTCCAGCCAACAAGTATTTTCTCAGCTTTGGGAAATAGATATATCCCTCATCGGTCGACCATTCCAGACATTTTTCCTCCTCAGAGATCACCGACATCCCACAATTGCTTACCCCGACGATAATACGTTCATCCATAGCCATGCCGAAAATGACATTGCTCCCCCCATGTGAATGGCCAATCGCACCGATTTTCTTGGGATTGATGAAGTGAAAGGTACACATAACATCAATTGCAGACATCGTATCCTCGATATCTTTACCCACCATCGACCAGTCTGGGTATTGCTCATAAAATGGTGCTGAGTTAAATCTTTCCTTTCCCGGAAACACCCTTTCGCCCATGCAAAGATAATCAGGCGCCAGGACCACATAACCACGCTCGGCAAGCTCATGACCGTAGGCATAATCCTTATTTCCGGATAATCCAACGACTTCGTCCTTCCCATAATCGTTCATCTGGTGCATGGCCAGGATCGCCGGAGCTGGTCCTATCAATCCGTGTGGTACTAAAAGATATGCGCGTACCTCTTCGTTCTCACCGACCCAATAGCGTAATTTACTGCGGGTATAGTTCTCACATTGCGTGTTTTCAATAGTTTCGATGTTACCTGGTTTCCTGGCGAATTGCGGTTTTCCAATGTTATCCACAAACCGAGATTTTATCTCCTCCCTTTTTTCAATCCATTGATCTAAGCAAATCCATCCCAGCCTTTGGTTCAGGGATTAATGTTTTGATGGTCATGTTTTCACCTTATTCAACCAATCTTGATGCGCTTCTTATCCGCCTCTGATAAAGGAAGTGTAAATTATCCGTGAAGAAAGATGGAAAGATCATGTGCTGATATTTTGCTGGCATGGCGATTTTATCAATCTCCACCTCAGAAACTCCCTTTTGCATGGCTTTTCTGACCAGTTCATTCAGGGTGTTTATATATTCCTCCATCCCATCTAGATGCGAGATTTGTCCTACAGGGCCATGCCCTGGCACAAATATCTTCGCCTGTAGTTTTCTGACTTCAGCCAAAATTCGAATGACCTTGTCAGGATCACCATCAGCCAAATAGGGATGACCACCAATGAAAAGGAGATCGGACATAAACACGATTCCCTCGTCGGGTAGGTGTAGGATAGCATCGTTCCCGGAATGCCCGCCATCAAAGGCAATAAGCCTGGCTGACCGCTTGGATCCTTCAAAGGAAAGCTCGCCTTTAAAAGTCAGGTTGGGGAGGCGGAGCTGCAAAATTGGAAGGGTAGCAATGATAGCCTGGAAGTAGATGATGACTACTCTGAGGTGGTATCGATTGACCTCATTGCGTTCTTGGGTATACTGTGCTTCCAAGGCTTCAAGACGTTTTTGTGCCACATCGCGAAATCCTTGGATCTCCAACGGACCTTCCGTGATGATCAATTCACGCGTCCTGGTTGTCGATATGATATCCACATCGGGTCCAAATGCCTGGTTACCCCAGATATGGTCATTATGAGGGTGGCTGTTGATCACCGAGTGGACAGAACGCCCCGTGAGACTTTCAGCAGTCTGCCGAAGGTCACTGGCAGCCTGCGGGGACATGAAACTATCATAGATCAGTGTACGATCGCCTAAGTCGACGATGCCAGCATTGCATATTGCCCATCCCTGCTCGGCATGGATGGCGGCATACACCCCTTTGGCCAGCTGCTCGAGGCGGAAATGACGAGAGTTAAATTGAGTTTATTTTCACCCATCTTGTCCCTCCATTATTTCAAGTCTACCAAAATCCCCATCCAGATAAATCATATTATATGAACGATTATAATTCGTCAAGTCTTTGATCTTATCTATCACCCTTATCTTGGCCTTCCAATTCATATTAATTATGCATGAGAATCTTAAAATATTACTGAATATCCATAAACCTCTTGTGGATTAGAACATTTGTGCTTCAATGTTATTATGAAAATAAACACACATTCATAGAATCCCTTCACCCTCCCAGAAAGATTATTCGTTTCGATTTGGTTTTTAAGGGGACTTTTTTTTAAGAATCAAATACATATCAAATCATCAACTTTTCTACCCTGTGAACCTTCAAATATCATTTTTTCTCCATAAATTTTAATTGGGTATATGTAATTGTCAGAAAATTCCTTTGTGTCCATTTAGGACCGTTGTAGTATTCTTTCTATACCCGCATTCATCAAGGTTCTATTTCTTTTTCGGGTACAATTACAAAAATTCATTCGTTGGGTTTCGCATAAGTATACATCGCTCACAAAGACCACTCGCGATGCTGTTCCCTCACTCTGCTCGGGACACTGGTCGCAAAGAGCGCTCCTTGCTCAACCCAACCTACACTTAAAGGTTATCCATGGACGCACACCCCACTCTGGCAATTATCGGCGGTTCCGGGCTATATGCCATGCCCGGTCTACAGGACGTTTCCGAGCACGACCTCACCACACCTTTCGGTAAACCGAGCGCACCCATCATTACTGGCATGCTGGAAGGGTTGCACGTGGCATTCCTTGCCCGGCACGGTATTGGCCATCATATTCATCCCACCGAGGTCAACTACTGCGCCAATATTTATGCCCTTAAGTCACTTGAGGTTGAGCGAATCGTCAGCATCAGTGCCTGTGGCTCGCTACGTGAGGATTATGCCCCCGGTGACCTGGTCGTCCCGGACCAGGTATTTGACCTGACACGTGATCGTCGGCGATCCTTCTTCGGTGATGGACTGGTGGCTCATATCGGCGTTGCTGATCCCTTCTGCCCCGACCTATCTGACCAGCTTCTTCGAGCAATCCAGGCGACTGGAGCTACAGTTCATCCAGGTGGGGTTTTCCTCACCGTGGAGGGGCCGCGCTTTTCAACCAAAGCTGAATCAAACGTATATCGCTCATGGGGTATGTCTCTGATTGGAATGACCACTTCCCCGGAGGTCTTCCTGGCCCGTGAAGCTGAAATGTGTTATTCGGTCATGGCTCATGTAACCGATTATGACGTTTGGCACCTTGAGCAAGCGCCCGTCAGTGTGGATGCGGTCGTCGCTGTATTGAACCGAAACACTCAGGTTGCCCAACAGGCGATCGCCAATCTGGCCAGGCAGCTGGATCCAAGCCGCCAGTGCGAATGTGGGAGCGCCCTCGCCACAGCACTGATCACCCAGCCTGAACGCATACCTCCAGAAACACGCCAAAAACTGGACCTGTTGGTGAGAAAGTACCTGAAGTAAAACCTGGCTTGTCTGCTCATTTGAATTCCCCAATCGACCAAACCGAAAGGCGCCTGCTCATCCTGGCAGGTGCATTTGTGGGGTTATTCTCACTCGCCATCACCCTATCCAATGCCGTCCGTCTGCGCACCTGGCAGGTGGAATACCGATGGTATCACTGGTTGGGCTTTGCCATTTGGATTGGTTTTGTCTGGCTCACTCACAGGGAACTTTCCCGGCGGTTGCCGGAGCGTGATCCATTCCTTTTTCCGATTGCCACCTTGCTCATGGGTTGGGGATTGCTCACCATATGGCGCTTATCATCCGGGTTTGGTTTACGCCAATCCGCCTGGTTAGTGGTTGCCGGGTTGGTATTCATCCTGGCGATGCGCTTTGACAGGCTGCCTCCAGGCGACAGGATATTAACATACCTGCGGCGATTTAAATATATCTGGCTGACTTCCGGTTTACTGCTCACCGCTCTTACCCTGATCCTGGGGACCAATCCGATGGGGGCAGGACCACGCCTCTGGTTAGGTTGTTGCGGCATTTACTTCCAGCCTTCCGAGCTACTTAAGCTATTGCTTATTGTTTACCTGGCTGCCTATCTGGCTGACCGGCAGGCAGCCGCCTCGCCACCCTCTCAATTGCTGCAATTGTTAATTCCCACGCTCATCCTGACGGGCCTGGCATTGCTCTTACTCACCTTCCAACGAGACCTGGGAACGGCTGCTATTTTCCTGGTTCTCTATGCTGTGATTGTCTTTGCAGGTACTGGCGATCTGCGCGTGTTGATTTTCAGCTTATTGATGTTGGTCGTGGCTGCGATCATTGGTTATGCGCTATTCGACGTGGTCCACCTGCGCATGGATGCATGGATCAATCCATGGCTAGACCCCTCCGGACGCTCCTACCAGATCGTACAATCGTTATTGGCAATTGCAAACGGCGGTCTGATTGGGCGCGGACCCGGGTTGGGTAGCCCCAGCCTTGTGCCCATCTCCCAGTCTGATTTTATCTTCTCCGCCATCAGTGAAGAAACTGGCTTATTGGGTGCTCTTGCCATTTTGGGCTTGCTGGTATTGTTCGTCAGCCGCAGCATCCGTATAGCCATACGATCCGCTGACACCTTCCGACGGTTGCTGGCAATTGGATTGGGTGTGCATCTGATTGGTCAAAGCATCCTGATCATGGGTGGCAACCTTCGCCTGTTACCTCTCACCGGAGTCACCCTGCCATTCGTATCTTATGGAGGCTCTTCACTTCTTGTTTCTGCTTTTGAACTACTGTGCCTGCTCATCATCAGTGCCCATGCGGAGGAAACATACACCACCCAACCTGAGATGCTAAAAACTCAAACCCGTGTCAACCTGTGGATCTCGGGAGGCTTGATATTGGGATTAGTAGGAGTCGCACTGGTAGCCGGATGGTGGGGCTTCGTGCGTGGACCAGACTTGCTCACCCGCACCGATAATCCGCGTCGAGCGATAGCAGACCGTTATGTAAAGCGGGGATCGATCCTTGACAGACAAGAGCGCCCGCTGGCAGAATCCAGCGGTCAACCCGGTGATTTCCTGCGACGATACCCGTATATGGCGCTTGGTCCAATATTAGGGTATACCCATCCCGTGTATGGACAATCTGGATTGGAAGCTGGTTTGGATCCATATCTGCGTGGCTTGAAGGGTTATCCCGGGCTGACTTTATGGTGGGAACACCTGCTTTATGGGCAGCCACCTCCTGGTCTGGATGTTCGCTTGAGCATCGACCAGGACTTACAGTCTAGAGCAGACGAGTTGTTGGCTGGAGACCCAGGGGCAATCGTCCTTCTCAATGCGGAAAGCGGTGAGATACTTGCCATGGCTTCGAGTCCAACTTTTGATGCCAACAACCTTGACATGGATTGGGAAAACCTGGTCAATGATCCGACCTCACCTTTATATGACCGGGCAGGTATGGGTATGTACCCACCCGGGAATATTCTAGGGTCATTCTTGCTGGCTGCCAGCCAACAAGCTGGATCAGACCAATTTACTAGAACAGACTTTCAGAACTGCGCCCTAGAACCCTCAGCATCAACCTGGCAAGACCTGATATCCGCTGGTTGTGCCGAGCCAGGTAAGATTTTATCCAATCTTCTCAATGAACAGAACCTGACCACCCTGCTTGAGAAGCTAGGATTGTTCACAGCTCCGATATTACCCATCGAAACCCTCACCTCCAGCGTACCCGAGTCGCTAACAGATGCCACGGGTTATCTCTCTGGCGTGAGTGATCCTGAGACCAGTGCATCCTTGAAAGTCAGCCCACTGCAGATGGCCCTGGCAGCAGCCATTTTGAGCAATGCTGGTCAACGGCCTGCACCCCACCTGGCGATGGCGGTCGATATTCCTCGAACTGGCTGGGTGATTCTGCCTGACGAATCTAAACCTGAAACTGTATTCCAGGTCGGACAAGCCAATAATGCGGCACAAGCACTGGCAGACGATGCTCTCCCAATCTGGCAGGCTGTTTCGAGTGGAGCTGAAAGTGTGGGGAATTCCTGGGATGAAAAAACGGGATATTCGTGGTTCATTGGTGGAACACTACCTGACTGGCCCGGGGCACCATTAGCGATAGCGGTCTTATTGGAAGAAAATAATCCACAGCGAACTTTGGAGATGGGGAAAGACTTACTCCGGTTTGCCTTGCAGCCTTAGCAACCAATCAAACAATCAAATTGAATATCTTAATATTATTACTCTTGACATACTGTGTATAACACTGTATAATGCAACAAAGGATAATTGATATGGAAACACAATCAATCGACAACCTTATATTGGAAATGCGGCGCGGGGTAATCGTCCTGGCAGTCCTGAGCCAGTGTAACCAGGAACAATATGGATATTCTCTCATGAAGTCCCTGTCTGAGAAAGGCCTGGTGATTGACCAGGGCACGCTCTACCCGCTGCTGCGACGGTTGGAAACGCAAGGCTTGCTCAGCTCAAGCTGGCGTCTGGAGGATGCCCGTCCACGCCGTTATTATATGATCAGCCCTGAGGGACAGGAGGTCCTTCCCAGGTTGGTCAAGGAATGGGAAAGCATGGTCCAAATGATGGGACATATGCTGGATTAATTGTGAGGAGAAATAAAATGGAAACAACAAACAAAGATACGTTAGTAGATCGATACCTGGCTGTGGTAAACGACCTCCTACCAACCAAGTTACGCAAGGATACTGTCACCGAAATTCGCTCGCTAATCCAAGATTCATTGGATGAGCACAGCAAGCTTGAAGGTCGGGCTCCTGATGATGCAATGATGGCAGCCGTGCTTAAAGAGTTCGGTTCGCCTGAGAAAATCGTTGCACCATACCTGCCTGAGAAATACCTGGTTGGTCCACGCCTGTATCCCACATTCATCCTGGTGCTAAAGATTGCTCTGCCCATCATCGCTGTACTCGTGCTGGTGGCATCATGGTTGGGATCAATCCCAGTAACTTCAATGACTGCCGTTGAGTTTATCTCCGGGCTGGCAAAGTCATTTGGAAACTCCTTTTCAGCTGTGGTCCAGGCCTTCGGCAACATCGTCCTGATCTTCGCCATTCTACAGTGGGCGGTTCCAGAATTTAAGCTTTCGATTAAGGAGAAGGAATGGGATCCGCATAACCTGAAAGCGATTAGCAGACCCAACAAGATCAAACGCGGTGATCTGATTGCTGAGATCGTTTTCACCTTTATTGCATTGATCATCTTCAATTTCTACCTTGACCGGATTGGTATTTACAATAATTTCAATGGACAATGGACCTTCACACCCGTTCTTACTGATGCCTTTACCCCATATATTCCCTGGCTGAGTCTATTATGGATCTTAACCATCCTGTTGGATGTCCTTGTTCTGCGTAATGGAGCCTGGCAGACGGGTACACGTTGGTTCTCCATCCTGGTTAGTGCACTGAACATCGCAATTTCTGCCAGCCTGATGAGAAATATCTCGCTCTTGTATACCCTCGAAGGTGCGATGGGTTGGCTAGGTGGAATAGGTATCTTGAAATCCCTGCTCAACCAGTTTTTAATTATCGCCCTTGGCATCACAATTATCGTATCGGCAGTGAAGATCGTGCAAATGATTCTTCAAATCGTCAGAATCAAGGTTTCCGTGCCTGAGAAGATTATAAAATAGTCAGCACAATCCTAATTATATTCAGCGGTCAGGAATATCGCCTGACCGCTGATTTATTATTCCATTAACATGAAATCAGGGCATTAATCCTGGCAGGGAACTATGCAAAAATAGCCAGTACCAAAATTTCCATTGACCTCCAACGTGAGAATTAGGAATCGTCTATAATGAAGAGGAAAAAAGGTAAGAGCTGCCTTGAATAACCAATACCCTTCTTCAAAGCAATTCCTGCGTATTCTCCTTGGTTTTATTTTTCTGGTTACGCTTGCGATGAGAGACACGCTGCCTCATGCACAGGCTGAAGCTGCCTTCGGAGCTCCCATTTTGAAATGGCAGCTGGGTGGGTGCTACAACTCGTGGTGCGAGACGGGCTGGTATTCTTCTCCAGCCACAGCTGACCTGGATGGGGATGGGCAGGTGGAGGTCATCGCATCCGCATACTCCATCTTTGTGTTGGATGGGTCGACGGGGGAGCTCGAGTGGAAAATGGCCTCCGGGCACGACCGAAGTGAACCGAATGCTCCAAACGTTGGGCGTACCTGGCCCGGCATCGTCATCGCAGATATCGATAGCGATGGAGCTGTGGAGATTGTTACCGCCCACAGTGGAGGTTGGGTCTCTGTATACAATTCGTTGGGATACTTTGAGCCTGGATGGCCTAAACACCCGATAAGCAGTGAGCTGCGGGGTTTACTGGTGAGTGACCTCGATGGTGACTCCACCCTTGAGGTGATCGTGACTGGCGCAGTGGGTAGCCGTACCAATACCTGGATATACGAACATGATGGGAATTTACGCCCCGGCTGGCCTCAACTCAACAACGATAGCGGTTATGCCTTTGGAGTTTTCAATGCCAATGCTTCCGCAGGCGATTTGGATGGTGATAATGCTAATGAAATTGTAGTGCCGTCAGACGTGCACTACATCTGCGCGTACGAGGCGAATGGCACACAGATACCCGCCAACCCAATGTATGGAGGCAAAGGCTGGGGAAAGGTGGGGGTGTGGGAAAGCCTGGACAGTCGAGCTACGCGGATGGGGAGAATGCAACGGGGTGCGTACTGAAAGCTACCGCACCAACTTCGCCCATGGGCCCAGCGTCATCGCGGATGTGAACGGTGATGGAGCCATGGAAGTAGTGGTAACTGGTAACACCTACGATTGCAGTGCGGATCCCTACGCGAGTAGATACAACGGCGTTTATGTGTTCAATGCCGACCGCAGCCGTTTTAACGCTGATGGCTTCGACTGGCGAACAGTGCCTGTCGATACAGGTGCACCACTAACGGAAGATTATGACATCATCGAGAACAATCAGCCTAACCCGGCGGTGGCTGACCTGGATGGGGATGGACGGCTGGAAATCATCTATGCATCCTACGATGGGCGCGTACACGCCTTTTGGCTGGACAAAACCGAACATGGGAATTGGCCATTTGCTGTATATGAGCCTGCAGAGGGTTTCTATCGCTTTGCCTCCGAGCCAGTCATCGCTGACCTGGATGGTAATGGCTTTGCGGAAGTAATTTTCACCTCCTGGACGGAAAAAGGTAAAAATCACACTGGTAAATTACACATCCTTGATTATCTGGGCAATCCAATCTACGAGGTCAGCCTGCCCAATGCATTTGGAGGTGAAGACTGGAATGGTTCATTACCTGCTCCAACGTTGGTGGATATTGACTCGGACCCCGATTTGGAAGTGATCCTGCTCACCGCCAACTCCGGTGTGGTTGCTTATGACTTGCCGGGTACAGCCAACGCTTCCATTCAATGGGGCACCGGGCGTGGAAATTACCAACGCGATGGAAACTTATCCAATGCCATCCAGCCGACCTTGACAGATTCAACCAAGACATCCAGCCTGCTAAATCCCAATCCAGGTGAATCCTTGACCTTTACGATCACCATGCATAATCCCAGCGGCACGATAAATAATGCCAGTATGAATGACCCTCTACCACCTGGACTGGACTTCGCAGGCAACCTCTGGTATTCCTCCGGCATCGCCAGCTATTCCAACGGAATCGTGAGCTGGGCTGGAGCAGTTGGTCAATCGGTTGATGTGGTTGTTCGTTTCGATGTCACAGTGGATGGCGCAATCAGCTCCCCGACAACAATTATCAATACAGCCACAATCGCAGAAGAAGCAGGACGTAGCTGGCAACGGCAGGCCCGCGTTTATGTGTTGACATACCCATCTTTTCTACCCTTCGTGAGACATTAGTTTTTCTTTAATCACGAGAGTATCAGCCCAATGGGTTTTAGGAGAAAGACAATGAGACACCCATTCGAAAACATAAAACCAAACGTCCAGAAAAATTGCTTCATTACCTTACTAATCCTGACCATAGTGGTCATGGCTATCATGAATATCATCGGCTCACCATTAACCACAGTCAGCGCGCCCTCCGGAATCGTCTCGTTCGAGCTCGCCTTTACCCAAGCCCGTGCTCAAGAGATCATCAGTTCATGGAACAGCGATGCTCAGCTACGAGCAGCCTTTATCCAGGGGCTGGACTTCCTCTTTCCATTGATATATAGCTCCGCACTGGGTCTTGGATGTCTCATCACAGCTCGAATTTTACTTTTACGTGGAAAACCACTTCAGTCAATCGGTAGCCTATTGGCATGGGGGCTCTTGCTGGCTGCAGCCTGCGATTATCTCGAGAACATTGCTCTGGTAGCTGAATTATTTGGCTGGATCGAAACTCCATTTCCACAAATTGCCGCCATCTGTGCCGTGATCAAATTTAGCATGATATTCCTTGCCATTGGTTATATCCTGTACGGTTTGGTAATAAGGATATTTACCAAGGAGATAAAACAAAATACAACCTGACCGTTGAAATTACGTATATATGAACAGAAATCAAAAACTGGAGGCTACTATGAACAAAAAAATGATCTTACTGGCTATTGTGATGCTGGCACTCGTCAGCCTGGCATGTTCCATAAATATAAACCTTCCTTCCACGAACATAAAAACCGGGCCGACAGTCACAGATCCAATCTATGTCCCCCTTCCTAAGGATGCAGGGACCACCACGGATGTTGAAATCAATTTTGGGGCTGGCAATATTACGCTCAAGCCTGGTGCGAAAGACGCCCTGGTGGATGGCACAGCCACCTACAATGTTCCCGACTTCAAACCCGTCGTGACCATCCAAAATGATAATGTAAGCATTAACCAGGGTGACTTTAATTTTGAAGGACTTCCGAGCTTCAAACAAGATATTACCAACGATTGGAACTTGAAACTGGGAAGCTCACCGATGACTTTGGTGATCAAGGCAGGCGCATATAAGGGCGAATATGAGCTGGGAGGCTTATCGATAGAGCGGCTTGAAATTGGAGACGGGGCTGCCAAAGTAGATTTGAGTTTCTCTGCTCCCAACCTGGTGCAGATGCGCTCATTGGAATACACCACCGGGGCTTCCGAGGTATCCTTGAACGGACTGGCGAATGCCAACACCTCTGATCTAACCTTCCGGAGTGGGGCTGGAAATTACACTTTAGATTTTTCTGGCGAGCTGCAAAATGACATGGATGTAAATATCGAATCGGGGGTAAGCTCCGTTACCGTGATCGTTCCAAAAGGCACCAATGCGCAGGTGATATCAGATAGCGGCTTGATGACCGTCAGCACGGATGGCAGCTGGAATCATTCAGGGGATACCTATCAGGTGACCGGTAGTGGTTATACCATCACGCTCCACGTGAAAATGGGGGCTGGCAACTTGAAGCTGGAGACGGGAAATCCGTAAATAATATAATATACAGGCTGGCGGATTCACCGCCAGCCTGTATCTAATTTTACTCCATTACCTGTTACCTTCGGATTGCCTGTCACCAGTTATGGGCAATCTGAAGGTTTTTTTATTCATTGGCTTTATAACCTGGACCTTTGGTATAAAAATCATAATTCGGCTGGATATCTTTGGTCAGGTCCACCACTTCGCCAGCATCCAGCTTGCGCACCGTGTTCAAAACGACCGGGCGTCCATGATGGTCGACACCCTCAAAATGACCGGTAAAACCTACCAGATTCTGAAATTCACCACCTTTAGCAGTGTAGGCGGAGGGAACTTCATCCTCAGGGAAAATGGCCTCAAAGGGGCATTCCGGGATGCACGCACCACAATCGATGCAGGTATCCGGATCAATGTAAAACCAGGGATATTGTTCAACCGGCTTTCCGCCTACGATGCATTCCACGGGGCAAACGTCAGCACATCCAGAGTCACGCAGGCACAAACTTGTGATGATATGGGTCATAATTGAATCCTCCTTCAGGAATCTATCAGTATCAGGTTTCTTCTCGAAAATGAGAAGAGTTATTGAGAATGAACAAGAAAATTGTATTCCCCCCTCCACCCTTTGTCAAGCACAATCTATTTTTAAACTACCATGCAGATTTTTAGCAATTCTATATATTAATCTTCCAGGTAAGACCACCTAAAAGAATCAATAAAATCATCAACCCCCAAAGAAAAACAAAATTAATATACGATTGAAAATCCTAATGTGCCGGCACCGGCAATTGCTTGACAAGATAAGTCAATCTCATTATTATCTCTACATCAACCCATAATACTTACCCAGAAATCCAGGAGGACATATGATTTACCAAATCTTGCACAAAATTGACCAAAAAGTAAATATCGAGAGCGTGAAAGCCCATTGTGATATTCCATGTGGCATTTATGACCCGATCATTGCACAGATCAGTGCCCTGACGGCAGTGCGTATGCTGGACCTAATGACTGATTTTGATTCGAAAACACCTGACCGGAACAAGGAATACATGAACAGCATGGCGCGCTATATTGCGGTAAAAGAAGAACACGCAGAACGCGCCAAGGCCGAGATCCGTGTCATCTGGGGTGATTATTTAAAAGCCCAGCATCTCGAAAAATATCCCGATACCCATGCGCTGGTGCATAAGATCATGCAGCTGGGTTCAAAAGTCCGCCAGACCACCGATCGCGAACAAGCCACGCAGCTCGTGGAAGCGATCAATGAATTTGCGCAGATTTTCTGGGAGACGAAAGGCGTTGCCACCAAGCGCGCTAAAGCTCCCTACGCCCCAGCGCTTGAATTGGTGTATCCAGTACTTTAATGCTCAGGTTACTGAAAATAAGGGGGGACAGTTTAACTCCCGAATACCAAAATGGGGATTTTGTCGTCATCAGCAAAATCCCCTTTTTATTTGCTCCGCCCTCCTGTGGGGATATCATCGCATTCCAACAGCCAGGATACGGATTATTAATCAAACGCATCCAGCAAATTACCCCGGATGGCAGAATAGAGGCGATTGGCTCTCATCCTGAAAGTATTGACAGCCGCGTTTTTGGCACAGTCAAAAGAGAAGATGTGTTGGGTAAAGTAGTCTGGCACATCCACAAGGTCTGATATCCTTCCTCCTACTGAATTTGGGTAATCTCACCTATAATTGAACTTCACTGATGAACCCACCCAAACGTCCACCTATCCCGCCAATCGTGGCTATCATGGTTGGTATACTGGCTGTCTCAACCGCTTCTATCTTCATCCGCTTTGCCCAGGAAGAAGTTCCCTCGTTGGTCATCGCAGCCTGGCGTTTAACCATCGCATCACTTATCCTGGTCCCAATCGCTGCAATCAGGCACAAAACAGAGCTCAAGGGACTCAGCCGGAAAGGTTTATTATTAGCGCTCTTATCAGGGACCTTTCTAGCACTTCATTTTGCCACCTGGATCACTTCCTTACAATACACCAGTGTAGCTAGCTCGGTAGTCCTGGTCAGCACCATCCCGCTTTGGGTTGCGCTTCTCTCACCAATCACCATTAAAGAACCAATTGGTAAGGCTGTTTTTGTGGGTCTGGTTTTCGCCTTAATCGGAGGAGTTATCGTAGGCATCAGCGATACCTGTTCCATCACCCAGGGCAGGTTTAGTTGTCCGAACATTTCAGAATTCATGCAAGGGCAGGCGTTCCTCGGAGATGCACTGGCAGTGTGTGGGGCGATTGCTGGAGCAGGTTATCTGCTTATCGGCCGGAAATTGCGCGTTAATATGTCGCTGGTCAGTTATATCTCCTTGGTCTATGGCATGGCAGCCATCGTGCTTATCATCATCATGCTGGTAGCCGGCTTGAACTTTTTTGGTTATCCTCCTCAAAGTTACGTATGGCTGATCCTGCTTGCTATCATCCCACAGCTTATCGGACACTCAACCTTTAATTGGGCATTAGCTTATCTCTCAGCCGCATTTGTATCCATCACCCTGCTTGGTGAACCCATCGGCTCAACCATCCTGGCTTATTTCATCTTGCAGGAAAAGCCCACCCCGGTCAAGCTCTTTGGGGGTGCACTGATCCTGGTGGGCATCTATATCGCTTCCAGGTTTGAAGCAGAAAAATCCTCTGAGTTGCCAGACTGATCCCCGAAACTTTGATCTATTAATGCCAATATCAGCGGATTTTTCTCGGCTGAACTGCAAGTGAAACCCTACTCAACCAGTCAAGAGAGATATAAAAAGCAGAAGCTGCCATACTGAAGGCACATGCGGAAGTCTTCTGAAGGCATAGGTAAAAGTTGATGTATACTAAGATAAAGCACCCGATGGGCATACCGGGAGACAGGGATTATTACCAATCCAATGACAGTTAAAAAGGAAAAAGATCCGAGCAACAAGGTGAGGCTACACACCGGGGATCAAGAATACGACAATAGCATCGATCACGATGCAGAAAATCTCACGCGATCTCAGCGCTTTGGATTGGATTTTCTGGGTGTGCTTTTGTTGGCGTTAGCTTTACTTACCTTGCTTGCTCTGACATTGCCTGAACTTACCGGAGGGATTTTAGTTACCTTTTGGCGTAATTTCATCCAGCATGCCTTCGGATATGGGGCCATTCTGGTTGTCGTTGCCAGTATTGTGGCTGGAATTTTAGTATTGCGGGCGCGATCTAATCAGCTGAAGCCCACCAGGGGAACCAAGGTAAACATTGCTCCCAAATTTCCATGGGCCCGCATCATCGCCTTAGAAGTAGGAGCATTCTCAATTCTGGCATTATTATCCGTCATCGGTGGAAGGTCTATAGATGCGGCCGAGTCTGGTTCAGATGGCGGTTTCGTTGGATGGGGACTGGCCGAGCTGGTGGCTTTGCTCTTCAGCCGCATTGGCCTGTCGAATGACATCTGGATCGGATTGATCTATGGATTAACCCTGTTATTCTGCCTGGTATTTGGCTTAGGTTTAGTCTCCCCAATCGTCAAAGGGTTACAAAAGATATCCACTCCAAAACCTGTCAGTCCTATGATTGATGAGCCCGCCGTCAGCGTTGCACCCACTGGCTCTCAAACCGGGATGTATATCCCGGGGCTTGACAGAAAGAAGCGCCGTGCCAACCTGCCACCTGAATATCGAAAACGTTTGAGCGCATCAGGCGAACAGGCTAAGAATCTCCCCCTCCCACCGCGTGATGAGCACCTACCATCCCTCGAGCTGCTGGTTAAAGATCAGCTTGATCGTCCTGATGAGCGTGACATCAATCAGACTGCCGGGATGATCGAGAAATCGCTGGCAGAATTTGGAATCCCTGCCAAGGTAGTTGGCTATCGAGTGGGTCCGACGGTGACCCAATTTGCAGTGGAACCCGGGTTCGTAGAAAAAGGGAGCTCAGAAGAAGAGCAAGACAACCGGATCAAAGTGCGTGTCGCCCAGATCGCCGGATTGCGACGTGACCTGGCACTGGCATTATCTGCCGAACGCCTGCGAATTGAAGCACCCGTGCCCGGACGCCCCTATGTGGGGATTGAGGTACCCAATACACGTACCAGCATGGTGCGGTTGCGACCCATCCTTGAAACGGAGGCATTTTACAAGGTTGGTTCTCCCCTGGCGATCGCGTTGGGGCGCGATGTCTCCGGTCTGCCAGTCGTGGCAGATCTAAGCAGCATGCCTCACCTGTTGATTGCTGGAACAACCGGTTCCGGTAAATCCGTATGCATCGCAGCAATCACCGCCTGCCTGGTGATGAACAACACACCAGCTGAAATGCGCATGGTGATGATTGATCCGAAAATGGTTGAATTGGTCCGTTTCAACGGCTTACCACACCTTTATGGCAAAGTTGAAACCGACATCCAACGCATACTGGGGGTGCTGCGCTGGGTAGTTACAGAAATGGACCGGCGCTATAAGCTGTTGGAAGAGATGCATGCCCGGAACATTGATTCATTTAATCGAAAAGCCCGTCGCCACAAGATGATTGAGCCCCTTCCGCGTATTGTGGTCATGCTGGATGAGCTGGCGGACCTGATGATGACCGCCCCTGACCAGACCGAGCCGATGCTCATCCGCTTAGCCCAGCTGGCACGTGCTACGGGCATTCACCTGGTGGTGGCAACCCAGCGCCCGAGCACCGATGTGGTCACTGGCTTGATCAAAGCCAACTTCCCGGCGCGTATATCCTTCGCAGTGGCATCTTCAGTGGATTCACGCGTGATCCTTGACACCGGAGGGGCAGAGAGCCTGTTAGGTCACGGAGACATGTTATTCATGCCTCCAGAGGTCGCTGCCCCGATTCGAGTGCAGGGGGTGATGGTATCGGACGCCGAAGTGGATAAGATCATCCTTTACTGGCAAACTGTGCATCCAGCTGAAGCCGAAGCAGCTCCGCCCTGGGAAGAAAGTATAAAGGAAGATGCTATCATGGCTGACCGGGATGAGCTGGTGAAAAAAGCCATCGACATGTTGGAGGGAGAAAAGCATGCCACAACATCGATGCTACAACGCCGGTTACGTGTTGGTTACCCACGCGCAGCGCGCTTGATGGATGAGCTGGAGGAAATGGGGATCGTCGGCCCTGCTCAAACGGGAGGTCGTGAGCGTGATGTGCTTCTGGAAGATGCAGAAGGGGAAGAAGAGGAATAGTTTCGCTTGTTAGGCCATCCATCTTGACATCCATGTCGGCATGCGATAGCATACGGCATTCTTAATCATTAACTAGAAAGGTAGAAAATGCAGAGCGTGGAACAAACAGACCAAAAAAAGCTAAAAATGACATTTTCGGACCGTGCGCGGGTGATTTTCAAGGGAATCCTGGATCCCATCGGTGCGTTCTTTAACCGATTAGGCATTTTCCCGAACACAATGACCCTGCTTGGTTTGGCTGGCAATGTGGTCGGTGCCGTCTTGATCGCACTTGGGTATCTGACCATCGGAGGCATGGTTGTGCTGGTCATGGGACTGGTCGATACGCTGGATGGCACCATGGCACGGCTGCGCGGCATGCCCTCTGAATTTGGCGCTTTTGTTGATTCGGTCACCGACCGCTACTCTGAGCTGCTTATCTTCGGTGGCTTGTTGTATTACTTCCTGCAAAAAGGGGATTGGGTGTCTGTCATGGGAATATATTTAGCAGCCAGCGGATCAGTCCTCGTATCCTACGTTCGGGCACGCGCAGCTTCCGTGGGGATGGATACCAAAATAGGTTTCCTCGGTCGTTTTGAGCGTTACCTGGTGCTGGCTCCCTCGATAATCCTAAGGATTCCCATGGTTGGCGTGTGGATCATTGCCATTTTCGCCAATATTACCGCCCTGCAACGTATTCTTGATGTGCGTCGACAGGCACTTGAGCAAAATAAAATTCTACTAAAAAAATAGAGTGATCGAGGTATCTCATGCCCACTGGTTTCTATGTTGGACCCATCTATATACGTTTTTATGGCATCATCCTGATGCTTGGAGCAGTCGCGGCAGCTTTCCTATGTGAACGGGAAGCCCGGCGGAGGAAATTAAACAGCGAGCTTGTTTGGGATGCCCTAATTTGGGTGTTGATCGGAGGCATCATCGGCGCAAGATTATGGCATGTCTTCACGCCACCTCCATCCATGGTCGCAGCCGGTTATACCACACTATATTATCTGACACACCCACTCGATCTGATAAATACCCGCGCCGGGGGGTTGGGCATTCCTGGCGCCGTGATTGGAGGAGGCCTGGCTTTATACCTGTTTTGCCGGCGGAAGAAGACCAGTTTTCTGCTTTGGGCTGATATTGCAGCGCCGGGTGTGGCGTTGGCTCAGGCGATTGGTCGCTGGGGCAACTATGTTAATCAGGAATTGTATGGTAAACCCACCACCTTACCCTGGGCGATAAAGATCGATCCCATCAATCGCGTCAAAGGATATGAAATTTATTCAACTTTCCATCCATTGTTCCTGTATGAATCAATCTGGAATCTCATGAATATGGCATTTCTTTTGTGGATGGGCAGAAAATACGCGGATAAATTGAAGGAAGGCGACATCTTCCTGATGTACCTGGTTGGATACTCAATTGGCAGGTTTTTCCTTGAATTCCTGCGCCTGGATGCGCCATTGCTCGGGACGATCAATTTCAACCAGGCGTTTATGCTCGGTGTGGGATTGGTCTCAGGCTTTTTACTCTTTTGGCGGCATCGCAAGAGTAACCCACCTGACGTGCAAATCCAGACACCTGAAGCCTGATAAGGCTGGAAACCCTCACGTTGGGGGTTTCACTCCAGGTTTCTCGATTTAATGGTATTCATGATCCAAACCGAAAATCTCAGTAAAAAATTCAACGATTTCGTGGCAGTTGATGGCGTTACCCTGGAGGTTAATTCCGGGGAGGTACTTGCATTGCTTGGCCCCAATGGCGCCGGGAAGACCACCACCATGCGTATGCTCACGTCCGTGCTACGCCCATCGTCAGGCTGGGCGCGCGTAGCAGGATTCGATGTGGTCACTCAATCGCAGGGCGTGCGAGCCTCGGTCGGAATCCTCACCGAACAACATGGTCTGTACGGGCGCATGACTGCCGAAGAATATCTGGATTTCTTCGGCCAGGTATACCGTATGCAGCCTGACGTTCGCCGTAAGCGCACGAATGAGTTGCTGGAGCAGTATGGCCTTGCAAGTGATGCAAAGCGAAAAATTGGTGAATATTCCAAAGGAATGAGGCAAAAACTGGCTCTGGCGCGTGCACTTTACCATAATCCTCCAGTCTTATTAATGGATGAGCCCACATCTGCCATGGACCCTGAGAGCGCCCGTCTGGTCAGGGACGCGATTCATGGTTTACGTTCTGCCAACCGGGCAATCATCATTTGCACGCACAACCTTGCTGAAGCTGAAGAGCTGGCAGGGAAAATCGCCATCATCCACCAGGGTAAGATCATAATCGCTGGGAAAGTCGAGCAGCTAAAAAAACAACTTTTAGGCGTACACCAATTCGAAGTTCGCCTGGGTGTGAGTGTATTTGACCTTTACAATGTCCTTCCAGAAAACATATCTCCGGTAAGCCAGGGTGAAGGCTGGTTTCAATTCCAAACGGATGAGCCAGTTGAGATCAATCCCCTGGTTATTCAAGCATTGGTGAATCACAACATACCCGTGGTGGGGTTGGCAGAAATTCCGCGCAGCCTGGAAAAGGTTTACCTGCAAGCTGTTAACGCTGCCCAGGGAAATTTGAATAGCGACAAAATAGATAAAAACATTTCAGCGGGTGGAGAATCCCGGAATGCTGGATAGCATTCGCCCTGCCCTGATCATTACCCGGCGTGAACTGCGCGATCAGCTGAGAGACTGGCGCATCATCCTGCCAGTGATGATGCTCACAATTCTTTTCCCCTTTTTGGCAAACTTTACCACCCAACGGGTGCTAGGTTTTGTGGAAAGATATGGTGCAAACATCATCGCCGTACGATTTATCCCATTTCTACTGATGATCGTGGGCTTTTTTCCAATCACGATCTCCTTGGTGATTGCCCTGGAGAGCTTTGCTGGTGAGACTGAACGGCGCAGCATCGAACCGTTGCTAAGCAGCCCTTTGACAGACACTCAGCTCTACATGGGCAAGCTTCTGGCTTCTCTTCTCTTACCCTTATCTGCTGCATACATCGGTATGCTGGTTTACCTGATAGGCATTTACCGGTCATCAAGCTTCCGTCCTGAGCCCATGTTCCTGGTTTTAGTTAGCTTGCTTACTGCAGTACAAGCCCTGGTTATGGTGAGTGGTGCTGTAGTCATATCCACCCAAACCACTTCCGTTCGGGCAGCAAACCTGTTGGCTTCATTTATCATTATCCCGGTGGCATTATTGATCCAGGCTGAGTCGGTGATGATGCTCTGGGCAGGTTACCAGATACTTTGGTGGGCGGTACTGGGATTGCTGATTTTAGCCATTCTGCTTGTACGTATGGGAATCAGCCACTTCAATCGAGAAGAATTATTAGGGCGCGAGATCGACACCCTTAACCTGCGCTGGCTGTGGCAGGTATTTCGGGATGAATTTTTAGGGGAAGCCCGATCAATTGGTGATTGGTATCGCCGGGAAATACCGCATGCTTTGCGCCGGATGTCTATCCCAATTTTCTGGATGACCTTACTGCTGGTAGCTGGAATCTATTTAGGTGCAACTCTGGCAAAAGACATCGGGCTAACCCCCGGTTCATTATCATTGGATAGCCTAAAAATCGTTGATACACAGGTTCTTGATCAATTTCGAAAATTGGGATTTTTTAGCACCAGCGGTGTGCTTACCATCTGGTGGCATAACCTGCGTGTTGTTATCATTGCCATGCTGCTTGGGTGTTTTACTTTGGGAGTGGCTGGGGCGCTGATTTTGATGATACCCATGATCATCATTGGTTTTTTTACCGGCCTGGTCTCCGTGGCAGGTATCAGCCCCATAACTGTTCTAACTGCTACCCTGATGCCACATGGCATCTTTGAAATTCCAGCTCTGATCCTTGCTGGTGCAGCCATCTTGCAGGTTGGCGCCAGTCTGGTGACCCCTTACCGTAAAGAAACAATCGGTGAAAGTCTGGTGAGCTCCGTTGCAGATTGGGCAAAGATCACTTTAGCATTGGTAATACCCTTATTCCTGGGTGCTGCCATCCTGGAGGTATTTGTAAGCCCATTTCTCATGGTCAGGCTGCTTGGTATGTAGATAAAATGGGGATTACCAACCAGTGATAAAGGGTATCCAATCCTGGTTTTCGTGTAAATGGCGGGCAAAGAGATAAGACGCAGAGGCAGGGGGAGTGGATGGTATCCGTAACAGGTGCATCTGAGCTTGATCGATGGTCCGCCCTCCTTTACGATGATTACAGTGTGGGCAGGCTGCAACTAAATTAGTCCAGGCATGCACACCACCCAGATGCCGTGGAATGACGTGATCGACAGTCAGGTAGGAGACGTGTTCTCCGCAGTATTGGCAGGTGTAATTATCGCGGCGTAAAACTTCCCGCTTGGTCAGCTTGACTTGCGGGTGTGGTCGATGAATCATTTTTTCCAAACGGATGATGGAAGGGCGCGGGTACACCTGTCGTACTGTTTTAATCTCACCGCGCCCATTCAGGATCAGACTGGCTTTTCCATCAATGACGAGGGTGATGGCACGGCGGGTGTTGCAGACATTAATCGGCTCAAAATTCGCGTTAAGCACCAATACCGGCGCCTGCATAGCTGCCTCCAATGCCGGGAATTATAGCACAGTCATCCTTTATTGATAGAATGCCTGTAGCCTCAAGAAACAACTTATAACGCAGAATGCATGCGGAAGCTAATTTACTTCAATGGATTTTTTTATGCTATCCTCGATATGTTTGGTGTGTTCCATCTCATGAGATGTAAAAATCCTTAAAACGCTGGCAACGGTGCAATTCCCACCCCATGGTGCTTGAATCTTCTGTGCTTGTTTTTCAGGGGGCATCTCCTGCAACGCTTGAAAGACTTTTTCACGTGCCGCATCATAAGCCTGGCGTGACCTTTCAAGCGATAATTCCCTACGGTTGTTCACCGATAGGGTGTTGTATTCATCAATCTCTTTAGGAACCATCCCTGCTGGTGTTTCACCCCTGGTATGGGCTTGAAATGCTGATGCTACCAGCTCATCCCAGCCGGTAATATGATCCAGCAGCTGCTTCAACTTCCAGGAGGGATATATATCAACCATAGGAGACACTTTGTCGAGGGTAGCATTGAGCTGGCTTCTGGCTTGCTCCATTTTAGTGATCAAATCATCGATTTTAGATCCCATATCATTTCCTCCAAGATCAATAATGGTATAATCTGCGCATGAAAAAAAGCGACTACAGCTATGTTTATTATACAGGTGAATGATGACCATCTGTGGTGAGTAAAACGCGTCCTCCCACTGAGGGCGCTTTTTTTTTAGAAGCATCCTGGACCAGGCTGGTAACTGATTTTTTCGGAGGCATGTATGGAAAAAGCGAAAATGGGCATTGATGAGCAGGTGGAATTCCTAATGCAGGGCACCGAGTATGGTGATGAAACCCTCAAGCAAGCTATGAAAAACGAGCTTCGGCAACGATTGATCGAAGCGAAACAGGAGGGACGCCCACTCAGGGTTTATTGTGGGTATGACCCTACCAAACCTGATCTGCACCTGGGGCATACCATCACCATGCGTAAGCTTGCTCAATTCCAACAGCTGGGGCATGATGTAACCTTCCTGATTGGTAATTACACGTCGTTAATTGGTGACCCCTCGGATAAGGATAAGTTACGTCCGATCCTCTCCGCCGAAGAAGTAGCTACCAATTCGCGCACCTATGCCGACCAGGTATTTCACGTCCTTGATCGTGAAAAGACCACCATCCGCTACAACGCTGAATGGCTGTCCAAGCTGACTTTTGAAGATCTGATCAAGCTGTGTTCAAACTTTACTGTCCAGCAGTTCATCACGCGTGAGAATTTCAAGTTGCGTTGGGAAAAGAATGAGCCAATCTTTGTACATGAGTTTTTCTACTCCATCATGCAAGGATATGATGCCTACTCCATGCGCAGCGATGTGCAGGTGGGCGGTACTGACCAATTATTCAACATCGTCACTGCAGCCCGAAAAATTATGACCTATCTGGGTGAAAAACCTAATATTGCGATTATCATGGGCATCCTGCCAGGGACAGATGGTGAGGTACGGATGAGTAAAACTATGGGGAACTACATCCCCATCGATACCACCGCTGAGGATATGTACGGGAAATTGATGAGCGTCCCCGACAAAGCCATGCCCCTATACTTCCGACTGGTCACGCGATGGACAGCTTCCGAGATAGCTAAAATGGAGAATGATATTGCCTCCGAAAAAATCCACCCACGCGACGCCAAAATGAAACTGGCGCATGAGGTCACTGAGATTTTTCATGGGAAAGAAGCTGCCCAACGGGCTGAAGAAAATTTCGTGAGTGTATTTCAGAAAGGCAGTTTACCGGATGACATGCCCACCTTAAGGTTACTTGCTGGTCAAACCGTCTTGGATGTGCTTCTGGCAGGACAGCTGGTAGCAAGTAAGAGTGAAGGCCGCCGTCTGCTTGAGCAGAATGGCGTCCGTCTGGATGGGCAGACTCTGGCGAACCCTAACGAGACATTTCCCCATGCAGGAGTGTTACAAGCTGGCAAGCGTCGCTTTCTGAAGATCCTTGATTGAAAACAACGGTTCCAATGAAGGGCACATTGTGAGATTTATCCATGTGCCCTTAATGTATTAATAAGCAACCTTTAATCACTTAGGACGTATAATTACAACAGTATTTATATATGGAGGCTAATATGAGTGAATCCAATCCAAATGAGACTAAATCTCCGGGTGATGATATCGGTGACCAGCTGAATGAGCTGGGAAGAAACCTACGGGATGCCCTGCGTACCGCCTGGGAAAGTGATGAACGCCGTAAGTTGCAGCAGGATATCGAAGTTGGCTTAACCAATTTACGGGATTCCTTGAATGAAGCAGCAAAGGATTTCTCCAACAGCCAAACAGGTCAGAATCTCAAAGAAGATGTGAAAGACCTGCATGAACGCTGGCAAACGGGTGATGTGGGATCGAAAGTTCGTTCAGAGATTGCAGAAGCACTACGGACAGTCAACAGGGAATTACAGAATGCTTCACAGAAGAACCAACCTCCACCCTCAGATAGAAACCAGGAATGAGGAGTTCATATGCCTTTTATTGAGAGCGAAACTAAAACAGGAAATTCCAGGCAAGTGGGTGATTATAATCTTACACCCCTGACCCAGGTACTCAAGCTTCAAACCCCTGGTCATCATGCCAGGTTCATCTGGAATCGACCCAAGGCTATCGTTGTAAAGACACCTGATGGTCAGGAACAAGTTTTACCTGTCATCGATGTAACCCGAATAGCCATCTGGGCAATGCTGGCGGGTGGATTGCTTGGTGCAATTGCGGTGAGAATTTTATTCTGGAATAGATAACATTCATTTTAAAAAGGAGTGATTGCGATGACCGATGAAATAATTGTAAACAAACCTGGAGAAGCCGGTTTGGATATGGTCCAGGATACCATGGAAGAGTTTCTAGCAGCTGCAGATGTACGGGCTGTTTATGGCGAACCCATTCAACACGATGACACCACAATCATCCCGACAGCGGAAGTTTTATCCGCCTTGTTTTTCGGGATTGGCAGCGGAGGTGGAGCCGGAACGGATCAAGATTCCAGCAAACCTATGCAGGGATCTGCTGGTGGTGGTGGCGGGGGAGGTCGCGTCCTTTCACGCCCTGTAGCGGTGGTGGTAGCTTCACCGGAGGGAGTGCGTGTCGAGCCAGTAATAGACATCACCAAGATCGCCCTGGCAGGCCTGACGGCATTGGGTTTTATGGTCGGAATGATGTTCCGAATGAGCAGCCGGAGGCATTCGCTACCTGAGATAGAAAATTAAGTAATGATCACAGAGACAGGTACCCTTCTGTATTTGTTTATTTAAATTCGGGTTAAATTGCATTCGAGAATATCTTGAAACCTGGTGCGTAATCATTTGCCAGAATTTATTGAACCCTTACATTGATGGGATGGTATCTAGATTAATTAATCGAAGAAAAAACCTGATCCGAGTTATATGCATGAGGGATTATTACAATCTGGTAAAATAATACGGCTATTCCAATGAAATAGACCGGTATCCAGTTAAAAAGATCCGTTCAACACATATTTATTAACGTGCCAGGAGGTTTTCATGGATATACAAACCACAGATTTCAAGCGTTGTACGGTGCTAAAAACCAATGGCCGAATCGATGGGTCTAATGCACCACAGCTGTCTCAAGAATTAAAAACAATCATTGCTAATGGTGTAAAAAACATCGTCTTCGATATGACCGATGTCAATTTTATGGCTAGCGCAGGCTGGTGGGTTCTGATCGATACACAAAAGACATGCAAACCAGCGGGTGAGCTGGTCCTAGCAAATATTGATCAAGGGATCAAGGATTCACTGAACCTGGTTGGAATGGGATCTTACTTTAAAACCTTTGAAGATGTTACTGCTGCAGTAGGATATTTTTAACTTTAACGATGCCAACGAAGAGGTTTACCTGTAGCTTAAATAATCTGGAGCAGATTTGCGACTACGTCACACATTATGCCGTGCAAGCTGGTCTCAATGATACGGAAGTTTATGCAGTCCAGCTGGCTGTGGATGAAGCATCCACAAACATCATTGAACATGGCTACGGTCAAGAATGTCCCAGCCGGATTGATATTACATGTGACGTTCAGGATGATGGATTGAAGGTGGTGATCTATGATGATGCTGAACCATTCAATCCCGAATCAGTACCAGAGCCTGAAGTAAATGTTCCTTTGGAAGATATCAAGCCACGTGGATTGGGTATGTTCCTGATGCGACAAATGATGGATGAAGTAAACTACCAATCCAACCCAGCTATGGGTAACACACTCACCATGGTCAAACACCGTACGAAGAGAAAAGTAAGTAAATGAAACTAATTGCCTGCCAAAATCACTGGCAGGCAATTTATTTTGAACCATTCTTCCGTCCCAAAATGACAAGCGTAATATCGTCAAAGCGTGGAGCATCACCGACAAAGCGATGCAACCTGTCCATGATACTCGTTAATACATCCTGGGTGGATTTGTTGATATTTTGCTGAGCGATGTTTGCGATCATTTTACGATCTATAAATTCACCTTCATCGTTTTGTGCATCAGTTACCCCATCTGTGTACAAAAGCAACATCTCACCGGGTAATATCGTCACTTCTGCTTGATACCAGGTGTTATTATCGTCAATCCCGAGCGGCATACCGGTATTGCTCAAAACATTAACGCCACGATCAGCCCCAAAAATATACGGTGGGTTGTGCCCAGCGTTAGCATAACCGAGTATACCGGTGGAGGGGTCAAGCACACCTAAAAACACTGTGACAAACAGGTTAGCGCGTGCATTACTCAGGATATGCTGGTTGGCAGCCTTTAATACCAAGGCAGGGTCCGTGGGGTATTCAGATGCAAAGATTCGAATCAAAGTGCTGCTTAGAGCCATATAAAGTGCGGCACCCAGGCCTTTATCCGCCACATCAGCAATCAGGATGCCCAATTTCCCATTTGGGAGCTGAATAAAATCATAGAAATCTCCCGCAACTTGCCGTGCAGGTTCGAGAATCGCTGAGAGTTGCCAACCAGGTAAATCTGGGATGGCTTCAGGTAAAAAACTCGCCTGTATCGTGCGAGCAATTGATAACTCCTGCATTGTTTTTTCCATGGCGATGGTTTCTGTATAAGTGTTTGCCTGGTGAATTGCTGAGGCAATCTGAGCGGCTAGTGATTGTACAGCTGGCAATTGCCTGCGAACTGAACGGGGATCCCACGGAATATTCATGGTTTGAATATCAATGAAAATTCCTCCAATTGGCAACCCACTCTTCACGTCGTTGATCGGGCACAGGATTGTTGGTCCGTGATATAAAATGCCTGGATTCCAGTCGAGCTTGTCTCTTGGCATGGAAACCGATACACGATTGTTCTTTTGCAACCATTTCCAAGCCATTTCTCGGTCAAAAGCTAATGTAGGTGGTTCATGAACAAGTATCCCTTCGGATTCGCTCCAGATCAGAAGCCCACGTGAAGCGAACATGGATATTACATTTTGCTGCAACACCTCAGCAAGCTTTGAAGCATCTGGTGATGCCTCCAGAAAGGCTCTGCCTAACTTTTCCAATTGTTCAAGCTGGTTTGATTGTTGACGGGAATACTCTGCTGCCTGGCTGAACCTTCTGGCTAGAAGAGCTGTTAATAATAACCCGATCATGATAAACAGGAATTCAAGAAACCCTTCCCTGGCAAAAATTCCAGCCGCTAGAATGCCAAATGGATTTGCAAGTGCGGGTAAGGTCACTGCAATGAAAAAAAATGAAATGGCAGGACGTAGAGGTATATGTAAAACGTTCTTTAAAGACCAGAGCACGTATATGATATAACCAGAATAAATGACAAAAGTACCAATATACTGAATTATGACCGCGATAAATGCAGGGGCGATTGATACGATTGAAAAATCCTTTATTGGAATTGACCCACCCACCCACAGGTAAACTACTAATGCGACCAATGTTGGTAATGTATCTATAGCCACATCTGTTGTCAGTAACCGGCTGCGGTTCCAATATTCAGGAGTTGATCTCTCGCGAAAAGCAGAGCTGGAAAAAGTTGCCAGATCAAGGATGACTTTCAGCCACAGTGCAGTCGGACCGAGTAACAAAATCGCTGCCCATACACCAATCCCATCCAAGGTTCCATCTGAATTGGCATAACCACCCGACCTGATCTCCGTGATGAAGAAAAATCGCAGACGGTTAAAGGCCAATAGAATCACGCCCATGATCAAATAAATTTGCCAGTAGTGACGGATAGATTCCCAGTTTGATACAGACACCAACCAGAACAATCCTAGCGCGGCCAAAGGAAGTATATAGAGCAAGGTTAAAACATCTGCCGTGCCACTAATTCGTTGCTGCCCGTTCAGCCTTTCCAGGTCGGGGCGTATTTTTTTTGCGAGACGGTAGAGCATATCGTTCATGGGCTAGACCAGGCGATAAAAGCAATAACCTTTAGATATGGTTGTAAACAACTAACGATCTCACCAAAATATAGAGAAACATTCGCGGTATAGACATCCCAAACGAACGTTATTATAACTGAATCAATTTAATAGAAGGTGAGTTGATTTTAATAAAATTGGCTATTGCATCGATGAGTGAAGTAAGCGGGATATTTTCTTGCTCATCTATTCCAAGTGCATCTAGAACATGGCAAGCACTGCTTTAGAAGCCAGGTTAAGTAATGGCTGGGCTACCAGGCTGAGACCAACCACCAAGACCGCGGAGGCAGCTGCAGTAAAATGAATCCAAAAATCCTTGCGCGCAACTGGCTCACCATCCCGCATGTACATGATGACGATCAACCGCAGATAGTAGTATGCTGATATCAGCGAAGTGAACACACCGATCAACGCCAAACCCAAGTAGCCGCCATCGATCACAGTTTGAAACAGGTAAAACTTACCCATGAAACCTAATGTTGGAGGAACGCCAGTGAAAGAGAGCATGAAGACGGCCATTGATGCAGCCAGGAGTGGATACTTTCTTCCTAAACCGGCATAATCATCCAGTACCAACCCCTGACCTTCCGCTTTTTCAAGAGCAATAACCACCGCCCAAGCCCCTATACTGGTAAACCCGTATGCAGCCAGATAGAAAAGTGCTGCGCTAACCGAGTCAGAATTCATCGAGGTATTTCCATAGGGGACT
This sequence comes from uncultured Chloroflexia bacterium, assembly GCA_963777935.1. GTDB lineage: Bacteria > Chloroflexota > Anaerolineae > Anaerolineales > UBA4823 > FEB-25. The sequence goes on from CAVZSL010000006.1 coordinate 44,234, forward strand.
AATGCCATTAATATATAACCTGCATTTGCGATGCTCGAATAAGCCAACAGGCGTTTAATGTTGCTTTGAGAAATTGCCACCACATTCCCCAGGAACATCGTCAGTGCTGAAATCGTCCACAGGATCATCGTAAAATCAGCAGACAGGCCTGGGAAGGCAGAGATAAAGATACGAAGCAAGGCTGCAAATCCACCTGCTTTGACCCCCACTGACATGAAAGCGGTGACCGAAGATGGTGCCCCGTGATATACGTCGGGTGTCCACATGTGGAACGGCACCGCCGCAATTTTGAACCCTAATCCCACCAGGATCAAGGCAGCACCGATCGTGATCAGTGGCAGATTAGCAACATGTGTATTTATGGCGTTAAAGATTGCTGACAAGTTGGTTGTTCCGGTTGCACCGAATACCAATGCAATGCCAAATACCACAAAACTTCCTGCAAACGCGCCAATCAGGAAGTATTTGATAGATGCCTCTTCTGAATCCACCCTTGGTCGGGCAAAACCTGCCAACACGTATAATGGGATGGATAAAAGCTCCAGAGCAAGGAAAACTACGATCAGATCATTAGCTTGCGACATCAACATCAGTCCACTGATTGAGAAGAGCAGGAGAATGTAATATTCGCCACGGTCGATATTCATTCGCCTCAGGTAATCGTGGGCCAGTGCAATCCCCGCTAAACCAGTACTTAGAAATAAAATATTTAAGAAAGACGAGAAGCCATCATGGATGACCATCTCATTGAAACCGGTGGAGACCCAGCCAGACTGATAGATAGTCAAGCCCAGGCATAACAGTAAACCCGCGACAGCCAGCAGAGCAGTCCATCCTTTGCGTTCTTTGGGAATAAACAAATCCACTAACAGCAAGACACAGCTCCAGGCAATCAGTACCGCTAAGGGAAGGATCACTTTTATATCTAGCATCATGTTGGAAAAAGTCATTTGTCAGTCTCCTGCCTACCACCCATACCCAGTAAATTGGAAGAAATCGAGGTGGGGCATTTTATCGACATTAATGAAACCTGTCAGAATCGTTGCCCTTATGGCAGTCCTGAGCTGGCAGCTGCCTGAATAATATTCACCAGCTTACCCACGGCTGGGCCCATAATGGTAAAGAATGGCTTGGGATATAGTCCAATGAAGAAAATAAAGATCAAGATAGGCACCAGAGTGAGAATCTCACGCCAGTTGATATCTTTGAGTGATTTGTTTTCTTCTTTATCCAATGGGCCCAAAAATAGTTTTTGGAACATATACAACAAGTAAATCGCAGCCAGGATGATACCTGCGGAAGATAATACAGCAAACCATGGGGAGATATATTGCGAACCAAACGAACCAAGCAGGATGGTGAACTCGCCCACGAAACCATTCAAGCCTGGCAGCCCCATGGAAGATAATGTAACCACCAGGGTCATAACGGCATAAATGGGCATGATCTTCCAAAGACCACCAAAGGCATCCATTTCACGCGTGTGCCTGCGCTCGTAGATCATTCCAACGATGAGGAACAATGCTCCTGTGCTTATCCCATGATTAACCATTTGCAGGATGCCGCCCTCAATTCCTTGCGCGTTCAAGGCGAACAAGCCCAACATGACGAATCCCAGGTGACTCACGGAGGAATAAGCCACCAGCTTCTTGGCGTCTTTTTGCGCATATGAGACGGCTGCTCCATACAGGATACCGATGGTCGCCAACCCAGCCATCCACGGGGCTAGCTTGATTGCGGCATTCGGAAACATGGACAGATTAAAGCGCAAGAAACCATACGTCCCCAACTTCAATAACACTCCTGCCAGGATAACGGATCCAGCTGTCGGAGCTTCGACATGCGCATCAGGTAACCATGAATGGAGGGGCCACATTGGGACCTTGATGGCAAAAGCAGCGGCAAAAGCCAGGAACAACCAAAATTGAATGTTGGCAGGGATATTACCTCGATCGATCAGCTCTGTGACTGAGAATGTTCCTTGATTAACGCCGAGCCAAAGAATGGCCAGCAACATCAGGATGGAACCCGCCATCGTATATAGGAAGAATTTGACCGCAGCATACATCCGCCGTGGACCACCCCACACACCTATCAGGAAATACATCGGGACCAGGGTAAATTCCCAGAAAATATAGAACAGGAACAAATCCAGGGAAAGAAACACTCCCACCATACCCACTTCAAGTAGCAGGAAGAAAATCATAAATTCTTTAACCCGGTCTTCAATTGCCGTCCAGGTGGAAAGGATAGCAATGGGCGTCAACAGGGTGGTGAGCATGACCAATAAAATGCTCATACCATCCACACCCAGGTGATAATAAATGGTCCAATTGACAAATGTGAACCAGGGTGTGTTGATTTCCATTTGAATATTCGGGTTGTTGGGTCTGAAATACATCAACATAACCACCGAAATGACAAAAGTTGCCAATGTGGTAAGTAATGCAACCCAACGGATAGCATTCTTCCAATCAGACTTCAAAAACAGGATCACCAGGACGCCGACCAGAGGTAGAAAGGTGACCAGGGTAAGGGGATGGAGTGCTAAGTTCATGTCAGTTCCTCGATTGCAGAGTAGCTTCCGCGGTTCGCAATCAGCCGCGATCTATCCTAAACGTATGATCAAATATCCGATGATGAAGATTACACCAATAAAAATTGATAGTGCATAGTTCCGCACGAAACCGGTTTGCAATTTTCGCATTTGAGCTGCCAGCTCCTTGAAGCCGTCACCCAAGAAATTAGCGATGCCATCAATGATCCCTAAATCAATCGGCCCAGAGAGAAAGCGAGTGACAGCATTAAAGCTACGTACAAGGACTCTATCATGGAAGAAATCATGCCAGAAAGCCCAATCCACTTTGTCAGCCAGGAATTTGGAGACCCAGATAAAAGGTTTGACCACAACGTAACCATAAAACTCGTCCACCCAATATTTATTTTCCAACAGCGTGAAGACTGGACCCAGGATAGGACGCAGAGGGTCATCGGAGCGTTTATTGAGTGGCAATCCCTCCAAATCCTTTACTCGGCGTATATAGAAATACCAGGCTAATGTAATGGCAGATACTGCAACTACTGTGGAGAGGATGGCTATTGAAAAATTAAAGGTTTCTGCAATAACTTCTCCGCCTGCAACGCTTTCTACCCCGGCTGTAAATGTATGCTCCAGCCAGGTAGTGAATGTGTGGAACGTGGGAAAGTTTATGAAACCACCGGTAACGGAAAGTAATGCCAGAATGATCAAAGGGATAGTCATGATCGCCGGACTCTCATTCGCATGGATAGCTGGTTCGGAACGAGATTTCCCAAAGAACACCATGAAAACCTGCCTCCCCATATAAAACGCGGTTAAGAAAGCTGCGGCAATCAAAATCCAAACTATCGTGGGATTGATTTCACTGGCTTTTGTCAATATCTCATCCTTAGACCAAAATCCCGCCAGGGGAACGATCCCGGCCAGTGCCAGGGCACCTACAATGTAAACCCAAAATGTGGTCTTCATCTTATGACGCAAACCACCCATGTTACGCATGTCCTGCGGGTCAAAATGTGCATCATTCTTCATTCGCTTACGAAGATTAGGGTCGTGTTCAACATGATGCTCACCACGTTCAATCCCCTGGATGACAGAGCCAGCTGAAAGAAAAAGCAGGGCTTTGAAAAAGGCATGCATCACCAGATGGAACATTCCTGCAACATACGCTCCCATGCCCACTGCAGCCACCATGAAACCCAGTTGGCTGATGGTGGAATATGCCAACACTTTTTTGATATCGAATTGTGCTAAGGCAATCGTAGCAGCAAACAAGGCGGTTACAGCTCCTACCATAGACACCCAATTCTGGGCTGTGGGTACCAGTGAATACAGGGCATGTGAACGTGCGATGAGATAGACACCTGCAGTGACCATCGTGGCTGCATGGATCAAAGCAGATACTGGAGTTGGACCAGCCATCGCATCGGGAAGCCACACGTAGAGCGGTAGCTGGGCTGACTTGCCCGTTACACCCAACAATAGGAAGAGTGTAATTGCCAGAATGACTGCTGGCGCCACCTGTGGAGCGATGCGTGCCACGGAATCAAAGGTAAATGTAAAAACACCTTTGGCTGCCAGGGGTTGAAAATATTTGAACATCAGGAAGGAAGCGATAAGGAACCCGAAATCACCAATACGATTGGTAATGAAAGCTTTCTTACCTGCCAAGGAATTTCCAATCCCATCCTTGCCCTTCTCATACCAAAAACCGATCAGCAGATAAGAACATAACCCAACACCCTCCCAACCGACAAACAACATGATGTAGTTGTTGGCGCTGACCAGCACCATCATGGCAGCGATGAAAAGGTTGAAATACACAAAAAAGCGACGGAAACGCTTTGGGTCGCCATTATGACGGACATCATCATGCATGTATCCCACTGCATAAATATGGATCAGCGTACCCACCCCACCTACCACCAGCATCATGGTCACAGACAGGGTGTCCACCTGGAAGGCCCAATTCAACTGTAAGGTGCCGATGGAAATCCAATCCAGGTAGGGCACTATCAATCCTTCAGGGTGACCAATGAGAGCAACCCCAAGCAGAACGGCAACGATAAAAGAAAGACCAGACGCCAGACAGGCTATTGCCCCAACAACCTTTTCGCCCATCTTTCCACCCAAGATAATATTGATCAATAAGCCGATAACCGGGAAGAAAACCACAAAAGGAACCAAGTAGAAAAATCCTCCCGTGTTTGCTGCGTTTAATGCCATGATTTGTCTCCGTTTACCTGGTTAACCTTTTAATGTATTGATCTGGTCAACATCAATACTTGCCTTTGAGCGGAAGATAGCCACAATCAATGCCAGACCGATCGCCACCTCTGCTGCTGCCACGGTCATTATAAAAAAGACAAAAATCTGTCCACTCATGGCGTGCCAGTAGCGGGCATAAGCGACAAAAACCAGGTTGGCTGCATTCAACATCAGTTCAATCGACATGAATACAATGATCGCATTACGTCGAATGAGCACCCCCAATGCGCCAATCGTAAACAAGATGATTGCCAGGCCAAGATAGTAATTAATGGATACCATAATCATACTCCGTCACTTCTTCTCGTTCTTCGTCAACACGATTGCGCCAATTATGGCTACCAATAACAATACCGAGGTTATTTCAAAAGGTAATAGATAATTAGTAAACAATTCCATTCCAACCTGGGCAGGGCTTCCAAAACCGGATGGCAATTCTATATTTATGAATGGAACTACTCCCTGCTGACCCAAAAGGATAAATCCAGCTTCTAATAGCAAGATGATCGCCAGAGCGATAGCCAATGGTCGCTGCCATGGTATGGATTGGGTTTGACCGGTTCGTTCTGCTCCAAGCAGCATGATCACGAACAAGAACAAGACCATAATTGCCCCAGCATACACGCTCACCTGCGCAACAGCAATAAAAGGTGCATTCAATAACAAGAAGAATATTGCCACTGTGGCAAAATTCAGCACCAGAAACAGTGCCGAATAAATAGCATTTCGGTTGATAAGCATTCCCAGAGCAGAAGTGATGGCGACCAAGGCTAAAACAAGGAAAAGGAACAATTGTAGGCTCATAATCTATTTTTTCTCTCGGAAATCAGTCCTTTGGGTTTTCCATCACTGGTATCGATCGATTAAAGGTACCCGGTTCTACTTTCTGGGGTGTCGGTTTGCCTCCCACAGGGACTGGGTTAATTAACATCTCCTTGGTGTAAATCGCCTGGCGCCGGTTGGTGAAGGATAATTCATAGTTATCACCGAGGATAATTGCCTCCGTTGGGCAGGCGTCCTCACAATACCCGCAAAAAATGCAACGCAGCATATTGATCTCATAGGTCTTTGCATAGCGCTCACCAGGTGAATAACGTTGCTCGTCTGTATTTTCACCCGCTTCTACAAAAATGGCATCTGAAGGGCAGGCGGCAGAGCACAATGAACATCCGATACATTTCTCCAGACCGTTATCATAGCGATGAAGGTTGTGCCGTCCCTTGAAGCGAGTTTGCATAGGGCGTTTAACCTCCGGGTACTGGATCGTAACCGGTTTCTCAAACATCATGCGGAAAGTGGTCCACAAGCCTCTTCCTAATTCAACGATAAACATACCACTAACCTCCTACCAATACGGTAATGACAGCGGCAATGAACACATTCAACAGTGCCAGCGGTAATAACACCTTCCATCCAAATGCCATCAACCGGTCATACCTGAAGCGTGGAAACGTCGCCCGCACCCATATGAAGATGAAGATCATGATCAACGTCTTGATGAATAAATAAACGGGACCTAACCAAGGCAGCTGGTCCAGGAATGGTCCCAGGTAGCCGCCTAAGAAAAGGGTGGCAGCGATCATGCTAACCGCAATGATCTTGATATACTCCGCCATGAAGAAAAGTGCAAATTTCATCCCCGAATACTCAACATGATACCCTGCGGTTAGCTCCTGTTCAGCTTCTGGCATATCAAAAGGAGAGCGGTTTGTCTCTGCAAGCGCGGCGATAAGAAAAATGATGAATGCCAGGGGTTGTGATAGGTTCCACACAATCCAACCCAGGATTCCATTCGCTCCCTGAGCCTCGACGATATCCACCAGGCTCATTGAGCCTGCCAGCAAGGTCACGCTGACAAAAGTCAACCCGAGTGCCAGCTCATAAGAGATCATCTGTGCTGTAGACCGTAATCCACCCATCATGGCGTACTTGTTATTGGATGACCATCCTGCCAGAACGATGCCATAAACTGCGATGGAAGCCACAGCACCAAGATAAAGTATACCCACATTGATATCCGCCAGGTACAGGTTGATCTCTCTTCCAAACAATGTGATTGAGCGACCCCAGGGAACAACAGCGGTGATAATCAGCGCTGGGAGAACGGTAATCACCGGAGCCAGGATAAATAGCAGCTTGTCCGCTCTGGCTGGAATCATCTCCTCCTTGAAGATCAGCTTAACCGCGTCAGCCAAAGGCTGAATGATCCCCCACGGACCAGCGCGGTTTGGCCCAATACGAACCTGGATACGCGCTAAGGCTTTACGCTCATAATAGGTCACATAAGCAAAACCGAGCGTCATCCCTATCAGGATGATTCCAGATTTAATAACATATTCAAAGATTAAACCAGCCGTCATGCAAACCTCGTCCTAATTTTTTGTCCGGGCAAACTCTTATAGCTCAACTTTGTGAGCTAGTGTAATATCAAGCAATATCGGTTCATTGATTGGTATCCCCAGGCTGCGTGGTACGAGGGCCACTCCATGGGGAACCCGTTCATCGATATGTAATATTGCCTTAACCAGTGTTTCATTCACCTCGACATCGGATCGATGCTCCATCAAGAATTTCTAATCGCTGTGCAACATCCGGATGCACCGTGATATAAGCCGGAGGAATGCGCCTGTGAAGCACTTGGCTGTGATCAATGAGTTGACCATGATCATACAGGATAGTAATGGGCACTCCAATTAATGCATCTTCGGGTAAATTTATTTCAGTCACCTTTGGCCAGCTTAGGGGAGGGCTCTGCTCGGGAAGGGATAAATGCATACCCAATCCCTGAGCATTTGCATAGGAAGAACCTCCATAATATAAGTCATCGCGTCCAATGATGGGCCATTGCTCTGCCACCTGGGCGAGCTGCCGGTAATTCAAGCCTTTGAAAGCTGGCACTTTGTCAGCCAACCTTTGGAAAATGCGCAGAGGTGATTCCTCTACATTCAGGCCAACCAACTTGCCTATGGTTGCGATGATGGCATAATCAGGCTTTTGTTCGGGATGCAGTACTGCGGGATAGAAGCGCTGAACTCGGCGTTCACCGGAGGTGTATGTACCTTCCCGCATGGTGATTGGTATGGCTGGCAATACCACATCGGCAAGCTCAGCAGTCTTTGTCAGGAATAGGTCCTGCACAACCAGAAAATCAGCCTTCCGAAAAGCATTTCCAAGCGAAGGGTTATCCCCCACCGGGTCTGCCGCGGTTATATATATGGCTTCATATTTTTGAATTACTTCTTGTATATTTTCGATTGGCGTGTAACCCATTTCCCAGGCACCCTGGTCATTCGCACGCGGCCATACCGGGATCAATCCATTTCTCACTTTATGGGTATGGTTGGTAATCACCAATAAATTCGTACACGCCTGTGCCAATGCTTGAGATGCTTCCAACCCCATACCTTCACTGCCATAAAAAATGATCACATTGGCTGCATCTGCGAGGGTTTCCGCAGCAGTTTTTACTACCTCGCTGCCCAGAGTGTAATTTTGGTGCCTTGGGGAAGTTTTGCTTGGCAGATAATGAATTAATCATCGCCAGGATGGTGGTTGCTTCGGAACCATATGGATAACGTACCACCTGGTGAGCATAACGCTCCAGTTTAGTTTGCCGCGGGTTAGCAACAATCAGTGTTGCACCGCGCTCAGCGGCTTGTTTGACGCGCAGCCACCAAATAGGAGCTTCCTCTTGCAAATCAGAGGCAACCACCAAAATTGCAGTATCCTTGCCGAGTTCAGATAAATTCGTTCCTTCACCGATACCCACCTGAGCGACCAGGTCACCTCCAGCCATATGTGTATACAAGGCATTTCTTCCACCCAACCCATCAGAGAGCTCCTTCAGGTTGAATAAGTCTTCGTTGGACAAACGACCACTCGCCAAAGTCAATAGATTTTTACCAGCATGGATCAAGTTCTCAGCCACATAACTAAGCGCTTCATCCCAACCAATCGCAACAAGTTCACCTTCACGACGTACCAATGGCTGGGTTAAACGCTGCTTGCTCTCGGTAAAATGATAACCAAAGCGACCCTTATCACAGATCCATATCTCATTTACCGCTTCATTCTGGCGGGGTAGGATGCGTTTTATCACTAAACCGCCATCTGAGCTGGCTTCACGGCGTAGATTAATAGTCAGGTTACAGCCAACCGGGCAGTGCGTGCAAATGGATGCAGTTGAACAAAGTTCCCAGGGGCGAGCCTGGAAGCGAAAATCAGTCGTGGTCAGCGCACCCACTGGACAGATATCGGTGGTATCACCGGAGAAGTATGAATCAAATCCGGGCTCAGAATTGGACATGATCTGTGTGAAGCGACCGCGTTTATAAAAACCAATCACAGGATCATCTACAATGCATGCCTGAAAGCGCACGCAACGACCGCATTGGATACATCTCTCTTGATCCAGATAAATCAATTCGCTCAATGGAAAATGCTTCGCCAGGTGCATTTTTTCATCGTAGATGAAACGCGACTCACCTGGTCCATACCGTAAAGTCAGGTTCTGCAAGGGGCATTCACCGCCCTTGTCACAAACAGGGCAATCCAACGGATGTGAAGTGAGCAGAAATTCGAGGATGTCTTTTCTTCCTTTAGCCGCGTTCTCAGAGTTACCAATGACTACCATTCCTTCTGAGACGGGTGTGGTGCAAGCAGTTTCAAGCTTGGCGCCAAATTGGATCTTCGGGGTTCCATCCTCCTCCAATACAGGTTGCCCTGTAGCCCGATCTATCACCAGACGTCCTACCTCCACCAGGCATTGGCGGCACATACCCACCGGCTCCATCTTCGGGTGGTAGCAGAATGTTGGGATGTCAATACCGACCTTCTTGGCTGCGTTTACAATCAAAGTGCCTGGAGGCACAGCTACTTGTTTCCCATCAATCGTCAGACTAACCAGTTTTTCCATGAGCATCTCGACATTAAAGGTTCTATGAATTAGATTTCACTGTGACAGCATCAAAATCTGCCGGGAAGCGTTCAATGCCTGTCAGCACAGCTTCAATGGAAAACTCTCCCAGAGCACACAGACATTTACCTTTTATTTGATTGGCTACATCCTGTAAGAGTAATACATCATTCATCGTTGCATTCCCTTGGCTGATCCTTTCAGTCAGATGCATCATCCAGTAAGTACCTTCACGACAGGGGGTACATTTACCACACGATTCATGGGTAAAGAAGTGGACCGTCTTGTTTAGCAACCAGGGAATACTTACCGAATCGTCAATCACAATGACGGAGGCAGAGCCAAGTTGTGCACCAATCCTAGGGACATTCTCATAATCCATGGGAGTAGCCAGTGCTTCGTCATTCGCAATGATCATGGAGGAAGATGCTCCCGCCGGCATGATCGCCTTGATCTTGTGTTCTTCCGGGATTCCACGTCCATGATCAAAGATCAGCTCACGAAATGTGGTTCCCAATGGTAGCTCATAATTTCCAGGGCGGTTGACACAACCAGACAGGCTGAATATCTTTGGTCCGGGGCTTTTTTCGGTGCCAATGCTTTTATACCAGTCAGCGCCGCGTGAGATGATCAGTGGCACGTTGGTTAAAGTCTCAACGTTATTTACAATAGTTGGTTTTCCATATATTCCGAAGGCGGGAGGGAAAGGTGGACGTAAACGCGGTTGCCCGAGGTTGCCTTCTATCGATTCGAGCAGCGCAGTCTCCTCCCCACAAATGTATGCCCCAGCACCAAGATGCGTGTGCAGGTGCAGGCTGGTCTTAGTTCCTAATACTTTATCACCCAAAAATCCCGCTGATTCCATCGCGGCGATACACTGATCCAGCTTGTTAGCTATTTGCCAGAATTCACCACGCAGGTAGATATAAGCATCGTTTGCCATGACAGCGTAGGCACAGATTGCCACCCCCTCCAGAAATTGGTAGGGATTGAATTCCATGATCTCACGATCTTTGAAAGTGCCTGGCTCAGATTCATCCGCATTGGCAACCACATAATGAGGCCAGTTCTGTTCATCAATGAATGACCATTTCAATCCTGTAGGGAATCCCGCCCCTCCACGACCTCGCAAGCCTGAAGCCTTGACTTCATTGGTTACATCGACCGGGTCCATCTTGGTAACGACTTTTCTCCAGGCATCAAAACCGCCGTTCTGACGGTAGGTTTCTAATTGGTCTAATCCCGGGATATCGCGATGACGAAGAAGGATGTATTCTGCCATTTCTGTCATCCTTGCCTCAGCTTGTTGATCAATTCAAGCGCACTTTCCACAGTCTGGTTTTCGTGATATTCGAGCCCATCCGAGCTTTGCACCTGGAACATTGGTGCTTTATCACAGCCAGCCAAACACATAACCGCCTCTACTTTAATCATTCCGTCCGGTGTGGTTTCTCCAACTTTTATCCCCAGATTCTCACATAGATTCTCCAGGAATTCTTCTGCCCCACGCAAGGCACAAGGTAGATCTGTGCAGACTTGAACGCGGTATTTTCCAGATGGTTGGTCGTAATAAAGAGAGTAAAAACCGATGATAGAGGTGACTTCAGTCTCAGTGATCTCACATATCTCAGCAACCTCGCCAAGAGCTTGCTTGGTAATATAGCCGTATTCACGTTGAGCAAGATACAGCAGCGGCATCACCCCTGAGCGTTTACCAGCTTTACCCGCGGGGTATTTTGCCAGGATAACCTGGATTTCGTCAGCATGTTTTTGTAACAATGCGTTCACCGGTCACAATCTCCCAAAACAATATCGATGCTGCCGATAATGCCCACCAGGTCTGCGACAAGATGACCTTTGCACATAAACGGCAATGCTTGCAAATGGACAAATGACGGCGTCCGCATATGTACCCGGAACGGTTTGTTACCGCCATCGCTTTCCACATAAAAACCTAACTCACCCTTTGGTGATTCGACAGGCAGGTAAACTGCACCTTTCGGGAGTGCAAAACCTTCAGTCCACAACTTAAAGTGGTGAATGACTGCTTCCATGCTGGTGCCTAATTCAGCTCGAGGGGGTGGCACGTATTTACGATTATTTGACCTGAACGGGCCATAAGGTAGCTTGTCCAAAGCCTGCTGAATTATCCGTACTGATTGATGCATCTCCTCCATCCTTACCAGGTAGCGATCATATACATCCCCGTGTGTGCCTGTTGGGACGACAAAATCATATTGCTCATACCCCGAATAAGGCTGAGCTTTACGTAGATCGTATGCCACTCCTGAACCTCGTAGCACAGGACCTGTAACTGATAGGTTTATCGCATCCTCTGCAGAGATCTTGCCAATATTGCGGGTTCGATCCATGAAGATAGGGTTTTTTGTAAGCAAGGCATGATATTGCTTAAGACGACCGGGGAACATGCGGATAAATCGACGTACAGCAATTTCAAAATCTGATGGGATATCACGCCACAAGCCACCCGGACGGAAATATGTGGTCATCATGCGCTGTCCAGAACACATCTCTTTAATATCCAGAATGGACTCACGCTCACGGAAACCATACAGGAACATCGACATTGCCGCCAGATCCAGGGCATGGGTACCGAGCCATACCAGGTGATTGGAAATGCGTTCCAATTCAACCAAAATGACCCGTACTGCTTGTGCACGTGGGGGGACATCCAAGTCTGCCAGAAGCTCAATTGCCAGGCAATATGCCAGGTTGTTACCCGTCGTATTCAGGTAATCTGTACGGTCAGTCATCACCTCTGCCATTTCCCAACGCTTGGATTCCATGTTCTTCTCAATCCCCGTGTGGAGAAAACCAATATCAGGGATGCAATTGATGATGACCTCGCCATCCAACTCAAGCAGCAAGCGCAGCACACCATGCGTGCTTGGGTGCTGTGGACCCATGTTCAAAAGGACAGTATCTCCATTCAATGCCCGTTCTGAGACAAGGTGTCGCAATTCTTGATAACTAACTTCCAAAGGTTCCGGCATAGGCATTAGGCCTCTTCGTAGCGGGCATGATGCTTCCGCTGATCAATCTCATCGTAATTGAAGGTGAATTGAGGTTCTTCATACCCCAACGGATAATCTTTTCGCAGTGGATGGCCTTCCCAATCATGCGGCATTATTATCCGGCGTAGATCAGAATGACCCTCAATGCTTATTCCAAACATATCCCAAAGCTCTCGTTCATGCCAGTTGGCACCCCGATAAATTCCTTCCACCGTCTGGAGGGTGGGATGATCTCCATTGAGGGGTACTCTGATCGCCAAGCGCACGTTGTTGGAATGCGAATAAAACCCATATATGACATTAAAGCGTGGTTCTTCTTCTGGCCAATAGTCAACGGCGGTAAGCTCACACAAGAAATTGAACCCAAACTCATCCCGCAGAACCTGGCAAATGTCCACCATCTTACCCGGCTCAGCTTCCAATGTGGGTGGGTATTTCATAAGCTGCGATTCTTGCAGCCCAAAACGGTCTTTTAATGCTTTGAGAGTTAACTTTAGGTGTTCATCGGACATTTGATAATTCCTTCATGCCCAAGTGGTGATTTTTTCCTGGCGAACTTTATCATATAAGGTCAATATTCCGTGGATGAGCGATTCGGGTCGCGGCGGACAACCCGCCACATATACATCCACTGGCACAACTTCATCCACCCCCTGTACAAGAGCATAATTATTGAACACCCCACTGCACGATGCACAGTCACCCATGGAAACCACCCATTTAGGATCGGGAAGCTGATCGTAAAGCCTGCGTAAGACAGGTGCCATTTTACGTGAGACACGTCCGGCAACGATCATCAGATCAGATTGACGAGGGCTGGCACGCATCAACTCCATACCAAAGCGGCTCATATCATAATGTGAAGCCTGGGCGCTCATCATTTCAATGGCGCAGCATGCCAGGCCAAAAAGCATTGGCCACATGGCATTGATACGCGCCCAATTGACCGCCTGTTCGAGGCCGACTGTAACTATGCCTAAATTTCCAGCCTTTTGTTCTATTCCCATTCCAATGCTCCCTTCTTCCACGCATACACAAGACCCACTAATAAAATAACAATAAAGATGGCCATTTCCATGAGAGCAAAGACCCCTTCGTTGGCTTTTACGAACTCTTTAAGAATGACTGCCCAAGGGATAATGAAAATGATTTCAATATCAAATAATATAAAAAGTACGGCTACCAGGTAGAAGCGGACGGGGGCACGGCGAGTACCCGGCCCTATCGGGTTCATTCCTGATTCATAAGGCATTACTTTACGGGGAGTTTTTCGCCTTGGGCCAAAGAGGTGGCCAATTCCAACGATCAGGAACCCAAAAGCGATGGCCAGTATTACAATGACAGCGATTGGAATATATGGAGCCAGCATAACACCTCAGCAGTCAATCTTTAAAAATATACTTGAGATTCAGGTCGTCCCAGCGTCTCATTTTCTTAATATAGGGAGCATACCCTATTCATTATAGGCAGAATAAACCATCCTGACAAGGTTACATGCCGCCATACAAGCGTGAAGTTTATCATAGGCCTTTCAGCGTGTCAATTTTCACAAGTATCATACCCATCTGCCAGCCTCCAAACAAAAAAACGCATGGCGATGTTTTCATATCAATTATCTATTACAGCTTGATTTGACTGATCTGATAAAACCCAGCAGAAAATATTGTTTTCTTATATTAGAAAATCACGTAAATGCCGGCTGCGGGTGGGATGGCGCAGCTTACGCAATGCTTTAGCCTCTATTTGACGGATGCGCTCTCTTGTCACGTTGAAAGCCTGGCCAACTTCCTCAAGGGTATGATCCTTTCCATCTAACAATCCGAAGCGCATTTCCAATACTTCCCGTTCCCGTTCTGAAAGGACTGCCAGTGTATTTTTTACCTGCTCACGCAGCATTTCACGGGCAGCTGCATCCATGGGCTCCTGGGCGTCTTCATCTTCGATGAAATCACCCAGCATGCTATTATCCTCGCTGCCAACCGGACTCTCCAAAGAAACAGGCTCTTCTGCAGCCCGTAACACCTGCCCAACTTTTGAAGCTGCGTGAATCCATCGTACGCGCACATCTGTAGGCAAAAGGTTGGGATTTCCCTTGGCAAGAAGGATCATCTGTTTATCTTTGGGATCCACAAAGTCTGCTTCAAGCGCCAATTCCTCAGGCGTGGGTAATCGGCCTAAGGTTTGAGTGAGCTGGCGTTGAGCCTGCATTAAACGGTTGAAAGATTCAAAGATGTGCACGGGTATGCGGATGGTCCGTGCCTGATCTGCGATCGAGCGGCTGATGGATTGCCGGATCCACCATGTGGCATAGGTGCTAAATTTATAACCGCGTGAGGGATCAAACTTCGAGACCGCACGCAACAGGCCTAGATTTCCTTCCTGGATGAGGTCGAGGAAGGAGCTTCCACGGCCGAGATAATGTTTAGCTACGCTGACCACCAATCGTAAATTGGAGCGGATCAGGATTTGTCTCGATTCGTGTGCCCGGAATTCTGAATTCTCTAACTCAGAGAGTAATATTTCTTCACCTGGAAGATGAGTGGCGAATGTATCATGAGATGGCATCCTGTTCTTTGTCAGGAAAAATTTTTCAATTACTTCGCTCAATTGTTCTGGAAAAAGATATAAACAGATGAATACCGTTATTCCGTTTACTGCAACCTGATCCCAAAGATGATCAATCCCCCATCGCCCGTTGTCGAGATATTTTCGCATATAGGAGGGGTTTTCAATGGTCCAGATTAGTCGTAACCTGCGGGCTTCAGCGTTGATCAGTGAAAGATCCGGACAATCAAAACCCAGACGAAGGGTATCTTCAGCCAATCGTTTCCAACCAATCACCAACTCATCATACAAGGCGCGATAAATACTGTGAGAATATTGCCGTCCGCGCCTGGCAATTGGGTGAACCCGATTAAGCACATCAACCCGACGGGCAGCTTCAATACGAGTTGCCAACCAAAATTCATGATCGGGGCTTAATAACTCGATTTCACCAATTTCTCTCAAATACAGTCGAACCGGGTCCTCACCCAGCTCAGTATCCGAAGTTGATTTAAAAAGTCCAAGAGATTCCTCGTCGGGTAGATCGGCAATCTCCTCCACTTCTTTAGCCAGAAGCTCCTCGTCGGGTTCATCGATGACTACATCTGCGTCCATCTCCGACAATAAGTCATCAACATCGTCCAATCCCTGTGAAGAAAGGTGATCGTCCTTTTGATCGTTGTTTCCCTCTCCAGATGGGATTTCTTCTTGGTTAGAATCATGCTTGATTTTTCGAGCCATACTTCAATTATCCACGAAATTTACTGTTTTGGCGAATCTTGAGAGAAATTACCCACAAATAAATCCCTGATCGCATTCAATATCACAAAAATAATCGCTTTTATGCATCAATTTCCAGGCGGTCTCCACATGAACCAGGCAGGAAGCCCAAGAATCTCTTTTTCAGAGATCACCTGGAAACCAAAGCGCTGGTAGAAAGCGACGTTGCGTGGATCGGCATTTTCCAGGTAACATCCAACACGTTCTTCATCCGCCTTATTAATGAGGTGTTGTAATATGATAGAACCTAATCCCTTCCCCTGCTGCTCAGGTTCGACACCCAGATATTCAAGATAGTAGTGTGGCTCATCAGGGTGTACTTTTTCTATCTCATCCAGCCATCGCATATTAACCCTAATATCATAAATTCCATTTCCAAGGATGGATTTAATCAGCAACATCCATTGGTCACCGACGGGTAATGGATAGGCACCAGGTGGATAGATCACGGCTGAAGCAACCACTTTACCATCCTCACTCACCTGGAGTGGATATCCTTTCCGGATACATAATTCTACTTCTGCTGTAAAGTCAACTGTTAATGCCCGAAGCCGTCTGTCTACCGAGAAATTCTTATATACCACCACAGACACAGGTTCATCCACGAATGCACGCCCGAGTACCCCTGCTGCTTGCTGGTAGGATTGACGTGTTGTGGGTAGTACTTCTTTTTGCATGATCCTCCTGGCATTTACCCTACCAGGTAATTATATACGGTGTTATTTCCAAACCGCTGCTCGGTTGATAAATTTTTCTCGGGCTTGATCGAGATTGCGAAGTGTTCTTGTACACCTGGTAATACCGTCTTCATATTCCCTGGTGCGTAAGTCACCTGCCTGTGCAGCTTCGTCCATTTGAAAACGTAATTGGTTGATTACCTCAGTCACCTGGCGCTTGCGTATCTCCAGCAGAGCCCGCATCACATCTTCAAGTACACGATCTTCTTTGGGATCCAATTTTTCAGTTCGCTCCAGTAAATTGTCTACGATTTCCATCAATGCCAAAGACAACCCATTTAAAACAAAGTGCATGGGTTCCGATTGGTCCTGTGCCAGAGATTCCTGGATCAACTCAAAAATGGCTTGATACTCAGCCCTTTCGAAGTCCTGGCGTGAAAGGTGAGATAAATGAGCTTCGTGAAGGGCGCGGTCAACGTGAAATACCATCTCCGGGCGTCGAACCAGGATCCCAAGGATGTGAGCTTCCAATAGTGCACTCCCCGCCAGGATGGGAATTTCCGGCTTTTGTTCACCTGCTCCTGATTGGGTTGACCTTGGTCGCTTTCGCCTCGTGCTGCTGGGTGACTCACCTCCTGCCAGCAACCGCTCGTCCACCTTTATCAGGCGCGCCAACCTTTGCCTGTAGGCGTCACGTTCGATGGCGTCAGGGACCTCATTGATCAATGGAAGTACCTGATTTGCAATCTCAGACCTGGTCTTGGGATCATCTACGTTCCGCCCAGTGGCAAGCGTTTCCATAACATGGATGACCACTGGTTTCGCATTAGCCAATATATTCTGCCACGCAGCAGGATCGACTTTAACCACATCGTCCGGGTCCATCCCGGGTGGTAATGTGGTGACACGGATATCAGCCTGTAATCGCGATTCGTACGCTAACAATCCACGTGCATCAAATACCGGCTCCGACTCTCGGTCCATGGTTTGACGGGCAATCTGTAGGCCACGTAGTGTAGCTTTATCACCTGCTGCGTCGGGGTCTAGTGCCAGGATGAGCCGCTGGGTTAGACGCTTGAGCAAACGCAGCTGGTGCTCAGTCAGCGCAGTGCCCATCGGTGAAACGGTATTCGTGAAACCTGCTTGATGAAGGGCAATCACATCCAGATAACCCTCCACGATAACCGCCTGATCCAGGGCGCGTATAGGGGTACGGGCGTGTTCCAATCCATACAATAATGCACTTTTGTCAAATACAGCCGTTTGAGGAGAATTCAGGAATTTTGGGATGTCGTCAGGATTTAAAACCCGTCCACCGAAGCCTGCCATGCGGCCCCGTGCATCCCGGATTGGAAAAATGATGCGATGGCGGAACTTATCATAAATACTGCCGTCCTCACGTTCTGATACCAATCCCGCCTCTTTAATATTGACCTCTGAGCGCCCTTTACTTTTTAAGTAACGGATGATCGCATCATGAGCATTAGGAGCGTAGCCTATTCTAAAGGTTTCAATGATCTCATTGCTCAAACCGCGCCCTTTAAGATAGGTAAGTGCTTTCTGGCCTTCGGGAGTGTTGAGCAATTGGTGGTGGTAATAGACGGTAGCTTCTTCGAGGAGTGATCGTATCTGAGCGTGCTCTTCTTCAGCCACCAGCTCTTCGGGAGTTGGCGGTTTCAGCTGAACACCTGCCTTCTCCGCCAGGTATTTCAATGTTTCCTGAAAATCCCAGCTTTGCTTCTTCATCGTGAAGCTGAAGATATCTCCACCTTCACCACACTGTCCAAAACAACGCCAGGTACCAGTGGCTGGAAAAACCACAAAGGATGGCGTGCGCGTATTTGGATGGAAAGGGCAGAATCCGATGAAATTCTTCCCTGTCCGGCGCAGTTGTACTGACTCTGAGACCAGGTCTACAATATCAATACGGGATTTTATTTCGTCAATCGATGACATGCCCTACCCAATACGGATCAAAGGTTCGAACTATCTCAATAAATTATACCAGCCCGTAAATAAGCCTATCCTTTGAGCTAATCATTCTGGCAAATAACATCGGTTATCTCAACAGTAACTTTTCCCTTGACAGAACATATTATTTGCGTATAATTAATTCGATAAACGTCTATTTAATTAGATGTTATCAGGAATAGCTAAAATGACAAACCAGATCCAACCAAATGATGAACAGCTGCTTACCTTCTTTAAGGCTTTAGCGGATGCCAACCGCTTGAAGATCGTTGGTCTGCTCTCCCAGCGTGAATACTCGGGGGAACAACTGGCCGCTCTGCTGAACCTACGACCGCCTACTATCTCCCATCACCTGAAGTTATTGTCAGAAGCAGGCCTGGTCAGCGCACGGGCTGAGAGCTATTACAATCTGTACCAGCTCGAACCAGGTGTTCTGGAGCAAATTGCCCGAGCCCTCGGCGAACAAGACAAACTACCCAGAATGGCAGCAGCAGTCGACCTGGAAGCATATGACCGGAAAGTCTTGTGGGACATCCTGCTGCCGGATGGCAGGTTGAAGGTCATACCAACCCAAAGGAAAAAACGCGAAGTCATACTCAAGCACATCCTCAAGGAATTTCAACCCGGGGTTCATTACACTGAGAAGCAAGTCAATGAAGTACTTTCTCGCTTCCATGAGGACACTGCCACACTACGCCGTGAGATGATTTCATATAAGTTTATGAAACGTGCCGAAGGAGAATATTGGAGAATTGATGGCGAAAAGCCATCCTAAAGGAAAATAAAGATGAACACAATAACAATGAAAGATGATGAATTATTGAATTTCATGAAGTCGCTGGCAGATGCCGAGCGATTGAAAATCGCCGGATTGTTGAGTTTGGAAGCCTTTTCACCCACTCAGCTCGCTGACCGGCTGGAAATGAAACCTGCCGAAGTGCAACGCCACCTGGATGAGCTCACAGCAGCCGGTCTGGCTCATAAGGAAGGCAGCTTATACCGGCTGGATAACCAGGCACTGGAAAAGCTCACTCGTCAGGTGCTGGCTCAATCTCGCCCGCCTGCGCCTGAATACGAAGGAGATGAATTTGAGGTCAAGACTTTACGGGCATACTTCTCACCTGACGGGACTTTGAAAGCCATCCCCACTCAGCATAAGAAGTTGTTGGTCGTCCTGAACCACCTGGTAAGGAATTTTGAACCAGGTATGAAATACCCGGAAAGCCAGGTCAATCAAATCTTGCGTCGTTTCAATGAAGATACTGCCGCGTTACGCAGATACATGGTGGACAACAAGCTGCTGAGTCGTGAGAAAGGTATCTATTGGAGAACAGACCAGCCAAGCTGAGAAATAGAGATTTTCACATTTCCAGATACCGTACAGCCACTCAGGCTGTACGGTATTATTTTAAAGGGAAGAGATTGTCATTTTCCAGGAAGGCAGTCGTTTGGGATAAGCTGCACATCAAATGGAGATGTATAGCGAGAAAAATAGCTGTAAGGAGGTAACAAAGGCAGATCTGCCCCAAAATAATGGTCGAATACAAGGCGAAATTCATTAACAGGAGCGAATTGTGATGATAGGGATTGATCATATCCCGGCAGGTAAAAAGCACTCAAATTTGCCATCCGCCCAGCGTTTGAGACAAGCCCCGGACCCGTATCACCCTGCAGAATAATAATGGGTTTCGGATCACTATCTTCGATAATATGTTGTAAGATTGGTAAAAGTTGGCTATTCGTAAAGTCCAGCTGGTCGCGATAGGCTTGAGTTGTATTGCTCAGAATCCATAGCTTCCGGGTAATTTATCGGGCTTCCATCGGCAGTAAAAACGAATGGCTCATGCGTTATAAGGATATGAGCAAATACAAATTTCGGTCCAGAGATTTCTTGTGGGATAGTTCTCAACTTTTCGAAATCAAAAAGGATCTGCTCCCTCTTAGTATCCAGTGGCTGGCTGGTATCGGGGACGAGGAATGAGGGCAGTATTTTTGCGAAGTCGATCAGAGCCTGGCCAGCTGTGGATTTTAACAGCATCACCTCAAAGTTATTCATTCTCCCTAACTGGACTTGATTTCCACCTTTGGGAGATAGATAATGATCTGCATAATAGAATTCGGAGAAATGAAATCCGGTCTCAAAGGCTACCAATTTGTAGCCTAAAGATCGGAATGCTTGCATAACACCGTTATCTTTTATCAGTTGACGTAATACTGATGTTTCTTTAGTGGAGGGATCAAATTTACCCAATGCATCCAAATAATTCATATTAAGAATTGAAGTCAAAACCATTTCAGTTTGGCTATAGTTGGATTGGCTGCAATCGACCACTTGAAAGCCAAGCTGCTTTAATTCATTAATAAATGTGGAGTTATCATAATTATAAGCTTTATCTAACCAATCCTGACGGGCATACATATCCAGGACGATAAAATAAACATCCGGAGGAGATTGACCTTCAGTCAGGGCAAGATTTCCAATTCCATGGATGGCTACCACTGTATTTTCGCTATCCTTGCCTTGTTGGATTTCCCAGCTGGAGATTTGGTAAATGGGGAACACAAGCGCGACCAAAGCAGCGACATTTATAGCCCTCGTTATTGGGAATGGATTTTTAACCCGCTTGGCAATCAGCCATAATCCAATCACTGCCAATGACAGCCAGAGGGGAAGCAGCAGCCTATGCCGTCCAAGGGTCGGAATCGATTTTTCCAGGAAATTGTATACATGCCCGTAGGTGAAAAATAAAACCAGCACCAGGCTGGCTGCCAGAGCTCCGCGCTGCCAGTCTTTAAATATCAGGCGCATGGTTATTAACAAAAACCCAGCAAAGGTAAGCACTATCAGAACAGCGCGGAGTGCTTCTTGCGGAAAAAGCTGGGAGATGTTCAATCCCAGTAATGACAGGACAAAATATAAGGCTAAAAGGAATGGATGAAGCGGTGATTTGCCCAACAAACTTTTATCTTTCTATGGGTTGGCAATTATTCGGGATTTCCGTAAAGTCGAAATGCTTATCGTATCCAGAGTAGTAGCTCTTGTCTTCTAAAAGCGGAAGCTGTCCACCAAAATACTGATCAAATATCACACGAAAGGTATTAACCGGAGTAATGGTTGAATATAGCTGCTTGTCTCCGCCATTTGGAAGATAGTATGCGTTCAAGATAGCCAATCTATCCTTAGGTTCTGCTATGCCTTCACCGTGATCACCTTGCAGGATAATGATTGGTGGATTGGCAGATGTATTTAATATCTCGTCAACCACTGAAAGAATGCGTTTGTTCACATACCTGATCTGGTTGGCAAGCGCAGGTGCATACACATCGATTGGGGGATCAGCTTGCACTTCTTTAAATTCTCCATTTTCATCAAAAACAATCGGGGCGTGGGGTGAGACAATATGGGCATAGATGAATTTTGGGCTTTGTATTTCAAGAGGGAGGGTTTTAAGTTTATCTAAAGTATATAAAATCAATTCACGGTGTTCTTTATTGGGATAATCCATATCAACTTTAAAAACCCTGGATAAAATTGTCGCCGAGTCAGTTAATAAGACCAGAGCCGATTCTCGTATCAACATGGCTTCAAACAGGTTGACTGGTAACATGGTCTCACCCAGATTTAAGGCACTGTTACTTGGTGCAAAATAAAAATCCGAATCCGGGATCCGTAACCAATAATATGAGTTTTCGAAAGTCACAAATGAATATCCCAAGTTTTCCAACTGCTGACGAACGGCACTATACTTAAGAAGTTGGATAAGGCCACTGGTATCGTTATTTGAGCTTGTAAATTCATCACTCAAAGCATCCAAATAATTGTAGTTTAAGGCAGAAGCCATGGAGAGGGATGTCTGGCTATAATTACTTTGGCTGCAATCAGCAACATAAAAACCCCTTTGTTTCAATTCATCTAAAAATGGGGAATTATCAAAACTAATTACCTGCTCAAGAAAATCCGCTCGTGGATAGCCATCTAAGATTATGTAATAAATATCAGGGGGCGCTTGATCGGTTGAAATTCGCAGGCCATTAGTGTTTCCTTCTGCCAGGATTGGATATTGCCTGTGGATAGAAGCACGTATTCCTTGAGAAGTAATCTGAAACGCAGGAAAAACTAAGGCGACGATAGCTAGTATGTTCAGAAAACGATTAATCGGTATGGGATTCTCAAGTTTTTTAAGCACTAACCAGGTGAACAATATGCCTAGAAATATCCATACTGGAAGCATCAGACGATGTCTTCCTACAATCACACCTATGATCGAAAAAGATTTAAACAGGTGATAAATATGCCCATAGGTAAAAAAGAATAATAGATATAGAGACGTGAGGACAGCTGCCCTGCCCCAATCACGAACCAATAACTTTAGTAAGAACCATAGCAAACCTGTAAGGAGCAAGGATACCAGTAAAGCACGATATGCTGCAGATGGTTTAACCTGAGTTATATTCAGCCCAAGCAGATGCAATCACAAAATAAGCCGAGAATAAAAACGGATGGAAAGGTTTTTTCATCCTGATACCACTGAGGACAATTGGGTTGTATCAATCATCCACAATTTACATACGGCTACTTGCGTTCCAGCAAATATAAAACTCGAGGAGAATCATGGATAGATATTTTTTCTTTGACGTCGAAATAAATACCAAAGGCAGCTTCGAAGCCTTCCTGGTGGTAGTCCGAGAAAATATCTTGCCGGCTCGCCAATAGCTTTTGTACCTGTGAATCTTCCTTTGGAACCCACTCAATCACCAGCCATTTCCCCAGGCTTTGGAAGTAATCCGCCAGGAGTGAGAGTGGAACATTATTGGAAATTGCCAGGTGATGGATGAGCGCCAGTGCAAGAAGTGCATCTGCAGGAGCGCGCTCGAGCAGGGAATGGCGTTCCTGGTTGTGCCAGCCTAATGATGGCGTTGGATTGGTAAAGTCCATAACCAGGGGTAGCATCAGGTTCTCCTGATTCTTTTTTACCAGCAGGTAATTTTGTTCCACCGCAGCAGGATCGATATCAAAAGCGATTGTGTAACTGCCCATCCCGGCTGCCAACCGGCTGAACTCACCTGTATTTCCTCCCAAATCCCAGGTGGTATGGGGGTGAATGCGTTCCAGGAATTTTAAGACAACCTGTTTTTTATGTTCAAAGGCAGATGTAGCGTAATGTCCGGACGAGGCAATGTAATAATCACCCCACTCCGTGCCAGAAGGTTTCCAGCTTAGCTTGCGGGTAGTGGTTTCCAGGCTGTCCATCAATCCCATGAACTGCAGCTTGCTTATTTTTCGTTTGGGTTGTTCCTTCGCAATCGGTTTATCAGCATATCGCTTTTGCGCAGCAGCGTGCATGTGGATATGCGCTGCCAGACCCAAACCATAACGCGTTTTTCTGGGGAGCAGGCTTGCAGCCAAATCCAAAGGAATCCCATCAATATACACCCGTAATAACTGGCTGAGACGAATATCTCTATGAGAAATTAATGCCAGGGGAGCAAGGAAGTGCTGGCAAAATTGTCGGTAGGCAACCCATGGCTCACCCTCACGATATATCTCAAAGGAAAGGGTATCGATCAAAATTGGCTTGCCATGGTGAAATTGGATGTTGTACGCGCTGGCATCTTTTAACACCATACCTGATTCGAGGGCAAGCGTCTGGATAATTAAGGTCGCCAGGGCGGCATCCTTCAGCTGGCTGAAGCTCCATTCATAGGGATACGAAATGAAATTCAAGCGTTCTGGTTTTATGATCTTGTACGCCAGGGGTGATTCTTCAGGCTCGATACTCACTTCCTCATGAGGAATTAGCAGCTCTGAATCGACCAATCTGGTATACAGCTTTGAGCTCATCAAACGATCGTAATTTTCGGAATAGATTTTGTTAATCTGGCGATAAAGTATCCCATCCCGGGAGAAAAGGAAACCGCTTGGGTCCCGGAAGGATGCCCCCAGTCGCCGGTCACTGCTGGACATCATTATCTTCTTCTTTTTGCTTTTCTGATCGGTTGAACAAACCTTTGATCTTCTTCCAGTATGCTTTAATCAGGAAACCTGCACCCACGAGACCAGCAATCAATAACTGGATCAGAAAGCTACCGGACCCGGGGTCGAGATAGGCATGAGGACGCAAGATTGGGGTTAAAAGGATGAACCACTGAAAATGCATTTTTTTACCTTCCTAAAATACCTAAACTTTGTGCGATTATACTACCGGTTTATCGCCCGATGTGCTTGACCATTCATAAGTCATGGGCTTAAATCAGAATTCTAATCGAGTTTGTTGGGATGTATTCAAACTTTTCACCCAACTCACGACCGGTGTACGCCAGTCGACCCCTGTGTATGTTCCATTGAGGTCATAACGACGGACATCAAAATTGTTTTCCCCTTCATAAAGGGAATCCGGGACGAGCACATGGTAGCTCGTAAACGGCTCCAACGGGGTGCCATCAGAAAGAATATACTTCCCTTCCATCTCACTCAATCCACCAACCGAAGGATGGCGCTTATCCAATATCTCAAGGATTTGAGCACCTGTCAACTGAATATCCACCAGCACATTATCTGTGGGCAGCATACTCAGAATAGAGGCCTCTGATACATCACCTGCTGGCATTGATTGCACGTATCGCGGGCTGAAGAGGGCAATCTTTGCGGAAGGATATGCCTCCAACCAGGGGATGGTGAGAAGTTTTACCATCTCCAGTGTTCCGGCATCGATTTTCTTCCCAACAGTTCCGATGACATGCCAAAGGTCTGGATCTGCACGATGATGCCAGGATTGCACAAGCTTGCCAATCGTTGAATCTCCGCTGCCATTGGGGTTATCAAGCAAACGAGCATCAATATCCACCAACCTGTTCAAACCTGTATCAAAAAGCGTGGCTATGTGAACAGATTTATGCAGGAACGAGCCACTCTCCACAATTGTTGCTTCTCCATCCTGCTCGACGATCTCTTCGTGGCAATGCCCAGCGCACAGAATCTGAATACCCAGCTCATAAGCAATCGATGCTAATGAGCGCATCTCACCAGAACACAGGTGTCCCAGGAGGAACATCACTTGCGCCCCATCGGCTTTCGCTTTTGGTACCACATCGCGAAGGGTAGCTTTATAGGGTAGAAAATCAAACTCAGCAACGTTGGCTGGTTTGGTATCTACCGGTGTATCCAATGTGGTCAGACCTATCAACCCAACCTTGAGCCCATTAATTTCCTGGATCACATATGGGCGCAAGAAATCTGGTGTTTTGCCAGTCGCTTTCTCTCGTATATTGGCACTCAGGAATGGGAATTTCGCCTGTGCTGCACGCTGCCGCAATACTTCCACCCCAAAATCAAAATCGTGATTACCGATCGCTGCAGCAGCATAGCCCATGGCATTCATCACATCGATCATCGATTCACCCTTGAACCA
This sequence comes from uncultured Chloroflexia bacterium, assembly GCA_963777935.1. Lineage (GTDB taxonomy): Bacteria > Chloroflexota > Anaerolineae > Anaerolineales > UBA4823 > FEB-25. The sequence continues at coordinate 70,372 of CAVZSL010000006.1, forward strand.
GGTGGAGAGTGCCGGTCCCGTCCACATATCACCTCCACTCAAGACGAGGAAGGGTCCATCCCGGGTATAGTCAGCCTGGCGACGCCACTGGTGTAGCATACCTGCCGCCCCGCCATACTGCTCGGTGGGCTCCATCCAGCCATGCTCGTCGTTGGTGTATAGTATGGTCAGGCTGCGTAGCGTATCTGTCTGTCGTTCAGAAAAGTCAGCCAAATCAGGAGTGCAGGCTGCCAGGGCAATACCTGCTCCATATAAGACGGAGATTTGAAGGAATTCCCGCCGGTTGAGATGATTATGCTTCATGAATTGTCATTCATTATGAGGCACCATACGATTTTTCAGGCATTGCTAAACGGACCAGGAAGGCACCTTGAATTGCACCGACCACCAGTCCGGTCAACAACAGCACACCTGCTATAAACAGGACTACCCAACCCATTCCACTCAGCTTTTGGGTAACATCGATACCCCAAAAGATTATCGGCATACCGACCATCCAGGCAAGCATGTTGGCAGGCATCCACAAAGAGGCACGGCTGACCTTTTTGCGCATCGTGAGCCATTGGGCGAAGGATAAAACTGCCCCACCAACAACTCCGAGCCCTGCCGCCAATATCAGGACCATCCATTGCGCCGGCTCGGCAACAGGTACCTGGTTTTGGGTTGACTGCTTTCCCAGGCTCATCAGGGTGGAGGGTAAATAACCCATCACATAAGCAACCAGTGCCCCTACGAGGGTAGCCAACCACCAGGCAGTTCGTTGAATCATGGGGAACCAGGGATGCATCGCCCACCATTGTGCCAGCCCAACGATGGTTGCCTCAAGGACACCACTGGCAACCGCCACCAGAAAAGCGATCAGGATGGATACCACATTTTGCTGATCACCCAGGCTGGATATGACAGTAGCCCCGACCGCAAAGGTCAGCCCCAGGCCGAACATCTCCCCAATGCCGTTCGCCCCGACCCAACGCAGCCACAGTTTGCGCTTATCTTTTGAATTCACCTCACCGGCCTTCTTCGTAATTCAAAGGTTTCTTGCCCGTTCAGGAACCGTTCAAGGGGAAAAACTTCCAGCGACATGACGCGACTGTTAGCAAAGTAGGCGAAATCGAATCCCGTCGGGTCTCCTGCCTTTTTACCTGGGATGGGCATCAAGCGGGCAGTCAGTGGTTTGGCCAGCCGTAGAGATAAACACGCCAGGTCCAGCAACACCGCTGAGAGCTGTTCCACACTGGTGTCTCCGGGCAGCGGGATGGTGTCCAACCCGGTGCCGCACACTGCAGAATAGAGCAGCAAGTCTTTGACTCCCAGGGTGCCCTCAGCCACACGCTGTGCCAGGGTGGCGTCTTCGAGAACCGGCATGAATAAGCCACAGAAGCCTGCCCTTAGAAACTCAGCCTGGTCCATCGTGTCTGCCAGGATGGCAGCTGCGGCAAGCGTGCCATGCCCACCGACCAAGGGTACTCCCAAGCGCTCAAAAGCTGTTCCGATGGAGCGATTCCATGGATGGGAAGGGTGCCAGCGAAAAGTCGATCCCGCCAAACTTCACCCCCGTTTGCTTCTCCACCTGGCGGGCAACACCTGTCAGGTTATGGGCATTTTCCTCCATCGCAGTAACCAGGTACTTGCGGGCTTGCTCCAGGCTGGTTGCCTGGCTGAAGGCATCCAAGGCCAGGTCGGCAGCTTCGGTTGCCAGGGCAAAAGTCTGCTCCCCACCCCTGTGGTAGGCAGCCGGGAAAAATGGCGAGCCTGCCGGTACATTGCCCAATGCAGCGAAGCGCAGGTTGGCGAAGCCATCCGATGAGATCACGGATGCCTGTTTTATGACCTCAGCACATTGCTGGATGGCTGAAAGAGAAACCTTGCCATCCTGGGTGGTCATCAGTCCGGAGAAAAAGGCATTCTGAGTAGCTGCTAAGGCTACGGGGATGGAGGTATAGCTCTCGAGCTGTGATGGCAAGGCGGGTCCCAATGAAATATATTCATATCCAAGCTCTGCTGCGGCTACCTCCAGCTCCTGAGCCAGTTTTGCAAGCTCCCCTAGTTTTTGATCAGGTAATAGATTGGTGAATGGCACCGTCGCCAAACGAGCCGATTGCACCTCGTAGCCAGCCTCGATAAAAGCAGGTTCGGCTATGCGCAGGAATTCCCCGGCAGCTCTAAGTACCTTACCATCTAACGGATAGGCTGGATCAAGAAAGCAGGTGATGGAACGGATTTTCATGGGGCGAATTCTATCAGGCTTGACAGGGTTGGGCAAGGCGCGGAAATTCGCTACAGGCGCGCCTCAAGAGCTGGTGGGAAATTAACCAGGAAAAGTCTATATTTTCTAGAAGACTATGACAAACCACCTGCTTTTTAAGTGCAGGAGTGAGATAAAAAAATAGACAGGCTCTACTTTTTCAGCCTGTCTATTGATATCAATTCTTATTTGCTATTTGAAGCAATGGATTTCGTTTAGTAATCCACTCCTTGACCAAGTATCCGTGTCATACCTTTAATGGGTACAACCTGGCCTGGGTACATCAACTCATCTTTTTAGCGATCACTGATCCGTACCTAAGACAGTGATGGGTAGTCCTATGCCATGAGGTCCAGGTTGTCCGGGTTGCTCCGGTCCGATTCTATAAGGTCGCATCATCTCGTTGTCCTCGTGCTCAACGATGTGGCAATGCCAGACAAACTGGCCAGGTGTGATGAATTGCGCCTTGATGCGTGTCACTTGACCTGGATAGGCGAGCACTGTATCCTTAAATCCTGTTTCCCAGGGCTCAGGTGGTGTGGGGACCGATCCAGGAACGACCTGCACCGTTTGATTTTCCTCATCGACGAAAATAGGCTGGCGGTTAACGACCTCAAAAACCACTTCATGGACGTGCATTGGGTGGGCATCCACGGTGGCGTTGTAAATCTCCCAAACCTCCGTCACACCTACAGACGGGTTCTCGGTAACAGGATCCATCCACAAACGCTTAACCCAGACGCCAGTTCCCAGATTGGGATCACCAGTAAGAGTGCCCAGAAGCGCTTCTGCTGGAGCATCAGCAAAATATTGTGATATTTCCTCCAATAACACCAACGGGCGGGTAAAAGTGGCTGGAGGCAGAGGTGTTAATGCCGGCAACACCAGGAATTGCGGTGGTGTGCTTAGATCAAGTGACAGCGGTGGGACGACGTTGAACTGCATGACCTGTCCGGTGGTGAGAGGATCAGCCACATCTTCTGGATCAACCGGTAAGCCTGCAAATGGTGAATCTGGTCCCACATTACCTAAAACGTAACTGCCTGAGGCTACGTTAGTGAAATCGACGATCACGTCAGCTCGCTCTGCCAATCCCATCAGCAGCTGGTTGCCCAGCGCTGTGATATCCACTGGGGCAGCCAGGAAGCCACCTTCGTTACCAATCTGCCATACTTGCACTCCTGGGATATTGGCGAAATTCAGGATTAGAACGCGGGCCTGGCATCCGTTCAGAAAGCGGAAACGGTAGCGACGTTGTTCAACATTCAGGAATGGCCAGGTGTTCCCATTGACCATGATCATGTTGCCAAAGAACTCTGGGTTCCAGATTGGGGAGACATCGGTATCCGGGATGTATGGACCAGTAATGCCATCGAAGAAGGCGCGCGTATCTGGGTAAAACAACGATCCATTTTCATTAAACGAGCGATCCTGGATGGCGATGGGGATCTCGTAATAAGCCTTGTTTGGCGGGAACTTGTCGTTCGCCTTCGGTGCAGGACCAGGTAAAACTGCTACGGTACCGGTGCGGGAGTCGAGTACTGCGCCATCACCAGCCGGGCCACCTCGGATCAGGTAAAAACCAGCAGGTCCGGCGTAAACATTGAGCCGGGTCATTCCCAAGGTGTGGTCATGATACCAGATGGTCGAGGCTCGGTTCTGGTTCGGGTATTGGAAGGTGGCAAATCCAGGTCCCCACGTTACGCCATATTTTGTGGCTGCCTTGCTGCCGAAGAAGTTATACCAGGTGCCCTCGGTGGCATAATCAGGTGGGATGTTATTAGCCACTGGCAAGTACCAGGCTTCGGCGTAGCCGTCACTATCATCACCTACGCCTACAGCACCATGGACGTGTGTAACCATCGGTACGGGACCGGTGTAAGGACCGGGAGTAGTCGTGAAGGTCGGTCGCGTGTCACGGTCCAGCATGCCGCCAGGCGGGTTCGCCCAGTGCAACGTTGGATCGACCGGTAACAGGTGTGGCAAATAGTTACCATTGACATCCACCAGCTGGTTGATCCACTTCACCCGCACAGGCGTGCTCCACTTGGCCTCGATCGTCAGCGATGGAGCGTTGTGTAATAGCAGACCACCCTTGCTTGCTGAAGTTACCGCGCCATAACCCCACACCGTTGTTGCCGGTAAGCCAGCTGGCAGGATTTGCTGCTGGAACTGCTTCACAGATATTTCGTAATAATCTACGTTCTTACCACCCTTCTGCTTGATTGTTCCAGCCATTGGCATCACCGGTGGAATGAGCAAGGGTGTGCTGTACTTGGGAACTAGACCGGGATCGAGCGTGCCACCAGGAATTTGGGCTTGAGCACGTAATGAAAATTTTCCGCGGGATGCAACGTACAACGAAAGCAAACCCGCTCCACTAAGTTTTAGAAAGGTACGTCTTGAAACCATTTTTTTCTCCTGTGTCAAAGATTAAATGATAATGGTAAATATAATAAACTTCGGTTGTATATTTCAATCCTACGCCTCGAGGTCATCCCTCCTTTTCAATCATCAACAGTGTTGGTACTTAGTGAAAACAAAAAAAACCAGCCTAAATTGGCCGGTTTCGCAATTGGCTCCGTAACAGAGTAGCTAACTACAGCAATGCGACCAAATCCCCTGTTACATCTTCGCCGCCTGATAACTTATGCAACAAAATTTTCAATTAATAAAGATTATATATATTACTAACTGTATATATAATACCAACATTGTCTTATAATGTCAAGACTTATCTATAGTAGACCATGTTTTCTATTCAAGTTGTGAAACGATGAATGAGAATGATACAAACCAGATAATAACAACTGTCTTCACCCAAAACAGAGCATATAAAATCGAGACAGTTCTTTTATGGTCGACTTGTACCGTATTGGATCATCGTTACTAAATAACATTTTCTATAAATACACCAAAAATGAATAATTCGGTGATCGATTGATTACACAATTAGAGCCCATTGTTTTCTTTGGGATATATCAATTCAATTTCTAGGTAGAGTGCAAGTGATTTGATAACGCTGATGTCACGGTAGGTGCACAAATCTCAAATCATCGACACTCACACGATTTTCACCACTGGCAGATGGAAGCATAATCGGGTTAAGGCGCAAAGCCACAAGTCTGCCAGGAATTTCCACCATCCTGAGCGGGTATGAATAGGTGTAGGAACCACCGTCCTTCATCAATGGGATCTGCAAGACAATGGGGTTGTCCTTTCCTTCAAAATACAGGTAAATTTCGGCTGCGCGGGCGGGAATATCCGGTGAGGCAGACATTCAAAGGAGAGCCAGCCATAATCCTCCAGGTTAATGGGATGATCCAGGGTAACAGATATATTCGGACCAGGCTGTACGTGCCAGGTATGGGCTGAGGTGTCTATCGGCTCCAATCCTTGGACCGTGGCAGTATCCAGGTTGAAAATGTAGTCAGAAGACGTTGGTTTAGGTGATTCTGGAGAAAGACCTGCGTTGATCGGTCGTACTTCTGGGTGATCAGTCAATCGTACTTTCAGACTGCGTGATCAGGTTGATCGACCGGGAAACGATACAGGGTGGCAGGTGAACCATCCCCACCCCGAACTGCGAAGCGTAAAGCGATCTCCTGCGCCTGGTAGGGGAGCAAATCGAGCTTAAATTTCGACCATCCTTTTTCAGATCCATCCATCTTTTGTGAGAAAATCAATTTTTCAGTTTCACCTGCCTGAGCAAGGTAAACCTCAAATAAAAGCGGTCCATCTGATTCTTCCTCTTGCCCATTCTTCCTGACTTCGACGGCGGATGATAACTCAGCCTTAAGCAGGTTGTCCGGAAGCTTTATCTTCCAGATGGCTGATTGAGACGGGGTGACCCTGAGGTTTAAATGCCTGTAATCGGTGAAGGGGGCGGGTGTACCAGAAAAACTATCGTACCATTCCACTCCCAGTTTGTTGGGGCTTTCAGGTGAGAAGACATTTCCGAGAATCATATCGCCCTGCATCGTCCATTGCTGGTGGGTGGCAAACACATTCAGGTGGTGGCGTTGCAAAGGCCAAGCAAAATCTGTAAGGAAGACCCGGTTGACCGTCCATTGGAAGACGGATCTTTCGCAATATGTGGGAGCCCATTCATAGTTCCGCAAGCATGCCGCAGAGACTGGACTGCGCGAGGCCAGGTAAAACGATTTATCCCGATAAGTAAGATTGGTTTTGAGGTAAAAACCTGCCATAATCACCAAAACGCTCAGCGAGTAAATCAGGGGAATTAGCTTTTTCCAGGATAGGCTGTATGCATCCTTTTCTTCTGTCAAATTTATGGAGGCAGCCATCAGGTAAGCTAAACCTGCCAAACCGATCCAATAGCTTATGACCATGCTGGTGTACCATGGAGCAATCATCACCCGGAAGATGGAAGTCTGCCAGGCGCTTATCAAACCAAATGCCATATATATCAGGGCGGGTGTCGCGGGGGTTAGTAACTTTCTCCTATTAATAATAACCAAGATCAATCCTAGAAGGCCAAGAAAAAGACCAATCCAACCGGCAGTTTCCCCAAGGAGTAGGAAACCAGTATTCGACCCGATCCCATTGGCAAAAGGGCGACCGATCAGGTTCACAATTAATCGCAAGTCGAGCGGGCTATGAAGGTAGGCATTGGTGCCGGGCTTGCGATTTATCAACAGGAAATATATATATGGAAAATTGATCAAAAAGGCGGAGACCAGCCATACAATGTAGTAATAGATCCTCCTATACCCTAATAAAATTAATCCCGCAAGAAATAACAACCAAGCAGTGAGACCTGTTGCGGTTGTCCAGGAGGCGATCAATCCACCGGCAACCATAAATATAAGAGCTAGAGGTTGCCCGCGGAACTTGACTAAACCCCAAACACTAAGTGTGAAACCAACTGCAGTCAGGCCGAGTGGCACAGCAGAAGCACCAAACTCATAGCTGCTGATTTGGGAAGTCGAAAAAATCAACATGGCGATGATTGGCAACATCAGAAAGCGAAAACCAGTAGAATACAGGGTTGTAAGGGACTGGTAGGTAAAAAATAATCGCAGGATGGATAAAATCGCGATGAATAACAACTCGTAATATACATTCCATCCAGTGAGAATCGCATTGGCAAGGTATATCAAGATGGGCAACGGCTGAAAGTGAGAAACGTAAAAAACGTCCTCAAAAAAATGGATCCAGTTATAGTTCCCTATGAGGATTTTATCGATCAGCGGAAGGAATAAAGCATAATCGTTGGAGAGGTTATTAACACCCGTGGTAACAAGAATGTGGAAAATATTGGCAATGGGCAGCAGTGTGAGCAAAGCCAAAAAACACATACTCAACCCAAAGAGCAATTTTGAATGATCTTGCTGCAATATGGGGATGGTATGAATCCTGGTGAGTATTTTCTTCCGTTGGGGTTGGTCTTCCATTGGGCAATTGGGTCCACAGACAGCCGATAATAGGTGAACCAGATGATTCTAGTAGATTTACCTTTGTATGTCAAATATGGTATATTATCCATAAGCCATTCGCCAGATCACGAGGAGTGTTCATGGTTTCCTCCATTTCCATAATCATCCCAGTTTATAATGGCAGCTTGACGCTCCCAGGTTTGATATCCCAACTTGAGATTACCTTGCCCTCACTTGCAGCCAGGTATGAAGCTATCCTGGTCAATGATGGTAGCCGTGATCATAGCTGGGAGACGATTTGTAGCTTGGCTGAGCGATATTCCTGGGTGCGCGGGATCAACCTGATGAAGAACTACGGGCAGCACAATGCCTTGCTATGCGGTGTCCGCGCTGCAATTTATGATACTCTGGTTACAATGGATGATGACCTGCAACACCCTCCAGACGAAATTCAGCGTCTATTGGATCGTCTCAATGAAGGATATGATGTAGTATACGGAACACCCAAAACCGAACGACATGGTATTTGGCGTGACACGGCTTCTCAAGTCACCAAGCTTGCCCTGCGGAGCGCGATGGGGGTGGAAACAGCCCGTAAGGTCAGCGCATTCAGGGCATTCAAGACCAATCTGCGTGATGCGTTCGCTGGATACCAGGGTCCTTATGTCTCCATCGATGTCTTGCTCACCTGGGGTACATCCAATTTCTCTTCTGTAGATGTTCGCCACGACACACGCAAGTATGGACAGTCGAATTATACTTTCCGCAAGCTGGTCGCTCATGCTTTGAACATGATGACCGGGTTTAGCATCTTACCTCTCCGTTTCGCCAGCCTTATCGGTTTCCTGTTCACACTTTTCGGGATGGTGATATTGGTATATGTGATCGGACGTTACCTCATTCAGGGGGGCAGTGTTCCTGGGTTTCCTTTCTTGGCTTCAATTATCGCCCTGTTTTCGGGAGCACAGCTCTTCGCTTTGGGTATTATCGGGGAATACCTAGCCAGGATACATTTCAGGATGATGGATAAACCAGCCTATACAGTTCGAGAACAAACGAAACTATAATGGATCCAAAACCACAGCAGATATGTCGGTTCATGGATTGGGATACGGAATTCTTTGGAATGAGAATAGCCCAGGTTACAGCTTCAACGCTATCAGATGGTGTTGCTGAGAATGCGATAGAATGGTGCCGTCAGGAGAAAATCTCCTGCCTATATTATCTTGCCCCTTGCGAAGATATCGAATCTATCCGCTTAGCTGAGATATTTGGTTTTCGCCTAGTGGATATTCGAATGACTTACGAATTATCTACTAATTTTCCCTCAGGATTGGAGGTCTTCCCTCAAATCAGACTCGCGCAAGTGGATGATATTCCAATTTTAAAAGAGACTGCTCGACTGGTTTTCCGTAATACCCGCTTTTTTAACGATGGTAACTTTCCAGTCCATCTTTGCGAACAATTATATATGGTCTGGATCGAAAAAAGCTGCCTGGGGTATGCCCAGGCTGTTTGGGTTTCAGAAGAAACCGGTATACCAGTTGGTTTTATCAGCTGCCATATTGAGGACGAGAGAGGCGTGATCGGTTTGGTTGGAGTGCACCCAATACATCATCACCAGGGGTTAGGACGAAAATTGGTGATGATGGCTTTGAGTTGGTTTGCCAGCCATAAGTGCCTCTCAGTAAGTGTCGTTACACAAGGAAACAATCTTGCAGCCCAAAGATTATATGAATCCTGCGGATTTTCCATCTCTTCGGTCAAACTTTGGTACCACCGTTGGTTTGAGCCGATAATATAAGAGTGTTTTGTATGAGCGGATACAACATCCCTTTTAATAAATCTGCATTGGCAGGGAGAGAATTTGACTATATCCAAGATGCAATTCAACGCGGCCAAATCTCCGGAGATGGTTATTACACAAAGAAATGCCATGCATTCTTAGAAGAGAAATTGGGAATTACAAAAGTTTTGCTGACCACTTCGTGCACCCACGCTTTAGAAATGGCGTCTCTGCTGCTCGATATCCAGCCTGGAGATGAGGTAATCATCCCATCATTTACATTCGTGTCCACAGTCAATGCATTTGTCCTGAGGGGAGCTAAACCTGTGTTTGTGGATATCCGTACCGACACACTAAACTTGGATGAGACCCAGTTGGAAGCCCTGATTAGCACAAAGACCAGAGCTATTGTGCCGGTTCATTATGCTGGTGTGGGTTGCGAGATGGATGCTATTTTAACAGTAGCAAAACGTTTCGGGTTAAGTGTGATCGAAGATAACGCCCATGGTTTATTTGGTACTTATAAAGACCGTTATTTGGGGACATTTGGCTCACTGGCAACCCAAAGTTTTCATGAAACCAAGAATTTCACGTGCGGCGAAGGTGGTGCTCTGCTGATCAATAATCCTCAATTTGTTGAACGGGCTGAAATCCTGCGCGAGAAAGGTACCAACCGCAGTCGTTTCTTTCGTGGACAGGTTGACAAGTACACATGGGTAGATATTGGCTCAAGCTACCTGCCATCGGACATTCTAGCGGCATTCCTCTATGCTCAGTTTGAGCATTATTTGGATATCCAGGAAGCGCGGAGGCGGATTTGGGATTCTTACCATATCGGATTGGTTGGTTGGGCACATGCCAACCAGGTGCGTCAACCTGTAATTCCCGCCCACTGCAAGCATCCGTTCCATATGTATTATTTGCTGCTACCTTCACTTGATACACGTCAGAGGTTAATTAATCATCTAAAAATAAAGGGGATTTTAAGCGTATTCCATTATCAACCCTTACACTTATCCCAAATGGGTCGCCAATTAGGAGGACATCCCGGTGATTGTCCGGTAACTGAAGATATCAGCGACAGATTACTACGCCTGCCATTTTACAACAGTCTCAGTGCGGACGAGCAAGCCCAGGTCATCGAAGCGATTAACGGTTTCCGTTGTTGATGAAACACATCAGTAATAATATGTAGAGGGAGAAAAACCACGAACGAGAACGAGTCACCTCCACATCGAAGCAGTCCGAACTGGCGATTTCATGATTGGGCTTTAATCCTGGTTATCGCCCTATTGAGCGCGGGGATGTTTACTTTAGCATCCTACCAGGTGGGTTTCAAATATGGGCAGGATTTTCCAGCCCACATCAGCTGGGCAAAAGCACTCGCCGAGAATGGTGTAATCTATCTTCCCCACTTCACCTACCAACAACTGGTCGTAATTTTCCGAGCGTTGCTTCCCATTGGCTCTACTGAGCTGATCAGCCATGATCTTTCTGACTGGCTCGCCATTCGATCTTATAAGGTTGCAGGTTTATTGGTGGTTGCGATATTCTATGCATTGACAGCGGTGATCTTGTTTTGGCGATTTATGGCTACATTTCAATCTATTGGAAGTAAGGTTTCTGCAGGGTTATCGTTACTGTCAACGCTGGTGATGATGTTGGTGGCACCGATAAATCTGATTACGATAGGGGAGCATCGCCTATATCTTGGGTACATTGGCATCAATGTTTACCATAATCCCACCGTGATTATGCTGAAACCCATGGCTATTCTGTTATTTTGGTTGCTGCTGGATCGAGCGATGGGTGTAACGAATTGACCTCATACGATTTGGTTGGCTGCTCTAACCATCTTTTCCACCCTCACCAAGCCGAGTTTCAGCATATGCCTGCTGCCAGTGTTGTTCGTATGGATGCTCTACCGCCGGTGGAAGAAATTATCGTGCCAACATAAACCGGTAGTATTTGGTTTCATGCTGCCTGCGGTCCTTGTTCTTATTTACCAATACTGGATCGGATTTGCGGAGTCTGGAAGCACGCGTATTATCCTGGCACCCCTCTTGGAAATGAAATACTATGCCCCGTCTTTATTGGGTTGGATGTTCCTACTCTCTTTCCTATTCCCTTTGGTTGTGCTGATTGTACAATTCCGCCGAGTTGTTCAAGATCAGTGGCTACTCTTGGCTTGGGGTGTATTCATTGTGGGGGCTGGGATGACATATTTGCTTGCCGAAGAAGGAGGTCGTGAGTATAACCTGAACTTCTCATGGAGTGCGCAAGTCGGACTGTTTATCCTTTTCATCCAATCGGCCCTGTTCCTTATCCGTAATTGGAATTCACATGAAATAAATGACTTCCAGCCTATTCCTACCTGGCAGAAGATTCTAATAGGAATCACCTTAGGACTGCATCTCATTAGCGGGATAATCTGGTACATGGCTGAGGTGCTACAACCCCACCAGTGGTGGGGATAGTTTACTCGCTACCAGGGAAGCTCAATTTTCCGATCGCTTGACACTTAAACATAACAGGCTGCTGAACAAGCCAAGAGATATAGTAGGTGAATAAAATCATAAAAGTGGAGGCAGGTGATCGAACACCTGCCTCCATGAATCAGTGAAATTTAATTTATCAGCGCTTGATTTTATTCCGTTGCTCTGATTATGGGAAAGCTAAAGCTGCATCCGCTTGCAACACGCCTGCACCGACCGGGTCACATACCACACCACCACAATCGGTATCCCAGGTAATCGTTGCGGGTGCTGTATTATCCCAGATATCCCTGCTGCCAGTATCGGGAAGTGGAAGCGCTGTCGATTTCATGATGAGATCGATGTCAGCTTGCTCTAAAGTAGGATCCTTTGAGAGCAGCAAAGCTGCCACAGCAGCCACATGCGGTGTTGCCATGGATGTGCCGCCGACATAATAGAAATTCCCGGGGTTATTCCCCTTTAAACCACCCACGCCGTTCGACCACCAGGGCAGGTGCGCAAAGCCTGGATCACCAGCAAAGGGTCCACGTACCCATGAACCCGGAGCCAGAACATCCAGCTCTTGACCTGGTAACTCTCGGCTGCTGAAGTCGGAGAGGTATACATCATCTATGGATGTCTCATCAAACACATCACCCGAGCCAGCGAACATGGGTGCATCGTTATACTGTAACCACCACATGCGGTAACGGGGACCATCACCAGGGAATAACCATTCACCAGTCCAACCGATAGAGCCAGCAGAGATGACCGGAGGATAAGCGCCGGGGAAATGCATTCCAGCCTCACCTTCATTACCAGCTGCAGCAACGACAATCACCCCATTGGCAATCGCCCGATCGATGGCAGCCTGCTCAACATCAGCCAGCTCAGGACCACCCAGGCTCATATTAATCACCATTGGCTGATAACCGGCGATCGCCAGATCGGTGGCATAGTTAATACCTGCTGCCACCATTTCATCGGTTCCAAACACCGCCTTGGAGGATGGCAGTGGAGTAGAGCATTTCGGGGTGGCGGGTACTTGATAGTCAGCCAACACCTTCACCGGGATAATGGTCACTTCCGGGGCAATCCCGCGCACCATGATGGGTGGCAGAGCGAATCCAGCTGCAGCATCATTCGGGCTCTGATAGAAATAGCCAATGATGGTGCTGGCAACATGCGTCCCGTGGGTCGAGCCAGTGGATCCCACCCAGGAAGTCTGGTGTAGCTGTCCAACCGACACTTCCAACCTGCAGGGATTTCCCTTGCTAACCCGAAAGCTTACCGGCTGATCAAAACCAGTGCCCAAAGCTGTGTTAACCCTATCTTCAGGGAAATAATCGCGCCAGTTCGGCGCAAGCCCGGTATCTAGCACGGCCACATAAACGCCAGCACCGGTTTCTGTCACATTTTCAATATTGATCATGTCAGAATCCCAGGTGGCATATCCATCAACGGTTGATGGGACATCACCAAATGGATTTCCCGCTGATGCGGTGGACAGTCCGACCGTTCCAAAAAGAAATGCGACCACCAAGATGGATCGTATCAATTTCGCTTTCATATTATTTATCTCCTCATTATATATATGAATTTTGTCGTTGGGACAATAGAAAAATACTTAGATTATCACCTCCTGGTTGTTTACATTCATAAGAAATCCCCTGCGATGTTCCCTGTAATATATAAATTTACTATAACAGAATTTCAAATTATGTCAACCGTCGCTCATGTTTTTATCCGCCTGACTGCCAGCATGGTGATGTCGTCAATTTGCTTTACGGATGTCGAATAGTCTGCAATTTGATCCAGAATCTTTTCCAGCATTACTGATAATTGCTCGGTCCCAACCAATAATGGGATTAATTCGCTATCGCTGAAGGATTCACCGATGGAGTTTATCGTATCGGTTAAACCATCCGTATGGGCAAATAAGATATCACCCTTCTCAAATTCCACCTCGCTAACCGAATATTCTGAACCAGGTGCCAAACCAACTGCCGGGCCAGTGACCTGTAATATTTGTTTGATCCCTTGATGATCTATCATCCTTGGAGGCGGATGGCCACCATTGACATAGGTTAATTTCCCGGTTTGAGGGTCAAGGATACCAAAAAAGATGGAGCAGAACATACTCGTATTACCATGCGTTTTAACAACATAATTATTGGTGAGAGACATTGCGTTCTTTAGCCGCATCTCCATGGATAGCTTACCTGCATACTCGGCATTGGTAAAGAAATCAATATTCGATACTGCTCGGATCAGGCTCCGGAATAATGTCATGAATAAAGCTGCCCCCAAACCTTTATCGCACACATCCGCGATCACCAGACCGATTTGACCCTGTGCTAATTCAAAGACATCATAAAAATCACCTGATACTTCCCTAGCAGATTTGAGTGATGCCGCAATTTCCCATCCCTCTGGTTGGGGCAAGCTATCGGGAAGAAAACTGGCTTGTATCTCTCTTCCAATCTCAAACTCACGCTCAAGCGCTTTTCTATAGAGCTCCTCCTTTTCCCACAGGCGCGCATTTTCAAGCGCAACGCTCATGGAGGCAGCCAGGGTCTGCAGCAGGCGGACGTGTGATTCGTCAAAGGCATTTTCGCGATCGACATGTTGTAGACTCAGGATTCCTGTCACTTGATCACCAACCATCATGGGCACTCCCAACCAGGACTTAGGCGTGATTGTGCCAGGGATGGTAGGCTGCCCAAGGCGTGCCGCCAATTCGGGTACGTTCTGATTTACCAACACTGGTTGCCTGGTCTGTACGATTTGCGTGCGGAAACCACGGATGGGGTGGCGTCCGGGAGCGATGATGTGCTCACCGCGTTCGATGGCGTAACGATGCTCGATGGTTTCATCCTGCGGGTCATAAGTTGAGATCATCACCACCTGAGAATCAAATATATCGCGGATTTTATCGCCCACCAGGTTGTATATTGACTGTACATCGAGACGCGAAGCCAGTGCGAGCTGTACACTGTTGATGATCGCCAGTTCCGCATCACGCTCTGCAAGAATTTGTGACAAGGTTCTTTTCTTTGATGAAGATGTATGCTTAATCATTGGTACACTATTTTTTCGCTCCGGAACTATGCCCATTGGACATCGAATAGATATTAAAACCATTTAAAATACTTATAGCACCGCCAACAGGAAATTTGGAATATCCAAGTTGGAAGGTTAGCTGAACCATCAAGACTTCAAACACATCGGAGATTCTTGGGAGTGGAAGCCATAATTCCCAATTATATAATCAACAAGCATAAGTGGGTCAGTTAAACAATAATGATTTTTCAATTCTTCTAGATTTTTTGTAAGCGAAATTACCTAACACCTGTAAACCGGATGATTACGATATAATGAGTATCTCAGACGCTTATTTTTTTACATATCACGACCAAATAATTTGTTGTTAAAATCCAAAACCAGACATTTGACAGGTTTTTGATACTTTCAAGTTAATCCATTTTTATTCTAATATCAGGAGGAACATATGACCCCAACAAATCTGTTGGACGCCATCCGTGTTGTCAAAGAAAATGAAAGGATCGCATCCCAAAGCTATGCTGAAGCCGCAAATAATATCAGACACTCCATGGGTAAGGAGTTATTCACCCAGTTGAGTGAATTTGAGAAATACCATTTACAACAACTGACCATTCTGGAGAAATCTCTTTTGGAAAAAGGCGATTACATTAATTATGGAGGGAAAGCCTTTCCACTCCCGCCAAAATTCGAGATCAAGGCTGCTGAAGAGCCAAATAAAAAAAGTATGATGCAGATCATTTCTGAAGCAATGGAGCTTGAGAAACAGGCAGAAAAAACTTACGCCGACCTGGCGACACAGATCGACGATCCGCAAGGACATCAAATGTTCCTGCGGCTCTCCGAGGAAGAACACAATCATTATCGTCTACTTTCAGAAGCCTATTGGACGCTGAACGATTTTGGCATGTGGAAGTGGACACGAATCTGATGTCTTATTAACCTCCCGGCATTCATATATTACTTTTCTCCACATCGATCCAGACTGTTGGAATATCATTTAGATTTGTAAGGAAGGAAGATTAAAAATAATAGTGAATAATCGACAGCATCATCTGAAAAATAAATAACTAATTCACCTAACAATGATGAGGGCTTGCATATGTCACAATTTGAACAGTCAGATACACAAGATGATGATCAAGATGACAAGAGTTTGAGGCAAACCAGCGGAAGACGGTATGTCATGCGTCAAAAAATGGTCTCCATTGGCAATGACTATTGGGTGGAGAATGAACAAGCGGAAAAAGTCTATGAGATAGATGGAAAAATTGGCATCCATAAAAACTTTATTTTCAAGGATGCCCAAGGAAATAAGCTGGCTAAAATTCACAAAGTCATGCTCACGGTTAAGGAAACGATGGAGATTGAAGGACCGCAGGGTGAGAAGCTGGCGGTAGTGAAGAAAGATCTCTTTACTCCGCTCAAGGAGCACTTCGTGGTAAATATGGGAAATGGTCCCGATATGGATATTCAAGGGAACATCCTGGATCACGAATATACGATCGGTGATGGCCACAAAAAATTAGCCCAGGTCTCCAAGAAGTTGTTACATGTGCGTGACAGCTACACTATTTTGATTGAGCCAGGACAGGATGAGGTCATCATCCTAGCGGTGGTGGTGTGCATTGACGAGATGACTCACCCAAGTGGATAGCCTACCTGATGATTTATCGGGAAAATTCCTTTCATTTCTTCGTCGAAAATATTTGAAAGAAGTAGTGTAAGTTGCTTAGAAACTGATTCTTATGTATACTAGTCGATTGAAAACCTAATCTCAAATCCAATACAAGGGAAAATTCTATATTGGTTCCAGTAAGCTGTTTATTCACTAAATCACAGTTTTGTGCTTGATCATGTGTAATAAATGAATAGAACCAATATTTTCAAAAAAAGGTGCAAATATCTATGAGAAAAAACGCGCTGTGGCTGATTATCATTGTAGTTTATGGAATATTATTGAGTGGCTGTAATAACAGTACACCAGTCAGCACACTACCTCCAACAGAGATTGATTCACCAGGAATAACAGTTACTCTTGAGGCCACTGGCACTCCGATACCTGAGCCCACCAATACGCCAAAACCGACAGACTTACCAGAAATCCCTACTGCCACGGCGTCAATCGTACCCACATTGGTTGAAACTGAACCAATCACAGGATCCTCACGAACATCTGAAGTCGATCAGATGGTGCAAGTATACGTTCCGGAAGGCGAATTCATCATGGGCTCGGATGATCCCGAAGCCAAGAGGACAATTGCAGGTGGACGTGCTTACCCCGAAATTCCCGTGAATACAGTGTATTTGGATGGCTTTTGGATCGATAAATATGAAGTTACCACCGGCCAATATGCGTTATGTGTCGACGCTGGTGTGTGCAAGCCCCCATTTAATCCCGCCTCCGATACTCGTCCAAAATACTGGGACAATCCTGAATTTTCAGATTATCCCGTAATATGGATCAATTGGTATATGGCCAAGGCGTATTGCGAGTGGACGGGCAGGAGGCTGCCCACGGAAGCCGAATGGGAGAAGGCTGCGCGGGGAACCGATGGAAGAAGGTACCCTTGGGGGAATGAACCTCTGAGCGGCGAACGAGCGAACTTCTGTGATATCAATTGTAACCGGACCATCGCCAATGGGAAATACAACGATGGCTATACCGATACAGCGCCGGTGGGAAGCTATCCTGCAGGTGCCAGCCCGTATGGTGCTCTGGATATGGCCGGGAATGTGTGGGAATGGACCGGTACGCTCATCATGCCTTACCCGTATGATCCCAACGACGGGCGTGAAAATCTTGACGTACTTGGTGAGCGTGCCTGGCGCGGAGGCCCATATAGCAATGGTGTATGGTGGATGCGTTCCTCTGTTCGTTACCGTTCAGTTCAAGTTTATTGGTGGATGAATTTGGGATTTCGTTGTGCCTCGTCGAATTAACTGCGAATTCATCCACAAAAAGTATCAACGCATTTTAAAGAAAGCCACCTGTAAAACGCAATCCGATGGTAATGAATGGATCCGTATATCCGCGCCTTTGCGGAAGGGAGGAATAGATATACCCACCACATTCTCCTACTTGTTGAAATCGACTTATAAAAGTACGATAGTATTGTTATAACTTACCTAGGACCAATCAAGTCACCTACCATTTGACCTTGTATATGCATGTGGATATAATCCACATATCGTCTGGATTCCCAATCGAAAGTAATAGGAGGAACAAATAATGGCAGAACCGCTTGATGCAATTATGGCAATCCATAATGCCTTTCGGCACGATATGAGCATCATCGACACTGCGGCGCTCGAAACAGCACGCGGCAAGCCGGGGCTTGCTCCAACGGTCGAGCGATACCGGTTTTTTAACGAGATACTGGTATGGCATGCACATGGCGAGGAATTAGCCATCTTCCCCGCGCTAGAAGCCGTCGTACCTTCGGTCGCCGAGGCGTATTTGAGAGATCACCACGGTCTGGATGCTGCATTCGAGGCAATGGACAAGGCGTATTCTGCAGGTGATGTGTTGGAGACTGCCCGCGCCTCTGCTGCATTCAAATTCCACCTCGACATCCACTTGGCGAAAGAAGATGCGCATCTGTATCGCCTTGTTAGGGAGCGCGTTCCCATGGAAGAACTGGGAAAGGCAGTCGGTATCATGTCTAGCAGCGTGCCGCAAGAGCGTTTTCCGGAGGTGATCGCATGGGAATTTCCTTTGATTGGCCTCGACGACCGCGAGAATATGACCCGAATCTTACAAATGGTGATGCCGCCACCCGTGTTTGCGCAAGTCAAACAACTTATCCAAAAGACAATCGGCAATGACTGGGCAGAACTGGTGCAGCGAATACCTTCGCTTGCGTAATATGTAAACGAACAGTCTTTAATATTGACAAATGAAACAGCGGTCTCGAGAGTGGGACAGCTGCGCGGTTTTTCCCTTTCCAGCCGTATGCTTGACCTTTCATCAACCGGAGAGTCAACCCAAGCATGCCTATGGATGAGGGTAGTGCCCTATTTATCAGGCTCTCCACATTTGCCATATAAGAATGACGATGGATACCAAAAAGTGGGACACCTGTGAGCTGACCACATTACTTGAACCCGCATACTTTATTAAATATTGATAATTAAAAAGGAAAAAATAGTTTAATTTTCCTGTCATGAAAGCAAACTCAGACTAGAAGACGGTGTACTTATTTTTAAAATGAGCTGATGATAAGCTAACCAATGGCAAGTATTCAAAGTCACATTGTGTCATATTGGATCAGGCGGTTGAATTTTTTCGGTGGTGGTAAAGTTGACCCACAAAGCCTCCGACAGCGCACTGAGAGACTAGCCAGCAAATCCAGACCACACAGGAAAGTGCGGGTCGTCCCCATCGGAGTTGACGCAATACCCTCAGAGTGGTTGACCCCGATTGGTGCACCCCAGGATCGGGCAATGTTGTATATCCACGGTGGCGCCTGGTTCATGGGGTCAACCCAAACCCATCGAGCTTTCGTGTCCAGGCTTGCCTTTGAATGCGGAATCAGTACGCTAGCGATCAATTATCGTCTGGCTCCAGAAAATCCGTTCCCGGCTGGCCTGCATGACTGCATTGCAGGTTATGATTGGCTAATCCGTGCGGGAATCTCACCCGATAAAATAATCGTAGCAGGTGATTTGGCCGGTGGAAACCTCACCCTGGCGCTGCTTATCGCACTGCGGGAGGCAGGCAAGCCTCTTCCAGCTGGGGCAGTCGCCTTATCCCCAGTAACTGACCTTGCCGGTACCGGGGAATCCCACAAAACCCGCCTGCACCTCGACCCATTCTTCTCAAATCTTGGTTCCAATAAAATCATCCGGGACTATATTGGCGACCACGATCCGCGTGAAGCGTTGATTTCACCCCTTTATGCTGATCTGCATGGATTGCCACCTCTTCTGATACACGTTGGAGATAATGAGGTCCTGCTGGATGACGCGGTGAGATTTGGAGATCGCGCTAAGGCTGCTGGTGTAACCGTGAATACAGTGGTTTGGCCAGGCATGTTCCATGTTTTCCAGACATTTTCACCAATTTTGCCCGAAGCAAGGCAGGCAATTAAACAAATAGCAAGATTTATCAGGTCACGGGTGGATGGTGTGTTCGTCGATGGAAAAAAAGTCTGAAATAGCTGGCGTGAGGTGGCTAGGTTTACCTCGTATTGACCAGACTACAAACTATGTATTTCTTTGGTAGAAGAATATGCTGTTAAGACAATCCTTATTTCACCAATCAGATTAACCCGTCATCCAACAAGGAGGCAAAACAATGTTAGGATATATCATCATTAGCGTTGTAAGTGGAGTTATATTTGGCGTCCTGGATGGCGTGATCAATGCCAATCCTCTGGCCCAAAGATTATTAAAGGTCTACAAGCCAATCGCAAAAACATCTGTCAATCCGATTGCAGGCATCCTGATTGACCTTGTATTTGGATTCGTCATGGCCGGAGTTTTTCTGCTGCTCCACAACAGCCTGCCAGGCTCGACGGGATTGATCAAAGGGGTGAGTTTTGCTCTACTGGTTTGGTTTTTCCGGGTTGTCATGGCTGTTGCCTCTCAATGGATGATGTTCACCATACCCATTGAAACCTTGCTCTATACGCTTGCCACCGGATTGGGTGAGATGCTGATCATTGGCATACTTTATGGGCTGACATTAAAACCAATGATGTAAACGACCGTGAGATTTCACAACGGCCAGGATTATCCATAGCTTCATCTGACGTTTCATCAACCATAAAAACGAGTATCTCTGGTTGACTTTTCAACCAATCCGTCCTAAACTATCCCCATGCTTGCACGCGTCTTCTCCTGCGCTGTGATCGGCCTGGATGGCGTGGTGGTCGAAGTCGAGGTGGATACAGGCCTCGGACTACCCGGCATGACCATCGTCGGCTTGCCCGATGCAGCCGTCCAGGAGAGCCGCGAACGCGTCCAGGCAGCAGTCAAGAATGCCGGCATCGAATTTCCCCGTAAGCGTATCATCGTTAATTTAGCCCCCGCCTCCGTACGCAAGGAAGGACCCGCATACGACCTGCCCATTGCCCTGGGTGTGTTGGTCATGATGGGCAGGCTACCACAGCCTGCCTGCGATGAAGCCATGGTGGTCGGCGAGCTCTCCCTGGATGGAAGTGTGCGCCATTCACGTGGCATCTTGCCCATGACCGTCGTCGCACGGCAGCAGGGCTTCAAGCGCATCTTCGTCCCCAAGGTCGATGCCACCGAAGCTGCCCTGATCCCCAACCTGGAGGTCATCCCCGTCAGCACACTGACTGAGCTGTATGGCCACCTCACCGGCAGGTATCCCATCCCGCCCCAGCCTCCAATCAAACCCGAGGAGCTACCTGTTATCACACAGACCGACTTTCAGGAAATCAAGGGGCAGGAGCATGTTAAACGTGCCTTTGAAGTGGCAGCAGCTGGTGGGCACAACATGCTGATGGTCGGTCCGCCTGGGGCGGGTAAAACACTCCTGGCGCGTGCCATGCCTGGTATTCTGCCACGCCTGACCATCGAAGAAGCGCTGGATGTGACCCGCATTTATTCGGTGGCGGACCAACTTCCACAGGACACACCCCTGATCCAAAACCGCCCCTTCCGTTCTCCACACCACACCATATCCCACGCCGGGTTGGTGGGAGGCGGGAACTGGCCTCACCCGGGCGAGATATCCCTGGCACACCGCGGTGTGCTCTTCCTGGATGAGCTGCCCGAGTTTGGCCCACGCGTGCTGGAGGTGATGCGCCAGCCCATCGAAGATAAGCTGGTCACCATCAGCCGGGCACAGGGCTCTTTAACATTTCCAGCCAATTTCCAATTGATTGCTGCCATGAATCCATGTCCATGCGGCTTTTTCGGCGACCCCGTCAAACCCTGCACCTGCTCTCCCGGCATCGTCACCAAATACCAGAAACGCATCTCCGGTCCCTTGCTCGACCGCATCGACATCCATATCGAGGTGCCGCGCGTGGAGTATGACAAATTGAGCGACCAGCGCCTGGGCGAGCCTTCTGCGGTTATCCAGAAACGGGTGGAGGCAGCCCGGCAGCGCCAGCGCGAGCGATTTAGTGTAGGGGCGAAGCAAGCTGATTTAGGGGATAATCCAATGCGTTAACAACGCTTCGCCCACATCCATACAATGCAACGCTGACATGCGCCCGGCGGAGGTGCGCCAGTTCTGCGAGCTGGACGAGACCAGCCGGGCACTCATGCGCTCCGCCATGAACCAGCTACAGCTTTCCGCCCGGGCTTACCACCGCATCCTCAAGCTCGCCCGCACCATCGCCGACCTGGCTGGCAGCGAGCACATCCAACCTGCCCACCTGGCAGAGGCACTGCAGTACAGACCGAGGATGATGGAGATGAGGTGACAGGTTATGGCTCGTTGGCAATACCTTCGCATATCAGGCAGGGGGCAATAGTTGAAAACCTATTCACCTTTTGTTCATGCATATTAGGTTACAACTTTTCACATCGAAGTTCTATTGAGGTAATTTTATTATTTACTCAACCATACGACTGTCGGAAGTAAATATCTACAGCTAAATCAGAAGAAATATGATATTTATATTATCCCAATAAGGTCTTATTAGTATATAATATGGTATAATACTTTTATCCTAATCAAAGAGGGAGAGACGAATGATAAAAACTGGTGACATTATTGAAAATCCTATAAATCAGAAAAAGGAACCTATGACAATAGGCAACTTCTCAGCCCCTACAATTGGCTGGGTGGCAATCGTAACAGGAGTTCTCAGCCATACTTGCAGTGATATTTCTCACCCTGATGGCTACGGTGAATATGTCCTTTGGCAAGGTCAATGATATTTTCAACGCTATTATCGGGATCTCAAGTGCGGTTCTGGCGTGGATGTTGTACGCCGAACATCATGCGAAGTCACCGTTGATGAGTCAAATCGCGCTTGCCCTTGCGGTGGTTGGTGCGATCTTTACCATTGTCGGGTCGGTCCTGATCATTTATGGCTTCACAGACTTTGTTTTGGCTGGGTGGTATACAGGGGTAGGGTACGCATTGATCGGCTTGTGGCTGGTGGCATTTTGTTATTCCATGCAACACGGTGACGCACTGCCACACAACCTGATTATATTTGGGCTTGTCGTGGGTGCGTTCATGGTAGTTGGACTGATCGGTATTCCAGGGATATTCACTGGAATTGATAGCATGGAGTCCATGCCATGGTATCTCTATTTAGCATTTTTTGGCTATTTAGGAACATATATCCTGTATCCAATCTGGACGATTTTGCTGGGTCGAAATCTTCTACTCAAATGAATAACCATATAATACATTAGCGAGTGTCATAGTATTTTATGCAAATAACTTCTACTTTTATATAGTGCCGCCGAACAATTCGTGCAGTGGACAGGTGGGGATTCACGATGTGAATTGTAAGTGAAACAATGCCCTCATGAAGTCCATCACAAAGGTATCGCGCATAAACGCAGTGACTTAGGTCATCCAGCATCTAAATTTATAAGGTAAGATTACTAAATATTTGTCGTCTTACATGGATTTCGCCCGTATTGCTTCTTACTTCCAATTTATCAGAATACAAGCAGGAAGTACATATAACGATTCTATTTCGTAGCGATTGAGCATTCAGGAATATACCACGTACTATTTCAAAAACTTTCCTCTAACCCCACTTGCACCTCCTTTCGTGAAATAATATGCCAATCCTCGCCCCTTCACAAGCATTACTCATCGGTTTCATCGTTGCACCAAGCATATTCATCATATGCGCCTATTTCA
Organism: uncultured Chloroflexia bacterium; assembly: GCA_963777935.1. Classification (GTDB taxonomy): domain Bacteria; phylum Chloroflexota; class Anaerolineae; order Anaerolineales; family UBA4823; genus FEB-25. Next base: position 94,148 of record CAVZSL010000006.1, read on the forward strand.
CTCATGCCACGCGACGTCACATCCTTGGGGCGATGGTTGGTGGAATCCTGTATGCCATCATAAATTATAGTTGGGATCGCGTTGCCGCTGCCTTCGGCTGGTGGACTTACCCAAGCTGGACAGCCAACGGTCAATTTCCATTGACTGGCTATCTCCTGGCTGGTATTGTGGGTGGAGCATTTGGTCTCGTAGGGTGGCGCATCATCCGGCGTTGGGGTTGGAAAGGATTCGCTGTCTTTCTGTTATTCTGGGCGATATATGGTTTTGTTCATGATTACGGCGGCTCACGTTTGTTTGCAAGCAGCGATCTGATGGTGTTTGGAAAAGGGTTTGTATCCATCATCGCTAATATGCTTTGGTATGTAATTGGGAACGCCGCGGTACAAGCTGCTATTTGGCTAATTGGTGAATCTCCTGTCAAGGTTCGTAAAAGCTAGAGGGCGCCATACTGCCAGTCGTCATTCTTGAAACTCCGAAACCAAGTCAATTATGCAATAAGGGTGGGCTAAGAAAGGGTGAAGTGAACAGTCGGTTTCCATTATCCATCATTAATTTAAGGGCACACGACGCCCTTTTATAACGCTGTGATTACTGGATGGAATGTTTTAGGGTGGAAATCCAGACGAAAATATATTGCATGTAGTTTGAAGATACTCTATACTAATATCAATGCTTGGGATTTATTCAACAGGTTGAACACGCATGCCCCGATTATGAAGAGTATTAGCAGGATATTCATACCTTGGTGCCTGAATAAACGGAAATATCGCCACATATCGGATGACAGTAGAATCAATGGTTAGCCGCCTCTCTGTGATGTGAAACAATATGAACACAAAGCTTATTGCACTTTATATCTTGGATCAAATCCTGGGTATCGCCGGTATGGGCTTGGCTCTATTCTGGTCAGCCGGGCGGATTGACTGGTGGGCTGCCTGGGCAGCCATCGCTGTGTGGCTGGCTTTTTATACGGCGATGGATATTCTCCTGCTCCGCTTCAACCCCAAATTGATGGCTGAGCGCCTGAACCCCCCAAAGGGAGCCAAGACCTGGGATAGAGCCATCATGAGCATCTTTCGCCTTACAACATTGGTGCGTTATATCCTCGCTGGTCTTGATCAGCGTTATGGCTGGACGGTTGGTTTTCCTGTAGCGGCTCAACTGGCCGGGTTGGTTGTGTGTGTTCTGGGCTATGCTCTACTCGCCTGGTCGATGACCTCCAACGCCTTCTTCTCGCAGATCGTTCGCATACAGTCAGACCGTGGTCAGACGGTTGTCACCCATGGTCCATACCGCTATGTGCGTCACCCAGGTTACATCGGCATGATTCTCTTTGAACTGGCCATGTCCATCCTACTCGCTTCTTGGGTGTCTTTACTCGCCAGCGGATTGTGCGCAATCCTGCTGATCGTCCGTACAGCTCTCGAAGACCGTACCTTACTGGACGAGCTGACCGGCTATGAGGATTATGCTCGCCAGGTGCATTACCGCCTGTTACCAGGTATCTGGTAATCGCATCTTTTGACTATTATGAAGTTGTAAGACGACTAACACCGGCTAAAGCATACAGCGGCTCCGCTGCTGATAGTATGCGCGTGGGCGAACCGGAACCTTGAGATCAGGATATTTTCAAGTAAATCTATATTACATGTGGCATGATATAGCAAGAATCCATAGAATCAGGGGTTAGGTTTCATTTCATATAACGATCATAAGAAAAATGAAGGAATTAAATATGGAATCATTTCATGAATATATAAATGAGTATAGAAAACAACTTGAGAAGGGTTTTATTAAAAAGGCATATAAAGGATTGATGGAATCTATCATGGAAATAAGAACACATTTTAAAAACAAATATCCTGATTATTTTGTATCTGGTAGTATTTATTATGGATACATGGATATGACATATTTTTCCTTCTTTCCAAAATCATTTAAAAATCGAAAATTGAAAATTGCAATCGTTTTTATTCATGATACATTTAGATTTGAAGCTTGGTTAGCAGGGTATAACAAACAGATTCAATCAAAATATTGGAAATTATTCAAGGAAAGCGACTGGAATAAATACCACCTTGTATCAACAACGAAAGGCGTTGATTCTATTCTAGAACACATTTTAGTTGACAATCCTGATTTTAGTGATTTAGATACGTTAACAAAACATATAGAGGGAGAGGCTTTGAAATTTATTAAGGATGTTGAGGGCTTCTTATCAAAACATTAAAACTGACTCTGATGTTAAACTCATTGCACCGAAAAGATTGCATATATTTTGACTGGTTCTAATACTCGTACGAAAATGCTTATGATCACTATAAAGAGGAGTAAGTTATAACATGAATGCAAATGCCTTTCGCCATTTTTACGACTATCACTTCACTGAAAATCGCAAAATATGGGATACATATATCACTGCACTATCCCATGAACAGTTCACCCAAAATGTGGGCTACTCTCATGGGTCTGTCCGAGACCAAATCGTTCATATCGTAAGTGTTGATGATACATGGTTTAGCGGATTGCGAGGCGTCGAAATCCCAGAATCGCTTAATCCCACTAACTTTAACGATCGGAATATCATTCGTGCACACTGGGATGATGTCGAGCAATATATGCGCGATTATCTTACAAAACTGCAGGACGATATGTTATTCAAAAAACCGTTTGCAGATGGAGAAGACAAAGATCTTATACTTTGGCAAGTTCTTCTGCATGTAGTTAATCATGGTACGGATCATCGCGCACAAATTCTCAGAATACTAAACGATTTGGGACTCAAAACAGTCTCTCAAGATTACATTTTCTATGTCTATGACCACTTGTAGATGTTTTTTCTGTTCATGCTGGGTTATCGCACTCCGCTGAGTTCGAGGCAATGGCAGCTGTTAGCCTAACTTATTATTCATAATACAACATCATCATCCCGATATTCTCGTATATGAGACGCGCGGGTCGCTTATTCTATTCATCGTTGATATCTTGCCAGAGTGGTGTGGCAAGCCTGGTCATGTCAAGAAATTATGACCAAATGTAATGAAAATGGATTGCCTCGATCAGAGAAACGAAAGAGAAGAGTAAAAGTGATTCCTGGCAAAGGAAGTATTATATTAAATCCCATACATCTAAAAGCTTGTTGTTATCCAAAGGACTTCATCTCAGATGTACTCAGGTAATATCCTCCATAGTTTGAGTCAGCTCTCTACGCAACACCTGCAGATCTGCGTGGCACATCAGTTTTTGTATGATTTTTCCCATCCTCCCATTATTGCTTACTTTGACGGTTCAAACCGCCTCTAATGATAACCCTTTGAAATTCGCGGGGTAAGTATTTCAGGTAAAAAAAAATAGGGAGATCTTGTACTGAAAAATGTATTCCTGTATAATGAAAACATAATTTGGTGGGATACTTGATAGAACAGTGGATAATTAATAATATAAACCTTATTGTATGAGCAGGCGAAACATATGATATCCATCCAAATGTGAAAAAAACATGAACAAACTTGCTGTTACTAAAATCATTGGTATCGTGATTATTTTATTTGGGACGATTGGAGCAAATACGGTATCTTCGCTTGGCTCAACGAATGCTCTAGGCAATGACCTTGATACACAATATGAGATTGGGACCGATGGGTATCCAGTTCCAAATGATGACCCTGTTGTGGCAGGAGCGGGAGATATTTCTTTATGTAGTAAACCTGAAGACACATATACTGCTGCACTGTTAGCGAACATTAATGGAGATGTGATTACCTTCGGAGACAATACTCAAGTGGATGGGACAGCAAAGGAGTTTGCTGCTTGCTATGACCCAACTTGGGGTCAATATAAATACAAGACCCATCCATCTCCAGGCAATCATGACTACCATTCTCCGGGGGCTTGGCCTTACTACCATTATTTTGGAAGTGCAGCAGGAGAAGTTGGCAAGGGGTATTACAGTTACGATATTGGATCCTGGCATCTCATCGCCCTTAATAGCCTGATAGATAACAGTTCAAACTCTACCTCAGGTTCAATGGTTACAAGCAGATTTGGATTCACATCAGAATGATTGCACATTAGCCTATTGGCATTACCCACTTTTTACATCCGGACTACCTAATAAAAGCGTGTCTTCGATAGGTGATATTTGGGATGTCCTTTATGAGCATGGCGTAGATGTTGTCTTGAATGGACATGTTCATTTGTATGAACGCTTCGCACCGCAGAATCCACAAGGTGTCGCAGACTCAAATGGAATCCGCGAATTTGTGGTGGGAACTGGAGGTGGTGGTTGGTTTGATGATTATTCGCCTATCGCCAATAGCGAAGTAATCAACAACGAAACCTACGGAGTGATAAAACTAACGCTTCATGAAAATAGTTATGACTGGGAGTTTATTCCCATTGAGGGACAAACATTTACCGATTCTGGAAGCGCTGATTGTATCACACCCTTGTTTACACCAATCAATACTTTTTTTCCACTAATATGGAAGAAATAGGTGAATATTCAACTATATGTCCTTCTTCAAATTGCGAAAAAAAATATATATGCATCCTCTGGTAATGCATTACTGAGGCAGGCATAATATCCAATCTCTTCGGTTTTTAGCTGCCTTTGAAAAAGGACAGGAATATTTATCCTTGACACTTCCAGTGATGAGAGAAAAATAAATAATAGAAACAGATAGAATAATTTAATATTTTTATGCACAGCGTCTCAAAGATCACAGGCTCAGATATGCTAAGAAGATCGCTGTTCGCTGACCTTTTATGCCTAGATCCAACGCTCATTTGCTCTCCATAATTATTATTACTCTCTTGACCTATTTTAGGTGCGGATCAGGCTTTCCATGCTAACAAATCGACTAGATGGTGTGTTCATTTGAAAATGTGCCCATATAAAATGAGCTCAAAAGGTTAATCTTGGACATGTTTATAATGGAGATCGGATTGGCATTATTAATGATTAGAAAATACGGGATTGTAATATCCCATGCCGAAGCTAATTGTGGAATTATTTTTCCTACAAATTGACTTAATTCTCGAGAGCCTTTTCGGCGGCAAAGTCTACCTAGCTTCAAGGTAACATATCCACACCGTATCTGGGTTGAAATATACACTCCTTTCAATATCGATAGAAGATTAATGAAATATTAGCAAATAATATTGTATTTCGAATATTTTCAGGGGTTAGAATCTCAATACTCGATATTTTTAATTTGACGTAAGCAAATAGTATTGCTATAATGAAACCAAGGTCTTTACAGCGTTGATTACAACCGTAGTGCAGACCAACAGGGAGAACATTGATTTATTTTTACACATGGAACTCAACGATGAAAGGAGGTGGGGGCTCACCGATTTGTTAGATATTACTTGCCAGAATTGTTTCCTTGGCAATCTAGGGTATATGCATCACAGAGCAAGAACACCTTCCACAATGTGACGACAGTGTCCCGGTACACAAATATGATGTAAAGCTCGTGAAATCACAATCGAGAAATTCAACACAATTAAAAAGCCAGCTTCGGTATTCGCGACTCCGTTTTCGCCAGAGGTTTGGTTGCCAATCACCGATTGGCCCTCACTGTTTTTTATATCGAATGGCTGTGTTTTATTGGTCACTTTATAATACTGGCCTGTGAATCAGTTTGAAAATCATGCGTAAATGCACCTGTTCTTATGTCCGGGTTTTGGTTAGGTACAGATAACGCATGATGAAAAGCATATAAAAAAACAATAACTTGATGAGGTGGATCAAGAATACACATGGATTTAAAAAATTTGAGAGGAGGTGCAGGGGAGGGCTTTTTCGAGGAGGACGCGGTTTATAAAACCCAAATTTGACCACAAAAAGAGAGAGGATTAAATCATGAATAAGAGTCGGTTATTAGGAATAATGCTAACGATAGTAATACTGTTTTCCCTTATCGGACCTATCACCACTGGGGTGAGTGCCGCCGAGACTCGGAACATCGTCATCCTCGGCACCAGTGACATTCACGGCAATGTTGACAATTACGATTATTTCACCGACAGCGTGCCCACTGGCTCATCTCAGCGTGGCCTGACGAAGATCCAAACATACGTGAAGAATGTGGTAGCGACAAATCCCAACACTATAATCATCGACGATGGCGATACCATCCAGGGCACACCGCTGGTCTACAAGTTTGGTGTCCTGGATACTGTGACCCCGAACCCCATGGCACTCGCCATGAATACCATTGGGTATACAGCCTCAACAGTCGGGAACCATGAATTCAATTATGGCCCGGCTGTTTTTAGTAATTATCAAGGCCAAGCTCACTTCCCTCTGCTCTCAGCCAACGTGACAGGCTGCGTGGGTTATACCTTCCAGCCTTACACGATTAAGGACATAGGAGGGGTACAAGTAGGAATCCTCGGCCTTACCCCGCCCGCGGTTGTGCATTGGGAGAGGCCTGAGAACATCGTCGGATGCGTCTTTGGGGACGCGGTCGCGGCAGCTCAGGTATACGTACCCGAGATACGCGCTGCAGGAGCCGATATCATCGTCGTGGCTGCTCATAGTGGCTTGGATGAGACTTACGGTTATGGCCGGGATGAGAACTTCGTCAAATACCTGGCCAACGAAGTTTCCGGGATCGATGTGATCCTGGCGGGTCACGCCCATGCATTAGTGGCGAGTCAAGTTATCAATGGCGTGCTGGTCACTGAGCCGAACTACCATACCCGCAATATTTCCGACATCCGCATCACGGTCAGTGGCTCTGGCACTGACTGGGCGGTAACTGCAAAGTCAAGTACAGCCCCGGCGATGGGCAGCATTGCGGAGGACCCAGGCTTATATGCCCTTATGAAGCCTTACCACGATGCTACAGTTGCCTACATCAACACCCCTATCGGCACTGCGACTGATGCCTTCCCCGGCGGATTCCCCGCCCGCATCGCAGACGGCCCGATGGCCGACCTGATTAATCAGGTGCAGATGGATGCCGCCGCGGTAGCCGGATTCCCGGTGGAAGCATCCTGCGCTGCGCTATTCACCAATGATGCCAAGCTAAACGCCGGTCCCATTAAACTCAAGGATGCCTACGCGGTCTATATCTACGACAACACCCTCTATGTCATCGAAGCCACCGGCCAGATGATCAAGGATGAGTTGGAGTGGACGGCTAACTATTTCAATCAGTATTACTATGAGCCTGCTGGCGTGACCGTGAATTCGGCAGTGCGTGACTACAACTATGATCTGTGGTCAGGTATTGAATATAAGCTCGACGTCACCAAACCGGTTGGACAGCGCGTGGTCGAATTAAAACTCAACGGCCAGCCTCTGGCGATGGACCAGATGGTGCGTGTGGCACTGAACAACTACCGGGCGACCGGCAAATTCCCCACCGCCACCAAGCTCTATCAATCCACCACCGAGGTGCGTGAGCTGATCACCAACTGGATCATGGCACGCGGCGTTATCTCCCCCAGCGACGTCTTCGTACAGAACTACACGCTGCTGCCACCAGTCAACACCTGGCTAAGCACAACTACTGCCAACCCAGTCACCCGCTCCGATTACGCAGACCTGCTCTGGACAGCCTTTGATGGAAATCGGGATGACTACCTAAGGATTCCTAGCGACAAAAATACTCCGGGTGTGGATCTAAATCGGGAGGGATTGTTCTTCCTCATGAGCGACAAGGCCATGGAGAACCTGCGGGACATCGAAGTGGATATGTCGGTGCTTAATGCCTACTCTGATAAGAAGAATCTTTCCAATTGGGCAAAAGGGGCAACAGCCTATACAATTCAAAGCGGGATCTTCATGCCGGTTGGCAACATGATCTACCCCAAGCAGTTGGCAACCAACGCTGAAGCTCTCACCTGGGTGCGGGAGGCTCGCTACCCTTACTTTACCTTCGTCTCCACCAATGATTTCCACGGTCAGTTGGAGACTGGAAAGGTGGTAAGCAATAAACCAGTAGGTGGCGCAGCCTATAACATGACCTACATCAACAACTATAGAGCGCTCAACCCGCTTGGGACCCTGTTGCTGGATGCCGGCGATATAATGCAAGGCACGGCCATCTCGAACTGGCTCTGGGGAGTGTCGGTCATCGATGTTTATAACCACATGGGTTACAACGCGGCTACCATGGGCAATCACGAGTTTGATTGGGGTCAAGCCAGATTGCAGGAACGCATCGCACAGGCAGAGTTCCCCATCCTGCTTGCTAACGTCTTCAACGAGGGCACTGATACCCGCCCTGATTGGCTGGTCCCCACGGTTATGCTCACGGTCAAGGGACAGCAAATCGGTGTGATCGGCGTGACCAGTAAGGATACACCTAGCATCGTCATGGCAGGTAACACCGCTGGCTTGGAGTTTCGTGATGTCGGACCGGTGGTTAGTCAGCTAACTGCTGAACTGCGCGCGGCTGGTGCGGATATCGTCGTCGTCCTGGCGCACATGCCGGATGTATATGGCGGTGTCGTCAGCGGCGAGATGGTTGGGGTCGCCGTCCCCGGCGTGGACCTGATCATCTCGGGTCACTCCCACAGCGGCTACTCAGGTAAGATCAACAACATCCCGATCATCCAGCAATACTCCTCCGGGACAGCTATTGGGGTTTCCAACCTGAGTTACGACCGATTGTACGGCGGCGTGGCAGGTTCCACCCTTGCAGTGGTGACCACTTACAATGCAGGCATCACGCCAAATGCTGAGATCGCAGCCTTAGTGGATGAATACCTGGCAGAGATCGCACCGATTAAGAACGTGGTCAAGGCCTCTACCTCCGGTCCCATTTCTAGGACCACCAACCCAGCGGGTGAATCACCTATGGGTACCCTGATTGCTGATGCCCAGGCGTGGAAGGGCGGTACCCAGATCGCCTTCATGAACCCTGGCGGCATTCGCGATGATATCTCGTACGCTAGCTATCCCCACGATATAACCTTCGGCGATTTCTTCGACGTCCAGCCGTTCGACAACAAGCTGGTCACCATGAATCTAACCGGGGCTAATATCTACAGCCTGCTGGAGCAGCAGTTCGCTCCCACCCAGACATGCACCCCAACCCCATGTGTCCCCAAAAAAGTGCTGCTGGTCTCGGGAATCACCTATAAGTACAGGTTGGCGCTCCCGGTAGGATCGCGCATCCTCGACCTCCAACTATCGGATGGCACTCCCATCGCAAACGATGCAACCACCTACACCGTCACGATGAATGAGTACCTGGCTACCGGTGGTGACAAGTTCAGCACGTTCCTCCAAGGGACCAACGTTATCCGCATTGGGGTCAGCGACCTGGACGCATTGGTCGAATACGTCCAAGACCGGTTTGGTGTGCCCCCGGGCAACACCCCTATCGATCCAACAGTCTATCCCACCATCGAAGGGCGCATCACCGAAGTACCATAATACTTGTAACGGGAGGGAACCACGAGGTTCCCTCCCTCTTCATGAGGTTAAGATGGCTGATGATCGTAAAATCGTGTATGTCAATGGTAAGCCCATCTCTATCTTTCTCTGGGCTGAAGTACAGCACTGCGTCAATGCCTATGATAGTGAGCTTTACCTAAAAGTGTGTAGGGGAGAGGCAGAGATTGTCGATGAAATAGGAGGACGGATCGGTTGGGGCGGTTTTGCCAGCAACGGTCAGCACATCTATGTGCGCCTTCTAAGCATGGATGATGATTGAAGCCTACAATCCATTTTTTTATCAATGGAAGTTCAATCATAGACTAGCAAAAATTATTGTTTTTTGGGCGTTTTTATAAGAAAACAATCGATTTTGGGGGTTAAGTTTGACTTGAGCAAGTAATATAGCTATAATATATTTACGGTCTAGAAATCAGTAGTAATATTGAAATTTGATTAGACCTACAGGGAGATCAGCGATTGTTTCAATAAGGTATACTCAAGGATGAAAGGAGGTGTCATCTCAGCGAACGACAAGTTCTAAACCATTGGTATTGTTCCCCTGTAGTAGGATGCTTTATAAACAATGGGGAATATCGATGAGTCAGTGGAGAAAATCACCGATTTGATAAAACATTCAGCTTTGGAATAATTTAACAGTGAAACCAAAGCAGCAGAGCAATTAAAAACACCCAAACGAAAATTTACTGGAGGAAATCCATGCGAACCAAATCCTTATTCTATCCATTCTCTCTTGTTCTGACGCTTACAATGTTGCTGGCACTGTCTTTTCCGGTGTCGGCTGCAACCAAACCGGCATCGGTCGATGTACAGATCCTGTCACTCAATGACTTTCATGGGGCACTCGATCCGAGCTTGACGAAACCCAGCTCGACAGATCAGACCACGTGGTACTATCGAGGCGGTGCAGAGTACCTCGCCAACTTTGTCAGTGCCGCTACCATCACCAATCCCAACACCGTCAAAGTTGTTGCCGGGGATATGTTCGGGGCCAGTCCGCTGCTCTCGGCGCTGTTTCATGATGAGCCGACAGTGATGGCCTTCAACCTGATGGGGTTTGATTTTGCCGCTACGGGTAACCATGAGTATGATGAGGGTTGGCAAGAACTGCTGCGTATGCAAAACGGCGGATGCCATCCAACGGACGGCTGCTACCCAGGGTTCCCGGTGTTTCCGGGGGCATCATTCAAGTACCTGTCTGCCAACGTTATCCGTCTGGATACTGCTGAAACTTTATTCCCCACTTTTATGGTGAAGCAATATGGAAACGTCAAAGTGGGATTCATTGGGATTGCCCTAGAAACAACCCCTACGATTGTTGTTCCTTCGGCTGTTGCCGATCTCGAATTCCTGCCCGAAGTGGCCACGATTAATCAATATGTGAAATTCTTGAAGGACACCCAGAATATTAAAACCATTGTTGTCCTGTTGCATGATGGGGCGGGGGCTGCAGCTAACTATAACGCCTGCAATTCCACGGATCCTTTCTTCACCAATCTCGTGATGAAGATCGATCCAGAAGTGGATGCCCTGATTAGCGGACACACCCATAATGCCTACAACTGCCAAATCCGGGTCAAGAAAAACTACGACCCAATGGTTGTAACCAGCGCGGGCTATAACGGCCGCTACCTGACTGACATCGATCTAACGATCTCCAGTACCAGTGGTCAGGTGATTGGCAAATCAGCGAATAACATACCGGTGGAAACCCCATTTCTGACCGCAATCCCAGACCCCACCATGAAGGCGCTGCTTGATCAGTATCGAGTGGCTTCAGCCCCCTTGGCGAATCGCGTTGTTGGCTCGATCACTGCTGATATTTTCAGAGCAGGCAACGCGGCGGGTGAATCTGCCCTTGGCGATGTGCTCGCCGATGCTCAGCTAGAAGCGACTTCCCAGGTAGGATATGGTGAGGCGATAGTTGGAATGACCAACCCAGGCGGAATCCGCACCGACCTGCTCTACAATCAGATCAGTGGTGGAGAAGCACCAGGGGAGGTGACATACGCCGAGGCTTTTGCTGTACAACCCTTCAGCAACAGCCTGGTGACAATGACGCTTACTGGTGCGCAAATAAAGACGGTGCTCGAGCAACAATTCATTGGATGTGGACAACTCCCACCACCCGTAGGTGGTCAAAAAATCCTGCAGGTTTCCGCTGGTTTCACCTATTCCTGGAGCAGTTCAGCACCGGCTTGCAGCAAGATTGACCCAACGACCATCAAGATCAATGGAGTACCGGTTGATCCAAGCGCCAGCTACCGGATTACAGTCAACAACTTCCTGGCTGCCGGTGGGGACAACTTCGCGGGGTTCAAAGACGGCACGGATCTGTTGACTGGAATGATCGACCTGGATGCCTTTACCGCCTATTTGGGGGCTTATTCTCCAGTTGCACCTGGTCCACAGAATCGCATCAGCGTAGTTCCATAAGCACTGGGAGATTAGATACAACCAAAAATCCATTTATTGTAAGTGGAGGCGAGAGTGAGACCCACTCTCGCCTTTTTTATTTCGAAACCCTGACTGCCTGCGTTTATTGGAATTCTCTCCATACCGTCATGGAATAAGAGATACGCCAAATCGTGAGGAGCACTGAAATTAGCTCATAGGAATTTGTCTGCTGATTATATTTCTTCGTTTACATCACCGGCATTCTCTTCTCACTATATTAAAGATCATCTCTAAATACACATGATTCATCCATCTAATCTTCACAATTTTTGAATAATTTGTGTTTATACTTATTTCATCTGCAATACAACAGCAGATTATGATGGAGGTTTTCTATGTCTTTGAAAAGGTTATTGATATACATTCTTGCTATTCTCCTCGTTGGAGGATCTGCACTCTTTGGTGCCATGGCTGGGGGAGTTGTCGTATACCGCTTGATGAGTAAGAATCAGGTTACCACTGGCGTCACACCAAACCCATTATCAGCTCAGGTATTACCAGCGAGTAACAACACCCAAGACCTGGTGATCAATACCACCGACATTGAGACCGCCATCACAGCAGCAGTTCAGAATGTGGGTCCGGCTGTGGTAACTGTGGTCGCTAAAATCCCCGGACAACAAACATTCTTCGGTTACACCGGTGATGCCACCTCCTCGGGTAGCGGCGTATTCATATCATCAGACGGATACATCCTCACCAACAATCATGTCATCGAAGGCAGCCAGCAAATCCAGGCTATCTTCGCCGATGGCAGCCAGCAGGATGCCTCCCTGGTGGGGGCTGACCAATATTCTGATCTGGCAGTCTTAAAAATTTCTGGCTATGTGCCAGCCGTAGCCAACCTGGGCAACTCCGATGCGCTTAATCCCGGCGAGACGGTCATTGCCATTGGCTCACCTCTCGGAGATTTCAAGAACACGGTCACCGTCGGGGTGGTCAGTGCCACCGGACGATCGATCGACAGCGGCTCGGGGTACTCGATCGATGGCCTGATCCAGACCGATGCAGCCATTAACCAGGGCAACTCGGGTGGTCCACTGGTAAATCTGGCAGGAGAAGTGGTCGCCATTAACACCCTGATCATCCGCAATAGTAACTCAGGCACAGTCGCTGAGGGGTTGGGTTTTGCTATCCCCATCAACACTGCCAGGTTTGTTTCTGAGCAGATCATCCAGAAAGGTTATGTTTCCCGCCCCTACCTGGGGATTACCTGGCAGCCAATCACACCACGCGTGTCAGCCATCTACAATCTGCCGGTTCAATATGGTGTCTACATCACAGATGTGGCTTCCAAAAGCCCTGCGAATCAGGCTGGATTAAAGGTGGGGGATATCATTACCGGGATCGATAGCACATCGCTTGACGATACGCATGCATATATTAATACCTTGTTCCAATATTCTGCTGGTGATACCGTCATTCTGACAATCATGCGCAACGGCAAACAAACCGAAGTGCAGGTTACTCTTGGCGACTCAGGTTCGTAACGCGATATTCTTATTTAATAGTTTAGATGAATTAGAACCTATCGATCACACATCGTTATATATCTTCCAGCCCTCACGGGGAACGATAGATCCTAGCTTCGCTTAGCTGGATTTGCTCAACCAAATCCTTGGTTATTTCCTCCCGCGTGGTTCCGTATAATTCCATTGGAATGGAATCAAATATTACCAGATAGGCACCATTTTCCTTCATATCAGCTTTCATTGCAGGAATATTATCTGGAGAGGGTATGGGATTGGTTACCCGGCCAGTCCAAAAATAGATTGCAGCGAAAGCATTGCTATAAATTGGAATATCGGGCCGATTTCTTAAATACGTGTAAGTTTCAGAAACGTGATCCCTGGCACTCGCATAGCCTCTGCCGACCTCATGATAATTTCGTACCATTTGACCCGAACGGGTAAGATTTGTGATCAAAAACATCAGGCTCAACGCAGTAATAATACCAAATTCAAGCCACCTTTTTCTGTTCCAGAGCTCCGAATAGATCCATGCTAACAGGATCAATCCCATCACGAGAATGGGGCTTAATAATCGCTCATCCATTGGAATGAGTGGATCAAAGAAAGAGCGTGAGACGATCAAAATAACCAAATAGGAAAGCATGCTCAGGATAATCAGTGCGATCGGATTTCTTTGACGATGTGGCTCAGCTGGAAGTGCGCTACCACTACGCTTTCGTAAAAAACGAATCCCTAACCAGATGATAATTACCAGGATTATTCCAGCCAGCCATATTAACTCTTTTCCATTTACAAATCTTCCTGGAACAAGCCACAATAATATCGTGTTTAGTATATTGATCCACAGGCTTTCAGTCATCAAGTGCCAACCAAATACTCGGTTCGTGGGTTGACCGACAACGAGCTCGTTGCGGATCACCCATAATAGAAGCGGGATAACTCCCACGAGGCTGAAAATAAGGCAGTTACGAATCCTAAGCCGATTACTTTTCCCCGTCTCAATTAAGAACAATATCCCACCCGCTAATAGCAAAGAAATGCCAATATATCGTGTCGCAGCTGCCAATCCAAAGAATAATCCAGTAAATACTGGTGCCTGCCAAGTTCCTTTTTCGTTCCCAATGATATAACTTAAAAATCCCAATAGAGTAAAAGTAATATAAAGAGGTTCACTCATTGCCCAAGAGTGGATCATGATCAGCGTGCTTGAGATCAACATAAATATGGCTGCAAGTATTGAAAACGCAGATGATTTTGTCAGCCTATACACGATCCTGGCAACCAGATAAATGTTTATTGCAAAAAAGCCAGCGTTTAACCACCGAATAGCAGTCAACGGATCAACCTTTAATAAACCAATTAAGCTCAATAATAATGGCAACATGGGTGGAAAATTAGGAGCCAAATCGAAACCACGACCAGCTAATAAATTTCTCGCGGAGCTAATATAGTAATACGAATCATCGGATAACGCCGCTCCCCATACTGTACTATAAAGGACCAGACCAACGCCAATTAAGCAAATAACACTGATGTTAACAATCCACAAAAGGCGGTTTGGAAGCCTTCTTGATATTTTATTTAGCATAAAACAATCTCCTTAAGTGGATCATCAAGCTAGAGCATTGTGGTTCCAACGAGGTTTATTTTACACCTCACGGTGAAAAATTATTTCTTGTTCAATGAAGATTTTATTGAACATAAGTGCAGAAATGAGATAGACTTAGGAAACAATATACAGTATAATTAATTCAGGCTTTATACGTCTCCTCTATATCTGAGATAATAAAATCTATCTGCATAAAAAGTTTTAGACTTTCTCTGGGGAATATTTTTGAAAGCTTTTAAGACGATTAAATTTAAAGGATATATATGGGCGACTGTTTTCTCGATCGCTCTCCTTTTAATCCTGCTTTTAAGTGGTGTAGGTTTTGCGCAAGATAATCCACTATTCATTGGCCTCATACAAACCATAGAACCGGAAAAATCTGGTCTATCACATCCCTCGGGGATAGCTTTTTCATCCCGCGCTAACGCTTTTTACGTGGCTGAAACCCTTACTGACCAGAAAATTACATCCAGTGTTTCTACTATCAAACATGTCTCTGTCCTAGGGCAAGAAATCGGATCCACCCAAATAGACCTTGCCATCGATAATCCGATCAATCTAGCCATGGATAATAGGACAGGTCGATTGCTAATATATCAAGCTTTTACCCAACAATTGGTCGAGCTGCGCGAAAATTCTGCTGGACGGCTGGATCCAAATTCATTGGTCCTTCACAAAGTCAGCTTTGGGCTTAAAGATCCCCAGGGAATGACAGTCGACCCAATACACGGCTACCTTTATTTTCTGGATGCTGATGGACCCAGGCTCATCCGTGTTCTTCTGCCACCAGATGGCAGTCTCACAGACTTGAAATTTGACTCGACCAATTTGCAATGGGCTGGTGGGATTGACCTGCATGGGGTGGCATATAACGTGGCTTCTGGTAACCTTTTTATTAGCAGCTCGGGTGGACAAACTATTTATGAAGTTAATACACACGGTGAATTGGTTGCCACCCGCGATCTTTCCGGCATTAATCCGTCCAATCCTCAGGGGATGGTTTTCGCCCCCAGTGGAGATCAAACAGATGACCCATCGCTATCGAGCTTATATATGGTGGACAGCGGTTTCCCACCAGTAACGCCAGTCAATCAGTTTTCAGCTGAAACTGATATCACGCAACCTTCTCAAGGTATGATCCTTGAGTTATCTTTGATCCAACCTGAGCAATATAATTTCATCACTGCCTTCCAATCCAATCTGGTGAGAACGACCAATACATCCGCTTATTCACCTCCCAGCCCTGATTCCTCGGGATTGACTTACATAAATTCTCGTAACACGCTCATGATGAGTGACTGTGAGGTTGAAGAGACAGTTAGTGGAATAACCCACTTTATGGGTGCAAATGTCTGGGAGGTAAACCTGGATGGAACAGTGGTTCGGACAGCTAACATATCTTCTGTAGCACCAACTTCGGTTCCCATGACGGATGAACCCACAGGCATGTCGTGGAACCCTGCTAATGGACATTATTATATTTCAGATGATGATGCGGTAAGAGTCTATGATTTAAATCCAGGCACTGATGGCTTGATCGGCACAGCTGATGATAGCTGGACCAGCTTTTCGACCAATACAGCTGGGAATGGTGATCCAGAAGGAATTGCTTATGATAGCTGGCGTAATCAGCTGAACGTGATCGATGGTGTCAACCAGGAAGTGTATCAATATTCACTTTCAGGCACGCTGCTTGGTCACTTCGACGTTCAAGTATATGGAGTGAGCGATCCAGAGGGCATCGATTTTAACCCAATCAGTGGGACGTTGTTTATCCTTAGCAGTTCCAGCAACCGTATCATCGTCGAGACAACGACTACTGGTAGTATGATCCAATCGATCAATGTCTCTGCCAGTGCTTCGAGTGCCCCGGCCGGGCTCGCCTATGCCCCTGCCAGCGATGGTTCGGGTTTACAGCGCTTTTATATTGTCGATCGTGGGATTGATAATAACGCTAATCCAAACATCATCGATGGAAGAATGTACGAAATGACGGCTCCAGTACCTGGTTCACCTGGAAATACTCCGCCAGTGGTTAATGCTGGACCTAACCAGACAGTATCAATTGCTAATGGTGTAACTCTGATTGGTACTGCAAGTGATGACGGATTACCCAACCCACCCAACGCACTCACCACCCAATGGAGCATGGTTAGTGGTCCAGGCAATGTCACATTTACAAACCCTAATGCACTAAACACAACGGCAAGTTTTTCAGTAGTGGGTCCTTATGTCCTTCGTCTATCCGCCAGTGATAGCGAAATAATTTCCTATGATGAGCTAAACATAACGGTGACAGGTGTCGGAGGTGCAATCGTCGTAGACGTCCGTGTGGCAACAGGCAGTGATGATGCCGAAGAAGGTGCTACTGGTTCTGTATCATTAACCAGCGCTGATTTAGAGCTCGTTGAAGATACTACCATTCAAACCGTAGGTATGCGTTTTAATGGAATGACCATCCCGAAGAATGCGCAGATTACTTATGCTTACATTCAATTCCAAGTCGACGAGGTGGGTTCCGTGGGAACATCACTCACACTTTGGGGTGAAGCACAAGATAGCCCAGGAACATTCACAACGGGTACCAGGAACATTTCCTCAAGAGTGAAAACAACCGCCAATGTAGATTGGGCTCCACCACCCTGGACAATAGAAGGTCAGGCGGGTGCCGATCAACGCACTCCAAATTTAGCTGCCATCCTTCAGGAGATCATTAATCGCACAGGCTGGACTGCTGGTAATTCCATGGTGATAATTATTGGTGGGACTGGCACTCGCACTGCTGAATCGTATGAAGGCCTAGCGACTGCAGCACCATTGCTGTACATGGAATATATTGTTCCAACCGAAAATACACCAACCTCCACGGCTAGTAAAACCCCAACTTTAACAGCCTCACCGACGAATACCTCTACTTCTACCCCAACTCGAACGGCGACCTTAACACCATCACCAACATCTACATCAACTTCCACGCCAAGTCAAACCGCAACTTTGACACCCTCACCGACAAATACCTCTACATCAACACCAACTCGAACAGCGACCTTAACGTCATCACCAACATCTACATTAACATCCACACCTATCAATACAGCATCTTCTACACCCTCTCCAACGAATACGGCCACCTCCATCCCTACCCAGACTGCTTCATTCACACCTGCTCCAATCAATACAGCTACCTCCACCGAAACTCTAACTTCTACATATACGCCAGCAGCAACTAATACATCCACCTCCACGCCCACTCAAACCGCTTCTTTCACATCCAGTCCAACGTATACGTCTACCTCCACCCAAATTGCTTCCTTCACACCCTCTCCAACAAATACGTCCACCTCCACCCAAATTGCTTCCTTAACACCCTCTCCAACGAACACCTCCACGCTCACTCAAACCGCTACCTTCACGCCCTTTGCAACCAGTACAGCTACCTCCACGCCAACCAGAACTGAAACCTCTATACCGAGTGCAACAGTTACATCAACTCCCACACCAAGTACTACCCCAGCTAGTCTTATTTCTCTGAATGTTAGGGTGTCCTCGGGCTCCGATGATGCTGAAGAGTACTCTTCAGGAGGTGTTTACTTAACCAGTGGAGACCTGGAATTGGTCTATGATGGCAGCGATCAAACAGTAGGAATGCAATTCAATGGAATAACGATCCCTAAAGATGCTGTGATCAACGCTGCCAATATTCAATTCCAGGTGGATGAGGTGAATTCAGAGGTTACTTCACTCACCCTGTGGGGGGAAGCACAAGATAACCCCGGGGCCTTCCTTGCCACCAGCCGGAATATCTCCGCTCGGTTGAGAACCACAGCCTCAGTGGGTTGGTCGCCGGTAGCCTGGACGGTGATTGGTCAAGCCGGAGTGGACCAACGTACCCCGAATATCTCCGCTCTCATACAAGAGATTGTGTACCGCCCAGGTTGGACAACTGGGAATTCCATAGTTATCATAATCGGTGGCACTGGTCACCGGACTGCTGAATCATATGAGGGTCTAGCGTCTGCAGCACCATTGCTGTACGTAGAATATATTGTTACAACTGAAAATCCACCAACTCCCACAACTACTAGTACCGCTTCTTCTACACCCTCTCCAACGAATACGTCTACGCCCACGTCCACTCAAACCGGATCCTCGACACCTTTACCAACCAACACTTCAACGGTTACCTCAACTCCGGTCAATTCACCTACATTCACACCAACACCCAGTCATACCGCAACATCCACGCCTTCTCAAACCCCTACTATTACTCTTTCACCCACCATCACTTTTACGCCTTTACCAACCAACACGCCAACTGAGACAAGTACCTTTTCGCCATCACCGACAAATACACCCACTGGAACACCAACGTTAACTGCTTCAATCACTCCAACACCTACCGATACACCTACGGTCACGCCAACTCAAACCCCCTCATCATCTCCAACGCAGACCAATACCTCTTCACCTACGCCAACTCCATCAGCAACACCATCACCAACAATAACGCTAACACCAACCCAAACAAATACACCAACACCAACCCCGACCAGCACAGCAACCTCGACTCCAACTGCCACAGCAACGTTTACGCCCACACCAAGCCCTACACCTATCGGACTGATGGCTTTGAACGTGAGGGTGTCCGTAAGTTCCGATGATGCTGAGGAGAGTGCATCCGGGAATATCAATCTGACCCACTCCTACCTGGATTTGGTCTATGATAAAAGTAATCAAATTATCGGTATACGTTTTAACAATCTCACTCTCCCCCAAACTGCCACAATTCATTATGCCTATGTTCAATTCCAGACGGGAAAAATCAGCTCTCAAATGACATCCCTCTCCATTAAGGGACAAGCGACTGATAATGCACCAACTTTTAGAAATCTTAAAAAGAATATATCTTCACGCATACAGACCACATCGTCTGCTGATTGGATTCCATCTTCATGGACGGTGATCAATGAAGCGGGAGAGCAACAACGCACTCCCAATCTATCGGCGGTCATCCAAGAAATTATTAACCGGCCTGGTTGGACATCTGGGAATTCAGTGGTTCTAATTTTCACCGGCTCAGGTGTTCGAACAGCCTGGTCTTACAACGGGCTACCTAGCGGTGCACCTTTATTACATATTGAATATACAGTCCCATAGCTAACCATACGATCTCTCTTATCTAAAGATATAGTTTTTTCGAACAATTCCCAGGAACAGCTCTTGCTCTTCTTTCTTCCAACCGTTTCAATTGCCAGTTCGTTTTTCCGCTTAACTTTAAGGCTAGTACCAGCTATACCGTGAGTTCGTTTATGGATGAACTCACCATTTTTTTGTGCTATACTAAAAAAACAACGATCATCCTAAATATCACAATACAGGAGGCAAATCATGACTGGCTTTGTTGGAGACATTGAAAAAAAGACAGAGAAGAATAAATATTTCCGTCAGGTTCTTTACACCGGCAAGTATGCCCAGCTGGTAGTGATGTGCTTGCAACCGCGCGAAGAGATCGGTAATGAGGTCCACGACACCGTCGACCAGTTTTTCCGCATCGAGGAAGGCAAAGCCAAATTTGTCTTCAATGGCAATGAAGAGCATCTGGTGAAAGCTGGCGATGCAGTGATTGTCCCCGCTGGAACATTCCACAATGTGATCAACACTTCCTCGAAGAACCCACTCAGGCTCTATACCGTTTATTCTCCACCCAATCACCCGGATGGAACGGTACACAAGACTAAGGCAGAAGCCGAAGCAGCTGAAGCTTCGCACCATCAATAATTCTTTTTATTGTTAATGTAAATTTAATAACCTCCCGCAGTTACGTTTACTGCGGGAGGTTATAATATGCTTTCATCTTTTTCTAGGAGTTATGAATGCGCAGAGGCTATTTCGTCTTAATCTTGTTAATCCTGAGTACGCTAGCTTGTGGTTCCATAAGCAAGGTGACCCCAGTCAGTACAGATACCAATATTCCAACCGAAGCTATTTCCACGCAGATCCCTTCGGAGAAACCATCCGTGACGCCTGGAATCACCCAAGTCGCTTCTGGAGAAACAACCACCGCTCCTACCCAGGAAGAAAGCACCAAAACCCCCTATCCCACTTCTGTGCTGGATTCCAGTATGACCAGCCAGATTGACCTGATACAATCGCAGGTGATCGAAGAGCGTGGTCTCCAACCTAATCACCCCGTACCGGTCATCTTATTATCCCCCGCTGAATTACACCAAAATGTTACCAATGATTTCTTGGCTGATTACACGGATGAAGAAATGGCAGATGATGTCTTGGAGCTCTCCATTATCGGATTGCTCGAGCCAGGGTATGATTTTAAATCATTTTATACCGACCTGCTCAGTGAACAGGTGGCTGGTTATTATGATAACGACACCTCGGAGATGTTCGTTGTTCAGGGAGAAGGTTTTAAAGGACCCGAGCATCTGACATACGCTCATGAGTACACACACGTCCTGCAAGACCAGAACTATGATATTAAGAATGGCCTCAACTACAGCGATGAGGCTTGTGAAGTGGACACCGAGCGTTGTGCCGCCGTACAAGCCCTGATTGAAGGAGATGCCAGCCTGTCTGAGTATACATGGTTCCAATATCATGCCTCCACTCAAGATCAGCAGGATATTATTGAGTTCATGACCTCGATGACAAGCCCGGTTTATGACCGTGCTCCAGCCTTTCTCCAAGATGACTTTGTTTTCCCATATTCCCAAGGGTTGACTTTCGTTCAGGATTTGTTTGACCAGGGAGGTTGGACAGCTATTGACGCGGCTTATAAAAACCCACCCGTCTCTACCGAACAGATCCTGCATCCTGAGCTTTACCCTTCTGATGCGCCCATCCCGGTAGATCTCCCCGATCTAGCCACAACATTAGGAGACGGTTGGCGGGAAGTATCTCGCAACCAGATGGGTGAGTGGTATACCTATCTGATCCTGGCGCGCGCTGCCAATGCTAACGCACGTTTGGATGACACCACTGCTCAGGATGCAGCCGCAGGTTGGGGAGGCGATGAGTATGTAGTGTTGCACAATGAATCGACCGGTTCAACTGCTTTTGTCATGAAGACAGTCTGGGATACAAAAGCTGATGCAGAAGAGTTCTCAAATGCAGTACAGCAATATGCTGATATTCGTTTTGGAGTACCAGCTACCCAGCATGGGGATACTCTCACCTGGAATTATGCGGATGGATATAGCTCTTTCTATCATTCAGGCGATACAACCGTCTGGATCATCGCCCCCGATTCATCCACTGCTGAAAAGTTAGCCGGCTCAGTTCAGCCTTAGATTAACCAAGCCAGCGGTTCCACTGGTTAAACCAGCGCTGTTCCACCAGGCGGGTGTCTTCTATAGACATCCGCCTTCCAGCTTCTTTAAAAGATACCGGGTTCCCCATTACCGGCATCGAATAATTCTCTCCCTCGTAGTTGACCAGGGATTCATTTGTGCGCATTTCGATCGTCTCGTCTGATAGATATAGGGTTGCCAGTCGATCGCCTTCTTCAAGCTGGAGATGGTCGCCTGTCGATTTGAATGCGATCGCGTGTGGACCATTGAAATTCATTTCATCCGCTGCACAGAATAATGCGCTTCCACCAAATGGCATTTTCAGCCTACGATGCCTGCCAGAAACCACCAACCCTCCGTGGATTACCGTTTCGGGGTCAACGATGATCGTATCAATCAACAGTGAATCGTGTATATCTGCACCTTTGGGGGTGGAGCTACGTACCAAAAGGTTGCCATGCTCATCGCGTGCCTGGGGCAGGTGGAAGAGCTCACGAGAGGTGAAACCTAAATCCGAATCGGTGGTCAATGCCTCCAGGGAGCGCCTCAGACTAAGGTGCAACCCCCAATCCATCCAATAGGGTTGACCAAAATCCAGCACGCCAATCACAGGCAGTCGACCATGACGCTCCTGGAATAAAGTCCGCATTTGTTGAATTTTATTAAAGAAATCGGGCATGCGCCTTTCCAGATCCCGCATCCCGGTTTTCCCCATCCGTTCTTCGAGGTTTGCTTCTGAATTCCACTCATTTTCATCCCGGCAGGATAATGCGATCCAGGTGTATGGATCCCAATCCACCCATTTGTCCTCATCGGTGATATCCGACCGAAATACTTCTTCAGCCACCTGTATTAAAGAATAACTGATCGCCAGGCTGCCAAGATTGACCCCGATGCGACGATCCTGACCATGGTTGGATAATCTCGTGCGCAGGCTTTCCAATTCCTGGCGGGTAAATTGGCGAGTCATTTGATAGGTCTGGCTGTCAAATTCCACCCATTCTTTTTCCCGCGCCAGGTCTTCAGTCGGTTCCGTTTGCCAAACGAAACGCATCCCGTCCAGGTTTTGGTACTTGCTTGTCCCTGATTCCCAGATTTTCCCAGGGATAACTGCTTCATCACCCCATTTGATCACAATACCCCTAAATCCGTTGGATTCCAGATGATACTGCCAGAGTGACGCCGTCATAGCTGCAACATCTGCTGTTGTCAGATAAAGTTCCTGGTTGGTGCTGCGCATAGGGGTAGGAAATGCCGGCTTACGGTTCGCAAGGGCTTGTGTGAATGGGCTGAGGCGCTTGCCCAAGCCAAATACCATATGCATCAAAATCATGGGGGGGAGTGCCTTACCATCCATGACTTTCTTTATTTCCATCCAGGCATTCAAGCTGCCGAGAAAATTGCCCTTGCGGGTGCCCTCCACGCTGGAGAGGATTTTCGTCTCACCGTTAGCACGAAAGACATCCTGGCGGGTTTTCAATAACCTTTCCTGCCAGAATAGTTGGTCAGCCTGATTGCCAGAAACCACGTTGACCAGCATGGGTCCCAGGTTTGCATCGATGATGGCTGCGGCTTTCAAGTATATTTTTTTGCCAGATTGTACCCATCCTAGATACCTCTTAATTTCGGCGTATCACACAACGGATAATCCCTGGTGCTGCATGCACACTACTCATCATTGAAGACGAGTAGCTAATATTATTCAGCATATGCTTAATCCCACCCATGCTCACCTGTTGCAAATTGGTGGATATTATTGAGATGTAGCGGCTTTTTACATCCTCACTTAAGAATGATGCCTTACCGGTTAATAGACGCAAGGCTGAATTACGCAATGGTTTTGGTAACCATTCGAAAGAGAGAAGCCGGGTATGTAATTCAATCGAGTGGTAACGGTGGGGAAACTCCAGAGAGAGGTACCCCCCCGGTGCGAGCACGCGCAAGACTTCCCTAAGGTAGAACTTGGGATCGCTGCTATGCTCAATAACGTGGCCAGAAATAACCACAATGAACTGCCCATCTTTATAGGGTAAAATATTACCATCATAAAAAACTGGATACATGTCTGGAAATTGACGTAGCCGTCGAGTCGTTACATCCACAAGAAGCTTTTCTACCTCAACCCCATAGATCTTCCCAAATCCAAATTGCCTTGCCATAATCATCTCGGAACCCATCCCAAATCCAGAGACAAGGACCATCGACCGTGGATTGAAAATATCTGCTCCGATGACTGATCTAAGATAGAGGAACCTGCCAGAAAAATGTTCTGTCGCAAGCGAGTTATCAATGAAACCATTGACTCGGTCTTTATAAATTGGTCCATAATGCTCAATCAACACGGAGCGCACTTCAGCTTCGATATTAGGGTCAAGCTCGGGGGAATAGTGGGCCATTGGAGAGATCATAGGTTCTCTTAGTGAAAGATTGTACCACGCTGGTTATTGACGCATGCAACAGATCTAAAAACAACTGGAATGGGCTGGATGATATGATGATCGTTGTGTAACGTCGCGGTAGATGCTTGGTTTCCACAGACCTTATAATGAGAGCTGGCACTAAACTGATTGCATTTGCTTTCTGCCTGTACATCTTGGGCATTTGAAGTGAATTGTCCAACCCATCCATATTCATGTCTTATGCCAAATAATCCAGAAGCAAACGCCCGGTTCCACAGCCCACATCCAGTGCAGGTTGACCTGATGCTTGAATAATTTCAAGAAAGAAGGTACGATCCTCCCAATTAGAAGTATCACCGCGGAATAAATCCCAGGTTTTCGCCATCATTCCACGGTATTCATACTCAGGTTCTATCATATATAAGCCTCGTTTCAGGATTCCTATATTATTCTCTATGCTGGTTTCCTGCTTATCACAAATAATCCGGGAGTAAGCAATCCAAGAATTGCCAATCCAAGCACGGGAGCGAATTGGGGCATGGTCAGCTTTGGATAGGGGTCATAATATAAAGACTCATGATTAATTCCAGGAATAGGGAGTAAAAATATTGCCAGGATACAACATGTAATAATTACCGTAAAAATATCCTGCCATTCCCATCCGGGGCGATGATAAGCCGTCCGGTGTGACTGTCTTCCCTGTTGCCATAGGCCTGCGATGATCAATATTGCACCTATAACGATTAAGATTATCCCACCTTCTGGCTTTCTACCCAATTGGACTAACCAACCAACAGCCAGCAACACGATGCCCACGAGCATGAACAATCGTGGTCGAATTCGTTGTCCGCCAACCATAGATTTTGCGCTGGCAAACCCACGTGCCGTCATTGCTTCAGCCAGCTGCATGGCATGTTCTAATCCTCCCACCAGAAGAGGCATCAGTAAGGGTAGCCAATCTCGGAGTGTTCTCATCTGGTGACCACGTATAGCCTGTGCTTCACGGATCTGCTGGAATTGTCGTAAAGTGGTGGGCAGGTAAGTAACCGCGATAGAGGTTACAACCGCAACAGGAAAGAACGCCCCAGGGATCAAGCCGATCAAATCACGGACTGGTAACGCCAGGCTCAGCACCATGAAACTTGCCAACATGCCAACAAGAATAAGGCCATTTGTCGCCCCATATACCATCGCTTCGAGTGTAACCTTCCCACTAATGAGAGGCAGGTTGCCCGGAATGGTAAATAAAACGGTCATTCCATAATGTGATGTGAAAGCATTGAAAACTGTAGCAAATGTGAGGATCCAAATGGCGATTTTCAAGAGTGAGAACGGTCCTGGTAGTCGTGCTCCTGTTTTCCTAAGCGCTAACCTAATAAAAATAACACATAATAGAATGATCACCAGGTACAGGAAGTTGCGTGTGATTGACAATAATACCAACACTGTTGCTAGCCAGATTACCCATGCCCAGGGCTGCCTCATCTGGTAATCCCTTCGCCATGAATTTTCGAAATTGAATCATCTTCAGGTGTGTAATTAAAAGTGAAGCGCTGCTGGAATCGTCTCAAGGCTTTGAGAGTTGGAATTCCAAATGCCAAAATTAGCAATACATTTCCAATGGCGGCGATCGTATCCCAAACCAGAGAAGTCACCAGGTAATACGCCAGGTAGCGCTGCAATGTTTCTATAAACCCTAATCCTGCTGCCCAGGATTGTCCCTGGGCTCCCACGATGAAAGGCCATTGCCATAAATTCATGATCGCTCCATATAAGATTCCCCACACCAATCCCAATATCGCCAGCAGGATGATTTCAGGAGCATTCCCTGAAACGCTTGTCTTATCGTTTTTAGTCTTGATTATTTGAACAATGGGCCGCAGCAGCAGGGCACTCATCCCCACCCATCCTGCTGTAAACATCTGTCCAGGCAGCCATGGGCCTACACCTCCCGTCACCAGAGCGGAAACGAACATTGTCAGTGCGCCCATTAAAAAGCCCACCCTTCCACCAAATACATAACCTACCAGAATGATCAAAAAAAAGATGGGTGTGAACCCCCCTGGTCCAGGAATGGCTGTCTCAAGAAACCTCAAAGCAGAGTTGATCGCCACCAAAATACCTAATAGTGCGATCAGCTTCGTATTCATCAGAGGACCTTGTGATTCAATGATTAAAACCAAGAGGCAAAGCCCCAATAACAGGGTCATCATCAGGGGCATTTCTCCCGCCCTAAAGGCACTATAACCGGACCGAATCGATACCGCAGGTAGGAAAAATGGGTAAAGCAATACCAATAACCCTGATATTGTGGCTGCCAGGTAGATTATCAGACTGAATATTCGAGTTCTCATCTACATCACAACTCTATAATTTATGGAACGGGTACCTGTCATTCTTTATGACGTGATCGAGCCAGGTAAAATATCAATAAACCTAATACAATAAGAATGGATCCATAAACGATATAAGTACCTGCACCTCCCCGGGCTTCAGTTGATGTCGAAGTCGGTTGAGTGGTGATCGTGGCCTGTACAGATGGGATAACCTGGGTGGGAACAGGAGTGTCCGTTGGAGGTGTGGTTGTTGCAGTAGCAGTTGGAATCACAAACGGCACGCCTTCACAAATATTTTGATATGTAATATCCGCTGGTGGGTTCCCAGTTCCCCAGCTCCAGGCATTCAAATCTCCATCAATTACCTGACTTTGTGCAGAACCGATGGCTGAATATGCCCAACCTTCATTGTTTCTCTGCCAGTATGACCAGTAATCCGGCATGCTACAAAAGCAATCATTGGATGAGCATCCCACACCTTCAATCTCACACACGGCAATGCCCTGGTTTGGATTGGTAGCAGTTTGAATGCTCATCCCCGAGCGTTGTAATAAATCCATCCCCGATAAAACATCCTCACCAAAGCTCACACATGCGGTATAAACCGAACCATCGCTTGAAAAAACTACCAGACCGGCTTGATGGTTGACAGGAGACGGTTTGAGGTCTCTCAGTGGAACTCCGGAAAGACCGATGATCGCTTCTGCAGTGCTATACGTATTAGCATAAGTCCCACCAATTGAGCCATCCGGTTTTTGCAAGCCCATCAAAGCTTGCACAGGATCACCCTGCTCAACCTTCCAACTCTCTCCAGATGGATCTTCGCCTGCCGAGATTAATGCCTGCAATATCCAGCCAGTAGAATCAGCATTGAGCGGGTCAGTATCCCAGGATGGTTTCCAGCCCCCATTGGTCAATTGGGTATCATGAAAAAACTGCAACGCCTTCTGGATAACTTGATCTTGAAGGTTTACCTTTTCACTAGAAAGCAGAGCAGTCACCACCAGAGCAGTCGTATCAGGGTCTCCATATCCCCAGCTTCCATCGGCAGCCTGTGATTGGATCATGTATTGGATAGCCTCATCCGACACATTTTCATTGGCCAGGCTTAATCCCAGCAATACCCATGCTTGGTTAAGGTCACTGGCTTGTCCACTACTAAAATCTAGTTTAGCAGTCGTGCTATATGCGCCGGTATCTGGATGGAAGCTTTCTTCTAGCTCACTTACCAGGTCCATACTGCCAAAGTCAGATGGATTCTCACCCACCAGAGATATGGCTGACAACAACAATCCCGCCCTGCCAGGGAATAAGGTCCCCGTTATGTCATGCGTGAAAGAGATTGCTTGAGCAGCCAGGTAATCTAGCATAGAATTGCCAGCTGTGGAAACTGCCTCACTAACAGGTTTCCCAGCCAAGACGAATGCCAACACACTCCGGGAGGTGGTGTCTGGATCTGAGCTGCCACTTACAAACCCCTGGATACCCCCATCTGCTACCTGCTGGGCTTGAAGGTAGGTCAGACCATTTTCAATCACCTGTGATTGTTGTGGAAGAGAACTCGCCATGGCGGAAGTTGTCTTAATCAGAAGAACTAGACCCATCACCAGCACCAGACCGAATACCAGTGATAGTACCAGATAAAATTTACGATTCATGATTGTCTCCATTTTTATGATTATCTTTTATTACCAATCGAATAAAAAAAATAAAAACCCCAGTCGCTTGTACTGGGGTGTAAATCATGGGTCATGGTACATCCATGTGTTCACACCTCCTTTCTGCGAGGTTGTAGTGAACCCAACTTTGGCGGGCGACCTGGCTTAGGAAGTGATCCCTTACAGTTGCGCGACAGCGCCGGACTATGAACCGGCTTCGCCTTTAAGCCATCCCATCCGGGGGATATGGCACCAAAGTTGGAGATTATTCTATTGTAATCTAATTGTATAACGGGAAAAGGTACACGTCAAGATGATTATTGTCTCACCCGAATATAAGGCCCATCTCCGCCGATTTTAATAGTGTCAGTATCAGGATCGATCTTGATGACAATGGTTAATATCTCATCTTTATTGATCGCCATACCCCCCATATGACCTTCAAGGTTAAATAATTCCAGTGTTAACTTATTATCGTCTCTGTCTGCAACGGAAAAATTACCTGAATAATTTGCCTCAACAAAGCAACATGTATTCATCGTAAAGTAATAATTATTGAATACCCAATCCGTAGTTTGGTAAGACTCTCCCGGTATATTCGCGAGATGAGCATCTTTATAGTACCAAGCCCCCTCAATGAATTCTAATCGCGGGTCTCTCTTGCACCCAGTAGCCACCAAAACAAGAATCAGCATGCTTGTCCAGAGAAAAACTCTAGCAAATTTTGTTTTTCTAATCTTTCGCATACGGGCTTATTTCTTCCTGTGTTTCTTACATATTTACCCAGCAATAGAGTAAATAGTTCACGCCTGTAATAAAAATAGGTGGAAGTTTCAACCACATGATCGGGATTTATATTAATATTTATATTTTATGGGGGCGTTTCTTGCCAACCAGGTCAGCAGCTGCGAAACCTGCCGATAAAGCCGCCCGGTTCATTTCTTCGGTACCCTTGGGAGCCCGCGCTGCCACCGCCTGGGTGATAGCCTGCCGTGATACCACTCCAGTCAGCCCCACCAGTACTCCCAGAGCAACCACATTCGCGGTGATGCTTTTCCCACTGCTCTCCTCTGCCAGACGGGTGATGGGCACCTTGATTGCCCGGTTGGATGGCACCCGTCCTACTCTCTCTTGATCCACGATCAAAATCCCATCTTTTTTTAGGTTCCCGGCATATTTATCACATGCCTCCTGGCTCATCGCCACCAGGACGTCTGCCATAATCACTTCTGGATAGTCGATTTCTCCTTGGTCGATAACCACTTCAGCTTTACTGGCCCCTCCGCGCGCTTCAGGACCATAACTTTGGGTTTGAATCGCGTTTTTATGATCATAAATTGCGGCAGCTTCCGCCAGGATTATCCCTGCCAGGATCATTCCCTGACCACCCTCACCTGCCAGCCGGATTTCCTTCCGATTACTTGGATTTTTTACGGTCACCGGAACCCTCCCTAGGTCTTCTGCAGGCTGGTCTGCTGCACTTGTTGAATTAATTGTTCATAAAGCTGGGTATACTCCGGCTTTTCAACATCGTGTAGGACGCCGCGGATTATCTTTGTCTCACGTTCCTCTGGCGATAATTTTTCCACCCCATTCAAAGACACACTGTTATCCTTTAGCTGTCGCATCATATCCGTTGGAGATCCAAGCTTGTTCATCCGTCCATATGTGGTGTGGCAGTAACTGACTGCTTCCACCAGGCTAAAGCCATTCTTACGGATCGCCTGTTCGATAAACCGGTCTAGCTCTATAGCGTGGTAGACCGTGCTTCGGGAGACATAAGTTGCTCCGGCTGCTATTGCCAGCTCACAGATTGGCATTGGAGGTTCAATATTTCCGTAGGGTGCGGTGGAGGCACGTGCATTAATAGGCGTGGTTGGACTGTACTGGCCTCCAGTCATGCCATAAATAGCATTGTTAACCACAATGGCTGTTATGCCAATATTACGCCGGGCAGCGTGAATGAAGTGATTCCCACCGATCGCTAATGCATCTCCATCTCCCATGATGGTGATCACTTTCAACGTCGGTCGGGCAATTTTTAACCCGGTAGCAAATGCTAATGCGCGACCATGGGTGGTATGGATGGTGTTGAAATCCATATACACCGGCATCCTGCCTGTACAGCCAATCCCCGACACTAACGCCACATCGTCTTTTTCCAGCCCAATGCGATCAATCGCTCGTATCAATGCACTCATCACGATGCCAATTCCACACCCTGCACACCAAACATTAGGGAATTTTTTCGTCGGACGCAAATACATGTATTCTGTATGTTCAACATGAGTTGGCATATTTACCTGTCCTCAATTGCCTCAAGGATCATTTGTGGAGTGACCATCTCACCATTTGCTCGATTTACGCGAATCACTTTATTGCGCCCGGCAACTCGTTCTACTTCCAAGGCTAATTGCCCCAGGTTCATCTCAGGCACAATGATGCGCTTTGCAAAACGGGCCACCCGGCTAATCTCCGCTTCCGCAAATGGCCAGATTGTTAATAAAGTGACCATCCCAACTTTGGTACGCCGCTGCCTCGCAAGCTTAACCGCATGATGGGCACTACGGGCTGTTGCCCCATATGCGACAACGATCGTTTTATCACTTTCAGATAAATCCTCTTCCACCAGGACGATATCCGTCAAGTTACGTTCTATCTTGCGATGCACTCGCTCGATCCAGGGATCAATCTCATCCAAACGTGTGGTAGGGTAACCCAACATATCATGGAATAAACCAGTTATATGATAGCGATACCCCTCTCCAAAGTTTGCCATCGGAGGTACGTCACTCAACGAATCACCGTAAGGTTTATACCACTCTGGGGGCACATCCGTGGCAATACGCTCCACCCTTTCTACAGTTTCGAAATCAGGCAGCTCGAATTTCTCACGCATATGTCCCACGACCTCATCCATTAATAGTATGACCGGGGTGCGGTATTTTTCTGAGAAATTAAATGCCCGTACGGTTAAGTCAAAGGTTTGGCTGACTGAAACCGGGCTTAGGACAATCATTGGGTGATCACCATGCGTACCCCAACGTGCCTGCATCACATCTCCCTGGGAGGCACTGGTCGGTTGCCCTGTGCTGGGACCCAGACGCTGCACATTCACGATAACCACCGGGATTTCAGTCATGGCAGCATATCCGATGTGCTCCTGCATCAACGAAAAACCTGGACCCGATGTCGCAGTCATCGACTTTAGTCCGCCCACCGATGCACCGATACAGGCAGCCAGGCTGGCAATCTCATCTTCCATCTGGATAAATTTTCCCCCGACCCTGGGTAGCTCCCTGGACAACATTTCTGCAATCTCAGTAGAGGGTGTGATCGGGTATCCTGCGTAGAATTTACATCCTGCTGCGATTGCTCCCCAGCTAACCGCTTCATTCCCTTGCATCAATCTGATTGTCAAGCTGCCCTCCTTATATTTCAACTTTCTTGACCACAATAGCCAGGTCAGGGCAGTGAGTATCACACCAATGACAGGCTGTGCATTTTTCAGGGTAGACCACCACTGGATGGTCATCATCATCCAGTGCCAGAACCCCTGTTGGGCAGAAAGCAACACAGATGCCACAACCTTTGCACCAGTTTGCAAACACGGTCACATGACCACGCGGACCTTTCTTGGTCGCTGTTTTAACTTCTGCTTTGGATTGTTCAACCACAGAAGGCTCATTCATTAGATGTCATCCTCACCCAGTCAAGATATATTTCGACTTATATTATCCAATCATTATACATTTCGGATATTCTCATCGTAACCGATAAATAGCCAATTTTTCAAGTGTATATCATCACTTTTACCAACTGCTTTCGTGGATTTTGAACAGGTATAATATGTACACTTCTTTGAGCAAGGTGAGCCTTTTAGTTCATTCATGTTAAAATTAAACATCTCTGCAGCTTGAATTTTATCTATGCCTATCGATCCCCAAAATACCATAAATAGCCCTTTAGGTATAAGTATCGCCCTCCTGATCGGTAGGTGTACACCTAATTGGATCGGACACCGCATGGTTAATTTTGCTGCTGACCGCATATCCGCCCGCACGGATTGGAAGATGGTACAGGCAGTCCGCCTTAATCAGTGGGTGGTAAGTGACGGGAAGCTTGAAAAGGCAGAGCTCGATGAAGCGGTCCGTCAAAATTACCGCAGCACTGCACGTTCGATTTTTGATCTGTATCATAATATCAATAACCCTAAAGTCTTCCATCAGATCATTGAGGTTCACCCCACAGCCGAACAACTTATTCAACGCCCTGAATTTTCTGATAGAGGCCTGGTTGTGGCAGGGGTTCACATGAGTAATTTTGATTTCATCGCTCAAGCAGCGGGTATGGCCGGCCTCAAAGCAATGTTTTTAGGCATGCCGGATGATCATCCCGGTTATCGCAAGCAGTATGAAATGCGTAGGGAAAAAGGGATGAACGTTGTCCCTACTTCCTCAGGCGCGATAAAACAAGCGATAAAATACCTGAGGAATGGTGGAGTGGTAATGACCGGCTTGGAACGACCGGATGAGAGCTACCCTTACCGTCCGCTCTTCTTTGGACGCCCAGCTCCCCTTCCCATCCACCATATTTTTATGGCATTAAAAGCTCAAGTACCTGTGATGGTCGGATCGGTGATCTGGCGACCGGATGGTAAATATCACTTCCTGTTCTCGGAACCCATCGAGATGCAGCCACATCCCGACAGGCACCAGGAAATCTTGCAAAATGCCGAGAATATCTTGCATTTTGCTGAAGCTTTCATCCGTCAGGATCCCAGCCAATGGTCGATGACATTCCCTGTTTGGCCCGACGTCATGGCGCAGGTCCCTGTATAATCAATCAGAACGGAGAATGATGATGAGTGACATCAAAGACCATAAGCGTGTGAATGATATTCTCCTGGGTCCGTTGGAACGACCGGCGCTGAAGTGGTTAGCTGCTCATCTGCCTGCCTGGGTTACCCCGGATATGATGACGGTTACCGGGATTGTGGGTGCATTAATAATTACCATCAGCTACGCTCTCAGCCAGTTCCACCCGGCTTTCTTGTGGTTAGCATCTTTAGGATTCGTCATCAACTGGTTCGGTGATAGCCTGGATGGCACCCTGGCGCGCTTTCGACACATCGAGCGTCCAAAGTATGGATTTTTTATTGATCATATTACAGACGTGCTGACTGAAATTATCATTGTGTTGGGTCTTGGTCTAAGCCCGTATATCTCGTTTGCTGTAGCGAGTATGTGTTGTATTGCCTATATTACAATGTCAGTTTTGGTTTATGTACGTATGAATGTCATGGGTGAATTTAGGATCTCGTATAGCAAGCTTGGACCCACCGAAGTGCGCGTGCTTGCAATTCTCCTTAATATATTTATGTATTTTGGTGGTCTCTATAGGATTAAATTTACTCTGGGTTCAGATCCACTATCCATCAGCCCCTATGATTTGGTCGTGGCGGCCATTACGTTATTAATAATCTATTTCTTTGCCGATACCGGCATCAAACAAGCGATTGCCTTGCGGAATTTAAAGGAGTGAGGCGATCTGAATCTGCGTTCCACGCCTCTTCTCATACAACTCTCCTGCTAATAATACTTTTAATTCTGCCCATGGCTTGCCAACAATCTGTAAACCAATCGGCATTTTTTCACTTGACCAGCCACATGGAACCGATAGGGCAGGTAACCCAGTCAAATTGAATGGCGCAGTAAATCGGGTTAGCAATCTTGCCCGATCAACCGCATCTGCAGATCCTCGTAATGGTGCCGTGATAGGTGTGGTGGGAGTAAGCAGCAAGTCATATTCATTGAAGAATTCTTGGAATTTACAGCGAAGAATGGTTTGCATCCGTCGGGCTAGGGAATATTCAGTGGATGTGTAAGCCACTCCAGTTTGCAATCGTTTGAGTACATCCGCGCCAAAACCCTGAGGGTTTTCTGACAATCTCTGGTGGTGAAACGCGGCGGCATCAGCAGGGGTCATCAGCCCATTTGCCATAGCTGCCTCACGGGCATTTGGGAATGGTACCTGCTCGACCCGCGCCCCCAGTTTTTCGAAGATCTTTACGGCATCCTCTACAGCCTGAAGTATCTCTATATCCACAATCTCATGGTCAGAAAAATAATCGTCACCAGCCATGGCGATCCGCCAGCCATTTAAATTACTTATCTGCTTGCTCAGATAATCCTCCACCTGCATATCCACCGACCAGGCATCTTGCGAATCATACCCGGCTATTGCCTGCAGTAAAATGGCTACATCGCCTACACTCCGTCCCATCGGACCAGCATGGTCCAGGTTCCAGCTTAATGGAATCACCCCACGCAGACTCACCCGTCCATAAGTCGGTTTAAGACCCACCACTCCGCACAATGCGGATGGGATGCGGATGGAGCCACCCGTATCGCTCCCAAGCGCCCCCATACACAACCCAGCTGCCAGGGCTGCAGCATTCCCACCTGATGAACCGCCACTGATACGCCTCAAATCCCATGGATTGCAGCAATCACCGTAATGAGGGTTTTCATTGGTCACCCCCAGGGCAATCTCATGCATGTTGAGCTTGCCGAGTAACACTGCCCCAGCTTCTTTCAACCTTTGGACCACGGCTGCATCTGCTTCTGGTATGTAATCTGTAAAAAAGGTTGAGCCTGCAGTCGTACGGATCCCCTGGGTTTCGTATAGGTCTTTCAAAGCCAGAGGGATGCCGTGCAAAGTGCCTAAATAATTCCCCTGCAATATCTCCACTTCTGCCTGGCGCGCTTGTTGAAGTGCAAGCTCAGGGGTTACCGTCAGATACGAATTCAAATGCGTATCCATCAGCTGGATACGTTCCAGATGTGCCTGAGTCAACTCGACGGGGGAAATATCCTTCTGTTTGAGAAGTCTGGCTGCTTCATGTATGGTGAGTGAGGTTAATTCCATGGGCTACTCCTTGAGCTTGACTATGCAATTCTGGGACAATCCATTTTAGCTTAAAACTGTTTTTCTCCACCAAGCCTGCAAAATTGTCACATGCATTCAATTTATTTAACCGCCACAACGCCATATGCCCTGGGTGCACGCCTCAACTGCCTGAAACCTGCCTGCTCCAGACGGCGTATCACCCCTGCTGTGGTATTGCGCCCCGATTTGCTTTCAGGATCACCAATATAATGAAATAGCTGGCTCTGGTTTCGCATCACCCGATAGAGCTCACGATAAAAATCCCCCGAATACAAGTCACCTGCCAGGCTAATGACCGGCGGGTCATGGATGACACGTGTGAAACTTCCTGGATCCATCTCTGCCACCACATCGAAGCTGTCTCCAATCAGCTGGGTAATTCTCGGGTTATTAAACAGCTCCTGAGACCATGGGTTTAACTTGCAGACTTGTAAAACGGCTGGATCCAGCTCGATCGTAGTTACGTGTTCTGCGCTCTTTGCAGCTTGAATGGCGGTATATCCCAAGCCTGTGGCAGTATCCAGCACCCGCCCAACCAGGGGCTTGATGGTGCGGATCTTCTCCAAGGTATCCTGGTGAGGGTCTGTATCCTTGATGCGATGCATCGGGATGCCTGATACAAGCATACTGGGTGAGCCCGATGT
The DNA here is from genome assembly GCA_963777935.1 of uncultured Chloroflexia bacterium. GTDB lineage: Bacteria > Chloroflexota > Anaerolineae > Anaerolineales > UBA4823 > FEB-25. Next base: position 130,399 of record CAVZSL010000006.1, read on the forward strand.
AGGGTACAGGCTGTATAAACGGTCAGTCGCTTCCGAGTAATATTGGATTGCATTTGCCTCACCGTTCTCAATGACAAAACAACTCGAGGGAGAGTCTGCAATGGATTGGACCTCTTCCCAGGATATTCTCTCACCCAACTTGAGATGCACCCCTTGCATGTTCAATAAAACCTCATTAATGCTAAGCCCAAGGTCGAGGGAAATTTGGAGAGTATCTAAACCATTATCTCTGGCATGTAGTAGAGTTTTTGCCTGGAAATGCGAAAGGATGATTTCTTTCATCCTGTATAGTCACCTGCATCCAGTGCAGTCCGCAAATCTGCCAGTGTCTGTGGTGTATCCAGGAACTGGATGGCTGACAATCCCTGTTGACGGGCTGCTTCAACATTAATCAGCATATCATCGATGAAAACTGATTCATCAGGGTGCACGCCCAGCCTTTCTACCGCCAGCTGGTATATGCGTGGGTCTGGCTTAACTATGCCGACCTCTGCCGATATGACCAGGTCATCAAATAATATGTCCATATTCCAGCGCTCATGCATCGTTTGTCGCAAATCATCCCAGGCATTGCTAAGCAGACCAATTTTATAACGCGGATGAAGGCTTTTGATGAAATCCAATAGCTCCCAATTCACATCATCCGCTGACCAATATTGCTCCAGGAACCTTGGCATGTCTTCCGCTGGGATGCCCAACGCCTCCCCGACTGCCATCCAATGCTGACCTACCTTGATCTCTCCCCTGGATGCCCTCCGGGCAGAATCACTGAAGAAGATCAGGTCATCTAATTGGGATAATGGTACTTGCAGTTGTTCAGCCAGCATCAGCCGCGGTCGATCATCGACCATCCGCACGAGCACTCCCCCAAAGTCAAATATCAATGCTTTGATCTTCGCCATTTATCGACCTCGATGATCGTTCAGTATTTGTTCCAGGTTTGACCAGTGTGGTTTGACGTTGATCTCACCTCTTTGTGCCATGTCACCAAATCTTAGGCTAAATAAGATCTCTTCCAATCCATGCCCCCGCATTCCCAATCGGCTGGCTAACTCTTCACGAGGGGTGAAATCAGAGGTCCGCATCAAAACCCCACCAAGGTCAAAGATGATAGCTTTTATCGTCATGCGAATAAGTATAACAGAAGGAGTGCACGGGAATCATCTACGAACTGACCTCCACACAAGCATGAAAATAATTCACCAATCCTCATTCGTGTATTCGTGACAAATTCTTGGACGGTCGATTTAGAAAAACCATCCACAAATAATCTCACCAATCATCCTTCGTGTATTCGTGACTTATTCGTGGTCAGCATAAGATCACCTCACAATTCTGTTAACCTACCCTGCTTGACATCCCCTAAAAGCCAGAAGTATACTTACCCACTAATGCATTTCTGATGAATAATTCCTATAAAATTTTCTAATTACATGGAGTAAATTATGCCAACTTTCTCACGTATGCCCCGCTATGATATCCGCAATGATGGTGCTGGTCCATATACCATTTTTTATTGTGATATCTGCGGTCGCGAATTCCGCAGTCAACCCGATTTTGTGGATACGGTGAAGCAGGATCTTGGTAAGTCTGCCCTCGGAGGTTTACTTCGTAAAGTCCCGTTGGTGGGAAGCAGTGTGGCTGACAACGTGGTCGGTGAAGATTCACGCTATAGCTATAAGATGTCACCCGCTCAGGTCGAGTCTGCCTGGAAACAGTGCCAGGTGCATTTCCGTGAGTGTCCCACCTGCAACCGCATCGTTTGCCTCTCGGATTTTGACACCCAGAGTGGATTCTGCCAGGAAGACAGCCCGCGAACTGAGGAGATATCCGAAGCCCGCGGTGCTCAGGCAGGGGCTGCGATTAAAGGATTTGCTACTGCATTTGGATTGGGAGGCGCATTAGATAATGTAGGCAAAGCTGTGGAAGCAGCAGGTAAAGCCGCCACCCAAATGGCACAATGCCCCAAGGATGGCACATTGGCTGCCCCAGGCACGAAATTCTGCCCAGAATGTGGCACCCCGATGACCCAGCCAGTGGCGACCCTTTGTCCAAACTGCGGAGCCGAGACGCATGGAGCTAAATTCTGCCCAAATTGTGGTACGAAGATGGAACAAGCCCCGGCATTTTGTCCAAATTGTGGCGCAGAGACCAAAGGTGCCAAGTTTTGCCCAGAATGTGGAACAAAACTGGGTTAACTCACCTTAAGTGGATTAATCAACAAGGGCAGGTAGAACCAGTACCTGCCCTTGTGATTCCTAAATTACTTTGCCCTAAGATGTTTCTTACGCTGCAAGAAAGTGAGCACGGTACTAATATAGGCTGAGTGGCTCCACGTTAGCGGGCTGACTGAAATCGGTTGGCCCGTATACGGATCAACCTGCTCTGCCAATATCCCACTTGGAAGAGCATGTTCCACCACCCATTCCAAAATATCGAGGGCTTGCTTAAGATTATCAGTGTGCTTGGCTGTCAGGGCAAACCATTCTGCCAGCCAAAGGGTGCAGATGAACCACGGATTGCCCGGGACGTTGGAGATATCCTGGCTGACTTGATGATAATGATCACCCATATAGCGTGCCACACCACCGACTTTGGTCTTCACCCATAGCTGCTGCTGAATGACCTGCATGGTGGAGACGATTTTTGGGTCATCAGGTGCATACATGCCAAACAGCCACAATCCCACCAGCGAGGCATCGATGGTCGCATCGATTTCCCAACTACCATCCACTTTATTATTAATCATGCGGGCAAACCGGTTGAAGGAAGATTGCCATAAGTATGCATCCGCCCCGGTTTTAATCTCTGCGGCTGCCCGGTGGTATTTTTCTGCCCTCAAATCTTCACCAAATGCTCGGGCAAAATGAACTGCGGCGTTTAAACCTCCCCAGGTGGTCGCTACGGTCCAGCTCAATATTCCCCATCGTTCTTCCCAAAGATCATAACTTGGAAGAGGTAAACCACTTTCCTTGTCTCTATACCCTGCGATGAAATCTGCCATTGGGCAGATCAGCGTCCGGTAGAGGGGCTTGATGAATGTGATGTCTCCATGACGCTCGAAATGCTCCCACAATGCCCACAGCACCAAGCTTGTCTCATCTTCCTGGATTGGTAAATGCTTCTCACCATTCACCGCCCAGGGAAGCCAGCTGGATGCTAATGAACCGTCCGGGTTATATTTATGTAGCAGGTACCCCTCGCGACTATGCACACGGTCACAAAATTGAAAAAAAGCTCGCGGGATATCCAGATATCCGGCTTTGTTGAGAGCATGTGCTACCAATGCCCCATCGCGCGGCCACATATAGCTGTAGGTATCGCGTACATCGGAGGAGATATCCGAATCATTGGCTGCAATGATCGCACCCCCTTCATCGATCTGGGTGCGTATGGTCAACAGACATCGTTTATATTGGTCAGAAACCTGTTGGGGTAGCTCATCCATATCTGGTAGGTGAACCTCCAGCCATAGGTGCCAGAAAGCTGCTGTCCGGTTAATGAAAAGCCTCAGGACCTCGCTGTCGAACCATCCGGTTGAGCTGCGTCACGCTTTCAAAGTTTGAGCCAATTGCCATCCAATAATAAAGCATCCGGCTTGTCCTCGCTTTGATTTTTAGGCTAAAGGAGATGGTCGAGTCCACTGATCCGTGCGCCACCACACCGCCTTCAAGCTGCCCATCCTCAGCATCCCGCCAGGTCCCTTGCAGGTTCCGAATCTCTTTTAACCCACATGCCCATTGGTGGATCCCAATCACCAGCCCTGGGTAAGTATCCAGCGATGGCTCCCACTCTGGTCCTGGCTGGTCATCACCAACGGTGATTGCTCCATTCATCATGAACCAATATTTATCTTTATAATGAAAAATCGCCCGGCGTTCAGGCTCATAATAGGCAGTATCCCCAATATCATTACCAGCGATATGAAAATCGTGATGGAAGAATAGCCGGATTTCCCGGTCCCTCGATTCCAGGTTAGTCACCTCCATCCGCCGGATGAACAAGTCCTCGTGGAAATCCACCATATCTGCAACCTGTATAGCTACCTTTAGCTCTGGATGTTCCAGTTTTACTTTACTGACCAGGGTTTCAGGTTGGTATTCAAGGGAGCGCTGCCACTTTCCATCATCGAACCAGCGAAATTGTCCTTCCACCCACACCCCGGTACGGAAAGGGCGACCAAGCGCATGGTTTTCCTGACCAACATACGGCCAATACAGGTCACGGATTTGGTAATTCTGATCGAACGCAACAAGTAAACTACCATTACCAAGAGGGATATCTCGGGGCATGAATTTCCTCCTTATTACAGCATCCAGGATAATTCCTGAATAGCGATGTTATAAAATAGATATTGCATTTTTTTATTGACACTGCCTAGATATCCATGATTATAATCAGTTAGATATTTCTGTTCGATGAATATAGCCTTAAACCGGTCACCATTCATTATTTTAATCATCTAAATTAATAAATGGAGAAACACATGGATAACTTGTCGGAATTTCGAAAAATGAAGGATGAGTTTTTCGCCAGTGACGGACAAAGCCCACTGACACCCAAACAAAAGAAGGGTTTTAAGGGACTCAAGTATTTCCCACCTAACCCGGCATTAAACCTTGAAGTCACTGTGCATGAATTCCCAGTTAAGCAGCAGGTTGAGATGCAAACAACTACTGGCGAAATCCAGAAGTATGAACGTTATGGCAGGTTCAGCTTCACCATCGAAGGCCAGCCCGCTGAGCTGACCATCTATCATAGTGACAGCGGTTGGTTTCTGCCATTCGTGGATAGTCTCTCTGGTAAGGAAACTTACCCAGCCGGACGCTACCTTGAGCCCGAGCTTCTGGGCGACGGTCGTTTCAGGGTGGATTTCAACCTGGGATATAATCCCTATTGTGCCTATAACGAATCCTGGTCTTGCCCTCTGACACCTTTTGAAAATCGTATAAAAGTTCCAATTCGCGCTGGCGAAAAACTCTTCCACAAATAAAAATTTCAAAATATATACGTGCAAATGTATGAATGTTCACACGGTTAGAGGCTTGCGGTAAATTGTATTACGCTTAACAACCTGAAATCCCATCAACTCATACAGGTGTAATGCACCTGAGGTGTTCTCTGCATCCACACCCAGACCTGCTTCGGTCATCCCACGTTCTTTCAGGGCAAGCAAACTAGAGGCGATCAGAGCCTTTGCCAGACCTTGCCTTCTCCATGGTCGCCGAACACAAATGTTCTCAGTATATCCTCGCTTGTGTCCGTATATCTCATTCTGATCCTTATCAATGAAGCTTAATACCATCCCTGCAATCTGATCACCCTGCCAGGCTACCCGCAACAAGCTTGGGTCGTAATCCGGATCATTTATGAAGCTTTCAACTTCTTCCCATGGATCGGGGATGTATCCCCAATGATCACGGAAGGCTTCGTTGGAGGCTTCCCAGATCTGGCGCATTTGCCCGGGTTCCACTGGACGGATTTCCACACCAGGTGGCAACGGTAAGTCAGGGATGTTATCCAGGTCTGGTCGCAGCATGTCAAACGCATAACGAGCAGCTGTGTAGCCATGCTGTTCGAGTAGTTTTATTCGGTCAACTTCACTGCTGCTTACAAAATTATCCAGCAGGCAGGTAGCATCCATGGGCAATTCTTCTTGTGCCTTGAGCTGTGTTGCAATTTGCTGCAATCGCTCTTCATTGAATTGAAGTAAAGCGCTTCCAATACCCTTACCCCGCCACTCAGGTAGCACATTCCCCAATTGGAAACCAATCCAATTACCACTGCCTTCCACCTCCCACCATACCCGGCAATGGCCAACCACATCATCATTTACATCAGCAAACAGCATGTCTTGATATGGGTCACAATGCACCAGGTGGGTAAAAGAGTTGACAATATCTTCAAGATTCTCTGCTCGCTCAAGCCCATCCACCTCCCTGCTTCCGTGAACGACTTTCAGCATTTCTGGATAATCTTCTTTTCCTCGATAACCGCGAAAAGCCAATCCAGGAATTTCTGTGCTCTTTAAGCTTATGAATCTTTTCAAAATATCCGGATCACCGATCATATTGTTATCCATTATTATCCTCTATATATAAAATTGACAGATCACTACAGGGAGCTCTTAGAAAACACCGAAAAACCAATAAATTTCTCCATGACCTCCGTGCTCCTTACTTGCTTAAAAAATGAAGCGAGCAGGGTGGTGATAACCGTTATTGAACGGCTATTTCTTCTGCTCCATCCCCAACCACCAGCGAATCATCATTTTTCGGCAGTTTGAATTTAAACCACGCCGGGAAGGCACTTAACAACGCTGCCAGACCAGTCACATAAAAAGGCATTTGCGGACCGTATCGTTCCCACATCCGCGCTCCGATAGCTGGCGCTGGTAGTGACACCAATCCAAGGCTGGTTCCAAACAATCCAAATGCAGTACCACGCAGCTTCTCCGGTACCGCTTTGCTGATGAGAGAATTATATGCCGGAGACATCATCCCGGCAGCCACCCCAAACATCGCCCATACCAGCGCATAGCCCCAAAAACCATGCACTTTCATGAATGCAAACATGGCTACGAACTCAAGCAGAAATCCAATCGCAATGCCCACTCGTTCACCTTTTTTATCAGCCAGCCAGCCTGCTACCATGGTGACCAGCATCATTGAGATGCCGAACACACTTCCCAACCAACCGATTTGCTGGTAGGTCATGCCACCAATCTCCTCCAGGTATACCGGGAAAAGGTTGTTGGAGAGTGAAAAGGCAACATCCCGCACTCCATCGGTGATGAGCACCCAGGTAATTACACCACCGCTCAGCAGTAACCCGAGCATGGCTCCTAGATTGGTACGTAAATTGCCAAGGGACAGTCTCTGCGGGTTGGCTTCATGCCCTCGAGAAGCGACGCGTGCCATGCTCACCCGGATGATGGTTGCTCCAATATAGAACACCCATGCCACTGCCAGCATGATGCGGAAGCTATAATTATCCACCAGGAACCCTCCTAGAGGCGGTCCCACCACGCTGACGACCATGAACAGGGTATCCGTAATTCCAAATACCTTGGCTCGATTCTTCTCTGCCGACTGTTCCGCAATAAAAGCGCTGAAACTTGGTCCGATTAAGGCTCGAGTGATGGCACTGAAGATCATACCGCTCATCACCCACTGCCAGGTTGGAGCTAAGATAAAGCCCACAAAAACCAGGTTTCCTGCCACACTTCCAATGGCAATACTGCGTAAGCGCCCGAGCGAATCAGATATCCAGCCACCCAAAATTTGCACCACCAATGGGACAATCTGTGATATGGTGAAGAAAAGGCCAATTTGCACCACACTGGCATTCAGCTCCTTGAGGTAAAGGGGCAGGAGCATCCCATACATCTCACCGCCCAGGTTTGCCAGGATCATGGCGACCATGAACAGTAACAGCATATTATTCAATAATGGCTCAGTTTTCACCGTGCCCTTTGTGTTATCCATGAAAAACTTCCTTAATACTTGCATTCATCCTATTACGAAAGGATTCCTCCCCAGCTGCCCTCATATTCTGACAATTATCCATCAATCTAAACCTAGCGGCTTGATGGCTTTTGTGGCGATATACGCTGGCATGTACCTACCCAGGGGTGAATTCTGTTTGTCTTCGTATAATCCCGTTATTAAGAAACCTGCCTCCAGTTGACCACCGATCTGTTCCTCCAAGGAGTGGCTGAATTCCAGGGGCGATTTCTCATCAAACTCATATAGGCGGTCTTCTTCGGTAAGCTTTGTGGCATCAAAGGGTAACGGATATTTCACTTCAAATACACCTTCCAATGCCAGCGGACCATCGAATATATACATCGCAGGATTACCAAATCCGACCAACAGAATACCTCCTGGACGTAAAACACGGAAAGCCTCCCGCCATACTGGGTGAACTTCCGGACAAAAGACGTTCGATACTGGGTGGAAAATCAGATCAAAACAGCCATCCCCAAAATCTGAAAGATCACGCATATCCCCTTCAACGGTGACTAAAATCAGTCCATCCCGTTTGGCAACCCTGCGGTCTTGCTCCAATTGCCTTGGTGAATTATCGAATACGGTGACATTCGCCCCCGCGGCTGCCAGGATGGGACCTTGCTGCCCACCGCCCGATGCCAGGCAAAGGATATCCAGACCATTCAGATCCTGAGGAAACCAGTCGCGTGGCACATACCTTTGCTCGGTAAGCAAGACTGACCACTCTCCGTTGCGCGCTGCAGCAATTACTTCCGGGCTGCAGGGGATGGTCCAGGGATTACCCTGGTCCACCTGCAGGTTCCATTTTTCGCGATTGTAGGCTCTTATATCCATATTACACATCCTTTTCGTAGGTTCCCAGTCGGTTAACGATCTGGAATCCCACTGATTGGTAAAGTTTTATGGCTGCCGGATTATCTTCAAAGGTGGAGACAATGGCGCTCCTCATCCCTCTTTCCTGCAGACGGTGCAATCCCTCCTGCATGACAGCTGTTCCCAATCCCTTACGTTGGAATTCTGGATGTGTTCCCACTGGCTCAAACAATCCTACCTGATTTGCCGGGTCGGTCCAAACGATACAAAAGGCGCCTACCTGCCCATCAGGTGCAACTGCCACGATATCCAGGTCAGGATCATAAACCGGTGATCGCATGAAGTTTGTAAATCGGTTTAAATAACGCTCAAACGTTGCTGTGGATTTAAAAGCTCCAAATTGAGCTCTCGCCCGGGCTACCACCTCTGATTCACCCTTACAATTTCGTATCTTAATTCCTGCACTAAGGTGTGGCGGGGAGATCGGTAGATCCAGGGATCGTGTCATGTGAACCAGACCTCTCCCACGCCGGTAACCTCTCTGTTTTAAGGTTCTATCCAGTAAATCATCATCATCAAAAATCCAAAGCACATAAACGGTCGGTTTACCATCCTGCCGAGCAATCCTTAAAGCCTGCTCCTCAGCCCAGCTATACATCGCTTGTGCGTAAGGGCTACCGCGCAGTTCTGGTTGAGTGTAGACATCGAAGCCCACCCAATCGGGGGAGATTAACGCCCAGCCCAACAAGCGACCAGATTGTTCAGGATCGTCCCACAGGTGGATATAATCCCAATAGTCCCTTTCGAAGGGTGGGTAATACAACCACCACTTTAAATCTCCCTGATGGATGTAATAGCTTCCATTATTGGCTTTACGCCCTGCCCTAAGCAATTCATACATCATATCCACATCCTGATGATTGCTAAACGATCGAGGTTCTTTCATGCCTTCTCCACCAACCTTTCCCACTCACCCGTAAGTTTTTCTAGTTCCGACTGAGCCCTGGCATATTTCCAACTTAAATCATTGATGGTCTCGAATCCTTTCGATCCACTGGCATGATGGAGCTGTTGCGAGATACGCTGGACGACCAGCTCCTGCTCACGTATCTGTTTCTCAAGTCTCTCCAGGGCTTGTTGAAGCCTGCGAGTATCCTGGCTATTATCCCGTGCCATTGGTTTAGCTGGTAAGAGTATCCGCTGTTGTTGGGAAGCCGTACCTGACCGTTGCAACACAAACTGGCGGTATGTGCCATCAAAAATATTCAACCTTCCATCATGTAACTCCCAAATCTGGCTCGCAAGCTGATCGATCAGATAGCGGTCATGCGATACGAGCAGGATGGTGCCAGAAAATTCTTGCAGCACCTGTTGAAACACCTCGCGTGCCGGTAGGTCGAGATGGTTAGTCGGCTCATCCAGGAGCAAGAAATTCGCCCCACTTAAAGCCAGGATAGCCAGTGCCAGCCTGCTCCGCTCGCCACCACTCAATGCACGAATTTGTTTGAATACATCCTCACCACGGAAAAGGTAGAGTGCCAGGTAACTTCGGGCTTGACCTTGGTCCATTTCCCGGGCATTCAGGAGTTCATCCAGCACCGTATTATCGGGGTTAAGTTCATCATGTGCCTGGGCAAAATAACCAACCACCAGACTGACACCCAACCTTACCTCACCTTTCAAGGGATCCACCTGACCGAGCAGTGTTTTTAGGAAAGTTGTCTTACCACTTCCATTCGGTCCGATCAATGCAGCACATTCACCCCGTCTGAGCTCCAGGTGTTGAACCTGAAATAGCTTATTCCCCGGGTAACCAATGTGGGCATTTTCAGCCCGCAGGATGATATTACTGCTGTCTGTAGCTGCCACGAGACGCGGCTTAATGAGCGGCGGTCGTGCGGGCATCGCCAGGGCATTTACCTTGCGGATTGCCTCGATCACATCCAAAGGCTTATCTGCCCGTAGATCCAGCTCGTGCCAATCCCGTCCGCTGCGCAGCACCATGATCCCATACGCATCTATAGCCATCAGCTCACGTGTGACCTTGCGCAACATCCCTAAGGCACGTGCATGTGTGCTTGCCCTCACCCAATTACGTTGGATAAAGTCAACTTCCTTCTGCAAACGCTCCTTCTCTTCCTCGAATACCCGCTGAGTATATTCCCAGCGCACATCCCGTTGGAGCAGATAATTGCTGTAATTACCCGAATACACCTCGATTCCGGAGGCATTCATTTCCCAGATGGTGTTTACAGTATTATCCAAAAAGTATCGGTCATGGCTCGCCACCAGCACCGCACCATCCCAATCATTCAATGTATGCTCCAGCCACTCGATGGCTTCAGAATCCAGGTGGTTGGTGGGTTCGTCCAACATTAACAGAGCAGGTTTTTCGAGCAGCAAACGTGCCAGCAGGAGGCGCGTCTTTTGACCGCCACTCAGGTGGTTCAGTGGCATATCCCAGGTGGGTTTGCCCAGTCCCAACCCCTGCAGGGTTTGCTGGATGCGCAAGTCATAATCATATCCCCCAGCATGCTCAAAAACCGCCTGCAACTCACCATAAGTGGTTAGCACCTCTTCGGTATAACTGCCACCTGCCATATCAGCTTCCAGCATGTGCAATTGAGCTTGTTGCGTCTGCAGATCAGCGAACACGGTCAGCATCTCGGAATATACTGTGTTCTCGTCCATTGAATAGGTACCTGTACCCGAGGCTTTTCCGAGGGCATCACTGGCTTCCTGGCGCAGGTAACCCAGCTTTCTACCACGGGCAATATGAATACTGCCCGTGGTAGGCTGGTTTAAACCCGCCAGGATCATCATTAAGAAGTTTTTCCGATCCCATTCGGTCCAATCAATCCGATCTTGCCATCATTGGGGATCGTTACCGATATTCCACAGAACAGGTCAAATGCTCCGAAAGATAAGCCTAAATTTTTTGCCGAAAGTACCGACATTTTGACTCCTCATTGGTGTCATTGCGAGCGAGCTGTTTATTGCGAGCGAAGTAATCTTCATCAACCATTACCAGCGAGAAACACTGACCGAGAAGATTAGACATTTCGCCGCTGCATAACTTCCATTTTTTATCCATTCCGATGCAGCTTGCCGGTGCGTTTGGCATAGCGTTCCGCCAAATCAAACACCCACAATCCCACCGGGATGGCGACCAAACCCATTAAAAGTGTCGGCCAGATATACTGCCACAGATCTATTGTAGGGGTGCCTTCCAATAATGCCTGCCGGGTGCCATCCAACACGTACGTTGCCGGGCTGTAAACTGCCAGCTTTTGCAAGAATTCCGGCAGCACATCCACGGGATAATACACACCAGAAACCAGCAACAAGACGGCGATGATAACATGCGTCATCTGCGAGCCACGCTCAGGGAAGAGCAGTGGCAGCACTGAACCCATCACGCCCACACCGATGAATGACAGGCTGCCTGCTAATAGCATTACAGTACCACCCATAAGGTTAGCCTGGCTTAAATCGATATCGAAGATTGCCACGGTGACCGCCAGGATAATACAAGTTGAGAACATACTGTAGATGACTGCCCACAACGTTTGTCCTGCCATGTGGGTAACGCGTCGAATGGGTGCCATCAGTGTGTATTCGATGGTACCTTCCCAGCGTTCCATAGCAATTACATCCGTGATCCAATAGAAGATCAGGGAAAGGTATCGCCAAACAAGCGTTCCCACCACAAGGTAAAGCACCAGGTAACGTCCATCAACCTGCGAAACTCCACCCATCTGTTCCATGCCAAGGCCAATGAAACTGACCGACAGGCTGTTGGCGATGGAGTAGGCGATCCACACCAATTCCCAGGACCAGTAGCGTTTTACCAAGTTGGCGTTGCGTTCCATGAACGCATAAGTTGCTCTAAATTCATTCACTAACGTAGTCATTTCAGTTACTCCAAAATTAAAAACCGTTTCTTACCTGCCATTCCTCCCGCAGGATGCCCATGAAGAGCATGTCCCAACGGCGCCCCTCACGGTATAAAAATCTTCGTGCCCGTCCCTCATGGACGAAACCAACCTTCTCATAAGAACGGATCGCCCTAGGGTTATACTCGAAAGTATCAAGGCTCACCCTCCTCAGGTTCAGTTCCAGGAACGCATAACGAAGGATTACTTTCATGGCATCCGTTCCATATCCTTTGCCCCAGAAATCCCGTTCGCCAATCCCAATACCTACAAAGGCATCTCCATTCGGAAATGTATCTCGATCCAAACCGACGAAGCCAATCAGCTGGTTACTTTCAAGCGTGCGGATGGCAAAGGAAGTAAAAAGGCGGCGGGTCTTTCTCCTGGTCTTTCTGTATCCATTCGGTGAATTTTTTCACCGAGAAGCAGTTGGTGGGATCAGCATCCAACAGACGTAGGTATTCGCTATCCACATGCCAGCGAACCAGCGCCTCTCCAAGCACGGCTGGCTCATCAGCGGCAAGGCACACAAGATCTCCACAAAGTAAATTAGATTTCATCATTCACCTTCCACTTCTCAAAATGATTATTGATCATTAACCTAACCAGCCTGCCTGGCTAGCCACTCTTCCCGCAGGATGCCCATATACTGAAAATCCCATCGTTTGCCGTCACGCTGCATCACTCTGCGAACAAATCCCTCCGGGATGAAACCAACCTTCTCATACGATCGGATTGCGCGTGGGTTGTACTCGAAAACGATCAAGCCCACCCTCCTCAGGTTCAGCTCATAAAAAGCATATTGCAGCATAATTCTCATTGCATCGGTTCCATAACCTTTACCCCAGTATTCGCGTTCTCCCAGGGCAATTGCCACCAACGTATCACCGTGATGTTTGAATAATTCAAACAATCCGATAAAACCGATCAGCTTGTCGCTTTCCAGCGTACGAATAGCAAAGAACACCTCATTGGTGGTTTCCTTATCCAGGTCTTTTTCCAACCACTCTTTCCACTTTTTTTCTGAGAATAGCCTGGATGGATCTGTATCCAGAAAGCGCACCCAGCCTGTGTCCTGGTACCAAAGGGAGAAATACCGTGCCATGATATCCGGATTCTCAGCGCTGAGATGCACCAGCTGGCCGTGTAAGAGTTCATTCATGCTGGTCATCTCCTTCCAAAGCCTGCCATTCCTCCCGTAACAATCCGAGGTGAATCAGATCCCAGGTTTGCCCATCACGGAGCAATGATTTCCGCCTCCGTACTTCTTCCACGAACCCATGGCGTTTGAAGAAACGCAATCCAGCTTGATTATCGTCTCCTACCACTGCCGAAATCCGGTAGAGATTCAGCTCGCTGAAAGCAAAACGCAGCATGAGATGCAAGGCATCACCGCCGAAGCCCTTGTTCCGCTCAACCGGGTCCCCAATGGCGATCTTCAAGCTGCAGTTTCCATGCGTCCATTCGATCCCTTCGATGCGTGTAAAGCCCAACATCCGGTCATCCTCTCTGCTTCGGATGGTGAAGTGGAACAGCTTTTTCGATTCATCCACATCTTTTTCGATCGCCTCATATTTTTTCTTCACCTGAGCGACCGATAAAGGTAAGGCAGGCTGGCGACTCAAGGAGCGCATCAGCGTAAGGTCATGCGTCCAGCGCGATTCCACTTCCGGATCTTTCTCGTGATTGATGGGTGCCAGGCGGATCAGTTTTCCTTCAAAGAGCTGTGTATCGATACTCATGGTTCATCCCTTTCCTATTAATGTCATTACAAGTGAGCGGTTTTTGCGAAAAAGCAATCTCCAATTTGATGGAGAAGATTGCTTTGAGATCGGAAGAGAACCGATCTCTCGCAATGACAATTCTAAGTGAACTATAAATTCCATTATTCTTCCTCATCCTCCGCAACCAGCTTTTTCCCGGTTAACTCCAGGAAAACTTCCTCCAGTGTGGTCTCATGCCCGTTGCGCGGGATGAGTGTCTTGAGCGCTGCCGGGGTATCCAGGGCAACGATCCTGCCATTATCTACGATGGCAATGCGATGGCACAGGGCTTCCGCTTCTCCCATATCATGCGTGGTAAGCAGGATAGTAGTGCCATGCTGCTCGTTCAGCTCACGCACCACAGCCTGTACCTCCCGCTTGGAACGTGGGTCCAACCCGGTGGTAGGCTCATCCAACAAAAGCAACCGCGGTTTGGAAAGCAACGCACGCGCAATTGCCACTTTCTGCTGCATGCCGCGTGACATCTCCTCCATCGGCTGCCGGATGGTATTTTGCTCTAAACCCAGTCGGGTGAGGATCTCCACAACCTTGCGACGGGTTTCCTTGCCTTCCATACCATACAGGCGTGCCCCATATAGCAGGTTCTCCATCGGAGAGAGCTTCTTGAAAAAGCTTGCTTCCACGGATACACGGTTGATCATACGTTGGACTTCCATCGACTGGCTTACCACATCATGCCCGAAAACTGTAATTGAGCCTGCGTCAGGCAGCAGCAGCGTGGCTATCAAGCGGATGAGGGTGGATTTACCCGAGCCGTTGGGTCCCAGCACGCCGAAAATCTCCGCTTCGCGCACTGAGAAGGAGACATGGTCCAATGCCACTTTAACCACCTTGCCCGTTTGGACAGTAGCTGCCTTACCCTTCCAGATTGGATGGGAAGCTTTCCCGAACTTTTTATATGCATCCTTTACCTGTATTGCGTCAAACATTTCAAACTCCTTGCCATCTGTCATTGAGGGCTTCCTGTGTTCTTTTGGAGCCCGAATCATCGCCAGCTTTTTTTGCGAGCGATGAAGAGCGGTGGGTTTCCGCCGAAGCAATCTTCAATTACCCGATCACCACCGATGCAACCCATAATTGCATCCATTTAATTTTCTTTGTAACAATCACTTCAAGTACTTAAAAAACAATACCGGTCACTGAGAAGGTCCCCGTGACCGGTACATACAATCCAACAATAAATCAAAACGACCACGGGGATTGGAGCTCACCGTGGTCGTTAGAAATCAATGCGTATAACCTAACGAGCGATAGGCGCGCTCCGCGAAGGCACAACAAATCCGCCACCAGCGGCGATTGTGTGTACTTCGTAAATTCGCTTGATGAGATCGCTCATCGACTGCGCCTTTCCTTTCCTTAGAATAAGATTAACAACTTTTCGAGTTTACCACTACTTTCTTGAGTACGTCAAGGGGGAATTTATCCAATCTATCAGTTATGGAGTATTGAAAGAAGTGGGTAAGGAGATTGATACTTACCCACTTCTGGATATCATGATGTTACTTTTTCGCCAGCGGTAAATATACGATCAAAGCCTCCTGGGCGCGTTGAAATCACCAGACCACCAATCTCATCAGCTACATAAACATCATTCCCCGCCACCGTCACCCCTAAGGCAGCACCGGGCGTATCACAGGTATTGGCTATCCATGGAGCAGTGGGGTTGGATATATTAATCAATCGCACCCCGCTGAGCGCATCAGCCACATAGGCATAACTTCCCGACACAGCAACATCATAGGCAGAGCTACCGAGAGAACTGACTTCATAGGGGTTTGTTGGGGAAGAAATATCTATGATCCGTAACCCTCCATTAAGACCCCCGTCGGCAACATAAGCGTAGTCCCCGCTAACCGCCACTGCTTCTGCAGATCCTTGGGTGTCGTAGAATCCTGCTTCTGTCGGAGCAACTGGGTTGGAGATGTCGATGATACGTAATCCGCTTCCCCCATCCGCGATATACGTATAGTTCCCAACTATCGTCACGCCTCTGGGTAATCCTGGCGTATCATAATGGCCGACTTCTATCGGTGCCGCCGGATTGGAAACTTCAACGATGCGTAAACCCTGGTTAAAATCGACGACATAAGCATAGGTGCCTGCCACAGCTACATCCATCGCCCAAGTCGGTGTATCAAAAAATCCGGCTTCCGACGGAGCGGTCGGATCGGAGATGTCGATAATGCGTAAGCCACTGTCATCATCCGCTACATAGGCATAGCCCCCTGCCACTGTCAAACCGTATGCATGACCCGGAGTATCAAAGGACCCGATTTCTGACAGATCAGCCGGGTTTGAAATATCAATGATGCGTAACCCTCTATCTCCATCGGTAACGTAGGCATAACTGCCGACCGCCATTACATCACTGGCATAACTTGTGGAGCCCTCGTAAAATCCTGCTTCTGTCGGAACCGTTGGGTCGGAGATGTCGATGATGCGTAACCCGGTCATGTAATCAGCAATATAGGCATAGCTCCCCGCCACTGTCACGCCAGACGCATTCCCCGGAGTGTCATAGAATCCAATTTCGAAAGGTGTAGATGGGGTGGAAACGTTGATGATGCGCAGCCCATCGCTCCAGTCAGCAACATAGACATAATTTCCGATTACTGTCACTCCTTGGGCTTGGCTCTGGGTGTCGAAAAACCCAACTTCGTGCGGTGCAGCCGGGTTTGAAACGTTGATGATGCGTAACCCACCGTAATATCCATCCGCAACATAAGCATAGTTCCCCACCACCACAACCTGAGATGCATTCCCTGGGGTGTCATATAATCCTACTTGTACCGGAGCAGCCGGGTTGGAAATATTCACAATGCGCAATCCCACCGTGTCCGCGATATAAGCATAATTTCCTACCACGGTCACATTTAACGCCCAATTGGGCCAAAAATTGTTAAATCCGACTTCGACGGGTGCAGCTGGGTTGGAGATGTTGATGATGCGTAACCCGCTACTCCTATCAGCGACATACGCAAGGTTCCCCACCACCATTACACCGGAGGCTTTGTCTGGAGTATTATAAAATCCTGTCTCGACAGGTATAGCCGGGTTGGAAACATTAACAATCCGCAACCCGGTACTCCCACCTGCAATATAGGCATAATTTCCCACCACTTTTACGTCATTGATTACTTCGGGGAGAATGTCCGTTTGCCCCACAAAGGTAGGCAGCTCAGGATTTGAAACATCCAGGATGAACAGGCGTGGACCTACACCGACATAAGCATAGTTGCCCTGGTGAGCTACGGAAAACGTAGAGCCGCCGATTTGACTGACTGTATTAAGGATCAAAGATGAATATTGTTCGTCTGTTGAGTTATCCAGCTGGCTTTGGGCTGTTACTGTAATTCCACACACCGTCAAAAGCAAACTAAGCAAACTAAACACCAACGGTATTCCAAGAAATCGCTTCTTGTTCATTGATTTCCTCCTCGAAATTTACGCCATGCTGTGTCAACGCTTCCATCTATTTCATAAGTTGGTTGATGGATTTAACTATTTATCTTCAATTTTGTGAATTACAGTAAATACCTCACTTTACTAGATCATCTTATCACGTTTGGAATTTCTGCTGGATGAAAACTCGTAAACAATACCTCCCTAATTTCATTGAACATTGACCATCTAAAAAATATCATACACTCATTTAAATAAAAGTCAATCGCCATGATTTACTGAACTGTATTCAATAGCTTGTATAATTTTTTCTCGTTTCCACCACCAATTGCTTATCTGGATCCGGTTATTCTTATACCGGTCTGCTAATTACCAGCCTCACTTCTTCAGCTCCACCTCGTCAATCAGTTCTCCAGTTCGATTGAAGAACTGGAACAACAGGGTATTATCTGTAGCTTCTGCCCGAACAGCCCCAAAGTCGTCGTTATACCGTACCAGGCTTTCCTTCAGAACATCCTGATAATCATATATCGAATTTCCACCCAACCCATTGACAATATAGGTAACTCCATCCACTAAAAGGCGTTCATAGTCGTGGTCATGCCCAGATAATACTGCATCCACCCCCCATTCAGAGAATGGCCAGCGCGCCCAGTCAGCCGAACCATGCAAGCCAGAAGAATACGGTGGGTAATGCCCATACACGATGTTCCAGGGTGAGGTGGAGGCTAGCAATCCTTCCTGCAGCCAGGTTGCCTGGATTGATGAAGCATTATACCCATCCGGCTCTGTGACTACATTATCGATTGCATAAAAGTGTACAGGACCCCATACAAAGTCATAATAACGCTCATTTCCCGGCAGAGTAAAATAGTCAAAATAAGGTTGCCCGTTGTCTGTCTTCACATCATGATTACCAAGAGTTGGGAAGAAGCGGTTTATATCAGCCCCCTCACCATACTTCCCCTGGTATGGATAAATATATTGGTGAAAGAACTGCCCAATGGCAGGATCCATATGGTCAGCAGCCCCCATTGGATAATTATTATCTCCGACGGTGATGATGAACTCCGGATGCCAGCTCCCTATCATTTTAGCTAGTTCTCCTGTTGCGGCATCACCTCCACCATAATCGCCAATCACAGCAAACACCAGTGGACTTGTCGTGTAAGGAATAGTCGGTACAGAAGAAACACTCCCTGTTGGTTGCAGAGTGGATTGTAATGTGGTGGACAAACTAGGTTTTAGTGGTGGCGTTGAGACAATAACGTGCCTCGTCTCCTGCGTTGAGGTTGCTATTGGCGAGATGACTGCCTGGGCAGGTGGGTTGCACGCCTGGACAATTAGCAATGTGATAAGTAACAAGATAACGAGTTGTCGCAAATGTAGATTTTCGACAAACATCTTAAAGCGATATGTCTTCATCCAATTAATGTAATTCATCGATGCACCAAAATACTCTCCAAAATTCAGCCAACCATAAAAAAAATTCAAGCAACTATTAAGTTTAATTGCTTAATTAATGGTCACTTGTTCCACATCAAGCGATATCGAATGATACAAGCAAATCAACTAATTATTCACCCTGTTCAAAACATCGTTCAGCATTTGATACTATCGTCAACGGCTAGACTCACTTCTTTAGTTCCACCTCATCTACCAGCTCCCCAATCCGGTTGATGAACTGGAACAATAGATATTCATCCGTTGCTTCTACCCGAATGGCACCATAATCGTCATTATAGCGTACCTGGCTGCCCTCCAGGGTATTCTCAAAGTCATATATGGCATAACCACCCATCCCGTTAACAAAGTAGGTCACACCGTCCACAAACAGGCGTTCGTAGATGTGGTCATGACCTGATAACACTGCATCCACCCCCCACTCTGAGAAAGGCCAGCGTGCCCACTCCGTTGAACCATGTAAGCCAGAGGAATAAGGCGGGTTATGCCCATACACGATATTCCACGGTGAGGTGGAGGCTGCCAGCCTGTCCTGCAGCCAGTCTGCTTGGACTGACGAGGTTCTAAATCCATCCGGTTCTGTATCTAACATATCCAATGCATACAGATGTACTGGACCCCATTCAAAGTCATAGTAACGCTCATTACCAGGCAGGGTGAAGTAGTCAAAATAAGGTTGCCCATCAGCTGAAAGCGTATCATGGTTGCCAAGTGTAGGGAAGAAACGGTTTATATCAGCGCCTTCACCATAATTCCCCTGGTAGTTGAATATATATTGGTGAAAAAACTGCCCAATGGCGGTGTCTATGTGGTTAGCCGCCCCAAAAGGGTAATTATTATCCCCTACCGTTATAATGAATTCAGGTTTCCAGCTCTCGATCAGCTCAGCAACTTCTCCCGTTTCTTCATCAGCTCCACCATAATCACCGATCACAGCAAACACTAACGGCCTAGGAGTGGGTGTACTGGAAGGCTCAGGAGTGGCAGTTTCGGTTGGCTCCAAGGTTTGTGTGGGTGTAGGTGTGCCAGCCGGAGTTGATGTCGAGGTTGCCGTAGAAACTGCGAGCTCAGGCAAATACAGCCAGGTTTGGAATAGATCATCCAAATCTATAGCTGTGGCTGTCTGCAAGGCTCCCAGCAACTCACTGGTCGAGGCAATCGTGAACCAGTGGGTGCCATAATAAAACTGCAGTGCTTTGAAGAACGCATCATCACCGATCGTCTTGCGCAGCTCTTCATAGAAGAGCCCTCCCTTGGCATATACAATGGGACTATAGGACTCGATCCGGTTACTTTCCTGGAAATAAGCCATAGGTGATGTGACGGGTGCATCCCATCCATTTAGAGTGTTTTGGTTGTACTTTTCCTGGTAATAGGCAAGCGCCTGCTGTCTGGCGGTTGCACCACCCACCTGCTCCCAGTATAAGATGGATGAATATGTCGCCAGGGCTTCATCCATCCATGGAGCACACTGGACGTCATTTCCAACCACGTTGTACCACCATTGATGAGCTACCTCGTGAGCCACAGTGGCATTGAAATCGGGTGCTACCAGGTCATCATAAAGCCGCTCGGCAATCAATCCCAATGCAGGGTATTCTATCCCGCTGGGTTGATTGAGTGGTGCCTCAACAATGTCGTATTCCTTATAAGGGTAAGAACCGAATAGCGTGGTAAAGGTTTCTAATGAACGGGCAGCTGTTTCCAATGCCTGTTCTCCACCACCGTTATCCTCAGGCAGGTAATAAGAGTTAACCATAGTCTCGCCTACCTGGCGGCTGGTGACATGATAATCTGGACTAGCAATGATGAAAAAATCTCGCGCTGGGCCACTGATATATCGGCGCATCACCTTCCCATCTACTGCTTGCTGGCTCACCCACATCCCACTCGTCGCCAGGACCAGATTCGGTTCACTGAATATCTCGACAGTATATAACGCTGCATCACTATAAACCGAATCCCCAAATCCATAAATCGGATCCAAACGCCAATCTCCCGAACTCATAAACAGCTAATTGTGGGTAGAAATTCGCCAGTGCTAATACCCCTTGTGAATAGTTATACATCCCATAACCGCTGGCTGAATCAGCACTGCCGAAATCAACCGGAATAAACCCCTTGCTTTCAAAGTTTACTTGAACCTTATCACCCGGGGCAAGTGGCGATGGCAGATTCACCTCCACGACCGAGGCATTCATACTCATTTTGGTCTCAGCCTGTTGACCATTTATGATGGCAGGATAGACGATGAGCGGACCATTTCCATAACTTTGTCCGAGGTTGGGATACAAGCGAAAGAACAAACTCTTCAATGTTTCAGTTTCTGTGTTGGTGTAGTCTATCTGGGTATACCCAGAGAACGTATGCTCTGGATAATCGATAATTACTCTTAAGGTGTAATGGGTAAGATTTGCTGGAATCGGAGGCGTTCCAGTCAGCGTCATTGACGATTGGTCAGCTGGTTGTGGAGAAGCCGAAGGATCCGCAACTGTTGGAAAAGGACTGGTATAACCGGTGATTGGTTGGGTTGCTGATGGCGTCCCGAGCCTGCATGCCATGAAGACTAGAACCATGAGCAATAGAAGCGTTACGAATCGCCTAAAAGGGACGCCTGGAAAATGGCTCACCGGAGCGAACACTCCTTGGCCATAAAAACATTTTCATTGTAAGATCAGGATATTACCGCGATAATCCACCAGGTAAATTTCACCATCCTCATCCACACCAAAGGACGAGATGTTCGCATTTGTATCAAACACCAGGGCATTCTGCCAACCCCCATCCGGCAGGTGCAGTAATCCCCACACCCGCCCAGAGCTGAAGTCTCCATAAAGATAAACTCCCTGCCATGCTGGGAGGTCGCTGCCTCGGTAGACATAGCCACCCGTGACAGAATCTCCCAGGTCATGCCCATATTCTGAAACCGGCATTACAAAAGCTGCATCCAGAGGGGGTGAACCACGGTAAGGGTGGTTACCTTCGTAATAATTCCACCCCAGGTTCTCTCCGCCTGCGTTGCCCATCGGCAGATAATCAATCTCCTCCCATGCATCTTGTCCAACATCTCCGATATACACATCACCAGTAAGTTTGTCAAAAGAGAAACGCCACGGGTTGCGCAATCCGTATAACCAGATTTCCCGTACACCACCCTCATTAGCAAATGGATTTTCCGGCGGGATGGCGTATGGTTCGGATGAATCAACATCGATTCGCAGGATCTTGCCCAACATTGTTTGCAGGGACTGCCCGTTTCCAAGCGGATCACCTGCTGAGCCGCCATCGCCCATTCCTATATATAAGTATCCTTCCGGTCCGAATTGGAGCTGTCCTCCATTGTGGTTTTGGTAAGGTTGTTCTATATACAGCAGGCGCATTTCACTAGTTGGGTCTGCCTGTTCTGGATCATCCGCTGACACTGAAAAGCGGGAAATAACAGTATACAGCTGGTTGTTCACATTCTCGGTGTAGTCAACGTAAAAATATCCGTTTTCAAGATATTTTGGATGAAAGGCTAATCCCAATAAACCCTTCTCACCACAACAGCTTACTTTTGACGTCAGGTCCAAGAAAGGTGTGGGGAGCAAAATGCCTTCCTTTAGTATTAGTATCCGAACCAATCCAGCCTGTTCAATGATGAACAATCTTCCAGAGCCATCTCCGGCATTGACCAGACCTTCAGGTTTGTCCAAACCAGCCACCGTTAGCTGCCATGTATAACCGGATGGGTCAGGCAGTTCGCTGACTGTGACTGGCGTGGGTGTGGGTGTGGGTGTAGATGTGGAGTGACAGTAGGAATTGTGACTGTGCCCGTGACTGTAGCTGTTACTAATAATGTGGGTGTAACCGAGGGTCGAGGAGATGATGAGGCAGCGGCTCCTGAGGTTGGTGACGATACCCGGATGAGTAAGCCTTGCGTTGGCGCGTTGGTTGGGATTTGGGTTTGTGACCCAGAATTGCATCCAACCAGAATAAATGCTGTGAGAAGAACAAACGGAAGAATGGATCGTCTCATTTCTCGCCTGGATCATCCTCCACAATCTCCCCATCGATGATTTCACCTTGCGTGTCGGATTGTGAAGTCTCTTTATAATTGTCCATCACCTTGCGGGTAGCCTTTAATGCTTCCATATGCTCCTGGACAACGTCGGGAGGACACAACTCAACAAATAAATATGTCGCCAACCAGATGACTGCTGCATCATCGATCGGTCCTGGGGCAATATCGGGCACTACAAAGTACAATAGTGAACCTATAGGCAGCAGCTTAACCAGTGGGCTTACTCGCGAATCTCCCATTAAACGGATGATCAGTTTAATGCGTAAACCTAAATCCTGGAAGAAACTTCCGCCTTGAGAAAACGTGATTTTACGATTCGAATTTTCAGGCATTTCATTCTCCGGAAAACGTTATAACCTATATACGCAAATTGCTACGGCTGGTTCTTATTATAATCAATCCTGAACTATCATAGAATGGATAGATCATTGCTCCTCCAAGGGTGGTGCCGCTTGCCCATAATCCAGGATCTCATAACCCAGCGGACCGGTTTCCTTACCAATCACACCTTTTTCTTGCATCGTTTCCACCAAACGTGATGCCCGCGTATACCCAACACGTAGACGGCGTTGCAACATGGATACCGAAGCCCGTCCCTGCCGGCGTGAAAGGTCGATGGCTTCTTCTAGCAGAGGATCTTTATCCTCCTGTGCCTGCATATCATCCCACAACGGAATCTGTACCAGTGGTATACCCGATGGAATAGCATCCGGGATACCCCCTGCCATTGTTGGAGCCAGGGCTGTGCTGGGTAAGAAGCTCTGCCAGTAACTCACCAGAGACAGAATTTCACTGTCCGAAACATAAGTTCCTTGCATGCGGATAGATGCTGGTGCATCGGGAGCCTGGAAGAGCATATCACCCCGTCCTAACAATCTCTCTGCACCGGGCTGGTCGAGGATTACCCGGCTATCTGTGTTGGATGCCACGG
The DNA here is from genome assembly GCA_963777935.1 of uncultured Chloroflexia bacterium. Classification (GTDB taxonomy): domain Bacteria; phylum Chloroflexota; class Anaerolineae; order Anaerolineales; family UBA4823; genus FEB-25. Next base: position 154,302 of record CAVZSL010000006.1, read on the forward strand.
CAAACGCTATTCGAGCCGGGAAATTAGCTTTGATGATACCTGTTACAACTTCCACAGATGGGCGCTGAGTGGCAATTACCAGGTGAATACCGGTGGCGCGTGAGAGCTGCGCTAAACGAGTGATTGCACTTTGGGTTTCATCTGGTGACAGCATCATCAAATCCGCCAGCTCATCAATGAATACCACCAGCCTGGATAGCTTTTTCTCGATTCCGTCATTCTTGCTTTCGATCCGAGCATTGTATTCGACGATATTCCTTGCCCCCACCTGGGCTAGCTTGTGATACCGCATGTCCATTTCTCGCAACACCCATTGCAGCACGCCTACCACCTTCTCAGTCTCGACTACCACGGGTGCCAGCAGATGTGGGATGCCGTTATAGTTAGTCAGCTCCACTCGCTTAGGGTCTACCATGATGAGCCGCAAATCATCCGGGGTGTTGTGTAAAAGCAGGCAGCAGATCAGCGAGTTAACACATACTGATTTTCCTGAGCCCGTCTGACCAGCGATAAGCAAGTGTGGCATGGCCGAAAGGTCAGCTGCAACGGCATTACCTGCCACATCCTGACCCAATGCGAAACGCAAGGGTGATTTTAACCGTCTAAAAGCCTCGCTTTCGACAACATCACGCAGGGTCACCAGAGCGATTTGCTCGTTGGGCACTTCGATACCAATGTAACCTTTTCCCGGAACTGGGGCTTCCACGCGAATTGTACGTGCAGAAAGTGCTAGCGCCAGGTCATCAGCAAGGGAGGCAATCTTAGCCACTCGTACGCGGGTGCGAGAGCCACGAGTTTCGATAAAATCAGGTTCCACACCAAATTGAGTAATTGTAGGTCCGCGATTGATCTCTACCACCTTGACCGGCGCGCCAAGCACTCGCAATGTTTCCTCGATGACCCGAGCACGTTGCCGATCCACATCTCCATCAAAAATTGGTTCGATTCCCTTATCGAGGATCTGGTCGATGGCAGGCAATCTCCATGGCCGCGGCTGGGTGGAATCCAATGCCCCGAATGGGGAAGTGTTGGTATTTGAACCAGGTATGGTCTGCATTTCTGGCCAGTTTAAAGGCGGCGCAGGTTCCAAACCAGCGGATTTTGATTTAGCCATTACCGTCCCGCGATGATTTCGTCGCTCGTCGATCCAATCCTGTATTCCATCCTGAAGGCGGACAACCAAAGGGGGTGCCCAGCGAACCATCTCAACCACCGAAACATCCAGGATAAGGATCAGGGCAATAATCAGCCAGGCAAATAAGGCAATGGCGACTCCAGCTAATCCAAGGTTTCTATAAAGGATGCTGTAAATGAATGCTCCCGTGTACCCACCACCTTCACTGGTTGTTGCCAGGGCATATGCGTCTTCTGGAAATGAAAAGAAATGCAGCCAGCCAAGAATGTCAAGAAACAACAATATCACACCGATAATCCGTTCAATCGCCACATGGGGAATACGCTGAAAACTACGCAATATCAACCATAGTCCCACAATTGTCAACCCTAGCGGGAATAGATAAGCTCCCCAACCAAATGCACTTCCTAAAAAGGATAACCAGCTCGCGGTGGCATTATTATGGCTGTTGGATAACAGGCTAAGCAGGGTCAGCAGTCCAACAAATAACAACACGACGCCAATCAGGTCAAGCTTACGATCGAGCGACATTCCTGTAGGTGGTGGGGTAGTGACGACTGGTGGCCTGCCTCTCGGTTTTGGGGGTGGTGCTCCCCTAAAAAAAGCCGAGATTGATCCCAATAAACCACCCGTGGTTCGTGGCTTTCGCCCGGTCTTACTGGCTGAGGTGCTTCCTGGTGGTCTGCCGCGTTTTGATGAGCTCCGGCGGTAAGTCCCATCGCGGCTTGTTTTTGCGAAATAGCGACTCCCCTTCATAGCGCTATATACTCTGGCTGTTTTGGTCATCTTTGGCATTATAGCACAACTGGTCTCATTCACTGCTGGCGGGCAGATATCAGCGAAATAAGGTACAATTCTTACGTTCTTATGCACCTTTTTAGTACCATTGAGGTTTTATTGTTCGAAATCATCTTCCTCGGCACCTCTGCTTCTGCTCCCTCCGTCCATCGTGGGCTTTCTAGCCAGGTGATCATCCATGACGAGTTCCGCTTTTTGATCGACTGCGGAGAAGGAACCCAACGCCAGATCCTGCAATCTGGCCTGGGTTTCAAGCGTTTGAATCACGTACTCATCACCCACGGTCACCTGGATCACATCCTGGGTCTGGCTGGCTTGCTTTCTACCTTCATGCGGTGGGAAACCATCGATAAGTTGGAGATATATGGGGGGCAATGGGCATTGGACCGAATTTATGACCTTGTTTATGGAATCGTTCTGCGGGGCGCCAAACCGCCCATGGATTTGCAGCTAGTTCAGATTAAAGCCGGCACAATCTTTGACGAAGACGACTTCACCGTCACTGCCTTCCCTGTATGGCATCGTGGACCCGACTGCTTCGGTTACTTATTCGAGGAAAAGACACGCCGTCCATTCCTGCCTGAAAAAGCCGATCTGCTGGAAATCCCCCCTGGTCCATGGCGGCGCGATTTGGTGTCTGGGAAGGCAATTACCCTGCAAGATGGTCGAGTCATCCATCCCGATCAGGTGCTTGGCGAAGAACGTCCAGGTACTCGCCTGGCACATGTGGGTGATGTGGGTCGAACCGAGGATTTGGCGCAGTTTGTCCATGATGTAGATGCACTTATCATCGAAGCAACCTATATGCATGAAGAAGCAGCGATGGCTGAGCAATTTGCACATCTAACCGCCAGGCAGGCAGCCGAGCTTGCAGCCAGTTCTGGCATTAAGCACCTTATCCTGACCCATATTTCACGCAGATATCGGGAGCGTGATGTGCTCGGAGAAGCCCAAGAGATCTTTCCAAACACCGTAGTGGCGCGCGACTTTGATACCTTCCAGGTACGCCGTGGTGAATGCGTGAAAGTTGAACAAGTCAAGGAATCTAACAACACAAAATAAAAAATCGTTCAACGTTCCGGAATTGCCTCATTCGAAGCGTTCTTCCTTCCAAATATCTGCTTCATTATGATAACCAGCTTGTTCCCAGAAGCCAGGTCGATCGTTCACCATGAACTCCAGTCCGCGAAGCCATTTGGCACCCTTCCAGAAATATGGTGTCATCAAGTCCTCCCGATCCGGTATATAACCGACCACCCCTCTTAATGGGGCACCATGCTCAGGTGTTAACGGCTGCCCGTTGAAATGTGTTGCCAGCAGGAAATTTTCCGCCAAGACAACCTCCAAAGGGAGGTTGACTGTGAAACCATATTCAGCATGCTGAAGCACATATTTGGCTGTTGATTTTGGCTTGATAATTTCCTGGTCGACCAGCGTTCGCACGGAAATCCCTTCCCAGGTTGTATCCAGCTTGCTCCAGCGTGTCACACAATGAATATCCATGGTTAGAGTTTTTCGAGGTAATTGGTTGAATTCATCCCATGTCCAAGATTTAACTTCTTCAACCTCTCCCCAGACGCGAAAATCCCAGGTAGCAGGGTTGAAACCGGGCACTGGTCCATAATGCAGTACCGGGAATTTTTGAGTTAATGATTGACCAGGTGGCAAGCGACCAGTTTTCCTGGTCTCATCTTCTATCCCTTTCCGCTTAAAAATACCATTAAACATTTTTACCTCATATGTTCACATTTATATTGTCAGGCTCTCGCCGGGTTTCAATACGTGTACTTGTACGCCTAATTGACTGACTCGTTTGGACCACTTTTCAGCATCCTGGGCAATCAGCTCCCAGGTGTTATAGTGAACAGGGATAACATGCTTGGGTGCAAGCATCTCAACCGCTTTATAAGCGTCATCGGGACCCATCGTATAGTTATCACCTATAGGAATAAAAGCCAGTTCAATCCCTTCCTGTCCGATCAGCTTCATATCACCAAATAAACCGCTATCACCGGTGATATAGATCTTCCTTCCATCCCTGGGGGTGAGCAGGAAACCAACCGGATTACCTCCGTTGCTGCCATCTGGCAGAACCGATCCGTGACATGCAAAGGTTAGTTTAAGATATCCAAACGGATGTTCATAACCGCCCCCAATATGCTGTCCGTGTGTCTTTTGAAGGCCCTGTTTTCCCAGCCAGTCAACAATCTCAAAATTACTGATCACCATTGCTCCTGTTCGCTTGGCTATGGAAACCGTATCACCAATATGATCGGAATGACCATGGGTGATCAGGATGTAATCTGCTTTAACATCCTGTTCCCTTGTGGAAGCTACTGGATTTCCAGTGAAGAAAGGATCCACGAGGATGCGATAATCACCGATTTCCAAACCCAGTGCTGCGTGTCCGAACCAGGTAACTTTTATGCTCATTTTTTTCTCCTGGGAGTTGATAATTACTGATCAAGATATAGGATATCGATTGATCTCTATTCGTATATCTACTAAAAATCATCCTTTCAGCAGGATGGCGGAATTAAGTATACACCTTGAATGTAAATACTTACGAAGAACCTTAACTGAGTAAGCCATCATGCTATAATCACCCGACCAAGCATTACCGTCCTTGAACCCCGTTTAGCCGTGATTCACCGTGGATTAATCTTAGTCCACTAGACTAATGTACCTTTATTAGAAATCAAAGATGAAGGGGAAAGTTTATAAGGAGATAGGTATGGAATTATCTGAGCTCATTCACCCGGGGATGACGCGTGAAGAAAGCTTCCCGATCACAATTGAAAATAGTGCTATTCATATAGGCAGTGGTTCATCTCGTGTGTTAGCTACCCCATGGATGATCGCTTTTATGGAACGGGTATCTCACCGTCTATTGACATGTTGCCTACCGGAAGGATTTTCAAGTGTTGGCACTCACCTGGATGTTCGCCATTTGGCTCCCACTCCGGTGGGCGGAACAATTCGTGTAAGAGCTGAAGTGCTCTCATTAGATGGAAACCGGATTTATTTTGAGATTGAAGCCTGGGATAATCTGGAAAAGATTGGTGAAGGGAAACATGAGCGGGTTGTTATAGACGAAGCCCGCTTCTTACGCCGTGTCGAGAAAAAAATATCCAGCATGTAACACCCTATATTAACAACTATTTACTTTTAGATGCGCCTGCACGACGGAGTAGGGTGGCATATATACCCAGTCCAATTCCAGCCGCTAAAAGTATCCCCCCAAGGATTCCCAATACCGGGCTTTTACGAGGCGATTCTGGAATGAGGGCTGTTTCTGCTGACAATTCAGAATTTGCCTGGGCGCCAAATGCAAGCTGGGTGGTTTGACCAGCCTCTAGCCGCAAGGTCTTATTCAGAACTGTGGTCCGGTTGTATCCTTCAGGGGCAGCCACACTGATCAAGTATTCCCCTTGCAACAGTTGATCGAAACAGGTGTACCCACTTTCTTGAGGTGTTGGATTCACGATGGTTGCAGATGCTCCGCCGGCTGGAGTCTCCGCAGTCAGTGATACCGTTCCCTGCCGGTTACTCACACTGATCTCTCCACCTGGTATGGAGGGTTCCGTCTCCTGGCGCATTGAATCACCGTTTATGTCATTATAGAGTAAGACACACAGAATTCCCCAACCTGGTGAGGAAGTCGGTGAAGGCGTTACAGCAGCCTGAGTGGGAACCGGACCGGCAGTGGGAGCTCCAGCAGATGGGCCAGCAAATCCAAGCAAATATGCCTGACCAGGAACAATAATATCGTTTATTATAAATGGGTTCAGTTCCCTAAATTTATCAGTAGATATTCCACTGATGGCTGATATATACCATACATTATCGCCTTCTTTTGCAATGTAAATAATCCTCCCATCCGGTCCAGGTGTGGGGGTTGGAATAACGGTCAATTGCGCCTGTGGTGAAGCCAATGTTCGGGTGCTTTGTAGGGAAATACCCAATATCACCACCAGAAAAAAAGCTGACAGAAGAACGTTTCTATTCATAACGTTTGAGAATTATACATGAAATGGCTTATTCCTGTTTAATCCCATCAAACAAGACCAGTCTGCTAGATAATGGTTGTTTGCGCCTGTTTCTCAAGCAAAAATAATGATAATTTCTAGATTATCTATGTGTAATTACTCACCGAATCATCTTTTATGACGTAGCAGTGCTGCATCTTGCCAAATATCACCGTTAATCTGTCTTTGCGAGAGTTCGGTGATCTTCCGAACTCGAAGCAATCTGCTTTTTCACCACATCGAATGTAAGGATTTCTCTTATTATGATCGCTGATGAGTAATTACATCTATGTTAATGAACATTTGTTCACAAAGCCGCTTGTTTAGCGCGATTTGATTTAAGTAATTTTTAATTTCATCATATACATAAATATTTTGGGGTTGGATATATTAACATGGTATGCTTGTTGACAATCAATTGGTTTTGGTTGATAGAATATAAAATATCCATTAAAATGCTATTAATAAAAAAGAACGGATTTGATACCAATCGCGGTTTATTCCTTCCATGTGAGAGGCAAACATCAAACTATTTAATACGAAGTTGCATTTTAATTCTCAAATATCAACCTTGATAAATCTGGGAGCAAAGGAGAATATTATATGCTTTACGGATACGCAGGCAAAATTCTACACGTTGACTTAAGCAAGGCAATAATCACCATTGAAGAGCCGGCCGAAGAATTTTATAAGACCTATATCGGTGGCAGTGCCATGGGTACTTATTACTTGTTCAAAAATACTCCTGCCGGTGCTGACCCCCTCGGTCCGGAGAACACTTTAACTATCATGCTCTCTGCCTCTACAGGTGTGTCCATCAGTGGTCAGAGCCGTATGACTGCCACAGCAAAAAGCCCTGAGACAGGTTTAATCGGTGATAGCCAGGTGGGTGGTTTCTTTCCAGCAGAAATGAAGTTTTCAGGTTTTGATGGCATTGTATTCACCGGTAAATCACCTAAGCCAGTCTATTTGTGGCTCCATGATGGCGAGGCGGAGCTGCGGGATGCATCACACCTGTGGGGAAAAATTACCGGAGATGCCGAGAAGGCCATCCGGGAAGAGCTTGGTGATGAAAAGATAGAAGTCGCCCAAATCGGTCCTGGCGGCGAAAAGTTAGCCCGTTATGCTGCAATCATGAACATGTGCAACCGTGCCAATGGGCGCACCGGTATGGGTGCCGTGATGGGTAGTAAAAACCTTAAAGCCATCGCTGTGCGTGGTCACCAGAAAGTAAAAACCGCTGATCCGGCAACAATCACCCGGCTTGCACGTTTAGCTCCAAAACGGGTGCAGGATATTGGCGATATGAAAGGGCTGCAGGATTTTGGTACCGCATCTGTCTTGAACTACCAGAACACCTCCGGTGGTTTACCTACGAGGAACTATACCAGCGGGACCTTTGATATGGCTGAAGACCTATCTGGTGAAACCATGTCGGAAACCATCCTGCAACACAATGATACCTGTTACGCCTGTGTAGTGCGTTGTAAGCGCGTGGTAGAGACTGAATATAAGAACAATCATATTGATCCATATTACGGCGGACCTGAATATGAAACCTTATCCACTTTCGGCTCCTATTGTGGCATCGGAGATATGGGTGCAGTCGCACTTGCCAATCAGATCTGCGACCAAAATGGACTGGATACCATTGCCTGTGGAGCAACCATTGCGTTTGCGATGGATTGTTTCGAACATGGATATCTGACAAAAAAGGAAACCGATGGGATTGACCTGCGTTTTGGTAATGCCGACGCTATGCTCGCCATCCTTGATAAAATAACCAAACGGGAGGGATTGGGGGATTTGCTCGCCAATGGCTCTGCCTATGCTGCAGGTAAAATCGGCCAGGGTGCAGAGGATTTGGTTGTGGCAATTAAGAATCACGAATTGCCCGCCCACATGCCTCAGGTCAAACGCAGCCTGGCGCTGATCTATGCTGTAAATCCGTTTGGTGCTGACCATCAGTCATCTGAACACGACCCCGGATATACTCCTGATACAGCTTCATATAACCTGGAACGCTTTGCTGAAATTGGTCTGACCGATCCACAATCCGATCGGGTGCTCAACCGTGAAAAGGTCAAGATGGCTTTGTACTCTGAGTGGAACTATTGTTATATGGATACCGCTGATCTATGCCAATTCGTCTATGGTCCTGCCTGGCAGGTATTTGGTCCAAAAGAACAAGCAGAGTTAATGAAAGCCACCACTGGTTGGGATTGGACGGTTGCCGATACTCAAAAAGTAGGAGAGCGCCGGTTGAATATGTTGCGTGCCTTTAATGCCCGTGAAGGAGTCGGTCGCGAACGTGATACCCTTCCAAAACGCATCTATGATGAGCCATTGATTGGCGGTGCTTCTGATGGAGTTGTTGTTACCCGCCAGGAAGTAGAAGAAGCATTGGATATGTATTATGAAATGTGTGGCTGGGACGTCGCTACTGGCAAGCCCACGCCTGCCAAGCTTAAGGAGCTGGGTCTCGGCTGGATGGCTTGATAAGTGGATTGATACACTGAATTACTCCAGCCTGGATGAGACCTTTTATCGTCTCCTTCAGGCTGGGTTTAAAATCAGTAATAAAGTCAATATCTATCCATGGAGATAATTCATGCAGGTAAAGCTGTATGCCTCTTTACGCCAGGCAGCTGGCACAAAAATGATGGATGTGGAAATTCAGCCTGGATCAACCATCCGAGATGTACTGATTGAGGTGACCAGGCTTTTTCCCGTATTAGAAAAATCTATCTGGAAAGATCAGGGTGAATTAACTGAATTTGTACATGTCTTTATAAACGGCGAGAATATCCGACATATGGCTGGTTTGGAAACCACCCTGAAACCGGAGGACCATGTGGATATATTCCCACCGCTCGTGGGTGGGTAGATAGCCGCCATCATTTCAATTCAGTACGGGGGATTTTTATCCGGGCCAGAAATATTAACGCCAGTAGATTAAATACAATAGCTGCCAGAGCATTAGCTGATATCCCCGGAAGCACCGCTTGAGTAAATAGGGGTGGTGCCACTATATCACCGATAGACCGTCCCAAAGCAATTAAAGCCATGTGAGCTGCTAACATGGTTGCTCGTGCTGAAGGAAGGATTTCGGTCATCAGCGGGATCCCACTGACAATGGTAAATTCGTAGGTAAGGTAAAACAGGAATAAGCTAAGCATAGCGCCTATTTGCCACCGTCCAAAAATAGGTAATGCCAGGGCTGCCAGACAGTTCCCGATAATTCCCACAGCTAATGCTCTTCGCTTACCAATTTTGTCGGTGAATATAGTGACAAGGACTTCCCCACCAAATTCAGAGATTCCAATTGCCAGGGCGGTCGCTGCAAGCGAAGCTATACCCAGGGCAAATGCTTTCTCAATCCAAACTCCATAAACCAGCGTTACCGTCTCATTTGCAGCTGTATAGAGCGCCACCATAACTAGTGCAGCAACGGCTGGAGGATAAGAATATACTTTTCGAAGATTCTTCCAAAAACCAGCCTGCCCTTCCACGGGGTGTGAATCTTTGGGCAACATCCAGGCAAGGATGATAAAGGACAGTGCTCCCAGTAAGGCAAGCAATGGAAAGGGTGCCAGCCATCCGAACCGGGCAATGATAAATCCAACCAGCGGTACTCCGATAATTGCGCTTAATGACCAGGCAAATTCCGTGATGCCTAACACCCGGGCTCGATTTTCATAAGCTACACGGTCACCCAAATAGGCTTGCATGGAAGGCACAAAGATTAAATACCCGATGAATGCCAGGCTTAGGGCAATGAAGAAAGCCGTGTAAGTTGGCCAGAGCACAACCAGGCTAATCGATCCTGTATAGACGAGCGCACCCAGCAACATACCAACCTTTCGACCACGGCTATCAGCTACCGAAGCAAAAAACGGACCGATCAAACCCATCAGCGACCGCGCAGTGATGGCATAGGAAATTGTCCGCAGGTCAACCCCTAATCCCTTTGCAAAATAGGACAGAAAAGGATAGATCATCCGGAACAAGGTGTTATACACCATTCGCACGATCACAAAGACCACAACCTGGAAATTAATTGTCTTTTTCAATTCCGGCTTATTTTGGGAGGCAATAAGGCTCACGTTTATACCACCATCTCGCCATCTGCCAGGCTGCCACCAAGGTCAGGAAGACCAAACCAATGAAGAAAAGTTGAATCCTCCAGGCATCGCTATTCAGAATGGGCGAGGCAGGATGCATTACATTAGGCGTGTTTTGAATTGCGATGATTAAAGCGATAAAGTATAGAATGTTTAAACCAGAAGTTAGCTTAGGCAGGTTCGCCAGGCTTAGTCCAATTTGTAACATCACCCCACTGATGGCAAACACCATTGCCAGCCTCCAGCGCGGCTCTGCCATGAATAAACCATTCCAATTTGATTGCATCGCCCACAGAGAAAGCGGGAGATAGGTAATCCAGAGAATCAACCCCGTCCGCCCAAAAGCACTTGACCAGCAGTGAAATGATTTTCGGCGTGTGAGTAATCCTATCCCACCCCACACCGCTGCAAGGCAGAAGGTGGCAATCGATGCCCATACCCAGGCACCATGCAGGTAAACGATGCGAATATGCGTACCCAGGCTGTGCTCTGACGGGCCAAATGATGTGAAAATAGCGATTCCAATAATTGTGAGCAATAACCAGAACCAGGTTGAAAAAGGCGTTTTAATAAACTGAAAAAAGTTCTTTTTGCCTGTTTGCATACTCAACCTATAAAAACCAAACGTTAAACATCAACTTGTAAGTTTACTGCTTCGTTACATTTTCCTTTAGCTAGTGGCAACCAGACACAAAAAGTGGTACCCTGCCCCAACGTTGAACTAACCTCGATCCTGCCTCCATGATTACGCACGATCCAATAGGCAATCGATAATCCCAGACCAAATCCTTTGCCATCCTTCTGACGGGTGCGGGATTTTTCGCCCCGGTAAAAACGCTCGAAAATATGAGGCATATCCTCAGGAGCAATTCCTGGACCGTTATCGGTCACCGTAAATTGTGCTCGCTCGCCTACTTTACCTAATCCAACCACAATCTCTCCACCTTTGGGGGTGTAATTGATCGCATTGCCAACCAGATTCACCATCACCTGTTTGAGGCGGTCGCGATCTCCGCAAACCAACACTTGATCGATGCTACCCAGATTTAATTGGATCCGATCATGAGTCAAGACCTGCATTTGGTTTAATACTTCCAGTAACAGTGTATCCAATTCAACCAGCTCATTGGCAAGCGGGATTTTGCCTGATTCAGCCTGGGCAAGGAGTAATAAGTCGCCAACCATTCGTGTCAGGCGATCCACTTCTTCATCAATCGTCACCAATGATTCTTCATCAAAATCCTTGATTTTCCGCATCAGACCAATGTTGCCTTTAATCACCGTGAGTGGGGTGCGTAGTTCATGTCCCACATCTGCAATGAAACGCCGTTGCGTATAAAACAGATTTTCCAACCTGCTTAAAGTTTGGTTGAACGCAGCCACTAGCTGTCCCACTTCATCTGTTGGGGAACCAGTATACGGAATCCGGCGAGACAAGTCATCCGCACTGGTTATCTGTAAGGCAGTCTTTGTCACATTGTCTAGTGCATGCAGAGCCTGACGAGTGCTGAACCAGGCAGCTAATCCTGCGGCAATGATCGCAAACGTTGTCCCGACCAACAGAACCTCCAACAAGGTTTGCTGAGTGGCATTGACCACATCCATCCGGGTACCAACCTGCAATATCCCCTCCAGCCGATCGCCAGACACGAGAGGGACGGTTAATACTCTCAAACGTACTCCACCCCGATTCACATCTCTGAACAGCGGGAACGAGCTCTGCATAGCGGCTGTATCGAGTGGATTTTTTAATATTGAGATGTTCTGGGAGGCCGAAACCAAGGCGTTATCTCTACCCCATACTTGTACGAAAACGTCCTCAGGTAAATCAAGTTGGGGCAAAGCAACATTAAGATGCCCATTGGCATCTATATTTGTATTCAGATAAACAGTCTCTGCACGGATTCTGAGCGTATCATCGAGTTGATGTGTTACCGTCAAGCTTACCGAATAATAGACGGCTAATCCAAATAACAGGAAAATGCCCCCTACTATTGTTGTGTATAGTAAGGTAAGCCGGCTTCGCAGGGACATGAAATTTTACTTACGATGGTTCTCGCAAAACGTATCCCATACCGCGCACAGTATGCAGGAGTCTTTGTTCCCCTTGAACTTCGAGCTTCTGTCGCAGGTACCGAATATATACTTCGATAATATTACTCTCGCCACCGAAATCGTACCCCCAAACCCGATCGAATATCATCTCCCTGGTTAAAACCTGTCGTGGATGTCTTAGAAAAAGCTCAAGCAGCTCATATTCTTTTGCAGTAAGGGAGATGACACGCTCACCACGCGATGCCTGCCGTGTTCCAGTATCCAGGATCAGGTCAGCGAACCGTAACACCTGTGGTCGGCTTGGTTGTGCCCTTCGGAGTAATGCCCGGATGCGTGCCAATAATTCATCCAGATTAAATGGCTTCACCATGTAATCATCTGCACCCACGTCCAATCCCATCACCCGATCATTAACCGAATCCTTTGCCGTGAGGATCAGAATAGGTACAGGGCCACCTGCTCTTAAGCGCCGGCAGACTTCCAAACCATCGATGCCTGGGAGCATGATGTCAAGGACAACCAGGTCTGGTGGGTTATCGCGCGCCAATGCCAAACCCGAATGTCCATCGACTGCAGTGTCGACTTGATAACCTTCGTAGGCCAGGCCGCGGCGCAAGAACCGAAGGATGGCCTCATCATCTTCTATAATAAGTATTCGTGCGCTCATAAGCCCTCCGCAGTTAAACTATACCACAGGGAAGCTAAAAACACAAAAGGAGAAAGTGACTTTCCCGGAGAATTCTAACTTCCGGGAAAGTCACATAACAATTATTGAACTTCGACCACTGCGCCAGCAGTTTCAAGCTTGCTCTTGGCATCTGAAGCCGCTTCCTTGCTTACACTTTCTAGGACCTTAGATCCAGCCGTCTCTGCGACATCCTTTGCCTCTTTCAGGCCCAGGTTGGTCAATTGACGAATGACCTTGATTACTTCAATCTTTTTCGCACCGGCATCCTTGATGACCACGTTGAACTCGGTCTTTTCTTCGACTGGTTCAGCAGTGGTGGTTGCCGCTGTTGGCATTGCAGCCATTGCAACTGGTGCAGCGGCAGAAACACCCCATTTTTCTTCCAATTTTTTAACGAGCTCGGCAGCTTCCAAAACGGAGAGGGTGCTCAATTCCTCAACCAGCTTATTTAGATCAGACATTTTAAGATACTCCTTCTATTTTTTAATGGTTTGGATCATGAATTAGTTTGTTAAAGTTTTTTATCTACTCAATTAGCAAAAAAAATTAAGCATAATTGATTGTCCTATGCAGGGGCTGATTCAGGTTCCGCATGGGCCTTGATGACTGCAGCAATCATTCTTCCAGGTTCAGCTAATGTTCGTACCAACTTGCTAGCAGGTGCGAGCAAGGTTCCTAGTAATTGGGCGCGTAACACAGGCAGGGGTGGTAATTCAGCAAATGCTTTCACGCCATCCAGGGTTAAAGCCTGCTTCTCCAGGAAGCCGCCTTTGATTTTCAAGAACTCGGATGTTTTCGCAAATTCCATCACGGCTTTTGCCATTGCTGGGGCATCTGAATAAGCAAAAACAATTGCTGTGCTGCCTTCTAATTGCCCTTCGAGTACAGTGTATCCAGCCTGCTCAAATGCCAGTTTAGCCAGGGTATTCTTGATGATATGGAATTCTCCACCATTTTCCCGCACTTTTGCACGTAGATTATCGATGTCCTTCATGGTCAATCCTGCATACTGGGTCAGGATGAGTGCTTTACTATTCTTCACCCACTCGCTATACTGGGCAACCAACTCATTCTTGTGTTCCTTTGTTATAGCCAAGGTATTTTCACCTCCTTTCCAAATAAAAAGTCTTTGCCTCGCTAAGCTTACCTGGCAAAGACTCTCCGATACCAATTGATCTACCCGCTCATTGCGGATTTACTATTCCTGGAGATATCTTCACCTCGGCAGGTTATTAAGCGTTTCAAACGCACCTGCTGTCTTGGGCGAAGCGTATTATTATCGTTCTGAAATATCTATAATACGACTATTCCTGTACAGTCATACTTTGGGCTTGATTGGGATCTAATTTTATCCCAGGACCCATTGTGGATGTAAGTGTGATGCGCTTGATGAAAGCGCCCTTTACTGAAGCTGGTCGGGCTTTCTTTATCGCTTCCATTAAAGCAGCAAGGTTTTCATAAAGCTGTTTTTCAGCAAAAGATGCCTTTCCGATTGGAATGTGCAGGTTGGCGGTTTTATCGACGCGAAATTCCACCCGCCCCGCCTTGGATTCATTAATGACACGCGGTAGGTCTTCAGCGGGAACCACTGTCCCAGCTTTTGGATTGGGCATCAGACCCCTCGGACCTAATACACGACCCAATCGACCAACTTTACCCATCAGGTCTGGGGTTGCAATAGCCACATCAAAATCCGTCCAACCAGCCTGGATCTTAGCAATGGTTTCGTCATCATCTGCGACAAAATCTGCACCAGCTTCACGCGCCAGAGCAGCTCCATCGCCTTGTGCGAAGACAAGCACACGCACCGATTTTCCCAATCCATGCGGTAGCACTACCACATCGCGCACCTGTTGGTCCGCATGACGTGGATCGACACCCAAACGCATGTGAACTTCGACTGTAGAATCAAAGTTAACGAAATGAGTTTCTTTCACCAATGCAACCGCTTCTTCAGGTGTATACCAGTGGTTTATGTCAACTTTAGCTAGTGCAGCTAAATACTTCTTTCCATGCTTTGCCATAAATTCTCCTTCGTGGTGCAAACGGGTGGTTACCACCCTCCCACAGGGTTAATCCTCAACGACAGTTAAGCCCATATTGCGGGCAGTGCCTTCGATCTGACGCATCGCACCTTCTATATCTACTGCATTCAGATCTTTCATCTTCAATTCAGCGATCTCACGCACTTGCTTGCGAGTGACCGTGCCCACCTTTTCGCGATTCGGAACTGCTGAACCTTTATCAACACCAGCAGCTTTCTTTAAAAGTACCGCAGCAGGTGGTGTTTTTAAAATAAATGTGAACGAGCCATCGGTAAAAATGCTGATTTCAGCAGGGATGATCTCGCCCATCCGATTGTTGGTTCGGGCATTATATTCCTTACAAAAAGCCATCAGGTTAATGCCATGCCCTGCTAATGCCGGGCCAATCGGGGGTGCAGGATTGGCTTTTCCAGCCTGTATCTGCAGACGTACAATTGCTTTCAGTTTCTTTGCCACTTTTTTCTCCTTTCGCCGTTTATCTCTCTCGGAGTAACGGCGCGTGGTTTTAGCGGGTGATTATTGGGGACACCCTCCCACTTCTACAGCCAGAATAATCCAGGCTGATACTTACGCTTTCTCTACTTGTAAAAAGTCCAATTCTACGGGTGTTTCACGGCCAAAGAAGTTTACCATTACACGCACTTTGGCTCTTTCCATGTCAATTTCTGCAACTGTTCCACGAAAATCATTGAAAGGACCATCCACAATGCGCACCCTTTCACCAGAGCGGAATGTTACTTTAATATGTGGCGCTTCCGCCTCCATGCGCTTAATGATCTGAGCTACTTCCTCTGGACGCAGCGGAGTGGGCTGTGTGCCCATCCCGACAAATCCAGTCACACCAGGGGTGTTGCGTACTACATACCATGATTCTTCCGACAAGACCATATTGACCAGAATATAGCCCGGGAATACTCGACGCTCCACCGTACGTCGTTTACCTTCCTTAACCTCGATCTCTTCCTCTGTGGGGACGACCACATCAAAAATTCTATCTTTCATCCCCATCGACTCAATCCGCTGCTCAAGATTATGGCGGACCTTATTCTCATAACCAGAATAACAATGAACAACATACCAGGCGCGACCGTCTTCCTGCGGTAACTCATCAGGTTGCCCAGGATATTCCTCTGTCATGATCTCCGCAGACTCTTGAGGTAAATCGAAATCAGTCATGCCATCTACATTGGCATCCTTTTCTTCACCCTCAGGGGTCTCTTGATTTTCTTCTTCCCGGTCAAATTCGCTCATCATATCCGCATACTCAAGTCGTTTTGTTGTAAACAATATTGATCAATGATTAACGTCCCAGGATTAGGCCAAAAAATTTGGCGTAAATCCAGTCCAAGCCTCCCAGAAAAATCGCCATGACGAAGATAACTAAGAGCACAATCTCGGTTAAACGTATTGCCTCACGGCGTGTAGGCCAAGATACTTTGCGCAATTCTCCAATGGTTTCTTGGAAGAACTTCTGGATTTTAAACCAGATACGTTGGAAAAAGTTCATATCTTGTCGAGTAGATTTTCGATCAGGCACGGTCATTCCTCCAGTTATGGTTAAAACGCCGCCTCTTTTAGACGGCGTCATCCAGAAAAGTCACTAAACTATCCTTCAGGCAGGCCAGGTAGGAATTGAACCCACAACCCCCGCTTTTGGAGAGCGGTGCTCTGCCAAATTGAGCTACTGGCCTGTATGGAGCCGGCTTGAAGCCTGCTCCTATTTCGTCTCGCGATGCAGCGTATGTTTACGGCAATGCGGGCAAAATTTGTTTAGTTCAATACGCCCCGGATCATTACGTCGATTTTTCTCCGAGGTGTAATTACGTTCCTTGCATTCCGAACAAGCCAGGGTGATCACTGGGCGTACATCTTTTTTAGAAGCCATTCTATTCCTTTGCCAACCGCAGGATATTCACGCGGTTGTACTCCTTTTATGCAATAATCTTGGTGATCACACCAGCACCGACGGTGAGGCCGCCTTCGCGGATGGCGAACTTGGAACCTTGTTCCAGCGCCACCGGTACGATCAATTCAATTTCCAGGTTGACATTGTCTCCCGGCATCACCATCTCCACCCCTTCGGGCAGCTTGATGTTCCCGGTCACATCCATCGTGCGGATGAAAAATTGCGGTCGATATCCTGTAAAGAAGGCTTTGTGTCGTCCACCTTCTTCCTTACGCAGCACGTACACTTCGCTCATGAACCTGGTGTGCGGGGTGATCGATGCAGGCTTGGCTACCACCATGCCACGCTCGACGTCCGTGCGCTCGATGCCGCGCAGCAGGATGCCCGCATTATCTCCGGCTTGCACCTGGTCCAGTTCTTTGTGGAACATCTCTGTTCCCGTGATCACCGAACTCATGGCCTTCTCTCGCAAACCGACGATTTCCACCCCATCGCCCTTCTTGGCTATGCCGCGCTCCACTCTGCCTGTCACCACCGTCCCACGTCCCTTGATCGAGAACACGTCTTCGATCGGCATCATGAACGGCCTGTCTGTCTCGCGCACTGGCTCCGGTATGTACTCGTCCACCACCCGTAATAGCTCCTTGATGCAGGCATACTCGGGCGCATTCACATCCGTGCTCGTGCTCTCCAATGCCAGCAAAGCACTCCCTCGCACGATCGGTGTCGTGTCGCCAGGGAACTCGTACTCGTTCAGCAGGTCACGCAGCTCCATCTCCACCAGTTCCAGCAGCTCCTCATCATCCATCATGTCCACCTTGTTCAGGAAGACCACGATGGCAGGAACTTCCACCTGGCGCGCTAACAGCACATGCTCGCGCGTCTGCGGCATCGGCCCATCCGGAGCCGCCACCACCAGGATCGCTCCATCCACCTGTGCTGCACCTGTGATCATGTTCTTGATGTAGTCACGGTGCCCAGGCATGTCCACGTGTGCATAGTGCCGCTTGGTGGTCTCGTATTCCACGTGGGCGATGTTGATCGTGATGCCGCGCTCTTTCTCTTCTGGAGCATTATCGATCGTGTAAAACGACCGATACTCCGCCTGCCCTAAAAACGAGCAGTACTTCGTGATGGCAGCCGTCAACGTTGTTTTCCCGTGGTCGATGTGTCCCATCGTCCCTACGTTCATGTGCGGCTTGGTTCGCTCAAATTTTTGCTTTCCCATCTGTTCCCAACTCCTTCCAACGGTTTATACAATGAATTTTCCAGTAACAAGAGCCCTCAATGGGATTTGAACCCATGACCCCATTCTTACCAAGAATGTGCTCTACCGTCTGAGCTATGAGGGCAACAAAAGTGGGCGGTGAAGGATTCGAACCTCCGAAGGCTTCTGCCAACTGATTTACAGTCAGTCCCCTTTGGCCACTTGGGTAACCGCCCAATTTGGGGCATCTCGTTACACTGAAAATTTGTCAATTAGTCCCATTGCCTCAGACATACCATGAGAACAATGAGGCTAATTGGCTAATTAACTTATAACGAAATGTCTGTACCTGAAGCCGACGATGGGAATCGAACCCATAACCTACCACTTACAAGGCGGTTGCTCTGCCGATTGAGCTACGTCGGCGGGTTAAAATGTTAAAGTACTGGTCTGAAAGCGGATTGGATTATACCAGAGGCGTATGTTTGCAGCAAGACTCAAGAAATCCGTTTTCAGCCCAAACACGGGATTTCTATCCAATTTTAGGCATGAAAGTCTATCAGGGAATGATTAAATCGTCAATGGAATTCGTGGAAATGGAATTCGTAGCAATTCCACGCGCTTGCCAGGCAAAATACAATGCCACCGATCCAGCCACGGCAGCATTGAGGGATTCCACCCTGCCACGCATGGGGAGGCGCATTAATACATCACACGATTTCCGCACCAGCGTCCGCATCCCGCTTCCCTCACCACCGATGACCAGTGCCAGGGGTCCATCTAAACGGACCTTATCCACTGGCTCCGCATCCAAACCTGCATCCAGACCAATGATCCAGATGTTCTCTTCTTTCAAATGCTGGATCGCCTGTGCCAGGTTTACCTGTGAAATCAACTGGTGTTCACAGGCGCCGGACGAGGCATTCACCACCGCCGGGGTTACCGAAGCAGTGTGCCGGAATGGAAGAAGAACGCCATGCACTCCCACTGCTTCTGCCGTGCGGATCAATGTTCCCAGGTTTTGCGGATCTTGAATAACATCCAGTATCAGAACGAATGCCTGTTCATTTCTTCTCGCAGCCAATGCCAACATATCTGCCAGGTCACTATAAACATAACTGCTGGCTTCCAAAGCAACTCCCTGGTGCCCTTTGGCAAGGGAATCCAGGTTATCACGGGGCACCCGGTTTAACGGCAATCTGAACCCCGATGCCATCTTTATTATTTCAATCAGCTGGCCTTTTTCTTCCACACCCTGCGCAAGTTTTAATTGAAAGAAGTGCCGCCTTCTTGCCCGCAAGGTTTCATAAATTGCATTCCGTCCGTACAACCACTCCGTCATGGCTAATCACAATAAATCGGACGCAATCCTGCTGCCCGATCGTGTCCGAGTCTTGTTGGATTATTTCCAACGCCAGGTTGTGCCATCTTTACTGTCTTCCAGCAATACCCCGAGGTCTGCCAGGCTGCCACGCAGCTTATCTGCCAGCTCCCATAGCTTCTGCTGGCGCATTTCACGACGTAATTCGATTAACAATTCAATGAAAGGTGCTGCCTGCCCACCCATTTCCGTGCGTTCAGTGCGTAATCCAAAAACCGTCATCAACTGGCGTAAAAGGCTCTGCCCTTCGGCAACGATCTCACCCGTAACCTGCGCATCTTTTGCCTGGTTTATTCCGCGCACCAACTCGAATAAATAACCAAGGGCACCTGCAGTATTAAAGTCATCATCCATACAATCGGAAAAACCTTTTCGGGTGGATTCCAATTGTTGGCGTAAAGACTCGACTTGATCGCCATCCAATATAGTTCCACCAGCAACTGGGCGTAAAACCAGGCGTAAACGCTCAAGTGCCTTCTCGGCTTGAGCAATGATTTCATCCCCAAAGGTGAGTGGATTATGGTAGCTGGAATTTAGGATCATCATGCGTAATGCATCACCTTCATGCGTGGCAAGAAATTCTTCAATGGTCACTAAATTTCCCAGCGATTTGGACATTTTCTCGCCTGCCAATTGCATCATGCCATTATGCACCCAATAGCGGGAAAAGGGTTTTCCAGTGGCAGATTCGGTTTGGGCGATTTCATTTTCGTGGTGTGGGAAAATCAGGTCATTCCCACCACCGTGGATATCGATCTGCTCCCCCAGGTGATGCATACTCATGGCGGAGCATTCAATATGCCATCCCGGTCGTCCCATCCCCCACGGGCTTTCCCAGGCTGGTTCACCTGGTTTGGATGATTTCCAAAGCGCAAAGTCCATCGGATTTTCTTTCCGTTCATCCACGGTGACGCGCGCCCCCGCCTGCATGTCTTCCAGCTGGCGCGAAGAAAGTTTCCCATAATCCTCATCCTTACTTACGCGGAAATAAACATCGCCATCCACCTCATAGGCATACCCCGTCTCACCTAGTTGGATGATAAGCTTGATGATATACGGTATTTCGTGGGTGGCACGTGGATAAATACTAGCTGGAAGGATATTTAGATCAACCAGATGCATTCCAAACTCGTCAATATATTGCTCTGCCAGCTTGATGGGGTCCATTCCAATCTGGTTTGCTCGGTTGATAATCTTGTCGTCCACGTCGGTATAATTCATAGCGTGGCGTACTTCATATCCGCTATACTCCAGGTAGCGGCGGATGATATCAAATACAATGGCAGACATGGCATGACCCACGTGGGCTTTATCATACACGGTAGGACCGCACACATACATGGTCACCTTACCCGGTTGGTTAGTCAGGAAATTCTCTTTTGTTCGCGAAAGCGTGTTATAGACTCGTAAAGACATGATTGCACCTATCCCTTAATCTTCTTTTTCCATTCGACCAAAAATCATCCGTCCAGCTGCTGTTTGTAAAACTTTGGTAACTGTTACATATATTTTCTTGTTCAGATAATTGCGCCCATCTTCAACCACCACCATGGTGCCATCGTCCAGGTAACCAACCCCCTGTCCTGATTCCTTGCCTTCCTGAATGACATTGACCTCCATAGATTCGCCGGGTAAAAATACCAGCTTGACTGCGTTTGCCAATTCATTCACATTAAGGACACTCACTCCCTGTAATTCTGCGATGCGGTTCAAATTATAATCATTGGTCAGGATTGGACAGCGTAACTGGCGTGCTAACACGACCAGCTTATCATCCACTTCACGCACGCCCTCAACATCCATATCACTGATGCGCAGTGGGATACTCGTATCTTTCTGTAGTTGCGAAATCACCTCGATTCCGCGTCTGCCACGTTGGCGACGAAGATTATCTGAAGAATCAGCGATGAATTGTAGCTCGTTCAATACAAATCTAGGGATAAGTATTGTTCCAACCAGGAAGCCAGTCCGGGCAATATCAGCAATTCGACCATCAATGATCACACTTGTATCCAACAGAATCGTCCGATAGGAAGTTTGGGAAGGTGAAGAGGCGTCCTCATTTGAACGCCCAGGGCTGAGTTTTACCAGGGACGAAAGATCCGTCTGGCGCACAACAAAAACGGCGATCCCAAAATAACCGAATACAAGTACACCGACAAAGGGAAGGATTTTACCAAAAGGTGCAGGTAATAAAGACAAAGGGAAGGTGAGAAGTGCTGCAATGATTAAACCCACCACCAGTCCAGTTAATCCTGATGCTAATGTCTGAGTTGATACACTTAGCAAAGTCCTTCGGATTGTACGGATTGGGCGCGTGGTGAAATAAGGCGTCAGGATCAAACCAAAAAGCATCCCTACCAACCCCAATAAGATCGCAGCGATTTCTGGGGATTGATCCGTGGAATTTCCGAAGGTGTAACCAAAGTATGCACCTAGAAATCCAAATACAAACATGCCGATCAAACGGAAAATGAATTCGACACTCATTGCAGCCTCCTAAAACATTTAAATAAGCTGCGCGAGTCTCCATGGTTTTGAGTGTTTACATACCGTTCTGGTTCCTAAGAACCTCGGACGGGTCCTCATATTCCCCTCACCTTTGATGCTGATAACCAAAATAAAAGACAATAATTGCTTAAGGCAGGTGATTAGGTGAAGGTCACATCCACATGGAGTCTCGTTTGACTCACTTTCTGCATTATATCGCTAAATTCATGGTTAAGCACCAGTGAAAGCTACCAAATCATTTATCCAACTGCTCAATAATTTCACCTGATATAATCAAATGGGAAAAATGACAACCATCTAATACCCAATCGATAAATATCCGGGCTTTATTTCAATTAGATAATCATCATGGAACAGCAATATATTCCTCAACCAATGACGCCATCTTTCTCTAGCCGTCGTCTGATTGTCGGTATTACTGGTGCTTCTGGTGCCGTACTGGGGATCCGCCTTTTGGAAGTGCTCAGACCTACTACAATAGAAACTCATCTTGTACTTTCAGACTCGGCCCGCCTCACCATTGTTCAGGAGACGGATAGAAGTTTGGATGATGTTCGATCCCTGGCGGATAAGAACTATGATTTTCATAATATAGCTGCAGCAATCGCATCTGGATCGTTTTCATCCATAGGAATGGTGATCATTCCATGTTCAATTAAGACCCTTTCCGCAGTTGCTAATTCTTACACAGACGACCTCATCTCCCGCGCAGCTGATGTCACCCTGAAAGAAGGTAGACGGTTGGTATTGGTGGTGCGTGAAACGCCATACCATGCAGGTCACTTGCGGTTAATGAGTGAGGTTGCAGCCGCGGGGGCGGTGATATTCCCGCCAATCCCTGCTTTCTATTTACGTCCACGATCAGTAGATGAGATTGTTGACAATACAGTTGGGCGTATATTGGCTCGTCTGGGCGTGGAAAATGATTTATATGAGGAATGGCAAGGTCAGTCTGACGGATGAAACCATGAACCCCCGCGACCTTGACAAAGCTGCTTTACGCGGTGAACCCTCCTATGTCTGGCGGGCGGGGCAGGAACGTCGCTTACACATGATCCTTTCCGCAGCATCGGATCACCTGGCAGGACGTGTACTTGAAAATGGCTGTGGTATTGGTATGTATCTGGAGCATCTTACCCCCCATGTTGGATCGATAATTGGGTTGGAATACGACCCCCAGCGAGCAAAACAAGCTTATGGTCGTAATCCACATGTGGTTATTGCTGCTGGGGAGGAATTACCTTTTAAAAACCAGGCATTCGATTCCATTCTCAGCCATGAAGTACTTGAACATGTCATGGATGACAGGTACTCCGTGGAGGAAATGATTCGTGTCCTCCAACCCGGTGGAGTAATCCTGCTGTTTGTCCCTAATCGCGGTTATCCATTTGAGACCCATGGCTTTTATTGGCATAAGCGCTATTATTTTGGTAATATCCCGTTGATTAACTATTTGCCATCTCGATGGCGAAATCATCTGGCACCGCATGTTAGAGTTTACTCAACAGGCGACCTTGAGCGGCTGTTTAAGCAACTTCCAATTACGATAATCCAGAAACAAATCATATTTGGAGCTTACGATAATATTATTTCCCATTTTCCTGCTCTTGGACATCTAATGCGAACCCTGCTCCAATGGATGGAGAAAACACCCCTGAAGGTATTCGGTTTATCTCATTTTTGGGTGATCCAAAAGAATTGATCTAATCCGCAACAATTCGAAAATCAAAGATGCCATCCCGGATAGGCCATTCGTGGGAACATCCCTGGCAGATCAGACTGGCTATATGTGGTTTAAGCATATCTGCCTCGCATATTGGGCATTTAAAAAACATACCATCAGAAGCCTTCCGAGTATCACCGATAGCATGGCTACGTGTGAACACACTGGGTGAGAGCTGGCACCAATTCCCAGTCGGCTGTAATATCGCATCCAATCTGGTCAGCAGGTTGAGGGGCAGATGTTTTTTAAGCACTCCCAGCCTAAAATAGGATACCGCCAGCTGGTGTTCCATTGAAAATCCCGATGCGGAGAGCCAATTGCGTACCATTTTTGGATGAAAATCAAAGTTAAGTTTCTCAAATTCCACACTTTGTTGAGAAAATGGAGACCAGGATTGACGTTTGAGGAAATAGCGTAGAATTGCCTTCAGATTCTGTTTGTTTGCATATTCAAGGATAAAGACCGCCCCTGTTTGCAATGTTTGCCGTACCCGGTGAAGGGCAGCCTGTGGGTCTGCCATGTGATGTAAGGTGCGGATCATGGTTGCAGTGTCGAATAAGCCATCCACAAAAGGCAATTTGTATATATCGGCTGCCACATAGATATAGCGCTGATTCTGCCCCAACCTTTGCATTGCCTGCCTCAGTTGGGTCAGCGAGTAATCCAATAAAACGACCTGTTTAAATCCCACATACCTTTGAGTATTTCTCCCAGCTCCGGCACCCAGTTCCAATAATAAATCACCCTGAGCAGGTAATAATCGTCGAAGAGCGATATCTTCTACCTGGTCTTCATATTGCCGTCCACCCAGCGCCCAAAAGCTGGTTTGGTAATCTGATCCTTCGTAATTACAGATAGGAGGTTGTGTGTCTTTCACATTCGTTTGCTATGGTTAGTAATACGATTAAATGGGTCGGAAGTCTGATAGCCAGGCTAGAACCCACGCAATTCTCATTTTTCAGGTGGTAATATGCTTAACCCTGCACCCTTATCTTGGTCAATGGAATTGTATCCACGCCCGACTCCACGATATTTAAAGCCAGATCTAATCATTTCATCCGGCTCATAGATATTACGTCCGTCATAGACTATTGGCTGGCGCATCAGCTCGCGCAGCCGTGATCGATCCAGCTGTTTGAATTCATTCCATTCCGTTACTACCACCAGAACATCGCACCCTTGAGCCATAGTATATGGGTCTGGCATCATCTCCACACCGGGCAGCAGCGGTTGAGCTACTTCCATGGCTACGGGATCATACGCCCTAACGCTTGCCCCATTCGCCTGAAGCTTTTGAGCGATTGTGATAGATGGAGCATCTCTCATGTCATCGGTATTTGGTTTGAAGGATAGCCCAAGTAAACCTACTACCTTACCCATTAAATCACCAACCATCTCTTTGATATGAGCAATCGCCATCTCACGGCGGTCATCATTAATCTCCATTACGGTATAAAGCAATTGCGGATGGCGACCCTTCTCGGCAGCCATATACGCCAGTGCCTTGACATCCTTGGGGAAACAAGAACCACCATACCCCACTCCTGCATCCAGGAATTGTTTACCAATCCGGGTATCATATCCCATCCCAATCGCCACATCTTTCACATCTGCACCAAGTGCTTCACAGATATTGGCGATTTCATTAATGAACGATATCTTGGTAGCCAGAAAAGCATTGGAGGCGTACTTGATCATTTCAGCCGTACGTAAATCGGTGATCACGATTGGAGCTCGTAAGGGTAGGTGTAGCTGGGCTACTTTTTCTGCCGCAGCAAGGTCAAAAGAACCTAAAACAGTTCGGTAAGGTTGCATGAAATCCGAAATCGCAGAACCTTCACGCAAAAACTCCGGACATGAGACCACAGAAAAAGGTATTGGACTCTTTTGATATCTACGCAGGATATCAGCTACCCAATCACCTGTTCCAACCGGGACGGTAGACTTATTAATAATGACCAGCGGTCCAGTCATATGCTCAGCAATATCACGCGCTGCAGCTGCAACATATTTAAGGTCTGCTTCGCCATCTACCCCCATGGGAGTGCCCACGGCGATGAAGGCAAACTCAGTACCGTTCAAAGCTTCTGTATAGGACGTGGTGAACGTTAACCTCTTTGACTGTACATTATGGTCCACTAACTCTTTTAAGCCTGGCTCATAAATGGGGAGTTTTCCCTGTTTTAATCCATTGATTTTTTCTTCAATTACATCCAGTGCAATAACATGATTTCCAAGATCAGCAAAGCAGGCAGCTGTCACCAGGCCTACATAGCCAACACCCACGACACAAATTTGCTTCATTGATTCTCCTCCTGAATTCCGGGTCAATTGCCTATCTTATCACAAGGTGGTTGAATTGGTAAGTTTTACTCTTTTAATATAATCACATAGAATCCTTCCAAGGGATGATTACCGTCATAGTCACATTGTGACCTCTGTCACTTGTAATTTGGTCAAATATAGTCTAAAATATATAGTATAATTCATAGTAATAATATCAAAATATGGGAGTTTATTATGCAAATTACACGGCAAGCAGATTACGCAGTTAGAGCAATGGTTTATCTCTCTCAAATTGGTCAAGAAAAACGGGCTGCTACAGGTCAAATCGCGCTGGAAAAGAATATTCCACCTTCCTTTTTAGCGAAAATCGTTTCACAATTGTCGGTGGCTGGTTTATTACAAACTTCGCGTGGAGCACGTGGGGGTGTCTCATTGGCAAAACCTGCTGAAGCAATCAGCCTGCTAGATGTTATTGAAGCAATTGATGGGCCTATCATGCTGAATGACTGCGTCGGAGAAATATCATCCTGTAAATATGATGATGACTGCCCACTTAAGCCTGTATGGTGTGATGCACAGAAAATGCTTGTGGATCACCTTTCCAAAACTAATTTCGCACAGTTCGCTGAAGTTGCTGCAAGAGGCTAAAACCCTCGGTTTTCATATTATCAAGCAATTTGCTCTTCTATCCCCTCCTGGCGTATAATCTCCCAGGAGGGGATGTTTGGTTAAATAAAGATAACCACACACCCCAAATAAGCTTTATTTCTACATTGATACATATATAGGAGGATCCATGTCAGTACCTCGTGTAATTCATGCCCCACGTGGAACCCAGCTTACCTGTAAATCGTGGCTCACTGAGGCACCATATCGCATGATCCAGAATAATCTGGACCCTGAAGTAGCTGAACGTCCACAAGATTTAGTAGTGTACGGTGGCCGTGGTCAAGCCGCCCGAAATTGGGAATGTTTTGATGCTATTTTGGCATCCCTCAAAGAGCTTGAAGTGGATGAGACCCTCCTGGTCCAATCGGGAAAGCCCGTGGCGGTTTTTAAATCACACCCTGACGCTCCTCGGGTTTTGATTGCCAATTCTAACCTGGTACCACACTGGGCAACCCAGGAGCATTTCGATGAGCTGGTTTCACGTGGCTTGATGATGTTCGGTCAGATGACCGCCGGTTCATGGATATACATTGGCACTCAGGGTATTTTGCAAGGTACTTATGAGACTCTTGGCTCTCTTGCTCACATACGAGGTTGGTCTTCATTAAAAGGGAAGTTCGTGCTCACCGCAGGACTCGGCGGGATGGGGGGTGCTCAACCACTGGCGATCACTATGAATGAAGGAGTTGGTCTCATCGTGGAAGTGGATCCGAAGCGTGCCCAACGACGCCTCGAGATGGGGTATGTGGATATGGTCGTGGATACACTGGAAGAAGCCATGACTTTGGTCGAGGAATTCCAAAAAAAGGAACAACCCAAATCCATTGGATTGATCGGAAATGCAGCCGAAATCTACCCTGAGCTGGCCATGCGGGGGATTGTCCCGGACGTCGTCACGGACCAGACACCTGCTCACGATGTGCTCATGTATGTGCCTGCAGGCATGGATGTAAAACAGGCGGATGACCTGAGGAAAAGCGATCCCGAAGAATATCACCATCGTTCGATGAAATCCATGGCCAGTCATGTACGGGCGATGCTGGAGTTCAAGCACCATGGCGCTGAAGTCTTTGATTACGGGAACAATTTACGGCAACGCGGCATATGATGAAGGCGTGAGCGATGCCTTCGAATTTCCAGGGTTTGTCCCTGCATATATCCGCCCTTTATTTTGTGAGGGCAAAGGACCATTCCGCTGGGTAGCACTCTCAGGTGACCCGGAAGACATATATCGGACCGATGAAGCCATCATGGAGTTATTCCCCCAGGATGATCATCTGCATCGTTGGCTCAAGATGGCGCGTGAGAGAGTTCACTTCCAGGGGCTTCCTTCACGGATTTGCTGGCTGGGATATGGAGAACGCGCCGCAGCTGGGTTATGTTTTAATAATTTGGTAGCGGAGGGTATCGTAAAAGCCCCCATCGTGATCGGACGGGACCACCTGGATGCTGGTTCAGTTGCCTCTCCTAACCGTGAAACAGAAGGTATGCAGGATGGCAGCGATGCAGTCAGTGACTGGGCTATCCTGAATGCAATGATCAATGCAGTTGGAGGTGCAACCTGGGTTTCATTTCATCATGGTGGTGGAGTTGGGATTGGATTCAGCCAGCATGCTGGCCAGGTGATCGTAGCTGATGGCACACATGAAGCCGCCCAACGCCTCGAACGGGTCCTTACTACCGACCCCGGCATGGGGATCGTGCGCCATGCAGACGCTGGCTATCCAATTGCTATTGAAGCTGCCAAAAGACACGGAATAAAGATGCCCATGCTCAAATAATGCCAGCTATCAAAGTTATGTACCATGGATCAGGCTAAGCGCCTGATCTTTTTATTTGTCGCTGAGCTACCAAAGCTACCCAATCCCCCATTTGTGACTTCCTGATCACGGTATATCCATGCACCGTTAAAGCTGACACAACCTCGGCGCTTTGCTCTGCCAGGATACCAGATAGGATGAGCCAACCTGCTGGCGTTACCAGCTCTCCTAAACCTTGATTGAGTAACTCCACCAGCACTGGTGCCAGAATATTTGCCAGTACCAGCTGCGCCTCTTGGATTTCAAAAATCCCGGTGCTGACTTCCTTCACCGAGCCAATTCCCAATTCTAGCTGACTTGAGACATTATTGATGGCAGCATTATCGCCTGAAGCCTGGATGGCTTCCCGGTCGATATCTACCCCCAGTGCTTTCTCTGCCCCCAATTTCAGGGCAGCAATGGAAAGAATACCTGATCCACATCCAATATCGATCACCCTCAAACCTGGCTGGATTTCCATATTGGTAAAAAAATCTTCCACCAGCGCCAGGCAAAGCTGGGTAGTTGGATGAGTGCCCGTACCAAACGCCATCCCCAATTCGATCCGTATGGGGATACGATCTTGACCTTCGGGGTTGATCCAGGCGGGTAGGATGATCAATTTCTTGCCAATAGGGATGGGATGGTAATGTTCCTTCCATGCCTCCATCCAATTGACCTCTTTGATCAGCTTGAATTCAGCTTGTGGCAACGGGGAGATCCGCCCCAGGTACCATAATCCCTGCTCAATCCTTTGCTGCGTTTCTTCCAGCTGGTCATCGACCGGGATATATCCGCATACCCTCAATGGTCCAACTGCCTGCCCATTTTCATCAGCAGGACCCGCCCTCACTGCGGTGGATTCAATCACAACTCCGTCAGGAATATAACGCCCGAGAACTTCAGCCACAGCCTCCGCCATTTCACCATCGACGACCAGGCTTACTTCTTGCCAGTATTTATCTTTCATATCATGGGTATTCATTGCGGGTGTACAGAGCGATAATGCATAACACGTCGAGGCCCTAATTAGCCTCCCAGTGTTTCTTTCAACCACTCCAGAAAACCACGCTCAGCTGGCCTGACCTCACTCCCCAGGCTCTTAGCCAGTTCTTCCATCAGCTTACGTTGTTCAGCAGTCAGAGTCTTTGGTATTTCAACATTGACAACCACCATTTGATCGCCCCGCCCGTTACCACGGAGATGCGGTACACCTTTTCCACGCATGCGTAACACTTTCCCAGGTTGGATACCAGCCGGGATTTTTAACGTAGCTGGACCATCCACGGTGGGTACCTCCACCTCCGCCCCAAGAGTAGCTTGAGCAATATTTATGTCAAGATCCATCAGGATGTCGTTCTCTCGCCGGCGGAAATATTTATGCGATAACACCCTGACGACAAGATAAAGATTTCCGTTAGGTCCCCCATTTTCACCTGGTTGTCCTTCTCCTGCTAACCGAATCTGGTTGCCATTATCCACTCCGGCAGGGATGGACACAACCTTCTTTCGATTCTTTCGCACCAAACCTCGACCACTACAAGTATGACAAGGAGTCGCGATAGTCTCACCCTGTCCATTGCAGACCGGGCATGTGGAAACCTGCACCATCGATCCGAGCAGTGTCTGGCGCACCTGGCGTACTTCACCGGCGCCATTACAGGTGGTACAGCGTACTCGGCTCGTGCCTGGCTCTGCCCGGCTACCCCCACAGGTCTCGCAAACCTCGTCCCGGGTGATATCTACTTCCTTATCAACTCCAAAAATTGATTCCTCAAAGCTCAGGTCGACATTGTACTGAAGATCACCTCCACGCCGTGGGGCATTGCGAGCGCGCCTGCTGGAGGTACGTCCGAAACCTCCAAATCCACCAAAAAATTCCTCAAACAGGTCAGCGAAGTCAACCGTGAAATCAGGTACCCCGCCCATGTTTTGTACCCCAGCGTGACCAAACCGATCATAGGCTGCCCGTTTTTCAGGCTCAGACAAGACTGCGTAAGCCTCATTGATTTCCTTAAAGCGTTCTTCAGCATTAGGTTCCTGACTCACGTCAGGATGATATTGCCGCGCAAGCTTCCGAAACGACGATTTGATATCGTCCGGCGATGCATTGCGCGGCAAGCCCAAGACTTCGTAATAATCACGTTGAGGCATTTATTTTTCGTTCCAACGTTTAAACGTTTAACATTTAAACGTTATAGAGAATCCCTTCTTCACGAATTGCTTTCGGTTGTTGTGCCAGATATTTCATATAACACGTTAACGATTACGCATTCCTGAATTCACCATCCACCACATCTTCATCTCCACCTGGTTTTTGACCACCATCTGGACCTGGTTCCTCGCCACCCGTGGTAGGCTCAGCCGGTGGTTCACCTTGCTGGTAAACAGAAGCCCCAATCTGCTGTACAACCTGGAATAACTGATCGGTGGCAGTCTTGATCGCGTTGGCATCATCACTTTCCAGCGCTTTCTTCACATTGGCAACCTCTGCTTCCACCTTGCTCTTGGTATCGGCGGGTACCTTTTCTCCAAAGTCGCGCAGTGCCTTCTCGGCGGTGTAAATCGCATTATCGGCGGTATTCCGTGCTTCGATCAGCTCTTTTCGCTTCTTATCTTCATCTGCATGCAATTCCGCTTCACGGCGCATGCGTTCCACCTCAGAGTCATTCAACCCTGATGAGGCAGTGATGGTGATATGCTGGCTACGCTGTGTGGCTTTATCCAGGGCAGTTACTTTTATGATCCCGTTCGCATCAATATCAAAGGTTACTTCGATTTGTGGGATACCACGGGCTGCTGGAGGGATGCCATCCAGGATGAACTTGCCCAGGCTTTTATTGTCGGCTGCCATTGGACGCTCACCTTGTAGGACGTGGATCTCAACTTGAGGTTGACTATCAGAGGCGGTAGAAAATATCTGGCTCTTTCGTGTTGGGATGGTCGTATTGCGTTCAATTAAAGATGTCGCTACACCGCCCAACGTTTCCACGGAGAGCGTTAACGGAGTGACATCCAATAGCAAGATATCCTTCACATCACCAGCCAACACACCAGCCTGGATCGCGGCACCAACTGCCACCACCTCATCCGGATTGACACCCTTATGAGGTTCTTTGTTGAACAATTTCCGCACTGCTTCTTGCACGGCTGGCATGCGTGTCATGCCGCCTACCAGCACTATTTCGTTAATCTTGGATGTGTCTAAGTCGGCATCTTTTAAGGCAGTTTTAACCGGACCCAACGAGCGTTCAATTAAATCGCCTGTAAGCTGCTCAAGCTTCGAACGGGTCAGGTTCATCACCAGGTGTTTCGGACCGGAAGCATCTGCCGTGATATAAGGTAGATTAATCTCAGTCTGCATCATGGTGGAAAGCTCGATTTTGGCTTTCTCAGCAGCTTCTTTTAAACGTTGTAGCGATTGACGATCCTGTCGGAGGTCAATTCCATTGGCGGTTTTAAACTCATCCGCCAGATAATCAATTAATCGCATATCGAAATCATCACCGCCAAGGAAAGTATCTCCGCTGGTTGACCGCACCTGAAATACCCCATCGCCAACATCCAGGATGGAAATATCAAAGGTACCTCCACCCAGGTCATATACTGCGATCACTTCATCTTTCTTCTTATCCAATCCATATGCCAGGGAAGATGCTGTTGGTTCATTAATGATACGTAACACGTCCAATCCAGCGATCTTACCCGCATCTTTTGTGGCATTGCGTTGGGCATCATTAAAGTATGCCGGTACAGTAATTACTGCCTGGGTCACTGTCTCTCCGAGATATGCTTCGGCATCCGTTTTTAGTTTAGCCAGGATCATGGCTGAAATTTCTGGAGGCGAATATTCGCGCCCATCCAGAACCACCCGAATATCTCCATTGGGAGCTTTGGATACCTTATATGGAACACGGGACAATGCTTTTTTCACTTCTGGATCTTCAAACTTGCGACCCATGAAACGCTTGATTGAGAAGACTGTATTTTCAGGATTGACTACAGCCTGGTTGCGTGCCACACGCCCGACCAGCCGCTCATGGTTTTTATTCACGGCAACAACCGACGGAATAAGGCGCTCACCTTCAGCGCTCGATATGACGGTTGGCTCCCCACCTTCCATCACTGCTACTACTGAGTTGGTTGTCCCCAAATCGATACCAATTATTTTTGCCATTCTGTTACTCTCCTTGTAAATGATTAGTTGCTATTAAATATTAATTCGTGAAAAATAATTACCGGGCTACACGAACGCGAGCCGGACGGATTACTCGCTCACCCAGGGTATACCCGGGTTGGACGACATCGATAATTTCGCCGCACTCATGGTCGGGGCTGTCTTCATTCGAGATGGCTTCATGCAAGTTGGGATCAAAAAATTTTCCACTCGTATCCATCATCTTTACGCCATCAGTTTCAAATGCGGCGATCAATTTCCGATGGATCAGGTCAATCCCTTCCGCCCAAATCGCACCATTACCATCTAAAGGACGGTTATTGTTCTTCAAGGCTCTTGCCAGGTCATCAGCAATATCCAAATATCGCCGGATTGCATTACCAAAAGCGTTCTGGCCACCCTGAGAGACCTCACGTTCCATTCGTTTCTTGTAGTTGAAAAATTCTGCCCTTTCACGCTGCCAACCATCGAGATATTCGTTTGCCTTTGTCAATGCCTGGTCCCGTTCAGAACGCAGCTGAATTAGCTCTTCTTCAAGGTCGACTACCTCTTCTTTGGTTTCTGACTCAGGGGCCGTTGGGTATTCAGACTGCTCCTGCAATTTTTCTTTGTCTATGTTTTTATTCTCTTCTGTTTTATGCTTCTTCGCAGACATGCTCTCGCCACACTCCTTATGATTCTTCGGCTAACATTTCAATAACCAGATCGCTTAACAAACCAGATACAAAGCGCACTGCTGAGACTGTTCGTCCATATGCCATCCGAGTGGGACCAAGTACACCCAGCGCGCCCGTAACCAATCCGGGTGCACCATAACGGGCTAAAACCATGGAGCAGTCGCGCAAATCTTCCCACGTCCCCTCACCACCAATCAGTACCTGCACGTCATCCATGCCACTGGTCAACACGGTTCGAGAAAGTAAATCTTCCAACATGGATCGCTCTTCAAGAACCCTTAACGCCTTGCGGGCTGATTCCGACTCGGCAAATTCCGGCTCTGCCAGGACATTGGTCAAGCCATCCCTAAATACCTCACCCGATACAACCTGCTTCATTCGCTCCAACTCTTCACGGGTGAGCTTGATCACATCCTGTTCAAGGGCATCAAATTGACCACTCAAAGCTGCAATCCCATCCGCATCTAAACCTTCGCATAACAGGTTGATGTGACTCGCAGCATCGGAAAGTTGTTCTTGAGACACAGGCTCTGCCAGGGTGAGCATCTGTTGGCGTACCTGACCACCCGTCCACACCATGACCATTAACACCTGGCGTCCATGAGTGGATATCAGGCTTAAATGTTTGAAACGGGCAGACTCAGGCCGAGGCGAAGTAACCAATGAGGCACCCTGTGATTGGTGTGCCAAAACTGAGGCTGCCAGACGCATCCAGCGATTAACATCTCTCCCCGCCTGGTAAAACTGGTGGGTGATCGTACGGCGAGTGTTTATGGGTAGCTCAGTCTGCCCCATAAGCTGCCTGACGAAATAGCGATAGCCTTCCTCGGTGGGAATTCGTCCAGCTGATGTATGCGGCTGGCGTAAATATCCTGCTTCAGTAAGCTCGACCATATCATTACGGATGGTGGCAGAGCTCGTTTCAAGGTTGTATCGTTCGATCAAAGCCTGTGAGCCAACCGGTTGTGCAGTCTCCGTATAGGTATGGATAACCAGCGCAAGAATGAGTCTTTGGCGTTCGGTAAGAAGGTTCATAATCGTTTCCTACAATTTAGCACTCTCAATGCGAGAGTGCTAAATAGAACCCTAAAATGATACCATGATGGGAAAGGTACGTCAAGCAGTGGTGAATGGTTCTTATAAAACTCTTACAAGCCAATGTGTTGACCTTTTCTAACAGGTTCGTTATAATCTATCCAACAATAAAATAACCTTCGGGGCAGGGTGAAAACGGCAAAATCGTTTATTCCCGACCGGTGGTAAAGCCCACGAGCCATTTATTAGGCATGATCCGGTGGAATTCCGGAGCCGACGGTACAGTCCGGATGAAAGAAGGTCACATCCACTTCAAGACATTTTCTCGTGCATTTTGCACTGGATATGTATGCAGCGGTTTCTCATCGCCCCGAAGCACCCTTCGGGGCTTTTGATTATATGAAGACAAAATATTGGCTGATCTTCCTATCTCTTTTCCTTCTCCTCGTGGTTTGGCAGCTGGTTGCCTGGCTTGGGAGTTTCCCAACGTTCATCCTCCCTACTCCCCAACAAGTTGGCGCCCGGTTTGTCCAGGCAATCATAGATGGCAGCCTGCTCCGTAATGCAGCCGTTACATTGCTTGAAGTGTTGTTAGGTCTGGCGTTAGGCGTCAGCATGGCGACGGTTCTTGGATACATTCTTGCCCGTTCTCTACATCTGGAACGCTTGCTTTCTCCTTATATTGTTGCCAGCCAATCCATTCCGATCGTTGCCATCGCTCCCCTGCTGGTCATCTGGTTCGGTCCCGGGTTATCCTCCAAGGTCTTGATCTGTGCCTTGATTGTTTTTTTCCCTGTCCTGGTTAATACTGTGGTTGGTGTACGCTCCGTCCCGGAAGACCTGCGAGACCTGATGCGCTCGCTCCAAGCCACGCGCTGGCAAACATTAAAAAGCCTGGAAGCTCCGGCAGCTTTACCCGTGTTCCTGGGAGGGTTGCGTATCGGAGCCACCCTTTCA
Organism: uncultured Chloroflexia bacterium; assembly: GCA_963777935.1. GTDB lineage: Bacteria > Chloroflexota > Anaerolineae > Anaerolineales > UBA4823 > FEB-25. Next base: position 189,503 of record CAVZSL010000006.1, read on the forward strand.
GTCATTGGGGCAGTGGTGGGCGAGTTCGTGGGTGCGAAAGGTGGGCTCGGATTTCTGGTCAATGTAGGAAGAGGTATTTACGACACTGCCCTCGTATTTGTAGCTGTTTTTACCCTGATCACCATGGCTCTCATTCTATATGGATTAGTTGCACTGATTGAAAAACATCTTCTGAAATGGCAGCAGAGACCGGAGAATGAGGATTTATTGAACAATAGTGCACAGACAAAAGCAAGATGACTTATCTCCAATGGAGTTTGCGTATGAAAAACCTGTCGATATCCATTTTCTTCATGCTGATGATCCTATCCACCGCATGTGCCAGCCCTGCTGAATATCCGGCGCCTCAGAACACAACGGATAGGTCCATTGAAAATATCTATCCTGAGCCATCCGCGACAAACGGTTCTCCCATGCTGCACATTCGCCTGCCCTTGGGATATATCCCCAACGTTCAATTCGCGCCTCTTTATGTAGCAGTTGAAAAGGGTTATTTCAGTCAGGAAGGGATCGAAATCGAATTCGATTACAGCTTTGAGACGGATGCAGTCACATTAGTTGGTGCAAATGAGCTGCAGTTCGCTGTCGTTTCAGGTGACCAGGTCTTGCTGGCGCGCGCCCAGGGATTACCAGTCGTATACGTGCTCGCCTGGTACCAGGATTATCCGGTATCGGTGGTATCAAAAACCGGGAACGGCATCCTTGTGCCTGAAGATTTAGCCGGAAGACAGATTGGCTTACCTGGATTATTTGGGACAAGTTACATCGGATTGCGTGCACTTCTTAGCAAGGCAAAATTAACTGAAAACGATGTCACATTGGATTCAATTGGCTACAATCAAGTGGAAGCATTGGTAAGCGACCAGGAAGAAGCGGTGGTGGTTTATACCACCAACGAGACAGTTCAGCTGCGCAACAAGGGGTATCAAATTGATGAGATAAAAGTAAAAGATTATGACCATCTTGTATCCAATGGATTGATCACTAATGAATCTACGATTACTCAGCATCCTGACCTGGTTCGTAAAATGGACCAGGCGATTCTCAAGGGGATTGCAGATACGATTGCTGATCCAGCCGAAGCATACCAGGTCTGTTTGAAGTATGTCGAGGGCCTCTCCGAGACTGATCAGACAATCCAGAAAGATGTACTCGTTGCCTCGATTGAGTTTTGGAAGGCTGAACAACCTGGATACTCTGATCCACAAGCCTGGCAAAATACGCAACAGGTTCTATTAGACATGGGTCTTCTCAAAAAACCAGTCGATTTAAACAACACTTTCAGCAATGATTTTATTAATAATAAGTAGGTTTTATACAGGCGAACGGATAAGCTTTCCATGGAAACTCAAACGGTCCAGCCCATACTACAAGTCAGGCACTTAAGCATCGTTTTCCCCGATGGGAATAGTGGTCTAAAGGCATTGGAAGATATATCATTTTCTGTGAGTGCCGAGCAATTTGTTTGCGTCTTGGGTCCTTCAGGATGTGGCAAAACAACGCTTTTACGCCTCATGGCAGGATTGCTGTCTCCCACCTATGGGGAAGTAATTTTTGAAAATGACTCGCTCGTATCCCCCCGTCATAGGGTGGGCATGGTTTTCCAAAAAGCCAACTTGATGCCATGGCGGACCGTATTGGAAAATATCCTCCTGCCCCTCGAAATTCAACATGTGCCACGCCAGGAAGCCTTGGAAAAAGCCCGGGTCTTAATCGAGCTGGTTGGTTTGACAGGTTTCGAAGACTCGCTTCCACGTGACCTCTCTGGTGGAATGGCCCAACGGGTAGCCATTGCCAGGGCTTTAATCCATGAGCCCGACTTGCTCCTGCTAGATGAGCCCTTCGGCTCACTGGATGCATTAACCCGCGAGCGCATGGGGTCTGAATTGACCCGCATCTGGCAGGCAAGGCGAAAGACAGTGGTTATGGTCACCCATTCTATTAGTGAGTCACTCTTTCTTGCAGATCGAGTGTTGGTATTAAGCCCGCGCCCAGGCAAACTGTGCCTTGACCTGACCGTGAACCTCCCTCGCCCACGGGTTGAGGATATTCGCTACACGCAAGATTTTTCAAACCTGTCACGCCAGGTGCGCCTCGCCATTGAATAACTCAACTGATGGGAATTATGTCTCGATATCATTCACCCCATATTTAGTGAGAAAATCGTCCATCGCTTCGCGCAGTAAATCGGCTTCATTCACCCCGCGTTCCTCCGCCAATTTCGAAAGCCTCTCCAGTTGAGTCTGGGTGTAATGAGTAGTTTTAGGTACCATGCGCTCTTCGTATGCCAGCCGTATCTGCTTACGCCCGTTGGCTTTGGCACGATACAGCGCATGATCCGCCTTGCGGAATAGCTCATTTTCAGTCCTTCCATCCATTGGGAAGGATGCTACTCCCCCACTCAGGTTATGTTCGGGAGGCGTCACCGGACCAGAAGGCTGTCGCTTCTAATTGCGGATAATTGTTTTATCCCCTATCCCGCTACCGCCGAGTATATTGCCGACTGATGATAGCCACAGTAGTCATGGAATCTTCTCTTATTCGAAATTAAGATATTATCTATCCTTATGGTGTTAAAATCAGGCTACAAATGGACACCAAATTGAATTTGCACTCCCCTATAAAGCACTTATTGCATGCCTTGCTGTTGCTTGGGGTAATTTCCGGCATCCTGCTCCCATCGCAGGCAACCACCGCTTCTCAACCAACCATCGCCTGGCCGCAAATTAGCCTGATTACTTACCAGAGCGGTTTCAGCTCACCTGTTCACCTCACCAACGCCGGAGATGGTAGTCAGCGATTATTCGTTGTCGAACAGAGCTGGCATCATCCGTATCATTAAGGATAACGTCGTACTCACCACACCCTTCCTTGATATCCAGGATCGGGTGCTCTTCCCGGGTTCTGGCGAGCGTGGCCTGTTGAGTGTTGCCTTCCCATCTGACTATGCCAGTAAGGGCTACTTCTACGTTTACTATACCCGCCTGGATGGCAATAACCAGACCTCGCGCTTCCACCTCAAACCTGGTAAGCCCGATGAAGCAGACCCTTTCAGCGAACAGATGATCATCCTCTTTAACCACCCAAATTATAGCAATCACAACGGGGGGCAGCTTGCTTTTGGTCCTGATGGATACTTGTACATTGGCACTGGTGATGGTGGCGGCGGGGGTGACCCACAGGGAAACGCTCAAAATCCAGCCTCACTGCTCGGTAAGTTGTTGCGCATCGATGTTGAATCGGGCGTGGACCCCTACCTGGTTCCAGGTACCAACCCCTACACGCAAACGGTTGGCTATCGTGGAGAAATTTGGGCTTTAGGACTGCGCAACCCATGGCGTTACGCTTTCGACCGCCAGACTGGCGATTTATATATCGGGGATGTGGGCCAGAACACCGAAGAAGAAGTGGATTTCCAGCCTGCTTCCAGCCATGGTGGTGAAAACTATGGTTGGAATGTCCTGGAGGGTAATCTTTGCTATAACCCATCCGTCAACTGTATACCACCCGCTCATTATGCGCCACCGATTGCTGTGTACGATCATGGAGTAAATGATTCGAATGGTTGCGCCATCACTGGCGGTGGAGTTTACCGTGGCGTCACTTACCTTAGCATGCAAGGGATATACTTCTACGGTGATTACTGTACTGGTAAAATCTGGGGGTTAAAATATTCCAGTGGCTGGCAATCCCAGCCCCTGCTTGATACCGATCTGTTGATTTCCACCTTTGGAGAAGATGAAGCTGGCAATCTCTACCTGGCTGACCTTTCCGGCGGCAAAATCTACCAGATTGTCGACAGGATAACCGCCCCACTCGATATCGTCTTTTTACCCGTGGTATCGTCCCATTAATCTGCTTACCCTTTTACATCAAGGTGAAATAAGCCGCTCCCTTGTTCCCAGACCTGAGCATCGGCTGCCTGATATCAAAATGAGTGGATTGTCACACAGCATCTTGGAGTTCACCGCTGTTGAGATTGCGCTTGATATTCGCTGTTCGTGAACCGTGAACCGTTTTCTCTACAACCATAAGAGTGGGAAATTACTTGATTTCTAAACCTCCAATTCATTCAGGTGGCGGTTATTTCGAAACAGGAAATATATTTTGATCTATAATAAATTCGTTTTCTTAGTCAGGAGGGTTTAATTCTTCACGGAGTATCATGTTATTAGGACTGGATATAGCTAGATATGCCGTATACTTGCGTTATGTGTACTAGGTGGGCAGCTTGTCTTTAACACAGCAGAGCTGGGTACAATAGAGCTAATTCATTCTGAAGGCAAATGATGGACCTGCCACTACAACTCATTGTTTTGAGTATTCCGTCTCTAATCTATGTTGCTGTGCGCAGGCGGCGTGGGGAGAAATGGAGGGATGTTCTTGGAAAAATCGGCTGGCAAGGTAGCCGACCTATCTACTTCCTGTGGAGCTTGGGTGTGATCATTCTCGTAGCAGGGCTAGGATGGTTAGCTTTCCAGGCAGTTCCATCGGATGTCTTGCAAGACCCCAATATCAACATTAGTGACTACATGGGTTGGACAATAAGTGTTACCTCTTTTCTTTTGGTATGCTTGCGAGAGGCTTTTTACGTTGCCCTTGGAGAAGAGATATTCTTTCGTGGATTTCTGGGCGGCTGGTTGGTTCGGCGGCTTGGCTTTGCAATTGGCAACACTATCCAGGCATTGGTTTTTCTCTTGCCACACCTGCTCCTGCTTCTTGTCAGCCAAAGTTTGTGGCCGATCATTGTCGTGCAGTTGATTGCGGGTTGGCTACTCGGATGGTTACGATATCGCTCGAATAGTATATTGCCTGGATGGTTTGCGCACAGTCTTATCAACGCAATTGGAGCTTTAGCAGCAATGGGATAGTTTCAGGTCAGGATACTGAGCTACCCGTTGAACAGACCGATGGCTTCTTAAAATATTGAGAATATGAGGAGATAAACATGAAATTACGAGTGGTTGTCCTTGGTGCGGGTTTTGGCGGGCTCGAACTCAGTTCGTTACTGTCCGAGGCGATTGGTGATGACCTCAATCTGACTCTGATCGATCAAAACGACTCTTTTTACTTCGGCTTTTCGAAACTTGACGTGATGTTTGGTCGTAAAGCACCCGATGCCGTACGTTTGGCATATCGTAACATCGTGAAGCCCGGCGTGCACTTTCATCAGGAAACAATCATCGCCATCAATCCTGATATACGGCAGGTGATAACCAACAACGGGATTTACGATGCTGATGTATTAGTGATTGCTCTTGGCGCTGACTACGATCTGAGCGCAACACCCGGACTCGTTGAAGGCGGCAATGAGTTTTACTCCTTCGCGGGTGCCGAACGCTTGCGGGATGTGCTTCCTACTTTTTCCAAAGGCCACGCCATCGTCGGTGTGACATCGACCCCGTTCAAGTGCCCTCCTGCACCAAGCGAAGCCGCGTTATTACTGCATGATTATCTCACCACTCGCAGAGTGCGCAACGCCTGCGAGATAAGCCTCGTGATACCGTTTGGTATCCCGATTCCCCCATCGCCTGCAACCTCCAAAGCCTTAATCTCCACCTTCGCCGAGACGAGATATCACCTTCATCCCTGATCGACTCGTGCGTGCCCTAGACCCGAGGCGCCATGTTGTCATTCTTGATGATAAGAGCGAAATGCCCTACGACTTGTTCCTTGGAATCCCAAAACATTGCGCCCCTGATGTGGTCATCAAAAGCGGTATGACTGAAAACGGCTGGATCCCTGTTGATCGAAAGAACCTCAAGACACACTTTCCCGGTGTGTACGCGATCGGTGATGTGACCAGTGTTGGAACGGCAAAGGCGGGCGTATTCTCCGAGGCTGCTGCACGCGTTGTCGCCTCATCAATCATTGCTGACGTACAGGGTAGCGAACAGCCCCCGGCATACAAAGGAGCCGGCTCTTGTTATATCGAATTCGGAGCAGACCGTGTTGGGCGCGTGGATATAGACTTCTTTTCGGGGCCTTCGCCCACAGGAAGGTTCTTCGAACCATCCGTTGACCTCGCTGGTGAGAAGGAGCACTTTGGATCCAGCCGCCGCGCCCACTGGTTTGGACTCGAGTAAGATTTTAGATATAAAGGTGTCACTCGTTAACCTAAACGCAGGCAAAGAAATCTCGCAATTTCCCACCATCTATTCGAAGGTGAGTTGTCTTTGACCTTGCTCTAAATCAATGGATTTGTTCAATTCCGAATTTAGGTCTCACACTCCTAACTTTGAACGGAATTGAGCTGCATATTCCCGGTAATCATTCAGCTGTTGTGGGTTAAGCTCATCCTGGAACTGTAGATTCACCTGAGTCAGTGCATCGATGAATGTGTCAGCATAGGGAGCCACTCCGAGGGCAGCGGGGACAGACCCTTTCTCCAACTTTATTTTACCCAGCATAAAATCAGTCAGGAATTTATGCTCCTTGCGTAAGAGCAGTTTCCACTCCTGAGGTGAAGCCACCATGACGAGATCAGCTTTTTCTTTTACCTCAGACCTCGCTAAAAAATCCCATATCATCTAATACACCTTTCGAGATAATCCCTCCGAATACGAAATCCGCATCGATCCCCCATTCCGGTTCAGCGGTGATGCGAAAGAAAACTTTCGCGCTCAACCTTTTCATTGTTTCCTGAAAGCGCGGCGTCGCCCGGTAAATCCGGGCACTCTCCTCCAACCATTCGGGTGTACAGTAAATGCAATCCATGTTTATCAGCCCTCCTTTTATTTATTCATTTTGGCAATCGCCTGCTCACGCAAGGCATTCTTAAATACTTTCTCACTGACCGTTAGGGGTAGCTCGTCGCGAAATTCAATGATTTTCGGGACGGCGTATGGGGGTAGTGCCTGGCGGCAATATTCACGCAGTTCCTGTTCAGTAATTTGTCCACGGAACTCCTCTTTTAATGCAATCACCGCCATAACTCGTTCACTACCCGGATTTTCCATATCAGGAATACCAAATGCAGCGGCCACCGCAACCGCAGGATGCTTAAATAAAACCTCATCCACCTCCGTGGTGTAAACCTTCATGCCAGATACGTTGACCATGTCTTTGATACGGTCGACCACTTGAAAATATCCGGTTTCATCCATTACTGCAATATCACCCGTGTGCAACCAACCATCACTCGCCAGACCGCTGCCGGGTTCAGGCCAGTAACCGACCATGATTTGTGGACCCCGCACCACCAGCTCACCAGGTGATCCGACAGGAACATCTTCACCCGTATCCGGATCCACAAGACGACAATCCGTATCTGGTAAGGGAACCCCTATTCCCGGTTTCATTTTCGACATAAAACCAGTGATCCGAGAAAAAGCGGTCAGGTTGATATGCGAGACCGAAGCAGTCTCGGTCAAACCATAAGCCTCCGAAACAGGCATTCCAGTTTTCCTTTCAATCTCTTGCGCCACTTCTTTGGGTAAAGGTGCAGAGCCGCTGAAAAGCATGCTATTGGATCGCTTTAGTCCAGCATCCGCCAGTCGCATAAATTGGGTGGGCACCCCTGGTATAAGAAAAGGGCGATGTTCGATGATCGCTGTGAGCATCGCCTGTGTATCGCGCGCATCGGGCAATATCAGCAGGCGCAACCCCAGGTTGATCGCAGATATTTGAACAAAATTTCCGTAAGCGTGAAACATTGGTATCGATATGAGTACGGAAGTTTTACCCTTGATGCCACCCAGCAAAGGTTTCATGAACCAGGGCAGTGTTTGTACAATGCTGGCATAGCGATTAGCATGGCTTAGCATCACCCCCTTAGGCACTCCAGTCGCGCCGCCGGTGAATGCCAGTTCGCACAGGTCATGGACGGGATCGATTGTCACCTGTGGAGGGACAGGATCATGGGTGTCAATTAAGGCTGCAATATCAAAAACTCCCTTTGGTAGCGAGTGCGGCACTTGCTGACCTTCAAAACCTCTAGCGGAGGTGATCAGGATCCCTTCTAAATCAGAGTGCCGCTGCAAAGCCATCGACCGCTCCAGCTGAGTTCTCTGGCAAATCATAAATCTACTGCCAGAGTTGCTCACCTCATGGAACAATCCTTCATCAGTGCGCAGGATGCTGGTGGGTACCACGACACCACCCGTTTTAAGTACCGCCCAATAAGACAACACATATTCCGGACAATTGGGAAGGAACAGGCAGACCCTGTCACCCTTCGCTAATCCTAAATTCTTAAACGCATTTGCCAACCTATCCACCCTGTTTTTCAGTTGGTAATATTTGATTTCTTTCCCTTCAAAGAGAATGGCGGTCTGGTTAGGATATGCTCGCTCAGCGTTGTCTAAAATTTCGAATAAAGGGTTCTGCGGGAAAGGAGTTAAGCTATGCTCGAGCTTATAAGGACCAAGCGTATAACTCTTTAACCAAGGACGATTTATATAATCCATCCTTCCCTCCTTATCCACGACTCCCCATCCCAGTTATTTTTCCCAAAGCTGTGGGATTAAGTAATCCAGGCTCAATTCATGGAGCTTCGTAGGCGTTGGGATACCGGTGGCTAAATCCCATCCGCGCATCTCATAATAGGCATCTTTCATTTTTTCCAGGGTTAAGCGGTCAAGCACCATCCCTTGGGCGGGGCCATCTGGTAAGGGATCAAGCATCAGCCGCTCTGGAAGGATATCCTGCTCGCGTCGCAACCCCTCCCGCACACAAAACGCACGAGCCATCGTCTGCAATCGATCGCCACACTTTCGGAACTCATCCAGGGTAAAATCCCATCCAGTGGCTGCCCGTACCAGGTCAACAATCTCTTGCGCAGAAAGTAATATTCCCATAAATTTGCATCCCCCCAATGCATCCAGCACGCTCAAAGCATTTTCCATGTCGATCAAGACACGCACCTCCGTTGGATCAGCGATCAATGGATCTCGAATCGTGCTATCTTCCACGATCATAAAAGGGATATCGATAAAAGTGGGAGCCTGGATGTAGCCATTCATATGATCTCCGCCACGGCAAGCTGTCACGTACCCCAAGCCGGTGATTTTTGCGGCGCGCGGATCATATGCAGGTAATTCCAATCCTTTTACCTGCATCGCAAAATGCTCGCTACCGCAACCCAGGCTCTTAGCCATTCGTAGCGAACCTTCTGCTAACAGATCACCGATACCATCTCGCCGCGCTATCCGCTCAACCAGGTCGACCACGAGATCATCATTCCCAAATTCGAGCGCCAGGCCTCCGGTTTGTTCATCTTTAAGAATACCTTTTTGATAACATTCCATTGCGAATGCGATCGTGGCGCCCGTGCTGATGGTATCCAAACCATATTCATTGCAGCGATAATTCGCCATGGTGATAGCGTTCAGGTCAGTCACCCCGCACATCGCTCCCAATGTATCGATCGTTTCATATTCAGGTCCCTCTCCACTCGCGCCCTTCCACTTCCCTGCGCGGATTTCTGTCCCTCGTCCACAAGCCACGGGGCAGGCGAAGCATCGTACCCCCTTGACCAGAGTCTGATCGGTCATCGCCTGGCCATTCACGTTCTCTATCTGTTCAAACGTTCCATACTGCCAGTTTCGCGTTGGATACCCACCACGAATATTGACCATATCTGCAATCACATTGGTTCCAAATGCTTCAAAGCTGATCTTCAGGATGGATTCGTCCATAAACTCGCGTTGCCGCTCAGTGACATGCTTAAATTCAATTTCGTCGTTCAGCGGAATGTGCTTTTTTCCACCACAGGCAATGGCTTTCAAACGTTTTGAGCCCATCACTGCCCCCATTCCAGTACGTCCTGCTGCCCGATGTTTATTATTCATAATTGCAGCATAGCGCACCAGGTTCTCACCGGCGGGTCCAATACAGGCTACAGTCACCGGATGTCCAATTTCAGATTGCAATTGGTCATCACATTCCGGCACAGTCAAGCCCCACAAATGGGTGGCTGGTCTGAGTTCTGCTTTACCATCCATAATCAGTAAATAAACCGGCTCTGGCGAAACACCCTCGAAGATCACCCCATCATAACCACTCCATTTCAAAGCCGGCCCGAAGAAACCTCCCGAATTTGATTGCCCCCAGATATTCGTTTGCGGTGATTTAGCAACTACGGAATAGCGGCTGGCACTGGCGGATGGGGTTCCAGTCAGCGCTCCTGTCATGAATATCAACACGTTTTCAGCGCCCAGTGGATCAATGCCTGGCGAGGTAAGCTCAAGGAGATATCGAGTTGCTAAACCAGCCCCTCCTAAGGTTTGCCTCGCCCAATCGGGATTGAGATGCTCGCTGCTGATCGTCCCTGAAGTGAGATTTACTCGCAGAATTTGGCCAACAAATGCGTTACTCATACGATAGCCTCCTATTCATGGACACCACACTATTAAGTAGTATTCGTATTAATGCAAGGTTTTGTTGAATGAAATATCGATCTATCCCCAATCCCATGTTTCCAAAATCAGGTTATGGTTTAATCGAACGTTACAACCCAGATACATTTACCGACTCCCCAAATCCATTAAATATCTGCGGTTTTCTTAATTTATTCTATTATAATATCATTTTTTTGGTAAAGCCTGATAACTGCATCACCTCTTCGGATTTCAAAGTGTATGATCAATCTGGAGGTGAAAAATTGGCTATTTGAAGAGTGGCAGCATGATTTACTTTTTTTATCCCCACCTTCTTTACTGTCTACCCGGTTATCACACATGAGCTATCCATTCCCTCCCACTGGATGGCATGGTAAGATTAAATCACATGTATTAATGAGGTTAACTATGCGTAAATGGGTTTTCCCTTTTTTATTGATTGTTTTGCTACTCTCTGCATCCAGCGTGCGTGCTCAAAATCCGGTAACTCTTAGTTCATCACAGGTTCAAATTTGGCCTGAATACGACAAACCCAGCGTTTTAGTCATCTACCAGATGACGCTTCCTGCATCCACCATTTTCCCCGTTGATCTTTCAATTCGAATTCCTGCAGCGGCCGGTGATCCAAATGCAGTTGCTATTCGCCAGGTTGATGGAACACTCTTAAATGCAGACTACACCCGCCAGGTTTCAGGAGAATGGGCTACGATTAGCTTTACCACCACGGCCTCAGAAATCCAGCTTGAATACTATGATCCATCCATTAGAGATAGAAGGTAATGCCAGGCATTATCAGTACATTTGGCCGGGCGATTATGCTGTGGACCAATTCATCATCCAGGTTCAACAACCCGCTGGAGCTACAGATATGCGCATTTCACCCAGTCTCGGCACGGGAGCCACTGGTTCCGACAATCTGGTCTATTACACCGAGGATATCGGCGCCATCCCTGTTGGCCAAAATATCAGTATCAACATAGACTACAACAAATCATCAGACACCCTGAGTGCAGAAATTCTCCCTGTAGAGCCCAGCGCTCCAATTCCTCAGAGCAATGTGTCGAATCTCAATTTATCCAGCTGGCTTCCCTGGATCCTGGGAATTTTGGGAGCAGGGCTCATCATCGGTGGTATTATCTGGTTTTGGCAGTCTGGCAAACAGCGACCTTCATCCAAACCCCGTCGCAAGCGCTCTAAGACTGACTTGAACGAACCAGGACAAACCGTGAGTGCACCAGGAGAGGAAATATATTGCTCTCAATGTGGTAAACGTGCCTCTCCAGGAGATGTGTTCTGTCGTTCCTGCGGAACTCAAATTCGAAATAAATAATTCTCTCGCTAGACAGATCATCCGAACGGGACAAAATATCGTCCCGTTTTTTTCCCATTCTCACCCTCTTATAGGTAATATCTCACCCTGTATTAATCTACTCATGTAAGAATTCATCTACGTCGCGTCATTGTACATATTATTACAAGGAGAGTTTTTAAATGGATCAAGGAGTAGAAGCGCAGCCTAAACCGGGTGGTCGGTTAAAATTCATTATTGGTGGATTATTGATTCTCATTGCAATTGTGTATTTAATAATCTCATCCACAAAAGCCAATGCGCAATATTTTTATACCATCGATGAGCTAAAATCGCGCGGCCAGTCTGTCGTAGACCAAAATGTACGCATATCTGGCGCGGTGGTTGGCGATTCTATTCAATACGACCCACAAACCCTGGCCTTGAGTTTCACCATCGCCAATGTCCCTGCAGATAACAAGCAGATTGAAGCTCAAGGGGGGCTGGCAACTGTTTTACATGATGCTGTCACTGATCCTGCTCGCACCCGTATGCAAGCTGTCTATATGGGTCCAAAACCCGATTTATTGCGCGATGAAGCCCAGGCTATCATGACCGGCCACATTAGTAACGACGGAGTCTTTTATGCCGATGAGCTACTCTTGAAATGCCCGACGAAGTACGAAGAAGCCATCCCAAGCCAGGTTGCACCCTAAAATCAGGACCTGAACATGGTTGCTAACCTTGGCTATGGCACCCTCATTATTACCTTTTTAGTTTCCATATATGGTGTTATAGCAGCATATTTAGGGGCACGCAGGAATTCCCCTGCCCTTGTGGACTCTGCGCGTAACGCCATGCTACTCACTTTTCCATTGCTTTCCATCTCAGCCCTGAGTATCATCTTCCTCATCGTAAACGGTCATTACGAGGTTCAATACGTGACCGAGGTTGCCAGTAACAGCATGCCAATATATCTTCGGATTACCGCCCTGTGGGGTGGACAGGCTGGGTCGTTGATTTTCTGGTCGTGGTTGATGTCCATTTTCGCCTCTGCGGTTACACTGCGTAAATGGAGCCGCGACCGCGAGTTTCTCCCTTGGGTCATCCTGGTCTGCCTGGTCACATTGGCATTCTTCCTGCTCTTGAGCATCTTTGTCGAAAATCCATTCGTCAGCTTCTGGAAATCCCCGACGGGAAGCATCACCTCCGCCATGTTCCAACCCGCTGGCACAACGCTCTTTGTTCCCCAAGACGGCAACGGATTGAATCCCCTGTTGCGCCATCCTGGGATGATCATCCACCCACCCATGCTTTACCTGGGTTTTGTTTCCTTCGTAATCCCCTATGCATTTGCGATGGCTGCGCTGATCACCGGCCGTTCGGATGATCGCTGGATCCGTCTCACCCGGCGGTGGACAATCGTGGCGTGGCTGTTCTTATCTTTGGGTCTTGTACTCGGCATGCGTTGGGCCTATGACGTATTGGGATGGGGTGGCTATTGGGGCTGGGATCCAGTCGAAAACTCAGCTTTCATGCCCTGGCTGATTGGAACCGCATTCCTACATTCAGTAATTGTCCAGGAAAAGCGCGGTCTGCTCAAACAATGGAACATGGTGTTGATCATCCTGACCTACGACCTGGTGATATTTGGTACCTTCCTAACCCGTTCAGGGGTTCTATCCTCCGTGCATGCCTTCGCCCAAAGTGCCATTGGTCCTCTGTTTTTTGGTTTCATCGGCCTGACCTTTGTGGCATCCTTGTCTTTGTTAAGCCGCCGGTGGAATGATCTACGCTCAGAAGGCGTGATGGGTTCTTGGTTTTCTCGCGAGGCATTATTCCTGCTTAACAATCTGTTATTTTTTGGCCTTTTCATGGTCATTTTCTGGGGTGTCATATTTCCAGTTCTTTCAGAGGCGTTGGGTATCGTTGGGCAGGGAATCCCTGCGCTGGCTGGTATCTTCACCGGGCAGAAGGTGACAGTTGGCCCGCAATGGTATGAGGGCATCGTGTGGTTGCCTTTCGCAGGCTTGCTTTTACTGATGGGGATTGCGCCACTATCAACCTGGCAGTACTCCACTGCAAAAACAATCGGCAAGGCAATGTGGAAACCCCTGGTTGTTTCCCTGCTGGTATTTGTACCCTTGCTTCTGCTCGGTTATCGTTCCATTCCAGCACTGCTTGGTTTTTGGATGATTGCATTCGTTGCCTGCGTTACCATATTTGAGTTTTGGAGAGCTGCCTGGGCACGTCACAACGCCCGGGAGGAGAATCTGTTTGTATCTTTCTGGTTTATGATCGGAAAGAACCGGCGGCGTTACGGCGGCTATATCATTCACCTGGGTATGGTATTGATGGCCATAGGTATCCTCGGTATTGAGCTCTTCCAGACAGAGACTCAAGGGACGATCCCCCAAGGAGGTCAGATAAGCCTGGGTCAATACACCATCAAGTTTGATTCACTTTCAGTCTTTGACACAGCAGAAGGGCGCAATGTCGCCCGCGCAGTGGTGAGTGTATATAAAAATGGCCAGTATATAGCAGAGTTGCACCCGCGTCGCGATTATTACTACGAATCCCAGCAGCCAATGACCATTGCCGGTGTTCGCAGCACCCCGGAAGATGACCTGTATGTGTTGCTCGTCGACTGGCAGCCACTTTCAACATCTGCTGCAACATTCAAGATCTACCATAATCCATTGGTTTGGTGGTTGTGGTTTGGATCTATTGTCTTTATTTTGGGAGCGGTTGTGGCAGCCTGGCCTTCTAAGGAACCGGAAATGCTGATGGCTTTCAAGGTCAGTTCCAGAGACAAGCAAGGCATAGTTGGTCATGATGATATAAGAAATTTCTATTCTGCATTGATACTCACCCTGATCTATTGGCTTATTGGTAGCGGGTGCTGTTTCAGCTCAACAACCCACACCTTCTGATGATCAGGTCAATGCCATTGCCAAGCAGCTTTATTGCCCGGTATGCGAAAACATCCCCTTGGATGTTTGTCCGACAACTGCCTGTGCCCAGTGGCGCGAATTAATCCGCCAGAAGCTATCTGAGGGCTGGACCGAACAGCAAATCAAGGATTATTTCGTCCAGCAATACGGAGATCGGGTATTGGGCACACCACCAGCTAAAGGTATCAATTGGCTGGTATATCTTGTTCCACCCATTGCCATTCTTGCGGGTGCTTTTATCCTTTTTCGCGCTTTTCGTGCCTGGAAACGCCCTATCCAGGATGAAAATCTCGCCTCTACCCCTGACGATAATCCTGCAGATGCAGACCCCACCCAGGATGAATATATTCACCGCATGGAAGAAGAAGTGCGTAAACGTTAATTAATTTAGGAACCTTCATGAACGATAACACAACAAATCCAATTGAAACGCCAGCGCAAAAAACTTCGCCACGTTGGGGCCGCATCCTTGCCTGGATTGCTTTGTTTGGCCTCCTTGTTGTCGTCATGTTGGTATTGCTCCAAAAGCAGCAGGGTCCTGTGGCAGTTGGACAGAAAGCTCCTACATTCACCCTCACCACGTTTGATGGACAGGTAATTGATCCGACAGATATGGCGGGAAAGGTAGTTTTGGTAAACTTCTGGGCTTCCTGGTGCAAACCATGTGAACAGGAAGCTGCTGACCTGGAATCTGTGTGGCGGTTTTATCAACCGCGTGGTGACGTACTCTTCCTCGGGATTGCCTGGACAGACACCGAGAAAGCCTCCTTAGAATATATCGACAAGTTTGATATCACCTACCCCAATGGACCAGACCTGGGCACCAGCATTTCCCAGTCATATCGTACAACCGGTGTGCCGGAAACCTATGTGATTGATAAAAACGGTATTCTGGCTTCTGTAAAACTTAGCCCATTCACCTCACAGGCTGAGATCAAAGCTGCCATCGACCCTCTGCTGGGTCCATAAACCATTTTGAAATGTGAATCTAACATATGGATATTGGTTCGATTTTCCTCATCCTCGCCATTCTGATCCTGGTTGTGTTGTTCATCAGCCGTCCATTCATGGAGCGTAATGCTGCCCCAGTCAACACTGAAGGAAAGGATGTCTCCACCCTTCTCGCTGAACGGGATCAGGTAGTTACCTTGCTCCAGGAATTGGACGATGACTATAACCTGGGTAAGATACCTACCGAAATTTACCCCTCAAAGCGTCAGGCTTTACTAAAGGATGGGGCGGATATCCTTCGCCAGATCGATGCATATCAGCTGACAGCTATTTCAGGCAACGCTGAGGATCGACTGGAAGCAGCTATCGTAGCTCGCAGAGCAATATCTAACAGCCCTCAAAACTCGACCAAAAAAAATGGCAATGCTGTTCCGCCTGTCCCGGATGATGACCTGGAACAAAAGATTGCCTCACGCCGCCGTCAAAGGCAGGGAAAAGCAGGCGGTTTTTGTCCAAAGTGTGGTAAACCAGTGCAGGAAGTTGATCGCTTCTGCCCAAGGTGTGGCGCCACTCTGGTTTAATCCTATTTATTACATTTCGAGAGAAAACATGCAAAAAATTCCCGGAGCTTTCATTCTCATCGGTCTGGCAGTCATTTTGTCGGCTTGTTCACTATCCTTGGCATCCGACATCACACCCCCTCCAGGCTCAGAACAGATTGTTGTCCAACAATCCACCCAGGCAGTACCTGCCAGCGTAGTTTATCCGATTGTCCCTCCCAACCTGGAGAATGGAGCAAAAATTTACAACCAGGAATGCACTCCATGCCACGGCACGCGTGGTCGAGGGGATGGTCCACAGGCTGCACAATTATCAGCACCAGTGGCACCCCTTGGACTATCCGATTTTTCGCGCCAATTCACTCCCGCTGAGTGGTATACGGTGGTCACCCAGGGAAATCTGGAAAAATTTATGCCCCCCTTTGCTAACCTGACCGACCGCCAACGCTGGGATGTAATTGCCTATGCAATGAGTTTGAGTACTACCAATGAACTAATCGCCCAGGGGAAAACACTCTTTCGTGAAAATTGCACCGCCTGTCATGGTCTGACCGGTAAGGGGGATGGATCCGATGCTGGCAAGCTTTCCAACCAGCCGGTGGATCTCACAAGCCAATCCATAATGGCACAAACATCAGCCTCCAGCCTTTACCAGGCAATATCCACGGGGATTGCCCCTGATATGCCCGCCTATGGAAATTCGCTAGATGATAATGAACGTTGGGCTCTGGTCAGTTATCTTCGCTCATTAACATTCACCCTGCCAGCAGAATCGGTAAACGCTTATCCTGCACCTCAGCCGTATCCAAGCCCTAATGTGACACAAAGTCCGCAGCTAACTGCAACGGTCGAAATGTCGCCCACTACACCCTTTACTGGAACTGTCTATGTTCAGCTGATTAATGGTTCCGGAGGCGATGCACCTTCAGGCGTGCCGGTGACCGTATATGGTTTTGATAATATGCAAAATACCTACTCAGAGACACTTACCACCGGGGTGGATGGGGTTTATATGTTCACGAATGTATTCATGCCAGAGGGTAGGGTATTTCTGGCAGGAACGGACTACGCCTCAGCAACATATGGCTCAGATGTAGTTACTGTCGACCCTGCCAAACCGAACTTGAATCTTCAGGTCAGGGTCTATGACTCAACGACAGACGTTTCAGTACTAACCACAGACCGGGTTCATATTTTCTTTGACTTCACCGATCCTCAAAATGCCCGGGTTATCGAAGTATTCATCATTTCCAACCCTACTGATCAGGCTGTCGTATCGCCATCTGAAGATGGAGCAGTGGTCACCTTCCCGTTACCAGAGGGTTATACCAATCTTGAATTTCAGGATGGTGAACTTGGAAACCGTTATGTGGAAGTACCGCAGGGATTTGCAGATACCATGTCAGTGAAGCCTGGGGTAAGGGAATACCAGGTAATTTTTGCTTTTCAAATGCCCTACAACCGAAAACTAGATTTCGCACAAACCATGTTCCTCCCCACAACAGATGTCGTCGTTCTGGTACCTGATAATGGTATAAAAGTAGAAAGCGACCAGCTCCAAGATGGAGGTACACGCGACTTTCAGGGTAGCACCTATCGCACGTATAATGGCAGCAGCCTGCTTGCCGGGAGCTCGCTAGAGTTCACTTTATCGGGGAAACCAAAGAACACAACTTCCCCTGCTATCAGCTCCGGTACGGCGCAAAACCTTGCCATCGGATTGGGCGTATTTGGGATTGTTCTTCTTGTGGTTGGTTTATGGTTATACAACAAGAATCGTATGAAATCTGCCAGGCAACGTTCCATAACAGGTACTGACCTGGACACTACCGGCGCTCAGGTGGAAAATTTATCGGAAGACGAAGAAACTTTAATGGATGCCATTATTACCCTGGACGACCAATACCGGGCAGGTAATTTACCTGAAGATGCTTACCTGGAGCGGAGAGCAGTGCTAAAAGATAAATTACGGAAAATCAACCAGGGGTAAAACGATTGCATATCGGCCAAGTGAAAAAAGGTTCCCATTATCATGATGATCGCTGTGCGTAAACTGGTGAAACGCTTTGGGTTAAAGACGGTCCTGCGTGGTATGGATTTTTCCGTCGAACCTGGAGAGTTTGTGGCTTTATTGGGACCCAATGGCGCTGGGAAAACTACTTTTTTACGTATCCTGGCATCATTATCACGCCCGACCATGGGTCAGGTGAATATTGCCGGGTATTTTCTCCCCCACCAGGCCGCAGCTGTCAGGCGGAGCTTGGGTGTGGTCTCCCACCAGCCACTGCTTTACGGCGATTTGACTGCTGAGGAAAACCTGCGATTTTTCGCCAGGATGTACGACATCACAAGTGCAGAAAAACGCATTGTTGATGTTCTGGGGATGGTTGGGCTTGCATCCCGCCGCAGAGATTTAGTTCGCACTTTCTCACGGGGCATGCAGCAGCGTCTGGCAATTGGCCGTGCCGTGCTTCACGACCCCGACGTCATGCTTTTTGACGAACCGCATACCGGTCTCGACCAGGATGCCTGTCTGATGCTTGACACCGTATTGCAAGAAGTGGCGGCGCGTGGACGGACTGTGGTGATGACTTCCCATGACCTTGCACGTGTTGCTGACCTGGCCTCCCGTTTTGACATCCTATCACGGGGTGTGATTACAGCATCCGTCGAGCGTTCGCAGATTGACCCCAACAATTTGCTGGCATTTTACCGGCAGGCAATTGCAGAGGGATGAAGATGGAGCCAGTTTCACAGGCTGAAAAGCAAGTTGAACGAAAATCCTCTGCACTTGGAGTTGGCCAATTCATGCGTGCCGTATCCGCCATTATCTGGAAGGACCTGGCAGCCGAGTTGCGTAGCCGTGAGCTGTTATCAGCGATGCTGGTCTTTGCGCTGCTGGTCATCCTGGTCTTCAACTTCGCCCTTGAATTGGATGCCCAGGCACGTGCCAGCGTAACTGCTGGTGTTCTGTGGGTCACTTTTGCGTTTGCCGGCACTCTGGGTCTCAACCGTTCCATGGCAATGGAGAAGGACCGCGGCTGCCTGGATGGCCTGCTGCTGGCCCCCGTTGACCGTAGCGCCATTTACTTTGGCAAAGCAATCGGCAACCTGATATTTATGCTCATCGTGGAAGCCATTGTTTTGCCTGTCTACAGTGTGTTATATAGCGTAAATCTGTTCAACCCAGGTTTACTCCTGATCATTTTGCTGGGCTCAATTGGTTATGTAGCTGTGGGCACCTTACTGTCCAGCATGGCGGTGCAGACGCGTACCCGTGATGTGCTGTTACCGGTCCTACTCTTTCCCCTGGTAATTCCAATTCTGATTGCCGCAGTAAAAGGTAGCACCGGCTTTTTACAGGGCGTAGAACTTGCGGACATCCGTCCGTGGATTAATCTATTGCTTGTTTATGATGTGGTCTTTATTGCAGTAGCTTTTATGGTGTTTGATTATATTGTGGAGGAATGAACTATGGATCCAAAACCTCGTTTGCTGGCAATTCTTGACGTAATCACCATCCTTCTATTTCTCACCGCGGTAGGCATGGTCTTTTTCTATGCTCCCCTGGAAGCGGTCATGGGGCAAGTTCAGCGGGTGTTCTACTTTCACGTGGCTAACGCCTGGGTAGGGATGCTGGGTTTCATGGTTGCTGCCATTGCAGGTATCGCTTTTTTACGGAAAGGTGATCGTAAGTGGGATATCGTCGGTCTTTCCGCCATCGAGATCAGCTTTGTTTTCTTCTTCACTGCCATCGTCTCCGGGTCGATCTGGGCGCGTGGCTCCTGGGGCACCTGGTGGACTTGGGACCCACGCCTGACTACCGCCGCGATTTGCGAGCTTGTCTATGCAGCCTATTTCTTATTGCGCCAGGGTATTGATGACCCCGACAGGCGCGCCCGCTTTGGGGCAGTTTACGCCATCCTCAGCTTCATCAGCGTCCCGCTCACTTTCATTTCGATCCGCATCTTCCGCACAATCCACCCGGTCATCATCGGAAGTGGTGCAGCAGGTGCCGAGGGTAGCTTTGAGATGGCTCCCAAAATGCTGCAAACTTTCATGTTCAGCCTGTTCACCTTTTCCATTATCTTCGCAGACCTGCTTTGGCACCGCATCCGCCTGGGTAAACTGGCTGAAGAAACAGAAAACTTACGATTAAAAACACTCCAATAAAAGGATCGATCATCATGATAAACACACTTATTTTACAGGCGCCTGCCGAAACCACCCGGTATCTGATAGCGGGATATACAGTAATTTTTGGCATTATGCTTCTCTATGTTGCCAGCCTTGTTGTTCGTAGCCGAAACCTGAAACGGGAGATTGAAACTCTCAAGCAATTGGATGAAGAGAAGAAATGAGCTCAGTTCAGACATCCAATAGCTCTGCTGAAGCAAAATTTGGTGAAACCGCCTGCGGTGCCAGGGTTCCGATCACCCCAGACACACCCTGCATAAACTACCGAGATGGAGTGGTATATTTCTGCGCCCAGGATTGCAAGTTATTGTATGATGAAGACCCGCTGAGCTCATGTTTGGCTGCCCGCCTTCTCTCTGGTAAATAATCCACTCCCCGGACTTGAATAATATAATAGTCAGCCCGGGGAGTTTTTATTTAACACCATCGCCGTGCAAATTGATTGATAAAATGGTTTCTTATACTAATGATTAATGGAAAATAAAAATTCGCTTGCTATGGTGAGTTAATTTCGTCTATAATAAGAAAGCTAAAATCACCATCGATGAAGCAATTTACAAAAATACTTTATTCTGAGGGTTTATCATGCAAGGAATTCAATTCAGGGGCACACAAGAAGTCATGCAAGGCGATCCGACCGATGCCAATGGACTTCACTCCTTGCTGAAGCAGCTCAATTGAAGAAGGAGGCGTTCTATAAGGTCTGCTTTGAGGAAAATACCTCATTATGAATCCAACCATCTCTGCATAGATAATTATTAATTCTTCAAGGAGGAACTAATGAAAAAGCTCTACATTGTTGTATCCCTGCTCATGGTTTTCAGTTTTCTGATTTCTGGCTTTAGCAGAGCCCAGGCCGCTGAATCAGATAAGCTGGCTGAGATCCTTGCCCGAGGGTATATGATTGTGTCCACCGATCCAGCTTACCCACCCCAATCAGAATTGGTTGAAACCGCTCAACGCTTACAAACCACGAACTGCCCGTCTGACACCCAAACTGCCAACCAGATGACAGGATTCGATATTGATGTCGCCATCGCCATCGCCGATAAGCTGGGAGTGGAAGCATGCTTCCTCACCGTCGCCTGGGATATGATCACCGCAGGTAGCTGGGCTAATCGCTGGGATATCAGCGTTGGCTCAATGACCATCACCCCCGAGCGAATGACTAAGCTTTATTTCACTCAACCCTATTACACCACCCCTGCCGCTTTCTTTGTCTATAACACCAACACCACTTTTACACAACCCAGTGATTTATCTGGGACTGTTCCACCTCCGCAAACATTTTTACAAAAGGCCTGGAACTTTATTCTTAATATATTTAATCGCGGCACAGATCTAAATCCAAAGGTCGGTGCGTGTTCGGGCTGCACTTACGATGCTTATGTAGCTGGTACGCTGGCAATCCCTGGAGAGACAATCAATTTCGTAGTTAAAGATGCCACGTTCGTCGGTTACGAAACCGATCTCTATGCATTGCAAGACCTGGCATTAGGGGATGGTGTCCGTCTCGACGCAGTCCTGACTGCCCAACCCACCGGCGCAGCTGAAATTGATAAAGGTCAGCCATTCAAGCAGTTGGGCGACCCGGTTTACTTTGAATACCTGGCTGGTGCGGTTGACAAAGAAAGCACTCCCGACCCTGTACCCTTCCTCAAGAAGGTGAGTGAGGTTATCCTGGGATTGAATACGGATGGTACGCTGCTCCAGCTCTCCAATAAGTATTATGGCCTGGATCTGACCACCGCTGCCACTTCATTTGACCTGGCTGCCTTGAATCAGTGGCCTTAAATATTTATCCATGGGGCTCATGTAAAGGTGGAAGGAGTACTGCTCATTCTTACACCAGATGACGTCCACTGTGCTGTCCTGTGGAATAGATGAGTTTCCTTTCGTTAGTTGTAGAATGGGGCTGATTGAGGATTTTTATTTAATTCAATCAGCCCCTTTTAGTTTACACCCAAGGATTGGGAGGTACCGATGGCTGTAGATACAATGAAGTTACCTGGGCAACCAGGTTTTGACCCTGAGATGAGCATGGGGCAAGCCTTGATGACTCAACATAAAAAAGAACGCCTCATCATGTCGGTAAAAATTGGCATCGTCTGGGTCGTTTTGATCATTTTTTTGACCATTATCCTGCTCCAATTTAATTTTGACCCCAAATACATGTTTGAGCACTATCAGTTCGTTCTTAACGGACTGTTGACCACCATTTCTCTTTCAGTGATCTCCATCTTGTTCGCCACCATCTTGGCATTGATTGGGGCAATTTCCAGGCTCTCCAACAACTTTATCGCTCAGGGCATCGCTGGGCTTTATGTATCACTCATTCGAGGCACACCCTTGCTCGTTCAAATCTTTATTATCTACAACGGATTACCCCAGATTGGCAAGGTGTTTATTGAAAAGGGTTATCCACAAATCGGTAATCTGTTCATTCTGAGTGCCTTTCAAACGGGTATCCTGGCTCTGAGTCTGAACTATGGTGCTTACATGACCGAAATTTTCCGTGCTGGAATTCAATCTATCAGCGGTGGGCAGCGCGAGGCTGCCGAATCCATCGGTATGAATCGCGTCCAGGTCATGCGGCGGGTCATATTACCCCAGGCAATCCGAGTGATCATCCCCGATATCGGCAATCAGTTCATTGCCATGCAGAAGGATTCAGCCCAGGTATCCGTTATGGGTGTGTGGGAGATGACCTTCCGTGCCAGCCGTTTTGCTCGCGTGGACAGTAAATTCATGGAAATGTTCATTGTCGCCGCCTTCTTCTACTGGGTCTTGACCATCGTTTCCTCCTGGGGGGAGGGAATACTGGAAAAAAGAATGAGGCATGCTTATGAGCGATAATGAGATCATCCGGGTTGAGAATCTGCACAAATGGTTCGAAATGCTGCATGTCCTGAAAGGTGTATCCTTTACGGTTAGCCCCAAGGAAGTGCTGGTCATCATCGGTCGTAGCGGCTCCGGCAAGAGCACCTTGCTGCGTTGTTTGAATTTCCTGGAGGAGCCTTCTGCAGGGACGATTACCATTGCAGATTTAACAATGACCATGGGACCGGGCATCCGCTTTGACCAAAATAAAGCCATCGCCATGCGCTTGAACACCGGGATGGTGTTTCAAGATTTTAACTTATTTCCTCATATGACCGCCATGGATAACGTCATCGAGGGGCTGGTAACGGTCAAAAAGATGTCCAAAGATCAAGCCATGCCTATCGGGCTTAAATTTCTACAGAAAGTTGGATTGGAGGAAAAGAAGGATGAACACCCCATCCGCCTTTCGGGTGGCCAGAAACAGCGTGTTGCCATCGCTCGTGCTCTGGCTATGGAGCCCAAGGTGATGCTATTCGATGAGCCCACCTCCGCCCTCGACCCCGAGTTGATCGGTGAGGTGCTGGACGTTATGAAGCAGATTGCGTTCGAGGGTACCACCATGATCGTGGTTACGCATGAAATGGGCTTTGCCTCCGATGTTGCCGACCGAATCCTTTTCGTCGACAAGGGTATCATCGTGGAATCCGGTCCCCCCGACCAGATCTTCAATCACGCCCAGGATGAGCGCACCAAGCTGTTCCTGGAGCCGATCCGAAAGGTCCAGCAGATTTGAGGGCGATTTGTGCCCGAAACATAGCGAGTGAATTGCCGGAGGAGCGAGTTGAGAGCGATTTGTGCTCGAAACATAGCGAGTGAATTGCCGGAGGAGCGAGTTGAGGGCGATTTGTGCCCGAAACATAGCGAGTGAATTGCCGGAGGAGCGAGTTGAGGGCGATTTGTGCCCGAAACATAGCGAGTGAATTGCCGGAGGAGCGAGTTGAGAGCGATTTGTGCTCGAAACATAGCGAGTGAATTGCCGGAGGAGCGAGTTGAGAGCGGTTTTTGCTCGAAACATAGCGAGTGAATTGCCGGAGGAGCGAGTTGAGAGCGGTTTTTGCTCGAAACATAGCGAGTGAATTGCCGGAGGAGCGAGTTGAGAGCGGTTTTTGCTCGAAACATAGCGAGTGAATTGCCGGAGGAACGAGTTGAGAGCGGTTTTTGCTCGAAACATAGCGAGTGAATTGCCGGAGGAGCGAGTTGAGAGCGGTTTTTGCTCGAAACATAGCGAGTGAATTGCCGGAGGAGCGAGCTGAGAGCGGTTTTTGCTCGAAACATAGCGAGTGAATTGCCGGAGGAGCGAGTTGAGAGCGGTTTTTGCCCAACCAAATTTCTTCTCCTGTAGCTGCCATCGTTGATGGTGGCTACAACAGCATTATTACCCGCCATCGTCCTTTAGCCGGATCGTTGATCCCGGCTTATTTATCGGTCATAACGAGACCTGCGTTTTTCGTTCTATGAAGCAGGTCTAAGCAATCTCCTTCAGTTGTAGGGCGGGCATGGATGCCCGCCTTTTTCTTTTTACTGGCTTGAAGATCCCTAACATAACCGCCATCACCGATGGCGGCTACAATATCTCATATATCATGTAAAATAGTATGATTCCCCAAAACGGAAATCATCCCCACAAACAAATTCTAAGCTACCTCCAATGAGCACCCACAAGCTGACCAAACTGATCCTCTTCATCTTCGCCCTGCTTACTATCTACAACCTCGTCAGCCTTTATGCCGGCTTTCCCTACCAGCCTTTCTTCACTCCCCTGCTTACCCTGCTTGCCTTCACCTTCGCCGTGCAGCATGGGTCCCAGAACCTGGGCTGGAAGCGGACTCTGTTGTTACTCCTGCTCACATTCGACTATTAGCTTGCTATTCGAGTGCGTGGGGGTGGCTACAGGTAAAGTATATGGTCCCTACTACTATACCGATAAGCTGGGATATAAATTTCTCGGGCTGGTGCCGTTGCTCATCCCGGTCGCCTGGTTCATGATGACCTACCCCTCCTATGTGATTGCCAACAAGCTGGTACCTGCATTCAAATCCACCTGGGTGTGGAGGTTAGTGGTTGCTGGTGTGGGTGCAATGATCATGACCGCCTGGGACTTGGTGATGGACCCCATGATGGTGGCAGGGGAACACTGGGTGTGGGAAGAACCCGGGGCTTATTTCGGTATACCAATACAGAATTACTTGGGCTGGTTTGTTACGACCTTTATCACTTTCTGGCTTTTCCTCACTTTGGCACGCATTCATCCTGATCAGGATAGCTCCGGTGATTCCTTCAAGCAGCTGGCTATCTGGAGCTATGCCATTGTCGGGATCAGTACCATCCTGACTGACTTTCTCTTCGGCCTGGACGGCCCCGCCATGGTGGGCATCTTCGCCATGCTGCCCTGGGTGTTGTGGGGTTGGTGGAAAACATCAGGAACTTAAAAAGTGCCGCAGCCATTAGTATTACCAAACGGGCTGGAATTATTGCCAGTAATAAAGCTGGTTGAGGATTTACTCCACCAGGGATGGATCCTGGCTGGAGGGTATAACCTTTGATGGACAGAACTATCTCCTAGGCTATGACTAGACGGTAATACATTTAACATGTAGATAAGAATTGTTAATTAATTCAAAAGCACATCTGGGAAAGAGCCTGGAGATAGCTCTGCGTAATACTTCGGATCAGACGGTTGTGGGTTCGAATCCGCTGGAGAACTCAGCAGGTGGCCGCGGGGGCGCTATATATGGGGGTTGATACTCGACATACCCCCACATATAGCCATAGTTGGATAAAGTGACCAAATATTTTAGCGCCATTTTAGCGCCATTAATTAACTCTTGAAATGGACCGTGTGAAAAAGAGATCGGCCTCTTGGAAACACTGGAGACCGATCTCATGTGCAATCCGTATGCAATACGATCAGCTCATTCGTTAACGATCGATCGGTAATTGGAATTACCCCTAACTGGAATTGAACCTATAACTGTTAGGTTCCGATAACCACTCTTATAAATAACATTTATAATGAATCCGTAAAACCACCAAATTTGGCTGGATAAACTGCAAATATTCCGTATAATTAATAGTTAGGCGGCAGAGTAATATTGTTCTACTTCAATACCCTGTAGCATCAAAATACACGCGGATCAAGCTTTTTTACTCCAAGATTATTATGACAGTCTTGAGCGAGAACGAAAAACTGAATGATTACTTGGCAGCGTGGGAACTTTCCAAGCCTCAGCTACTCGCGCAGACGATGACTAGTCGCATTTACACAGTCATTCACGATAACGAGAAAGTTATTCTGAAGTTGTTATCCTCATCTGAAGCGGATGAGCAGCGAGGTGCGGTTGCGTTGCGTTATTTTGATGGTCATGGAGCGGTGAAATTATTGCGTTACGATGATGGCGCTCAACTGATGGAGTACGCTTCTGGTAATGCGCTTGTGACGCTGGTCGAGCGCGGTGAGGACGAAAACGCTACGCGTATCATTGCTCAGGTAATCAAACAACTTCACAGCGTTTCTCAGGATGCTCCATATGACGGTATGGTCATGCTTGATTGCTGGTTTAGGACGCTGTTGGAGAAAGCTGCCGGAGAAAAGCAAGCGGGTATCGATTCTATCTACGTGCGCGGTGCATCCCTCGCCGAGCGATTGCTAGTTGACCAGCAGGAAATTCGGGTGTTACACGGTGATATTCATCACTACAACATTAGATACTCACCACGAGGCTGGCTCGCATTTGACCCGAAAGGCGTGGTTGGTGAGCGCACCTACGACTGTGCCAACACACTCTGTAACCCAGTTATGCCAGAACTGGTTCACAACGAAACTCGCCTGCTGAAAAATGCGACCATCCTTGCGGACACACTTGCGCTTGAATTGAGGCGCGTGTTGGCATTTACCTTTATTTACGCCTGCCTGAATGCCAGCTGGTGGACACGGCTTAGCGAGCGTGAAGGAGCGGATGATATTGTTCGGTGGCATCTCAATGTTGCTAAAATCATCGAGCCGCACATCCAGATGTTGTGGAACAAAACCTGCTGAAAACCGCCTAACAACCGCTTGCACGCCGACCTGGGGGGATTCTGCCGGTAAATTTGAATCTACGGCATCCCGAAGTTGGTTCTGATCTCGAGGGTGATCTCATCCCACCCCCAAACGGGTGAAGCGGAGCGGTTGAGGCTGGGGCTTTTCTCTGCCAATTCCACACTCACCCGCTAACACCAGCCATAGAACAATTTTATGGCTATACATTCAAATTCACCCTTTATTTGAAATTGAACCATAAACCGCTAGGTTCCTGGGTCCTGTCAAGGAAACTTCAGTTGATTGATGAATATCACCCAGGAGGCTGGTTTCGTGGATAATTCGACGGATTTCAGTTAGATCGGCGACTGATCAGCTCTTTTATCTTTTCATGTCCCTGAGATCGATCGGGATCGGAGTGAGAATATCATCCATCAGGCGAGCTGCCTCATCCTGGGTCCCTGGAATATTGCTCGGCGTAGCGAGCATAGCGAGCAAAGCGAGCTAGGTGAGCATAGCAGTGGGTCTTAAGATCGCCAGTGAGTGACCCAGCATCCGCCCAAAATACGGGCAGGTGACCCCAGCCACGATAATCGGAGGGATCCCATGACTGAGCATGATTGAGGCAGCCGTATGCCGGCAGTCATGTAGTCTGATCGCAGGAAGGCCAGCCTCCGATTGACTTTTTTTCAATTGT
Organism: uncultured Chloroflexia bacterium; assembly: GCA_963777935.1. Lineage (GTDB taxonomy): Bacteria > Chloroflexota > Anaerolineae > Anaerolineales > UBA4823 > FEB-25. Next base: position 217,391 of record CAVZSL010000006.1, read on the forward strand.
CTACGAACCAACCCTTCTCAGTTTATCACTTGCGAGCCGGGTCAGACTAATCCCCGATTCTGCTGCTTCCACCGCCACCTGCTGTTGGAGCTCTGGTGGCACTCACACCATGAAATGCCCACTGAATTTTTTTGAGGCCAGTGGCTCAGGAACAGGCTCACCTCTTTGACGGAACCAGCTTGGAGCCACGGAAACTGCTTGAAAACGCGCAGATCTCCCACCAATCGGGTGCACGCTGTGTTGGCTGGCCGGCAGAATGGAAAACCACAATGCAGGGATGGCAACCTTCAAATCCATCACTCAGGCGGGGTGGTCGTCACGAATCGCTTCCGATCCCGCGCACAGATGATCTGGGCGATCCACTTGCCCACCTCAGCCGCGCCGGGCAATCCGCCGGGAGGGTTAGTCCACATGCTCGCAAGATAGAGCCCATCGAGACCTGGAACGGTTTTCGGAATGAAGCGATGCCGTCTCTGAAATTCGGGGGTGGGTTGCCAGGTCATGTGGGTCCCCTTCCAGTTGCCGGTGTAGTGCTCATACGTGAGTGGTGTGGCAACGTCGACCATCTCGACCTTGTCGCGGATGCCGGGGTAGCGCGTCTCCAAAGCGCCGATGCAGGCCTCGGCGGTTCGTTCCTTCTCAACCTTGTATGCCGCAGCGTCGCCCTTGAACTTCTCCCAGTACGGCCACTCGCAGAGGAACATGCTGAGGAGCAGCGATTTACCGCGAGGCGCCACGGAGGGATCGAAGGCGTAGCTCTTGACGTTGAACCACTCAACCTTCCGTCCGCCGATGGAGATGGGTTCCGGCAGCTGGAAAACTTCCAATTGGGCAGCGGAGCTGTCCGAGAGATCGAGGTCCGCACCGACGGCAATCTGAGTGACGGGACCAGTGAGGGTGTCCGATTCGAGGAGCTCCTTGTGCACGGGATCGATCCGGCTTCCGTCCAGCAGACCCGTGAGAGTGTTCTTCATGTCGCAGGCCGCGATCACGTAATCGGCTTCCATTTCCGTCCCATCCTCCAGCCGCACACCGGTGGCCCGCCCGTTCCGCTCCAGCACTTTGGTCACCCGCGGCGCCGTACCGGACCGTTCCCCCAAGACCGGTGAAACGCGCCTCGATGGCTCTGGCGAACTCGAGCGAGCCACCAATGGGATACCCCCCGGTTTTCCGGCTCATCGTGGCGAGCGGCATGACGATGGAGAAGAGCGATCCGGGGGCACCGTAGTTCGCGTTTCGGATACCGTCGCTGAGCAGAGGATCCTTGAAGCGGGCGGCAAAGGTGTCCAACGTGAGCGAGAGCAGCTCGCCGAAGAGTTTCATGAACGGCAGAATGCCAACCATCATCCTCACCCCATCCAGGAATCCCATAAGCTCAGCCGGCTTGCCTGCGGGGATTTTAAAATCCGCAAACTTCCGGACGTACCCGCAGAACTCCTCAGCCGGCGCGGCGTCGGCCGGCGAGAGCTCCTTCATATGACGCTCCAGCCGGACGGGGTCGGCATAGAGCCGGAACTTCCTCCCGTCGAGCGCGGTCACGCCCGCGAAGTACTCGTAGTTCACGATGCGCCGCCCCTGGATTGCGCCGAGTTCCTGCCATATCTGGTAGTACGAATTCGCGGGGTCCGTCCCCATGAGCATATGGCAGCTGTCATCGATGAGGTACCCCTTCCGCTTCCACGACGTGCACAAACCCCCGGGGAGGGAGTGTGCCTCGACGATCCGGACCTCGTAGCCGTTCATGGCAGCATAACAGCCCGCTGAAAGCCCGCTAATTCCAGCGCCGATAATGATGATGGATTGTGTCATTTGTTTAGAGCCTCCCACCAAAAAGTTGTATCGCTTGTAATTGTGTCTATTGTGATCCTCTGGAAGGGTTCTGAGAACACTCTGGCCACATGTGGTTGGTCAAGCCAGCCAACGACCAGCGTTAGCGGCAAGGGTGGGGATTGACTGATAAAAGCCAAAGGTAGGACCCGCCAATCTGGGCTGAATCACTGGAAGGGTGGCGAAAGCCCGCCCTTGTCCGCCTGCACACTTTATTCGGTCGAGTGTTCGGTGTAAACCAAAAGTCCAGCCATAGCACTTTTGATCACTGGCAGCTGCAACCTGGCCGGTTACCAGCGCACCGACGCTGGCAGCCGTGAGGCGCAGAAATTCTCGACGGTTTATAGTGGGCATAGGAATTCTCCGGAAATAACAGGCAACTTGGCCGGAAGAAAGGGAACTTGCTGTTAATAGTATACAGTTATTAAGCTAGAAAAACAACCAGGGTAATGAATTAAATGGTTGATATTGGCCTGTTATTCACCATTAAACCAAGCAGAGCTAAATGATAGAAAACCTCGACACAAGGAGAAAGGGAGTGGTAAAACGCATTTATTAGCAAATTGTTGCATACATTGAAGATATATTATCGTCTTTTTCAAATAGACATAAAATTCCGTTTCTGTATAAAACCTTTAACTTTCTAATACAGTTAATGGCGAAGAGTAATAAAATTAAGTGCGCGAGTAAATTGACTTTTAGAATATTTAAAAATGAAGGAATAGATTTAGATCGATCTACATTATATAAGCTGAGGAACAGTAATCTATTCTTCTTATACAGCTAGATCATCAATGAATTTTTAGTAAAGAATTTGATCATATTGTCTGTTATTAAACATCTCGCATTATAGGTTTGCCATATATTGCCTTACTGGTCTATCATTTTGAATTGCGGAGGTTTAAATCACCTTGATGAAATCAGAGAGCGATCTAGAAAAACGTTTGACTCAATTGCGGAGGGAAGTTCTTGCACGAGGTTATGATCGACACCCTTCATTGCTATATAACATCTCTGATTTGCCCGCTGAACTTCAGTCACCAGCGTTGACTAATCTGGTTGGCAGCAAAGCTCTTGAGACAAGCTTTGCTTTTCCAGCGCAGATTCATCATGGTTGGAAATACGTCCCGAAGCAAGCGTTGTTGTTTACACCAACCGACGTGATCCATCTCCTGGCCTCGATCTGGCCTGACCAGCCACCTCAGATCACATCCATAAATAGAAGCGAATTACTGTATATTAAGGTCTCATTATTATTACTGTATGGGTTACTGGAAATCGTCACACGGGATCAAGACACACTCACCCAGATCAGCATAGAATTCAATACAGTTGCCTGGTATCAAATCTCGCAACCGCTGGAGAGATTTCTTCAGTCGACCCAAGCCACTCCTGGTATGCCAGTTGAATATAATACATTTTCAGCCAGTATCCAACAGGATATCAAGAAGTTGCCGTTCAAGTTTTCAAATGGTGTTTATCTCTACGGGCAACTGCCCGATGATGAACTGGAAGAATTGGTATTCCAGCCCGCCATCAATACGCGGTGGCTGATATTTGGTCGCCGACCCTTGATCTGCAGTACCTTGTTATTACTGACCACGAATTATTTGGTAGTGATCCAGGAGGATCCGCATGTAAAGCTGGGTTGGATCATTACGTACATTCCTCGAGGCAATATTACTAGAATATACAATCAGCCTTGCAGCTTGTGGAATGAAATTACGGTGGAATTGAAAGGAGAAAATCAGACAAAAGAATTTAAGCTACTATTGAAGAATGAAACTACCCTGGCTTGGCGCGAGAGGTGGACTGGACATAATGGCCAGTGGATAGATATACCAGCTGTGGTAAAAAAGCAAACATAAAAACATCTGCAGTAATTTAATCAATTGAATCAAAAAAATTTGATAATCGCTACGAATAGGGCTACATTAACTCATGGAACCTGATCACCGATAATTTACCTTCTCATCAGACGGTTTTGGGTTCGAATCCGAGACCATTAGTCGAGGCAAGCAACCGCCGTAAAACACGGCAGGTGGCAGCGGCCCTGGTAATCAAAACGGCCCGCCGGGGTGTCAAAATAGCGCCTAGAGATGAATCTGACCTGCCATAAATAATCCTCTGGAGTTTTTCGTTTGTAATTATGCTTAACAACGATATAGAACTTACATAAGTGAGCACAACAAAAACTGATAAACTATACCCAATTTCCTTATCCCCCTTGTGGAATTAGAACATATGTGCTATAATTATAACGTAATTACTCACCAGTCTACTCTTTTTATTTCCCCTGTGGGCATTTGGATGCAGTATCATCTGAAAATGGGTGTCGCAGGGAAAACCACCTGCGACACCCATTTTCAGACCTCATCCCCCTTCCCAAAAAAATTTTGGGAAGGGGGGATAAAGGGGGGATGGGTGAGTAATTACATAATAACAGGATGACTGAAATACGATCTCAACCCGCCAGCCAGTTCATGCTCATAATGGCTTCGTTCCGTTTCGTTTTTTAAAGCAACCAATCCCATCTTCCCAATCTTAACACTTTTCACCAATCTACTGCTAGAATTTGGGTGCCTGGTTACATAATTACCAGATATCGAGGGTTTTTCTCTGCTAATTGACTAATTACTAATAACTAACCACTAATCACTTTTCCCCCCAAGGAGATCTCTATGCAATGGGAACACCTGACTTCTGATGAATTTCATCTCGCTGTGCGGGCAACGGGCGTGTGCATCATCGCCATGGGTGTGGTCGAGCGCCACAGCACCCACCTGCCCCTGGGCACCGATTATCTCTCCGGGCATGCCATTGCCTGCCTGGCAGCCGAAAAGGAGAAAGCGGTAGTCTTTCCGCCCTTCTACTTTGGGCAGATTTACGAGGCACGCTGCTTCCCCGGCACTATCACCATTAAACCTACCCTGCTCATGGACCTCGTTCAGGGCGTACTGGATGAGATCGGGCGCAATGGGTTCAAGAAGGTCATCCTGTTGAACGCCCATGGAGGCAACGAGCATTTCCTGCCCTTCCTGGCGCAATGCAGCCTGTGGGAGAAAAAACCCTATTCAATTTATCTGTACACGCGTGAGCTCTCACCCGAGCGTGAGCAGGAATGGCAGTCGCTCCTTGAAACCCCCGAGCATGGCCACGCCTGCGAGTGCGAGAGCAGCGTGCTCATGGCCAGCTACCCCGAGCTGGTGGATATGAGCAATGTCTCTCCCCATCCCGGTACAGCATTACATCGCCTCTCGCACCTGCCGGCCAATTACAGCGGAATCTGGTGGTACGCCGATTACCCAGAACACTATGCCGGAGATGCGCGTGCTGCCAGCATCGAGAAAGGACAGCGCTTACGCCAGATCCAGGTGGACGCTCTGGCGGAATACATCAAAGCAGTCAAGGCTGACCAGGTGGTACCTGCACTGGAGAAAGAGTTTTTTGAGCGGGAGAGCAAGCTCCGTAAACCCTAAGCAAGTGAGACGCGGATCACTGAGACCTGGTCAGTCGGTAGGGCTGGACCATGCCCCAACCAGATCTCCGCCTCCTGATCCGTCTGCCGCAGAATAAAATAAGCCTTCACACACGTGTTGGCGTATGCCCATCCATTCCCTGTACGAGATGTAAGCACGTCGAAGAAAAAATCCATCTCGCCTGATCCGCGATATCGATGATCCTTGTTTTGCATGGCGTTTTGAGTTCTCTCAATGCGCCGTCCGTACAATCGGTGATCCAGCGGAGATACCTGCTCCAGTTCCTTCACCCAGGGGTGGTCCTTCTGTGTGAAGATATTGACCTGGAAAAGATAGCTCCCAGGCTGCTCATCCATAGTGTAAGGAATCACCTTATCTCTGGCGAATTCGAATTTTTCTACTCGGACCTTATCATTGCGAACAGAAAGTGTATTCAGTGCATACCCATCAAAATATGGGCACATAGCCTTGACCACCTCGGCTGGATCACATGCTGGTCCCATCCTTAAGGTCAGCCAGGTGGCAATATTCGCTAAGATGCCATCCTGTTGGCTCGGGAGCAATTTGATATGCAGCGTGTCCACAGCCTGAGCATACCCGTCACTGCGCCAGCCAAAAGCTGGGCCAGGAAGCAGGTCAGGGTAAATGAACGCATGCATCGTAGCGGGATGATAATCTTCTCCGACATTGAATGCTGCCAGGCGTAGCTGGTCGAAGCCACTGCCATCCTCAAATTCAATATCCTCTTCGGTGTGCCATAAGATGACTGACCCATCCTCCTGCCGGTACATGCCAGTCTGGCAACCAGTGCTGTCGTGCTGTAGGAATAACGCCAGGTCTATTGGGCTTACCGGGCTGTTAGCTGCAAGGGCTGGGTGGTTAAAATCCAGTAAGCCTGCCCCATCTGCCCATGCAGCCAGGCAATCAATATACTCTTGCAATGCGCTATGAAGTGGTGAATCTAATCGCTGGTCGGCAAGCTTTTCGGTGAGTGTCTCTGCACAGCTATGAGATTGCTGAAACAAGAGGTTGCGTAGGGTTATATCCATACGTTCAAGGCGTTGGTTCAGGATTTTTTGCACCTGCTGGCGAACATGCATCCCCAAATGCCAGTGAGCGGTCTGCAAATCATAGCCGGTCAGATCAAGGAAAGTGAATCCACCAAATCTATCTTTAACTGCCTGTAGCTTGCTAAGCTTTTCCATAATAAAAAGCGATCCCAGGAACTTTTATGATGAGAAAATCACACAATAATACCAGTCCGATTACCCCGCTGGGATATACCCAAGCGGAGCACGCTCAATTTTTTCCACCGGCAGCACGTCCACCAGCTCATACTGGCGGTTGCCCAATCCGAGTTGCTCACCATATTCGGTGACTTTGTAGGGATCCTTCAACGGTCCATGCAACCAGCGGAAAGGGTGTCCTTCGCGTGTGTGGACTTCCAAGCTGCAGGGCACGTTCTCCTCAATCAAACTTGTCTTAGCGGTCATGTCTAAAACTGCCTGGTCGACAGCGACGATGTCATCCGAGCCAAAAACCCCTCCATCCGGCAGGATGGGCATACTGGTAAAACCGAAACAATCACATACCGGGGTCATATGCGTCGCCAGGTTGATGTGCACAGCCTTCCCTGGTTCAAAGGTCGATAAAATGGTTGCCACGCTGATGGCACATGCTTCCATAAAAGAATGGAAGTTGACTGCATCAATCTTCAGACTGCCAGGAGGCGCCACCTGCAGGCATCTACCACAACCATTACATTGCTCTGGGTGAAGATGGATTTGGTCGGGTTTTTCCTTATCCTCGACCAGCGCTTCAAATGGGCACGATTGGATGATTTGCTTACGCCTCTTTTCATCAGGACATTTTTCGGGGAACCAATATGGGTCATACTGCATCGTATCGTGCATGGCACTGCGTGTTTCACCCACCATGCATCCTAATGCCAGGTTTTTAATGGCTGCCCCGAATCCACAGCTGGGATGCCCCTTGACATGCGCCAGATTCACCAGGAAGCTCGCATCCTCAATCGTCCCAGCCACTTTCCAATCCTGGATATTCTTGTATGGACGGTGATGGCTGTAAAAGTATTTCTCATCCAGACCGGCTGAGTGATATACATGGCAACCGACCACATCATGGTTATAGCCGCGCTTCTCAGCTCCATCGACGTCCCAAAACACATCCGCGATGAATGGCTTGCCCCTCCTTCCTTAATCGCCTCGACCACCTTGCGGACGAAAACCGGATGTATGGTGGAATAGACAATGTTGTTCCCGGTGTGCATCTTAATAACCACCGTCTCATCCTTCACCCGCTCCCGAAGATGGAGCTGTTCAAGGATCAGGTCAAGTTTAGCAGGTAAGGTCTCTTTTGCTTCCAGGCGCGCCTGTCGCGGGGAGCCGTAAAATACTTTATTTGACATGCATGGGTTCCTTTCAGGAGTAAGAAGTGGAGATATTATAACCATTAAATATATTGGGGAACACCCAACAGGTACGGGACGTCTATAGTTATATCCCCTATATGGGGCTTGATATTTGTTGTTTTTTACTTTACACTGTAAGTGATTTAGGTCTGGGATACATTCCCCATACCTGGAGGAGACAGCCATGAATGGTAAGTATATCAAGACATTTATCGGTTTAGGTTGTTTGATATTATTGCTTGCAGGTGGAATTATCGCAGTAAGAGCCCAGGATGGACAGACATATGCAGGTCCATCCGTTTTTATCCCGGTGGTTAATAAAGGATATGTAGGTCACGAAATCTCAGGTCAGGTACTCAGTCCGCAAAACGTGCCCATCTCCGGTGTGAAGATCCAAACAAACCTTGGACAATCGGTTGTCACCAATAACAGTGGTGAGTATGCATTTGAAGGGTTGAATGAAGGCACATATACTCTCACCCCATCATTGGGAGAAACTAAATTTTCACCACCATCCTCATCCGTGGTCGTCCCACCAGATGTAGGCAAGCTGAATTTCACTGCGAATATGGCATGTTCCGAGGCGATGGTTAATGGTGGTTTTGAAAGTAACTCAGCCTGGCAATTTCCAGTAACAACATATCCTGCCGGGTATGACACGACCCAAGCGCATGGTGGAAGCCGTTCTGCGCGCACAGGCATCACCAATCCAGCAGATAACACATACAGTTATTCATCAACCCGGCAGCTGGTGACCATCCCTTCCAGTACTACCAGCGCATACCTCACTTTTTGGGTCAAATCCTTCAGCGCTGGTGGTGGCGAGCTTTCATTACCCAAAAAACCACCGATTGGCTTACCATTGAATGAGGTGCCAATGGCAGGGGATGTCCAGTATGTGCTGGTCTTGGATGAAGACTTCAATATCCTGGATCGCCTCGTCTGGCACTTGAGCAATAATCAGACATGGACAGAATACCAGTTCAACCTGATCGCCTATAAAGGGCAATCCATCTGGCTGCATTTCGGAACTTATAATGATGGTAATCCTGGTATCTCCTCCATGTTTGTTGATGACGTCTCCCTGGAGCTCTGTCCATCTGGTTCTCCTACCCCATCACCCACCCCAGGTCCATGTAGCAATCTGTTCCATAACTCAAGCTTTGAATCGATCAGTGACTGGGAGATACCCATCACGGCATATACGGCAGGCTATTCCAGCGCTCATGCCCACACCGGTGCCTGGTCTATGCGGACTGGTATCACCTATGCGGGTGATAACAGATATAGCTACTCAGATTTCCGCCAGTCTGTTCATATACCATCCGGTGCTGCGGTTGCCACTGCTCGCTTCTGGTTATACACGCTGAGTGGGGAGGCAAATGGCTTATCACAGCTTGAAATGATCACGCCCACCGGGCGGCCTTTCGAAGAGACCACCTTGGCTGGTGACGTGCAATATGTGCTGGTGTTGGACCAATACCAGAACTGGATCGGTACACTCGTCTGGCAGCGCACCGATGAGGGTTACTGGCATTACTACGAGTTTGACCTGCGACCCTATGCTGGCAGGACAATCTACCTGCAATTTGGCACGTATAACGATGGTTATAATGGGATCTCAAGCATGCATGTGGATGATGTCAGCCTGGATGATTGTGTGACCACAACCACGCCAGGACCAAGCCCCACCCCCACGCGTACCACCACCCCTGCACCATGCTCGGAGCTGCTCGTTAATAACAATTTCGATGGCAACACTGGCTGGGAAATTCCCATCACAGCGTACCCGGCAGGATATTCCAATGCAGAGTACCATAGTGCTTTCCGCTCAATGCGCACGGGTATCGTCACGGGAGCTAACATCTATAGCTATTCCGATTTCCGACAGTCTGTTTATATACCATCCGGTGCTACGGTTGCCACGGCTCGCTTCTGGTTGTACACGCTGAGCGATGAAGTTATGAGCTTATCACAGCCTGAAATGATCACGCCCACCGGACGACCTTTTGAAGAGACCACCTTAGCAGGTGACGTACAATATGTACTGGTGTTGGACCAATACCAGAACTGGATTGATACCCTCGTCTGGCAGCGTACCGATAATGGTTACTGGCACTACTACGAGTTTGACCTGCGTCCCTATGCTGGCAGGACAATCTACCTGCAATTTGGCACGTATAACGATGGAAATAATGGGATCTCAAGCATGTATGTGGATGATGCAAACTTACAGGCCTGCCATTAGATAACGTCAAATAAAAAAATCCCGGAAGCCAACAACTTCCGGGATTTTTCATTCTCAGACCACTTACGCTAATTCAACAGCTGTCTCTTGTTCTGAAAACACCCCACTCGCCCATAGCAATGCAGCTACACCGATCACTATTAAAAACCACCCAACCAGCTGCAACTGAATGTGCCACACATCCGCATAGTTCACTCCATCAATGGTATGGGTTGGTCCCATCCAGTATTGGATGGTCAGTGCAATTGAACCAGCGATGATGGATGCCATACCCCCGGCTACCCCCGCAGAGTTGGAAGAAGCTGGCTGTCCGAAACCGATCTCCTTCCACAGGGGAGGAATGCGGAAGATCAAAAAAACAATCAAGGTAAGAATGTTGACGTAGGTGACCATATCCACTGGCATGGACCCACCACGCAAGGCACGTGAAACGAGGACATGGATCACACCGACGATGGAACCGCCAAGCAAGGCAATCACGGAATAACGATATGCATTAGGCCGATTGCGGATGAGCAGCACGGTCGCTCGCGCTCCCATCACCCCGAACGCAAGTGTAACCACCACAAAAAGAATATATAACCATTGGTATGGAGCAATGCCCGCAAATTTGCCATCATACCCGTTCGGATTGAGTGCCACACAGGTTGTACCTATACCACCCAAGATGGTAAAGACTGCTGTTATACCCATCAATATAATTCCCATAATCCGCAAGACTTTAGCCCACCATATTTTGGCCATTGAATTCTCCTGTTTTTATTAGATATTCAGGCTAGTGCAAAGCCCACTACAAACGCAGCTGTCATTAAAAATAAGATCCAAGGAAGGATGCGTAATATGATTTCGCCGCGAAACGATGGGTCTCCCCGCTTTTAAAAATGACAGTAACAAACCCCCAAGCCCGATAAGTGCTCCGCCAAAACCTACCAGAGCGAATCCAGGATTGGTGACGCCCTGTGCAGCCAGTATGCACGGTAGTAAAAATACAACCAGCCCTGCTACGCCATGGACAAACGCGAGAACAATCGTCGGAATTTTTCCGGGCACGTGAACGATACGTGTGACAATGATTGCCAGAAGCCCAAAGATAGTAAATAGCAGGTACGGAATGCGCCAGGCATTGACATATTCCCAAACCAATCCAAGTGATAAGCTGAGCGGGATGATGGTCGATACCACGACCACGATAGGACTATTCAATACATCATATCCCAGGATGATGATCAGCAATCCCGCCACGAGTAAAACCCCAAACGCAATGGTATAAGCAATGGTGGGGACGTTTTCCAGCCCATTAATTCCAACAACCACCTGGTAAGCAGCGAGGAAGCAAGTAACAAGCAACAGGATTCGATCCAGGGGAGTAGCTTTCATGATCCTTATCTTACAAGGACAATAAGATCATGGATGCCAACATATAAATTGAGGCATACTTAAATAAGCTGAAATTTATTTGCTCAGAAGGGCGAAATACGGTTGCGACCGAAAGCAGGAGCAAGCCAGTGGAAAGAACTGCCATCAGACGAAGGGCACCCGCCTGAATGCCAATCATCACCCCAGCCACACCAATGGACGCAGCGGCTAGAATTGCTGATAAGGCAATGACGGCTCTGGTGGCTTCAAATCCATACGTGGAAGGAAAGGTTGGCACTCTTGCTGCTTTATAGTCGTCAAAATAACGCATGTTAAAAGTCAGAATATGTGTTGGAATCCAAAACAACACTGCCATCATCAATAACAGACCAACCAGATCAATCTGACCAATCGCCAGTGCACGCCCCGCCAGGATAGGCATTCCTCCCGAAATACCACCCCAAGCGATGCTCCAGCAAGTGCGCCGCTTAAGCCATATCGTATATACAACGACATCAAAGAACAAACCTGCGAAAACCAACAGTCCGTACAATGGATCCTGAACGACCGCCCAACCCACACCTAGAGAGGATAACGCCATTCCCAGCCAGAATGCTTCCTGTTTACTCACTTTTCCTGAAGCCATTGGGCGATTATGTGTCCGGTTCATCACGGTATCGATATCACTGTCATACCACATGTTCAGAATGGTCGAGCCGCTGATGGCGAGGAAAAGGCTCCCGGCAAGACCGAGCAAAACGCCTATATTTATAGCAATATGAGAACTTAAATATCCGGCGATGCCTGTGGCTAATAACAAGCCGGTCTGTAAGGTTTTTGTAAGCAGCAGGTAAGCGCGGGCTTTAGTCTTTATCTTTCGGATTATCAGCATGCCGTTATTCTCCACCTCGCGCACAGCGAAAACCCACCCCAGGGCTGAAGTAGGTTGGTGTGGCATTATTTCTTACCCAGATGCGTAAATCCATATCGTAGGTATCCTTCGAGCCACCCCGCAGATAGCGGTAGTGTTGTCCTTCGTATATATCACCCGTCCACTGCCAGACATTACCAGACATATCATACAATCCATAGGGGCTGGCAGAATCGATGGTCTGGTAGCCATCATATGCCTGGCCATTATAGAAACCCACAGGGGAAGTTCGCGAGCCGAAGGAACTCATATCCTCAAATGGATCACGGCTGGTGTAATAATTGGCATTGTTCCCGGCGATCTCCTCACCCCAGGGGAAAGGGCGACTGTCGGAAGAGCCACGTGCAGCTTTTTCCCACTCGAGCTCAGTTGGCAAGCGGTAATAATTATAACCGCAATAATCCCAGGCACCAAACCAGGACACATTGGTCATGGGGTGGTTTTCAAAGCCTGGCTTGACAGTAAAAGTCGACCCACTAAACGTAAAGCGAGAGGCTGGATCATTCAAAGGAACAAAGCTGTAATCTGTGGCTGGAATTTCGACCTCGTGCTTGACTCTATGAAATTCATCACCCGGATAAAAACCGTAGATTCCATCAGCATTTACTTTAAGCGTTCCATCTGCCAGTGCGTTGTTGAGGTAGGCGACATATTGAGCAACAGTCACATCCGTGACCATGATTTCATAATCATAGTCAATCATGATCGGATCATTATGCTGCCCCGAAAGAAATTCTCCTTCCGGGATGATAACCCAGGTTTCCGGGTCAACCCCTGTGTCAACTATGGGTATGGGGGCATCGAGATCTACAGAGGTGCAGGCAGTTAGAAAAATGAGAACCAGGATGAGAAACCAGGGAGCATTTCTCATCTCTCCACCTCCGCCGACAGGTCATCTTGTTCGCTTTCTATCTTCCAACGCCCTTTCTTCTTGAACAGGTCGAAGAGCCGCCAGAGCATGACGATCGCCAGGATTACCAGGAGCATTCCTAAGCCAAAATCTGCCAGCAGCATCACGGTATTGACGAGCGGTTGCTGTTCTGCTTCACTGATGAACAGGCGCTTCATTTCAAAAATGGTCACGGAGGCGAAGGCCAGGTCTGAGAGGATGATGATTCCCCAACCATACCATTGGCGGACCTTGCCCTTCAACCCGATCATGTCTCCGTAATAGAGTAGGATGATGGTCGCAATGATGGCAGAAAGAATATGCCAATGCCCGGTAAGCTCAATGCGCTCCTCTCGGGCAGGCCAAATGCGGAAAATCTCATCAAGCTTGACGGCCATCATGATCCCAATCCCGCTGACGGTGAAATTCATGAATACCATTTGCCAAAGGGGGCCAAACTTGAGCGGGTCACGCAGCAACGCCTTGAGCTTTTGCCATGCTGAGGGTTTTTCGATGCCAGCGATACCCGTGCGGATCAGTTTATCCCAGCCAAAGATAACCAGCATCAGCGCTGCCAGCATGGAGGGGGTTGCTCCGACATAGATGATCATGTGCGCCACAGGCTCAAGCGGGGTGACCACTCCCCAAACACCCAGGTTTAGAACGATGGTACCGATAATCATTAAAGGCATGGCAATTTTATGCAGGATACCCTTAAAATTTAGCCACCTCCCGATAATGAGGGTGATCATGATAGCGATCAGCGCCAGCATGATGTGCAGGTGGCCAATCACTGAATATTCCATGGTCGTTTTTTCGGGCGAGCGGATGATATTCTCAGCCAAAAAAACTTCAAATCCATTTCCGAAATACGATCCGGGAACTGCACCGAAAATGACTGAAATCAGGGTTGTGGCAGCGGCTGCAAAAAATGCCATCCGCTCAATATCGACACCATTACTGGTACGGGCATAGGCTTTATCTGATTGATAAACTTCCTTGTTCCATGGCCATAGAGCGATGGTTAAAAAGATACCTGCAAAGAAGATAAGGGTCAGCCCGGCAATATACAAACCATGCAAGGCCCAATTATGTCCCCAGTAAGCAAATCCCATCCCAAAGACCATCGCCATAAGATATCCTATCGTGACCAGGGCCCGAGCAAACAGCTCGTAGAATTCTTTCATCTTCAGCAAGCCCGTAATCATATACACTTCTATAGCAACCACCGCCATGGCAATGGAATGGTACAGAATGATGATACGGCCTTCACGCTCAGCCTGTACAAGGTCCATATTGAAAAGCCGCACCACAATATCTCGGATGCCAAAATCCGCCATAGGCCCGGAGAGCATACCAAATAAAGCTGTTTCAATTGCGATCATGGCGATTGCCACCAAGATCAGGCCTTTGGTAGATTTAAAGAGGTAATTTAAGCGAGCTTTGATAGGCTGGATAGTCATTGCATTTAACCAATGAATCTTTAAAGGATATTACTTTATCCTATCTAAACAATATTTGAACTTAAAACTACCTCAGTATTATTCCATATGATACATAAAAATGTCCATGATATTAGTCACAATTGTCCCAGCAAAATTCCATACTTACATAAAATTTATAATATGGGTTTGCGGTATGGAATAAAGCTACACACTTCCTGGAGTTGGTTGTAATATCGCCTCTTCTTCACTCATTTTTGTCAACTTTTCCCATAGCCCTGGCCAAACAAACAGGATCACCAGTATCAAGCAAGAAATCGGTGCCAGGGCAAAGAGTGAGAAACGGCCCAATTGTTGTGCTGTGGCAATCGTCAACGGTATGCCCACCACCAGTTCCGCCACCCCGGCAATCAAACCTACCACCCTCATCCATTCTTTTGGTCGCATGATGATTCCAACGGTAACCACTGCCCAACCGATCATCGCCACCCAGTTAAGGTATTGGACTAATGTGAAGATGGGTGCCCCGATTGTGATCATACGGCTGGTACTTGCCACGCCGTTCATCCAACAAAAGATATAGGCGACACCAGTTAATAATCCGAGCAGTGTCCGGCTCCAGGTTACCCTCCCGACGATGATCATGAACAGGAAGTATAGGATAAGATAAGGCCAGAAGAGAGGGAAATATACTGGTGGTAGACCAGCCGCCATGTAGGGCACATTTACAAACCAGCTGCCCAGCAGCGCCAGCACCAATGCAATCACCGAGAGGAAGAACGCCCAGTTCCTTCGGGTAAAGAAGCCATAAGCACTGACGAGAAATAACACCCCACCGAGAAGGCCGAAATCTGCCATGAGTGGGTGAATGGTTTTCAACAGGATTTCACATCCTGGTTCAGCGGATGGAGTGTGCATTCCAATCTGATACCATTTCAAAAATATAATAAAATGCCCAATGATGCCCATCAAACCCGCAATGATAGCCAGGATGCCTCCAAATAAATTCTCTTTTTTCATGGTCATTCTCCTTTGTAATTATTAATCATGGTTCGGGGGTTAACCCGGTGTGGCAAGAGCAACCGTTATAATATGCAGTGTTATTGTGGTAAGCCACATAGACTACTGTTTGGGGTTCAATATCCAGTTG
Organism: uncultured Chloroflexia bacterium; assembly: GCA_963777935.1. Taxonomy (GTDB): domain Bacteria; phylum Chloroflexota; class Anaerolineae; order Anaerolineales; family UBA4823; genus FEB-25. The sequence continues at coordinate 233,144 of CAVZSL010000006.1, forward strand.
GCAATCCTTTAAGAAAATTGGTTCTTCTGTCCATGGATATACCTGAACATTACAGGTTACATACACAGTACCACTCCAACTATCATTACACAGTGGACCTTCAACTACTTTATCTACCTGCATTTCATTTCGACCAATTAACACACTGCGGATATCTGATACCGGCGTTGGAGTTGGTAGCTGTTCTGGTGGGATAGTCAGGTATTGCGGTGTTTGTGTAACGGGTAAGCAAACAGGAGTGGCTTCCTGGCAACCCGCCAGAAGGAAGAGAGATGCTAGCGAAATCAAGAGTATAAAACAGCTCTTAAAAAACATTTTTAGCATGCCAAAAACTCACTATGTGAAATATAGCGCAAGACTATAGTAAAGTCTTTGCTTTAACGCAATTCCGATGTGTATTGATGCAACTCCATCTACAGGTATAATGCTTTTGTGAGGGAATCTATGGAGACTAAAGAGCAAATAAGGCATAATCCCGTTTTTAATTGTATGACTGATGATGAACTAGTTATCCTGTTGGACAGAGCACTCCTACGCCAATATCACAAAGGTCAGTATCTTGCCCATGCCGGAGCTATTTGGCCATACCTCTTTTTTCTAATAAAAGGTTCTGTCAGTGCAGTAAAAGAATCTTTGGAAGGGCGAAGTCTGGTAGCTACGACATTTATACCTGGAGAGATATTCTGGGGAGTGTCATTCTTTCATCCGGAAATGCCGATGCCGGTTGCTTTAAAAATAGATTCCACCAGCAGTATCCTGTTATGGTCACATTCGCAGGTACAACCGATCATCCTGGAGAATGGTGAGGTCGCGTGGGAATTATCCCGCCTGATGGTCTCAAAAATGCTGCGCGCAAGTGAGATTGTGGAGGAACTCGCATTCCAACCGGTAGCTGGCAGGCTGGCAAAGTTGCTGATCGATTTCCCTGGACAAATGACCACTGGACCGATCGCACGTTCGCTAACCCTGGATGATATGGCAGCCCGCATCGGCTCGACCCGAGAGATGGTCTGCCGGTTACTGCAACGTTTTGCTGACCAGGAGCTGATCAAGATCACCCGCACAGAATTTGAGATCACCGATCGTGACAGGTTGATGCAAATGATGCAAAAGGTTAGAGGCTGAGCACGGCTCTTTCAACACGTCTGGCTAAACGAATCAAAAGAGGCGACCAATTGGTCGCCTCTTCGTTAAAACTGGGATATCATGCTCTTGCTAACAGTTCTTGCAATACCTCTTTAGAATGTGATTCGACGGTTGCATGCAGGCTTCCACCATGCGAGTCCATCGTCACTACTGCCGGAAAATCCTTAACCTCGGTCACCCACATCGCTTCCGGCACTCCAAATTCATACTTATAAACACCAAGGACTTTCACGACCGTTTGAGCGATCAGGGAGGCTGCCCCACCAATGGCATGCAGATAAACTCCTGGAACTTCCTGGCAGGCTGCCAGCGTTTTGGGACCCATACCACCCTTGCCAATCACACCCTTAATATTGAAGTGCTTCATGACCATTCCCTGATATGGCTCTTCCCGGATGCTGGTGGTGGGACCGGCAGCAACAAATTTATATTGTTGAGTATCTAAACCAGAAACCACCGGACCACAGTGGTAAATAACACTTCCTGCAAGCAAGGGTTTTATGGCTTCATAGACTTCCAAATCATCACCTTGTGGTTGACGGGATTGCTTGATGAATGTATCCACCATCCATTTATGAACTACATCTCGACCGGTGATCATGATCCCATTGAGCAAAACGGGATCACCCACATGTAGATTACGAATAGTCTCGTCAGTTATCGGTATATTTAGTGATCGCATCTTCATCCTCCATTTACTCGTATATGACCTGGCTGTCGGTGATGGTCATCTTGCGCCTGCGATACGCCCAGCACATGTAACTGACACTGACGAAAAAGCTGGCAGGCAAACGGTTTAGATGGGTGATCTTGGCACCCAACAGGGTGGTCTTACCACCAAAACCCATCGGGCCAATCCCGAGCAGGTTAAACTCATCCACTAATTTATTTTCCAGCTCAGATAGTTGGGGATCAGGATTGGTATCATCCAACTTTCGATACAATGTTTCCTTGGATGCATAGAAGCCTGAGCCACGGTCACCACCAATGGCAATACCCAAAATGCCGGGAGCACAACCTTGACCCTGTGCCTGATAAACAGCATCCAGCACGACCTTGCGGACTCCAGCCAGGTCACGCCCTGCGTTCAAGGTATCATTGGGGAGAGAATACTGTGCGCCAACATTCTCACAACCACCTCCCTTGAGAATCAGCTCGATGGTGAGGGTATCACCATCTACCTCTTCAAAATGAATGCTGGGAAAATGGCTGCCACCCAGATTGTTACCGCTGTTCTTCCCGGTGATTGAATCAACCGAGTTAGGCCGGAGGAATGCTTTTTTTGTTGCCTGAACCACCGCTGCTTCAATCTGCTGCCGTAAGGCTCTCGTGCTCCAACCAGCAGGGTAGTACACATAGAATATCGGCGTGCCTGTATCCTGGCAGATGGGTGTTGAATTCTGCCGGGAAATTTCTACATTTTTCAGGATAGTTTCAAGTGCACCACGCGCTGCTGAGCCCGGCTCTTCTTGCTCAACTGCCCGCCGGATCGATGTTTCCACATCCGGTGGAAGGTCAGTAGACGTCAGGCGTACTAATTCAAGGATGTTGTTAGTAATATCTTGCATGATTACCTCCATGATATAAGGTCTGAAGATAAATATCGATCATATCGAACGGATATCAAATCGGATTTTTTCCATTGTACCCTGCATACCTGGCACTGCAACTGACAACTGCCAATAATTCAGCATGACAATCCACCTCTTTATTTTCCTGCAAGTTAGAAATTAAGCAACCTGCTTCGTCTGATCCGGTTTGGGAATGAATAGGACCAAACAGACCGGACCAGCTACTAACAACCACATGGCTGCAGGTAAACCCGCTTGCGCCGCAATCCAGCCAATGAAGAAAGCGATAGTTCCACCAAATAAACCCATGATCGAATTAGTCGCCATCACAGTCCCTGAACGACCTGGGATGGTTGCAAAAGCTTCCCCTTGTAGAACCTCATACCATCCCATGGTAACGAGCCTGATAAGAATGATCAGACCAATCTTCGCCCATAACCAGGGTGTTAGAAGCCATGCAGCATATAAAATCCCAGACAAAGCAGCTGAAAGGCGTACGACTTTTCTGCCAGGAAACCTTTCGAGCATAGGGATAAGCATGATATTCGAAATTAACCCCACCAACATCAAGATGCTCATCATAACGCTCGCCTGAGTGAATGACATACCCGTAACATCGGTGAAATATAATGGCAGATAGCCGGTAAGAACATCCAATAAGAGGTCAGAAAATTGAAGCAAGACCATCCAGCGCATAAGCATTGGATTTCGTAGGGCGTCCCAAAATCCAGTCAATAATTTTCTCACATCATTCCTGGAGAAAGGTGAACTCTCAACTTCTGCAATTGACGGGAATTGTTTTACCCAGGTGAAACAAACCAGGATCAAACACAGTACTGCCATGCCTAAAAAAGCCCATCGCCAACCGAATCCCAGAGCAAAGCCGGCTGCAAGGATCAATGGACCAATCAAATTCGCCACTGACCCCGAAACTGTCCAGCGTGCCATCATCTGCGGTTCACGACCAGGATGCAAATCCATCAGGGTTGCCTGAGATAATGAAACGAAAGCTCCACTGGCTGGAAAACCAATCACCATAGCAAGCAGGACTACAAAAAAATCCTGAGTGCTGGCAATTGCAACCAATGACAGGACAATTACAATTCCACCAGCTAATATAATTCGCTTACGATAACGGGTATCACCCAAAAGCATCAGCACTGGTTCGATAAAAGTATTGAGCATGCCTGGCAGCCCAAGTAATAAACCGATCTGCGTGTAAGACAGCCCAAGGTCGGAGCGAATGGCAGGAAGTGCTGCATTTCCAATACCATAATTCAGCTCATCAAAAAATTCGATCAGCAGTAAAAGGTAAGTCAGGGGAAGAATTCCCCTGAGAATATTGGATATCCGGATTATTTTATTATGGGATGTTTGATTAACCATTTCAACCTCTTTCTCTCCAGTAGATTTATGCGGGGGTAGTTCGGAGGGAAAGAGGTGGTGCGCGTGCATTATGAGGGAAAATTACCGATCAACAGGGAGGGTGATAACGACTGTACATAGGATAATTATACACTAGGCACGAATCATTTTTCGATCATGTCCATATAAGCATAGTTAACCAGATCTGTTTCCTCGATCCCCAATTTGTACATCAAACTATCAGCAATAGCTTGTCCTTCAGAATCAGTTTGTCCAGGCAGCAGGACGACTTCCAGCTCCATAAACTTCCCCAATCCCTTAACATCATCCAGGTGAATGCGGGTCTGACCAGCCATATAAAGATACCTTATCTTGGCGACAACACCGCGGATACCGTAAGCTTTTGAAAGGATTATTTTTAATCCTGCAGGATCATCCGTTTCATAGATTTGATATTCAGAATGCTTTGGACCACTGATATCCTGGCGTTGATAATAGATAAGTTGCCCATGTTGTGGACTTAATTCCCTGAGCTTTAACCGACCTTGCGGGACCTTGAAAAATGTGTCCTCCTGAGATATGGTCTGGCATGGAGCATCACTTAATTGTGCTGCAGACGCCTGCAAGCTTTCAAAATCACGAATCCGTGCCTTGATCTCAATGTTGGCTGGCATTCATTCCTCCAATGGCATCTTCAACAGTAAGCCACCCCCGACCAGGGAAAATTTTTGCCATCTGGGGTGAAAAAATAGGTGAAAAAGCTAAAACCTTATCTGGCTCACCGTCTGCGGTGATCAACCCGTTATCTAGGATGATAAGCCGATCCGCAGCTTGTACTGCCAGCTCTACGTCATGTGTAACCAGCAGTATCGTCATACCCTCCTCGCGCCAACCGCGAAGCAAATCAAGCAGGATGTGTTTGCCATGATAATCCAAACCACGCGTGGGCTCATCCAAGAGGAGGGCACCCGGCTTGGTCACCATAACTGCTCCCATCGCCACTCTCTGGCGCTCTCCAGTGCTTAAATCGCGCGGATAAGCGTTGGCTTTGTCTCCCAACCCCAATCGATCCAGAAGGAGATTGGATTGAAGAATAGCTCCTGGAGCATCAAGCTTGTGATTACGCAGGGTGATGAGCAGCTCCTCCAATACGGTATCTGCAAATAAGAGGGCGTTTGGGTCCTGGGGTAGATACCCCACCTGCTGGCAGATGTCTGCCACAGACCTGCCCGCAATGTCTTTGCCTGCCACATAGATGCTTCCTGCCTGTATGGGTGTTAATCCGACCAATGAGCGCAACAAAGTACTTTTACCGGCCCCGTTAGTACCCATCATCACACTAATTTCCCCTGGATATAGATTAAGATCCACACCTCCCAAAGCCCGGATAGCTCCATAATTGACGTGCACACCTTTCACCTGGATGAAGGCGGGGGTTTGCTTTCCAATCCCGTCGGATATATCTAAACTAACTTCTTTCGTGTCTACAGGGTGAAGTATTATGGTTTGATCTACATACCGATGCGCTTCCTCAACAGTTAATGGCAACGGATCCCATCCAAATGCTTTCCCCAAGGAGACCACAGGTGGATTTTGCTGGACCTTGCATAAGACATCGCGTGGATTGCCAGATAATCCACCTGGATATTCATCCGAGAGGAATACAATTTGACCGACATATGGAACTACACGTTCCAGGCGATGTTCAGCAAGCACAATTGTCAGTCCCAACTGTTTATTTAAATGCACCAAAGTCTGTAATACTTCTTCTGATCCATGTGGATCCAGCTGGGAGGTTGGTTCATCCAATACGAGAATTTGTGGCCTTAAAGCCAGTGCAGCCGCGATGGCGACGCGTTGTCGCTCCCCTCCGGAAAGTGTTTCCAACCTGCGTGAACGTAACGAAGTCATATCAAGCAGCTGGAGTGCTTCGTCTATACGCAGTTCCATATCACTGGCAGAAATACTAGCATTTTCCATCGAGAATGCGACTTCATCCTCAACCACATCGACAACGAATTGCGCTTCTGGATCTTGAAATACAAAACCAACAATATGGCTCATTTCATGGGGAGAAAGCTCCACGGGGTTAAAACCGTTCACCAAGATGTTCCCATGCAACCTTCCACCGGTAAAGTGGGGTACAAGGCCATTGATACAACGTAAAAAAGTGGATTTTCCCGCCCCTGAAGGACCCATCACCAGGCATAGCTCGCCTGCAGGAATATGCAGACTAACTCCCTGTAGTACAGGTTTTTCTGTACCAGGGTATGTAAATGTAACGTCTTTAAAATCAATCATGGGCTTTCAGTATAACACCAATGAAAATCATAAAGGACACGTTTCATATTCCGTGTCCTCTGTCTTGGAACTTTTTACTGTGTTATCTACCAGACTATTTCAGTTTGGCTTCGAAGCGCCGGTGTTCCTTTTTCAATAGGTCAACAATTACTTGATTGTCTGCCGGCATAGAAATTAGTTTTCCCTGAATATACTCACAATCGAGTAGATTGAGTTGAGCCAATTGCTCTTTGGTTTCTACGCCCTCAGCTACAACTGTCAGGCCAAGCCCATGGGTCAATCTGATAATTGCCTGAACAATTTTTAAATAGTCGGGATCTTTAGTGATTTTACTAATGAATGAGCGATCTATTTTTAAAACCTTGATGGAATAATGAGATAAATAATTCAAAGATGAATAGCCTACCCCAAAATCATCAATTTGCACCTGGATTCCATGCGTTTTCAGCTTGTCAAGCACTTCCAAGATGATTTCATAATTGCCCATGACTGCATTTTCAGTGATCTCCAAATTCAAGCTGGCTGGGCTTAAACCAGTTTCCTCCAATGTTTGAACAATATACTCGACAAAATCTACTTGCGTTATATGCTTGCCAGAAATATTAACACTGACACCTAAAGGAGGGTTACTCGGGAATTGCTCTTGCCACTGAACAAGCTGTTGGGCAGCCTTTCGTAACATGAGGCGATCAATCTCAATGATAAGACCAGTTTCGTCGGCAAGTGGGAGAAAGTCGCCTGGTAGCATTAATCCCCGGGTCTTATGCTTCCACCGGACAAGTGCTTCAAACCAAACAATTCTCCCCGTTTTTAAATCAGCCACTGGCTGGTAGTATGCTTCGAGCTCTTCTTTTTCAATTGCCTGGTGTAAAGCAGACTCTAGCTCAAGACGGAGCATGATTTGTTCACGCATAGCACTATCAAAGATTTCATATCGGCAGCGACCATTTTCCTTTGCCTGATACATCGCCGTGTCTGCATCCCTTAAGATATCCTCGGGGCGATCGTAACCGGTGGTACTCAGAACAATCCCCATACTGGCTGACATAAAAATAGTGTGATTTGGTAGCAATGTAGCTGCCATCAATTTCTTCTGGATGCGGTCTGCTACCCTCGTTACATCACTAACGTCTTTAATCTCTTCCAACAGGATTACAAATTCATCCCCACCCAGACGTGCCACAGTATCCATTGGACGCAGGATGGACTGTAGCAAATGCGCGGTTGCAACCAATAATTGATCGCCGGTTAAGTGACCAAGACTATCGTTTACATCCTTGAAACGGTCCAAATCCAGGAATAAAACAGCATATATTCGGCTATAGTCCCGTTTGTTTCTCTCTATAACGTGTTTAAGCCGATCAATGAAGAGTGACCGGTTGGGTAATTCTGTCAGGGAATCGTGAAAGGCATCATGGAGCAGCTTAATTTCTGCCTGCTTTCGCAGGGTGATATCAGTTTGTGAGCCTGCCATACGTTGGGCAGTTTTATCATCTCCAAGGACTGCCATTCCACGACTAAGCATCCACCGATAAGAACCATTGGAATGCTGAATACGGTATTCACATTCAAAATGAGCCGACAAACCTTTTAGATGGGCTGCAATATTCGTCCTTAATTGTGTAATATCATCCGGATGGACACGATTGAACCATTCATTTGGATTATCACTAATTTCCTGGTCAGAAAAACCGAGCATATGCTTCCAACGTGGTGAAAAATAAATTTGACCCTTTTTTAGGTTCCAGTCCCAGAGTCCATCATTTGCCGCCCTTACCGCGAGAGAATATCGTTCCTCACTTTCCCGCAAAGCATCTTCTACTCGCTGGCGTTCAGTAATCTCTTGCCGGGCTTGTTGGTACAGGTCTGCGTTTTCCAAGGCAACGGCAGCGTAATCAGCCAATGAACTCAACACAACTTCATCATTTTCCTTGAAGGGTGTATCATTCTTGCGGTTGGTGACCGAGAGCACACCCAAAGACATACCCTTGGAGAGAATCGGAACATGCAATAAGCTGTGGACCAGATAACCTGTGGACACCTTTAAAGGAGCCTTCATACTGGGTTCGGTAGCGCGTAATGGGCGCTTTGATTGCATAACCTGCCCGACCAAAGAATCAGCAATAGGTATCCGTAAGGTCTTGATTTGATCCTCATCCATATTCTTTACAGCCCGCAGGTAGAGCAAACCACTTTTCTTATCCAGTAGTGCCAGGAAACCTTCTTCTGCTTTGGTAAGAAACACCCCCGCTTCAACAATCCTTACCAAGACTTCTCCAAGTTCCAGGGTTGATGTAACACTTTTACCAACCGTAGAGAGAGAGGTGAGCCAGGTTACCTGCTCTTCCAACTGCGAATTGAGAATAGTTTTTTCATGCTGCAAACGACTCTCTGATAGCGAACGCGTGATTGCTTCAGTGAGTAAATTTTCGTCCAACGGTTTACTCAGGTAGTCGTGCACTCCGAGACGAAAAGCTTCTGCTGCCACTTGCTCCGAGCCGTGTCCGGTCATTAATATTGTAGGAATATGATATCCATCCTTATCTAAATGACGCAGCAACTCAAGACCAGTTAAGTCGGGTAATTGTAAATCCAACAGCATTAAATCAAATTTTGCATTATGCTGTTTGATCACTTTTTTGGCTGTATTGGCATCGCGCGCTACCAATACCTCGTATCCCAGACTTGGTAGCATGGTATCTGATAAAAAGTCAGCGATCTGGCGGTTATCATCGACCACTAAAATAATTTCACGGCTCATCATTACCTTCTATTCATTTGATCATTCACCTTAAACCCAATTCGTTATCATCTCCAAGACCACTCGATAATTATATTCTACGCAAGGTTACATTTTCACCAAGCGATTATCTGGCTAATTATAATATATAGAACCTTATGCAAAAATTGTGCCATCTGCTCATTTAAAATCAAGTTATTGGTTCTAGATACAAAAAACAATTGAAAAATCAAAGCGTGACGAGCAGAATGGATTGGTTGTTTTAGCAAATAGTCACTTGGCACGAGGGATATAATATATATATTCATGGATTAATAAAAATATTGCTCAATGCATCGATGAACCCGATCATCAACATGGAAAACTCAAATGTCTTCTACATGATGAAATTCTATGGGTAGGTCGATGCTTTAAATGTAGCTGTTCAAACGCCGTGAATTCCGTGTAGGTGAAAGCGATAGGCGCATGTCAGCGATACTAAGGCGCAAGCCGTTGAACCCAATGAAAAACGATTGACCAAAGGTGATATTAACAGGAGTTGTGAATGCAAATACTTGGGATTGATATAGGTGGTACAGGAATTAAAGGAGCACCAGTGGAGACGGACACGGGATCGTTACTAACCGAACGATATCGCCTGCCCACTCCCGAAGGAGCAAAACCAGCTCCAGTCGCAGAGGTTGTTAAAAGCATCGCGATGCAATTCAAATGGCAAGCACCCATCGGCTGTGGTTTCCCGGCGGTGATTCGTAATGGCGTGGCTGAATCGGCTGCCAATATCAATCAAAAATGGATCGGCACGAACGTAGCCCAGCTATTCTCGGAAGCTACTGGGTGCCCGGTATATGTCGTCAATGACGCCGATGCAGCCGGCCTCGCTGAGGTTACATTTGGCGCCGGGAAAGGTGTTCACGGAGTGGTGATGATGATCACCATTGGCACCGGATTGGGTTCGGCACTGTTCATCGACGGTAGATTGGTGCCCAACACCGAGCTGGGTCACATTGAAGTCGACTGTGATGATGCCGAAACGCTTGCTTCGGATGTCGTCCGTAAGCAACAGGAACTGTCCTGGAAAAAATGGGCTAAGCGCCTGGATAAATACCTGGGCACCCTTGAAAGTCTCTTCTCACCCGATTTGATGATCCTTGGGGGTGGTGCAGTCAAGAATCAGGACCAATTTATCCCTTTGCTCACATTGCGTACGAAGGTCATTCCAGCTGAACTAGGCAACGACGCAGGTATCGTTGGGGCAGCTTTGGCAGCCAGACGAGCGCAAGAATAAATAAAAAAAAGGAGCGATTGGTCGCTCCTTTTTGATTTTACAGGTCAATTAATCGCTCTTGACTTTGATTGCTTGGGGTCGGTCGGCCTCTGCCTTTGGAATACGAAGCGAGAGTACACCGCTCTTGATTGAGGCTTCTACTTTGCTCGCATCTGTTGCAGTAGGTAGGGTGATCACCCGGCTAAAGCGACCGGTGGGTAATTCACTCACCAGGTACTTGGCTTGGTCATCGATATTAGATTTGAATTCTCCACGGATTGTAACCGTATTATTCAAGACCTCAATTTCCAGATCTTCTGAATCCAATCCAGGTACTAACGCGGTAATATTGTAAGCTTCATCACCAGCTTGAACATCCACAGACAGAAGCATTTCGCATTCGCTGGGGATTTGATCAACCATAGAATCATTGTACATATGGTTCATGTAATGGCGCATTGCAGCCATTCGTCGGTAAGGGGAAATATAGAAAGTCATAAAATCAGCTCCTTTGATTTTTAATTTTGAATTTTATTGATGTTTGAATAATACAACATCAATATCAGAGGGCTGCAAACATTGTATAAGAATTATGCAAGAAACATATATGGAAATGTTAATACCGTCAACGTGTAATCAAAAAAATCAGATGAGATGAGTTTGCGGAATATGTTGAGTGGTCAAAATCACCGTAGATCTCTTTCACCATTAACCCAGCCTGTTCGATATCAGCCATATAATTTTTAACAGGTATCAATTGGTGAGATGTCTTAACTTTAAAACGTTCAACTGTACCATCCGGTAGTAAATGGTCATAATTCCAGTCCACAATGAAGGTTTTACGTGTACGTTGCCAGGAGCTGCTTACCTGTACTGGGTTGCCAGTACTGGGATTGATAAACTCATCTTCTATTTCTGCGACCGACCGGCCTGGTAAACGACGCAAGATTTCTGGATTTGGTATGCTAATGGCGAAAGCCCCACCTTTCCGTAAGTGCTGGTAAACGCATCTCAAGCAAAGCATACGCTGATCCGTACTCAATGTACTGAAGGTGTTACATGGCAATAAGACCAGGGGAAAATGAGTAGCGAAGTTAAATTCAGTGAAATCAGCTGCGATCAATTCGGGTGGATGTTTTAACTGTGTCGTTATATTCATCCGTAGATAGCTCAACATGGATAGATCATGGTCCAAACCAATGGTTTGATATCCAGCCTGCGCCAAAGGGATCAGCACCCTGCCAGTGCCACAACCCAGCTCAAGCACCGGTGAGCCTGCCTGAGCAGCCAGATCGAGCCAAAAAGGAAGATCTTCCAGGTCATGGTTATGATGTATGTGGATAAGCTCGGGGAGCATTTTATTTATATACTGGCTTAAGCTTTTGCATCACGATATTCAAGACAAGCTCTGCCTCTGGCACTCGTAACAGCAGCATACATATCCCATAGGCTATGCCTCCCAACAAAACACCCCCAACGCCCACCAACCAAACCAGCTGTGAATTGGTCACTCCCAACCAACCCCATAGCACCAGAGACATTATCAGAGTCGCCCCCAGAGCCTGGATGGCACCTTTGAAAATTCGCGATCCCTCCAAGCCTTTTAATTTACGGTGCATTAATATAAACAAGCAAATTGCTTCCAAGGCGGTAGCCAGCGAATTCGCTAATGCCAATCCACCATGCGGCTTCCAACCAATTCGGGCGAACCAGCTGGTAAAGAGCAGGCTAAATAGAATATTCAATCCCATCGCAGCAGCACCAACGATCACAGGCGTTTTTGTGTTTTGCATAGCATAGAAAGCGCGTGCGATGATCTCCACGATACAATGTCCTACCAGACCGGTAGCATACCATAATAATGCCCAGGAGATTAACTGCGTAGATTCTTCGGTGAAATTACCATACTCGAGCAGGAGGGCTACGATAGGCTGCCGTAGAAGGATAAGACCGACTGAGGCAGGGATAGCAAGAAACAAGATACCCCTGAGGCTTACCGCCAGTGAGTGGCGTAACTCGTCAATTTTATTCAAAGCATATTGTGCCGACAATGTAGGCAAAGCTGCCATCGCCACCGATTGAGCAATGATCGCCTGTGGCATTAACATTAGCGTTAATCCCCAGGAGATGCCAGTTATACTGCCTTCACTCATTAGTGAAGCCAGGCGGACATTGATCCAGAAGTTGATTTGCACCACAGCTACGCCAAATACACGCGGAACCATCAATAGCCCCACCTGACGCACATCCGGCATTTTCAACCCTAAAGTCGGAAAATATATACCCTTCAGTCGAAGCAGACTTGGTAATTGTAAAAGCAGGTGCATGCATGACCCAACCACCACACCCCAAGCAAGCCCATAAATGCCCATAGTTGGAGCCAGGAACAGCACCCCGAAAATCATGCCTAATCGATAAAAGGCGGGGGTAAGTGCAGGGATGAAAAACACCTGGTGCGAGTTAAGGATACCCATCACCAGGCCGCTGAGTCCAAAAATCACCACCGATGGCAGCATAATTCGTAGCAAGTCAACCGTCAAGGCTTCTTGGGCAGGATCATTGGCAAAGCCAGGTGCCAGCACATAATGTACCAGTGGCTCGGCAAAGATAGCTGCCAGCAATGCTACTGTTGTGAGTACAATGAGGACGAGATTGCAGATTGCTGAAGCCAGTCTCCAGGCTGGATTACGTTCACCCTTGGTCAATAATGCGGTAAAAGTGGGGATGAACGCCGATCCAAGTGCACCACCCGCCATGAGAAGGAATAACGTCTCAGAGACACGATTGGCTGCCAGAAAGGCATCCATTTCAGATTGTGTTCCGAAAGTGGTGGCAATCAGGACGAGGCTGACCAGATTGACCAAATTACTTATCAGTAAGGCAATCATTACCTTACCAGCAGACCGGGCAATCTGGCGATTAGAAGAGTTTTCGATTATCGTCACAGAAATAAATTATATCCGCTAATCGAATTTCTAAATCGCTGTTCCATTCAGGATGACGAAGGTACAATTATATAGTCGAACTGAGTTCAGGATTGGAGGGTAGCTTTATGAGTGTTACTATGGTAATTGGAGCGCAGTGGGGCGATGAAGCCAAAGGCAAAGTAGTTGATCTGCTTTCTCAGGATGCAGGATTAACTGCCCGGTTTAACGGGGGCGATAACGCTGGTCATACAGTAGTGAATGAATATGGGACATTCAAGCTCCGCCTTACTCCTAACGGTTTTTCCAATCCCAAAACAATCTGTATCATCGGTCCTGGGGTGGTGGTCAACCTGGCAACGTTGATCAGCGAAATCCAGATGATCAAAGATGCCGGCATCGACCTGAGCGATCGCTTATGGGTCTCACCGCGTTGCCATGTCGTTATGCCCTACCACCCGATCGTGGAAGGCATCTATGAGATGGCCAAAGGAAATGCCAGCACGGGGACCACCAAACGCGGTATGGGGCCAGTATACGCAGATAAGGTAAGTTATAACGGCATACGACTGTTCGATATACAAGATAAGGAAGTCTTCCGTGAAAAACTTCAAATCCAGCTCCAGGTGAAAAATGCCCTTTTCAAAGCCTTCAACTTGGAAGCCCTGGATTTGCAAACCGTTCTGGAGGAAATATTGGTCCAGTACAGCAAAGTACATGGCGTGGTGCGCGAGTCTTTCGGGTTGGTGCAAAGTGGTCTGCGTAAAGATGCAAATATCATTTTGGAAGGCGCTCAAGGCTCATTGCTAGATAATACCTGGGGAACGTACCCATTCTGCACCGCTTCCACTACTATCTCCGGTGGGGCAGCCGCTGGTTTAGGGATTGCACCTCGTTTCATCAGCCGCGTGATCGGGGTTGCCAAAGCCTATACCACCAGGGTAGGCCGGGGTCCGATGCCCACTGAGCTTAATGATGCAATCGGACAGATTCTTCAAAATGAGGGAAAGGAATTTGGTACTGTCACAGGCAGACCTCGCCGCTGTGGTTGGTTTGATGCAGATTTGGTTGCTTTTACTGCTCGATTAAATGGCTTCACAGAGATTGCCCTGACCAAGCTGGATGTGCTGGACACGCTACCGAGGGTAAAAATTGGTGTGGGTTATCACCCCGCTGGTACGACAGGTGATCTTGCTCATTATTGGGAGGGAGATGCGCGCTGGTTGGAAAGTTATGAGCCTGAATATATCGAGATGGACGGCTGGATGCACTCCACCAAGGAGGTGCGCCAATTTGACCGGCTTCCAACGCAGGCGCAAGCCTACGTGCACCGCATCGAGCAGCTGGTCGAAACGCCGGTCTCAATTGTTTCCGTTGGGCCCGAGCGTAATGCGACCATCATAAGATAAGATCATCAAGATTCATCTCGTTAAATTATCGGATGCTTTCTTCATATCCAAACACAACATACCCCGGTTTTGGATGATCCACAGCCGGGGTATTGATTACCTTCAATGAATTTCAGCCTAAAAGGGTATTCCGTATAGTTTCAGCCATCTGCCGGGCGCGTTGGGGTGCATCCCCATAATAGCGGGTGATTTTCATCAGTTGGGATAGCTCATCCTGCGGCAGGTAACGGATGATCTCGGGATCATGGCTGATCATTTCGGATAGGGGATTGGGATTTCCCGATTGAACCGCTTTCCAGGCAGTCATAGAGTGCTCGCGCAAACACTCGTGCATCACCTGCCGGTCAGCGCCGACCTTGACAAGTGCCATCAGCACGCGCTCTACTGCTGCGAAGGGAGCATATGTATTCAGGTTGAGTTGTATGGCAGCCTCATCCACCTGCAATCCTCCCATGACGAGTTTAGCTGTGATCAGCAGCTCATCGCAGATCAGGAATGCCTCTGGAAATAATGAACGGCGGTTCGCCGAGTCGTCCAATGTGCGCTCCAGGAGAGAGTTGGCAGCATTGTCCCAGGCGATGCGCGGCATTCCTGCCAGCAGGCGCGCCAGAGAGTCAATCTTCTCAGCGTTGACCGGGTTGCGTTTGAAAGGCATGGCACTAGAACCCACCTGCTGCTTGCTGAAGGGTTCGCTCAGCTCACCGATGGGAGCAGACTGCAGCAACCTCAGGTCAAAGGCAAATTTATGTAGAGAAGCACCCAAACCTGCCAGGTGGCTTAATAGCAAATAATCTTGCTTGCGTGGATAAACCTGGGTCGCCACCGGGAAGAAAGGCAGCTCCAAATGTTGGGAAATACGGTTTTCGAAGTCAGCCAGGTGGTCTGTACCGATCAACTCGCCGTAGGATGCCCCTGTCCCTACAGCCCCCTTGAAACCCTTACCCTGCAGGTCTTTCACCGTGGATTGCAGGATTTGCCAATCCATAAAAAGGTCCTGGGCATAGCCTGCCAGACGGTAGCCAAGTGTGGAAGGCTCAGCGGGTTGCAGGTGGGTGAAAGCGATCACAGATAAATCTGCCCAGGTTTCAATCTTTTCAGCAAAAAGCAGGAGCAGGTCCTTTAGCTTACTCAACACCATGTATAGTGATTCCCGCTGGCGTAAAACATCGGCATTATCCTCGATGTCCATTGATGTAGCGCCCAGGTGCAGGATTCCACCACCCAGCGGGCACTGTTCAGCGAAAACTTTCAGCTCGGCCATCAGGTCGTGGTGGATTTGGGCTTCGATCTCGAGAGCACGATCCACATCCACGCTACCCATATGCATGCGCAGGTCTGCTATCTGATCTGCACCTACCAGACCAAACTCAGCCTGCACCTCAGCCAGGGTCACCCAGAGCTTGCGCCATAGCAAGCGCTTGTTGACCTCGCTCCAAATTTTACGCATTTCCTGGCTACCATAACGCCAGGTGAAAGGAGATAGATAGGTGTCATAATCCATAGTCATAGGGATATTATAGAACAAAAAACGCCGGAGCAATCCTTTATCCCGCAAACATGGGGATTTTCTCTGGCATTTTAAAATCAGCCTGCGTAGCTGTCTAGCTCTGCTAGATTTGTGCCAGTAAGATATTCTACAGGATGCTCCGGCTTATTCAGTTGTGCAATATTATCATAGCATCAATTAAGGTTCAATTTCAAATGCCATTTGTCATTTTCGGTTTTATGACATATGTCATTTTCGACAGTTGTATGATCAATGACCCCGACAAGCTTACAACTCGCGCGATAAATCATCCAACTGTGTCATTTCATCTACAGAGAGCTTAAACTTCATCGCACCTGCATTCTCCTCGGCCTGACTCACCTTGGTGGCACCTGGGATGGTAACAACAATCTCCCCGTTATAATTGATCAACCAGCTCAATGCCACCTGGGCGATTGTTGCATCATACTTAGTCCCAATCTCCTCCATAGCATTGATGAGCTTGCGAGATTGCTCGAGGTTATGACGCAGTCTGGCTCTACGCCATCCTGGCATATGGCTCAGCAGTTCCGGGTTCTTGTGGTATTTCCCGCTCAACAAGCCACGTTCCAAAGGAGTATAGGCGATGATCGTCACCCCCAGTTCCTTGGCGGTCTCCAGCACACCGTTTGTCTCAATCTGGCGACTCAATAAGCTATATTTGACTTGATTTACTGCCAGTGGCAAACCCCTTTTTGCCAGGGCAGCATGCGCCCGCCGCATCCGGGTTGGGCTGAAATTACTGATTCCTACAGAGCGGATTTTGCCGGCTTCCACCAGGTCAGCCATGGCATTCATCTCACCTTCTGGCGTAGAGAGACCGTATGGCTGGTGGACCATATAATTTGCTATGCTGAATCCATCAAGGTTGTTCAGGCGATCTTGAATGCTGTGCTTAATATTGCCAGCTGTCCGGAAAATAGGCAGCCATTTCGTAGCGATGATGACATCTTTATCTGACTTCCCATCTGCTTTCAGGGCGGTCGCAAGGGATCGCTCGGAAATTCCTCCACCGTATGCTTCTGCCGTGTCGAACCAGTTGATGCCGCCGTCCAGGGCAGCTTTGATGATGGCATTCTTTTCCTCCTGAGGAATGACCGGGAACATGCGCCCCATTAATCCTTCCCCACCGGCAAACTCCATAACTCCCAGTCCGATCGGTGTGACTAATAGATCAGTATTTCCCAGGTGCCTCATTTGTATATTCTTATTGATTTCCATTGTAAAAATCCTTTTTGAATTTCACTGAACAATCGAGCCAGCCTCCCCCACGTTTTCTTCAATTAGAAGGGAGAGGCTGGATTAGTATTACCAGGAATTATTGAATCCGTATCTGGCTATATTTCTTTGCCTTCGAACTGGCTGTTGTAAAGCTCGGCATAAAACCCATTCTTTGCCAGTAACTTTGCATGCTTACCCTGCTCCACAATATCGCCATCCCTCATCACCAGGATCCAGTCCGCGTCGCGGATGGTGGACAGACGGTGAGCGATGATAAAGCTTGTGCGGCCTTTCATCAAGGTCTCCATCGCTTTTTGGATCTGCACTTCTGTATGAGTATCTACAGAACTGGTGGCTTCGTCGAGAATGAGGATTGTAGGGTCAACCAGGAAGGCACGTGCGATGGTCATCAATTGCATTTGGCCTTGCGATATATTGGAAGTCTCTTCATTGAGTACCAAATTGTAACCTTCCGGCAGGGTGCGGACAAAATGATCCACGCGTGCTGCCTTGGCAGCCTTGATGACTTCCTCATCGGTGGCGTTTGAGCGGCCATAACGGATATTCTCCATGATAGTCCCGTTGTAGAGCCAGGTATCCTGTAAGACCATGCCAAACATGCAGCGTAAGTCGTCGCGTCTGAAATCTTTGATGTTTTGACCATCCACCAGGATGGCACCGCTATTAACATCATAGAAGCGCATCAGTAATTTAACCATGGTGGTTTTCCCAGCACCGGTCGGGCCAACAATAGCGATCTTCTGACCAGGCTCAGCATAGAAGGTAAAGTCGTTGATAATGATTTTATCCGGGCTGTATCCGAAGTGAACGTTCTTGAAATCCACTCTGCCTTCCACTGTCGCCAGTTGGATGGGTTTCTCAGTGTCAGGAATCTCCTCAGCTTCAGCCAGGAATTCGAATACACGCTCCGCTGCAGCGATCGTCCCCTGGAGAATATTGGATATTTGGGCGATCTGCGTGATGGGCTGGGTGAACGAGCGCATGTATTGGATAAAAGCCTGGATGTCACCAATCGGCATTGTACCTTTGACAACCAGGTAGCCCCCCAGGACGCAGATGGCAACATAACCGAGATTTCCAACGAAATTCATGATGGGGAACAGCAAACCCGTCAGGAATTCAGATTTCCAGGCTGAATCAAAGAGAGTTTCGTTGATCTGGTCAAAATATTCGACACTCTTGGCCTCTCCGTTAAAGGCCTTCACCACCACATGCCCACCGTACATTTCTTCGACGTGGCCATTAATATGACCCAGATAATCCTGCCGGCGTTTGAAGTAGACCTGTGATTTACTCATGATCAGTCCGAGGATGCCAAACGACAGCGGGAGGGTGCCCAAAGCTACCAGGGTCATCTGCCAGCTGATGGTGAACATCATCACTGTTATACCCAGGAGACTTGTCACGGAAGTAATGATCCCCGTCAGGCTCTGATTAAGAGTTCGTGCTGACAGTATCCACATCATTGGTGACACGCGATAGCACCTCTCCGTGGCTCGTACCATCAAAGTATCTAAGCGGCAGACGGTTGATCTTTTCCGCAATATCCTTACGGAAGGTGTAAGTGATTTTCATCGCCACGCCGGTCATGATCCAACCTTGAGAGAAGCTCAACATGGCAGAAAACACATACAGTAAAAGCGCTTGCAGGAGGATTTTACCGATGGCCGTAAAGTCGACGGTACCAGTGCCAGCCAGTTGAGCCATCACACCTTCGAACAGTGTGGTGGTGGCTTTTCCGAGGATCTTAGGGCCAAAGATCGCTGCTGCCGTCGAGGCAATTGCCAGTAACCAGACGAACAAGATCAAAAGTTTGTAGCGTCCAAGATATTGGATCAGTTTGCGTAGCGTGCCTCTAAAATCACGTGGCTTTTCAGCTTTTGCCAACATCGCCATCGGGCCGCCGCGTCCCATTGGACCGCCCATCGGACCACGGCCCATGGGGGGACGACCACCTGTTGGAGTAGAACTGGCTGGTGGATTATTGCTATGTGCGTTCATGCCAATTCCTCCTTGCTCAACTGCGACAAGGCAATGCCTCGATATATTTCCGAATCCTTCATAAGCTCATTATGGGTGCCCATGCCAGCAATCTTGCCCTCATCCAGCACGATGATCTGCTCGGCGTTCTTGATCGTGGCAATCCGCTGTGTCACGATCATCATGGTGCTTGCACCGGTCTGCTCCTTGAGTGCTTTACGTAAGGCTGCATCGGTCTTGAAATCCAGGTTAGAAAAACTGTCATCAAAAATATAGATGGGCGCCTTTTTAACCAAGGCTCGTGCGATCGCAAGGCGCTGCTTCTGACCGCCAGACCAGTTCATCCCCCCCTGTGCAACTTCAGATTGCATACCAGCTGGCTCAGTAGCAATGAACTCGGTAGCTTGAGCAATATCAGCAGCAATTTTCAGCGATTCATCGCTGGCGTTTTCATCCCCATATAGCAGGTTGCTTTCGATCGTACCTGAGAATAGCGTGCCTTTCTGTGGAATGTAACCAATCCGATCGCGCAATTCGTGCTGCGTGACCTCCCTGATATCAGTCCCATCCACATAAATAGCACCCTCCGTGACTTCGTAAAATCTGGGGATCAGGTTGACAATCGTGGATTTACCCGAACCAGTGGTGCCGATCAGGGCAGTAGTTTGACCAGGTTGGGCAGTAAAGCTGATATTATGTAACACATCTTCCTCCGCACCGGGATAGCGGAACGATACGTTCCTAAATACAACAGACCCTTTAAATGGCTCGACAAATTGCCGTGGTTCCTGCGGGTCCTTGATGACTGGATCAGTCTCCAGCACATCCGCAACACGACCACCAGATACAGCTGCTCTTGGGAGCATGATGAAAATCATAGCCAGCATGAGGAAGGAAAACAGGATCTGCATGGCGTATTGCATAAAGGCCATCATGTCGCCAACCTGGATATTCGCCTCAGCCACCTGATGGGCACCCACCCAAAGGATCGTGATCGTCACCATGTTCATGACCAACATCATCAACGGCATCATGATCACCATCACCCGGTTGACGAACAGGTAATTACGAGTGACGTCCATGTTGGCTTTATCGAAGCGGGTTTCCTCAAAGGACTGCATATTGAAGGCTCGGATAACCATCATACCGGACAGGTTTTCACGCACAACCAGGTTGAGCCGGTCGAGCAGGCTTTGGATGATCGTAAATTTTGGTAGGGCAATGGTGAATACCGAAATAATCAAGCCGAGCAGCACAATTACCGCCAGTGCAATGATCCACCACATGCCGGCGCTGGTTTGGGTGGCTCGGATGATGCCACCGATCGCAATGATGGGCGCATAGAAAACCATACGCATGATAATGACGACGACCAGCTGAATCTGCGTGATGTCGTTGGTAGATCGGGTGATCAGCGAGGCTGTGGAGAATTTATCAAACTCGGTGGCT
Organism: uncultured Chloroflexia bacterium; assembly: GCA_963777935.1. GTDB lineage: Bacteria > Chloroflexota > Anaerolineae > Anaerolineales > UBA4823 > FEB-25. Next base: position 254,060 of record CAVZSL010000006.1, read on the forward strand.
GAAAAACTTTCTACCCGTTGGAACACATACCGGCGCAGATCACGCGCCAGACCGGCTCCGGTTTGAGCCGACAGATAACCCACAATGATCATACAGGTGCCGGAAATCAGAGTGATAAGCAGCATGATCATGCCGATGTGGATAATATAACTGGTCGACAGTTTCTGGGTATCCATACCGAGGGCGGTATACTCTGCGAGAATTGGCCCCGCTGCAGCCTGGACGATCATACTTTCGGTCATTGCTCCAAGTTTTTGGTTGGCATCAGTTATCATCACTTGCACATTCTGGGGTAATTTGCTTATCAGACTAGATAGATCTGCACCAGGAGGTATCTTAGACAGGTCAAATCCCTTACTAGTGAATGCAGTAACTTTCAAAATTGCCTCGCCCATCACCGGGTTCAGCCAGGTTATCTCTGCGCTATCGACCTCATTCAGGACGTAGATAGGTTCCTGGGCAAGGGTTGGGTAGAGTTCGACATAGGTAGCATAATCAGGGGAATTCTTATCCACAAATGTATAGTCGGAGAGCACCCTGGTTTTGTCCTCTGGGCTCATGAATATGGTGAGCTTGTCCATCGAACTCTGCCGGATGGCGACTGGCACAGCATTTTCAACCCCTCCCTGCTGGATGCCGATGTTCACAATATCCGCCATATAGCTGGGCAAGGCCAGGTCGGCAAATGCCTGCACGAACAGCAAAGCTATGGTAAGCAGGATCAAAAGTCGATATGGTTTTAGGTATTTGAGTAATCGCAACATTTTTAGTTTCGTCCCTAAAATATAACGCTTTAGTTTGATATCTCTTCGAAAGAATTATTTTACTAATCGATGATCATTTTGCCATTTCACGAACTCTGGTTTTAGGCAGCATTTGAATATCACATCCACCTACGATAGAAAGGAAGATGTATCTGCGAAACTGGATCTTAGCTGGTGTTTGTTTCAAGCTGATGAGCTTTATCAATCAGGACAACCAGACTGCTTCTGACCTGCTCCTGCTCCTCTGCGGTCATGGTTTGTGCTAAATGTACCAGCCAGGTTTCGAATGCCTGATTGCTCTCCTGAAATATACGGGTACCTTTCTCTGTCAGAACGATCTGCTTGACACGCCGATCGTTCGGATCTTCTGTGCGGGTTATAATTTTTAATTGAACAAGCCGTTCCAACATCTGGCTGGCAGCGGAATTGGTAACCCCAAGGTCGCTGCCGATATCAGAAACTCCGCATGCTCCTTTGTGGTAAATGCGCAGTATGGCACCAAATTGAGCCATGGTCAATCCATTATTCTTGGCATACGTATAAAAGTTTCCCATCAGGCTACGCCTGAAAATATTAATCCACTCATGCAGTACTTCAGCCAAAGGATTTGGTGATTGCATAAATTAACCTTTCTAAATAGTTAAGAAGCCTTGATTATATCGATGGCTTTATTATTTGTAAAGGAAGCAAGACGGATCTTGGATGAGAGTTCAATGAGAAATTGTTACAAACGATCGATAATCCAATTCCTTTATTGAAGGCGCTTGACTGAGGTGTAAAATATGGTGAATAAGTTTGTAGATTTGACCCACATATATAAGATAAATTCCCACGAGATCAGGATATATTATGGATGATCCAATCGAAGTTCTTGTCACATTGGCTTTTACAGATGAGCTGATGAATCAGATTTCTAAAGTTTCACCCCGCCTGGCAGTCGAAAAGATAGTGGCTCATAAAGTTGAGGAAATAAGCGACGAGGTTTGGAAGCGGGTGGAGGTGCTTTACACAAATCGTGTTTTACCAAAGCCCGAACAGGCTCCAAACCTGCACTGGATACAGTTCCATTGGGCTGGGTTGGACCATGCCCTGGAGGAGCCCATCCTGCATCGGGAGGACATGCTGATTACCAACGTGAGTGGTGCTTCAGCCTCCCAGATGGCGGAGCATGCGCTAATGATGATGCTGGCTTTAGGGCACCATTTGCCAGATGCGATTGCACACCAAAAGAGAGCAGAGTGGCCATCGGGTAGGTGGGAGCTGTTCAACCCGCATGAGCTGCGCGGCAGCACGGTGGGGATTGTCGGTTACGGCAGCATCGGCCGGCAAATTGCCCGAATACTGCAGGTTTTCGGGGCAACCGTCCTGGCAACCAAGCGCGATGTATTTCATCCCGAAGATACCGGCTATACGATGGAAGGTATGGGTGACCCGGAGGGTGATCTGGTAAATAGACTCTACCCTCCTCAGGCATTGTGCACGATGTTGAAAAAGTGTGACTATGTGGTGGTTACCCTGCCAAGAACATCTGCCACTTGTGGAATGCTCGCTGCAAAGGAATTGGCTGCTTTTAAACCTAACGCATTTTTGATCGACATCTCACGCGGAGAGATTGTCGATCACAACGCACTTATTCCATTGCTGCGAGACCATAAAATAGCCGGTGCTGCCCTGGATGTATATCCGGTGGAACCCTTGCCTGCCGACAGCCCACTCTGGAAGCTGCCAAATGTTATTCTCACGCCTCACATTGCCGGCTACTCACCCCATTATGATGAGCGAGCGGTCAGCTTATTTACTGAAAACCTGCACTGCTATCTGGAAGGACGACCGCTTTATAATCACCTGGACCTTAACCTTGAGTATTAATGCTTAATTGATCATCAATTGTCTTTATTTAAAAACAAATTACCTACTCGGTCGGTCGGGTTCCAAGCCGCAGGGTTAAATCCTGATATTGCCCGTCGCGTAAAACTGTCAGTGTGACCTCCTGACCTGGAGAAGTCTGCAAAGTAAGGTAAACCAGGATGTCGTCAAAAGTTTTCACGGGTTGCCCATCGATAGCTGTGATAACATCCCCTCCCACTTCAACCTGGCGACCATCCTCGGAGATGGTCTCTGTGCTGGCATGCAATCCAGATGCCTGGGCTGGACCGCCATTGGTCAAAGAGGACACATAAGCGCCCTGTTCCACTGGCAGGCTCATAGCCTTTACTAGAGCAGGATTGACTGTAGTACCGGATACTCCCAACCAAGGCCAATCATAATGACCGGTTTCAATCAACGCTGGAGCTACCCTTTGAATTATGCTGACCGGTATGGCAAAACCTACACCTATGTTGCTGGCACTCGTACCAGAGGTCTCAATCTGGGCATTAACCCCAATTACCTCACCATTTAAATTAAGCAACGGACCACCGGAATTGCCCGGATTGATGGCAGCATCGGTTTGGATTGCCTGAGGAATGGAGAAAATTGTCAGGGCAGGTATGGTACGACCCAAAGCGCTGATGATACCACGGGTAAGCGTGCCTTCCAATCCAAAGGGATTCCCAATCGCCACAACCGTCTGCCCAACCGCCAGCTCGTCCATGTTCCCTAAGGGGATAGGGGCAATCCCATCCGGGAGCTCTACCTGTAGGGCTGCCAAATCACTATGCAGATCCTCTCCAACCAAAGTGGCTTCACGGATCAAGCCATCTGAGAAGGTTACTTCAACGCCGGCACTGCCGTGAACCACATGAGCATTGGTAAGGATGTGACCCAGGTCATCATAGACAAAACCCGAACCTTGGGCAATAGAACCAAACTGACCATCCTGGCTGACATAGACAGTGATGTTTACCACCGAAGGATTGAGACGGGCGTACATATCGACCAAAACCTGGTCTTCATCCGTAACCAGCTCAACCCGGGAGGGGTTGGCGGTTGGGATAGCTTGAATGACTTCTGTCGTTGGCACGCTTTGGGTGTTGGTCAAACGCTGGGCAGGTAACCCGCAAGCCAGGCTTACGATAGCAAAGAATAAGACAGCGGATCCAATGATGCGTATGTTTCGAGAAAATTCAGGCATTCGAAAATCCCTTTCATGAGGGAGAATGTTAGATTTAGGATTCGTAGTATAACGGTATTTGACTATCGAGATTCTGAAGATTAGATAAGAATTGGGATCCATATTTACAATCGCCTGATCACTAGCCAACAGATGTCTGTGATAGAATGGCATGCCGATAAGCGATACCCACTGCCTTTAACATCGTCCACCATTAGCCATGCCAACCAAGCGACCCATCCTTCCATATCTTGCACTGTTCATGGGAATCATCTGCCTGAGTTTTTCGGCCATGTTTGGCAAGTGGGCGAATGCACCCGGTCCGGTGATTGGGTTTTATCGCATCGGGCTGGCAACCATCATCCTTCTTCCGGTATTCATCTACCGCAAACAAAAGTATGGTGTGAAGTTCCCCATGGTTATATTGCTTTTTCCAATCCTGGGTGGCATCTTCACCGCCTTGGACCATGGGACGTGGAATTCTTCTTTACGCTATACCTCAGCTGCCAACGCCACCCTACTTGGTAACACCGCTCCGCTGTGGGTGGCATTGTTCGCATGGCTCATCTTCCGCCAAAAACTGCGAGGACTGTTCTGGGTGGGATTGGCATTCGCGCTGACCGGGGCAGTGATCGTCTTGGGGAGCGATTTCATACGCCACCCAAGCATTGGAATGGGAGACATGCTGGCAATCGCGGCAGGTGTATTCTACGCTGGATACTTCCTGGTAACTGAACGCGGGCGGCAGAAACTGGATACACTCTCTTACGTCTGGTTGGTTGACTTGATCGCCGCCGTTACCCTGCTGGTAATTTGCATGGGGATGAGGCTGCCACTTACGGGTTACCCAACCCAGACCTACCTGGCATTCCTGGGGGCTGCACTGGTTTCGCAGGTTGGAGGGTATCTATCAATAGGGTTTGCGCTGGGGCACCTGCCTGCCTCGATTGTGGCTCCCACGCTCATTGGGCAGCCAGTGGTGACTGCGTTATTAGCGATCCCTTTACTTGGAGAAGCCTTGCGAACCGAGCAATGGATTGGAGGTCTGGTGGTGCTGGTGGGCATTTACCTGGTTCACCGGAGCCGAGAACACAGCCCGACGGCAGAATTGACAGCCTCGGGGAATTGAAGTTGAGAAAATGATAATTCGTACTGAAGAGCAAGCAGATTACTTTCCTATCTATGTAGTCAATGCATCCGCCTTCGAAACACCCGCGGAAGCCAATCTTGTGGATGTTCTCAGAAGAGAAGCACACCCAGTTATCTCATTCGTGGCAGACGAAGGTGGAAGAATCGTGGGGCATATCATGTTTTCTCCGGTTTCACTATCAGGTCACCCTGATCTCAATATCATGGGGTTGGGTCCTATGGCAGTGGTTCCAGAGTTCCAACGAAAAGGAATCGGGGCTGCACTTATAAAGACTGGCCTTGAGAAATGCAAATCACTTGGCTATGGTGCTGTGATCGTGCTGGGGCATCCAGGGTATTACCCGCGTTTCGGATTTGTCCCCTCTGTGCAGTATGGAATCCGCAGTGAATACGATGTGCCCGAAGATATGTTCATGGCTTTAGAATTACAACCTGGTTACCTAAAAGATGTATCAGGGATCATTAAATATCATCCTGCGTTCAACGACGTATAAATCTTTCTAGATCAGATTTTCCGAGGAGTCACCGTGACAGGAACAAGTAGTATGCCCATGATCATCATCAGCTTAGCATTAGTCTTTTATTCGATCGGCGTTTGGAGCGAGCGCATCCAAGGTCAACTAAAATGGTGGCACCTGATATTTTTTTGGGCAGGTCTGGTATGCGACACCTGGGGAACAGGTCTGATGATGGAAATGGCGGGGGGATTAACTGCCGATATTCATGGCATAACCGGGGTAATTGCCATCCTGCTTATGATGATCCATGCATTTTGGGCGACGGTGGTGCTGATCAGAAAAGACGAAAAAGCGATTAAGAATTTCCATAAGTTCAGCTTATTGGTATGGTTCATCTGGTTGATCCCTTACCTCAGCCCGATGATCATCAATATGCCTGGAGTGGAATAGATTCTTGATGAAATTTGATCCACAGATCCATCGTCGGCGTTCATTCCGGTTAAAGGATTTTGATTATTCTCGGGCTGGGGCGTATTTTGTAACCTTAGTCACCCGAAACCGCATAACCATGTTTGGGGAGATTGTCGAAGGAGTGATGCGGATGAACCAACTGGGTCAGATCACCCAGAACGTGTGGGAACAAATACAAGATTTCTTCCCCATTCAACACGATGAGTGGGTAATCATGCCGAATCACCTCCAAGCAATCCTATGGATCCACGAATCTCATATAGGCGAAGCATCTGAAATAATTAAGACTTATATACCAAAAATCTTGGCTGAAGATGCTTCGCTACAACGAAAGGCATTCGGAACAAAGAAAGGATCATTAGGTGCGATCATCCAGAATTTTAAATCGATAAGCACCCGAAAAATACATCAATGGACCCATGACCAATGTATGGGCGAAGCATTCACAACAATTGAGTTTCAGACACCCAGTCGGTTTCCGGTGAATGCTTCGCCCCAACACATCTGGCAACGCAATTACTATGAGCATGTTGTCCGAAACCAGGTGGAATTGGACCGTATTCGACTTTATATTATTGATAACCCACGTAAATGGGCGGAAGACAGAGAAAACAGGAGCGTGTAGGCTGATTAAATGGCAAGTGGATTTTGAACCAGTAATGCATTCACCGGACCAAGTTTTATTGATCCGGGATCCTTACAGGCGGAATGGATCGCCCCTAAATATCGGATTCGACGCTTTCGATTTGAGGAAAAAATTGTTTGACGGTACCCTCCACCCAGCCATGCAAGGTATTGGGTGAGAGCGGGCAACCCAGACAGGCACCACCCAGGTGCACTTTGAGGACTTTCCCGTCAAAGGAAATGTATTCAACAGATCCCCCGTGAAATTGCTCGATATAAGCACTCAGGCGCTGGATAAGCACGCGCACCTGCTCTTCGATAGGGGCATTGCTATTGATGGGAGTAGCCATGGATCAGCCTCCGTCCTTTTCAACCGTAGCAGTTAACCCAAGCTGGAGGAGTGACAGGATCATGTCGTGGGTGGAATGCAACCGTTCAGCGATGACTGTTGCCAGCCGATCAAGAAAGATCGTTCCAGTATCAGGGTGCTGAATGCATAATCGCCGTAAATCGTCTCCGCGCACACGCAACAGCAGGGTGTAGGTAGTGCACACTGCGCTGGAAGTGTAACGTCGCGACCCAAGCGCAGCACTCCAGCCAACGATGCTTCCGGGCTGAACACGCGCAACCACGATGACAGGTCCATCCTCTGGCTTAAAGTTTACCACCACTTCTCCATTGACGACAGCAAACAAATTATCCGCAAGGTCTCCCTGTTCGAAAAGAACTGTATTCGTCGTGAATTCGCAAGGAATAAAAAGGGGTTGTAGAACCTTAAGCTGTTCAGGAGAGAGGTCCTGAAATAGGAACAAGTTAGGGAATTCTGAAGCGTCCATGGGCGATTGTTCCATCGAGAAAATTTTATACCATAGGGGCAAAATACCAAGTGGTTAATATCCTCATATGAGAGACAAATATCACCAGGTTCGTGTTACAGAGATGTGAATTATATTATGGGAGAATTACAAAAGACAAACCAACATATAAAAGAAAAGGTCGGGAAAACTATCCCGACCTTAATCCAAAATCATGTGGATTCTAACCAACAGTTTCCTGTGACACCTGAACCTTCACGGAGTGCTCAGCACGGCTGAATAGCAGACCGTCTTTCGCTTCGTTTACATCAGCGATGATATGAGCATCCCGAGGGAACTCTCCACTAAGCAAGCTGAGCGAAAGCGGCGATTCAAGATATTTTTGCAGGGCACGGCGCAATGGGCGGGCACCAAAGGCTGAGTCGTAACCAGTTTCTGCCAGCCACTGGCGGGCTTCTTGAGTCAATTCGATGGTCAAACCATTATCACCCATGCGTTCCTGGATCTCCTTCATCTGGAGATCAACAATCTTGACCATTTCTTCCAACGAAAGTGGTGAGAAGGTGATGATCTCATCGATACGGTTGAGGAACTCAGGTCGGAAGGTGCCTTTGAGGGCTTTGGAAATCTTTTCCTGATCCTCACGATCCTCCATGGTGGAGGTGGGAGGCACAAACCCAAGGCTACCCGACTTGCGCACGTACTCAGTGCCAAGGTTGCTGGTCATGATGAGCACGGTGTTGCGGAAGTCTACCATACGGCCCTGACCATCGGTCAGTCGACCGTCATCAAGGATCTGTAACAGGGCATTCCATACTTCAGGGTGCGCTTTTTCAATTTCATCGAACAGGATCACCCGGTAAGGGCGCCTACGGACAGCTTCGGTAAGTTGTCCACCCTCCTCATAACCCACATAACCGGGTGGTGCACCAAACAAACGTGAGACAGTATGCTGTTCACGGTATTCACTCATATCAATACGTACCAGGGCATCCGCGTCGTCAAACATAAATTCCGCCAGGGCTTTGGCAAGCTCGGTTTTTCCAACACCCGATGGACCGATAAAGATGAATGAGCCTATCGGGCGGCGGGGGTCCTTGAGTCCTGAGCGGGAACGTCGGATAGCATCGGAGATGGCGTGGATGGCTTCATCCTGCCCAATGATGTGTTCATGCAGGCGTTCTTCCATGCTGAGGAGTTTCTCAGACTCAGTTTCCATCATTTGGGAGACTGGAATACCCGTCCATTGGGCAACTACAGAAGCAATGTCATTGACATCCACGACCTCATCCAGCTTATGCTCACTCTCCCATCGATCTCGCAGCGTGGCAAATTCAGATTCCAATCTCAAACGCTCAGCTTTTTTCTCAGCAGCATGTTCGTAATCACGTGATAAACCAGACTGCTCCTCTTCCGCCTGGAGGCGGTCGACCTCGCTTTTCATTTCTTTTAGATCGGGGGGCAGAGAATACAAGGCTACACGCAACTTGGCAGCTGCTTCATCCATCAGGTCGATGGCTTTATCCGGCAGATGACGGTCGGTTACATACCGGGAGGATAGGCGAGCAGCAGCGACCAGGGCATCATCTGAGAATCGAACTTTGTGGTGGGCTTCATAGCGATCGCGCAACCCACGTAACATCTGGATGGTATCATCCACATTGGGTTCTTCAACATACACGGGAGCAAACCGGCGTTCAAGGGCAGCATCTTTTTCAATATGCTTGTGATATTCATCCAGAGTGGATGCTCCTACACACTGTAACTCACCACGCGCCAGGGCAGGCTTGAGCATATTGGAGGCATCCATGGCTCCCTGGGCAGCTCCCGCGCCCACAACAGTATGAAGCTCATCAATGAATAAAATGACCTCACCCTGAGCACGTTGAATCTCCTCGATGGCAGCTTTAAGGCGCTCTTCAAACTCCCCACGGAAACGTGAGCCGGCAATCATGGCACCCAGATCAAGAGCAATCACTTTCTTGCCTGTAAGAATCTCCGGGACGTCATTGGTGGCGATTTTCTGTGCCAGTCCTTCGACGATGGCTGTCTTGCCGACGCCAGCTTCACCAATCAACACTGGATTATTCTTTGTCCGGCGGGAAAGAATCTGTATAACCCGCAATATCTCAGTATCGCGTCCGATCACGGGATCAAGCTTGCCTTCACGCGCCATCTGAGTGAGGTCGCGCGAATATTTTTCGAGGGTGCGGTAACGTGTTTCTGCCTGTGGGTCAGTTACGCGCTGTCCTCCCCGGATTTGCTGTACGGCTTCATAAACCCTCTCACGCGTTACACCCGCACCTTCCAGCAGGCGTGCAGCAGGAGTGCTACGCTCGTTGAGGATCGCCAGGAAGATATGCTCGGTAGATATATACTCATCTTTTAAGCGGTTAGCCTCTTCATTTGCAAGGTCGATGATCCGCTTAACACGTGGGGTGATGAATATCTGACCCGCACCACCACCAAAGATATTCGCTTTGGGGCTGGTACGCAAAACATAATCCAGGCGCTCGGTGAGGGCATTGGAGTCAACTTTAAGGTACTCCAATATCTGCGGGATCACGCCCTGAGGTTGCTCGATCAACGCCAGCAGAATATGCTCAGTATCAATCTGATTGTGCCCGTACCGTTGAATGATCTCAGCTGCACGCTGAGCTGCTTCCTGGGCGCGTTCAGTAAATCGATCAAATCGCATCATATGAAAATTGTCCTTCCTTGTCAGGAGGATTATAACATCGAGTAGATACGTGCAAGAGCTGTGCCGTGTAAGAGTTATATATGAGTTGTGTATACAGGGTATTAACCAGCTAGAAGCAAAGAAATTAATAGTTATACGGAATTCAGACCAATAGAATGTGTAAAATCAATACAAGTTTACGGGCTGCTGGTACCCACGGGATGGGTGGATAATGAATCTCCCAAAGCAATCAGCAGACCATCAGGAGTGAGGATGTATAATCTCCCTTGAGCCATTGCCCCTCCGATAACTCCATGTACATCTTCAGGGAGAGTGTACGACCAAAAAGTTCTTGAGCTATCCTGAGGGTAAGCTTCACACACACTCGACGGTCCTTGAGCCGAGTAGTAAGCAAATCCGCAAATATATGCGGTACCAGTTCCATCGGTGGCGATGAGCCGAGTATTCTCGTTATACGGACCAAGGTAATCACCGAGGATTTTACCCGTTGGATCCAGCCAGTACAACGAAGTCCCACCGTAGTAGCCTGAGTAGAAAATCCAGATATTCCCATTGGGTATCACACCAGCATCCACCGGAAAACCACTGGTTTGAGATATTCCAGCCCCGCGGTAATTCCAATCTGCGCTCTGCACAATAGTAAAACCTTGGGAGGTCAGTTCCCATTGTACGACCACATGACCAGCAAGCAAGTAGGTTTTTCCATCAGCACCCACGAAGAGATTTGCTTGATGGGCGAGAACCGGGTCATTCTGAGTTGGTAATGTGACATCAACGATTGATCCATCAGATGCTTTAACCACATTGGTTTTAACAAAGATTTGTTCTCCGTCAGGAGAAAGTCGTAACCCCGTATCTGCGGCGCGTGTGCCAGGCTGCACGGACCATAGTAGCTGCCCATTCGGTAGTAAAGCGACGAGAGTATCACCGCGTGCGTCCTCCAAAAGATAATAAATGATTCCCTTGGGAGTGACGATGGGACCATGGTTTGGTTTCCCACCTTGCCCTGGATTATAAGTCCATAAAATATTACCCTCCGAGGTAAAGGCAGTTACCCCGCCCGTCGAATCGCAAACATAGATGATTCCTTGTGACCCAATAGCCAATGAACCCACCGGTGGCTGAGGCAGGTTGGTTTTCCACCGCAGCGTTCCATCAGGATTCAATGCAATAAGGACCGAATCTAATCCGGCGATATAGATTATGCCATCTGCAGCTATCGCAGGATTACCTGAAAAACCTGCGGGGTGGCTGATCATCCACAATTCCTGCGGATGCTCAGGACCGGTAGAATTCAAATAATATGTCCCGTAAGGATCGATCCGGTCGGAAGCCCAGATTTGACCGCCCGGAACTGTCAGCGCAGTATCTGAAGGATTAAAGCGATTGGCAATTCTGGTTTGATAAAGATAAATGATTGCGGTAAGAGCAATCACACCGGAAATTACCAAAAATGGACGCAAACGATTTGCCTTGAACCAATTCGAAACCGGGTAGCTGATGGATCCTTCGAACCACTGGGAAATGCGCTGACTGAAGATAGCAAAGGGACTGTTGCGATTTATGTATTCTGGACTCAACCGAGAGCGTAAGCCATCTCCAAGCAAATTAAAACCTAAGACAGTGACAAAAATGACGGATCCTGTGAGCACCAGAGGCCAGGGCTTAAGCAGGTTAACGTATGAAGTAGCAAGCATCTGTCCAAGCTCTGGACTTCCACTTGTTCGGCGGGAAACAAAATCTGAAACTTCGACCCAGACATCTCCGCCGATAAAATAACCCAAAAAACCCAGACCGGCAGTCACCATCAATGTGCCACTGATCTCAAAAGCAAATAGCATCCAAACCATGGGCATGATCTGGCGTAGGATGTGCTTGAAAAGCATTTGAAAGCTCGTAGCGCCTAGTGCGCGGGCCAATTCGATATACAGCTGTCCTTTAGTAAGCCTGGTTTGTTCACTCACGAAACGGGCAGTCTCCCCCCATCCATTGATCGATAATCCGATAATAAATGCCAGTATGCCTATCTCAGCTCCCAGCATGGCGATTGCAAACAGAGCTACCAGCAAGATTGGTACAGAGAGTGCAGCAGAGATCATGCCATCCAGAAAACGACCAATCCTTCCAGTGGACCAACCCGCTCCCAAACCAATGATTGTGCCAAGGAACAACCTGACAACAGCAACTATGGAGACCATAATCAGGGTTGGGCGAATCGCGTAAAGCATACGACTAAGCAGATCACGTCCAAACTCATCAGATCCTAAAAAATAGCCTTTGACTTCGAAAGCAGAAAAAGGTGGAATGATCCATCCATCCCCCTGGTGTAAGATGGAGTGTTCTTCCATAGGGTCTTGCGGGGCAAATCTTGGTCCAAGGATAGCTAATATGACAACGGACAGGACGATTATTGACCCTGCCACGAGTGACCAATTAACCTTGTGATGTGGGCTAAGCGTTCCTTTCCTGCTTTTTTGAGAAAGGGAGACCTGTTTCTGCTCCGAATCCACCCGCTGAAGTTGAACAGGAGCCACAATCATTTCAGGCTGATCCTGGTGGATTGGTCTGGATTGAACTGAGGAGGTGATCGGTTGAGGCTTGGTACCTGACTTACGACGCAGAGCTGTCAATGCTGATTTCGTAGACGCGTTCTGCGGATTGATTTTTAAAGCCCGTTCCAGGCATTCAATAACTTGCTGTTCTTTATCCACCAAGCGCGCCATCATCAGCCAGGCTTGTTCATTTTGCTGGTCTGAAAAGAGCACCTGGCTTACTAGTTTTCGGGCGTGAATTCTCTCACCGTGTTGCAGGGCTTGTTGAGCTTCAGAGAGCCTATCGACGCTCATCCCATGCCTCCTGGAGAGCCTGTCTCGTCATGCTCTCTCAAGCGTGGGTCAATCATACGCACTATGGCTGAAGCGAATAAATCGGAAAGCAGGAATATCGCCGCGATGATAGCTATATCAATAGCGACCGTGGGTGGATCAAGGAATAAACCAGAGGCACCCAGGTTGGTGCTCAATCTTCCTGGAACCAGGGTGGATGCTAACAACCTACCCAGTCCCGTCCAACCGAATAACCATTCAACCACAATCAATTCGCCGACCAGGATCCGAAACGTTTTAGCAATCGTTAAAATGACCGAAGCGATTATATTGCGCATAGCTTGCCGCCAGCGAATGTCATGCCAGGTATGCCCGAAACTACGCGCCGCAATAATATACTGCTTTCCCAACTCACCCACCATTAAGTTCGCAGTTACCTGTGCGATTTGCACGGTGGGAAACAACACAAGCGCAATCACAGGCAAAATCAGGTGATTATCCCAGCCAAATCCGCGGATGGGTATCAACTGTTTATTACCTGGAGCATTCCCAATCGCCAAGAATACGACAGCTAAAATACTTAGACTACCAATATAAAAGCTTGGCATCGCCAATCCAAGCGTAGATAAAGGGGTAAACCAGGGACGTATTCCCGGAGGTTGATTACGTACTGCCAAAAACCCGAATAACATACCCAAGACGGTGCTGAGCACGAGAGTGATCGCCAACAAGCCCACACTGGCGATAAATGCTTTCCAAAGTTCCTCCGCGAAAGAACCTATTTGCGGACCCGTCGCAGTTGGTTTTAGTAATGAGCCATCAAAGATAGCCTGGATATGTTGCTGGTAAGTCTCCAAAAGCGGGAGTGGATTTTCAACCTGTTCGCGTAAATATGGCGTACGGGCAGCACGGACCGGCCGGGCAACATAAGCATAGGAAAATCCAAGAAAATGGATAAGAATTATGGCTATGGGGAGAATGGCGAGGCGTCGAATGATATAGCTAAACATGGCGAGTATAGATTTATTTTAACAAAACTATCACCATTCAGTGATTTATAATCTATCAGGTTTAATCTGCTGGCCGGATTTGGTTCTTATTATTGGACTAAGCAGCTCACATTAATCTAAACAGATTTATGTATCAGGGTGAACAATATATAGATATACTCACATATTTTACTTTAGTTCAGTTCAATCATAAGCACGAGTGGAGCAAATGGAGTAAAATGGGCACACCTATGGTTGCGGAGATTGCCATTCCAGCTTTTGCCCAAGGACACCTGCGCCGGCTTGACATGCGGCGAGACCTGGAAAAGGTCGCTGATCTGGTCGAGCTTTGCTTCTTTGATAGTCTTGATCCCGAAGGCAAACAATACCTGAAAGAGATGCGCAGGGCTGCTCAAAATGCCGCTTTATTCGGCTGGGCGAGCAGTGTGATTGATCAAGCACCCATGCCACCTTCAGGTTATGTATGGGAAGAGGATGGGCGGTTGGTGGGTAACTTGAGCCTGATCCCGATCAACCTTCAGGGTAATCGAGGCTATATGATCGCCAATGTAGCTACCCATCCGGAGTATCGTGGATGCGGTATCGCCCGTGCACTTACTCTGGCTGCCCTGGATCATGCACGCTATCACAACTCGGTCAGCTGTTGGCTGCAAGTGAGGGATGATAATCCAAGCGCGTTGCATATTTATAGTACGAGTGGATTTAAGGAACACTTACGGCGTACAAGCTGGTATAGCGGCCCGAATGTGAATGAATTACCTGAAAAGGTCGGGGTAAGGATTGCCAAGCGCCATCCTGACCAATGGATCCAACAACGCGATTGGCTCAAACGTCTTTACCCACCCGAGCTTGAGTGGAACATTCCATTTGATTGGAATTTATTCCGTGCAGACATTCTGGGTGGAATTTATCGTTTCATTATGCTTGAATCATTAGAGCATTGGAGTGTTGAACATAATTCTGAGCTAAAGGGTGTTCTGACCTGGCGGCATACTGGTGGATATACCGACCCAATGTGGCTGGCAATTCCTGAGCAAATGGATGAGGAAGCTATCACGGCGGTGTTGAACAAAGCACGCAAACATATTGGTCTGTTACAGCCTCTGAGCCTGAATTTCCCCGCAGGAATGGCGGTGGAATCGCTTCGCCAGTCAGGTTTTTACCCTCACCAAACTTTAATCTGGATGGAATACAAATTTAATTCTTGAGGCATAACAATAATGTAGGTGAATCGTAGGGTATAAGTGTGTTAAGACGATTGACTTTACATTCAATTTGACTTATACTGAATTTAATTGGAGAAGATACCGCTATGCGAGTTTTTCTCTTAAAAGTGAATATTGATTTTTGCTAACCAAGGCACGCGTTTGTTAACGTGTGCCTTTTATCAAAAAAAAATGACAAGTGAAAGGAGACAAGTGTAAAGATATGGATTCTGGCTTGATCCGCAAGCGGGAAAAAGCAAAGCGTTATGCCGAACAACGTGAACGCATCCATGTAAAATTGCTCTCGGTAACATTCGATGGAGATAATAATCCCCACACTGTGAAGTATAACGAAAATGCCTGGCAGTGTGATTGTGACTTCTTTCTGACACGCCAGACATGCAGTCATACAATGGCTCTTGAAATGATCATGGAAGGCTGTTCCTGGACAGGATAGACCCAGGTGCAGAATTCAATTAAATAGCTTAGCTACATAGCGAGCCCTTTCGAGGGCTCGCTCATTTTATAAGCTTACAACCTCAGGCGTGATGAAAAACGCCCAATATCCATAGCAATAGCTCATGGATTGAAAACGACTTTAGTATGCTATACTAAAAAAATTAAGTAGATTTGGTCTAAAAGGCATATGGCCAGAAAACCCACCCCAACCAAGGTCATCCTTCCATTGCGCCGGAAAGATCTATTCACCCGGCAGCGTCTGATCAACTTGCTTTATGACCTGCTTGATGAAAAACTCATCCTGGTCATTGCCCCCGCAGGCTACGGAAAGACCTCATTGTTGATTGATTATGCTTATCAGGTGGATTTGCCGGTATGTTGGTATGCTTTAGATGAGATCGATCAGAACTCCGGAACGATTTTTTTCTTTTTTTATTGCTGCAATACACCGCCGGTTTCCAGAATTTGGCGAAGCCTCAAAAGCGGCAATTAAAGCCAGCAATCAATTCAATCCTGAT
Organism: uncultured Chloroflexia bacterium; assembly: GCA_963777935.1. Taxonomy (GTDB): domain Bacteria; phylum Chloroflexota; class Anaerolineae; order Anaerolineales; family UBA4823; genus FEB-25. The sequence goes on from CAVZSL010000006.1 coordinate 270,111, forward strand.
ATAAATCAGCTGGTGTCGGTGATCGTCAATGATGCTTATGAGCATATTCAAGAGCATTTCCTGATCGTCCTGGACGATTATCACCTGGTGAGTAATGTAAAGGAAATTCAAACTTTCATAAGCCGTTTCATAAATGAATCAGCAGAAAATTGTCATCTCATCCTCAGCTCGCGTACACTGCTAAGCCTTCCAGACCTACCCCTGCTGGTTGCCCGTTCACAGGTGGGTGGCATCGGGTTTGAAGAGCTGGCATTTCGGTCTGATGAGATCCGATCTTTTGTGCTGCAGTATTACCATGTCACGCTTTCAGAATCAGCAGCCCAAGACCTGGCCCGCGACACGGAGGGATGGATCACAGGATTAATGTTATCCGCCCAGGTAATGGGGCAAGGAATGACCAATCAGATGCGAGCTGCTCGGGTGACAGGGGTTGAGCTATACACCTATCTGGCTCAAGAAATCCTTGATCAACAATCAGCAGAGATCCGTGATTTTCTGTTGCGCACAGCATTTTTGGAAGAATTTGATGCTTCGCTTTGTGCTTCCATTTGGGGAACGGAGGTAGACTGGCGTAATTTGATCAACCAGATCGTTCAAAACAACCTGTTCGTTCTTCCCGTAGGTGAAGATGGAAAGTGGCTACGCTACCACCATCTGTTTGGAGAGTTTTTAAAAGCCCAATTTGAGAAGGAAAGATACGACCAGCTGGATGGTTTATTACGCAGGATTGCTGCAGTTTATACGCTGCGGGAGGAATGGGGACGTGCCTATGCACTTTGTAAGCGGATTAAAGATGATTACGTCGTTGCAGACCTGATCGAAAAAGCTGGCACATCGCTCATCCGGAATGCACAATTCGCCATCCTGGCAAAATGGCTCGATGAGTTGCCAGCCGATATATTAGCTTCACGTCCAAACTTGTTATCGCACGAAGGCACTATTTTACTCTTCCAAGGCCAGGTGGAAAAAAGCCTGGATTATCTGAATCGGGCAGAGGCTGCTCAGCGAGAAGTTCATGATTTTCCGGGTCTGGCACACACGTTAGCCAGACGGGCAACAGCACATCGCTACCGTGGGGAGTATCAAGCATCCATCCAAGATGGATTGGAGGCAATCAAGTTTTCGGAAGATGATGATGAATTGCGTTATATCCTGGCAGATGCCAGCTGTGCAGTGGGAATCTCTCTCCATCACCAGGGTCAACTCAACGAAGCCACAGAAATGCTTGATCGTTCACTTTTAATGTATCAATCACTCAAAGATGAACAAAACACAGCCATGGTACACATGGAATTAGGAATTTGCTGCCAGTATCAAGGGCAGACAAACCAGGCAGTCAGACATTATCAACAAGCACTTACATTCTGGCAGGAAGTCAGGAATACCACCCGGCAATCCATTGTCATGAATAACCTGGGTAGCCTGCACCATTTATCAGGGAACTACATTGAAGCCGCAAAATTATTTGAGCAAGCACTGATCCTGTCAAGAAGCAATGGCACTTTGCGCAGCGAGGCTTATTTATTATTCAACTTGGGAAATTTATACGCAGACCTGGAAGCGAATGACAGCGCCCGAGATGCATTCGAGAAAACGCGTAAAGCCTGTCAGACGTTGGATGACCATTTCCTGCTGTTGAATGTTGACCTGGCAGAATCAGGCCTGGCGCGAAGGGAAGGTAAATATGCACATGCCAGTGCCTATCTTCGATCTGCAGAGAAGCTCGTTGAAAAAAGCCAATCGAACTTTGAGAGGAGCATCTGGTCAATGGAAGCTGGAAGCCTGTCTCTGGCTGAAAATAAATACCAAAAGGCAATCACTCAGCTTTCAGAAGCATCAGCTCTATTCGAGGATGGTGGACAAAAGCTTGAAGCTGCCAGTGCAGCTCTACTTCTTAGTCGGGCGTACTCGCGTAAAACTGAAGTACAAAAAGCCCAAACGTCATTGGAACAAGCCTTTAACTTGATAAATGATTTAGACAGCCTCCAACCGTTGATTGTTGTGGGGAGAAATGTCAAAGATGAGCTTAAAAGCCAGGTGGGAGATGAAAACAACGGCCTTAAAGCTGTGAGGTTATTGGATCAGATTGAAAATTTCGAGAGACACATACCATCCTTACGGCGTCGGTTGCGCCCTCATGCTACTACAGTTCTACTTATCCCACCAAGATTAAGTATTTATGCACTTGGTAATGCACTGGTAAAAGTAGATGGAAAAACGGTAACCAATCCTACATGGATTAATCAGAAACGCGCAAGAGAATTATTTTTCTTCCTGCTAACCCATCCCAATAAAGGCATGACCAGAGAAGAGATCGGGGTAATATTATGGCCTGATAGCTCTACCGAACAATTGAGATTGCAGTTCAGGAACACCTTGTATTACCTGCGATATGCGTTAGGACAGGATGTGATCATTAATACTGATCGCCGGTATTTATTCAATGCAGATATGGACTACAGCTATGATGTCCAGGAGTTCGAGCGTAAGATTGTGCTTATGGAGAGTGCTGAAACGCCTGCAAAGAAGGTTGAGTTATTACAGGAATCCATTCAGCTCTACCGGGGAGAATTTTACCCAGAGGGTGACGGTGAATGGGTGATGACTGAGCGAAGTCGATTAACCCAAATGTATGAACATTCCCTGCTGACCTTGGCGCGACTTCACCTGGAACAGGATGAACCGCAGTCGGCATTACTTCATTGCCAGGTGATACTGGCAGAGAATCATTGTATGGAATCAGCGCATCGCCTGGCCATGCAAGCATACGCTGCTCTAGGCAACCGGGCTGGCGTCGCCAACCAATTTGAACTATGCAAACAATCATTATGGGATGAGCTTGGTTTAGAGCCTTCACCGGAAACGATCAAATTATATAAACTGATCCGTTAATCATAGCAATTAAATGGCGGAAAATCCCCAAATATGGGGATTTTTTTAATCTTTAACAGACTATTTCGATGACATGATTGTGTAATAATATATGGACCAAGCACGACCATACTTTTCTTAAAGGAGATATTCAAATGAACACCTGCCTTACAAATTTATATTTAACACTCAGCAAGATCGATTCCCGCTATATCCGCTTGGCATTCATGATCCTGGCATTAGCTTCAGGTGGTGTGATCATGGGCCTGCCTATGCATGGCGATGTGGGTTCATAATCATCGATGCCTAATGGAAACAATCTACAGACAAAATTCATATACAACCTATAACCCGTCTGATGAATTGAGGATGATCCGATGTTAATGATTGATACCCCCATCACGCCCGTCATTGAGCAGGTTGATTATCAACCATCCAATGACGAATTAAACCGCTTGCTCAGTGCAGCAGTGGTCAGTAAAAGTTTTCGGAATATGCTGCTGACCAATCCCGAAATTGCAGTGACATCCGGTTATCAAGGCGAAACATTTAATTTGAGCTCTGATGACCAGAGCTGGCTATATTCGATTCGCCCAACCAGCCTGATTGATCTGGCTGCAAATATGGTTACTTACCAGCAGGAAAGAAAGGTAAAAATACCAGTCGAGCCTATGCCTCACTTGGTTCGGATAAATTGATAACATAATCGATAAACCATCTTATTTCTTAGGAAGTGCCAACCTGGACACCGATGTTTTAGTGCGGGAGATATCCCCCCGCTTTAATACGCTCCTTGACCATATTCCTGGCATGGTTTTTCAGTGCCGGAATGATTGGAATCATACCCTTGAGTATGCCAGTAAAGGTTGTTTTGCATTAACTGGATACCCTGCGGATGACTTGATCATGAACAATGTAACCGCATATGGTGATTTAGTCTACCCGGAAGACAGGGAAATGGTCTGGATCAATATTCAAAACGCAGCTGTTTTACAAAAATCTTTCGAGCTGGTCTATCGCATCCATACGCGCAGCCGACAGATAAAATGGGTCCGTGAGCTTGGAGTGACTGCTTCGGGTAATAACGGGAGCCGCCATCTATTAGAAGGATTCATTACTGATATCACCGACTGGAAGATAGCCGAGGAAAAGATCCAGCGCCAGGTACGCAGGTTTCAAGCTCTTCGAGCAATTGATACCGCTATCTCTACAGGTCCTGATCTACAATTCACCTTAGGTGTTGTTCTCGAGCAAATTATGTCATTACTAAGTGTGGATGCTGCCTCGATCCTTCTCTACCATCCAGGTACCCAAGCGTTGGAGTATGAGGCAACCTTTGGTTTCCGTACGGATTCTATTTTGCATTCCAGATTGCTATTCGGTAAAGGATTTGCAGGACGAGCCGCTCAAACACGCAAGATGATCCAGATAAACGACCTTTCGATTATGAATGAGGATGCAAATCAACCACTTCCCATTGAAGCTGAGGGATTCAAAGTGTATTATGGGGTGCCATTGATTGCAAAAGGTCAGGTGAAGGGTGTGCTTGAAGTTTTCTTGCGTGCCGATCGACAACTTGATCAAGACCGATTGGAATTTCTCGAAGCATTAGCCGGACAGGCAGGTATTGCCATCGACAATTCCAGCCTGTTTGAGCAACTTCAGGATTCGAACACCGAGCTATCTATTGCCTACGATGCAACCCTGGAAGGCTGGGCAAAAGCACTGGAATTACGCGATCGAGAAACCGTAGGCCACGCCCACCGGGTGATTGAAATGACATTACGGGTGGCTGACAGGATCGGGATACGTGGTGAAGCTTTGCAGCATATCCGACGAGGAGCATTATTGCATGATATCGGTAAAATGGGTATACCTGATTCGATTCTATTAAAACCCGGACCATTGACCCCATCTGAATGGGAAATCATGCGACAGCACCCGACACATGCGTATGAGATGTTAAAGACCATCGATTATCTCGGTCCAGCTTTGGAAATCCCTTATTGCCACCATGAAAAATGGGATGGTAATGGATACCCACGCGGCTTGAAAGAGAAGGATATCCCACTATCGGCACGGATATTCGCGGTGGTGGATGTGTGGGATGCACTCACTTCCGACCGCCCATATCGGTCTGCCTGGCCTGAGCGTGAAGCCCTCGACTATATTCAGATGGAATCCGGCAGGCATTTTGATCCTCAGGTAGTTAATTCTTTTTTCAGCCAATAATTACAGGGGAATTAAACACGACGCACTTCCGAAGAAGTGCGCCGTACAAACGGTCTCATATAATAACCAACGGAGGTGACCTAAACCAGACACCTCCGTGGTCAGGTTACCATTGGCGAACTACCATCCAATCGTTACCTTATATAACTATTTCTTCTTAAGAACCGGCAGGCCAGTTTTGCTTTCGCTTACAACGTAGCCTTGCGGGACAGCGTCCAACACACCTGCCTTTTGTGTCTTTGCAAAATAATAGAGATGTTGTTTTTTACCACTTTTGAGGACACGTGTCGTGGCATGGAGAAAATAGGTTTGCCCCTTCGAGTTTTTAAAGCTAAATGCCATGGATGTGCTCCTTTCTTCTCACCTGAATGAAATGAGATAAGTTGCCCAAGCAACACTGCCTGGATAGCTAAATCATACATCAAATATCAAAAAAAGTGTAATTAAAATCAGGTTAGTTTTTGTATCCCAGTATTAATTTAACTCACCAAAAAAATGGCACCCAATATATATGGAATCCATGTGATCAATGCAAGCAATGGGTTCCGACCTTTCCGCCGGTTTTTACTATCCCAATTGAACAAATAAATCGCCAATGCATATGCGATCACTCCGCTGGACAGTAAGATCAACAATGACCAGCGTGGATCAAACACCGGCGTCATATCAAACGCCAGGCCCGTCCAGGCATTCATAGAATGAACAGTGGGCAGGAGCAAGGAGACGCGGAACAAAGCCGGTGGCAGCATGCTGGAGGGGATCATCAGACCCCCTAATATCATGGAGGGCAGGAAGATTAACTGGCTGAACAAGACAATTGAACGTGCGCTGGCGGATACAACTCCAATCAACATACCGAGGCTGGCAAAGTTAAAGATCGTCAGTAACAATATCATTACGAACCAACCCCAATTCGTCGGAATACCGGCCTTGAAAAGTGGACCTGCAGTAGCCGTGATGATGATTGAAACCAAGATGACATGCATAAAGCTAGTTAAAACCGAAATCGTGACAATTGATAAGGCTGGGACTCCGTTAATCCTGAAACTGCGAAATATCCCAGCTTCACGCGATTCCACCACGGGATTGGGTAAACCTAACATTGTGCATGCCATGACCGCAACAAGAATCATGCCGGGGATCATGGTCGGCGCGAAAGTTGGGTTAAGCCCTGTCATGAGTAAACCCATTAATAGATAAAAACCGAGTGGGAAGAGATAGTTCAAAAGCAGGAGGGATTTATCTCGCAGGCCGGTACGAAAATCATACATAAAATGGTGGAAAAATGCGGTCATGATTGGCCTCCATTTGATTGGTCAGGTTGGGTGATCTCAAGAAAGCGATCTTCCAGAGATGGGCGTTCTACACGTAAATCCACCAGTCGATCATCATGTGTTTTAAGGTAATCAAATATAGATGGCACTGTCGTTCCGGCATCGTGGCTGTAATATATCGCATACTCGTCCTTGATGATATGCTGTGCAACTTCCGGGAAATCACCAACTTCCTTCAGCAAACTCGATGTCTCTGATGCCACAGAGATCTTGACCAAACCACTGCCAGTGGCAGTCAGCTGGGTGGGAGTGCCTGTGGCGGCAATCTTACCCTTTAGCATAATTGCAACCCGATCGGTCATTTTCTCAGCCTCAGCCATATCATGGGTGGCGAGGATGATCGTGGTACCCTTGGCTTTCAGCTCGCGCATCATCTCATGCAGCTCAACCCGTGAGCCAACGTCAAGACCAGCAGTAGGCTCATCCAATAAAACCACAGGGGGATCATGGGCGATCGCTAGCGCCAGAGAAAGCCTGCGTTGTAGCCCGGTGGAGAGTGTGGAATATTGTGAGGCTAATTTTTCACCCAAACCCAATCGAACAAGCAAGTCAGGCCGGGGAGCCACATGATGGTACGCGCAAAAGAATTCCATGGCTTCCTTCGCGTTCATGGAGCCAGGAAGCCCTGAAGCTTGCAATTGAACCCCGATCAGGTTATTTAATTTTTGGGGTTGCTGGGTTGGGTCAACTCCTAAAATACTTAGAGAGCCGCTTGTAGGTTGCCTTAATCCCTCCAGGCTTTCCAAGGTGGTTGTTTTCCCTGCTCCATTGGGACCGAGCAATCCAAAGATCTCGCCCCGATACACTTCGAAGCTGATCCCATCTACCGCATTCATGGCATTGTATACCTTGCGGAACTCCTTTACTGTAACAACAACCTCTTGCATCAGCAGCCTCCTTCGATGATTAATGGATAGTTATCAGATATTTTATCAAAGAAAGGGCGATAAAGTAGGTTTTATACAGTAACCATCCTATCTCTCATCAAAAAAATATCGCTAATTTGGACGAATTTATAAAGATTAAATTAATTCTGACAAACTTCCATATCCCAATCCCAAATTTCGGAGGCAACAAAATCATATGAAACACCCCTCCATAAAATTCTGGATAACTTCACTTAGCATCCTGGCGATCACCGGAACGTTAACCGGCTTGAGCTTACCCTTTACCAGCCTGGTTAAAGCCCAGGCACAAGGGCAAGAAGCTGTTACAACCCCAGCTTATATTAAAGACCCTTTCAATAATGCACTCTGAAAATTCTTCTTGCCAATCATGCAAAAGTAATTCTTTCCCATACAAAGAGCCACCCCCCAAGAAGGACCTTGAGGGGTGGCTTTATTAATTGTCGATTCAATGTTCCGCTGGTACACTCAATTGAGATGCACATCCCCCATCCCAATCACTGAATCATTTATATTCATATATAAGCGTTTTAATTACCTGATTCTCATTTGAAATATTGTTCATTTCTTATGAGGGTTAAGGTCTTGTCGATGTCAGCCTTCTTTTGTGGTGGTAGAATAGCCAACCAATATTTGTGAACAACTTGGACGTGACCCAGAGCATCACTTTTAACTTCCTCAATGGTATTGCCCCTTGCAACGTAGTTACAATTTGTACCCAATTCCTTACATTCAAATTTTAACATACGTCCCTCCATTGAATTGACTTCGTAATTGACTTATCTATTGTTTAGATCAATGTTATATCCCGTTGTTTATATAAGACTATTATACTCCAATTTATCGTAATTGTCAACTTAAGATACGATTAATCTTTCTGGATTACCAATAACTAGCTGTCAATGATTCTATAGAGATATGGATTGCTCACGCGCTAACGGGTAACCAAGGACCCCTGACAAAGACTAAAGTGCGTCAAACCCAGCCAGTTTCCGCTTCTCCAACGAACGACCTAATAAGCGCTCAATCGTGCGAATCATCGGCAAGTCATCCTGCGTGACGAGCGTAAGCGCAGTACCCTGCCTGGCCATGCGGCCTGTCCGACCGATGCGGTGGGTATAAGCGTCAGCAGTATCCGGCATGTCAAAATTAATGACATGCGAGATCTGGGAAACATCAATCCCACGTGCAGCGATATCCGTGGCGACCAATACCTTAACCCGCCCGGTACGAAAGTTATTCATTGCCTCCTGCCGCCGGCTCTGCGATAGATTACCTTGCAGCGAGGTGGCAGGCAATCCGGCTTTGATCAAATGCTCAGCAAGTTTTTTTGCGCGGTGTTTCGTGCGGGTAAAGACCAGCACCTGACCATTGCCTGATTTTCGCAGTAATGCCAGTAACATCTCAGTTTTCCGCGTTTGATCCACCGGATACACCGCATGTCCAATCGTCTCGACCGGGCGTGATACTCCTAAATCAACCTTGACTGGATGATCCAGGAATTCATTTGCCAACGAACGAATTTCGTCAGGCATGGTGGCAGAGAACAAAAGCGTCTGGCGTTTAGCGGGTAGAGCGGCGATAATCCTACGGATATCCGGCAAAAATCCCATGTCGAACATCCGGTCAGCTTCATCGATAACCAGGATCTCAATCCAGCTAAGATTGACGACTTTCTGACCCATCAGGTCTAGCAAACGGCCTGGGCAGGCAACTGCGATCTCAGCACCAGCTCGCAACCGCTTAATTTGAGGTAGAGGGCTGACACCTCCATAGATTGTCAAACTACGCAAGCCAGTCTTATGGCCAAGCACCCCGATACTTGTGTGGGTCTGTTCAGCCAGCTCACGGGTAGGAGAAAGGATAAGCACACGCAGCTTGCCACGCGGACCGGCAAGCAGGTGTTGCAAGATGGGCAAAACAAAAGCAGCGGTCTTCCCGGTTCCGGTTTGAGCTAAGCCCAGCACATCGCGCCTTTCTAAAATAGGCGGGATAGTGTTAAGTTGAATAGAAGTTGGCGTGGAATAACCAGCGCTAGATATCCCCGCATTAATCTGGGGATTGAATGCAAATACAGAAAAGTTCACAAAAGGTCCTTTTGGCTTAAGATTGAGCCAAGGCGAACCCTAGCCCGTACGCAACTATTGTGGATAAAGTTTATCCATTTCAGAAGCGAACGCAGGATTATACCACATTAAAATCTTAAAAACGACAAGGTTATGTTTAGACGATTCGTCAGAAATATGGACCCTAACTCCACAGAGTTAGGCAAAGAGGCTAAAAAGCCTGAATTCCTCGATTGAGACGAATACAGGCTTTTGCTAGAAGGTTAGACTACCCGTTACCAGATACCCCTTGAAATAGATCCTCTAAGGGATATCAATCATCATTTTTGCTATCTATTATCGAGTATGGTGAGTAAATTACCATCTGCCACTTTGGTTGGATTCGAGCCATCTACACCTACAGTGAACAGCTGACTACTACAATCCTGGGTGCACATGATCGGATTGGATTGCACCAACAGCGTCTGGTCATCGAGCCATCCGTGAACAGTATAGTAAGAACCAGCTTCCCCAGCCAGGATCAATTTTGATAATCCACCAGTGCTATCACCAACTGCCACCCAGCCTTGCTCATTGCTGGGATCACCCCGAGCCAGGGCAAAAGCCACACGACTACCATCCGGGCTGAACCGTGCGCTACCTAACAGGCGGTAGTCGACAACATCCGCTGGAGCTTGAATGGTCGAGTCCCACCATTTTGTAAGTCGCGAATGGTGATCACATTCTGCGCGCAGTGATCGGCGACAAAACGATAATCACCAGAAATCGCATCCAGGCATATCTGCGGGCTGGTGACGGGTGTTTGTGGGATGATCTCTGTTACCTGCTTCGTAAGCAGGTCGATCTTATAAAGGTTGGAAGCACCTGAAAATGGGATATATCCCCCCAACCCGACCGGCTCATTGCTGAAGTAGAGCGACTGACCATCCGCAGACCAAAATTCTGCAACCAGCTGAATAGGGCCAGCAGTCCCTCTGTCGATGGCCAGCAGGGTCTCAAGGTTCGAGCCATCGGGATTACTGATCTGCAGGGATGAGGTTTGCGCTGTGCCTGTGGGTTGAGTTCCCCAGGCAAGCAGCGGCTGTGTAGCCAGCCCACCCCGCCATAAGGCCAGTCCGTAGTTTGGGTTCTGGATGAAGGTCAGGTCATGCGAGCCGTTCGCATCAATGGCTACCCCTTTCGCCTGGTTGGTAAAGTCGAGCACATACGCCGTACCCAAAATTGATCCACCTGACGGAAGAAAACCATTAAAAGCCGGGTTATAAGTTAGCCCTAGCGGGAGTTTCGGGTTAACCACCTGGATGGTGCGGTCGATGGTAGAGACTACCAACCCAAGCGTGGCCAGCTGCTGAGCAGCATCGATCGCGCTTGTCCCATCCTGGTTGGTATGGATCTCAAACTTTTGCCCATTTGCTTCAAGCTTGATGTTGAATCCATCCACAATCACATCGGTGCACAAAATACCTGGAATGACAACTCCCAGACAACCATTTGGCCAGGTCTTTTCTTCAGTGCTGGCGATTGTGATCTGGTCAATAGCGATGTTATATTTTCTTGACACTTCCTGAATTGCTGCCAGCTGGGCCGGCGTCCGGTCAACCGAGATGTGCGTGGGTGTCGGTAGAATCTCAGTTGGCTGAGTTGTGGGTCCAGGGTAATTGGTCATCGAGGTGGGTGTGGCAGGAATCGACACCGGAGGAGGATTTGTTCCTGAGGATGTCGGTTGAGCACACGCAGATAAAAAGATTAAGGTTAAAAGTAAAGCAAAAATTGATTTCGTGTTCATTTTTTTGCTCATTTCCTTTCCATTATTAGACGCCAATTATATCAAATGGTTCCAATTTAGATAAAATTAGTTGAGTATATAATTAGGCGTTTTTATATGTTTTCATTAAACATAGTCATAAAAGCCAAAATGAAGGGGGGTAATTCATTATTCAATTTCATCCAGTGCACCTTTATTGATATGAAACAATTTTCTTTCGAGAATATAATAAAGCAGAAATTCAAAGGCCTAATCGTTGGGGGTATTAGTTATTTCATAGGTATCTGCTAGCAAGCTAAGGGTGTGTTACAGTTGTTAATCGGGAATAACATGTATGTATGGTGGAAAGGAAATCCAAGAAGATGAAAGGCCTCTTGCTCAAGGAAAGTTTGGCAGATACAAATGTATTAGATCTATTGCATGTGACCAAAGAAGAAACCTGGCAGGTAAATAACGCAGCTCCATACCAGCCTGATGTATGGACAGCGCTCTCGTTTGAAACAGATGAAAACCAGAGTGATGCGATCGCTGATAAATTGAGTCATGCGCTCAAGCCAAAGGGCTGGTATATCAACGCCTCAACGATAGCTCATGTTTACGTGATCTTCCCTGGCAAGGTTTTTAAATACCCAAAGGGTGATATCATCACGAGAGAAGAGGCAACCCGCTATGCACTCTCTAGCGGTATTCCAGCAAATCAACTTGATTGGGATGAGTAAAACCGCCTGAAGGGCTAAGCGTATCAAGAAAGATCATTTTATTAACCTGCGAATAATCAGATAAAAAATTGCATATCCGTTCCTTATAAATGGAGAATTTGATGAGCGAATTAACCGAGCAAATCAAGGAAATTGAATCACAAATAGAAAAAGCCCTCTGGGAATTGGAACTAAATGATCAGCTCGAAGAAGCATTGGCTGTTTATCAGGATGCGGAAGTGAAGCTATTTCAATTGCCGATTAATAACGAAAATCCAACTTATAAAGAACAACAACGTGTGCTGTCCTACTGCCTGATGCGCCAGGGAAACCTTTTACGACAGCTGAAAAAACCGGATGAGGCTCTGGCGCTTAGCGAGCGAGAAATTGCAGCAGCACGCCTCTCCGGAGATGATATCACCCTGGCGCGTGCCTTGATGTCTAACGGCACGAACTACATCGTAAATGGAGCATTAGAGCGGGGATTAACGGCAATTGATGAAGCCCAGGTGCTGTTCGAAAAAGGGGACAGCTCCGACCATAAGCAAGGATTGGGTTGGATGTGGATTCTTAAAGCTGACCTGGCAAATGCCGGATTGGTTAAGCAGGAACCAGTCGAGGTTATTGGGATAGCCACGCGTGCCCTGGAAATCTTAAAGCCACTCGAGAATTGGCCCGGAGTGGCGCGGGCATATGCTGCCCGAGCAAAAGCATATGAAAGACAGGGAGATGATGCAGATGCGGAAAAAGACCGCCAGGAACAAAAAGAATACGAGAATAGGATTGAGCCAGAAGGATAAATACCAAAGGATCGAATTCTTATTGGCATGATGCGTTGGTTGAAAACCACAGCAAAGAAGGTAGATCTGTACCCCGGTTCGCTTCGATAAGTCTTATTTTATTCAATCGGGGGTAACAAAAATACAGATATATAATTAAGCTGTAATACTCAACTTCAATGATTGGGTGGATAAGTTGATTTCGTGACATCTTTGGGGTAAGGAGGACGGACAAAATGCTTCGAAGACTTGGCCTGATAATTCTCATACCAGCACTCCTTTTCTTAGCCGCATGCGAATCGGGTACACCTCCAGTGACCACGGTCATTGTGACGCGCATGGTCGAAGAGACGCGTATTGTCGAACAGACCCGCATCGTCCAAGAAATCCAAATTGTCACCGTAGAAGCAACTCGCATCGTCAAAGAAACCGTCGTTGTTACCCCGATCCCAATATTTTTACCAAAAGTTGAAACTACACAAGTGATTTCTCTACGCGAACCTCGCTCCCAACATACCGCCACGCTCTTACTCGATGGAAGCGTCCTGTTTGCAGGTGGCAGTATTTCTCCCAACACAACAAACCGCGGAAGTTGAAATCTATGATCCGGCTACGGGCATCACCTTCCAGGCAGCCCCGCTCCAAACTGCACGGCATGCGCACTCAGCAACATTGCTGCAAGATGGTCGGGTGCTGGTTGTGGGAGGTTCCAACCACTCGCAAGGCTGGTTGGATGATGCTGAGCTGTACGACCCATCCACGAATGAGTGGCTGGTGATACCCCCGCCTAGCTCACATGGGGTCGAACACACCGCAACCCTGATGAATGACGGCCGAGTGCTTGTGGTCGGAGGCGCGATCGGTGGAAGTCTACAGACTGGCGAGGTTGATATTTTCGATCCACAGAATAATTCCTGGTATAGCGCGGCGCCCTTACCATCCGATCGAGCCAGCCATACCGCAGTGCGATTAACGGATGGCAGAGTTTTAGTCATCGGTGGTGGGGCGGCTACGGGTATCCCCGCGGGAGGCGATGCAATGCTTTATGATCCACAGCAGAACATGTGGACAGCAACTGGACCAATGGTCATTCCGCGCATAAATGGGGAAGCAGCATTACTTCCAGACAGCAGGGTGTTGATGGCAGGTGGAAATAATTTGGCAGATACGCTGGGATCGGCGTACTATCCATTGCCATCTTCCAGCGCTGAAATTTTCGATCCTGTAACGAACACGTGGTCAGCAACGGATGACCTTACCGAGCCACGTATTGGGCATCTTCTGTTATCTCTCCAGGATGGCCAGGTATTGGTTATTGGCGGATCACATGACGGGGAATGCTGCTTACATGAAAACTCTTATGTTAAGGTGATTGAAATTTACGATCCAGGCACAGGTCTCTGGCATATCGCCGGTGAACTCCCCCAGGCAGGCATCTATTCCGCAGCTGTTCTACTACCTGATGGCCGGGTGTGGGTAACTGGGGGAAAAAACGGCGAGTCTGGTGCAAATCTCCTGTCAGATACATGGCTGGTTCACCTAGCGTCTCCCCAACCATAAATCCCGCTATTATTGGTTCAATTTCTCAATAAAAGTCGGATTATCCGCCCGCTATCCTCTGCAGCTCCTGGATATCATGAGCAAACAGGTATTCGGCAAATTCCTGATAATCAAATCCATCCACTGCCGGGATCAGACCAGCGGATTGCATGCCATGCTGCACCAACCCCCACATACCGGTGAAGAGCATCAGCATAAATTTCATCCCATTTAATCGCCTGTGCTGGTGGCTAGTGACTGAATTGAAATAACAATCCAGCATGATATCTTCCAGGTCAGCTGGAATAGGCCCTTTATTATCGTGAGTATAAACCACAGTCGCGAGGTCGTAGTAGACATCACCCATGCCTGCGAACTCCCAATCCAGGATTTTAATCGTATGATCATCGTCACAATACAGGTAGTTCACCGACACTAAATCATTATGGCAAAACCGACGCCAATCAGACCCGTCATGTTTTTGTTCTTGCTCGACTGCATGCATGGTTGCGATGAACTGATTGAAACCATGTGGGAAGGAGACAGCATAAGCCTGTGCAGCTTCGATGTATGCCTCAACTCGTCGGAAGGGAGAGAAATTTGCCTCACTAGGCGGCATGGCGTGGATGCGTTTCACCATCTCAATCAGCATGTGTACATGCTCAGGCGTACGGAACTCTTCCGCTTCCCAGTGCCGACCTTCCACCCAGCGCGTGATTAAGTGCCCCTCGGGAAGCAGAAAAGCAAATACCTCGGGTCCGATACCCAGGGCAGCCGCGGTTTTTAAAACCAGGGCTTCATGCTGGCGATTGATCCCAAGGCTTTGGGTATTTTCCCTGCTTACTCGCAGGACAAAACCATTCCCCGTTTACCGTGATGCGGTAGTTGGCATTCGTCAAACCAGCAATGCACTCGACATGAATTGGATCTAAATCTGCCCAGACGGGTATGCGTGCGATAATGGATTTCAACTTGCTTTCATTGACATCGGAGTGCATATTGATCTAAATGAAACACACATCCATCGAAGGATCGAATCGTTCACGGCTGCTAAATATATTAGAACTCATGATTTCTTTTATTAATAAAACATATCAACGGGGTAATATACGAATGGCTAATTTTAATCCATTCCATAAATAGTGCTAGATTACGACAAAAAGACATTTATGAGCGATTTGCTTGAATTTGTGAGCAAAGCGGATTAAAAGCCATCATCATTTTAGAAATATCCCTCCACCCATAGGAATTTCAATCCCATGGGAAGTGGTCCTCGCTAACCAGGGCAATATGGAATACGCAAGCGCACTAATCTTGGCGGTGAGATCATGAAACTCGTATAAATTGAAACATACTCGCAATGAAGTGGTATGATATAGTGTGTATTTAGAATACCCAAGGAGAAGAGCAAATGGCAAGCATAACCCAACCCCTCAGAGATGAGCACAAAGAATTGTATCGGGAATTAGAAAACCTGAGATTGGCTGGTGATGTTGTGAACGAGAGCCTTACCAGCTTAGCCCATGAAAAAGTCGAGCAAGCTTATAATTTCCTGATCCGCCAACTGATCCCACATGCCCAGGCAGAAGAAAAAGCAATTTACCCCATAATTCAAAAAGCTATGGGTGCCCCGCAAGCTACTGCGACGATGACCCGTGACCATGTGGAGGTGGAACGGTTGACCCAGGAGCTGGGTACACTGCGTGTCCATAAGTCACAGCTTTCTATCACCTTTGAGCAACTCAATGCGCTGCGACGCGTTTTATATGGTCTCTACACGTTAGTGAAACTACACTTTGCCAAGGAAGAGGAAATCTACCTGCCCCTGCTTGACTCAAAGCTAACTGCAGAAGAGGCTCACACGATGTTCGCAGCAATGGAAGCCGCAGCGAACGAGGCCAAGGCACGCCTACCCCGCTAGCCTGATATATCGGTTTCTTCACCGATATTTATTTTGAAGTTAAGGGTTATACCCTTTCCTTGACGTTTTATACGTCTTGAGGTCCCGCGGATGTCTCAGGCAGGAGGACGATCCCCCATCACCGAAAATCTCCCACCGCACCGCTTAAAGCACCTATACCTGTAGAATCTACTAAATAACGTCCAGGGGCTTTTTACTCTATTCACCATTCCAATTATAAAAAACGGCATTCACCTGAAAGCTGCTTTTTTTGATTGCCTCATGTACAAGCACGCATTAAATTCTCCTCCCTCAAAAATACTAATAGCAGATAAAGTTTTATCCCCGCAATTGATTTTCAACCCGGTAGCGATTTAACTCTAATCCCCACAGGGTGAGAGTCTGCGTATAGATCATCCCACATTTTTCGATCACCCGCCGTGAAGCCAGATTATCCGCATGCGCTAATGCAATAATGTGATCCAACTCAAACCGCTCGAAACCAAAACTAATCGAAGCCA
The DNA here is from genome assembly GCA_963777935.1 of uncultured Chloroflexia bacterium. Lineage (GTDB taxonomy): Bacteria > Chloroflexota > Anaerolineae > Anaerolineales > UBA4823 > FEB-25. The sequence goes on from CAVZSL010000006.1 coordinate 286,721, forward strand.
GTGCAGCCTCGGTGGCATAACCCTTGCCCCAAAAGGGCTTATCCAGCAGGAAACCAACTTCAGTCTCATTAAGCTCAGGGAGATATTGTAAACCCGCCCAACCGATGATCTCACATTCACCATCCGGCAGAATACCCCAGTTACCATAACCATGCGTCTCCCAGTGTGCCTGTTGCCCATTGACGAATCGCTGGACTCTCTCCAACGGTGGAGGAGTGGGATTTGGAAAATAACGCAAGACGCCCTGCGATTGATAAACCCGATGCAGTGCGTTTGCATCCTCGGGCTGAAGTGGGCGTAAAGTTAAGCGAGGGGTTCGAATGGATGATTGGATAGGATGAACAGGATTCATCGTTCGCAACAATCAATTTCCAGATTTTTATTCATATGTAACAGGTTTATTTTTCAAGGACCAGGTTTTCAGGCAGGTGAACAGCAAACCGGCAGCGAAAATCTCCCTTGAGTACCAATTCTAGCACCTCAACCTGGAGCGTTTGCCCGAAGATAACCTCCCATGGTTTTTTGCTAAAGCCAGCACTGCAAAAACAGAAGACCGGATTCATTTGGATTGCCTCTGTTTTTATAGCTTCGCGCGCCCATGGACAGTGGCAGGCGTAGTATCGCTTCATCGTTGGATCGGTTTCAATCAGAAATTGCTTGGCGTTATATGGGATTTTCGATATATAAAGCAGGTTGCCTTCACGTACACCGCTCTCGATTTCGGGATTGTCCTTGACGTATTCCACAACATCGTCGGTGATCTCCTGGGAAAAGAATAATTCATCTTTTCGTTGGCAATTTTGGAGCCATCGCACCAGGGCTTGATGCTTTTTCCTCAAATAAATATCAATATCCCCGTATTTTATATATTTCTCACGATCACCCAAAAAGTATTCGTCGGGTAAATCTCGCAGGCAGGCAGATAACAGTTGCTCAGTAGCTTCATATCCCACCAACCCTATCAAACGGTCAATGACCGGGAACATATCAAAAGGTTTTTCAGCAGGAGGGATGCCCAAAACCGATAAACCAACACCTTCAAAGGCTTCATCGCGTACTGCCTCACCAAATAAATCCCCGACTTTTTTATACAAATTGGGTTGGGCTTCAGCACCGTCCAACACCTCAAGCATGGCGACATAGATGGAATTATTTTTCGTAAAGCGACCGTATCTAGCCAATGCCAGGAGATTATCATAGGAATTTTGACCTTCATCGATCAAGGTTTTACAGAACTCCCAGGTTATGTCTAAATCTGATTTACTACTAGATGCACTCAGGTATGTCTCAAATCGTTCAGAGATGGAAATCGCTGCTTCTATCTTTTCATCGCTCATCTTGCGTGCCCTAAGAAACTTTCGAAATCCTTCTCTATCCATATTTCCTCCGTAATAATTGTGCAAGCTAATTGACACTTTTTATACTTTCGTACAGTTGATGAAGTTCAATTATTTAAACGAACTAACAATTTAGCTGTAGTTATAAAATTGGGTTGTGCTTGTCATCGCTGGAAGCCAATCTACCTGGACCTTTCCAGGGGTGACGTAAGCAAACCAATGTAATACCGAGACCTTGACCCCCTCAGATCGAAAGGATTGGAATATAAGCAGTATAGGCTGAGTGTAGAAAAAGTTATTTCTGTCTGTTGAAATATACTGATAATTTATGGCAGTTATCTTCCCGCCAGGGTGTATATTCAGCCACTCTTTTAGGGTCGCGCTTAAGGAATTCTGAAGCCCACAGCACCATCGTCGCAAATTGAGTGGCAATGAATAGGTCGAGCTGCTGCCACTGCGCTTCGGGCAAGGTTCGTATTTGAGCATAACCTTCTCTAAAGGCATCCCGCATGCGCTCCCAATCATTTCCCCAAGCCCATTGGCATAATGCCACGGCAATATCACACATCCAATACCCGTAACCACAGTCTTCAAAATCTATTGGAAAGGCTTTCCCTGCTTTATACAGCACATTTTCTGGATACAAATCGGCATGGATCAATCCATATGCGTCCGGACCTTTGCCTAAAGCCTCCATAACACGCCTGGCTTCGGCGGATACAATCTGGAAAGGTTGTTGACTTTCAGGTGGCATCGAATCAACCAACTCCTCCAGGGAATGCCTGAACATATTTCCGCCAAACAGTGAATCCCAATCCCAATCGGGACGGTTGAACCCTGCAGGGGCGTGCCATCCAGCGGAGAAGTTGTGAATCTTAGCCACAGCCTGCCCCAATGCAGTCAGGTGTTTTGGCTGGAAGCCATGCCGAATTTTTCGCCCATCCAACCAGCGCATCAGCGAGACGACCCGCCCATTCGGCATACCCGGCGTAACGATGGAGGTCAACAGCTTGCCATCCGGCGTTGCGACCGGCGCGGGTACGGATAATCCAGCCTCGTGTTGTAATGCAGCTAACCATGTTAGTTCCGAAGCAATTGCCTCAGCATCACCCATAGCATGGATACGAAGCACGTAGCGGTTTGGGATAAAATGATTGGCTTCGTGTGCATGTACCTCGAAGTCTGGCGTGTCGACGCGATAGATGATATTTTCAAAATATTGGATGAAAGTCAGGCGTGCCTCATCCATTCCATAGACTTCGACAGCCTTCTTGGCTACTTCCCTCAGCATGTACAACCGGCTGCGGCGTGTGAGATCACGGAATGATTTCATTCAAAGATCCTATCGATAATCATAACGGCCTCGCATACTCCAGCTTCATTTGTGATATTTGGAGTAGGTTTCAATTGTCCTTTGGAAAAGAGAAATGCATCTGGACGGTGACCCATTTATTTCCACGTTTTTCCAGTGTGCCCGTCCAACGGCAGTTATCCCATCCAGCAGGCTTGCCATTCCATTCAGCATGGTCGTCTAGAAAACAGGAATACCAGGCCACATTTCCCAATTTTGCGAATGTAATCCTTAATTCTTTGATTGCGTAATCTGTGGCTTTAAATGCATCCGTCTTCCACGAACGTTCGCTCATGCTTTTAAATGCCTCAAAGCCGATGATCGTGCTTTTCGAGTCGGGGTGGAAGATGAAAAATTCCTCGTCTTGTGCGATTGAGGAGTAAAGCCTGTCAAAATCCTTAGTTAACGCCCAACCGATGGTGGCATGAATGGTCTGCTCGACTTCAATCCGCTCTCGTTCGTTGTGATTCATTTTATCTCCTCATCTTTGAAAAGTGATCGTTTTACCAATCGAGATATCACTTCATAGAACTTATCAAAAATATTCGTGTATATAAGGTCTCATTCGGGAGAACATAGCGCGTTGGATGGATTGAAGTCTGGAATCAGAGCTACCCCAACCACGCAAGGGTATATCTTGAGGATCAAGTGTCCCGGCTGCCAGAGCAGATAACCCCTGGATGGTCAGTTCACAATCCGCGCTGGATATTTTCGATACTTCCAGGGTACCATGAGCTGAATTAAATAGCCAGCAACCTTCGTTCCACGGGCAAAGCGGATCAGTGATCCTCGCTTTAAAACTGCCATCGCCGACGACCATACCAGAGATGTTTTCAATATCCAAAACGCGGCTCATCGCCGCCCGCACGGGTGATTCTATCTTTACCTGCAAATCCGCCAACCATGTTTCTGGATATTCATCATCGGTGAGCCAAATTTCAGCACGGTCAGCCTGGTCTACATGGCGGGCGATCCAGTTCAGCAGCAGGTAACGTGCCCGGCTGGTTTGATAATAAAAACGGGAAGCAACAAAATTATATTTGGTCACTTCCTCCCCCTGTATGTTATACAACATGAGGCCTTCGATTTTTCCAGCAAATTCTGCCAGGGCAACCCATTGCATGTTCTGATTGGCACGTGCTCGATCACCATGATCAAAGAATGCCACTCCGTGTCTTTGCTGGCGCATCTCCGCAAGATATTCGCGATAGGTGTCGTAGGCTTCACCGATATATTGAATTTTGATCTCACCACCTAAATCCTGGGGGAATAGAGGAGAGAGGGATTGGGTCGTGATCCTGGCAATTTTAGTCAAAGGAAAGGTCACATATCCCATCCGTTCGTAAAACGATTCCCGGAACGGATAAAGGTTGGAGAAAACCTTGCCCGATTCTCGATCCTTAGTAAGGAGGCTTGCCATTACCTGGCGGCAATAACCCTTCCGTCGACCGGCAGGCATGGTGGATACTCCCCACACCCCGGACGCAGGAAATAATTTCCCCCGCATATTCTGAGTCATAGGCCTGCTCACACCAACGGATACGGGTATCTCATCCTCGCATACCGCAAAGCAGGAAATTCCCTCGCGCTCTTTGACCACCGCCATCCACTCATCCTTATTTTGTAAAGGTGGTGATGGGTGGAGAGAATATGAGTTCAAAGCGTACAAGGCTTCAAACATTTCCTCGCCCTGTAATTGACGGATGGTTACATTCATAAGTGACCCTTTCAAAATTAATTACTCTTTATCCAGTTCTGAATTGAATTTTATTTACCCAGCTTTTGGGAACCATTCATCGTTACAACCATCTCTTCTCCCACGGCTGGTAGATATCATGGACAGGACCCAATACAAGCTGGTACAGGGCGTTTGCTGGAGGCGACCCACCCACAGTCATTGCCTGGGTGGCACCCATACGTATTAGCTGCTTCATACCCTCAATCATGAGCGCACTGGCTAATCCACAGCGCTGATGTTCAGGCATCGTCCCGACCGGCTCAAAAAACCCGCAGCGGGTGACGTCGTCATACCAGATGGTGGTAAAGGCAGCCACCTCACCGTTAGGTGCGATAGCCACCAGATCAAGGTCACGCCGGTAAAGCGGGGCTGCCTGGATATTTAAGTACCATGTCCAACCATCGTAATTTTCATCCGGTTCATCTGGGTGGAAAGCTCTCCAGGAAGCCCAGCTGCGGGAGGCTAGCTCAGAGAGATCACCCAATGAACGAATGGTATAGCCTTCTTTTACCGGCTTATTGGGGAATGGTTGCTCCAGGTTACGCAGCCACTGATGTTCATCGGCTTCTGCCATATGGATAAACCCTCGCCGATCGAGAATTCCTTGTCTTTGGGTATCCCTTGCATCTGACCATATCCACAATATCAAGCCACCTCGTTCTGCTTGAGGCGCGCAAGCGCTCTTCAGCAAGGGCAATCATCTCTTCTTCCAGGGGTAAGTTTTTAAATGCTGGATGGATCTGCAGGAAAGCCTGGCCAGCCCCCTCACGGTTCAACACCGCCGCGATCTGCCCATCCGGGGTCTCCCACATCCATACATGCTCTTCCAATTTACCATCACCGAGATTCAAGATGCCATGCCAGCGCCAATAATCCCACCGGGCAACTGGCCAGCTATGCATATGGCAGCCATTTAGCAAAAAGACCTGGCGTAGAAAATCCCGGATTCGCCAGAAGTCATCTTCAGTTCGATAAGAACGCATAACCAGTTTCATATAATTTAATGATCCTATCTAGTGTCCCAGGATGGAAGCAGCCAGGGATTTAACCTGTTCAATATCCGGGTTAAGGCAAACAGAAACATTCGGGACACCCTCCGTTACGATAGTGCGACCCTGTTCAGGTCCTGGAGATGTAACGATATCTATTCCCAGGGAAACCTCGGGGCAGACGGACTGATTAGTCGCCTGAACTGCCGCTGCCAGGTCCCAGATGTAAACGCCCTCCGCTGACCACGAATTCAGCATCCACTGCAGTAGTTTAGTTGCAAATTCGCCTTCAGGAGAGGTGAACGAAACCCAGCTGGATAAGTCGGATTGTTTCCACATGACTTGATCGGTGGCATCGAGTGGTACTAGATGGAGCGGTAGCCCGGATGCAAATACCTCCTTGGCTGACACCGGGTCTGCCCAGATGTTCCACTCGGCAACACTGTTGTCGATGGCCGGCCAATCGCTCTTGATGTTGCCTGGCACATAAACGCTCCCACCCATGATGTATACATCCCGGATATTCTGCTTAATTCCGGGGTCGAGACGCAGTGCCTCGGCAAGATTGGTATGCGTGCCGCTGACGAAAATGAGCACAGGTTTTGATGAGCGATTAACAGTGTCCGCGATGAGCTTGGCTGCTGACGCAGGAGCCATTGGTATTGAAGCAGGTGGTAGTTCGATACCCCAGAAGTTATCACTGGCTTGCCGCCAGGGATCTGGGAAATTATTATTTCCTTCTATTGGGGTCGGAGAGCCAGCTCCGACGGGGATATCCGTCCTGTTCAGCTCTGCAAGAAGCTGCAGGATATGATCGGCAAACACACCAGGATGAGCTTCCCCAGGTGAAATCGTCACCGCCCGAACATCAAAGAGTGGGTTGCTCAGAAAGTAAAGCAGGGCGATGGTGCCATCCGGGCTGCCATCATCGTCCACGATGACGGGTATTTTGGCATTGCCATTTTGAGTGGGTAATGGTCGTGGAGTAGGAGTCGAATATGCTGCGGTTGTCTCCTCGCAGGTAACAATTTGGAGGTGAGGCCATTCTCCCTGGATGCAAACAGGCTTCATTCCCATCTGAGACCAGATGGGTGCCATGGGTCCAACAACGATAAACACGAGCACCAGGACTCCAAGCGTAATACCAATGATGAGCAGGCTTTTTCGTTTCATTTGTTACAACCCTCCAACAATCCTTAATTACCAATTTCCTTTGCCTTTGAATGCGACAGATTTTTCATAGATGGATAGTTAAAATCGGTCAGATAGTGGAATGATCTCAAGCAGAGTATTCCGAATGACTCAGGGTTCACCTTCACTTTGGTCATAATGGAAAACCTCATAGCTTCCCCTCAGGCAAATCTTCTAAAAAAGTATACCCACCTGCATTCTGACATTCGCCCTCCCATAACGGCTCCCTCCGCAGCCCGATCCAATTATAACCTTTTACCATTTATAGCCAGGCAAAGTCTTGGCAGTCGAGATTTTCATTCGGTTAACTAAACAAAACCGATCCATGAACACGTTTACCAAAAAAATCGTGTCGGGTACTACTTACACATATTACAGTGCTCATCTGTTGTATGATCAGGAGGGAAGTACCAAAGCGAGAAACATTGTTATCTGATTTCATTCACTTGGCAGAGATACATCTTAATACCACAATTGACTCAAGTGCAATATTCTATAACCAAATAAGCAGGACACCGTAGGAAGGCAGACCATCGCTCAGAAACGTAGTCACGAAATCCACTGCGCTAAGCCATAAATGGTAATTTATGCCGTCCGCATAATCATACAGCAGGTTCGCGCTAAATGAAAAAGGACTTTTAGTCCAGTAAATCCAAAAAGGACATATAACCAACGAAGAAACTTCTTCGAGCATAGAATAATAAGACAGTAAGTCCGGGTATTATTCGACCCGGACCTACTATAATTGCACCGGCATACTATCTGCTACTTCTTATTTTGCAGGTACTTCCAATGGACCAACATTTCCGATTACTTTTAACCCAACTGGTCCCTGAACGAAGCATGAAAAGTAGAGTTCTCCGCCCTCGATGGTCGGAAGACTATGGGCTGTCCTGCTCAGAGGGCTGACAACATCCAGTCCAACATAATGAGCATAAGGTGGGCTGTCAGCTATCGTCCATGCTTCTAGATCTGCCAAAGTCTTTCCAGGATCGAGCGTCATAAAAACCACCATATAATTTTGATAGGTCGGGTCGTTGACCACAATTTCATAATTCATTTGTGTGTCTGTTAGGTGACTATTGACCTTCATAGAGCATTGATCACCCTTGTCGAATGTGATCACGACATTGCCCATACTAGATAACGACTGCCTCCATGCATCCATCTCGGGTACTATCTGCACCGCGGCAGTTGGGCAGGATAGAGGCGCTGTGGTTGGGCAGGGCTCCGCTTTCGGTGCAGCGCATCCCGAAATTACCAGCACTACCAGAAAAATACATACTCCTAATGTATATACTCTTGAGCGTTTCATCTTTACCTCCTTCGGTTATCTGAAACCTTGTTTGGTTAGATTTGGTTTGGCTTTGCCTCTATTCAGGCACACGCCTTCGATGCCATCACTTTAGCATCCAAACCTTTACCAAAATTGCCATTAATTACCAATAATTACCAGAAGCATAATTTTGTGCTATGCTATGATTAGGACAAGTAAAACGGGACCGCAAATTGGTTAGGAGGTCGTCATGCCTACCTCTATTCCCACCAGTACTTTAGAAAAATTTTCCACCTTCGGAGACATACTCCGTTTTCTCCGCCGCCGCGCCGGGATCACCCAATTGGAATTATCGATTGCCGTGGGATATAGCACGGCTCAAATCTGCCGGTTGGAGCAGAACTTACGTCTTCCAGATCCTCCCACCATTGAGGCGCGCTTCGTGCCTGCCCTCTACCTGGAAGATGAGCCTAAGGCAGTTGCCAGGCTGCTGGAGTTAGCTGCCAACGTCCGGCGTGAGGATGCACCAGAGCCAGGCTTATGCCCATATAAAGGCTTGGATTATTTTGACGAACCAGATGCAGGCCTATTCGTCGGGCGGGAGGCGTTGAGTGCCAAATTGGCAGAACATGTGCTCTCACTGGCATCCAGAAAGGGAGTCAATGAGGAGAGGTTCTTCGCCATCGTTGGCGCTTCAGGAAGTGGCAAATCCTCGCTCGTGCGGGCGGGGCTAGTTCCCGCATTGCGTTGGAATAAACGGTCTGCCAATTGGCAAATTCATGTCCTGACTCCCAGCACACATCCACTCGAAAGCTTGGCCGCTGCTCTTTCACAGGATATTGTCTCAGTGGCTCCAACCACATCTATGATGGACGATCTACTGCAAGACAAACGCTCCTTGGTCCTTCATGTCAAGCGGGAGCTAAAAACCACAGGCGCATCTCAGCTCTTGTTGGTTATAGACCAATTCGAAGAGTTATTTTCTCTCTGTCATTCTGAAGAAGAACGATCTGCATTTATCGACAATCTTCTATTGGCAGCATCGGATGTGCGTGGTCAAGCTATAGTCGTAATCACCTTGCGAGCTGACTTCTACGCCCACTGCTCCAGCTACCCACAGCTGCGTGAAGCGTTAGCCCAGCAGCAGGAATATATCGGTGCGATGACGGATGAAGAAATGCAACGGTCGATTGAAGAACCAGCCCGGCGCGGGCGCTGGGAATTCGAGTCAGGACTAGTGGACCTGATCTTGCATGACGTGGGTCACGAACCCGGGTCTTTGCCATTGCTCTCACATGCCCTGTTCGAGACCTGGCAGAGACGGCACGGACGCACGCTTACCTTAAGTGGTTATACCTCCGCTGGAGGGGTGCGCGGTGCCATCGCGGAGACTGCTGAGGCTGTGTTTACCGATCAATTCACCCACGCGCAACAGGCCATCGCCCGGCGCATCTTTTTGCGCCTGACAGAGCTTGGTGACGAAACTGCTACTGGTGATACCCGTCGCAGGGCTTCATTCAACGAGCTCATCCTTAAGCCGGAAGAAACAGATGCCACACAATTTGTATTGAATGCCCTGGTAGACGCCCGTCTGATCACAACCAGTGAGGACTCGGTGCAGGTAGCCCATGAGGCATTGATCCGCGAATGGCCAACCTTGCGCAGCTGGCTGGAGGATAACCGTGAGGGACTGCGCCTGCACCATCATCTTAGTGAGGCGGCGCAAGAATGGCTGGTAGCAGAGCGCGAGCCAGATATGTTATTTCGCGGCGTTCGGCTGGCACAGGCAAGGGAATGGGCAGTTGCTTATCGCGATGATTTGAACGTTCTGGAAAGGGACTTCCTGGATGCATCCGTCGCAGCGAACGAAAGGGAAGCGGCGGAACATGAAGCCCGACACCAGCGTGAGCTGGAGGCAGCCCAACACTTAGTAGAGGTGCAAGTCAAAGCCTCCCAACGTTTGAGATTACGTGCGTTCCTGATTACCGGAGTTGGCGCTCTGGCTCTAATTCTCGCTCTACTGGCATTTTTCGCCTGGCAGCGGTCTGCCTCTCAGGCAGCTCTCAACCGCAGCCTGAGCTTGGCCGGAGCAGCTCAAATAAATAATGAGGCAGGTCAGGCTGACTCAGCTATGGCGCTAGCTAACGAAGCAATAAAACTAGACCAACCTCCCCCTGAAGCGATAGCAGCATTGCGAAAAATCGCCTTATCCCCAGGTACCCGGTTCATTTTGAATGGACATAGCCACGAGGTAAGCGCTGTAGCCATCACCCCAGATAACCACCTGGCGTTCTCGAGCAGCTGTGCCAACCTGGATGCACAGGGCTCCTGCTTATCAGGCGAGCTGGTCCTCTGGGATCTGGATGCCCGTAAGGAAATTCGTCGCTGGACTGCCCATACCAGCTGGGTGAACGCGGTAGCCTTTAGCCAGGATGGACAAATATTAATCACAGGCGGTCAGGATGGTGACGTGATCCTATGGGATACCAATACAGGCAAGGAAATCAGGCAGCTTCCACGCCTGGCTGGGCGGATTGTCTCACTGGCAGTGACAACATCTGTTGATCCAAACAGAGACACCCTTTTCGTGGGATCAGCGGATGAGACTTTGACTCTCTGGGACCTGGCGAGTGGTGACACCATTCAGTCCTTCGAGAGATACACCAGTCCTCTTACCAATATGGCTGTTGCGAATACAAGCCCCTTCGCGGTCACGGGTTATGCCGATGGTAGCCTATTTCTGTGGGATTTGAATAATCCTCAACCCATCCGAAAGATTGAGGTCAACGGAGATCCTGTAGATGGGTTAGCGATCAGCGCTAACGGTAGCTTTATTATCTCCGGACAGGGTTTGTTACTGCTTAAGATCGACAGCCAGTCAGGGGCAGTGGTTGATCAATACAATGCGGGCCACACATGGGGAGAGGTATTAATCAGCCCGGATGATAAATATATCTTCTCGCTCGTCCCAGGCATATTTCAATGGGATATCAATAACTGGCGTCAACAAAATTACATCGCAGACGCTGATGATCCTACTTCATTCTCAATCAGCCAGGATGGGCGTCTGGGTATCTCAGGTCACCAGAACGGAACACTACGCCTGTGGAATCTGGTCGAAGGGTTGGATTACCAAACCTTCAACACTACACTGTCCAGTCCGGACGCTCTGGCAGTCAGTCCGGATGGTCTATCCATACTCCTGGGAAATACATTCACCGACACTCAAAGCCCGGTGTTATGGGATATTACTGGAGCTCGGATTATTAAAACATTCCATGGATTTACTAATATGATACCTGCTGATTCAGTAGCCATCAGCCCGGATGGTCGGTATGCTGCCGCTGGGGGGGGAGGTCTTTTTACCAGTAACCCTGAACTGGAAGTGTGGAATCTGGAAAGCGGAGGGGAACTTTGCCACATAGTAGGGGAATATCGAAGATTGGTGAGAAGCCTGGCGATTAGCCCGGATAGCCACTTCCTTTTGGCAGGCTCTCAAGCTGCGGGAGTTTCATATGGGAAAGGAAAACAGGATCTAATCCTATGGGATATGCAAACCTGCCAGCTTGAGCGCCGTTTCGCGATGAACCAGAACGAAGATGTGACCGGCATTGCATTTAGCTCGAATGGCAAGTGGGCAGCCACTGGTACTGCCTGGGAAAAGAGGATCATCCTGTGGGATGTAAGTACCGGACAAGAGATGCGCCGTTTTTCTTACCTAGATTACAAAAATATGATCCCGATTTTTGATCTTGTTTTTGGGCCGGATGATCGAACGATTCTGGCACCCGGACCGGCTTCGCTGTACTTGTGGGATGTTCAGACAGGGGAAATCATCCGCCGTTTCTATGGACATTCTGCCTATGTCTGGAGTGTGGATATCAGTCCGGATGGGAAGTATGCCCTCTCTGGCTCCAATGATGGTGAGGTGATCTTGTGGGATTTTTCGACCGGTGAGCAGCTTTACCGCTTACCTGCCTACTCCCAACCTGTTATGAGTGTGCAATTCAGCCGGGACAGTCGGTTTGCCTATTCCATCTCCACCGACGGAGTGCTGACCCAATGGAAAATTCCTACGCTATCGCTGACTGAGCTGCTTGAATGGATCCAGGCAAACAGGTACGTGCGCCCGCTCACCTGTGAGGAAAGACAGCGTTACCGGGTGGAACCTCTATGCGAACAAGGAAGTCCATAATCAGGTGCTAACAGATTTATTTTAACGGGCTAAGAGAGACCGTTGGAGTAAACTGAAGGATAAATTACTCAGGTGGTATTGCTACCTTGCTCAATTAAATTTTTATGATCACTCTGGCTGATGAGTGCTTACTCCGGTCCTCCTCCAATTTTATCCACGATCTCATTTTGTTCCGCTGCCACTGCTGAGGCCGGCTTGGCTGCCAACAAATCGTCAAATAAGACTATCTTCCCAGTTCGGACCGCAGATTCCGCCAGCAGGTATGAGGCGGCTGACCATCCCTGCTGCTCGTACCCCATCGGTCGCCCACTGCTGCCATGCATCCACTCGTTGAAACCCCAGCTGCCTTGCAGACCTTGCTCCACGCAGTTTGTGAGTGATTCCAGGTGATGCTCCGCCTCCGCCTGCCAGCCACAACGGACCAACGCAGCCACATGAAAACCCCCGATCATTGGCCAGATACCGCCATTGTGATATTGCTGCGGCAGGTTCAGGTTTCGGCTGCGATAATATTCTCGCCAGTGAGGTTCCCCTGGATAGATAGGCGGGTAAATTGCCTTGGTTGGGTACGGGTCTGCCATGCCAACCTGATGCATATAGCGTAAGATATGATGAGATACGATTTCCGTCAGCAATTCCGGTCAGGATTGCCAGCAGGTTTGCCAAGCCATCGCACCAATCACCATAGTCACGAAATGCCACCCACGGCAGGTAATATGGACGGCTGGAGATCGTACCAATGTTATGGTAGAGCATGAACCATTCTAATCGGATGGCCTTTAACTTCTCAAGATGCTCAGCGAAGTGTGAGGCAACCCAACACCGGTCAATCCACATAAGAAGATTGATACGTTCATGGATACATTCTGCAGATATACATTTCCCCTGAAAAAATTCGCCCGAGGCCATCTGTTCACTCATCGCTTCATAAGCCAGGCTGGCAGCATAGTATAGAACGTTATCATACAGAGTGTTGTAGCGCACATCCAGCAGGTCCATCCAATTACCAGCTTCGGGTATTTCGAGCAATCCACACTCATTCATATCCTGGTATTGCAGCCAAAGTAACGCCCGTTCGATGCTACTCCAGCTCTTACGCAAGACTTTATCATCCTGGGTGTATGCAAAAATCCACATAACGACCCAGGATGTACCACAGGTTGGTATCACATGCGCCGGCATTCTCTGAGCTCACATAACCTGTATCCGGATTTACATTCAATGGAATAAGACCCAGGGGAGATTGGTATGCGCTGAGCGTATCCAGTGAATGGCGCCCAGCTGCGATCAGCTCTTCATCCTTGCTGGCGAGTGCTCCAAGGAAAATTATCACACTGTCACGTCCCCAGACCTGCGGGTATCCTACCGCAGTCGCCGAAGCACGAAAGCCAGACGGACCGCTACATTTGTGGAGCAATTCAAGAGCACGTTCACGTGCTTCTAATATGTGTTTTGTATGCATTTCTTACCACCTTATCCCTTCACCGCTCCTCCGAGGAGCCCCTTGATGAAGTAACGCTGGAATACAATATACACCAGCACAATCGGTCCCGCAACAATAATCGATCCAGCTGCCATTAACGGGATGTTGGAGGTATAACGCCCCTGGAAGAATGCCAGTCCGACAGGTAGCGTTCGCAGGCTCTCGTCCTGGACCATCACCAATGCCAGGAGGAATTCATTCCAGGTCCACATAAAAAACAAGACCACCAGGGTCAACACAGCTGGTTTAGCAAGCGGGAACAGCACCCTCCACAGGCTCTGCCAGCGCGAGCAACCATCCAGTGCAGATGCGTCCACCAATTCCTGCGGTGCACTTTGAAAGAAGCTGGTCATCCATAGCGTGCCAAAGCTAATGCTCTGCCCGATCTGTGGCAAGATCAAAGCCCAATATGTATCGGTCAGACCGAGCCGGTGCATTGTATGGTAAAGAGGAATGACCACCGCCTCGAAAGGCACCATAAAACCCATCAGCAAGACCAGGTAGAGTAAACGCTGAAGTGGAAATCTCAACAGGCCAAAAGCATAACCAATCAAGATGGATAAGAAGACGCTAACACTCACAACAGATGTAGATACAATCACACTGCTGCGGAAATACATATTAAAGTGTCCCACCGTCCAGGCATTCACAAAGCTATCCAGACGAAAGCTGGCAGGCAGGCTGAAAGGTCCCTTGATGATCTCCGAGTCGGTTTTAAAAGCGCTCAGGATAATCCCGATGATTGGAAGCAGAATGACCAGGAGAAAGATCGTTAGCAGCACATAATTGGGTATTAAACGTAGTTGTCGCCGTTTTAGAATCATATTATGTCTCTGCTTTTGCCTGGAAGCGGGTAATAAAATATGAGATCAGTAGAATAACAAACGTCAGGATTGTGGCGACTGCTGCAGCATAACCGATGCGATTCTGCTGAAAGGCTGCCCGGTAGACTAAAAATGAGGCCACAAGGGTAGCATCTCCAGGCCCACCGCGGGTGGTAACATAAACAAGATCGAAAACCCTCAATGCTGCAATGATCGTGGTAATAAGGGCTACTCCCATTTCAGGACGCAGGCTGGGTAGGGTGATATAAAACAATTGATGTGACTTCGTTTGCCCCATCCAGCTCGGCGGCTTCATAAAACTCTGATGGTATGCGTTGTATTCCCGCCAGAAAAAGAACCATGCAGAAGCCGTACTGCACCCAGCTTCCTACCAAGCCAATCGCTGGTAGTGCCCAGGTTGAATCCCCGAGCCAGGGCAATGCCCAGGCTTTCAATCCAATGCTTTTTAATAGAATATTTAATGGCCCAAAAGCCGGGTTAAAGATCCAGCGCCACACAACACCCACCACCACCATGCTCAAGACCTGCGGAAGGAATAACCCTGCTCTGTAAAAAGTCATCCCAGGTAATGCCTTCCGTCCCAACAGGCTGGCTAACACCAATCCGATCAGGATGGGGATGAAGCAGTAGAAGATGATGAAGATCAGGTTATGTACCAGGGCGGATAGGAATTGCCCACGTTGGAATATTTCAATGTAATTTCGAAGGCCAATGAACAAGCGATTAGAGCTGAAGCCATCCCATCGGTAGAAGCTCAACCGGAATGTTTCAGCGATCGGGTAGAGAATAAAAAGTACATAGATTACCAGCCCTGGTAATATATAAAGCCAGCCCAGATACTTCGATTCCCCTGGCCATGGGTTACGATTGTTCATGCTAATAAATAATCATGCCACCAGAAACCACTTCTTCTGATGGCATGATTGCTATACTGATCACTGACCTGAAAGGTATGTACTATAGTCTTTTTCAACCTCCGAGGTGAAAGTCGCTGGATCAATCTCCTTGGCAAACAACTTCTGGAGCTGGGAAACAATCGTATCGTAGAATGTCGGCGTTGCCCAGTCAATATAATGGCCCACACCGTTATCCTGGTTGATGCGCTCCCAACCCATTACTGTGTCCGCAAAGAGCGAGCCTTCTTCCAACTTAAAATCTGCCGGCAGAGGCATTGCAGGAACATAGCTGGCTTCCGTCCACAATTGTGCAGCTCGTGGGCTGGCCATCCAATCCAGATATTCTGCTGCCAGGTCTGGATTAGCAGTGCTCTTGCGTATGGCAAATGGAATACCAACACCACCGACAGCCACTTGCTTGGCATCCGCGGTTTTTTGCGGCATCAGGAAGAAACCAAATTGCTGGTCAGTATCTTTGAGAAGCTCAGGTGCCAGCCAGGAACCAGTGATGGTCATGGCTCCCTGGCCTGATTTGAACAGCTTGGTTCACGTCATCATAACCGATACCCATGAACCCATCGGTGAAATAACCTGCGTCCACCCACTCCTGCATGATCTTGGCAGCTTCCTGGTTTTCAGGAGTATCAAAGCTGGCATTATTGACACCATAAACAAAGTTGTCCAGGTATTCACTGGTCAGCAGTGTATCTGCGACCGCGCTGAATTCATGGATCCCAGGCCACCCATCCAGTAGTCCGAAAGCGATAGGCGTTTCACCTGCCGTTTTAATATCAGCTAACAGCTGGGTGAATTCATCATAGGTGGTGGGGAGCTGCCAGCCATATTTATCGAACATAGTCTTGTTGTAGTAAACACCCACCACTTCAGCGGTCGGGCTTACCCCATAAAGGTTGCCGCTTCCGAATGTCTTCCCATCTTCAGAGAAGCTGTTGCGATTATTCACCGAGGATGAAAATCGTTCACCCCAATTGTATTGGGTCGCATAATCATTCAAGGGCAGAAGCAAACCGGCTTCTACAAAAGCTCCCATGTCTGGGCGTCCCTGGTTCACCTGGGCAATATCTGGGCCATCCGTTTCTCCAAGCGCAAGTTTAAGGGTCGCCTTCAGGTCATCCATGGTCTTGACTACCCGTTCGACCTTGACTCCCGGGTGGGCTGCCTCGAACTCGGCATTCAGCGTATCCATCACCTGGGTCTCGACATCCCGATAGAACTGGTCCCAAACCACCAGCGTGACCGGCTCAGGAGCGGTGGTTGGGAGCACCTCGGGAACACTGGTTGGAGGCACCTCAGGTACAGTGGTTGGGGGTACCTCAGGTACTGTGGTTGGAGGCACCTCGGGGACAGTGGTTGGTGTAGCTGCCTGTCCACAAGCAGAAACAACAAGAACCACCAGAACCAACATTGAAATGAAAGTCCATAATTTTTTCATTTGATCTCTCCTATATTAATTTTTCATTTAGATGAATTTTGTGCAATTTACTTCAATAAAAGTATATCATAAGCCTCCATGATTGTTTACATGCTCTAAAATGACAGGGATGCTTGATTTTAAGGAGATTTTCTTGTATGCTCTATAATAAATACTATTTCATGACCAGGCTGAAGTTACGAGGAAAATATGAAGCCTAAAATCGACAAGACCAAATTTGGCTCGATCACCCTAAGCGGTGAGAATGTATGATTATGACATTATGATCCGCCTGGATGGCGCAGTGGAAAAACGTAAAAAGAAGCTTTCCAAAGAGATCTACGGGACATCGCACACCATCTCCCTCGCAGAAGCTGAATACCTTTACGAAGCTGGTTCAGAGCGTATCATCATCGGGTCAGGCCAGTCAGGTTTAGTAGAACTATCCGACGAGGCATCGGAATTCTTCAAGCAGAAATATTGCCAGGTAGAGATTTTTCCCACTCCCGAAGCTATCCATGTCTGGAACAAGGCAAAAGGCAAGACCATTGGGCTGTTCCATATCACTTGCTGACAAAATCATACCAGGTTGACTTTTACCAGACTACCCCTTATGATTTGTCCAATCGAGATCTCATGCATCGTTGCCTGCATTTATCCTGTATGATCGTCATCCTCGGGTTGCTGATATCTGCCTGCAATTCATCTGTCGCTACCCCAACATATAATCCAACTGAGACGCCCTTTGTGACCTCAACGCACACCCCTGCTCCTACAGCCACGCATACGCTGGTTCCCACGAGCACATCAACACCCACGCTAACCTCCACCGTCACTCGCACCCCCACCCAAACAGCAACCCCAACCCAATCGCTAACACCCACCATAACACCCACACCCACGTTCACGTTTCCGACCATCACTACTTTGATGCAGGCGAACTGCCGTTATGGACCTGCAAAAGCTTACCTGTATGCCTGGGGGATGTACCCTGGAGATACAGGCACGGTGTGGGGACGCAACTATTCTGGCACCTGGCTGTGGATCCAACCCGATAACATCAACTATCAATGTTGGATCGCCGCTTCAGTGGTTGAGATCCACGGCGATATCTTCACCGTACGGGTCGCCTCTGTACGGTTGCCCCATTCCACCCTGTATGGTCCACCTCAAGGTGTCGGTGCGGTGCGGGATGGCAATTCAGTCACCGTATCGTGGCAGCCGGTAAATATGACCGAGGACGACAACCGCGGCTATATGATCGAAGCCAACGTGTGCCAGAATGGCAACCTGATCTGGATGGCAGTGGCAACCATGGACAATTCCTATACTTTTTCGGATGAGACTTCCTGCTCGAATCCTTCAAATGGTTTGTTATATACTGTAGAGAAACATGGCTACACCGACCCGGTGCCGATACCCTGGCCGTGAAGAAGGCTTTACGAGGAGAATACAGATGAACCCAACCAATCCCTATGTTATCGAGACCCATGGTCTGAGTAAATCGTACAAAAAATTCAAGGCGCTCAGTTCGCTGGACTTAAAAGTACATCAAAACTCGATCTTTGGGTTCCTAGGGCCCAATGGGGCTGGTAAGACCACAACCATCAAGCTGATGCTTGGACTGACGCACCCCACTGCTGGTACTGCCTCCATCTTCGGTATGGACAGTGTGGAGCATAGTGTGGATATCCGCGCCCGTATCGGCTACCTTCCTCAGGAGCCACACTTTTATGAGTACATGACTGCTCGTCAAACCCTTCATTTCACAGCGGAGTTTTTCTTCAAAGGACCCAGGAAAGCCATTGAAGAGCGAGTGAATGAGATGCTGGCGCTTGTCGACCTGGAAGAGAAAGCTGACCGACCGATTAAGACTTTCTCAGGCGGTGAAAGGCAGAGGTTGGGTATTGCTCAGGCTCAAGTGAATTATCCCGACCTGATCATCCTCGATGAGCCGGCTGCCAGTTTGGATCCGCTCGGACGGCGGGATGTGCTTGAAGTGATGTCCAGGCTGCGCAAATATGCCACCATCTTCTATTCCACCCATATCCTGGATGATGTTCAGCGCGTCAGTGATACTGTAGTCATATTGAACAAAGGTGAGCTGGTGGCTGAAGGGCCCATCGAAGAGTTGCTGGCCGGCAGCGAGGGTGTGATTTACATCATCCATTTAAAGGGTGAGACTGAACCGGAGTTAAAGAAAGTTCAATCCCAGCCCTGGGTAAGTGGGGTTAAGACAAGTCAGCTCAATGAAGAGAGTATTTGGCAGGTGAGCGTGACCGATCCTGAGGCGGCCGAAACACACCTGCTCAAGTTATTGGTGAACGATCCGGTGTTGGTGACCGAATTCCGCCGCAAACAATATGAGTTGGAAGATGTCTTCATGCAGGTGATCGAAGGAGGCCAGGATGTCCGGAAATGAAGCTTTTGAGTTGGTGAGCGAGCGCGGCTGGAGC
Source organism: uncultured Chloroflexia bacterium (assembly GCA_963777935.1). Taxonomy (GTDB): domain Bacteria; phylum Chloroflexota; class Anaerolineae; order Anaerolineales; family UBA4823; genus FEB-25. The sequence goes on from CAVZSL010000006.1 coordinate 305,910, forward strand.
CGCGGACTAAACATCATGCTGCGCAGTGGGCTGGCCCGCTGGTTTAAAACCAGGATGTGGTGGTCTCAATGCCTGATCTGGGGAAGTCTCATTGGTTTCATCCTGGCTGCAATAGCTTTCAACCCAGAACCTCCACCCACCGAGGATCTATTAATGTTATTTACAGTCTTCGCCGGTCTCTTCCCGGCGGTGGGGGTGGTTATCATTATGCAGGATGCCCTGGTGGGTGAAAAAAGGGAGGGCACAGCTGCCTGGGTGCTTTCCAAGCCTCTGACAAGACCGGCGTTCGTGCTTTCGAAAATCATTGCCAATAGTGCTGGAATACTTGTTACCATGGTCGTGGTGCCATGCCTTCTCGCCTATGCCATTATTACAATCTCCACCAAATCTACCCTGAACGCGTTGGGGTTCATTGAATCTATGGGAGTGATATTTATTAGCCACTTTTTCTTTCTCGCCCTGACGTTGATGCTGGGCACTTTTTTTGACAGCCGGGGTCCAGTCATCGGCATCCCGTTGGGGATTCTATTCATGCAGCAAAATATCATTGGCTTTATACCCACATTGGGTTACGTGCTGCCCTGGAACCTGGTCGTACCCATCGGAAGCTCAACGCCACTCGTCCTTTCACTGATGTTAAAAACCCCGATGCCACCCGACCAGCTGATCACCTTGGCGGCTGTTGTGATCGAGAGCATCCTTTTTATTTCGATCGGTTTATGGCGCTTCAATCGGGAGGAGTTTTAGGAAAGAAGTAAACGAGGAACATCACATAAAAAAAGGAAGTGAATATGTCTAACGGTTCTGATTTAGCCATCGACTCGCTGGCTCCCGAATTCAGCCTGCCTGCCAGCAACGGGGCTGAAATTGCATTGGTTAATTTCCGCTCCAAAAAGAATGTTTACTTGTTCTTCGTGCGCGAATTTAATTGACTGCAATGCCGGAGTCATTCTGCCCAGGTAGGGCGGTCATACAAAGAATTCCAGGCAGCAGATTGTGAGGTACTTATAATTTTGGGGGATTCATTGGAAAAAGCCCGGCGCTATGTCGATAGCCTGCATTTGCCATTTCCGGTATTAGCAGATCCTGAGCGTAACGTCTATCACCAATATGGGCTGGAGAAGGCGATGATATTTATCCAGCGCACTGCTTCGATTGTGATTGATCGCAGCGGGGTGATCCGTTATGTAAAGATCGCCACAAATCCTATGCTATGGCTGCAAGAGAGTCAGGAGCTGCTGTCCTTTGTGAAATCCATGTCGATAGAGGGATGATTAGATCAATCTCATGTGTCTTCAACTCACAAATCCGGTGGTTTATTGCCCATACTGGCAGGTTAATATCTTTTTGTATGCGTTATTCGGTCCGACTAAAGACAAAATCAAACATGTCGAAGGCAAGTAGGGGCGGATCGTGATCCGCCCTTCATGGTGCTCCACCTATTCTCATTCTAGCTAATTGTCATTGCGAGACGGTCTTCACCCCTCCGATAGGTCACGGGTGATTTTCGAAGGTGGCAATCTCACCCTCTTCTTTAATGGCCTCCTCCCTGTCGATGTAACCTAAACGATCTCTAAGTAGCTGAAAGAATTCGCATTTTTCGATCCATATCGTATCAATACGAATATTTTTTCTTTGTAACCAATACTGAATTGCCTTCAGAAAAAGTTGTTATTTCTTACGAAAAGCGTGGCAACTCTGAGAATTACATCAAGGAAGCCAAGTATGATACAGCGGTTGGACATCTTTTGCTAAAATCGTTTTTGGCAAATGAGGCAGTGTTTCAGATGATGATGCTTGCATACAATCTATTTTTACTGTTCAAATTTGATTCTTTATGCATTTCAGAATACAGGCAGCAAATCAAGACGTTCAGGTTGAAGTACATTTTCCTGGCTGGAAAGATCATCCGAACGGCCAGAAGTGTGGTGATGAAGCTTTCTGAGAAATATCCTTATCAAGAGATATATGAAAAAAGCCTGTCTTAGAAATATCACTCTTCATGTGTTTACCCGTTGTTTCTATTTAAACCCACCAGAAAAAATCATTTCAGATGCCCGAATTTGTGAAAGTGGATCACCAAAAATTATGCACTATGGATGAAATTATGTTAAACTTAAGATAGGATTGTCAAAATCATCACCCTCTGAAGTGAAAATGTTGGTCGAATTTATTTGACGTGGAATCTCGGTATTAAACATCCAAAGGGGTTCAATCATTAGCAAGTGGCGATTCGATAGACAGTCTCTAGCCCCTCCTCATTTTCAGCTCTTCCTGTGGAGGCCTGCGATGTCTCCTATGTCCCGTGCTCGAGCATTGATCATTCTGGTGGTTCTGTGTGCAGTATTATTCCTGTCGGCTCCCCCGGTAAGAGCCGACATTGCCCCGCCCGCGCTGCCGCCAGGCGTCACGATTTTGCCGGGTGAAGAGCCCACCCAGGTGCGCATGCTGGCGGAGACGGTGGTGTTCGAAGTGCAGCCCGCCACCAGCGAACCTCTGCCAAACTCCTTGGGAGCCGAAATCGTCGCCCAGGCGCGCGTGACGGCCACGTTTACCATGCGCAACCTGGGCAGTCAGGCCGAGAGTATGGCGGTGCGCTTCCCGCTCGATACCTGGGTGATGAACTACGATGAAGCAACCATGCCCGAAATCGATGACTTGCAGGCAAAAGTAGACGGCAGCCCGGTTGCTACCCGCCACACCCAGAGCGCAGAGCCGGTGGGCGAATGGTCACAGGCCGTGGATTGGTCAGAGTTCGATGTTACCTTCCCACCTGGGCAAGACGTGATCATCGAGGTCACCTACACTGCTGACGCCACAGCTTTCACCACCCAGGGGGGTCAGCAAACGATGAGTTTTGATTATATCCTCGAGACAGGGGCAGGCTGGAAGGATACGATCGGCAGCGCTGACATCATCATGCGCATGCCTTATAGCGTCAGCCCTGAAAACGTGTTTGTGTATGGACCACCCTATACGACATTCACCCTACACGAGAACGAGATTCGCTGGCACTTTGAGGACCTAGAGCCAACCAGGCAAGATAATATTTCTGCCAGAATGGTGAGCCTGCCTGCCTGGCAGGCTGTGCTGGATGCACGCCAGGCTGTGCAGGAGGATCCTGACGACGCAGAAGCCTGGGGCCGCCTGGGCATGCGCATCCAGGACGTGCTGATGTCGCATCACTTTTATCGTACGGATCCAGGTGCTGAAAATCTGGTTAATGAAGCAAGCCGGGCTTTCAAGCGCTGCCTGGAATTGCTGCCGGACGACAGCATGTGGCACTCCACGTATGCCAGCCTGCTCTGGAACCATTACGAAGCCGAATTAGAGGAAGTTGGAGCCGATCCCGCAGATGCTGTACAGGCTTTGCGTGAGCTGCAGCTTGCGATGCAGCTCGACCCTGCCAATGAGGATGCCTTTCTTTTTTTGTGCTGGATCAATAACCAAACGGACTATATCACTGGCTGCGGTGAATCCTGCTGGACTGATTGCAGCTTTGACCAGATGGTATTCCTGGCCCTCACCGAAACGCCCCTACCGCCCACCCCCATCTTCCAGCAAAGCGCCACGCCGGAGCCAAGCGCGACCTCCTCGCCTGAACCCAGCCCCACCATCCTGCCAACGCTGGTGACTCAGGTTCCCACACAGGCGAGTCCCACAGCCGCACCTCTGCCGACCACGCAGCCTGCTGCCAATCCCACCCTGACGCCCCCGTCCAACCCTGCCAACCAGCTTTGCCAGGGTAATCTCGGTGCGCTGCTGGGATTGGCGGGGATCGTGGTCGTGCTGAAAAGGAAGAAGGGCAAAGCTTGATGCACCTTGCAGACCACCCGGCAGAAGCAGGGGTGCCCTTTGAGATGCGCCCTACCTGAACTAAACTTGGATACAAGATTTCCGGTACTAGATAGATAGTGAGTGAAATAGTGTTTTATCCAGTTATACAGGCAATAACAGGCAAGATCAGAGCTCTCCTGGATCTTGATAGTATAACCATATTACCATGTGCGCGATTTTTCACAATCCATTCTGGCATTGTTAATTTCAAAGCAAGACCAAGTTGGTATAATGTGTTTAATGTAGGGGATTCATCTCAAAATTACACCAAAATAATGATTATCAACGAGTTGTTAAAACTCTTACCCACCTCACAGGTCAGGTTGTTTAAGTGGGCGAAGACCCTCGAGATTATCGGGTGAATTTTAAGAAGATTAAGCATACCCTTGGTTTTCCAATTTCAAGGACAGTCCCAGAAGGAATGTTTGACACCTTAACCCGCATCCAGCAACGAGTGATTGCCATCCCTGATGATCAAAGGTATTACAATAGACCTGTATCTAGGTAATTGAATGGATTGATTTTATTTCTTATAACTGAAAATGAAGCGAACGATTCGAAGTAATCTGAAGGTTTAAAAAAAATATAATCTGAATTCTACGTCAATATAAAATAATCCTCATATTTTTCAACTGGCGAAGTATTTCAGTCAGACTCTATTTTATTCCGTCCCCTTTGAGATTCTCCCATCATCAGAGTAAGATAATATGTCTATTGGTAATTCCTCTTAGCCTATCTGATCTTGAATTATGATTAGCATTATTCCATGAATACTATGATGATGGATCTTTGTCCTGATTATAGTAATTTAATCTATACCTAAAATCTTAGTTCAGACAATTATTTATCCGTAGTTTGGTTTTTATAGTTTCCTCCTCAGCACACTGCTCATCGTTGCTCTTTCATGAGAAATCTTAAAATATTGCGAACTTTGCATAAACCTCTTGTGGAACAGAACGTTTGTGCTATAATATATCCGTAATTACTCACCCTATGCCTAATATTCGCACTTCTCTTTGAGCGAAAAGGAAATTAAGGTAGAAAAAACGGGATACACAGGGTGCGTAGCCCCTGTGTATCCCGTTTTTTCGATAATTTCCCCTCCCCCGCAAGCGGGGGAGGGGCCAGGGGTAGGGGTGTGAGTAGTTACATATATCCATGATATTCGGTTTACCTCACACCATGCCCACCCCTGTCTTGTAAGGAAGATCATTCATTCCTATTCGTTTATTTTCAACGAATCCGTGTAAGAACAGTTGGTTAAGATTAATTGAATGCTTTTGTTTTTTTTAATTCAATTCCCCATATATACATTCAGAATACCATATCGCTCTACCCTTGATGATCCTTCTCTACCAAATATGAGCTCGCTGCTATCTTTTTCTTCCATCAATCAAAGAAATCTCAAAAACATCCTTCCTACCGGGTCGTTCCTCTTTGTTTCTTCTTTTTTTTATTAAATAAATCAATCTGACCAATCGGGCAATGCTTTGCTTCTCCTCCATTCTCATCTAAAATAATACTCATTACAAATTCCCTGTTACCTTTTCGGGAGGTGCAACGACATATGATAGCAATCACAGCGCAACAGTTCATATACAGGATTCGTATGCTCAAACTCACCACCCTCACTCTGATCTTGACCCTGGCTAGCTCTCATCCAAGCGGCAAAGCTGGCGGCAGCTCCACCGCAGATGATGTTGATCTGGCTCGCAGTGCCGTAAGCGACCCAAATGCCTTCACCGAGCTGTACCACCGCTACCTGAATGGCATTTACCGCTACCACCTGGCGCGCACGGGTCTTGTTCAAGAAGCCGAAGACCTGACCGCTCAAACCTTCCTGACTGCCCTGGAATCCATCCGGAGTTTTCGAGGGCAGGGCAGCTTTTCTTCCTGGCTGTTTGGCATTGCCAGCCATAAGCTGGCTGACCATTACCGCCGCAGCCGCATCGAGCTGCCCCTGGAAGAGGCCGAGAACCTTCACAGCCCGGTACCCCTGCCGGAAGTAACCGCACAGCAACATCTGGAATTGGCTCGTGTGGCCAGGGTAATGCGCCTGATCAGTCCCGAAAGGGCTGAGGCGCTGGTGTTGTGTCTGTTTGGAGGTCTGAGTTTGGCTGAGGCAGCCAAGGTGGTGGGCAAGAGTGAAGCTGCAGTCAAGATGCTGGTTCACCGTGGCTTATGCGACCTGCAAGAACGATTAGCCGTGCACCCGGAGGTGGCGTGATGGATCAAAATCAGAACCGTCCTACTGCCAAAGAGCTGGCTGAGCTCACTGCATTCCTGTCCTCAAGGGAACATCAGGCAGAACCCAAACCTGGCGAACCTGGTTTCCCTTCTGGTCTGGCTGGTGAGCTGCTCAAGCTGGCTGAAGGCACTGTGCCTGAACCTGCTTTTGCTACCCGGTTGGAGCTGCAGCTCCATCAGGCAGCCAAGGCAGGAACCGGGGTGTCCCGTCCGGGTTGGTGGCTAACGCTGTGGCAATCATTCAACCTGCCCGAAAGGAAAACTACCATGAAACGCCTGATCACATTTGCACTCGTTGGCATCGCCTTAATAATCATCATGTGGGTCTCTATTCCATCTCTCTTTCCAAGCCCCGCTCAAACTCAGCTGGTGCTGGCACCTCCACCAACCAATACTCCAGCGCCCACACCCTTATCACCACTCACCCCCACAGTAGTTCCACCCACTTCCCAGTCTCCTGTGGCAATGAATTTCACACCCCAACCGATTCCAAACCAGCCCCCCACATTGCCCTCTCTGGTGAATGCCCTCGGGTCAGGTTATGGTGGGAGTGGCACGGGTAACCTTCCTCAAGGGATGCCCATTAGCCTGGCAACTGCCTTACCATCTGGTCCGGCTGAAGTAACGGCTTATTACCGGTTGGAGAATAGCCCACTCACTCAGGAGGAAGCCAGTCAGATTGCTTCTCAGTGGGGATTGAATGCCCAGCTCTATATGCCAGCCTGGATGGAATCCGTCTCTCCTGACCAGGTCGAGCGTAGCTATATTGGAGTGGATGGCATGCAGAATCTCTCGATGTGGAATAACGAGTTGTCTTTTAATAACCTGGTTATCTCGCCTGTCTATGGAGGTCACCAGTATCCACAAACGGGTCTGCCACCCTCCGACCAGGCGGTTTTAGCCGCCACGCAATATCTTACTGAACGCGGCTACCTGAACTACCCATACCAGATCGACCTCAGCCAATACAACTACGGTCTGGTGAACTTCTCTCGACTGATGGACAATTATCCGATTAACTATCATGTGGCCTCGGTTAAGGTCGATCCACAAGGTCAGGTTGGATCAGCCTGGGTCAGCCGCGCAGAGTACCAGGCACTTGGATCCTACCCGGTGATCAGTGCTGAACAAGCCTGGGAATTGCTCCAATTGGGGCAGCCCAGTGACCAATTGTCCGTCTCATCCTACCCAACACAAGACGGCAATCCCCAATATTGGGGGCGAGTTTACCCCACAGACCAGACTGCTCATCTATTCGGTGCTCCCACCTACCTGCTACCAACCGAAAGCGGATCAGCACCCTATGTGGAGATGAATAACCTGGTGCTGGCAGGCGATGTGTCCGGTCTCTTTGAATACCTCCACTCTAACCAGGGATACATCCACGCCTGGGGTGAGGTGCAGGAAGTGAACGGAACGCGCCAGCTACAGCTTGCAGGTTGGGAGCCATTCGATGAGTTCAGCGGTTACTTCAATGGCACAGTGCGTCGAACCTCTGAGGGTGACTTCCTGGAGCTGAGTGATGGAAGTCTGGTGCGCCTGCCGGACCTGCCTGCGGATGTGCCAGCAGATATCCCGCTCTACGCTCAAGGTGGATTGGTGGATGACACTCTGGAGTGGTTCATCCTGCAGGTACACCCATCCAACGAAGGACAGATGCCTCCCGACCTGAGCCAGGCAGGGGCAGTGATCGACAAGGTGGAGCTGGTATATCTTACCCCTGGGCTGAGCAACATGCCCCCCGACATAGCCTTAGATCCATCTTATCGTATGTTGGTGCCGGTCTGGAGCTTTTCGGGGCACATCACCAATGCAGATGGCATAGATCTGGTTTATCGGGCGTATGTCCCGGCAGCTGCTAATCCATAAAAGATTAACTGACAGGGCGGGATGCAATCCATGCATCCCGCCCTGTCACCCGCGGCAAAATTCATCACAGATTGATCATAAGCGATATACATTTCCATACTATTTATTCCCCATTCTCTCATTATCAGCGACATACATTTAGAAAATTTTCACCCTCCTTTCATGTAGCTCTTATCAGTACCATTTATAATTCCCACTAATAATATCTAATTAGTCCATTATTAACGGACTACCCTACTTAATAAAAACTTTATACAATGGAGATTAAAATGTCTAATAAATCATTTTTAAAGATTATCGTTGCTTTTGGAGTGCTGGCAGCATTATTGATATTCCTGGGAGTGAACTTTGTCCCTCGCATTTCTGCATCAACTACAACCAAAGAGAACGTAGTGAGTGCCGCAAAGCAAGCCAGAGCAGACTACCTCGATGAGCAATTCCCGCGAGCGATTGTATCGCAACGGAGCTCAACTGGATCAGATTTTCTCAATCACCACCCGTTTGCTGTTTCCCAGTCACTGACTTCCACAGGCGCAGATTTTCTCAATCACCATCCGTTTGATGTTTCTCAGCCGCTGAATTACTCGGGCTCAGATTTTCTCGATCGTCATCCGTTTCCCGCTTACCAGCAGTTGAAATACGTTGGCTCAGATTGGATCGAGCGTCACTCTTCAATAGCCGCACCATATTTGCTTTACGCCGGCTCAGATTGGATCGAGCGCCACCCATCAGCGGTCTTTCTATCGGCTAAATACGCTGGTTCGGATTGGATTGAGCGCCACCCTTCAAATGACTTCAGTATTAGGAGTTTGATTGAAGCCAAAAGTGAAAAATGAAGTTAAAACATGTTTTGGGATAAGTATTTTCCTGGAAACATGGCTACCAAATGGCATTGAAATAGAATACCGGTAGTGAACTGACATTTACAGCACTGTATTTATCGAATTACAATTTGAAGCTGTTTACAAGACCTTTTCGGTAAATATCAAAGTTGCGTAATGTCCAAGATAAACTAACAGATTATGGATGAAAGAAACCTCCTGGGGGGTCATCCAGGAGGTTTCTTTTATTCGGTAATAAACATACTCAAAATATATAAATCCTGGAATCCATCCGTTTGGAACGCGAATTCACCAAGAATATCGAAGAAACCATGCACTATCCAGGTCAGATCAAGGTACCAGTTATACGCGAAACACGTGCCGTCGACGACACTAAATAAAACATAAGATCACCACTAAGGTCAGCATGGGGACACAAAGTATATTTATTGAAGGCAAATCCCACCTTTCGGGTGCACGCTGTGTCAGGCAGCAGGGCTTGTGCGCCCACCACGCGAATTGATTTTGCTATCAGTTATTTTCTCATCAAATTTACAGATCATTTAATCCCTTTCCATTGAGAATTTGCTGCATACATTTTTCAACCCTTGACTCTCGGGTTTTGGATTGTTTGGGTGTAGAGAAATAAAGAATGTATGCTCTTTGCCGTCCCGGCGTCAATGCATCAAAAGCAGTTTTCAAGGCAGGGATTTCATCTAATTTATTTTGTAATTCTTCAGGAATGATGAATTCTGTGGTCTTTTTATAATTCACTTTCAAACCAGCTTTTTCCACTTCAATGGCTTCATAAATATAGGCTTTCAAGATGGTTTCCAGCTCAACTATTTCTCGAATATTGGTGAACCGAATCTGGCGCCCCGCCTGCACATTCTTCGTTTGTTGGATTAGAATACCATTGGCATCATTTAACAAGGCACCTTTGATAAACAAAAGCGCACAGTATTCTTTAAATACATGTATTAAAACTATGTTATTCTTCTGAAACGTGTAACAAGGAACACCCCACTTTAATTCTTCGGTCAGCTGACAGTCAAGAATGATCATTCTTAATTTCTTCAATTCTTCCTGCCACTGTTTGGCTTTGCTTATATAGACATCAACATTAGGATTCATCCTACTCTTTGTCATAGTATGTTATTTTAATTTGTCTCCTAGTCCCGCCACGTGCAGCTAACATGGTAAAAGCGGTTGGCATTCGGGCAGAGAATACTATCATTGGTGTTGAAGGCTTACCAAATTGATTTATCATGAAGTAGGAGCTCATTTACATAAAGAGGCCTTTGGGCCTCTCTTTGAGTTGCAAAAAGGTGCTCACAGACTTACGCCTGTACCAGGAGGACGCTGATTGCCATCAGCGTCCTCAAGATTAAAACCACTTTACGCCTGATCCAGAGCCGATCAGGTCGTATTTGAATTCGTTGACTTTAACTCCCTTGCCGCTGAGCTCCTTGTGGGCTGCGGCAACGTCTGAAGTTGCAAAGTACACCACATCTGTGCAAAATTTAGACCCTTAGCGAGCCGCGGAATCCCCTGACGCCATAGTAAGATTCCGCGCCATTGTGATACACGAAGACATGGTCGTAGCGGCGATCGGCAAAGATAGCACCGCCGAGTTTTCTAATTTCAGCAGGAGTTATCAACCAGCTCGACGTTTTCGTATCGAAATTTCCAAGTTTCTGCAACTCTCGATATTGTTCTTCCGTTAATATCTCGATACCCATGGTAGCTGCCATATTCATCGCGGAATCTTTTGGTTTAAATTCTTTCCTTGAATCCAGTGCTTCATGGTCATAACAAACATTCCTGCGGTCCTTAGGAGTTTCCGCTGAGCAATCATAAAAAATGTATTCGCCCTTCCCAATATCATGACCAACAACATCCGGTTCACCGCCAGTTCGTTCCATTTCATTGAGTGACCACAGTTTTTCAGTATTAGCTTCCAGCTTTGCTTGTACTTTAGACCATTCAAGACCTTTATGACGGTTCATGTTTTTCTCAAAACGGACTTTCAATGCTCTGAGTAGTTCTTCACGTTGTTCTGGTGACAACTCCATCTTATTGCTATTAATATTGTTCATACTTTTATATTACCTCTGTTGAATAGGTGTATTAAGCGTTTAATTACTTAAATTTATTTCAAAAGCGCACTAGCCGATACTTCAAGCGCATCGGCCAATTTTTCTATTGTCGCAAGGGGATTCATTCTATTCATTCATTGATCCTCTGATATAAAGTGAGTTTATATCTGCTTACAATTTCTTTTCCTATTTTGGCTATGGCCAGGGTAATTCTACCAAAGAGCCTCAGATAGCATTCAAATCCTCAATTGCAGAATCGCTCCATACTATTTTAACCATTTGCCAAGTTTTTGCTTTGCTTCTTCTTTGAATTAATGTTGCCAATTTAAAAATATGACCACATGTTGGCTGTAGTTGTTTATTAATCATACCATTAATCTCCAAATTGGAAACATATTATAATCATATACTCTTATTTGTAAAGAAGAGAGCGGAATTTTTCTTTGCGCTTGCATATGCACTTTAAGCGAAACGCCTGGGGTGAGCTGTTGGAAGTAAACGGAACGCGCCAGCTACAGATTCCAGGTTGGGAACCATTCGGTGAATTCAGCGGTTGCTTCAATGGCACAATGAGCCGTACCTCGAGGGTGACTACATAGAGCTGAGTAATGGAAGTCTGGTGCGCCTGCCTGACCTATCGTTTTGAAAATTGAAACCTCCTGGTGAACATGCCAGGAGGTTTCTTTCATTCGGTAATAAACAGAAAATTTATAAATAACATGGATTGCTCCAATTAGTTGTATCCTGACTGGTAGTTGACTTAAAATTAAGCATGCACAACTTCCAAGCTATCCAATAATTCCAATATCTCAGCATTGGATGGAATATCGGTCATATCATGACCATAATGTACATAACGAGCAACCCCATCATTATCCACGATCACCTGGGCTGGCATGCGCCCAAATTTGAACAGGTTGATTTCCTGACCGTATAACTTGAGAACGCTTGCTTTAGGATCTGGTAAGCCGATGAAAGGCAGATTGTGTGTATGAAAATAAGTTGCAAAGGCTTTGGGATCTTCTGGACCAACCACAATCACTTGAGCCTGCCGTTTGACAAATTCCTGATAATCCCTGCGCAACTGCGCCATATGCATTCGGCAGAATGGTCAGGTAAAACCGCGGTTAAAAACCAACAATACACTCGATGTGCCTCGATAGTCGGATAAGTGTATTGTTTTACCTTTATAATCTATAAGGGTAAAATCAGGCGCAGGGGTATTCAACGAGACTCTTGGCATTGGTTTCTTCCTTAGGTTGAGTATCATTCAGATATTTGATTACAGCCTCCAAAAACGCTTGTGGTTTTTCCTCATGTGGTACATGCCCGGATTCAGCGATCACCACCAGGCTGGCATTGGGTAGCTCGGCTGCCAGGCGGATGCTATCTTTGGTAGGGATTATGCGGTCGTCATCGCCGGTAATCACCAATACTGGCACACTTATCTCATCCAGTCGTTTGGTTAAACCAATTGGCCGGTTGGCAAGGGTGAACTCCCACAGCGCTTTATCCCAATTCTCAACCTGGTAAGGTTTCTTATAAAACTCCATCATCTCCGGGGGTAATAATGCAGGGTTATGCCAGGCCAATTTGATTAAATCAGGACCGCGTTTTAAGATCTGGCGGGCGATCAATGGTCCCAGGCGACGCATTTGTGGGGTTGCAAGGATGGGCTTCATCCATTGCGGGGCCCCTCCACCGTTATAAACGGCCGGATCGACCAGGATCAGTGCTGAAACACGCTGCGGATATGCCAGTGTTGTCTGCATTGCCACAGTTCCCCCTGCTGAGTTGCCCACCAGAATAGCCCTCTGAATACTAAAGTGATCCAGTAATTTCACCGCTATCTCTACCTGCGTCTCAGCGCTGTAGGGGTTCTGTCTTTGCCAGGTTAGGGGACGCTCAGAGAGGCCAAACCCAGTGCGGTCATAGGCAATCACCGTTCCAAGCCGGCTAAGGGGTTCCATGACATCATGCCAGGAGTACAAGCTGGAAGCAAATCCATGCATTAGAAGAAAAACTGGCTCACCCTGTCCCATCTTTTTTACGTGGATATCCAACCCATTAATCGCAACGAATTGGGAGTCTTCATCTGCCAATACCTGGGGAGGGAAGGTATTTTTAAGTGGTTTTATAGGAATAAGCAAGGGTCCAACCGCCACAACGACCAATCCGCCTGCTAATATTAGGAAACTATTACGCTTTCGGGACCGATGCATGCTCATATTTCGATTATTGAACAGGTTGAACTGAAGATGTTTTATCAGGCATAATGAATGCCAATATCAGGGTCATGGCCACCAGTCCGAAGGTGATCCAGGTGGGAATGGCGATCGCAGGGATATTCGCAAATTTGACCGAAATTCCTGCCAAAGCCCACAGGATAACCGCGGTATAGGCAATGTCTCGCCGGGAAAAATTCATCAATGTAGCGATCACAAACACCGCCACCAGGATGATATACATCCAGACTTCAGCGGCAATCCCGAATCCATCCCAATTCAGGAAATAGAGCAATTCGGTGATATTGGCAATCGTCGCTACCGTTATCCAACCCAGGTAGATACTGAATGGTACGCGTACTGCCCAGGTCTCTGCCCTAGAGACACTACTCCGACCAGTGCCCAGACCCAGGTAGGTGATAATGAGTGTGCCAAGCAATACCAACATGGCGACCAGTGTCAAAGTGAACAGCTCATAGTGCCACAGGAAGATCCAGGCGATGTTTGCTAATCCTCCGAGGGCTATCCACCAACCAGTAGCTCGCAGGCGTGGATTCTCACGTTGAGAAGGAAGCGCCTGAAAGATGGCAAAGGCAATTAATCCGATATAAATCACACCCCAAATAGCAAATACATAGCCGGCAGGCACAAAATAAACCTTAAAGCGATCTGAGATTGCACCAGTATTTAAGCCATTAATGGGCAAGGCATTGGCAAGCACGTTGACCACGATGGTAGCAAGAATAGTCAATGCTACAGAAACTTGTCGTAGGATATCTTTCATGTTATTCTCTCACTTTCAATTCTAATATAGTATTTTTTCGTCCATCCCGATTTCCGGTCCAAGAAAATATTGTTTTCATTAGACCGTATTTTTTACTCAACAAGCGATCGACCATACGGTCGATTTCCTGATTCGAGATTTCGCGGGCTTCTGCTTGAACCCAATCGCTAAGTAACGTGCCATCCATTTTACATGGTGCAATGTTCACCTGTGAATTATAACGGATGCGTTTCACCTTCCCTGAATCAGCAATTGTGCGGATATATAACTCTTGACCATCCTGGACAAACCAAACTGGAGTTCTCACACCCACACCGCTCTTCCGGAAGGTTTCCAGATTTAGATATTTTTGTTTTTCAAACGCGGGAAACATAATAATCATCTTCCTCCTTTACGATAAGCTGCCAATGCGCGTTCCCTTGCCATGGCATGGTCAACGATTGGGGCAGGATAGTTCTTTCCGATCACACAACCCACCTGAGTTTGCATATTGGTAGGCATCTTCCATGGCGTGTGGATAAATGCATCTGGAACTCGTGATAACTCCGGAACCCAGTGGCGTACATAGGCGCCCAGTGGATCGTATTTTTTCCCTTGCAGGACAGGATTGAATAGCCTGAAATATGGCACTGCATCGGTACCAGTGCCAGCTATCCATTGCCAACCACCATTATTGGCTGCCGGATCACCATCAAGCAGGTGCTGCATAAAATATCGCTCTCCCTGCCGCCAATCGATCAATAAATCTTTGGTCAGGAATGAAGCTGTGATCATGCGCGCCCGGTTATGCATCCAACCGGTGGCATTTAGCTGGCGCATACCAGCATCCACCACTGGATACCCGGTGTATCCATTAACCCAGGCATCATATCCAACTGCGTCATCCCGCCATGGGATCTTACGCAGCTCTGGACGGAAGGCGCCCTGGCGCACATGTGGAAAATGATAGAGGATGGTGGCATAAAACTCACGCCAGATCAGCTCGTTCAGCCAGGTTTTGACACTTTGACGTACTGTTGGGTCTGTTGCTAATGCCTCCGCTTCATGTGCTGCCCATGCTGCCTGCCTGGCTGAAAGCATACCAAAACGCAGGTAGGGCGATAAACCTGATGTACCTTCTACATCCAAGCGGTTGCGATCTTCGGTATAACGATTGATCAACGAATCAGTGAACCTTGCCAACCTCGTTTGTGCCTCTTCTTCACCAGCAGGAAATAATTCTTTATATGAATAACCTGGAAAATCAGGCGATAACCATGCTAATAAGGGGAGGTAAAGCAGGCAATCGCTCAGGTGGCGGGAGTGGTTTGCCAGGAAAAGGCAGGCTGTGCCACATCCGGCTGAATGGTGTGAACATAATATACGGTGAGCCATTGGGCTTTAGCAGTTCTTCAGCAGGGTGAACGGTGATGCCATTGGTAAGCTCGAGTGGTAATTCACGTATCACGCGTGCATCGCGCTGCCTACCGTATGGTGAAACATCTGCCTCGGCAAAGATACCTTCAACTTCAGCCTCATAACACAAACTTCGCAGCACATCCAGGGGTTGTCCCTTTCGTATGATAAGCTTGCTCCCCCGCTGGCGTAATTCTGAATCGAGTGAACGTAAACCCTCAAACAGGAAAGCTAAACGCTGTTGGCTGATGTATGGCGAGTCCAGTAACTTGGGGTCAATGATAAATACCGGGATGACCACTTCTGCCTTTAATAAGGCAGTTGCCAATGCCTGGTTATCTCGCAAGCGTAAGTCTCGGCGAATCCACCAAATTGCTCTTTTCATCAGATAGTCTCTTCAGCCACCTTCTCGCGGTTAGCTGGACGGATGATACGCCAATAGGCAAGGACAATCGTCCAGGCCATCAGGATAGCACTAAAAACACCTGGCGCCCATACACCCAGATGTTGCAGCAGGTAACCCCCGGCGATAGGGGCAATAATTCGGGTCACTGCTTCGAGAGATGTGGTTATACCAAGAATACCTCCCACTTCCTGTCGTGTGACGGATTTGGTGGTAGTACTTTGGATAATGGTATTCGATACCCCTCCAGCAACTGCCAGAGGCAAGATCAATACCACCAGGATCCATAGCTGTGTAGCAAAAGACCAGGCGAGTAATGCGCCAGCCATGACCCATAGTCCGGTGATCATCAAGGAATTTTCTCGGAAGCGACGGGTCAGGAAACCAATCAACCCAGCTTGGGTCACCACGGCTAAGACTCCCACATACGCCAGCAAAATCCCAGTAGTCTGCGAGCTCAAGCCAATCGTCTGAGCATAAAGGGCAAATATGGTTTGAAATATAGCAAAAGCGAGTGCGTAGAAGAACCGTACCTGGAGCAGGGGACCAACTTTTGGACGATTAAGCGCCTCCTTGAGAGCATTAAATGTGAACGGTGGACGTCTTTGCCCGGATATAGTACTCCTTCGGTCAGCGGAAAGTGATTCAGGTAGAAAAAATATGATCATTAGCACGTTGATGAAGGATACTGAAGCAGCTACAAAGGCAGGTAAGCTGTATCCCCACTTGCTGAGTGCGCCGCCTACAGCTGGTCCGATAATGAAACCCAGTCCAAATGCCGCACCGATCAATCCCAAGCCTTTGGCGCGGTTTTGATCATCCGTGACATCGGTGATATATGCCTGTGCGACTGTGATATTACCTCCAGTCAGTCCATCGATGACACGACTTAAAAACAACACTGCCAAGACAAATGCATTTGCCGCTTGTGGAGCAATCAAATCCGCTAAGAAATGACCGATGGGATCGGCAAAACCAAGCAGCAAGAATCCAATTCCTGTACCAATCACGCTTATCAGCAAGACCGGTCGTCGGCCAATTCGGTCTGATAATCTCCCAAGCAAAGGCGCACCGATCAACTGAGCTGCTGCATAGGATGCTACCAGCAAGCCAACAATAGTCGGAGTTGCACCGTAGGCTTCAGCATAATACGGTAATAAGGGTAAGATCAGGCTAAAACCCAACAGATCGATAAAAACAATTAGAAAAATGGTCAACAAACGCGAATTTTTCATTGGTAATACTCTAATCAGCTATACTAAACTGGCCACCCAATTGTTTATAGGGACATCTCATACTTTGCCAGCTGGACTTGTATGATCGATGCATCTTCTCCAAGGTAATGTTCAACCTCAATGCGATATGTGGCGTAATATTCATTCACCAATGATGCGGAGAGACCATAAGTTTTAAACATGCCATTCAACCAGAAAATGGTGTGATCTAATAAATTAATATCACCTAATTCAAGTGCTGATGTAATGGACTGGTTGAGGTTTTCATTGGCATTGTCCAATTGAGCTGGTTTAATCAGCGCAGAACGAAAAGAAGAGGATACATGCGTCACAACAGCCCATTCATTTTGAAGATATTTTGTCAATATTTGGGTATATTGGAGAGGTACAGGTAATGCGGAGGGCATTGGAGGAGGTGCAGAAATGAGTTGTTCAACCGTCTGGGGAATGCTTTCCACATCAGTTCCCAGGAAATAGCCTGAGATACACTTGGTGGCGGCAGGAACCTGGTTAAAAATTCCACCTCCATACGCCAGAGGTACAGACTGTGTGATTAGGTATTCAGACACTGCGCGGAGTGAAGCGGCAGTTTTGAGTGTCTGAGCAGTCGAGAGTATCAGAATTGGTGATGTGGATCGGATGGTTGCATCCAGGTCTATGAGAGGCACATTGGACCCGAGATAAACCACATCCCAACCACGCCTTCGAAGCAAGAAAGTGATTACCAATAAAATGAAATCGTGTTCCTCACCCGGTGGGCAGGCTGTCAGGATACATCCTGGTCGAATGGGTGGGGCAGCTGCTGCCAGGAGAGTATTAATACGCCGAATGGCGATGGCCGACGTGAAATGCTCCTGTTGAACACTTACAGACCCAGAGTACCATCCCTCCCCGACCAGTGCCAGGCCTTTCTGAAGAACTTCGCTAATGGTCATTTCTGGGGCAGTCACAGCGAATGCTTCATCAAGTATTCGGTTGGCACCCTGGTCGTCAAACGCTAAACAAGCCGATACCCATCGCGCTCGCAGAATATCTAATATACTTTCACCCGTTCCGATTTCAGGTACAGGTGTTCGACCATGTTGTAAGCTATCCTGATCATATTGGTGTTGGTTTTTCCACATTTCCATGGCGCTACTGATGCTCAATCCTTCTGCTTGCCTCTCGATCAACCATTTCAGCATCTCGATATCTTGTCTGGAGTAGAGCCGGTGTCCACCGGGCGACCGCTTGGGCTTGAGAAGATCATATCTCCGCTCCCAAGCCCGTAAAGTCACTGGGTTTATCCCAACCTCATTGGTCACAGCTTTTAGATTATAGAGGGGTGTATTGTCTACCATACCGATTACTTTCGCCTTTAATAAATATATATTATTTAAGAAACTGCGTACACCCTATTTACATTAATCTGCAAAAATTTATACCGGTGCTAAGGTGCCTGCAAAGATGATCCATGCCAGGACGGTCTTTGCAGTCAGGCTCAGGATCACATACACCCGTTCACCAAACAAATAATCTTTCCATGGACCAACCTTCTTATATTGCAAAACCATGTTAATTGCAAAGATATTGAAGAACACAAAAAGGGTTGGGATGATGGCATATACGAAAGCAGGTGGTTTGCCACCTTCCCCTACTAAAGATCCCAAGAAGTAGGTCACAATTACGATCCAGGGGACAATCCCTGCAATGCAACCAAAAATGAAAGCGGTCCAGTTGGTTTTCTGCGTATTCTGGTTGTGAAGCTCCATCAAGAGCCCAAACAGGTTCATCATGGCGTTGATGCCAAAGATAAGAATGATGGCGCCAAGGTCATAAATACCTACCAGCATTCCAATCAGCACGATCATCACAGACGAAGAAAGTGCATATTCATAAAACCGGACTGGGTTCATGCCCTTTTTTAAGTTGGAAACATATAACTTATAGCCAACTGTAGCGAGGAAGAAATGCGCTACTGCCGAGAGAAGTAGAAATACGGCTACCGCTGGACCAAAGAGTAATTCAGCAGCTATCTTTGGATCGGGTACTAAAGCCATTGTTGCTGTATCAAACTTGAGGAAATTAGTGTAAATTGGATAAGCGGTATCATTGCTTAGTATGATCATCAGGAAGCCCTGTATCAAGTGCAAAAAACCCATGCTTAAGTTAAAACGTCGTAATCCTAAATACTTTTTTTCTTCGTCCATTGTTGTCTCCTATTCTGTTATTGCCTGCTATATATTCTTATCCATCTCTATAGAAGGATTGATTGAAAATTTAGCAAATGTACACATTGTGTATAAATAATAATAACATATTGTATAGATATTGGCAAGATTATTTAGATTAAGGTTTGATTAAAAAGCTGAGATTCCATCACTTCGGGAAAAGTGAGTTATAACTCCAACAGCCCCCATCAAAAGATACGCAGGTGCAATGCAAATAGGCTACTAGATTTTTCAACCAAATCCACCTGATTTTTCCCCTGATAAGTTAAAAATTTTTGCCTTATTCTGTAAATCTTCTTGCCGGTTGGTACTAGAAAAAATTTTCCTTTGGTCAGTGATTAAAACAAAGAAAAAATGAGTGTATATCTGTGTTTCTCACTCCAATCCTGCAAGCTCATCCACAATCCTCTTTGCCGCCAAACGACCAGAGATCATGGCTGTTGGTATGCCCGTGCCAGGGCGGGTACTTGCCCCCACAAAGTACAGGTTGCGATACCGTGGGTGTCGGTTGGATGGGCGAAAATAGCCTAATTGGCCCAGGTTATGTGACAAACCGTGTGTGGAACCCTTCACCAGGTTATATCGTTTCCGCCAGGAAAGGGGAGTAAAAGAGACTTCAAACTTGATGTGGGTATGGAGATCAGTGATTCCCAACAATGCCAATCGACGGAACACATGTGCACGCGCCTGATCTGTCAATTCGTCCCAATCCTGGGATCCATCTTCAGACAGGTGACCCACAGGCACGACTGCGATCAGGGTATCTTCACCGGGCGGAGCCATTGAAGAGTCGAGCTGCTTGGGAGCGTGAATATAAAGACTTGGATTGGCAGGAAGGCCAAGCTCATTTGTGATGGTATCGAAGTTTGACTGAAAATCATCTGCCAGAAAAAGGGTGTGCGGATCAAGAATCTTATAGGGTTTATCAACTCCCCAGAAGAAACTGATCACTGAGCAGGAATAGCGTTTTCGGGTCATCTTTTCAGCCCGGTAATCTATGGGCAGGAGATCCTGATAAACATATGGCAAATCAGCATTCGCCAGGACCAAATCTGGTGATTCACGCTGGTTATGTTCAAGTACCAACTCCTCTACTCGCTTGCCGTTTGCAGTAATTTGCTCCACGGTTGTATCGAAAGCAAATTCCACCCCGGCATTGCGGGCCAATGTCATAAGCGCTTCCACGATGCTATACATTCCACCCTTGGGATACCATACACCGTGTGCAAGCTCTGTGTATGGCATCATAGAGAAGGTGGCAGGAGCTTCAAAGGGGCTCAGTCCCATGTACACATCCTGGAAGGTGAAGGCTGCCTTTAGGTGCGGATTCCGGAAATAACTCGACATATGGGCATAATGATTCCTCAGGGGTTTTAACTGATAGAGTAAGGGAATATTGCTGAAATTAAAAAAGTCGGAAAATCGGCGAAAATCACGGTTCACTAATTTATCCATCGCTAAACGATAATGCCGCTCACCTTCTGCATGATAGCGCATGAATCCTTGATAGGCACCATGCTCTATGGACTCCAATTGATCCCGCATGGACTGCATATCTGATGTGAGTGCCAGCTGGCTGCCATCATCAAATACCAGGCGATAAGATGGATCTACCTGGTGCAACTCGAGTAAATCAGCTATCGAACCACCCAGGGAGGCAAATTCTGCCTCGTAGACAGGCTGCATAACCATCAGGGTTGGTCCGGTATCAAAGTGGTGACCCTCTCGCTCGATCCAATCACAGCGCCCACCGGGGTTGGCGTTTTTTTCCATCACAGTGACATGCAACCCATGCTTAGCCAGGTGGATTGCCGCACAAATTCCACCCACACCAGCGCCGATAATCACAACCGATTTCACCTTCATCCTTCCTCACCTCGATCGGTCAGTGCTGCTTGCAAACCGGGTTCCAGGCTCATCCAAGGAATGTTTAATACCGATAATGTTGTCCTCCAGACCATCCACAATCCGGCCTTAAGACTTTTCCGTTCAGGGTATTCAGGACGAAGATAATATCCGTCCTGTTCTATAGCTCGCATCATCCATTCGAAACGGGCCAGGTAAGCAAAACCTGCCAGGCGACAACGAAAACTTTTAACCTGAGCGATATAGCTCCTGCCATCCTTAAAATATTGACGGGCAAGCTTCACCCTCCCAAAAACCCACCTGCGGAAAGACAGGCTATGTAATTCATCCAGCGAAATTTGCTGTTCGGTGATGTATTCTCCAGGAACATTGATATACCCTGCGGAAATATCTTCAACCACATCGCGCAGCATATGCACCACATGGGCGCCATTCACAGCATCATAGCGGTTTTTAGTTCTGGTAGGAGAATCCTCATGACCAATAAAGTAGAATAATAGCTCCGTCACTGCTGTGGAAAGTAAATGTGTATACTCGGTTAATTCAGCCTGGGAGATCACTTGACCGCAGCGTTCCACGTCAAAAGCCATTACTGCCATCATATTGCGGAGGTAGATTTGTAATCCACTGTCCTTTTTCCCATCATTTCGGACCAAATCCACCAGCATCTGCTCCTCCAGACTCACATCATCAGGTTGGTTTCCTTGATAACATGCTTCCAAAAGTGCCTGCTGGCTTTTTATTAATGCAACCTTCTCCGGTTGTGTGCCTGAATCACAGTCGAGGAGATCGTCCAACCAGCGGAAGTAGGCGTAAGACCGAAATGCATCCTGCACGCGATCTCGATCGGTTAAAAGACGGAACGTATAATAGGTTTGCTTACTTCCGGCCTTGGTGATCTTGGCAGGTAAATCGGATTTACCCGGTTGCACAGGTAGTCTTTGATTTATTGGGTTATTGACCATGGCATTAGCAGTTTTCCTGGTTTCGACCTACAAGTATACTCCTGAAATTATTACAGAGAATCATGTCTCCTTCCTCAGAAAATCATAAGTTTTTCTGTATATTTATTCCCCTAAGTAACGTGAATGTCTCCCCGTTCACTAGTAGTGATAAGATTAACAAAATATTAGGACGAGATATTTACGTCTGGAGGGTATTATGGACGCTGACATGCAAGCTACGGCATTAGCTAGCCTGAACGATGAGCTCAATGGGGCATATCTTTATGATGCACTGGCGCAAGCTGAGAAAGATCCCCGCCTGGCAGAAGTATATCGGCGCATGGCAGCCGTAGAGCGTAAACACGCGGCCACCTGGGTGGAACGTCTTAAGGAATCTGGTGTGGCAATCCCTAATTTTAAAACCAATTGGCGCAGTCGCACCCTGGCTTGGGCAGCCAAACACCTGGGTGTGGGAGCGGTATTACCCACTGTGATTGGGAATGAGCGCAAAGATACTCGCAAATATGCCTACACTCCGGGTGGCGCAGAGATGGGAGCAGATGAAGCATCCCATAACCGGTTGTTGAGCCTTGTGGCCAGGGATATGAAAGGTGGAATGGAAGGCGGGGCACTCGCCCAACTGGAAGGCAGGCATCGTGCGGGTGGAGGGAATGCCCTACGGGCAGCGGTATTGGGAGCTAATGATGGGCTGGTATCCAACTTGAGCCTGGTGATGGGTGTGGCAGGTGCTTCTCTGAATAACTCGGCTATCCTGATCACTGGTTTTGCTGGACTATTGGCTGGGGCAATCTCGATGGCATTGGGTGAGTGGCTGTCGGTGCAAAGCTCCAGGGAGCTATATAAGCATCAGATCAGCATTGAGAAGGCGGAGCTTGCTGCAGCACCCCAGGAAGAAGCCGAAGAACTGGCGTTGATCTACGAGGCACGCGGCCTACCCACCGATGAAGCCCAACGCATGGCTCAGCATATCATCAGCGACCCAGAATCTGCTCTTGAAAGCCTTGCCCGTGAAGAGCTCAACGTGGATCCTTCTGAACTGGGTGGCTCAGCCTGGGAGGCTGCCTTAACGTCCTTCTTCCTTTTCTCCATCGGTGCGATCATCCCGGTGCTGCCGTACACCTTCCTGAGAGGCACCACTGCAGTGACCGTCAGTATGGTGATGAGCGGTGTTGGGTTATTTATCATCGGCGCGGGCATCACCCTTTTTACGGGGCGAAACGTGCTGTATTCAGGCGTACGGCAGGTGTTGTTTGGCTTGGCTGCAGCCACAGTCACCTTCGGCATTGGCCGGGTGATCGGAAAGAACCTGGGTGGGTAGGAGCACAGTGTACACATTCACCATGTGTATATATTAAATATCCTATGACGAGGCAATCACGCATTGTTTTCAGGAAGGGCTCTCTTCATTGCAGCAATCAGCTGATCTTGTACTCCATCGATATGTGAATCAACCACCTGGCGGGAGTTATCCTCATCATACCAGGCGATAATCTCCCGCGCTCCCTGCCAAAATGGGATTGTGGATCTAAATTGGGGCACTAACTGGCGGATTTTACGATTATCAAAGATCACGCTATGGGCTTTATCACCCAGCATGGAAGCGCCCCACTCCGGATCATACCTGGCGATAAGATCAGATGGGACATGTACCAGATGCGGCTCAACACCTGCAGCCTGGGCAACGATGGTGTAGATTTGGTTCCAACTCAAGGTTTCATCAGAAGTAATGTGGAAACTTTGGCCGATGGATTGTGGATTACCCAGCAGTCCAACAAAGCCAACCGCGAAATCACGATGGTGTGTCATCGTCCATAGTGAGGTCCCATCACCTTGCACGATCACCGATTTGCCTGCGCGCATCCGCGCAACGGTTGTGTAGCCTCCATGGAAGGGAAGCAAGGTGCGATCATAGGTATGAGATGGTCGCACGATGGTGTAAGGGAAACCCTCCTGAAGTCCAGTGAGTTCCAGGAGAGTCTCACAGGCGGCTTTGTCACGCGAGTACTGCCAGAAGGGATTATCTAAGGGTGTGCTTTCTGAGATAGGTAAAAATCCAGGCGGTTTCTGGTATACAGAAGCTGAGCTAATAAAAATATATTGCCTGGTGCGTTTGCGAAATAGTGCCAGATCAGTTTTAACTTGGTCTGGGGTGAATGCCACCCAATCCACCACTGCATCAAATTTCAAATCACCCAATGCTCTATTTACCGAAGCAGGTTGTCGGATATCAGCACGAAGAGAAATTGCACCCTGCGGAGTAGGACGAAGGCTCTGCCCACGATTAAGCAGATATAGATCAAATCCATGTTGAATCGCCAGTTCTGAACAAGCTGAGCTGATAATTCCGGTTCCACCAATGAATAATACTTTCATAGGTTATCCTTTCAGGTAATAAATGCTGCCAAATACCGCTATAGTAATTTTACTCCTATCGAATAAGGGTTTCATACCCAGACTTTTGATAGGTTAAACTACCTTCACAGGAATCTGGGATCTATCTATATTTCTAAAATCCTCATAAAATCATTTGCTGCAGTAAGTTTTGCCTTTGGCTGGTTGAGCTGAACCAAGGATGGTGGGATTATCCGAGGAGGAGAGATCGCTACTGATTCCCTAATAACCGTCTGGATACCATGATCTGCTGATGAACATCAGCTCGGGTAAGATCATTCTGGCATGTAGGGAGCCTGTCGATCGATATTACCTACAAATTGTGGTAAGTTGGTGTGCCCGAGCATTTGCCGGATTGCCAGGTTTTCCCCGGTATGGTACCAGTAGTGGTAGATCATACGCTGCAACAAGGAGCCATACGTACGTTGGATTTTTGTACCATCTGCCTTTACGACTAAATCTTGGAGCTTGTTGCTCGTCAAGGTTTCAAGCCAGGAGCTTGTTGAAGCGGTGATATTCTGCCAAAGTTTAAGTATTTCACGCAGGGAAGGCGTGCTTGCCGGAGCGCCATATGCAAAATCCCTTTCGATCTCAGGAAATGGCATTTCCCCCATCCCATAATAAAGGATATATTTCTGCTCCTGCCAGGCAAGGTGACCGACATTCCAGCTGATGCAATTCATTGGCAGTAAGCGCTTGCATGCATCCTCCTCCGATAAACCTTTCAGACCCCGCTTAAACTCGGTTCGAGTGAACTTCAATTGCAAAATGATGGGATGAATCGCTTTCATAGCCTTCCTCCAACAAAGATTTAAATCTACGTGTGGACGCTCCTAATATAACGTAATTATTATTATTTTATCCAATAAGTGGCGAAGTGAGGGGATTGAATGTAAGCTAACGTTAGAATCTAAATAGCAACCCCCAAGAAGCCTGTACGATTTTTTGCATTACTTACCTGCCATGATCGCGTTAATCTTATAAAATATGAAATCACCACCTGACCAATAGTATTGAGAATCAGTATCTGAAATGTGCAATTATTTGCTATACTATAAACAGCAAGTCTCTTAATCGGGGTTCATTCTTTATTACTAACCTGGGAGTCGATTATGTCTCCTCAGCTGCTGGTCACAAAACTTTATACCCCACCTGCACGTAAAGGTCTTGTCACGCGCCAGCGTTTGATCCAGTTGTTGAATGATGCTTGGCAGCAGGATAAAAAACTCATCCTGGTCTCAGCATCGGCTGGTTATGGAAAGACCACTCTGGTGACCGAATGGTTGCGAGGCTTACAGGAAAAATCCGCATGGCTATCCCTGGACGAAACCGATAATGATCCTACCAGGTTCCTTGCTTATCTCATCGCCGCGTTACAGATTATAGACAAAAGTATCGGGGATAAAACTCAGGCAATGCTCCAGTCACCCCAGCCGCTTCCACCTGAGGTGGTGCTGACCACACTTATAAACGAAATAGCCCTCACCCCCCAATCCTTTATCCTCGTACTGGACGATTATCACCTGATCCAGACCTTGCCAATCCACAAGCAGCTCGACTTCCTGGTGGAACACCTGCCTGCTCAAATGCACCTGGTTATCATTACGCGTGAAGATCCACCTCTTCCACTCTCCCGATTACGCGCCTGTGGTCAGATGGTCGAGATCCGGCAGAACGACCTGCGTTTCTTACCCGAGGAATGTGCAGATTTCCTACAGCGGATTATGGGACTTAATCTCGAAACCGATGATATCACCGCTCTAGAACGCCGAACCGAAGGTTGGATCGTCGGTTTACAACTAGCTGCTATATCGATGCAAGGGCGAGATGACCTGTCTAATTTCGTCGAGGAATTCACAGGCAGCAGCCACTACATTTTGGATTATTTAATCGAGGAAGTGTTTGAACAGCAAACACTTGAAACCCAGGAATTCCTTTTGAAAACCTCGATCCTTAACCGCCTGTCTGGACCGCTATGCGATTTCGTTGTAGAGCGAAGAGGTAGCCACGAGCTGCTCGACCAATTTGAACATGCCAACCTGTTTATCTTCCCACTTGACCAATCGCGTAGCTGGTATCGCTATCATCGCTTATTTGCTGAGTTATTACAGCAGCGCCTACACGCCATTGATTCATTATCCGTAAATATGCTTAACAGTCGTGCAAGCCAGTGGTTTGCCACTGAGGGGTTCATCCCCGAAGCCATCCACCATGCACTGGATGCATCCGATTGGGAGCAGGCAGCTAAACTTATTGCCGATTGCACGGTCCTAATGTTGAGAAGTGGTGAATTGTTGACGCTGATCGGTTGGCTCAAAGCTTTACCCAATGAAGTAATCTTCACCCA
This sequence comes from uncultured Chloroflexia bacterium, assembly GCA_963777935.1. Classification (GTDB taxonomy): domain Bacteria; phylum Chloroflexota; class Anaerolineae; order Anaerolineales; family UBA4823; genus FEB-25. The sequence continues at coordinate 332,604 of CAVZSL010000006.1, forward strand.
CCCGGAGCTGTGCCAAAACTATGGTTGGGCATTAACCCTCACCGGGCAGATGGAAGCTGCAGACATATATCTCTTACAAGCAGAGAAAATTGCCCGGGACGACGAGACTTTATTAGGACCTATCCTGGTCGCCCGGGCATACCACCTGCGCGTGTGTGGAAATGTTATTCAGGCGATTGATTATGCTCAGCGAGCGTTATCGATCCTTCCCCAGTCGGATGCATTATCACGCGGCCTGGCTGCACTCACGCTCGGTCTGGCATATTGGAATCTGGGAGATTATCAAGAATCAGAACGGGCATTTATAGAGGTTGAGCGCGCTGCTCAACAGTCAGGAAACAATTATGCCCGCATGACCGCTCGCTCATACCTGGGGAACATCCAGGCAGTTTATGGACATCTCCATAAGGCAGCTGAGTTGTGCCAACAGGTAATCCAATCGGGAGGGCAATCACCATACGTTGCTCCTGCCCATATTGGGTTAGCAGCACTTTATTATGAGTGGAATCAACTGGACCAGGCCTCTCAAGAGGCCCAAATTGGGATCGACCAGAGCCAGCGCACGGGCAATCCACTGATCTTATGTGATGGCTACCGTATCAAAGCAGTCATATATCAGGCACTTGGCAATCCTGAGGTTGCCCTGTCGACGCTTAAAAACGCCGACCAGCTGGTTCTCAACCAGCTGGTTTCTCCACTCGCCCGTTTACGCATTGCTGCCTGCCATGTTCAGGTTGCACTGGCACAGGATAATCACACAGCGGCTCAGTTTTGGGCAGAACAGGTGACCGATCCATCTGGTGCATCTTTATATGATCCCTGCCTTGGTCTCACTCCAATTCATATTTATCTAGCTCGTCACAAGAAAAAAGAAGCCGCACAAAGGCTAAGCGAGCTCTACAATATCGCCTCGCAAAAAAGCTGTGGTGCTGGGATGGTTGAAATCCGTCTACTACAAGCCATGGCAGCGGAATCTCCACAGGGTGCACTCCAGTTTATGAAGAAAGCCTTAAAAATGGCACAACCTGAAGGCTTCATCCGCATTTTCGTTAATCAAGGGGAACCGGTGAAGAAACTGCTAGAAAGATTAAAATCCCAAGGGGGCGACATGAAAGAGTATATTCTTACCCTGCTCGCTTCTTTTGGGGAGACCAGCAAGGTATCAGCCTCACGGGGGTTGGTTGAACCCTTGAGCGAGCGTGAGCTGGATGTATTACGCCTCCTGGAGCAAGGATTGTCAAATGGGGAGATTGCAAGGCGTTTGGTGGTTACCACTGGAACAGTAAAAAGCCATGTCCACAACATTATTAATAAGCTGGAGGTGAGTAACCGCGCTCAGGCAGTTGTACAGGCAAAGGCGCTAAAGCTGATATAGGTAACCTGTCCGCCGGATGATGAACAAATCCCATCCCCGTTCCGCAAAGGAGCGGGGGGTTCGTTTTAAATCTATCCTCTAATCTATCTTTGGATAGATGACAATCTATCTGGTTGAGCTATATGATATAGACACAATCAAAATAGTTAAAAACGCCAAAAGAGGAGAATCAAATGAACAGCACCGTAGATCTTCAAAATGCCACTTCTAGTAATGAACAAAGCAACAAAGATCAGTATCAGGTAAAAGTCAACCAGTATATGGCTAAGCAACCAGGGATCGTCCGCGGACTCCATACGATATTGCAGGTCGTTTTTCTGATCGCCATCGTACTTGCAACCATCTTTTTCGCAGTGGCTCTCTACTACACATTTGTCTGGATCTTTACCGGAGCACTGACCAAACTCGATGATGCCTGGGTTGACTATGGATTGAGTATGTCGTTCCTGGCATTCCCACTGGGTCTGGACTCGATGCTCACCCGCATCTTCCCTTCAGCCATTTTCCCACCCTCACTTTATCGGTCCACCAAGCCAATCGCCTTCATGACAGGCATTGGCGCCTTCTTTGCCGGCTTTGGGATTATGTGCGCAGGTGCTCCAGGTGCAGTCCACATGGTTGACCTGGTATCACAGGCCATCCAGAAACTATTTTAGGCGCTATTACGAAGCCTGGTCTCCGGATCAGGCTTCATTTCCATTCTGCGATAGATAACGCTCAAACCGAATTCTCACTAAAACGAAAGGTGGAGACCATGGAGAAAACAACCGTACAAAATGTAGCAACACAGAATACAAGCTCTCAACAATTAAAAACCCAGCTTGCCAGTTACCTTGAGGAACAGCCTGAAAACATTCAGTCGTTTCATCGTGTAATGAAGGTTCTGGAAAGCATCGCCCTCGGCATCATGATCATTATCTTCATCACCGCCATGGTGCTGTCCTTTATGTGGAAAACCATCCCTGTAGGAGTCATCCCCGCCACATGGTTCCTCCTGCCAACAAGCGTAGCAGGTTTAATGCTACTCATCGCCGTGCATACCCTAATCCTGCACGCCTATCCCCCAAGCAACCTTTACAGCATTTACCACGGTGGATCCCCCGCCCGTTCGTTGGGGAAATATCAACAGTTCGTCACTGGTAAAGACGCGGATACTCAAGCCTTGATATTGATCCTGGTGGCACTGATCGTGGGTGCATTTTTTGCCATCTTCGCCTGGGCATCCTGGACGGTTAACTGGGCGATTCTTACCCCCATGATCAATATCTCGGGGGTAGCATTGGGGATCGCCATCGCTGTGGGCATTGTGGGTGGCATGATTCTCAAAACTTATCAGAAACTCTCCAAATCTCGCTGAACTTGGTTGGTTTCTGCCCTCAAGACAAGCAATAGAATAAAAATGAAAGGAGTCTTATCATGGCAACAGAATCTATCAATAGATACCCACTGCGTGACCGTTGGTCATATCTCTGGCTGGGTATCGCGGCAGTTCTGCTTGTATTCACTTATGGAATGTATCGCAATCCACTGGCTGCTTTATTGGCGCAGGTTTTCCTTATTCGCTTCCTACGCAGTCGAAAGATCGGTGTAGGCTATCTTCTGATCTGCCTGACGCTGGTGGTGGCTAATATAATCTCCTGGTGGAACCTCATGCCGACGAACCCCATCCTGGTTCGCATTATTATGGGGTCCATTTTTGGATTGTTATACTCTATTCCCTTCTTGCTGGACCGTGTGTTGGTGGGTCGCTTTAGTGGATTTGCTACTACTCTGGTCTTCCCTTTCGCCAGATCTGCGTTCGAGTTCCTTACCCTGTGGCCTAATCCGCTGGGTACATACGGCGCACTGGCCTACAGCCAGTTCAGCAGTGTGTATCTCACCCAATTGGTGTCGATCACAGGGTTATGGGGTGTCACCTTCCTCGTTTCATGGTTCGCCTCGACGGTCAATTGGATCTGGGAAGAGGGCATGGCCTGGCAACGCATCCGCCGTGGTCTGGCAATTTTCGCTGGCGTGACACTGGTTGTTTTGCTGTACGGCATGGTTCGCCTGACCTATTCTCAACCTCAGCCCGGAAGCGTGCGCATCCATGGGATCGTCGAGACCGACTATACTCGCTACGATTGGGATACCAAGATCTGGCCTTTGAGTAAGACTGACCCTGAGGCTTTCAGAGCCATGATGACCCCCGTTTACGAGCGCTACTTGCAGGCTACCATCCGCGAAGCCCAGGCTGGAGCCCAGATTGTTGTATGGCCAGAAGTGGCTGCCGAAGGCTTCCGCCAGGATTTAGATGCAGTACTCTTGCAAGCGCAGGAAATCGCCCGTCAGGAAGGCATCTACCTGGCAGTGGGGTTGAACGTGATCAGCCCAAATTCGAACCCCGAAGGGGAGAACAGGCTTGTGATAATCGACCCGCGTGGCGAAATTGTCATAAACCAACTCAAGTATGGCTGTATGGCTTTTAACATGTACGACTTCGAGATTCCAACTGTCAACACACCTTACGGCAGGCTGGCTGGCGTGATTTGCTGCGACCTCGATTTCCCATTTGTCATCAGGCAGGTGAGCCAAAAAGGCATTGACATTCTACTGGTTCCTAGCTTCGAACCGACAACGGCAAACATCACTGCGCATTCGCAGATGGCTCCTTTCAGTGCCATTGAAAACGGCGTGTCAATCTTCCGACCTACGAGCATGGGAATCTCGCTCGCCATCGATCCATACGGACGCATCCTGGGCTCCATGGATGCCACGCGTGTTGACCAGCGCGTATTTGTGGTGCAGTTGCCCAACCACCATGTTCATCCCGTCTATTCTGTGGTTGGTGATCTGTTTGGGTGGTTGATCGTAGTTGGTTTTGTGGTTATCGTGGGCTGGGCAATCTTCAGTAACCGCAAATCCCGAGCAGAAACAACTAGTTCTACAGGGCCACAGCCTCCATCTGCATAATGAGTTGGGTGCTGCATGTGTTGAATGGAACTGCCCGCACCAACTTGTCAATACCATATCTATGGGAAGTGAAAAATGCTTCAAATTGAGATCCATCTTAAGGGAAAAATAAACCAGCAGTGGTCAGGATGGTTTGACAGCCTAACATACAGCTTATCCGGTCACGATGAAACGGTTCTTACTGGTATTGTGGCAGACCAGGCGGCATTGTATGGGATTATTTCCCATTTGCGCGACTTGGGTTTACCACTGATTTCAGTCAGCAGTAAGGAAATTAAGGAGAATTCACATGAACGCAACTAATGACCAGAATGATATCCAGGATAAATCAATTGGTAAACGGCACGGTTGTCTGGGTTGTTTGGGACGTGGCGCCATCGGATTGTTGATTTTCTTGGTGGTTATTTTGGTGGCAGGGTCAACCTATCAAACCATGGCAAGTGCCAGTGATTTAAGGAAATATCCGCCGCCGGGTGAATTATACGATGTGGGAGACTACCGGTTACACCTCTTTTGCACTGGAGAGGGCAGTCCAACCGTGATCCTGGAAGCGGGAGCGGGGAATCCGTCCATCGGTTGGTCCGTGGTGCAGAGTGGCGTGGAAGGATTTACCCGCGTTTGCTCTTATGACCGCCCCGGATTTGGCTGGAGCGATCCGGCCAACAGCCCACTTTCCAGAGAGCAGGTAGCTTCCCTCTTGCACGATTTGCTCCAAACTGCAGATGTCTCCGGACCGTATATCCTGGTTGGGCATTCTGCGGGAGGCGAGTACATTCGCGCATATGCCAGGCAGTATCCCTCCGAAGTGCTTGGAATGGTATTTGTGGACTCCTCGCATGAGAGCGAAACCCTGCGTTACCCAGCCAAATTCATGAACTTTAACCAATATCAGCTAATGACACAGAAAATATGCCAATTCCTCTCACCGGTTGGAACGGTACGCCTGATCAAACTCTGGAGCACTTTCCTCCCTGAGACGCTGACATCGACGGACATCGGGAAGGCAGTGACTTCAACCTTATACCGAAGCGGGTATTGTAAAGCGGCTTATGCTGAAGCATCCGTTTTGGGATCGCCTGGCCAGTCTGGAGAGCCTGGTAGTTTAGGAGATTTACCATTAATCGTACTTTCGGCTGGTGCTTTCAACGATAATATACCCAGCTCTGTGGTAACAGCCATGGGCGGCTCAGATGTGCTTGCTGAGGTCGTCAAGGTTCATGATGAAATCCAACAGGAATTGGTAAACTTATCTAGCGCGGGCAAGCTAGTTGTCGCTGAGAAAAGCGGACATGAAATTCACTGGTACCAGCCTGAATTGGTAGTTAATGCAATACATACAGTCTTAGAACAGGTGCGGAACAAGTGAGTAGATTTTCCTCAAAGAAATGCAAAATAAATCTTCCAATCAGGGGTGGAGCTGTTACATATATGATATAATCTGAGGAAAATCAGGGCATTATATGCTTGGGTAATAAGAGATCAAAATGCTAAATATCGAGATTCGCATTAAAGGGCAGATTATCAATCCGGGATCGGGATGGCTCAACAACTTGACATTGAGTCATTCTGACCCGGATGAAACCATACTCACAGGAATCGTTTCAGATCAAATTGCCTTGTATCAGTTAATAACCCATTTACGAGATTTAGGCTTATACCTGATATCGATAAGCAGTGAAGACTTAATGGATCAAAATCCACCCTAAGACGTTGTTCATCCATTACCCTAATTATTCTGGGTAACGTTGAACCTCAATCGTAGTATGAACAATCCCGGAGTTATGGGGGATCATATCTTTGTAAGTGCTTGGTGAATCTGGATATTTGGTTACCAGTGTGATTTCTGATGAATAGATCCCCGGCCCGATGGACCATATATGAAGGTCAGAGACTTTTGTATCTTTGTAGCTTTCCAGAATCTCGGTGATCCTTTGCTGAATTTCCATGGGGCTTTGGTGGTCCAATAATACCTTGGTTGTTCCTTGAATCAGTCCAACTGACCACCTGATAACCAGCGTTGCACCTACGATGCCCATCAGGGGATCCATCCAAACCAAATTAAAGTATTTAGCTCCTAGCAATGCAACGATCGCCAAGATAGAAGTCATGGCATCGGTTAGCACGTGTAAATACGCTGCCTTTAAATTATGGTCGTCTCCACTGCCCTCGTGAGCATGATGATGATCTCCGTGTTCATGGTCATCATGATCATGATTATGGGCATGGTTCTTTTCTCCCAGGATAAGCATGCTGATACCATTCACGATCAGGCCGATCACCGCGACCAAGATTGCGTGATTGTATTGAATCTCGACCGGATTGACCAGACGGACAATGCTTTCGTAGGCCATGAACAGGGCGATAAAAATAAGGATCATTGCGCTTGAATATCCCGCCAGGGCGTTTACTTTACCTGTCCCAAAACTATAAAGTTGATCATGGGCATGCTTGCGTGCATAGATATATGCAAAAAAAGCAATTCCAAGACCAACCATATGAGAACCCATATGGATTCCATCTGCAGTGAGCGCCATCGAACCAAAAATGATCCCGGTGATAATTTCACCCACCATCATAATTCCAGTAAGGATAATGACGAATAGCGTTCGTCGTTCTCCAGATCTGATCTGGTCTTGTCCAAAGACATGGGTATGTTGCCATTGAGATATTGAATCAGTCGTCATCGGTTGCTCCAATGGATTGTATAAGTAGGACATTTTACCGCAGATAATGGGCATTGAAGAAATTAATATTCATATGCATTAGACCATTATATTCCTGCTGAGAAAGGAAAAGCAACGGATGCCTTGGTTACAAATCCAACATTGCATTAGAATTAACGTTGTAACATCAACGCGCTCAATCAGAGATGGATATTCTACGTTTCATCAATCGTAATGAGGAGGTCCAAATGACAGAACGTAAAAAAGTAACCTTACCCTTTTTGTTTAACAAGGTCCATGATAATGAGCCTATTACCTGGCTCACCTGCTATGACTATCCAACTGCTTATTTAATGGAGCAAGCCGGCCTCGACATGATCCTGGTGGGTGATAGCCTGGCAATGACTATGCTTGGATTTGAAACCACACTACCAGCCACCATGGACGATATGATCCGTCATGCAGCGGCTGTGCGTCGAGGTACGCCTAACACCTTCATCGTAGGTGACATGCCATACATGAGCTACCAGCCAAGCGTGGAAAGCGCTATCCGCAACGCTGGGCGTTTTATGGCTGAGGCGGGATGTGATTCAATCAAGCTGGAGGGCGGGGTGGAAATGGCTGACCGCGTCCACGGAATCGTGAATGCCGGTATCCCAGCCATAGGACATCTGGGGTTAACCCCACAAAGTGCTTCTGCCTTAGGTGGTCACAAGGTGCAGGGACGAGCAGCTAAATCCGCAAAAAAGATCATCGATTCTGCCAGGGCACTTGAGCAAGCTGGTGCTTTCGCCATTCTCCTGGAAATGGTCCCTGACCGTATCTGCAAGATCATCACCGAACGGGCTGAGAATTGTATCATTATGAGCCTTGGATCCGGTCCTCATGCTCATGGTCAGCTATTGATCTACCATGACATGTTTGGTCTATACCCACGTTTTAAACCGCGCATGGCCAAGGTATTTGGAAACGCCGGTGAGGTGATCCTTAATGGTCTCAAGCAATACGTCTCAGAAGTTTCAGAAAAGACTTTCCCACAACCAGAACATTGGTTCACCATGAAAGATGAAGAATACGATGAGTTAATGGGTATTCTATGAAGTATGCCAGCAGGATCCACCACCTTGAACCCGAAGGGGCATACTATGTGCTGGCGCGCGCCCAGTCTCTGGAGGCCAGTGGGCGGAAGATCATTCATCTCGAAATCGGCCAGCCGGATTTCGATACTTTTGACAATATCAAATTTGCAGGGATCAAAGCTATCCATGAGGGGCTGACGCGCTACACGCCTCCGAATGGAATGAGATCCCTGCGCGAGGTGATTGCTGAAGATGCGGGTCACCGGCATGGAATGGATATTCACCCCGACCAGGTTGTGGTCAGCCCGGGCGCCAAGCCAAATCTTTTTTTCCCAACCCTGGCCTTGGTCGAGCCTGGCGACGAGGTGATCTACCCGAATCCCGGCTTCCCGACCTATGAAGCCATGATCCGTGTGGCAGGAGGAACTCCTGTTCCTGTGCCTTTGCTCGAAGAAAATAACTTCTCATTCGATTTAGAAGCATTCAACCACCTGGTCAACGACCGGACCAAGCTGGTCATCTTGAATTCCCCCAGCAATCCCACCGGTGGGGTAATTCCCCGCGCTGATCTCGAACAGATCGCAGCAGCTGCCCAGCGCCACAATTGTTGGGTTTTGTCAGATGAGATCTATGCTCGTATCGTATATGACAATGCCAATGTTCCATCAATTGCTGCGCTGCCTGGTATGTTGGAGCGGACAATCATCGTGGATGGTTTCTCCAAGACCTATGCCATGACAGGCTGGCGTCTTGGCTTTGGTATCATGCCCAAAGAGCTAGCTGATAAGGTCCAATTATTGCTCACCCATTCGGTGGGGTGTACCGCTCATTTCGTGCAAGTTGCCGGGATCGAAGCCTTGACCGGACCCCAAGAACAGGTATATCGGGTGGTGGAAGAATATCAACATCGGAGAGATGTCATCGTGGAGGGGTTAAATTCCATTCCCGGGGTGACCTGCCAACGCCCCCAGGGTGCTTTCTACGTCTTCCCCAACTTTAAATCGTTCGGATGTACATCGACAGAATTGGCAGACCTGCTTCTGGACAATGCCGGAGTGGCCGTCTTGCCGGGCACATCCTTTGGGGAGTATGGTGAGGGATACCTGCGGCTGGTTTATTCCAATTCGATTGAGAATATCGAGCTAGCCATGCATAGGATCCGGCAAGTAGTCCAATCATTATAAATGTTATTTTCAATGAACCAGAGCTCACAGGTTGTTTTAAATACCTGTGAGGTCTTTGGATTATTTTCGTCAGAGCCTGTGGATACCACATATCATAGTTTCAACACCATCCTATTCACCTGGAGAAAACCTGCATTTACTATACCTTTGACGCAGACGCGTCTGGTCCGTAATGTTATACTAATCCACCAACCCTCACTTTTTATTTGACAAAGTATCTTGGATTTGTTAAACTCAAACCGATTAAGGAAATAATTAACAGCAATGAAATCCATCCAGACATTGCAATCATTCGAACAGCTGAAACTCCTGTCAGACCCACGCCGACGGGCAATTTTACAGCAGCTGATGTCAGGCCCAGCTTCACTGACCATGCTAGGAAAGGTCATCGGAGAACACCCAGCCTGGATACGCCACCATCTCAAAAAGCTGGAAGCGGCTGGATTGGTCGAATTGGTCGAGACGCGTATCCAATCCGGCGTGGTTGAAAAATTTTATCGTGCCTGCGCGAGCGGCTTCCTGGTGCAGGAGCTCATCCTCCCTCAGCAACGAGAGCACCCGGTGATTGTTTTTTCAGGAAGCCACGACCTGGCTGTTGAACTCCTGAGTAATCTCCTATCCAATCATCTCGATGTACTCACCCTTCCGATTGGAAGCCTGGATGGATTGATGGCCTTGCGTCAAAATCTGTGCAACCTCTCTGGAGCGCACTTGCTCGATTCCAGCGGTGAATACAATCTTCCCTTTATCCGCCATTTCTTCCCAGATCGGACAATGCAAGTGATCACACTTGCTCACCGTGAACAGGGTTTGATGACTGCACCTGGCAATCCGAAGGCGATAAAATCGCTGGCAGACCTGGGGCGTGAAAACGTTACTTTTATCAACCGTAATCCCGGTTCAGGAACACGCATTTGGCTCGACCAACACCTGGTTGAAGAAGGGATCTCTGCAGATAGCATCCACGGTTACGAGAATGCTGTTAGCACTCATACCACATGCGCGAGTTTGGTCCAGTCAGTTAAAGTAGATGTGGCTCTCGGCTTACGGGCAGCAGCTCACCAATTTAACCTGAACTTTATCCCGCTCTTCCACGAACGCTATGATCTTATATTTATGCAGGAGCAGAGTAGCTCGCTGGCACCGCTTCTGGACATGATTCAAACTCGCTCCTTCCGACATAGCGTTGGTGCTTTGACCGGATATGATACGACCCATATGGGTGAACAAAATCGACTGTGACGATCTTGTAAAGGTGAATTTGAAATCATTCAAATCGAGTAAAGCGTGCCTGCTTATTCCCCTGGTCTTGTCCATGCTCTGCATTATTGGGATCGCTGCCTCGGCTCTTAGCAACCTCAATCTCCCTCAGAGCTCTACAACTTTGGATCATTTAAACCAGCTGGAAAAAGCCCGCCTGTCAGAGATAATCCACTTACGCACTACTTTGGGTGGTGTGGTCTGGCCAGGATGGTCTCAAGCAGAAATCCCTCTGATCGTTTATAACGAGCAATACGCCTTCCTGGTGGGATACCCCAACCCGCCTGATGGATGGATGAAGGTACCTGGTCTGGAGCCGCGAGGCGGTCCCTGGGAAGAAATCCCTGGAGATACATTCGAAGGGCATCCATATTACCGAACCCCCATCATTGACCCACAGAAAACACCTGAAGGCTTTACCGTACTGGTAGGCGACCGTTGGGTGGCAACATTCCAAACCCGAGAATATGGTGAGGTCCATTTTTATCAGGAGTTTCGTAATAATTTACCACCTTTTATTTCCAATCTGGTTCCGTTACGTCTGGCTTGGGGATTTTTGATGGGAAAAACGGATAACTATATCGCTGCGTTGGAACACGAGTCCTTTCATGCGTATGAGGGAATGCTGGCTTCTGATCGACTGAATAAAGCTGAGAGCATGTATTCGGTGGAGGAAACCTATCCATTCGATGAGATGGAAGAACCATGGAAACAGGAGATGGATGTGCTCATCCAGGCTATACAAGCCAATACCGAGGCTGAAGCGATTGAGCTTGCCCGTAAGTTCCTTCAGATGCGAGCTTCTCGCAGGGATGGTTTGAGCCCTGAACAGATCGATTTGGAACGCTTGCGAGAATGGGAGGAAGGACTCGCCAAGTATGCTGAACTGGAAATCACCCGTCAGGCGGGAACCAGCGATAGATATCATCCCGTCGAAAGTATTGCACAAGATAATGATTTTAAGAATTACAACGGTCAGCAGCAATTCTGGTCCAATCAGCTAAAAGAAGCGAAAAAGACCCAAGGACGTTCTGGTGACACCCGTTTTTACTATTCTGGGTTTGCCCTGGCAGTTTTGCTTGATCGCTTGATGCCTGAATGGAAACCGAGCGCCTTACCAGGTGGAGCGTACCTGGATGATTTATTACTGGAAGCAGTAAAATAACCGCTATTTTCAATAATCCCCTCTTTTTTATCCACGTGGGCAAAGGGATGAGGGCTTTATCGTCCCGGTATAAATAGCTTTTTCGTAGAAACAAACTTAGCCTCTCTCGGTGTTGCCAGAGAAGCCAATATACGATAGTATATAGCTACTCAGGAAAGTTGAGCGTCTGTGCAGATCTTATCCACCAAGCTATCCATTCCTCCTCTACGCTCCAGGCTGGTACAGCGACCACGGCTAATTCAAAAGCTGAAGCAGGGCTTGGAATGTGGATTCGTGCTAATCTCGGCACCTGCTGGCTATGGAAAAAGTACCTTGCTGAGTGCCTGGTTGAACCGGAAGGAATGTTCTGCCGCCTGGCTTTCACTCGACGATAGCGACAATGACCCTACCCGATTCCTGACATATCTATCAGCTGCCTTTCACAGCGCTTATCCCTCTATTGATAACCATTTTATTAATAACATTGGCTTCAATTCACAACCAGATGTTGAAGCCTTACTTACCCCATTGATTAATCATTTAAATCAATTAAAAACTCCCTTCTGCCTGATATTGGATGATTATCATGTGATCCAAAACCAGGTTGTACACCAGGCAGTCAATTTTCTCCTTGAGAATCGCCCTCCTGAAATGCATATGGTTATCGCCACACGGGCAGACCCCCCTTTGCCGTTAGCTCGTTTGCGCGCAAGATCTGACATGCTGGAGCTGCGTTTAGCTGACCTGCGTTTCACAGAGCAGGAAGCAGCAGATTTCTTAAATCACACCATGGGGTTAAAAATTACATCGGAAGATGTTTCTCGTATAACCAAGCGTACTGAAGGATGGATCGCTGGTTTACAAATGGCAGCCTTATCGATGCAGAACACCGATGATCTCTCCAGTTTCATCACCAATCTCACCGGTACTCATCATTACATTTTCGATTATTTGATCGAGGAAATCCTAAAGCAGCAAACCCCTGAGATTCACACCTTTTTGCTATATACATCCATCCTTGAGCAATTAATTGCTCCATTATGCGATTATATGCTGGAGTTCGACAAGGAGCCCGCATCCAATCGTTCTTCGTCTGTCATTCTAGAAGAACTTGAGCATGCCAACCTGTTTATCATTCCCCTGGATCATGAACAGCGCTGGTATCGCTACCATCCATTATTTGCCGAGCTATTACGGGGTTATCTTCAGCAAAATGAAGCCAATCAAATACCAACCTTACATTGTCGAGCCAGTGCCTGGTTTGAAAGCCAGGGATTATACGCTGATGCTATCCGGCACTTATTTGCAGCCAATGATTGGGAGGGTGTGGTCAGGTTGGTAAGCACTAATATATTCTCCCTGCTGGAGCAAAACGAGCTGAACAGTGTGGCAAGGCAACTCGATAATCTGACGAGCGTAAAGAGTAGTGCCCGTCCTTGGTTGTTAATTGGACGCGCCTGGCTGGCGGCATATACAGGGCAATTACGTTCTGTAGAACCTTTTCTGAAGCTGGCAGAATCTGAGATTAGTGGTTTGAATAGCGAATTGGAGCTGCAAACACTCGGAGGGCATATTGCCGCCATCCGAGCTTATACGAATTGGATTGGAGACAATCGGGATATTGCTGTAAGCGCAGCACGAGCCGCCCTTGAATGGCTCCCTGAAAGCGAGCATTTGATCCGTTGCCAGGCATCCACCCTGTTGGGATTGACTTTACATGATTTTGATGCGCGGGAAGAAGCCCTGAGGCAAGCCCTTGTAGATGCCAGGGCATGTGGCGTATCTCACGTAACCGTCTTTGCCCATGGTTGCTGGGCGTGGATGCTTGCCATGCAGGGCAGGCTGCGTGAAGCAAACGCTGCCTGTCATGAAGCGATCCAATGGTCTCAATCTGGCAGTTCACACCAACCATTGCCAACCCTCAGCCATGTTTTTTCCACATTGAGTTTTGTGTTATGCGAGTGGAATGACCTGGAGGGCGCGTTGTATTACTCCAACGAGGCGGTTAACCTGGCGCGTCAATGGGAGCAGGCGGATGCATTACACTTCGCACTTGATAATCTTGGAAACGCCATGTTTGCAGCTGGTGATATCGAAGGGGCTTTAAATATCCACAACCAGGCGTGGCAGGTTGCCCTTAGAACTTCTCGCTGGTTTGAGGAGATTACAATCTCCCAAGAAGTTGAATGGGACCTCGCACAAGATAATCTGGAATCCGCATTAGCAAGTTTACGCATGGCTCATGTGCAAATGGATGAGGCATCAAAAATATCCTTCAGCACCTATAAAAGCCAGATGTTGCCATTGACCTTCATACAGATCTTACTCGCCCAAAAACAATATTCTAAAGCTTTAGGCATTTCTCAGCTTTTTATTGACGAGTTGGTTACCAGAAAGATTGGTTACTATCTCATCCGTGTGCTAACATGGCAAGCTCTGGCTTATCACGGACTGAAACAAGATGCGCAGGCGCTGGAATCTTTGAAGCGCGCCCTATCATTGGCAGTACCTGAAGGCTTTATTCGCTCGTTCATCAAGCCTCATCCCGAATTGATCAGTTTACTCCGCCAGGCACGCTTAGCCAGGATCATGCCAACTTATATCGATATGTTATTGGCTGCAACCGAGCAGGGAGTAAAAAATCAACCCACCGAGTTGGTTGCTACGTCTGGCTTGGTTGAGCCCCTCTCGGATCGAGAGATGGATGTATTAAAACTATTAGCACAAGGTTACACGGATAAGAAAATAGCCGAGAACCTGGTGATTGCCCGCGAGACAGTCCATAAACATCTTAAGAACATTTATGGCAAGCTGGATGTCCATAGCCGCACTGAAGCCATCGTCCGCGCCCGTGAGCTGAAGCTATTGTGATTTTTTCTTTGAAAATTTCTTCATCGATAACAGCTAACTCGCATATAAGGTTTTCTTGACACGGCCTAGAAACAGGTATAGAATTATCATATCCCCATGGGGGGGATGGAGATATTGAGTTATCCTCCCCACAACACCTGTTTTAGAAAGAGGCATCATTTTATGATCAGTAACGAAGCCAGCGTGCGAGATTGCAAATCCTGCCCACCTCCAAACCCTAATTTCTTTGTTCGGTATCGCGATTTTCTTCTCTCGCGCGACTCGATCTTGACCTTTTTGAATGCGCTATTGTTAGTGGTTGGTTTTTTCCTGCTACTGGCTGGCCAATACCAGCTTAGCCGTGCGGCTTTCCTGCTGTCAGCACTGGTTGGAGGCACACCGTTATTCATTTTTGCAGCGAAAGGATTAATAATTAACCGGGATATCACCGCAGGGGTTATGGCATCGGTGGCTATGATTGCGGCGATTATTGTAGGCGAATACAGCGCGGCTGCCATCGTGGTCTTTATGATGTCCGTAGGTGAATGGCTGGAGAATTTCACCATCGCTAAAGCGGATAACGCCTTACGTGATTTGGCAAAGTTAATCCCACCCGAGGTAACTGTAATCCGAAATGGACAAGAACAGCTCGTATCTATAGAGCAAGTTGCGGTGGGTGAGCGTGTAAGGATTCGAACCGGTGAACGAATCGGCCTTGATGGTGAAGTTGCCGATGGGCATGGCTCTGTGAACCAGGCAGCGATCACCGGTGAGGCGATGCCTGTAGATAAAGGCATTGGAGACAAACTCTTTGCGGGCACATTGAATGAGCTGGGAACTCTGGAATTCACTGTTACACGGATAGGGCAGGATACCACACTGGGGCATATTGTTAAATTAGTGCAAGACGCCCAGGCTTCTAAGGCACCGGTGCAGCGCGTGGCTGACAAATATGCTAAAATCCTTGTGCCGATTACATTTTCAATCGCTATCCTGGTTTATTTCTTGACTGGCGATATAATGCGGTCGATTACAGTTTTGGTGGTGGTATGCCCGTGTGCTTTAGTATTGGCAACCCCTACAGCGGTGGTAGCTGCAATCGGCAATGCAGCCAAGCGAGGTATTCTGATTAAATCCGGAGAAATTGTCGAACAGGTTGGCAAGATAGATGTGGTGGCTTTTGATAAAACCGGTACCCTCACGCTTGGCAAGCCAGTTGTCAGCGAGGTAATTGCGGTTAATTCGGTGAGTGCGGATCAAATTTTAGCCTATGCAGCGACCGCAGAAAAATTTAGCGAGCACCCCATTGGCCGGGCCTTGGTGGCAGCCGGAGATAATCATTCAATGAAATTCGGCGAACCCACAGATTTCAACGTGTTGCCAGGTTTTGGGATATCTGCCAAGGTTGATGGTTATAGAGTGACGGTTGGTAACCGCACACTTTTGACAGAAAGGGGTATTCCTTGGAGCGCGAAGCTGGAAAGCCAGGCAAGTGCTCTGGAATTACAGGGAAGCACCGTCATACCAGTTGCCTTGGATGACCAGGTGGCTGGCTTGATCAGCCTGGTTGACATCCCACGGATGGAAGCCAAGCAAGCGATTGCCGAATTAAAAAAGTTAGGCATCCAGGAAATAATTATGATTACAGGGGATAATCCCAGGACTGCGGAGAGAATCACGCGTGAGTTAGGGATTGATCGTTTTTATGCAGAAGTTCTACCACAGGATAAGCTGAAGATCATCCGCGATCTACAAGCCCAAGGTCGCAAGGTTCTATTTTCTGGTGACGGAGTCAATGATGCCCCTGCCCTGGCTGCTGCTGATATCGGAGTAGCCATGGGATTAGCTGGGACAGATCTGGCATTAGAGACGGCCGATATTGGTTTGATGGCGGATGAAATTGAAAGACTGCCACAAATCATCGCACTTTCACGTAAAACATTAAGTGTTATTCGTCAAAATGTGATTTTCTCAATGGGGATGAACGTAATAGCTGTCATCCTTGGCGGATTTGGGATCATTGGCCCGGTGATTGGGGCTGTGATGCATGAGTTATCGGCCTTACCAGTGCTAGCCAACTCATCCCGTATGATTAGCTATCAAATTCCGAAAGAAGACTGATACATAGAACAAGAGAACTATAATATTTATTAATCGTATCAGTGATCCAAACTTTATTGAAGCTTCTTTGTTTGTCTATCAAAGGAGGTGGTTACAGAAGAAACATACTAGATGAAAGCAATTTCAACGATTTCACCATAACAATTCATAGACAGTTCATCATAGGAGAATAAAGCTGTGAAAAAGTACCTACGTTTTACAAATTTTCTAGTCGTGGCCATAATGATCGCCTCCCTGGTTGCGGGCTGCGCTCAAACAACGACACCGACGCCAGAAGTTATCACGGTAGAAAAAACGGTGGAAGTCCCGGTGGAAAAAACTGTCGTACAGACGGTGGAAGTTATCAAAGAGGTCGTCGTCACTCCCACCACTGTACCTCCCGCCGAAGGAAGCAAAATCATTTTAAGAGTGGGCACCGGTGACAGCGGTGAAGGACTGAATCCACATCAGGAGATCATTGCCAATTTCGAGAAAGAAAATCCAGATATCCTGGTGCAGCTTGAAGCCGTCTCGGGGAATGATTATTACACCCGTCTGCTGACCCAAATCGCGGCAGGCGATGCACCAGACATCATCCAAATTGGCGATGATGCCGTACCTATGTTCGTTTCCAAAGGAGGGTTTCTGCCTCTGGATGATTTCATTACCGGCAATTATCCTTTGGATACCAGCATCTATCTGCCTGGCATGTTAAGTCCTGGCCAATATCAGGGCAGCCAGTATTTCCTGCCAAAAGACTTCTCGCCACTGGCTGTATATTACAACAAGAAGGTATTTGATGAATATAACGTGCCTTATCCCACAGATGATTGGACCTGGGATGAGTTCCTGACGACAGCACAAGCGCTGACCAAGGATGTCGATGGCGATGGTCAGACCGACGTCTGGGGCGTTCAACTTCCTGCCAATTGGACCAGTGGTTTTGAATATTGGGTAGCAGCTGCAGGTGGAAGGCTGATCAGCGAAGATGGCAAAAGCTATGTAGGCTACATGGATTCGCCAGAGACGATCAAGGCGGTCCAGTTCTATGCCGACTTATATAATAAATATAAAGTTGCTCCACCACCTGCTGACTTCAACCTGTGGGGAGGCGGTAACCCCGAATTCGAATCTGGGACAGCTGCCATGCGCCTGTTCGGTCGTTGGCCTCAAACTGGCTTGCTCAGCAATCCAAATGTGGACCTGGGTACAGTGGAAGTGCCAGCCGGTGACCAGAAAGCCGACGTGCTCTTCTGGGGAGGCTTTGGCATCTTCAGCGGTACAAAGAATCCTGAAGCAGCCTGGCGTTTCCTCAAATACTATACCGGCACTGAAGGTTCAGAGGTCTGGAAAATGCACGCCATTCCACCGGTCGCTTCCGTGGCTGAAGAAGCTGGGATGACCACAGATCCAATTGAGGGTGCCTGGATTCGTGGCCTTAATTACCTGGCAGATCGCGCCTATGTTTCCACAGATTACTGGGGAGAAACAGGTGACCCTGCGCTGCGCAAAGCTCTTGAGACAGTACTCATCGATCCAAACGCGGATGTTGCAACAGTAATGCAAACAGCCGCCCAGGAGGCTCAAGCGGCATTGGACGAGAAATTGAAATAGCCTTTTCAAATCTGGGTGTGCCCACGCTCACGTGGGCACACCCTCCTACTTAAGGAATACCCGGTCAACTTCCTCCCATGAACTCGGCCTCAATCAAAACAAGCCTGCGGATCCCCAGGCTAAATTTGCGCCAACGCGAGGCTGTTTTATTCTATATTTGCATTTCTCCCTGGCTGATTGGCTTCATCTTGTTTTATCTAGGTCCCATCCTTGCCTCCTTTTATTACAGTCTTACCGAGTGGGATCTGCTGACCTCCCCCCAGTTTATAGGTTTGGATAATTACGTGCGCCTGTTCACCCGGGATGCACTGGCGTTGAAATCTTTTAAGGTTACCCTGGTGTACACCTTGGTGTATGTACCGCTAGATTTGATTTTTGGCTTGTCGTTAGCGCTGTTGCTAAATCAAAAACTACGTGGGATCGGTGTATTCAGGACAGTTTACTATTTGCCATCCGTGCTGAGCGGAGTCGCCTACGTAGTGATGTGGATGTGGATGTTCAACCCCCAACATGGCTTGATCAACACACTTCTCGCTTACGTTGGCATCCAAGGACCTCGCTGGTTGCTGGACCCAAAGTGGGCATTAAGTGCCCTCATCATGATGTCATTATGGGGTGTTGGGCGGAGTATGATTATCTTTCTTGCCGGATTACAAGATATTCCCATTGTATTGTATGAAGCTGCAGAGATCGATGGTGCGAGCCGTTGGAAAAAGTTTTGGAAAGTAACTTTACCGCTTCTGACACCGTCTCTTCTATTCAACTTGATTTTTGGTATTATCCTGACTTTTCAAACCTTTACCAATGCCTTTGTGGCTACGAACGGTGGACCGTTGGATTCAACACTATTTTATGTACTCTATCTGTATCGCAAAGCTTTTGAACACCTGCAGATGGGGTATGCATCAGCTATGGCCTGGGTACTCTTCCTGATTGTTCTGGTCTGTACATTGGTGATCTTCCTGACTTCGGGTAAATGGGTGTTTTACCGCAGTATCGGAGAATGATGAATGGCTTCTAGAACTGAGTTTAAGGAGAGCGATTATTTACAGCCCAATCATTGGCGCAGGAATATCTGGAACGTGATCATTTATTTGATGCTGATCGTGGGCTCATTGATGTTTATCCTGCCACTATTTTGGGCTTTATCGTCCTCTTTCAAATCCGATTACCAGGTTATGCAATATCCTCCCCAATGGATCCCCAGCCCGCTGCGTTGGCAAAATTATCCGGAAGCGCTGACCTATGTGCCATTTGGACGCTTTGCCCTAAACACCCTGTTTATCGCCGGGTTTGCCATATGTGGGAACATTTTATCCTGTACCATAATCGCTTATGGATTTGCGCGCCTGCGTGCACCAGGCAAAAATTTCTTCTTCATCCTCATGTTATCAACCATGATGCTGGTTGAACCGGTACGGATCATTCCTCTCTATATTGAATTCAACAAGCTTGGATGGATTGACTCTTACCTGCCACTAATCGTACCAGCCTTTTTTGGCAGTCCATTTTATATCTTTTTATTGAGACAGTTTTTTATGAATATCCCCCTCGAATTAGAAGAGGCAGCGTTGATCGATGGAGCAAATCGATTACAAATTCTCTGGAAGGTGGTTCTGCCACTCTCCAAACCGGCACTGGCTGCGATCGCTATTTTCAACTTTCAAGGGGTATGGAATGATTTCTTGTATCCGTTGGTGTTCTTACATAAGCAAACCAACTACACCATAGCATTGGGATTAAATTTCTTCCGGAGCACATATACCGTGCATTGGGGTTATTTGATGGCAGCCTCAATTGTTGCTTTACTACCCATGGTTGTCATCTTCTTCATCGCGCAGCGATACTTCATCCAAGGCATCACCTTTACCGGTATCAAAGGGTAGCCGTAATGTTATCAACCCTCCAAGAGCCTATGAGCGATACTCCGTTAGTATGCAATAAAAACGTCCTGGTGGTTGTGGCGCATCCTGATGATGCCGAATCCTTTTGTGGTGGTACGATCGCAAAAATTGTACAGCGCGGCAACCACGTTACAGTAGTGATTTGCACGAATGGAGACCGTGGAAGTCATGATCGACAGGTTCGGCCAAGTGACCTGGTCCATTTACGGCAGCTTGAACAAGACCGGGCTCGAAAAATCCTCGGCATCAAGGATGTGATCTGGTTGGGATACCGGGATGGTGAGCTAGCCTTGATGAGCGATTTGCGCGAGCGGATTATCCGTGTTATCAGGCAACAGCAACCGACAATCATCATTACCTTTGATCCTTGGAAACATTATGAATTCCATCCAGATCACCGGGCTGTAGGTTTTGTGACTGGAGAGGCGCGCATGCTGGCTGACTTACCGTGGATATGTCCGGAGTTTACTCTCGAAGGCTTGGTACCATGGCATGTGCCAGAGCTGTATTTATTTTCAGCCCAGGAACCCAACCATTGGGTAGACATAAGTTCAACGATCGAGTTGAAGGTAAAAAGCAGATTAGCACACCGCAGTCAAAACGATTTCATTACCTGTGAAGATGACCGGCGGTCTTTTATACGTGAGATCAAAGAGAAGGCGGAAGATGCGGGAAAAGAATGCGGGGTTACCTTTGCTGAAGCTTTTTATAAAGTCGATCGAACGGAATTATGGATTTGAAGGGCATAGGTATTTGATTCAATTTTAGAGGATGGCATGCAGGGATTAATCGTCAATGCGGATGATTTTGGTTTTTCTCCAGAAATTAACGACGGAGTGTGTGAAGCACATTTAAATGGGATTGTGACGGATGCATCGTTGCTGGTTCGAAGCCCATTTGCTTCGCAGGCAATTTCAATGGCCACCCGTATCAATCTGCCTTTAGGACTGCACATCGATTTTGTCACCCCCTATTCTAATTCCGCCAGACAAGAACTGGGACCGAATGGACATCTAACCCAAGAACTTTTCAATAGGGAACGTAATGACCAGATCACCAGCCTGTTTTCAACCGAGGAGTTGCTGATATTACAGGATGAAATACGTGACCAGATTGAGGAATTTAAGGCTCTTTCCGGGCAGGTCCCATCTCACCTTGACTATCACTTTGGACTGCATTTCCTGCCAGATGTAATGTTTATTTATCTCATGGTTTCCAACCAATATCAGCTACCCGTGAGATGGGGTGTGCAATATGCCGGTAGAAATCCGATAGTCTTGGCACCTGCCCGTTTATGTGATCGATTCCGTGGTGTGAAAAATGGCAGCATCGAAACATTTACAAACTTGTTGCAAGAACCTTGGGAGGGAGTGCTGGAAGTATTATGCCATCCGGGTTATTTCACTCCAAATGGCTTTTTCAATTCATATAACCAAGAACGAGAATATGAACTAAAAATCTTAACTGATCCGCGCTTGAAAACTGAGATTGAACAAATGGGCATCAAGTTGGTAAATTACATTTGGCTGAAGGAACATGGCAATTCCAGTTAATTCAGGAAATTGTTTCGTAAACAGGCATTTTGAGAAAGGAATCAAATATGAACGAGACGGATATAAAATCCCATGATCATGATTCACAATTGCAGGATACTCACGAACATATTCATCGCCAAAAAGTATTAGCCCGGCTTGCACGCATCGAAGGGCATGTGCGTGCTGTTAAACGCATGGTGGAGCAGGATAAATCCTGCCCTGATGTATTGGTTCAGATTGCAGCAATTCGATCTGCGCTCAATGGTGTTGGAAGGGTTATTTTGGATGACCATATGCGCGGCTGTATGGTAGGGGCACTGCAAAAGGGAGAATGGGAGCTGGCTTTCAAAGATCTAAGCAACGCCCTTGACCGCTTTGTAGATTAGCCAGAGCAGCCTAAGTCTCATCCGCTTGTGCTTTCCTTTTCTCGAGCCACCAAACTGATCGATGAATATCTCAAAGCACACGCTGCATTTGGTGGAGAATGGAAGTGGTATGGCCACAACAAATCCTGTCCCTCAATACGATGTAATCAATCTCGGCCCATATTTCTGTGATCTGATTATTGCTGGCCTGGCAGATTTACCTCAGTTAGGTTGCGAAACATATGGTACCGAATTACACATGTTGCCCGGTGGAGCTTTCAATACCACTTACGCACTGCAACGATTAGAATTGAAAACAGGGTGGGTTTCCGATTTTGGTTCTGATCACTTCAGCCAGTTTGTGCTTGAAAAAATCAAGGAATTGGGCATAGATACTACTTTTATCAAAATCCACGATCATCATCTCTGCGCCCTTTCGGTGGCATTTTCATTCCAGTATGATCGAGGTTTTATCAGTTATATGGATCCTTGCGAACCCTGGAACCTGCTCGAGGTTCTGGAGACATACCGTCCACGCATCTTCCTGCTGGGTGGGTTAGAATACGGCCCTGCCTTCCTTGAATTCGCTGCCGCAGCCCGTCAGCTCGGTATAACCCTGGTAATGGATTGTCAATACCGAGATGTTACGCTAAAGACGCCGGGTGTGGCTGAGGCTTTGAGCAGTGTAGACTTATTCATGCCAAATTGCTGTGAGGCATTTCGCCTGACAGGTGTTCATGACACTGCCAAATCAGCACGCATTTTAGCCCAATTCACTCCCCAGGTGGTTATAAAGATCGGTCGAGAAGGATCGGTTGCCTATTCGCATGATAAAGTGACCAGAATGCCGGCGATCCATGTGCCAAAGGTAATGGACACCACTGGAGCAGGCGATAGCTTTAATGCCGGCTTTTTATACGGCTTCCTGCAAAGCGCACCGATTGAAACCTGCTTGAAATATGCCAATCTAATGGGTGGTGCCTGTGTGACCGGCTTTGGCGTTTCGCAGATCCCAAACCGCACCCAATTAGAGATACTTATTAATCAGTATGATCAATTGGTAGCGGGAATCGGGGAGTTGCCCAGCCAACCTTCGCTTGGTTTAGATTTTAGCATCAGCCCGATCATCAAACCATCTGGTATAAGAGTTTAATTGCTGGTGTTATAAAGCAGATATAACTGGTTCAATACAGCGTGAAAGCGAAGTGGAGGCTAACTGCTTTCCTAATTGCAGGCGAAAGTTAATTGCCAGAAAATCATCTTATCAGCTTTGTTTAGCCCATAACCTTTATAAATACCCTATCAATACCCTTAATAGGGCCTGATTCTTCATGCCTTATATCCTATGATTATGTAGTAAGGTTTAAAACTAGCTATTAACATAAACGGCAAAGGCGTATTGATGGAACCCAAAGAATCCAATCAAAAAATAATTTTCACATGCGGGTCAAAAAACATTCGACGAACATGTCATTGGGTGATTGGTGTCTTCACCTTTGTTCCCCTGGAGAATGGAGATGTCTTCTTGGATATCGCATTCATCGACCTTCCAAAATCACTTGAAATCAGAGAGTGATCCTTGGATCCCAATCTCGTTGTCTTTTCCGTCGAATATGTAGGAAATTAAGGTCTTAATGTTGAAGACTTATAAACATAAAGAATTACACATCGATTATAAAACCACACCTCAATCCTGAAATTTGCTTTCGTTGATCACAAGGAGATAGTTACATGAATATAAATAATTCCAAAATCCACACTGACGATCTAGCTATCCAGCTACAAGATTTGACGAAATCTTACGGTAAAGTACGTGCCCTGCGCGGGATTAACCTGCAAGTTCAGCGCGGCGAGATCTTCGGATTTCTTGGTCCAAACGGAGCAGGCAAGACCACTACCATCCGCTGTATGCTGGATATGATCCGACCTGATGGGGGCAAGGCTCTTCTGCTTGGAATGGATCCTCAGGTTGAACCTGTGGCTGTCCAGGCTCATACTGGCTACCTGCCGGGTGAGATGCAGTACTATGACAACCTGACTTCTGAGCGTCAGTTGCACTTCTTTAACGATATGCGTGGTGGTCGCGCCGAGTGGGATTACGTCCACCACCTGGCTGACCGTTTAGCTCTCGACCTGAAACAGCCGATCAAGAATCTATCCAAGGGTAATAAGCAAAAGGTCGGGGTCATTCAGGCATTGATGCACCGTCCTGAGTTACTATTGCTTGATGAGCCAACCAGCGGATTGGATCCATTAATGCAGCAAGAGGTGCTCGGACTATTGCGCGAAGCAAACAGCACAGGCACGACTATCTTTTTTAGCTCGCACATCATGAGCGAAGTTGAACGCCTGGCTGAACGGGTAGCGATCATCCGCTCTGGTGAGATCGTGGAAATCACAGATACCCTCAGCCTGACTCATAACACAGTCAATCGCATCACAATTCGATTCAAGAGACCAACAGATATAAGCTCTCTGGCCACGATACCCGGTGTGGAAGTGCTCTCTCAGGTGGATCAGACCAGTCTGACTTTGCTTGTGACTGGCGATATGGAGATGCTGATTCACTCAATGTGTGCTCTTCCCGTCCTAGACCTTGAAACAGACCGCCCGAGCCTGGAAGAAGTCTTCCTGACCTACTATAAAAAATAAGTAAACACCAAAAAGGATAAAACCATGAAACGCTTATGGACAACTTTCCGCTACACTTTTTCTAACCTGCGCTGGCAGATTATTGGTTGGGGACTTGGGTTGGCGTTGTATGGATTGATGATCATACCAATGTATGAATCCTTAGGGGCACAACCGGAGCGATTCCAGCAAATGATCGCCTCATACCCACCTGAATTCCTGGCTTTCTTCGGTGCTGATGTCAACAGCCCGATCACACCAGCAGGCTTCCTAAAAATGTACGCTTTCTCGATGCTACCGGTCATAGTCGGTATTTTTGCAGTGATAGCCGGCAGTGGTTTGATTGTCAGTGATGAAGAACGTGGGCGCCTGGATTTAATCATTGCGCATCCCGTTGGTCGCCATCCCTTCTTTTGGGGAAGAACCTTAGGTTTACTGGGTGCCACGGTGTCGATTATGATTTTAGGTTGGTTAGGATTCAGCATTTTATTGGGGCGGTCCAGTATAGGTTTCAATTGGGGTCAGATGGCAATCCCATTCATTACCCTGCTAGTTCAGACCCTGGTATTCGCCACTCTTGCGCTGGTCTTGAGCATGCTGCTGCCTTCACGCAACCTGTCAGCCATGGTCTCAGGTGCTTTCCTGGTGATCAGTTATATCATTCCGTCGTTGTCCTTTTTAGATCAACGGTTAGACATGATATCCAGGGTGCTGCCGTACCGCTATTTTCAATCAGTCCTATCTTTCAACGAGCTTAACCTGACCTGGCAGTTCGCCCTGCTGGGGAGCTGTCTGATCATGGTAGTGATCGCCTGGTTGCGATTTCAGCCATCGGGATATCCGCTTGAGTGGGGAAGGTAGCTGGCGGAAAAGATGATAGATTGGGTTAAACGCTCCCCCACCAAGCTACTCCACCAGACGAAGGATCCTGGATAATTCATTGAATATCCAGGATCAATACTAAAATATCCCTGGAGAACGATATTGACCACAATACTGGTAATTTCTTTGATGGCTCATTCTGTCATGAGAACCAGCAGCTTTCTCCGCATTTCAGACCAATCCGACGTGTTGTGCTATTCCTTGCATTCCTAACAGGTCTATATTGTATCGAACAGCAAGCTATAATCTAAGCCTCACGATGGATGTTTCTTTATGATCATCATTCGCAGTTATGACGAAAAAACCGATGCACAAGCAGCAGGCGTGGTTATTGCTGAAACTTACCGTAAGTTCAACCTTGGTTTCGCTTCGCCTGAAGAACAGGAGAAACTCCTGGGTCCATTTCGTTATGCTGGTTCATCAGATCCTGTGCTGCAAGAAGCAATTACCCGAGTGCTCAAGACTGAAATGATCTTCGTTGCTGAGGCTGGTAGCCAAATAGTCGGTGTGCTTAGATGCAAGCCTGGTCGGCTGCAGAGCCTTTTTGTTCGCCAGGATCACCATCACCAGGGAATTGGACGAAGGCTGGTCGAAAACTGCGAGCAATGGTGTATCGATCGTGGCTCCAGGGTTATCCGTCTTGCTGCGACTCTTTATGCTATCCCGTTCTATGAAGCGGTTGGATACAAAAAATCGACCGGTATCCGTAATGGCTGGAGTTTTGATGGTGAAGGATTGAAATATCAGCCCATGAAGAAATATCTTATCAGGTAAATAATGAAGTCATATTCATCTGTGTAGATATTGCGAAGTTAAATTACCCTATCTAGATAAAACAACCATTTTCGAAAATACTCAGGGGAAAAACACAATCCATTCCGGTTGTATTGAGCGCAAAATATATATATACTCATAGTGACCACCCAGAGATCCTATGCCTGTGCAAATTTTATCCACCAAGCTAACAATTCCACCCTTACGTTCCAGGCTGGTAAGGCGAAATCGGTTGATCCAAAAACTCAACCAGGGATTGGAATATGGACTGGTGCTTGTTTCAGCACCTGCTGGATATGGCAAATCAACCTTACTGAGCGCCTGGCTGAGTCAGGTGGAGATCGCCACTACCTGGCTCACCCTTGATATCAATGATAATGATCCTCCTCGCTTCCTGGCTTACCTGGCAGCTGCTCTCGCTGTGGTCGATCCTTCAATTGGAGATTATTTCGATAGCACACAAAATTTTCGTATTCAACCAGATTTTGAGCTTCAGCTAATTCCACTGATCAACCAAGTTTCCCATCTCAAGCACCCCTTCTACCTGATCCTGGATGACTATCACCTGATGCACGACCCGACCGTTCACCAGGTGGTAAATTACCTTGTAGCCAATCGGCCAGCACCCATGCACCTGGTGATAGCCACCCGCGCCGACCCGCCGCTACCGTTGGCTGGATTGCGGGCTCGGTTTGAGATGCTTGAGTTACGCCTGGCTGACTTGCGATTTACGACCAAGGAAACCGGGGATTTTTTAACCCACACCATGGAGCTGCAAGTCTCACCTACAGACGTTGCTTCCATCACGTCCCGCACGGAGGGTTGGATTGCTGGCTTGCAGATCGCAGCCCTCTCCATGCAGAATATGGATGACGTTTCCGGTTTTATTGCCTCCCTGACCGGTGCTGATTACTACATCTTCGATTACCTGATGAAGGAGATCCTTACCCACCAATCACCCGAAATTCGCCAATTTTTGCTGTACACATCCATCCTCGACCAGTTCACTGCTCCATTATGTGATGCCATGCTCTCGGTAAATGTGGAATCCACTCCCACTCGTTCCTCGGCGGATATTCTCAAAGAGCTTGAGCATGCCAATCTTTTCCTACTCCCCCTGGACCCATCGCATCACTGGTTTCGTTATCATCACCTATTTTCCGATTTGCTTAGATTGATGCTGGAGCAGACCAATGCAGGGGTTTCGGCACAGCTCCACCGCCGGGCTTGTCGCTGGTATGAGTCCCAGGGAATGATCCCCGATGCACTGCAACACGCCATCTCTTCTGGTGATATGCAGCTAGTGGCACAGATTGTTTCTGCCAATGTATTGGTTTTGGTGGAGAATGATGAAGTGATGCCCACATTGCAAAAAATCAGCTCACTCCCGCCGGATGAAATTACAGCTCTTCCGTGGCTGAGGATTGCCCGTGCCTGGGTTCTGGGGGTCGAGGATGTACAAAAGTCCCTTCAGATCTTGGATGATGTAGAAAAGAGTGTGGAAAATTCGCCTGATAGCGAAGAACGCCAGCGGTTGAAGGGTCATATCGCCGCGGCGCGTGCTTTTGTGTTTTGTGCCCTGGGAGACACGACCAATACCATTGCTCATGCCAGGCTAGCAAATGAGCTTCTGCCAGCGGATGAAACTGCGGCTCGTGCCATGAATCTGACAAGGTGGGGGGATATCCTGATCGATAAACAAAATGATCTAGGCGCTATTCCGATACTGGAACATGCCCTGGCTCTGGCACGCCAGGCTAAGAAGCCGCACGTGGCGATGATCGCCTCTGCTGCTTTGGCGTCAGCAAACCACCATGCGGGAAGGCTACACGAGCTTTATCGTATCTGCCTGGATGCCTTGGCAATTGAAGAAGATTATCAAAGGCGCTATCTCCGCACGTTATCCGCAACCGCAGAAATTTATTCATTGCTAGCACGCGTCCTTGCGGAATGGGGCGAGAATGAAAAAGCCATTCTATTTGCCCGCAAAGGGCTGATGCTTAGCGAACGCTGGGGTGAGGTGGTCACTGAATCTTTATGTCTGTGTTATCTTGGACGCATCCTGGTGTTCAGGAATGATTGGGAGCAAGCATGCCAACTGTTCCATCGCGCCGACTCTATCGCACAGAAAATTTCACCCTGGTTCTGGCACGCCATCAAAATCTATGCCCTCGATTCGTTACTGGACAGCGAATCCCCAGATAACAACGAAATTACTAACCAGATAGACAGCCTCCAGGAAAGTGGCGCGCGTATTTCCTCACTGCTAACAGCCAGGCTATTATTGCGAAACAACCAACCAGACCAGGCTTTAGTGGCACTGGAACAGGCTCTAGCGGATTTAAAGGGGCAGCCATCTTATGATACCGTCCGCATTTATGCAATAAGCGCCCTGGCTAACCAGTCAAAGCGGGATGAAAAGCAAGCCCAAACCTGCCTGCAACAAGCAATGGATTTGGGTGAACCCGAAAACCGAGTGGCGACCTTCACGCGTGAGGGCGAGGCAATGGAAAGGCTGCTGCGGTTGGCTTATGCAAAAGGAATGAGCCATCAATACGTGGAGCGTTTACTGTCTGCCTTCGAATCCCGCCGCAAGAATAAACAAGAGCCGGCGTTTACCACTGAGGTATTGGTCGAGCCACTTTCACAGCGTGAGCTGCAGGTTTTGCAGCTCCTGGCACAGGGTTACACAGATAATAAGATTGCCACAACTTTACTCATCACAAAACAGACTGTCCACCAACATCTCAAGAACATATATAGCAAGCTTGACGTGCACCGGCGTACAGAAGCCATTCTACGGGCTCGCCAACTAGGTCTGCTGTAAGCTTTTCCAAGTTTCCATTCCCCCATTTAATACCCTATCGATACCCTATTAAGGGATTGAGCAATCAATCCCTTTTTTTATATTATGTAGCTAGCTATCAATGGCAGGAAAGTTCATTTTAATCCATATAGAAAGAAAAGAGCGTATGCATCGAAAACGCGACCAACAGATAGATACCTATCGAATCCGGCTCAATGGAACCTTGAATCCTGCCAATACTGACTGGTTGGGAGATATCATCATCATCCCTCAGGAGAATGGCGAGACTTTGCTGGTCGGCGAGTTTCCCGACCAACCTGCCCTGCGTGGGTTTCTGGACCAGCTGTGGAATTTTAATTTTACAGTGCTATCCGTGGAAAAGGTCGATGCCGAAAAAGATCAGGTTGATGAGCCTTAATATCAACATTTTGGAGGATTACGATGAAACAGCTTAACCATAAACAACTGATTTGCACAATTATCCTGGCCTTTATGATGACCGCGTGTTCGTCATCAACTCGCACATCCGCTCCTGACATCGACGATATCTACTGGCCTTATCGAGGCCTCGATACGAGTTTTTCCATCTCCTGCGGGCAAAACGACGATCTATTTGCCTACGATACGAACATGCCTCTGGATATCCAGGAGGATGACAGTCACCATTCGTTGGGTTTGACTGTGACCGATCTAACCTATGCCAGCCCGATGGGCGGGCGCGTTCCTGCTACGCTTGTCATCCCTAATGGGGATGGACCATTCGCTGGTTTGCTAATACAGCACGGTATGGGATCTGGCTCACACCCAGGCGCCCGTAAAAATAATCTTCCTGAAGCGGAAATTTATGCCAGACTGGGAGCAGTGGTGCTCTTGATCGATGCCCCCTTACAATCGCCCGGAACATGGCATCGTCGCTTCCATGTCGTTTACTGAGCAGGACCGCCGCGAACAGATCCAATACATTGTCGACCTACGCCGGGGTGTGGATCTCTTGTTATCCTTGCCCGAGGTGGACCCGCAAAGGCTAGCATATGTGGGCTTCAGCGGTGGAGGAGCCATGGGCGGTTTGCTTGCGGGTGTAGAGCATCGCTTACAAGGCTATGTGCTCGTGGTTGGCGACGGTGGTATAGTGACACATATAACTGGTCCTGAGGATTTTGGTTGGTGGGATTACAAACCTAAGGATCTGCGAGAAAAGGTGATCGCCTGGATGTGGCCGATCGAGCCAATCCATTACGTGGGCTGCGCTGCCCCTGCTGCCCTCTTGTTTCAGAATGGAACACAGGATGTGTCCGTGCCTCCTGCAGACGCCCTGCGTTACCAGCGCGCCGGAAGCGAGCCTAAGACGGTCTTATGGTACGCCTCAAGCCACGACAATCTTGGTATTGATGCGCTTAAGGATCGGGCCGAGTGGCTCAGGGATAAGATTGGCATAAATAGCTATCATCACCTACTATTTGGCGCTGAAGTTGCCTTGAGCGCCTGGTTGGTATTGACAGTCATCAGCCTGGCGGTGATTGCTTATGTCATTTGGCGTAAGAATGAGCTGCCTCTAGGTGCACGCCTCCTTTGGTTGCCAACAGTCCTGGTCCTCGGACCTGTGGGGTTGGTTATCTACTGGGTCTCAAACCATCGGTCTCATGATGGATATTCAATGAACGCACCAACCACTCCAAGCCGCAGGGCTCTTAGCTTCAGCAGCCTGGGCGGCAAGCGGGAATATCCTGGGCATGTTCATTGTGCTGGCTTTCCTTGTGAATTCTAATTTAAGCCCCTACCTGACGGTTGCTTTGATCATTGTCTTTCCATTCTGCATGGGCTGGTTAATTTTCACCCTGGCGAGATTAATCTCCCGTTCCGATGCCCATTTCCAGGCTGACTACCGCCGTCCCTGTCTAGCAGAAATGACCTCCGCCTGTCTGGTAATTCTGGGAGCTTTCCCAACCATTTTTTATCTCATCAATAAGATCATCCTCTCCTGGTTGGGTCCGATTTCTCCCGAGCTGATCTTTCCTGTCCTGGGGGCTGCAATCTGCCTGGCTGCTATTGTGGGTACTTTGGTAACCTATCCATTCCACCTGTGGATGATCCGAGGTGGCGTGATCCGCTGGGGTGGAACAACCAGAAGGATGACGAAACTTTCAAGGGTATCCCATGGATCCAGCAAGTTGCAGTCCTGTTTCTAGCTCTTACAGCGATCGTCTCTATCATGCTCCTGGCCGTTCAGACCAGCTGATGATGTTTCAAGGAAGAGTGTTCCTATGAGCTTAGAGTCCGCAGGTTATGGGAAAGTGTGGAGCTAAGCTAAATCGAGCAGGCTGTTCTTGACCATGAAAAATACCCCGCTCATATCCCCCATCATTGCCCTATTAAGGGCATGACGCTTATCGCCTCTGGATTTATTATCAAAATGTAACAAATAATCATATCTAATAAGAATTCGATGAGGTGGAATGATGAATTCAACAACAACCAATAAGAATATATGCCAAATCCTAATAAAACAAACAAAAATCCGCTATATCACAGTATGGCTTGGTAAAGAAGATCTCTAGGAGAAATGCGATGAAAACTACTTATAAACCTCGATTATTGAATTGCCTGATGGTGAATGAATCCACTCCACCCGTTATCGAGACACACGGATTATCCAAGACCTATAAAGGCGTCCAGGCGCTCAAACCGCTGGATTTGCAGGTTCAACAGAACACCATCTGTGGATTCCTGGGACCCAACGGCGCCGGGAAAACCACCACCATCAAGTTACTTCTGGGGCTGGCACGGCCAACCGGAGGCAGTGCGCTTGTTTTTGGTAAAGATATTAAGCAGGAAAACGATCAAATCCGCCGCAAAGTCGGGTACCTCTCTCAGGACCCACGCTACTACGATTATATGACCGCCCGCCAAACCCTGCGCTTCACTGCCGGCTTCTTCTATGAAGGACCCAAGGCTGAGATCGAAAGCCGGGTGGCAGAGATGCTGGAGCTGGTTGGTTTGACCGACAAAGCGGACCGCCCCGATTAAAGGCTTTTCGGGAGGCGAACGCCAACGCCTGGGCATCGCTCAGGCCCAGGTCAACTACCCTGACCTGCTCATCCTGGATGAGCCTGCTGCTTCGCTCGACCCGATCGGTCGGCGCGATGTGCTTGAAGTGATGCAAAGGCTGCGTAAGCACAGCACGATTTTCTACTCGACCCATATCCTGGACGATGTCCAGCGCGTCAGCGACACGGTCGTCATCCTGAACAAGGGCACCCTGGTTGCCCAGGGTCCGATCGAAGAGCTGCTTGCCGGTGGACAAGGAACCACTTTCACCCTGACCATAAAAGGCGACAGCGTAGGAGTGGAAACCCGCCTGAATAGCCAACCTTGGGTGACTGGCATCGATACAATCTCAAAAAATGGAAGGGTCAACTGGCTGATCCACGTAAGCAACCCGGAGATTGCCGAAGACCAATTGGTGCCCCTGGCGCTGGCGGGTGGGGGTGTTACGGTGTGTGAGTTTAGGCGCAAAGCTCAAAACCTGGAGCAAGTCTTTATGAACATTGTAGAGGAGGATAACCATGGACACTAATATTTCTGCGCTCATCCCTCACCACGTATACGGCTGGCGTATGGGGCTGGTGAATATGCTGGCAAAGGAAAATTTTGCCTGGTGGCGTACGCGCCGCTGGTGGATCCAGATCCTTGTTGCAGTGTTGCTTTTGAACGGCTCGCTGGCTTTGAATCTAAGAGATCCTCAGCGTACAAATGTTGACCTTCAGGCGATAAACTTCCTGAATACAAGCGCTCTCTTTGTTCCGATCATCGTGGTTATTCTGGCACAGGATGCGATCCTCGGCGAACGGCATTCTGGGACAACCGCCTGGGTATTCTCGAAACCTCTTAAACGGCCAGCTTTCATCCTCTCTAAACTGATCGCCTATGGGCTGGGCTTTCTCGTGACCTGGGTGCTGATCCCAAACGTCATCTTTTATTTCCAACTTGTCGCTGCCGGCAGGGCAGGCTTGTCAATACCCGGGTTTATTGGGTTGATCGGCTTGAGTTTCCTCAACCTGCTCTTCTACATGACACTGGCATTGATGCTGGCTACCCTGTTCAATAGCCGGGCACCTGGACTGGGCATCTCTCTTTTGATCGCCTGGTTAGGCCCGCTGCAGATCCTTTCCCGTCCGATGGAGAAATACGTACCCTGGCTGGAGGATATTCTCCCCTGGAAGTTGATATCGGGTTTTGGTGAAGCACCTTTGGCCGGATACCTGGTATTAGGTGCACCACTACCCACGCTGGTGCCAATTATTGCTACGCTGTTGTGGTGTGTGGTCTTCGTTGGTGTTGCCATCTGGCGTATCGGCCGGGAAGAGTTTTAACAAGTTCAGACCTGTTAGGTCTTTGAGACCTAACAGGTCTGAATATAGGAGAAAATAATGACCCTTAGATCATCTTCTAATATGAATATTCAGGGCTCCATCATACGGTTGACGGCTATTTTGTTGGGAACCCTGCTGCTACTCGCCTCCTGTAAACCTCAACCACAGGAGCCTAGTATCGAGGAGATCACCTACCAATCCGGAGAGTTTGGTCTAGCCTGTGACCTCCGCCTGCCGGGAGGCACTCCGCCCTATCCGGTCATAATAATCGTGCAAGGCAGCTTGCCAACGGATCGCACCGAAGGAGGCAATTACCTGCCAGTTTTCGAGCGTATTCTGAATGCAGGTTATGCCGTCTTTGCCTGCGATGGGCCGGGTGCAGGAAAATCGACCGGTACCATCCCTGAAAGCTCGGTCATCCAGCAGCGTGCCCAGATGGTCTTGGATGCGAGTCGAGGTGATTGAAGAAGCGCACCGAAATCGACGCTAAGCGCATCGGGCTGGCAGGCATCAGCCAGGCGGGCTACGTGATGCCGCGTGCCATCTCCCTCAGTGACGACATCGCTTTCATGGTGTGTGTCTCCTGCCCAGGCAATCCCGGAGTGGACCAAACCACCTACCAGATCATGAAATCTGCCATCTGTGAGGGCGTACCTGGCGAAAAAAATAACGAGCTGCAGACTTTGCTTGCCGAGTTGGATCAAGCCCGTTCCTACCAGACTTATGCTGAGTACGTGCATTATCGGGAGGTCATCAGGAAAATGTTTGATATTGCCTATCATACACCCCAAAGTTATGGTTTTGAAGTGATACCAGAGGAAGCATGGCTGGCGAACGATCCCAGGTTCGAGCACTGGTGGAATCCCGTAGCAGAAGTCCAGCAAACCACCATTCCGATCCTGGCTTTTTTCGGTGACATGGACCCGCAGATCGACCCCATCCAGGGGGAACTCGCTTATATGCAGGCATTGGAAAAAGCTGGCAACCCGTACTCAAAAGTAGTCCTGGTGGCAGGTGCCAATCACGGGATGACCCTGGCGGAAACCGATTGTTACAACCAACAGATGCAAGCCGCAGCAAGCGATGGTTACGCCATCGCGCCGGAGTTCCTGGATACACTGGAGCAGTGGTTGAAGGAGATGCCATAATGAAATCCGTATCCATAACCAACGCAATGATTGATGTTAAAGAAAGAACGTCTCCCACACTCGTGACCACACTTCAATCCACTCTGCTGGTGTTCCTCCTTTTTTTCCCAGTCACTTTCATACATATGTTTCTTCATGAAGCGGGCCATGCGTTGGTCAACCTGATCGAAGGAGTTCCTGTCCACTTTTTATATGCACACCCCTTCTCATTTGTGGGTTTTGTCAGACCGGGGGCCGATTACTACAATGTCTGGGTGCATGCCTCGGGAGAGATTTTTGAGCTGCTGGTTTCAGCAGTGATTTTTATACTATTGTGGAAGCGTCGCACTTTTTATACACTACCTTTCCTGTTGGTCTTCCCTTGGAGTGCACTTTATAATGGGATGGGGGGTATTTTTGATACTTTAGGTCACACTGGAGATTACCATAATATTTTAACGATCACTGGATGGTCACCGGCAGGTTTTTATCTACTCAGCCTGATCTACATCATCGGTGGGATTTTCTTCCTTGTTTCGCTTTTCCCCCTGCTGGGACTGGCACCGGAGAACCGAAAATCTTTCTTCGTCCTTCCAATAGGTATGCTGTTATTCACGGTTCTTGGAATACCCGTTGCATATTATCTCGTGCCAGGTTCGCCCATTGATGTTCAGTATCACGTGGCACATGAAATCATCCTGTCGGCATACTACCGGCCTCTCTTTATGGGGGCGATCGGGATTCTCCTGGCCCTGATTTACACCACCCTCTATCGCAGCCTTTACCGGAGAATTCCTGTGAGCCTACGAACGGAGCTAACCAGCCTCCAATGGAGTGATTTTTGGTACCCTGGTTTACTGTTCGCCATCAGTTTGGTCCTGGGTTTTATGGTCATCCTATGAACACATCAATGGGATGGGTGAAAGCCATGCATAATTCATTACATCTTTTACACAAATGGTCTACCTCACAATTCTTTAAAAAATACCCCATCAATACCCCATATAGGGCCTGATTTTAATCACACGAATGTTTATCATAGATGTACTTCTTCAGGAATGGGCTATCACTCGTATTCACCCACGGTTGATGATAAAGAGAGGAGGATATAGTATGAAGGAATTCTCGAACCGAAAAGACAAAAATAATAATCAGTACAAGCAATCTTTCGAAGGGCAGATAAATACCCATTTCGAGAGTGAAAATAAAAAGTGTCTCATGTTTTGGAGGAAAAAATGAAAGAGAAAATCATTTATATTTTTTGGGGGGCCGTGTTTCTGCTAGCCGGTCTGGGCGTGCTGACAGGCTACATCGATTTTGATAAACTCCCGGATCGGACCATTTTCTTTATAGAACTCGTTGCGATTGCGGCTTTCGTTGCCACTTATTTCCTGGCTGGAACGAAAAAATGGGGTTGGCTCCTGCCAGCCTTTGTCTTGGCTGGTATGGCAGTAGATCTCAGTACCGAGCTCTATCACACCTTCCTGTCTCAGATCAACGGTGTGCCGATTATGATCGGTATTGCTCTCTGGTTTCTTACCGGCTTTTTGATCGATCGTAAGCGCTGGGGATTGCTGATCCCGGCTTATATCTTGGTCATTGCTGCAGTTCAGACTGAAATCAACACGATTCTTTTACCCAATATCCTGCGCGGTCAGAGTGTACCTTTCTTGCTAGCATTTTCCTCGGGTGCAGGTATGATGATAATGTTGGCGCTTCCGTTCTTCGTGGTTTATGTTGTCTCGAAGAAAAGTTGGTGGGCACTCATCCCGGCCGGGGCTTTCACCAGCATTGCGGTGATTATCATGCTACTGTTGCTGGTTTCGGATGAACATAATACACAATTCGGCCTGTACAGTGGTGTGTTATGTTTAGGGCTGGCTGCAACCTTTGGTATTCTGTGGCTGCGCCGAAAGACCGAACCCACAGATTGGGCAAAATATCCAGCAGCAGGCCTGTTTGTTCTATCCATCCTGGCCTTCATACTGGGTGATGCATGGAATACACTTTCCGATCAGACCAAATCCATCGCTTTCGCAGTTGCCAGTGCTGTCTTCTTCGTTTGCTACCTGGTGAACGGCCTCAGGAAATGGGGCTGGCTCTTCCCTGCGCTGGTCTGTGCAGCCATGGCTCTTACCTCGTGGATGATCACTAATAATTTAGATGAAACTCCCTGGATAGGCTTACCTATCCTAGCCAGCTTCACCGTGCCCCTTTACGTCGGCTTTGCCTTAGAACCAAAGCACAAATGGTTGCTGATCCCGGCATTCATCCTGACCGTGGTAATGATCCTCTCGCTGACCAGTGATTCTGACTATGAAGGCGTCGTGGTTATGTTCACCTTCTCGTTGCCTTTCTTTGCTGCCTACTTCTGGTCGAAGAAGAATTGGTGGGCATTCATCCCAGCGGGTATCTTTGCCAGCATCGGTGTGGTCTCATTACTTGAAATCGTGGTTCCGCACGCAGACTATATCGCTCCGCCATTTACTATGGAATGGGGTGTGTACAACTGGGTGTTGTTCCTGGGCTTTGCCATCACATTTGGAGTTCCATGGTTACGCCGTAAAACCGAGGCGACCGGCTGGACTAAATACCCCGCGTTGGGATTCCTGGCAATCGCCATTATCTCATTCGTTCTTGGAGAGCGATTCCAGGAATATTGGCTGGCAAGTATCATGCTTGTAATTGGAGGTATGTTCTTTTTTGCAATCGTAAACAAAAAGTTACCTATGGCTGGCCAGGGCGCACCGCAAATCAAAGCTTGAATCGGATAAATATTCGTCCTCTCCTCCAAGGAGTGTGAGATTAGAATTCTCACGAGGTAGTATATTTTGAACAGACGACCACCTCCTGTAATGTCAGAGGTGGTCGCCTGCATAATCAGGGCATCAAATGGAATTCAAATTTACGGGTGAACCAGGGACTGGTTCACAGCTTATATCAAGTCTCCTAATACCCCATGAAATAGGTTTTCTGAAATGTACTCATTTCCCACAAAAAAAATACCCCAACAATACCCCAGATAGGGACTGATTTTTTATGCGAAGTTCATATATTATCGTAATGAGACAAAATTTATTTAAGATAATTTTACAAGGAGGAATGATGGATCAAAATGGATCAGGACAGTCAAACAAATACCGCATCAGGGTTAAAGAAACAATAGATCGTCGCTTTTCCGATTGGCTGGATAACCTCACCCTCATCCCTCAACAGAATGGCGAAACCCTTCTCATCGGCTCCTTTACTGACCAACCTGCATTACGAGGTTTCCTGGACCAACTATGGAACCTCAATATCACCGTCATCACCGTTGAAAGGATTGAAAATGAGAGCTAAGACATTGCTGATTCTTTTCTCACTTCTTCTTACAGGTTGCATACAAATTGCCACACAATCAAGTGAAGCAGTAACACCAGAACCACCCATCACCCAAACCACCTTGGAAACATTACCCAACCCTGCATCTGCCTATTGTGAGCAGCGAGGTTACAAGCTTGAACTCCGCACCGCTGACGATGGTAGCCAGACGGGTATTTGCATCTTCCCTGATGGCACTGAATGTGATGAGTGGGCATATTTCCGTGGTGAATGCACTTCCAGTCGAAAGCGGCTCAATGCCTAATCCTGCCTCTGCTTTCTGCGAAAGTCAAGGATACCGGCTAGAAATTCGTACAGCCTCAGATGGCAGCCAAAATGGCGTTTGCATCTTCCCTGATGGCAGCGAATGTGATGAGTGGGCATATTACCGTGGCGAATGCAAGCCCACTGGAACCTCAGAATTTGATCCTCAGGGATGGAAAATCTACTCCAACGACACTCTCGGGTATAGCTTTCACTATCCCGCTGAAGCACAGGTGGGTATTAACGATGAACCATTAAAAAGCTTGAACATCTCCGGACCTGTTATGGGGGACGAAAGCTGGAGTATTGCTCATCCTGGTGACCGTGATGAGTTCCGCCCTCCAGAAAATGTGAATTTAATGCAATGGCTGACCGATCACTACCTGCTGGGTGAAGTGCGATTGCCAGACGAGCAAATAGGGGGATCTACCGCGATCCACTTCCGCCATGAGCGCAGCCCACAATCTCCTGCAGATGATAAGTACTTCTTTGCCAGGGATGGGCAGTTGTATCTGGTAACCATCGGGCATACCAGCGAGGTTGAAGATTGGGAATTGAATAATCGCTTCCTGCAGAGTATCCAGTTTATTGAATCCGTATCGATTTCTTCTACCCCAACACCAATCCCTACCGCCCTATCTGTTGACCCAGCAACATATGCGGATTGGATGACTTACACCCACCCAGTTTATGACTTCTCCATCAGGTTGCCAGATGTTTGGATCGTTGAAGAGGTTGCCACAGGCGATCCATTATTGATTGGTCATGCCTTAAATCTACACCCAATTGATGAAACTCAAAAAGAGCTCATCCGTCTGACCTTCAGACAGGTGGGAGAAAACATACCGCTCTGGCCAACAGGTGTGGGTCAAGGTGAATTTATTCCTCTGGGGGCGTTGGATATTGCCGGTCAACCTGCTCAGCGGATATTGTTAGTCTGTCCCGAAGGGGAAATCACTGAAATTTGGTACCAAGACGGGGTTGACCGTCCTGCTGTTAGGCGTGGTTACATGGAATTCGGAATTATCTTCAACACCCTTGGACATTGCGAGCCGGGATATAGTCTGGGCGGAGAAGCCCAGTTGGAGGGAGAGACTATTATCGCTTCACTAAGC
Source organism: uncultured Chloroflexia bacterium (assembly GCA_963777935.1). Classification (GTDB taxonomy): domain Bacteria; phylum Chloroflexota; class Anaerolineae; order Anaerolineales; family UBA4823; genus FEB-25. The sequence goes on from CAVZSL010000006.1 coordinate 371,958, forward strand.
GTGCCATAACAAAATCTATGGACGATTGATTGACGAATTAGAGGAGAAATGATGAATTATCCAGATGCCCTCGAATCCCTGTTTGTGGCTAGTGCATTTCTCTTTCAAGTGAGCCTGATTGTCCACTTCACTCTTCGAAAATGGCATTTTGAACTGGCAATGCACTATGGGTGGCTTGTATATGCCTTGAGCATTCCGCTTGCAATCTTGAGCATATTTTTACTTTTAAATGGTAACACCTGGTCCCTTTGGCTGGCTGGATTTATCTATCTTACCTGGGGAATCTACGGCTATTGGATTGAATATGTGAAAAAAATTGAGTGGAGGGATCCCATCCGCTGGACAGTCTTTTGTCCATACGTTTTTTTATTTCTTTCCACCATAATGTTTTTCTGGTGGCCTCTCGCCCTCATTTATAAACCGTTGTGGTATGTGTATGCCATCCTGTTTACCATCAGCACGTTCCTCAACATCACCTCGCACAAAAGGAAATTACAACTTGCTCACTAGGAGAAATATTTTATGGATCAGAAACTGCGTTTCATTGTAGCCGCCATGCAAGAGGTATCGTGGCCAGAAATGATTAAGCGCTGGCAATATCTGGAAACCGCCGGGTTGGATGGCATCATGCTGGCGGATCATTTCGTCAATTTTGCCAATCCAAAAGCACCCTGGTATGAGAGCTGGACGATGTTGGCTGCACTGGCTACACAAACGAAGACTATACGCATAATTCTCCTCTCGGCAATCCCATGGCGCAATCCAGCTTTCCTGGCGCGCCAGGCAATGACGGTGGATCATATCTCCAATGGCCGCCTTGACCTCGGCCTGGGAGCTGGCGCACCGGGAAGTGTCGATATTTCATATGCCATGACAGGCACACCGGATTGGCCTCCCAGGGAACGTGTGGATCGCTTCCGCGAAGTTGTTGAAATCGTAGACCAACTCCTGCGGAATCCGGAAACCACTTACACGGGCAAATATTACCAAATCAATGGAACAATCATGAATCCATTACCTATGCAGAAACCGCGCCCACCGTTGATGATCGGTGCAAATGGACCACGAATGCTCAAGATTACCGCACAATACGCGGATACATGGAACACATTTGGTGGGATTGATATTAAATCCTTCGAAGAGATGCTAACGCTCACACATGAGCGTAACACAAAGTTGGACGAGTATTGTGTTGAGCTTGGACGGGACCCAACCACTCTGCGTCGTTCGGTTCTCATCTATACGAATGAGGAATATCAGAAAATTTATTCCGTTCCCGGGTCGTTTACAGAGATTGTTAAACGCTATCAGGAAATCGGTATCACAGAGATTGTTTTTTTCTACCCATTCGCAGCTATGTTGATGCCCATGTTTGAGCAAATCGTCAATGAGGCAATCCCGCGATTACGGAGCGATTAATAATCACCATCCACGGGTATCAGGAACACCTGTGATAGCATAGTCAGCCCAGCCGCCAAGAAGGCTGTCATGCCCAAAAAGATGTGCTTAGGTGTTTCCGATGCTCCCAAGCTGGTCAAAATGATCATATCAAACCATAAGGCCAGGAAAAGCATAAACGAGAGAATAATCCAGGTGATGAGCCAGACAAGTCGAGGTGAGGACCCATGCAGAAAGAGGAAATATAATCCCCTACCAGCTAAAAATAAGGTGATGGAAAGAATAACCGGTGCAATGATCCACAGGTTATACGAAAATGCACTGTAAAGAGGAACTGTCGGATCAGAAATAGCAATCAGTGCGAATAGTACCCCTCCTGGTAATAGAAACAAAGTTGGTGCCAGAAAAATAATTAGCCCTGGTAAAAAAACGAAAAAGCTAAATCTTGAAGCTGTATTAGCATTCATTCTCATTGATGTTAATAATAACTACTATCTACCAAGAAATATGACACATACAATTGTCAGGACTATTCGTATTTCTGATTTAATCAAACCTATGTATTCTATAAAAAGAAAGCTATATCTCAGTGGCTATCTGACGGCTATCAATTACAACCAGTCGAAGGCTGAGCATCAGAGCAGTGAGTGATTTCTTGATCAATAAATCCATGCCTAGCTGAAAGGCTAATCTTTCGGACCAAGAAAATGGACCCCAAATTCCCCCTAATGAAGTTGTATATGGTAGGCGAATCTGCAATATCGGATTGTTCCGCAATATAGCTAAGGCACTCCTGAGTAAGTCGACACCGCCAGATTGGCTTGGCGAAACTATGTATAAGTACACCGGACAACTCATGAAACGTAGGAGGAAGGGAATCAAAACTGAAAATCTTGGATCACAGATAACCTCGTATACAGACTGCGGAATGGTTTCCAATAAACCATTTTTCCTGAGGAGAGCGTTATAATATACATCTAAATCCACTTGTACGAAAAGGACAAGACTGATCCAGAATGACAACCAAACTATCAATGTTGGTTCATACGCTTTATAGGATGCCATCCTGGTAGCTTTTTGGACAATTAATTTTTGGCCTTTACGATTGGTTCCTGGGGTGGGTCTTCGGTACTTTATCCAGGTTCATTGAAATGAACCTGGATAACCTGACCATTTATTTGTTGTACGCTTTTTGCCTGGTCCTTTTATCTGCCCTTCGCGTATTGCTCGATAGTGGGTTAACCAGGCAGTCGCAGTCGTGGTTTACGACTTCGTAGCAAGTAAGATGGGCAGGCTCAAAATTAACATGGAGTAACTATTCTTTAGAGCTGATCATTTTAATTTCGTTCAGCTCGCCAAATCTTTTTAGGAGAAAACATAATGCGAGGAAGACGAGAAGAACGGCAGGATGATCGCCAGCTTGGGCGACCAGGCGGCGGAGGCAACCAATACCAGATGCGCCAGAAGATGGTGGCGATTGGTGATGATTTCTGGATCGAGAACAACCAGGGTCAGAAAGTATTCAAGGTTGACGGTAAGGCGCTTCGCGTGCGCCAGACCCTGATCTTTGAGGATGCGCACGGCAAAGAGCTTGCAAAGATCCAGGAGAAAATGCTGCGGATCAAGGACAGCATGGAGATCGAAGGACCGCGTGGTGAGCAGCTCGCCATGGTCAAAAAAGCCCTGATCACCCCCATCCGAGAGCGCTGGGTGGTCAAGATCAAAGGCGGACCAGATCTGGAGGTGAAGGGCAACATACTGGATCACGAGTACACCATTGGTGAGGGACGCGATAAGGTGGCGGAAGTCTCCAAGAAGTGGTTCCGCTTGCGCGATAGTTACGGCGTTGCCATTGATCCTGGTCAGGATGATGTGCTCATCCTGGCGGTAGCTGTATGTATCGACGAGATGGCTCACGGAGGCCGTTAGGCTACCATGACAATAATTTCCGGGATGCCGAGCGCGCATCCACAAAAGTTGTAAAAATCTAATTCTAAATCGAGGAGAAAAATAAAATGCCCTGTCTATTTGCACTGTTTGCTGGAATGTTCCCACGTTTGGCCGATATCTTTATCTGGATCGCTCGCCCAACCCAGTTCATGAATTCATTCAACGATAAATGGTGGTGGGCGATCCTGGGGATCATCTTCCTGCCCTTCACCACATTGATGTTTGTGATCCTGACCTGGGGTGCGGGAGGGCTTTATGGCTGGGATTGGTTCTGGCTGGTCCTGGCTGTGGTCCTTGACCTCGGTCATTATGGCCATACCGCTTACAACAACCGCAATGCTATCCCGGGTTATACCCCTGCTCCCACCCAACCCGCAGCGTAATATCAGAGATACGCCGAAGATAGATTAGTTAAATACAAATTATTCTTAACCCCATTATCCTGATTTTTATCAACACCCTGAGATAAAAAAGATTTTGATGTAAATTTATATTCAACTAACCTAACAAGAAAGGAGATACTTCATGCGAAGACGTGGAGGAATTGGTCCAGGAAGAGGTCCAGGAAGAAGGATGGTTATGCGTAGGCATCGCCGGATGCGCCGGCGAATGCGAAGAAGAATGATCATCGGTGGTGCAGTGTTAGTTGCCGCTGGTACAAGTGCTGTCAAAATGAGTCAAAGTGAAGTGCAGCAGGTCGAACAACACACTGGACAGAAGGCCGAAGACCTTTCTGAAGAACAACTGGATGCCGCCATGAATGATCTCGGCATCGAAGGTCAAGAGCCAACAGACCAGGAAATTGCTGCGCTCGAGGCGGAGGAAGATAAGAACCCGTCCGTATGAACCGTAGATTTTGAGATCGGTTAAAAATACCAGTCTACCATCACCACCAATCCGGTGAGGTGCTCATCCTGGCGGTAGCAGTATGTATTGACGAAATGGCTCATGGAGGTCGCTAGGCTATCATGTCAATAATTTCCGGGATGCCAGCGCGCATCCACAGAAGTTATCCAAATCTAATTCTAAATCGAGGAGAAAAATAAAATGCCCTGTCTATTTGCACTGTTTGCTGGAATGTTCCCACGTTTGGCCGATATCTTTATCTGGATCGCTCGCCCAACCCAGTTCATGAATTCATTCAACGATAAATGGTGGTGGGCGATCCTGGGGATCATCTTCCTGCCCTTCACCACATTGATGTTTGTGATCCTGACCTGGGGTGCGGGAGGGCTTTATGGCTGGGATTGGTTCTGGCTGGTCCTGGCATGTGGTCCTTGACCTCGGTCATTATGGCCATACCGCTTACAACAACCGCAATGCTATCCCGGGTTATACCCCTGCTCCCACCCAGCCTATGTAATTCCGGTGAGGTCAATACCAGACCGATAACTTGAACTCTGTCGGTTATAATATAAAACTAGTTAGTTATTGGTACTCGTTTATTTGTGAGATCGGGTTGTGTGGGTAGATTTCACCTGACCGCATAACCCAATCTCCTCGAAATCCAATATACTAAATAATACTGACGAAAGGAGAAACAACATGACTTACGGTCCAATTGACTTTCTTGCATTGGAATTCAAAGGCAACCAATTTAAGGGCGAGATCATACCTGCATTGATGGAATTGGTGAGTAAAGAGATCGTCCGGGTGATCGACCTGGTTATCGTCCTGAAGGATGCCAACGGCAAGGTCGCCACACGGGAAATGCAAGAGCTGGATCCAGCACTTATTGGCAATCTTCGATCCACTCAAGGTTGAGGTCACTGGCATAATCCAGGTGGAAGACATTGAGATGATCGGAGAGAAGCTGGATAATAATACAACCGCTGCTGTCCTGCTTTTCGAGAATCTGTGGGCGATCAAGTTCGGCGAAGCAGTGGTCAATGCGAATGGAAGGATGGTAATGTTCCAACGGATCCCCTTCGAGGTCGTGAATGAAGTATTGGATATATTTGCCAAGGCTGAATAATCCCAGGCAAATGCTTTAATCTTTAGTTGTTTTGGAGGTCAAAATGATGCGAAGAAGGATGGTAGGAAGAAGTGTAGCGCGTGTCGCTGTGGGAACAGCCGTGGTTGCTGGTACTGCCGGCGCAGTACACCACCACCAGGAACAGAAATATGCAGGACAAGAAGCGGCTGCCCAACAACAGTATGACCAGGCTTATCAACAGGGTGCGGCTGACGCTCAATCACAACAGCAGGCTTATGTACCACCCCCCCCGCCACAGCCGGCTCCTGCAGCACCTGCTGATGATTTGACTGCCAAGCTTCAGCAACTCGCCCAGCTACACGCTACAGGTGTGTTGACTGACGAAGAGTTTGCTGCTGCCAAGCAAAAACTGCTGGCTGGTTAATCATCACAATTAAATAAAATTCTGTTCGGGTGAGCCGATACCAAATGGCTCACCCATTTTTTTATTAGAATAATCTATTACACTCTATTATTATTTATAAAATATATCCATACCTATCCTTTTGTTAATCTTTCGGGCTAAAAATATTAGACTTCAAACTACCTTTAATGTTGTTATTTATGGGAATTGAATTTGCTACATTGATAATATTGGTAATATATGGTTTAATCTTCATTATCCACCTGCTATTTGTTCCTTTATAAATGAAAAATAAATGAAATCATTGGGAGCACCCAATATGCGCACACCTCTGGCAGATCATCCTACACAATCCTGTTGGGCGTTTAGGACATTGCTCGATGATATGCCAGGTTTTGACATTGTCGACGATGCGCGGGATACAGGTAGTTTACTTGGGTTAACTGGAAAACACCTCCCAGACCTTGTTCTACTTGATAGTGACCTCCTTGGCTTGTACATCGAAGATCTCCTCCCCAGGTTACAAACCATCGTAACTCATCCGTTTGGTATCGTCATATGTAGTCAGTTCGAAAAAAACCCCACGCTGTTGGGGTTGGCGCAGACGCTTTTGTGAGTATAAGCGACCAACCGGATTGGCTGCTAGACATCCAGTATAAATATGAAGATCAAACCATGGTCAATAATGGAGAATATTTTTTATTTGAGAGTAATTATGGATTAATTAACTACCCCCAATATTGGATCGGATGGTCGAAAAAAATAGGCGGGGAGCACACTTCCAATTGTATGAATAAATACCAAATTTCGAGAGGAGAAAAATGACATGGCTGAAGAAAAACCCAAAAAGAAGTTTTCTTTTCCAAGTGCATTCACAATTTTGTTTCTTTTGCTGATTGTGATTGCATTCGCCACCTGGATCGTCCCAGCAGGCTCGTACGACTATGACGAAGAAGGCGCACCCCTCCCGGGCACCTACCACACCGTGGAATCCAACCCGCAGGCGCTGTTGTCCAGTGCCCTTAAGGGACCAATTAGCGGTATGTATGGCATCCAGGATGAGACTGGCAACGTAGACGTATGGAATTATGGCGAGCTGTTCGGCGCCATCGACGTCGCCATGTTCGTGCTCATCATCGGTGGTTTCCTGGGGGTGACGATGAAGACTGGAGCGATCAACGCGGGGATTGCCTGGGTAGTGAGCAAGCTTAAGGGCAAAGAGAAATGGATGTTCCCCATCCTGATGATCATCTTTGCCATTGGCGGCACCTCCTACGGCATGGCTGAAGAGACGCTTGCCTTTTACGCCTTGATCATCACGGTGATGTTAGCCGCCGGTTATGATGCTCTCAGCGCCGCAGCCTTGATCATGCTGGGAGCCGGGATTGGATGCCTGGGATCCACCGTCAACCCCTTTGCCACCGGCATCGCCTCCGGTTTCGCCGGGACGACCTTGAGCGATGGGCTGATCGGGCGGATAGTGCTCCTGGTGGTTGGTACAATCATGGGCATTGTCTTTGTGATGCGCTACGCTGAGAAGGTGAAGAAAGATCCGACCAAATCGCTGATCTACGATATGAAAGCCGAAAACGAGAAGCAGTTCATGTCGGGTAGTGCTAAGGGCACTGACTTTGGGAAATTTACCACCCGGCACATCGTGATCCTGGTTTTCTTCTTCCTGGCCTTTGTGGTCATGGTGTACGGGGTGATCCCCTGGGAAGACCTGGGCTTCGCCATTCCTACCTGGTGGTGGTGGTTCCCTGAGATGACAGCTTGCTTCCTGTTTTTCGGCATCCTGATCGGGATCATTGGAAAGCTATCGGAGAAGGACCTGGTGAACACATTCGTCGATGGTGCCCGAGACATGTTGGGGGTAGCATTGATCATCGGTGTGGCGCGTGGTATCACGGTAATTATGAATAACGGATTGATTACCGACACGGTGCTGTATTGGGCGGAACAGGCTGTTGCAGGACTGAGTAGCGTGGGCTTCATCGTTGTTACCTACTTGCTGTACCTCCCCCTGTCGTTCCTGATCCCCTCCAGCTCCGGACTGGCGACCGTCTCCATGCCAATCATGGCCCCATTGGCTGATTTCGCTGGCGTATCTCCCGCACTGGTCGTAACCGCTTACCAGGCAGCCAGCGGTCTGGTTAACTTAATCACCCCCACTTCGGCGGTAGTGATGGGTGGTCTGGCTATCGCCCGGGTAGGCTATGGAGTCTGGTTGAAATTCGTAGCAATCCTGCTTGCCCTGTTATTTGTGCTCACCATCATTGTGTTGGCCGGAGGAGTGCTTCTCTCATGATTGAGCTACTCGGCTTTCCTCGAAATGCTGCCTTGTGGTGTATTTAGCAAAAATGTTCTGCTTATAAATTAGAAGAACCACTTTCTTTGAAAAGGAGATTTAAATATGGCATTCAATTTACGCAACCGCAACTTTCTTAAAGAGCTTGACTTTACTCCGGATGAGTTGAAGTTCTTGCTCAAGCTGTCCGCTGACCTCAAAGCAGCCAAATACGGCGGCTTTGAGCAGCAGACCCTCAAGGGCAAAAATGTTGCCTTGATCTTTGAAAAAACCTCCACCCGCACGCGCTGTGCCTTTGAAGTGGCGGCTTTTGACCAGGGCGCTCAGGTCACCTACTTGGGACCGACCGGCTCACAAATCGGACATAAAGAATCAATGAAAGATACTGCCCGGGTATTGGGGCGTATGTATGATGGCATCGAATACCGCGGCTTCGGCCAGGACCTGGTGGAGATCCTCGGTAAGTACGCCGGCGTGCCGGTATGGAATGGCTTGACTGATCAATTCCATCCCACCCAGATGTTGTGCGACATGCTGACCATGATGGAGCACAGCGACAAGCACCTCGGTGAGATTGCCTATTGTTACCTGGGTGATGCGCGTAACAACATGGGCAACTCACTGATGGTTACCGGCTGCAAGCTAGGCATGGATGTGCGCCTGTGCGCACCCAAAGCCCTGTGGCCTGAAGCTGACCTGGTCAAGACCTGCAAGAAAATTGCCAAAGAGACCGGCGCTAGGTTGACCATCACCGAGAGCGTGGAAGAGGGTGTCAAGGGAGTGGATTATCTCTACACCGATGTGTGGGTCTCCATGGGTGAGGCGAAAGAAGTCTGGGATGAGCGTATCAAGTTGCTCAAGCCTTACCAGGTTAATATGGAGGTGGTCAAAAAGACCGGCAATCCCAATGTGAAGTTCATGCACTGCTTGCCTGCTTTCCATAACCGCGAGACCAAAGTGGGTGAGGATATTTACGAAAAGACCGGCCTGGATGCACTGGAAGTGACCGAAGAGGTGTTCGAATCTGATTTTTCGATCGTCTTCGCTCAAGCAGAGAATCGCATGCACACCATCAAGGCGATCATGGTCGCCACGCTGGGAGACTAGATCTAACAGTACGAACATCAGGTTATATTACGTGTACATTGTGGGTTATACCCACAATGTACACGTGTCGTAAATATCTAGAATAAACAGGTGCATCCGGAGGAAAACAATGGATGAAAATTTTGATACCCAGCTTGCAGCCCAGCATGTGCCATTAAAGAATGCTTTGGTGGAACTGGTGCGCATCCCCAGTGTGTGTAATGAAGGTGGAGGAGGATATCCTTTTGGCGAGGCGGTCGATCAGGCACTACGCAAGGCACTCCAAATCGCCAGCGATCTTGGTTTTAGGACTCAATATGGAGATGGTGGGTATTATGGTATTGCGGAGATCGGTGAAGGGAAAGAAATGCTGGGTATCCTGGGGCACCTGGATGTCGTACCTGCCGGGAAATTGACGGACTGGAAGCGCAACCCATTCGATCCTACTGAAAAGGATGGCATGCTGTACGGTCGTGGTACACAGGATGATAAAGGTCCTATCGTAGCCTCTCTATTCGCTGTAAAAGCCCTCCTGGATGCTGGTGTAAAGTTTAAAAAGCGTGTTCGGTTTATCTTCGGCACGGATGAAGAAACGCTCTGGCGTTGTATCAATCGCTACAAGGAAAAAGAAGAGACACCCACGCTGGGTTTCTCACCCGATGCCAGGTTCCCCCTGATCTACGCCGAGAAGGGATTGCTTCAGCTCAAGCTAGAGGGTCAAAACCATACCGATCTGAGGCTGTCGGGTGGTTCAGCCTTCAATGCCGTGCCCGACATGATGTTCTACGATGGAGTGATGCAGGAAGAGCTAGCCAGCAAGCTCGATGAGTTGGGCTTCGCTTATGAGTGGAAAGAGGATGGGATCGAGATCAAAGGCAAAGCCGCTCACGCCATGATCACAGAGGAAGGCATCAATGCCATCGCACGCCTGTGCATCGCCTTACGCGGTATCGGTGTCGAGTCCAAAGCTATCAATTTTATCGCCCAAGAGCTTGGAGAGGATCCATATGCAACCCGCATTTTCGGAGACTGCAGTGATGCACCTTCCGGCAAGTTAAAATTCAATGTTGGCATGATCAATTTGGGAGAGATAGAACAAATCTCAATCGATACCCGCATCCCGGTCACCGTTTCCAAGGATGAAATTGTGAAGAAACTGAGCGCTGCCGTGGCTGCATATGGACTGGAATACAAGCAGTTTGATTGGCTGGCACCGCTTTATCTCCCGAAGGATCACCCGGTTATCAAAACTTTAATGAAAGTGTATCATCAATATTCTGGCGATGAAGTATCCGAACCCATCGCCTTGGGCGGAGCTACCTACGCCCGTGCGTTCGATAATTGCGTCGCCTTTGGACCGCTCTTCCCCGGTGAGCTTCTGACCGAGCATGAACCGAATGAGCGTGCCATTATGGAAAACTTGTACCTGGCGATGAAGATTTATGCTCATGCCATTTATCAATTGACCAGATAATCTTGACCTAAATAATAGATTGGATAAAACGAATCAGATATATTCTTGCAAGGAGAAATATCACATGGCAGAGACTGAAATAACTAATGGAAATGGAACGAGTAAGAATAAGATTACCTTAATGGGGGCAATCTTCATCGGGATTGGCTCGATGGTGGGCGCCGGCATCTTTGCCCTGTTTGGCGAGGCTGGGAAAATCGCTGGCGCGGCGGTATGGGTGTCATTCCTGATCGCAGGTATCATCGCCCTGCTGCAAGGTTATTCCTTTGCCAAGCTTGGGGCGCGCTTCCCGTCTTCAGGTGGGTTGATTGCCTGGATTGTGCGCGGCTATGGGAAGGGTTTATTCACCGGTGGATTGGTTGTGTTGGGATATTTTTCGGTGCTCATAGTTACCGCCATGGTGGCAGTCTCCTTTGGTAATTATTTAACCAGTCTGATATTCGGCGAAGGCGCAGCCCAAATATGGACAAAAATCTTTGCTGTTCTCATCGTTTGCTTGTTGACTTTTGTTAATTCGATTGGCGCAGAAACAGTAACCAAGGCACAAACAATAATTGTCACCATTGTGCTCATCGTATTGAGCGGTTTTGCCATTGCCATGTTAGTGAATTTAGATCCTTCCATGCTGGCACCTGCAACTTATCCACCGCTGGGTAAAATCTTTGCCAGTGTGGCTCTAACCTTTTTCGCTTACCTGGGATTTGGAGTGATCTCATTTGTTGGTGGGGATATCGAAAATCCTAAAAAAAATATGCCCAGGGCAATGTATATCTCGCTTGGTTTCACTATGCTACTGTACATTGCATTGTCAATCGGTGTCTTCGGTACACTGACCGTTCAGCAAGTTATTGATAATGCCGATACTGCCCTGGCGGTGGCTGCCTATCCGATCTTTGGAGATTGGGGCGTCACACTGATTACGCTTGCTGCTGTTTTTGCTACCACCGGTGCGATCAACTCACAGCTGTATGCTTCGATCGGCGCCACATATTCCATGGCTAAAGATGGACAGCTCCCTCCAATTTTCAGCCTCAAGCGCCGGCGGCGAGAGGGAGGCACGCAGGGTCTGGTGATCTCCTCCTTACTCATCATCCTCCTGACAGTATTTTTCGACGTGACTGCGATCGCCTCGATCGGCAGTGCGGTTTCTCTAACCATATTCGCTTTTCTCACCATTGCTCATTTACGCCTGGCAAAAGAAACCGGGGCTTCGATAATCGTCCTGGTAATAGCCTTGATTGCCACAATTGCCGCCATCCTGCTGTTCTGCTGGAATACTCTGCTAACTGCCCCTCAGACATTCATTATCCTGATAGCAACTATCATCCTTGCCTGGGTGGTTGAGGCCGTATGGAGGCGCTATAGCAAACGCGAAGTGGTAGCGGAACAATCCTGAAATCAAGCATGATTGGAAGGGAGTGAAAAATGAGTGCGGAAACGGTTGCTAAAGAAAAAGAGATCCGCGAGCCATCCCTGCTGGATGCGTTGATCCCCCTGCTTTTCATGATCGCACTGCTGGTCACCTCGATCGTGTTGTTCGGGCTCGATGCAGCTACGGGTCCATTGCAGGTGGCATTATTTATGAGTGCAGTAGTAGCTGCAATGGTTGCACACAAAAATGGTCATTCCTGGCAAAGGCTTGGGGAGGAGACCGTCAAAGGCATCTCGATTGCCATGAGCGCCATTATGATCCTGCTGATGGTAGGGGCATTGATCGGGATTTGGAACATGTCAGGCACAATCGCCACGATGGTTTATTACGGCGTTAAATACATCGACCCATCCTGGTTTTACCTGGCCGCGGCATTGCTATGTGGGCTCGTTGGGATCGTCACCGGTAGCTCCTGGACGACCGCTGCAACCCTGGGGGTAGCTTTTATCGGCATGGCCAATACTCTGGGTGCTTCTACCGCCATCACCGCCGGGGCGGTGATCTCGGGGGCTTATTTTGGTGACAAGATGACCCCCCTTTCGGAGACGACCGTTCTGACCCCGCAAATCGTAGGCAGCAATGTCTACACCCACATCAGCAGCATGGCTAAAGCCACCGTGCCAGCCTATCTTATTTCTCTGGTCATATTCTTCTTCATCGGGAGAAATGCTGATATAGGTACGGTTCCTGTGGATACAACAGCAGCTCTACAGGCTCTGGAGTCATACTACCACATTAACCTGATTTAACTTGCTGCCAGTGCTGGTTTTACTTCTTCTCGGTATGAAGAAATACCCCGCTTTCCTCTCTATCCTGATTGGAACGCTGGCAGGCGCCCTGGTGGCGGTAGTTATGCAGCCCCAGGTAATAACTGCTTTTGCCAATGATCCCAGCCTGGGTTACGGTTTAGCTGCGTTGAAAAGCGTGTGGTCGACGATGGCCAATGGCTTCACCGCCTCAAGCGGATTTGAGCAGATCGATACGCTGTTCTCGGGTGGAGGCATGGACAGCATGCTGACCACCATCTGGCTGATCCTGGGAGCGATGTCTTTTGGTGCCATGATGGATTTTGGGGGCTTCAACACCCGTTTGATAACACCCATCATTGGTCGTGTCAAGTCCGTAGGCGGCACGATTGCAACGGTCATGGTCACTGCCTTAGGGTTGAACATCGTTGCTGGTGACCAGTATATCGCCATCGTGATCCCGGCACGCATGTTCATGGTTGAATTCCGCAAGCGCGGTATTCATCCGGAAACCCTGGCTACTGCAGTGGAGAATTCCGGGACGGTAACCTCCCCATTAATCCCCTGGAACTCATGCGGGGCTTACATGTCTGCGGCTTTAGGTGTCTCCACGTTTGTATATTTGCCATACTGCTTTTTTAATTTCCTCAATTTTCTCCTTGGGATGATCTACGGGTTTGCAGGTATCAATATCATGCGCTTGGATCCGGATGCATCCACACCTTCTCAACCTCTGGATAAAGTTCCCATGGTGGTGCTGGATAAATGATGAATGTTGAAGGAATTCCAGGGATGCCTGAGCATGCTTCGATAGAAGAGTCGGAGCTGCTCGAATGCCTGCGGAAAATCGGTCAGGGTCTGATCGCCTGCGGTACAGCAGTTGGCGTGGTGGAAAACACGCTAACCGAGATTGCGCAGGTGTATGAGGTGAAATGTGAGATCATGGCTTTGCCGAATGTGATCATGATTAAATTAGGCCAGTCATCTCTTGGGCGTGTGGATTTTGCCGTTCAACGACTGACGACTATACAGCTGGATAAGGTCTCGGAATTTGTGGAGTTGATTGACCATGTCAGGAAAAAGACTATCCCCCTGACACAGGCTGCCCGCCAGATTGATCAAATCATGCTTAAAAAACCACGTTTCGGTCCAGCCTTAGTTATTTTTGGCTATTTTCTGTCATGTATCGGCCTCACCATGCTTTTCCGGCCTGACCTTCGCTCCTTACTAATTACGGGTGCTGCAGGTATCCTGGTGGGGTTGATCACGCTGGTGTCACGCTGGAGACCTCGTTTCGACTTGCTTCTCCCGGTCTTTGCTGCCATCGTGGTATCGACACTTATCTTTGACCTAACTCGTATGGGTTTCATCTTCGGCCCTGCGAACCTGCTTATCACACCCCTTGATCACTTTTCTACCCGGGGCACTCCTGACTACCGGCATGATCGAACTGGCTTCGATGCATATCCTGTCAGGTTCTTCCCGGTTGATTTATGGTGCAGCCGTGCTCCTGCTGTTGTTCATCGGGATTGCAATCGGATTGAAGCTCTCGGGGTTATCCAGCCACCTGGTTTACCCTTACGAAGCAGTCGTTTTTCCCTGGTGGGCTCCACTGTTGGGCACCTTGTTATTTGGAGTTGGCACATTTATCCGCTTATCGGGTGCGAATCGCGACCTGTTTTGGATGCTGTTGGTCCTGTATATTGCCATGTTGGGCCAATCCTTCGGCGAGTATTACATAAATTCTTATGTTGGTGCCTTTTTGGGAGCAATGCTGATGGCTCTTAGCTCAGAACTCATCGCCCGGTCTCCACGACGGACCTCGGCATTGGTCTCACAGATGCTGGCCTTCTGGTTCTTAGTGCCTGGCGCAAGGGGATTATTGAGTGTAACCAACATTCTGAATGAAGATCTTCAGAGTGCGGCGATCGGCCTGGGTGAGATGGTGGTCTTGATTGTATCGATCTCGCTGGGTGTATTGTTTGGAACTTTAGTGATCTCACCGAATAAGTTTGTCCCGATCGCTGCACTCAGTGATGGTCATTCTGATTAACAAGGAGATATAGATGCTTACGAATATTTTATACATCATCCTGGCCATCTTGATCCTCACCTTGGTTTATGTCGTGGTGCGTACCATCCTATTCCAAAGGTCACGTGGTTCGGTAGAAAAAGCCGAAGTCCTCCAGGTTGATGAACAGCAAGTGGCAGAACACCTGGCAGCCTCCATACGCTGCCAAACAGTGCCTCTCGATGAAACCGGCACCCCAGATCCAGGCGCTTTTCAACAGCTCCATAAAATGCTGGAAGAGACCTACCCTTTGGTACACCAGAAGCTGCGACGCGAGGTGGTGAATGGCTACAGCCTGGTGTATATCTGGCAGGGCAGCCGTTCGGATCTGGATCCGGTGATGCTCATGGCCCACCAGGATGTCGTCTCGGCTGATCCAACCGAGTGGACTCACCCTCCATTTGAGGGAAAGATCGTGGACGGTTTTATTTGGGGGCGCGGCACACTGGATATCAAAAACCAGCTGATTGGGATCATGGAATCCGCAGAGGCACTGCTCAAGCAAGGCTTCCGCCCAGAGCGCACCATCATATTCGGCTTGGGGCACGATGAAGAGACCGGTGGTGTGAATGGCTGCAAGCTGATTGGGCAAAAGCTTAAAGAAAAGGGAGTCCACCTCGCAGGAATCGTTGACGAAGGCGGCGGGATTATGGCGGGTCTGGCGGCCGGTGTGCGTGGTCCGATAGCTCTTGTCGGGGTGAGCGAGAAAGGCTACCTGACTGTGGAGTTCACTGTCCACAGCCAGCCAGGCCATTCCTCCACCCCACCTCCCCAGACTGCAATTGGGATCCTCTCGCGCGCGCTCAACCGTTTGGAATCCCATCCCATGCCCACCCACCTGCGCAGGCTGCGTCCAATGTATGGTGGGATTGGAATAGCAGCTCCGCTATATATCCAGGTTGCTTTTGCTAATGTGTGGTTGTTTGGTCCTTTGTTGAAGCGCTGGTTGGTACCAAAACCAGAGATGAACGCCAGTATGCGAACCACCACTGCTCTGACTATCATCAATGGCGGTGTGGAAGACAACACAATACCCGCTGAGGCAAAGGCAATCGTTAATTTTCGCCTGCTACCCGGCGATACCATCGCTGATGTATTGTGGCATGCTAAGAAAGTGATAAAAGACGAGCGAGTGAAGATCAAACCAGTGGAAGGCAAGTTTAATGAAGCCCTTCCAACTTCTTCAACAGCATGCCCGGAATATAAAAGCCTGAGTAAAGTGATCAGCCAGATATTTGACAACCCGCCTGTTGCTCCATTCGTAATGCTGGGAGGCACAGACTGCCAGCATTTTGTACCGGTATGCGATAACATCTACCGTTTCACTTCCCTGGTGATGGACGAGAGTTTTATGGGTCTGGAGCACGGCATTGATGAGCGCATTCCTGTAGCGGGGATGGCCAAAATGGTAAAATTTTATGCCCAATTGATGCAGGTATGGGGCGCCAAAGATATGTTAAATAAATAAGAAAGGAGTAACTATGAGAATCGTTGTTGCACTAGGAGGTAATGCCCTGCTCAAGCGTGGTGAGCCGATGACGCATGATGCCCAGCGCGCTAATATCAGAGTCGCTGCGAAGGCGATCGCACCCGTTGCCCAACAGCACCAGGTGGTGCTGGCACATGGCAATGGACCGCAGGTGGGCTTGCTGGCACTACAGGCTTCAGCCTACAAAGAAGTTGAGGCTTATCCTCTGGATGTGTTGGGGGCACAAACCGAGGGGATGATTGGCTATATGATCGAGCAGGAGCTGGGCAACCTGCTTCCATTCGAGGTGCCTTTTGCCACCATCCTGACCATGGTTGAAGTCGATCCGAACGATCCTGCCTTCCAGAATCCGACCAAGTTTGTCGGTCCGGTATATGAGAAGGAAGAATCTGACCGGCTAAAAGTCGAGAAAGGCTGGGTTTTTAAGCAAGATGGTGCAAAGTGGCGCCGTGTGGTGCCCTCTCCGCTCCCCAAGCGGATTTTTGAGATCCGTCCGATAAAATGGCTACTGGAGCATGGCACGCTGGTAATCTGTACTGGCGGTGGTGGTATCCCCACCATGTACGAGGTTGGGAAGGAGCGCTGGCTGACAGGCATCGAAGCGGTGATCGACAAAGACCTGGCCAGTGAGCTATTGGCGCGCGAATTGGGAGCCGACCTGCTCATCATCGCCACTGATGTGGACGGGGTTTATATGGATTGGGGCAAGCCGGAACAGCGTAAGTTGGGCCGGGTGACAATTCGAGAACTTAGGGAGCACCCATTCCCGGCTGGTTCGATGGGTCCAAAGGTCGATGCTGCCATCCAATTCGTTGAAAAAACCGGCAAGCGTGCCGCTATCGGCTCACTCCAGGATATCGAAAAAATCGTGGCCGGTGAAGCCGGGACAAATGTCTATCCTTAGAAAATATCCACCCAACCGCTAAACACAGTCACTATGTTGGGTAAAAAAAACCGTATCAATTAGATCAAATATAGAAGGAGAAAAATATGAGTAACGAATTTGGTGTAAATTCAGAAGTCGGCAAGCTCCGCAAGGTGATCGTTCATCGACCGGATCTCGACCTAAAGCGCCTGACCCCTAACAACCATGACGAACTGCTTTTCGATGATGTCTTGTGGGTTGAACGCGCTCAATGGGAACATGATCAATTTGTAAAGGCTATGCGTGACCGCGGCATCGATGTGTACTATCATGTGGTTCTGCTTGGTGAAGCCCTGGCGGCATCTGAGGAAGCCCGCAGGAACGTTGTTGAGATGGTCGCCTCCGAGTACACCGTCGGTTGGTCATTGGTGGATGAAGTGCGCGAATTCTTGATGAAGATGAAGCCGGATGTTCTTGCCAAGCACCTCGTCGGTGGTCTCACCATTGGCGAGATGGTAATAGGTGGCTTCGACCTGGGGAAGTTCAAGCAGATCTCCCTGGGCGCAGCTGCAGTGGTGGACGATATGGGTTTCTTTGTCATCCCTCCAGTGCCAAACTCCCTCTTCCAGCGTGATCCCTCCTGCTGGATTTATAACGGCGTGACGGTCAACCCAATGTACTGGCCGGCTCGGCGGCGCGAAGCGCTCAATATGCTGACTATCTACCGCTATCATCCCATGTTCCAGGCTGCCAAATTCCACTTCTGGTATCCACAACAGTCGGAGGATCAGGGATTCAATATCCAGGATTTCGGCCGAGCATCCATGGAAGGTGGGGATGTCCAGCCAATTGGCTTTGGTACAGTAGCAATTGGCTGTAGCGAGCGCACCCAGGCGCGCATGATCGAGCTGGTCGCTAAAACGCTCTTCGAAAATGGTGGCGCTGAACGCGTCCTCGTAGCGTTGATGACCAAGGACCGCGCCCACATGCACCTGGATACCGTCTTTACCTTATTAGACCGCGACGTTGCCACCGCCTTCCCCAGTGTGGTCAATAACATCCACGCCATCAGCTTGCGCCCGGGCAAGAAACCAGGCGATTTCCACGTCACCGAGGAGAAAAGCTTCGTGGATGCTGTGGCTGATGCACTTCATATTAAAAAGCTCAACATCGTGGAGACCGGTGGTGATGAATACCAGGCACAGCGCGAGCAATGGGATGACGCCAACAATACGGTTGCATTAGAACCGGGGGTGGTCGTCGCTTACGAGCGTAATACCTTCACCATCGCTAAGATGCGGGAAGCTGGAGTAGAGGTTGTTGCCATTGCCGGGTTTGAGCTGGGCAAAGGGCGTGGTGGTGGACACTGCATGACCTGCCCGTTCCAGCGTGACGGAATTTAGGAGGACCTGCTTATGAAGAAATATTGGCCTTGGATAGTGGGTATCGCAGTTGGCTTGCTCATCGTAGCAATGCTTTTTTCAGGTATCTCAGACCGCCAAGATTATTGGATTGCCAGAGCAACTATTCCGAGAGCGATACAGGTGACCCGAGCTGAAGATCTCACTTTGGTTCGTTTCCCATGTGGTATGCGAACCGGCTCTATAAAGACTGCTAATGAATGCGGTTTTTATGTGTGGAAGAAGTAATCAACGGATTTTCTTCAGCTTGTAAATTTTGGAAAGATTCGCCTGATGAATAACTCTGTTTTGACAGCCATCTTGTGGGGTGGATTAGCCGCCACTTCACTGTTACTTGGATATTTGCTTGCGGAACGCAACCTTACGAATCGCACCATTGGCATGATCATGGGCTTTGGCGCTGGTGCGCTGCTCAGCGCCATTGCTTATGAGTTGGTACCCGAGTCGGTATTGGGTGGTATGGGAATGGCCATAGCTTTTTGCCTTGGGGCGATCACCTTCTTTGGGGCAGATTGGTTGATTGATCGCCGGGGAGGGTCAGACCGAAAGGACATCGCAGGTGAAAAAACCGGCTCAGGCTCGGCGATTTTTATCGGCACATTGTTGGACAATGTGCCCGAGTCAATCATCCTTGGGATGAGCCTGGCTCTCGGTGGGGCGATTAATATCGCCTTTCTGGTGGCAGTGTTTTTATCAAACCTGCCCGAGGGTGTGGCTGGCTCAATTAATTTGGAAGCATCTGGCCGTTCACGAAAGCAAGTCTTTTGGATGTGGTTTTCATTGGTAATCATCTCCGCTTTCTGCGCGGGTTTAGGCTACCTGATCATTCAATGGCTACCCGGTGCCGATGGAAGGCTTGCTCAGGCATTTGCTGCTGGCGCCATGCTGACCATGCTGGCAGATGCAATGATGCCCGAAGCGTTTGAGCACGGCGGCAAATTGGTAGGTATTTTAACTGTCATGGGTTTTCTGGTAGCCGCCACACTGGCAGTCCTACAGTAATTTTTCCACCTGCATCAGGAGGAAATAAGATTGGTAAACGAAAATAAAAAGTATAAATTGCAGGTTTATAAAATAGGCCTGTCCCAAGAAGGAGAGATACATGGCAAAGGATAAAGGTAAGAAGAAAGGAAGATAAGAAAAATAAAGCTAAACAGCAACAAGAAGCAGTCAAAGAACTACACCTACTTGGAGTGGAAACTACTACCAGTGCAGAGAAAGCCGCTGAAAGCCCGCAACCTTTGAACCGCAAAGAGTTTGACAAGGAAATGGAAAAGCTCCAGGTCGAACTGGTCAAATTGCAGGAATGGGTCAAGGTCAGCGGGGCAAAGATCTGTGTGTTGTTCGAAGGACGTGACACAGCCGGTAAGGGGGGTGTGATCAAACGCATCACCGAACGGGTCAGCCCACGCATCTTCCGCGTGGTGGCTCTTGGAACACCGACGGACAGAGAGAAATCGCAGATGTACTTCCAGCGCTACATGCCCTATCTCCCAGCGGCAGGTGAAGTGGTGCTGTTTGACCGAAGCTGGTACAACCGGGCAGGTGTCGAGCGCGTGATGGGTTTTGCTACCCAGGAACAGGTGGATACCTTCCTTAAGTTTACTCCCCTGGTTGAGCGAGCCATCATCGGTTCCGGTACCATCCTGATCAAGTACTGGTTGGAGGTAAGTGCAGAAGAGCAAGCCAAGCGTTTCCGTGAGCGCAATGTAGATTATCGCAAGATTTGGAAGCTCAGCCCAATGGATGTGGAAGCCCAAGCCCGCTGGTACGATTACTCCCGGGCGCGCGATGCCATGTTTGCTGCTACCGACACGCCGGATTGTCCCTGGTATGTAGTGCCCTCCAACGACCAGCGCCGGGCGCGCCTGAACTGCATTACGCACTTCTTGAGCCTGATCCCATATAAAGAAGTGCCACGCGAACCGATCAAGTTCCCCAAACGCCAGGCTAAAGGCGAGTATAAAGAACCTGACTACCCATACCACTATGTCCCAGAAAAATACTAAAAAGGAGGTATCAGATAATGGCAGAATCAACGGATAATCAACCAAAATGGTACACCCTGTCGCTTGAAGAGGTTGGTAAACAACTTCAGGTCGACCCGGCGAAAGGCTTGAGCTCAGACGAAGCCAAATCTCGTCTGCAGAAATATGGCCCGAATCGCCTGGCAGAGAAGAAGAAAAAATCAGGCTGGCAATCGTTCCTGGAACAGTATCAAGACCTGATGCAATTCGTCCTGCTCGGCGCGGCGATCATCAACCAGATCTTCACCGGAACCTGGGGAACCACCTTGGTGCTGGTCGGTCTAACGGTCTTCAACGCCATCTTGGGTATGCGGGGTGAAGCCAAAGCAGAGGCCAGCCTGGCTGCGCTGGCAAGTGCAATGAAGAGCATTGCCCGCGTGCGCCGAAATGGCCAGGCTGTCGAGGTGAATGCCGAGGAGCTGGTGCCAGGCGATATCGTACTGATGGAGGCCGGCAATCGCGTCCCGGCGGATGGTCGCCTGTTTGTGACCGCCACCCTCGAGATCGAGGAAGCTGCCCTGACCGGTGAGAGCGTTGCTTCTCCTAAAGACACCGAAACCATCGCTAAAGCTGATGCTCCCCTGGGTGACCGCCACTGCATGGCTTATATGAACACCTCGGTCACCCGTGGACGTGCGGAGATGATCGTCACTACCACTGGTATGGGCACCGAGATGGGCAACATCGCTGATCTGCTCAATAAGACCGAAGCGGACAAGACACCGCTTCAGAAGCAGCTCGACCGCCTTACCGTGGTCATCGCCTCATTAGCAGGTCTGGCTTTCATTGTCATGTTGATCTTGGGCTGGCGTAACGGACAATCCTTTGATACGATCTTCATCGCTGGCATAGCTCTGGCTATCTCTGCCATCCCAACCGGTCTGCCAGCCGTGGTGACCACCATGTATTCCATGGGCACACGTCAGTTGGCCGATCAAGGCGCCATCGTCAAGCGCCTGCCATCGGTGGAGACGCTGGGCTCGGTTTCGGCGATTTGCTCCGACAAGACCGGCACCCTGACCCTCAACAAGATGACCGCCCGTGAGTTCACCATCCCAGGTCAGAACCGCTTTACGGTGACTGGTGAAGGCTACGGAACCCAAGGGGAATATAGACTTGCCAGTGGTATCGAAGGTTTGCAGCCCTGGCAGAAAAATACCCTTGTATACAGCACCGAAGGCAAGCTGTTGAGCGCTGGTGGTGCCAAGGTTGATCTCGAACAGATCCTGCTGCCCATGGCGCTATGCGCGGACGCTCGCCTCGACGACGGAGCTCTGATCGGTGATCCCACCGAAGGGGCGCTGATCGTGCTGGCGGAGAAGGGTGGCATCAGTGTGGATGGTGCCCGCCAGATGTATCCCCGTGTGGCGGAGGTGCCATTTGACTCGGATTACAAGTTCATGGCAACTTTCCATGACATGACCAACGAGCAGGGTAAGTCTGTGGTGCGCTGCTTTGTCAAAGGTGCGCCAGACGTGTTGATCGCCCGCAGCAGTTATTTCTGGCTGCCCGGTGAAGAGAAACGACCCGTCACGGACGAGAACCGCAAGCTGGCACTTGAAGAAAACGAGCGTATTGCGAAAGCGGGTGAACGTGTCATGGTGGTGGCGCGCAAAGACTTCGACCCGCAAACCTTCGATCCGAAGGCAAAGTTGATCGATCTGATGAAGGATCTGACCCTCCTGGCCATGGTCGGCATTGTCGATCCGCCCCGTAACGAGGCCAAGGATGCCATCGCCAAGTGTCACAGCGCAGGGATCCAGGTACGCATGATCACTGGTGACCATGCCGTAACGGCCGCTGCCATTGGAAAGGAACTGGGTATCACGGGAACCGCTCTCACCGGTGCCGAATTTAAAGCCCTGAGTGACGAGGAGCTGAAGAAAAAGTTGCCCGAGATTGGTGTGGTAGCCCGCGTCGCCCCGGAGGACAAGATCCGTCTGGTGACCATGCTCCAGGAACTGGATAACATCGTAGCCATGACTGGGGATGGCGTGAATGACGCCCCTGCTTTGAAGAAGGCAGACATCGGCGTGGCAATGGGTATCACTGGCACCGAAGTCTCGA
Organism: uncultured Chloroflexia bacterium; assembly: GCA_963777935.1. Lineage (GTDB taxonomy): Bacteria > Chloroflexota > Anaerolineae > Anaerolineales > UBA4823 > FEB-25. The sequence continues at coordinate 394,631 of CAVZSL010000006.1, forward strand.
AGGGGGCTGCGGTGATGATCCTGACCGACGATAACTTCGCCACCATCGTCAAGGCGGTGGAGTTCGGGCGAGCCATCTACAACAATCTGTTCAATTTCGTCCGTTTCCAGATGGAATCGCTGGTGGCGTTCATCGTTTCATACCTGCTGGCTGCGTTCTTTCTCGTTCTTGGGGGAACACCTTTTCTCGTATTTACAGTCTTGTGGATCAACTTCCTGGTTCAGATCCCGGTTGCATTAGCGCTGGGGTTCGATGATCCCGCACCGGATCTGATGGAGCACAAGCCCCGACCATTAAAGCAACCCATCCTTTCAGGTTCACAATGGATTCGTATTACCTTCATCGGGTTCCTGATGTCAATTGGTACGATTTATCTTGAAAAGGTATATGAAGCATCAGGTAAGGAAATTGCGTTTACGATGGGATTCGTCTTCTTCTCATTAGCCGTTGTTGTACTCGCCCTGAGCTCACGCAGTGAGACCGGCAGTGCTTTCAACCGTGAAATCCTGAAGAATAGACACCAGCTTATGCTCTACGGAATTTCCCTCTTGATGATCCTTTTACCACTCAACCTGGATTTTCTCCAGCGCTTCCTGGGCTTAACAAATCTGAACACTAACCAGGTAATCATTTGCCTGGTGTTTGCATTAGCCCTGCTGCTGGTGGACGAAGTATATAAGTTCTTCCTGCGCAGAAGCCGAAAATAGGAAAAGTACCCTTGTTGGTGGTGGGCAATCTTTATACCTGCCACCAACAAACAGGAAGAAAAAATATTCATCGGAGAAGATATGGCACAAGCAAAAGCAATACACGCAACCAGTACAGTACGTTTTAACCGTTTCCTTGCCCTTGTTTACCTGGTCATGGCAGCCGGGATGACCATCACAGCGCTGGTGGCTACAGCAGTAAGCACCAATGAAGAATTAATGAAACGAATCCTTTTTTACCCGTGGTTCACCTTTGGATTGTTTTTACTCCAAATCGTAGTAGTTGTCATGCTGGGTGCGGCTGTGACACGACTGTCACCAGGAGTGGCATTCCTTTTATTCCTGCTCTACTCCGCCCTGACCGGCCTGGCAATCTCTTCGATCTTTATCTATTACAGCCAGACCACCATCGCCTATACATTTTGGGTGACCGCCGGAATGTTCTTGTTCAGCAGTGTCGTCGGGTTATTCATCAAAGGGGATATGAGCAACGTGGGCAGGTTCTTAATGCTCGCCTTGTTGGGTTGGATGTTTGGATGGATTTTCGTGCTTTTCTTCCCACTTTCCCCCGGATTGAACCAGGCGATGAATTTCACTGGAATCTTGCTCTTCGCTGGGCTCACAGTATGGGATACCAATCGCTTAAAAGTGCTCTCATCACAATTGGAGGGCAAACAAGGCATGGGTGGGTTGGTGGTTATCGGGGCACTGGCACTCTACCTGGACTTTATCAACCTGTTCTTGCTACTGTTACGCTCCTCCAGGCGCTAAGCTGAGGCTTTAGGAAAGGGTCATAGATCCCATTCATCATTTAATTAGATTGGATCACTAATATGGATGCTAAGCTCAATTCTATTGGTTATATCTTCGAGCCTACGAAATACTCCCCTGCTCTCGGATTCTCTCGTTTAAAAATTGTTATTTCTGGTAAACCAACCCAGCGCTTTTTCGATGTCAAGTTGCTGCATATACCAACCTTCGATGGCCAGTTTCTTCATCAAACCCAGATTTCACGCCACGAGCTCGAACCCAAAGAGACTTTCCAGGTGTGTTTGGGAGAATTGAGATTGGAAACTTTTGAGGGAGAAAGTTTACTTGCTTTCTCACTTGGTGGGACTCTTCAGGTATCTGTCGAAATGGGCGATCTGTATTGCGAATTCTCATCAAATGCCCCGATTTTGAAAGTGGGAGAAGACCCTGATTCAGTCAGTGGGGTGATCGCTGATGAGATTATGGATTTGGTGGCGGAAAATGAGAGCAATTTAGCGGGTCATGAGGATGAGCTTTATGCGCGTCTGTCTAAGTATGATCCATACGCCACATTTCTGGCTTGCCTGGTCTCGTTACAAAAGCGAGCCGATAGCACCCCATTGGCTGTACGCCGTGAGAGATTTCATAAGGTTTCAGCCAACATCAAGCGAGCAATCCAAACGGTAATCGATACAGATAGCTGGGATGGACACTCACCCAGCCTGGAAGAACTACTTTCTGGTGGAGGTGCATGATAACAAAATATAAAACAGCGTACTTGATAACTTCTCATATCAACTATTCTTGTTCAAAAGGAGAAATAAGATGAAAAAACGTCCGTTCGGTGTCACAGTTTTAGCAGTCCTTGCTGGAGTTGCTGCGGTCTTGGCAGGGGTTCACGCTTTACAATCTCTGGGTATCCTCCCCTTTGCCCTTGGACCTTTTTCAATCCACGCCTTCAGCTTCTGGTCGTTTCTAATGTGGGCACTGATGGTATGGGTCTGGGTTTGGCTTATAAAAATGCTCTGGAATGTTGAGAAGGAAGCCTGGGTATTTCTCGCTGTGATCACAACTTTCAACTTGATTCTGGATTTCACCGTCATGATTGGCCAGGGTGAATGGTCGGATGTTAATGTGAGTTTTGTCGTCAACGCAATTATATTGATCTATGCCATGCTCCCGGGAGTGAAACGAGCTTTTGATGTAGCAAAGGCTTAGGAATGATGCCCGCTAACCCACAATCGGTTGGATAGTTACATTGATATTAGATTGGGCTGCCAATTCAGGGGAACCCAATTTAATTGATGATATATACCAAGCTGATGAAGGGAGAGTATGTATTTTCTAATTTCAATCCGCTACCAGTTCATATATTCTGACTTAAAAAGGAGGATTTCAAGATGTGTTGCTTCTTTAGTTCCCTGGTTTTTTTTGGTCCGCGCTTAGCCTTCCTGGTTTACTGGTTACTCGCACCTCTAAAAGTCACTGCGGCTTTTGAATCGTTTAACCTGCCCTGGTTGGTGGGCATTATGGGATTGATTTTTGCCCCCTGGACCGCATTGATGTTTGTGATTGTTTTTCCATTGAATGGCTTTGATTGGATTTGGCTCGGTTTTGGCATCCTTGCCGATGTTGTTAGCTATGTTGGTGGATTCCACAATCGGCAGAAAGTGCCATATTACACAGGACCATGATAAACAAAGGCAGCGGCTGCAAAATGTCGCTGCTTTTATTATTAATGTGGAATTACGATAGTAATCCTTCACGGTCTGCCCAGACTGAAGGAATATGTGCGGAGATTTTGATAAGTCAATTGCATTTAAAGGATTGTTCTAGATTTTTCAACACTTGTGGCTTTAGCCTGCATTTTGTGCCTTTTCCTTCGTGAAGCTGTATTATTCGGTATTGGAATAATCTCTTTCCACTACTCAGAATGCTGGGGATGGGTGGATGGTGCATACTTTTAGTTCGTTACATTTACAGCAGATGATCCTGGGGATTTCGCTTCTTTAACAAAATATGGCTGTCTATATATGGCGTTTTATTTGATCATCGAGGTAGCCTTGTTGGGTGTGTTCATTTAGCTTGGCAGGAAGACAGCTTTTGAAACAAAGCCGGAAAATATACCAGCGCTGACAGGTTATAAAAAGGAACTCTAGCCATTGTCTTTTGAGTACACGTTGGCTCTTTTAAATAATGTAATGTGACGGTATTATCAAACCCATAAGAGATATGGTAATATTCACTTTCATATGGGATGGATGAAAGACAGCAGTTATCTCGGTATTTTGGAATGGGTATCATATTCAGTTTTATACCCAAAGTAATTTATTGGATATTTCTGGCTTTACGCAACACCTATCGGCAAGCAGGGACGAATTATCCGCACCTGTCCAAGATTCATAAAGTAAATGGTGTTCTTAGGTTATGCAATTGGAGCATAGCTCCAAAATACTAATTCAGGTGACTTCCTGAGACAAGAAAGGTAAGGTTATGTCCAAATCATCGAAAAAATCAACCTCAAAAAACAAAAAGAACGCACCTCACAAACCACGCAAAATCAGGGGTACTTTGTTGACCATCGCCTTAATTTTCATGGCACTTCATGGTCTTACTGCATTTGTGTATTATGCTGTCGCACGGACAGATACATCGATCGTAAGTAGACCCTGGCTGGTTGGATTGATGGCATTACATTTTTTGTTGAATGTGGTAGCCGCAGGTGGAATTTGGTTTTGGCAGAAATGGGCGCTATATGTATATGCAGGGTCCACAATACTGGCTGTCGTCGTCGGTCTCCTGACGATTGGCATCTGGTCAGCTTTCTATATGGTGATGCCATTTGTCATCATCGGTTGGCTATTGCGCACCAAGTGGAGCTATTTCCTATAGATAATTTCTCATATATAACGAATGTAAAAAAAGACCAGGGATTTGGGTAAATAGTATTACCAGCCTTTCCAGAGTCAGAGTGAATCGACAGAAGGATGATGCAGTTGTTTCAACATGACCTCAGCTAAAAATGGACATCAGTGTAAGATATTTACCTGTCATTTAAGCCTGGACTAGACCTGACAGCGTCATTCAGACCTCATGTTTACAAAAAAGTACTGGCCAATGCTTCCTTTCGCAACAAGATTTATGACTTAGAGGATCAATGGATATGGATAAACCCAATATTAACTCAATTGAACATCCAATCCCTCTCACCCGCTATGCCTGGTTATCAATTGCTGCAGCTATAGTGACTATTACGTTGAAGTCCGCAGCGTATTTCCTGACCGGTTCGGTCGGGCTATTGTCTGACGCTCTTGAGTCAATGGTCAATCTGGCAGCAGCCATAGTGGCTCTGCTGGTCCTCAAGCTGATTACCCGCCCAGCCAACGACGAGTTTACCTTTGGTTTTTCGAAGGCAGAATATTTCTCCAGTGGTTTTGAAGGTGGCATGATCTTGCTCGCAGCAGCAGGAATCATCATCACTGCCTTACCGCGCTTGTTTAATCCGGTGCCGTTGGAACAGATTGGCCTGGGTCTGATGATATCAATAATTGCCTCCCTGGTGAACCTTGCAGTTGCACAGGTCTTGATGCGCGCGGGCCGTCGCTACAATTCGATCACTCTGGAAGCTGACGCCCGCCATCTGATGACCGACGTATGGACCACCGCAGGGGTGCTGGTAGGCATTGGATTGGTTTGGGTGACCGGTTGGATACGCCTGGATCCTATCATCGCTCTCCTCGTGGCAGCAAACATTATCTTCACAGGCTACCGCCTGCTCGTTCGTTCAGGTCGCGGCTTGCTTGATGCCGCGGTTCCGGTTGAAGAGATGAATTCGGTGAAATCGATCCTCGATTCCTACAAAACTCAGGGAGTGAGTTACCACGCCTTGCGTTCAAGGCAGTCTGCCGCCCGCAAGTTCATGGTCGTACACCTGCTTGTCCCTGGTGACTGGAGTGTCCGAAAAGGACATTCGTTGGCTGAAAAATTCGAAACACAGGTGCTTGAAACCGTTAAAAACACGAATATCGTAACTCATATCGAGCCAGCTGAAGATCCGCTTTCTATGCAGGATGCCAATATTGAAAGAGGGGTGAATGGGGAATGACTACTCCTTGTTATATAAGAGTCAGTATTGTCAGTTGAGGTCCGAATCATCCCAACTTTGCGCTACTGCCGTTTACCCACGTACCAGTTTTGAGTATGCGTGTATTATCAATCATATGCAGAAAACCTTCGATGTGATTAGCTGAGAGATGGTTTCACCTGTGGAGGCCCATGATTCAACTGCTATGAATGACTTCAGTGTAAATAAGCTTGGTTCCTTGATTAACGAGGTTGGGAAACGTATTTGGAAAGGTATTGAAAGCTAGTAAAAATGATTAGAATCACAATAATGTTATTGGATATTATAATAAATCGATTGAGAATTTTAATAGAATCCTGTAGAGCCTTCATTGAATAACATGTCTTATATCCGCAGTTGAATAAATCAACCATGACCAAGCGATTTTTCAAAGAGCTGATTCGTATCTGGAGCGCCGAACGTCCTACTCAACTGGCTGCTGCGCTTGCTTACTATGGGATATTTTCTTTCGCGCCGATCATTTTTATTTCGGTCACCATCGTAGGGTTATTTGTTGAAAGAATTGATCCGGCAAGTCAGTTATTCCAACGTTTGGAGCAGCAATTCGGATCAGGGATCAGCAATATGGTGAAAGACGCAGTAACATCTATTTCAACAACTCCGTCGAGCAGTTCCTTGTTGATCTCATTGATCAGCTTCATTGCCCTCCTCTACGCTGCTTCGGGATTGTTTTATCAGCTACAATATTCCCTCGACAGAATCTGGCACATGCCACCATCAGAAAAAGGGCAAACTCTTGCCTTTCTACGCCAGCGGCTTTTTTCTTTTCTCATTGTGATTGGTTTTGGATTGGTAGGTGTAATCGCGATCTTTGCCAATGTCCTCCTGGCTTGGTTCGGGACGATACTGGAAAGGCTGCTAGGCATAAGTGGTAGCGATGTATTGGCAGCCAAGTTGCTTTTACCAATCCTCGTGACATTGATTTTTGCGATATTCTACAAGGTTTTACCCGAGACGAAGGTTGCCTGGAAAGACGTCTGGCTTGGTGCTATCTTATCTACTACGCTAATTTTGGTGGCTGTAAACGTGGCCGGGGTTTTCTTCAAGTATTTTTCTCCAGAATCAGCCCTCCAAGCAACGGGTGCATTCACCGTTCTACTGGTTGGTTTCTTTTACATTGCCCAAATCTTTCTTCTGGGTGCCATATGTTGCCGGGTTTACGCTGAGTTATATGGCTCAAAACGCTCAACTGAAACCGGATCCACTACATTTTAAATACTCATTGAGACAGAGTGCAGATTTTCTTATTTAGACATGTAGTTGAGAAAGATGAGATGAAAATATGAAAATAAACGGCCGTAGAATCTGGTATGGTATCGCAATGTTCCTCAGTGGCCTTATCCTTCTGTTGAGTGTGGTAGGTATTGTAGGGGTATGGATTACAGAGCATGCTCTCGCCGATACAATCGTACAGATATTTGACGCAGTTGGGAATGTTACCGTAAACTTGCAGCAGGTTACTAAAGGGGTCGATCAAAAATTAGAGAGCATACAAACCACCTCGAACTTCATTTCGACTGCCTCTGACAGAATGAGTCAGAATGTGACCGACAAGGGTTTAATTTTGCTTTTATTACCCGAAGAGCAGGAGCAAAATTTGGCTGCCCTTTCCACATCGGTAAAAGATACAGCCGGGACGATGCGCGACACGCTTTCAGCAGGTTTATCTATCTATCGTACGATTGATCGTTTGCCATTTATCAGCCTACCTGCGCCAAGCCAGGATCAGGTGGACAAAATCGGGTCATCGATCGGTGAGATCCAATCCTCTGTGGACAGCCTGCGAACCGAGATTGCTGTTTTTCGATCCGGTATAACAAATAGAATCGATAAGGTTATAGCTGGTGCGGATTTTCTCACCTCACGCGTGGGTCAGGCTAGAGGTCAACTGGCGAACCTGAATGCGCGGCTTGCCATTATTCAGGAATCACTTGACCAATGGCAAAATATGGCATTGACAGCCCTAGTAATTGCTGCCTGCCTTGTCACCCTATTTCTCGGCTGGATGATCTACAGCCAGATTGAGGTGCTTCGTCTGTATGGACAGCGCTGGAAAACTGCAGGACAAAATACTGGGATCAACGACTCTCCAGATCAGATGGATGGAACAAAAGAAGTAAGTACTCTCGAACCTGGATTTGTAACACAAGAAAATTCAGAGGGTCAACAAACGCAAGGTTAGACTAAAACTTCCCCAGGCAAGACTTAACAGTAATCCATAGAAATTTAATGGAACTGGTGCAACTATTTTTCCAATTCAGGGTTATATATCGAAGAGAATGCCTGATAAGGCAAAAAAAATATACATTGAGGAGAATAAAAAATGATCAATGAAAGTTTTCTAACACTAGCCTGTGCAGGGTTGATTGGCGCTCTGTTCGGCATGCTGCTGTCCTTCTTCGGCTATCGGCTTTTCCTGGTCCTGCTGCCAATCTGGGGTTTCTTTTTTGGATTAGCGCTCGGTGCCCAAACCGTGCAATATCTATTTGGGGATGCCTTCCTGGCAACCGTTACCAGCTGGATCGTCGGGTTCATCGTTGGTGGTTTTTTTGCCGTTCTGGCGTATCTGTTTTATTTTTTCGCTGTGGCAGTCATTGCCGGTTCCCTCGGTTACGTAGTTTCCGCTGGCATTCTGTTGAGCTTCATGCAACCAGGCTTCCTGGTTTGGTTGATCAGCATCGTCGTTGCAGTTGTCTTCATATTTGTAACATTCCAGTTTAACCTGCAGAAATGGGCGATCATCATCGCGACAGCGTTTCTTGGGGCTGCCACAACTTTTGGTACCTTCATTCTACTGTTCAACCCCCTGGCTAAGTTCCTCGAAAACCCTGTCAAGCTTGCTCTAAGTCAATCACCATTCCTGTTGATTTGCTTTGCTCTGATGGTCGCAGCTGGCATTGTGGTGCAGTACACCCAGAACAAGAGTTTTAATCTGGAAAGCTATAACAACTGGGAAACGGAGTAGGTATCCAACTCGCCAGACATTTGTAATAATTGTAATTTCAGAAATCTATACGACTCACCCTGCTCCCACTGCATATGCAAAGTAGTGGGCAGGGTGGGATGTGTCGGTATTTTTTGGAGCTGATCTATTTCGCAAGAACAGCTCTTTTTTTTACAATAACTCCTATTCTTATCCCTTCACACAGGCTGTAAAGGCTCCATTCGCTGGCGTGAATCTAATTCTTTTAATCTAGGCTGGGTAATAACACAACTTAATAAGAAACGCCGGATCTTTTAGATTTCAGACTGCAGAAACCTTCCGTAATAGCCATCAGGGAAAGGATCCACAATGTGGTGTCAGCATAGATAAAATCTAAATTGATAAAATTCCGGATTACAATGCAAATTCCCAATATTTAATGTTTTTGTCATTTCCCGCCATCACCACTCGATATTCAGTTGTATAATTCCAAAATCTATGCAATCACGGACCTTGATACTCTTATTATTTATCGTCATCAATACAACCGTTCCAGGATAGACTTGCCAATCTCTACCGAAATACAGGTCCTGTATCTGGTCCTGGCTAGCCAGTCTGAGTAAAATCAGAGGGAGTAAAAGGAAAAATAAGATGCTTGATAAATTATCACAGTGGACTTCCTCCAGCTTATTTAATCAAATCCTGACACTGGTCATAATCATTGTTCTGGTTCTTGTGTCACTCTACCTGGTGAAGAAAACCGCCGAGACCTTTGACAAGCGGATTATTGCGACAACGGTAGATCTTGATCGGAGGGCGCGGTTGCATACGTTACGCAAGGCAGCCAAGAGCACCGCCCAGATTATTATTATTACCATTGGAGTTTTAATCGGGCTGGGTACAATGGGCATTGATGTCGGACCAGCGCTGGCTGCAGCAGGCATACTTGGACTGGCCGTATCGCTTGGCGCACAAACGCTCATTAAAGACATGATCGGTGGCTTGACAATCCTGCTTGAAGATGAATATCGCGTGGGTGATTATGTCAAGATCGGTGTAGTAAGTGGAGAGGTGGAGGGAATTACCTTACGGCGTACAGATCTGCGCGATGATGAAGGCCGGTTATTCATGGTGCCAAATGGTGATGTGCGAATTGTAGCCAATGAAACGCGGGATTGGTCACGCGCACTCGTTATATTGAATTTTCGCTACGGAACAGAGCTGGAAAAGCCCCTCGCTGCATTAGAAACAGCGCTTGCCAGGTTGAATACTGATCCGCAAATAAAGCCTTATTTGCTGGCTGAGCCGGAGATATACGGTTGGGATGGCTTAAGCGATTGGGCAGTGGTTGTGAAACTGAGTGCTAAGGTGACAGCCGGCAAACGGGGTGAGGTATCCCGCCTCCTTCGCCAATACGCAATAGAAGCCCTGCATGAAGCCGGCGTGCCTGTCGATAGCTTTGTTCGATAAGACTAATTAGCCAGAAAATATTTTTATTCTCATACGCACTTCAGTGCGCTTAGAATTGATTGCTTCTAATAGTGCTGCTTGATCGCTGCATTTTAACATCTATATGCCACTGAGACCACCCAAGGCTGGTTAGATATCCAATCAGCTATAATGAGCCATTTAATTTCTTGGGAAAGGTTTGCATGAAGGGAATTTATCTATAGTGCGCCAAATTTTGTGCACGCACCAGCCCTGCAACCCAGCGCCCGCTATCCTTGACAATTCGCTCTTGGTTTTGATGATTAACATACACCAGACCCATGCGCTTTGAAAAGCCACTGCTCCACTCAAAATTATCCATCAATGTCCAGATAAAATAACCACGCACATCGGAGCCATCCGCAATGGCATGTTCAAGTTCCGCCAGGTATAGTTCGATATAACGCTGTCGCCCCCAGTCATGTACCTCGCCATTTTCAACCACATCTTCAATTTCAGCGCCATTTTCAGTGATATAAACGACCGGATTGCCATATTCTTCACGGTAACGTTTATTTTAACTCACGCATCCCTTCCGGGTAGGCCTGTGGTCCCAGCTCAGGATGGCTGATTCCAGGAGGAGGGTCGCGATCCACCCAGGCTCGAAAGAAGGGAATAAACCAGACATGCCGGGCATATTGTCGTGTATAGTAGTTCACGCCCAAGAAATCGAAGTGTCTGGAAACGATATCCATATCACCTGGTTCAATTTTCGGTCGGAACGGCCATAACCGCTTGAACAACGCCTCAGGATACTGCCCTTTATAAAGACCATCCAGGTAAAAGCGATTCATGAATAAATCGGCAAATTTAGCAGCATCCTGGTGCAGGGGTGTTTCAGAATATGGATAGATGGGAAATTGGCTGAGCGTGATGCCCACTCTTACATCTGGAGCAACGGCCCGTATGCTTTCCACGGCTTTTCCATGCCCAAGCAGTTCATGATGCGCAACTTTAAAATACACCCATGGATTATGAATACCAGGTGCGTGTTCCCCGGTGAAATGCCCAAAGAATGCATGTTCCCATGGCTCATTGAGGGTTATCCAATATTTGACACGGTCTCCAAGGGTTTTAACAACGATTTCAGCATAGTCAGCAAAGTAGGACGCCATATCACGTCCGGCAAAGCCACCACAAAGGTCTTGTAAAGCTTGCGGAGTATCCCAGTGGAATAGGGTAATAAATGGTGTGATCTTTCGCTCCAGCAGCATATCCACCAGGTGGCTATAATAATCCAAACCTTTATGATTGACCTGCCCACGCCCGTTTGGCAGGACGCGGCTCCAGGCGATGGAGAAGCGGTATGCATTCAGATTAAGTTCATCTATCAGCGTAATGTCCCGTTCTGGGTTGCGATAAGTATCGCAGGCAGTATCTGCTGTCTCACTGGCATGAATTTTCCCAGGAGTGTGGCTAAAAGTATCCCAGATGGATTTACCTTTTCCATCGGCAGATGGGCTTCCTTCAATCTGGAAGGCTGCGGTTGCACAGCCAAATAGGAAATCAGCTGGAAATTGAATAAAGGTTGCCATTGACAGGAGGCTCGTTTTTGAGGTTGTTGATGGTCATCCCGATTCCTGTTGGTAAGCATGGAAATTAATAGTGCAAGATTCATTGGGGGTGAGGCTGAATGGATCCAGGGAGAATGTGCGCGTTACGGCGTCGTAATTACCGGGGAGAGAGGCAATGGTGGTTGAGTCCACACCGCGTAAGTGTACATGGTAGCTGCGGTTGGGTGGGATCATAGATAGTTCACCGGAAACAGGGTGGATAGTAAATTCGAGAGTCGGGTCTAAAGTTTCCTGGGTAGATTCGCTACGAGTTTGGTGAATTTTTATTTCGAATCGGGTGAGAGCATATATTCCACGCTGATAGTCTACGGTTTCGCCGTCATCCTCGTATAGGATAAAGCTATTTTCTGCACCAGGAAATAAATAGAGCTCGAGTTCGGTCGGATTTGCGATTCCACCCCAGGTTGGAGGGTGTGTGAGCGGAAGGATAGCACCGGCTTTTGCATAAACCGGGATGTCCTCCAGGGTTACCTGGATCTTATGCCACAGTCCACCGCGTATGCTTTCACCATTAAAAAAATTGAACCAGATTCCTTCCGGGAACCATACTTTTTTATCGGCCAGGCCGGTTCTGGAGTTGACAGGTTTCGTAATAGGCGCCGCCAACAATTCTGAGCCATAGTAGTATTGATCCCTGGCTTTAAAAGCAGACGCCTCTTTCATATTCTCAAAATACATGGGGGTGACGAGGCTTATGCCGGTACAATGAGCACGCCAGGCCATGCTATAAATGTAAGGAATGAGGGCATGGCGAAGCTGCATGGCGCGCCGGGTTGCCTGGAAGATTCTATCGGGTTTAACCCAGGGGCGGCGATCAAGACCGGATAGATTGGTGGCATGCAATCGAAAGATCGGGCTAAAGACCCCAAATTGCACCCACCTTAGGTAGAGTTCGGGGCTTCCATCCTTGAACATGTGACCGCCAATGTCATGACTCCACCATCCATAGGCAACGTTCGCAGCTGTTGCTGTGAAATATGGCTGAAAGCGAAGCGTGCGCCATCGGACAATGGTATCACCGCTAAATCCAATCGGGTAACGATGGCTACCAAGGCCACCCCAACGTGAAAATATGAAGGGGCGTTTTCGCCCGTCGCGCCCATGGTCATGATAGTGGAGGTGGTTGAGCATCCAAAGCGGATCGAGGCCTCGGATATTGCTCTTTTTACCCTGCTGCCAATCTAACCACCAAAAATCGATACCGTCCTCCTCCCCAGCTTCCATCCCGGCTTCACGGAGAGGGCTCTCTTGTGGATGGTGTAATATCTCGAAATATCCTTCCATAAAATGTGGATCAGCAATGTCGAAAGGAATTGGCTGTTTAGCCTGTGGGTCAATGCCAATCCATAAAGCCATTTGTTCGTACTTATCCTCGTGGGGGTAAACACCTTTTGCTGGATGGAGGTTGAGCGCGGTATGTAAACCCTGGCTGTGAAGCCAGTGAATGAATCGATATGGATGGGGAAATAGATTACGGTTCCATGTGTAACCTGTCCATCCGTTAAATTCATTACCAGTCTTCGTGATGTGCCAATCCATGTCGATAATGCAAACCGACAGGGGGATTTCACGGGCGCGGAATTCCTCCATCAAGGATTGTAATTCTGCCTGGGTGTAAGCCCAATACCGGCTCCACCAGTTTCCGAGGATATAGCGCGGGAGCATGGGGATAGGCCCAGCCAGGCGGGTGAAATCTCTAAGACAGGCGGCAAAGTCGGTTCCATATCCGAAGAAATACACATCTTTATCGCTACGAATCCGTGTAGAGTTCACACTGGTCTTGTTTACAGAGTTTTGGGACTCAATCATGGGTATGCGTGGTTCTAGCCAGCCAGAATCATTGAAAACCAGCGAATTTGAATCATCCACCACCACCCAGCCGGATTTTGAAAGCAGGCCGTTTTCAAGTCTAGTCGTACCAATGTCAAAATCCAAGGTTCGGGCAGTGCCTTTAAGGTTATCACGCTGACGCATGCCATACTTCCAGGTAACACCCGTCTGTTTGAGTGTAATGGAAAGTGTCTTGGCATTGAATCCACGGGGTCCAGGTTGGTACCTCAAACGGAGAAAATCAGTCTCAATTTCAATGGAAAAATCGCTAATCGTTTGTGTAAAAGCGGGTACTGGCTGGTTGCGATGCCAGAAGACTTGAGATGGGCGATCCTCAAAATAGTTATCCTTACTGTATTCGAGCCGGATCAGACGGTCCGTCAATACCGTGATGCGAACATTTCCCGCGGTGACGATGGCATCTTGGTTGGCGATGGGATGAAAGGTTGGAATTGGTGGCAGGGGCATGAAGCTTCTATGACACTCCTTGATATCTCTGGAGAGCATACCACTTGTTAGCTTTCTCGTCTGACCAGCGATGAACCATTTTACACATCTACCAGTTTCACTCTCGATTTGGTCAATGCGAGCGCCTCCTCCATTGCAGTCTCCCGCATCTTGATAGGGAAACGGTTATGGAGTGGGCTTAGTTTCGCCCCCCAACGACTCGGCAGCTCGAAAATAACTTTCACCACCGGGTAAAGGAAGCCGGTCATATGGCTGGCTTCGGTAACTTCCTCCAATCCGGCATCATCCCAGCCACCTGCCAGCGCGTAAAAGAAAAAGAAAACGGGCATGGCAGGTAATAAGCCAATAAAGAATAGAGCCACACTCGAAATTTCATCTCCCTGCCATACGAAATTGGCAATTAGACTTAGAAAGAGATAATGCATTCCAGCTGCCATCAGAGGAGCAGCCAGCGTCTGCCAAAAATAGATCTTCTGAGGGAAGCAATACCTGTCAGCCACAAAGTAAGCCACAATTCCACGTACCAGAATTCCAACAAAATAAGCGAGGATCAGGGCTTCAATCTGGAATCTTGCTAGGAGTACAACTAGCAATATAACCCGAATCGCCTGCTCTACAAGAATCATCACCGCTCGCAGGACAGGCTGGTTGGAGCCAAGAAAGATCGCATCGCCTAACCATCCAAAAAACTGGATCGATCCAAATATTGCCAGCGGCACAGCCAGGATTGCCGCCCGTTGAAACTCCACACCAGACGAACCGATAATAAATTTCGGTGCCACAACAAGCAAAACTGCTCCCAGTACTGCGCTGGCGATCGCCCCCCATTTATAAGACTGCACACTGTAATATTGGCTTAGTTTTTTATAACCGCTGGAAAGTGCCTCTGAGATTGCCGGCATGATACCGTCGAACAGGTTTGTGGAAACGGTAAAAGCCAGCAGGAAATTCCCTGCCAGGATCCAATTACCCCAGGTTTCTGAATAATTCACCAATCCTTTTTGTGTCACCCAGATCTCGAGTGCACTGCCTGCAGCCACTGTCATCCCACCCAACATCTCAAAGAACCCGAATCGGAAGGTCTCTTTAATGATCGCCCAATCGAAATGTGCCATGAAAAGTATACCCACCTTATAACCAAGCCGGCGGTAAAGCCACATCCCCAATAGAAAATTGCAAAACTCAATTGCATAAGCAGCAACCCCAAGACCAATCACGCCACCCATCGATGCACCTATTGCCGGGTTCGCCTTGCCCCAGGCATAAAATATCGGAACCAATGCTAATTGTGTCACTACCGGTAGAACGATTGCTCCAGCGTTGTCGAGGTAGCGTGCATAATCGTTTCGCTGGAGCCCATTCAAGGTGGTGCGGAATACGCCATAAAAACCGGGAATCTGGATGAGTGTATGCACCACGATGCTCCATGCAAATAAGGCATAGGGTGTGCGCACGATACCCAGACTGGTTGCGATTACCACAATCGCCACCTGGATCGCGCCGGATAATGCTTGCCACCACAGATATACCTGGATATACTTGAAGCCACGTCGCGGATCGGAAACCCGGTACTGGCTCAAATACTTCATCGCCGCCGCCGAAGTACCCAGGTCAAACAACGCCCAGGTTAAGCCGAAGAACTGGGTGACACGCCCCCACATGCCCAGTGCCTGCGCTGAAGGCAGAATAAACTGGGGTAGGATCAAATTCTGGTAGATGATCAGAGGTATGAACAAGATGATGCCAATTCCCATCCCCACAAGCAGACCTGAAAGTGGCCTGTGAAACCCAACCTTCTCCCAGTCAGTCGATGCTTCGTGCGCTTCGAATTTCTTGCGATCAGAGACAATATTTTCCATCGCCTCAGGATGCGCCATGCTGTACCTGCGGATAATAATGAAAGCACCAAAGAATATCACCAGTTCTGCGGCTAGAAATATAAGCAACGCATAACGGTCATCTTGGTGAGGTACGGGCGATACAGGATAGTCTGCGAAAGTCTCCGGCGTTGCTCCAGCGGCGCGTTCTACCAGGTGATAGATCAAATAGTTGAAATACCCCCATTCCTGAATTTGTGGATTGGCCTCCCCGCTTAGCCACGGGGTAAAGATGAACACTCTGTCTCCAACTCCACCATCTTTAGAAGGCAATCCTTTCCATAAGATTCCCTCGTTATCCCCATACCCATTGACCATGCTCTCTGCAGCCTGGCCCAATCCTTCGATGCGAGACCGTTCTCTAACCTGTGGGGCGCTGTTCCATATAATCTCATCCACCAGCGGGTCATTCACCCCTGGAACATCCACCAGGCTGAGTGCTTCCTGTGAGTCGGTGATTGTAACCGGTATCCCGAGTAATTTTTGAAGATCCTCTTGGGTTGTGTTTTTCCCGAGGATCAATACAAGCCCCGCCCCAGCTTTCACCTGCTTTGCAATCCCCGCTACGCTCGGGACTTCACCGTTCAGAACAAACACTTCAGCTTCTTCAGGATCATCCACCAACGTATACCCGGCCAGGGTAAGTGCGGTTTTAACGCTCCCTGCTGGACCTGCGTAATAAACATTTTTCTGATCCACCGCCCCATTCTGGGCTGTCGCACAGGAGGGAAGCAACACCAAGGCAATCAGCAGCAGCAATATTCTTTTCATACTAACTCCAGTGGGTGGAGGTAGTTGCAGTATGTTATACAGGCACCAGTCTTCAACAGAATTCTCAATTCGCACCAACAGCCATCGTTATATCAAACACCCAGGCATGACAGCCGGATTTTTCTTTTGGAACCACGATTCTCAAGAACTTATCATTTTGCGACCATGAAAGGTTGGATTCATATCCAAGCATTTTTACCGAGTGGATTTTTTCTCCAGCCAATGACTTTATTTCAACGACATCCCCCGGTTCATAAAGCGTTATAGCAAATAGATGGTTCCCTTTGGTGGTAAAACGGATATCCTGCTGGGTAAAAGTGACATCGTTATCGCTAAATTGTCCACCCGGAATCTGGGTTGGCCCTTCTCCAAACACCCGCCATGGGTGCGTGCCGTAAATCGCTCTACCATTTATTGCCAGCCAATGCCCTATCTCGTGTAGGATCTCCTGCTCCTTATCGGGGATGGTGCCATCGGGTTTAGGTCCGAATGTTTAACAGCAAACATCCATTCTTGCTGACAACATCCACAAGCTGATGGATGAGCACAACTGGTTCTTTATAAATATGATGACTTATATACCCCCAAGAATTTTTTGAGATTGAAGTACAAGTCTGCCATGGCTCTAACTGGATTTGCGTCTGATAGCCTCTTTCGATGTCAAAAACAGCGGTTCCTTTTTTGAAGGCATCCAGCTTGTAGGTGATTACTCCATCTGGAACTTGGTTGTAATAATACGAGGCAAATATCTGCAGAGATGGTTTAAACGCCAGCTGGTGAATCCACCAATCAAAGTAAACCAATTTTGGCTGGAATCGATCGACCAGCTCACATGAACGCGACAGCCAATTGTCCAAAAAAGCTTGGTCGGGGCGTGGTTTCCAGTCATTGGATTCCCAAGCTGGTGTTCCTGCATCGGGGGAAGGCATTGCTGGTCCATAAAAATCTATATAAGCGTCATCTTGCACATCACATTGGAATTTGCGCCCACCGTTCATGAACCACCAGTGCTCCGCTCGATGGCTGGATAAACCGAAAATCATCCCTTCGGCACGTACTGCCTCACATAATTCGAGGATGATGTCGCACTGAGGACCCATATTCCTGGCATTCCAGCGAGTCAGCGGAGTGGCGTACATCGGGAAACCATCGTGGTGCTCAGCAACCGGCACAACATAGCGAGCCCCCGCTTGGTTGAATAACACAGCCCATTCCACCGGATTGAACTTCTCGGCTTTGAAAAGTGGAATAAAATCCTTGTAACCAAAACTGGTCCCATAAGTTTCACGGTGATACTCGTAAATTACCCCCTCCTGCTGATACATCCGGCGTGGATACCACTCATCGAACATAGCTGGAACAGAATATATGCCCCAGTGGATGAAAATACCAAACTTCGCTTCTCGAAACCATTCCGGTATGCGGTATTGGTCCAGGGATTCCCGTGTAGGTTCATAAACGGACATGGTTAACCCTCAATATAAAGCGCAACCTCCCACAAGGGGAGCTCATCTGCGCGCCTCCCGAGATCATGATACGGTCTCGTTGATCTCGAATTTTATCCTTCCAATATCACTTGTAGTAGCAACAACGGTTATTTTATGCTCACCAGGTTCCAATTGATTACCAAAAACGGACACCTTAAACGGCATACCCACATGTACTGGGATGGGATTATGGCTTGAAAGCTCTGTACCATCTACAGTCCTATCGGCGACGGTCAGTTTTATTTCCTCACCCAGGTAGGTTTTTTCCCCCACACTTATGGGACCAATTCCAATTAGCATCGCCGAATCAATGATATTTTTCAATCCAAACTCGAAACCAGTAGCTGTGTTCTTTAGTGAGCCTTTGACATATAATTTGGCAAGCAAAAAAGATGGGAACATGATCGACTCCAGGTGGATGTTATTAAACTTTATGCTGCTTGAATTGGGGCAGAAATTCTTTGTTTTGCGCTAGCATTTCGTTGACCAAATTCTTAATCTCCTTCAAAGAAAGTACAGCTGCGGTCAATGGATCATGGCAGATAGCTCGATAAAGCATAACAGGATCCCCAGTTTGATTGGCAGCAATTACCATTTCTTCGATTTGCGAGCTCACATTGGTCAGGATGGCACATTCCGGCGGTAATGCCCCAACATGGATAGGGTGAAATCCTGCTTTATCCACCAGCACTGGCACTTCAACACATGCTCCTTGTGGCAGGTTGGTCACTAAGTTGGTATTCGGAACATTGCCATTGAACGAAAACATATCTCCCCCCATAAGTGCGTTGGTGATAAATGCCGCATATTCGTGCCCACGCTCGATATCGATGGGTGTTTCAGCCGCAAACCATTCTTTTGCCTGGTCTTTCCATGTTGCCTCATTTTCCTGATATTCTTTCAGGATGTAGGCATACTCGCCAGGATTCCAGCCGGTACCATGGGTGCAATATGTTTCGATCAGATCAGGTCGCTTGCGGAACCACCAGTTGTATTCTGAGTTGTGCCCGCTGGACTCGGTCACATACTTCCCAAGCGCAAGGAACATCTCGTTACGCACCTGCTCCATGTTGTAAATTTCCTCATTTTCGGTAATCGCTTTGTAAATCTGCGGATATGCATCCTCGCCGTTGACTTTGAAATCCAGGTACCACGCTTGGTGATTTATCCCCGCGCAGGTGTAGGTGATTTCATCCAATCCTGCACCGATCCACCAACCCAACATCTGCGCCGTACCCTGCACAGAGTGGCACAATCCGGTAGTAGGTATGAAGCTCTCGCGTTGGATTGCACCACATAACAATGCCATCGGGTTGGTATAGTTGAGCAAAACTGCCTTCGGGCAGTAACGCTCCATATCACGAACGATGTCCATCATCGGGTTGATCGTACGCAGGAAACGGAATATCCCTGAAGGCCCGCGCGTATCACCTACGTTCGTATCAACACCATATTTCTTTGGGATCTCAATATCATGTCGCCATACATCTGTCCCCCCAGCTAAAATCGTAGTAAGCACCACATCAGCCTCGCGCATTGCCTCGGCACGGTCGAGTGTCGCCGTAACTTTGGCGGGATATTTTCCCAGGGCGATAATTTTCTCCACGGAACGTTTTGAAAAATCAAGTCGCTCAGCGTCAATGTCCATCAGGGCAAGTTCCGAGTTCTCCAGAAGTGGAAATGTCAGAATGTCACGGACGAGTTCACGAGTGAAGCCCAAACTACCAGCGCCGATAAATGTTATTTTTGTCATAATGTCCTCCGATAACTAAGAATCGTTTTTCTTATCTCATGATTACGTTGACAACTTGGCGCCTCTTCATAGATATCTTGACTGCGCCATCCTTGACAACAAGTTTCTCTAATTGATTACCAAATAAATCACACAGCTGCATGGATTGAATTTTAACCAATCCACTCGAAATGCAGGCTGTCTGTAGGTCATCGCTGGCGTTCGATAATGTCAGTAATATTCCTTCTTCAGGTATAGCGCGCAAGCGAAGCACCAGCACCGGTAGTTGTGGCAATTGCAACAACGTTCCACTCACTGGAAGTGATTCCGGATGTGGAGTTTCTCCAAGATGCTGCACAAACGGATGGGTGTGTTCGGATTCAGCAGCAAACTTGTAAGCGCGTGATTCATTAAATCCACCCACATAGGGCAGGATGGAATAACGTGCGGTTACTACGCCGGGTTGAGTGCCGGGGAAATTCGTTTCCCAGTAATTATTTGTTACCCAACCAAGCAGCAAGGCACGCTCAAGTCTTGCCTCAGATTGGTTATGAGCAAAATGGAAGTCGCCAAGCTGTACCATTGGATTTTCAGGCGTAGCGATCGTCACCCCCCGTTCGCCATCATTAAAATCCACCCATCCTTGCACGGTGAAATAATCACGACAGACTCCAGGCAGCTGGTCAAGGTTCGGACGGACAGCCATACCACCGATATCGAAGCGTGCCTGGGCTTTTGGGAGATTGAAGGGGAACAGCAGATAGGTTGCCTCGGGATGGATTGTGGACCCCATTTGCCATTCTGATTGGAATTCAATCAGGTCACCACTGTCAGGCAGCAGGGCTCGCTGTGAAATTTTTCCAATCAAGGGGTGCTCTAAGATTTGTTCAACCACCGTAGCGAACGGTAGCCGGTATGTTTTATGTAAAAGTACACGGACAGGTGCAGTGCGATTGGCTTTCCACCCAGGATTCCAACAACGCGTGGTTTTAGTATCTGCACTCCAGTTTATGTTACATAGTAATTTTCTCGGTTCAGGATGAGAGTGGTCTGCGACCTCCTCGTGGATGAATCCATGAAGCGGGTATCCCGCAGAAGAATCCACCCATTCATAATCAACCTGTTTATCATATAGGGAGGTGATACCACCAATTTGATTATCGAAGGTAATGCGGAAACGCTGATTCTCGATGATTGCATCTTCACTTTCAACTGCTGATACCATCTCTGTTAGAGCATCCCAACCGACCACAGTATAGCCAAATGCAGGGATTGTTGTCGGTTTTAGCATCCAACCAATACCACCATGGAATCCAGTCTCAGCACGTCCTGTCCAGAAATCAGTGGGTTGTGCCATGCGCCCAATATAGTGACGGCTTGAAGTAGCATCATCGTTCAAACCGCGTGGTATGAGCACATTCTTAGGTATGAAACCATAGATGGTGCGTTCCCAGGGCAGTGGATTGAATAATAGCAAGTCAGTGACATCGTTGCGTGGAATAAAGTGTGAAAAATCAGCAATGGCATCACGCTCAAGCAGTAAGCTAAGAGAACGGGCTGTATAGGCCAGATTTTTCTTGTGGTTGTCCATTGCCAGAGAATCTTCGAGTTGCGGTTCGTTGGAGGCTGTGTCAGCTCCCCAGGTGTGCTCACAATACAGGCTGAGGGAGTCCCAGGCGGCTTCCCGGTAAAGTGAGAAGCTGCGATCAGACCATCCCTGTGCCCTTGCCCTTTCTCCTTTGAGTGGAATAATTGCTTCTCCTGTTCCCTCTTTCCCGGATGCATCTCGATTGGATAAAGTACCACCCCTCTCCTGTTGGGAGAACTTTGGGTTGAGAGCATTCAGCATTGCGAAAACTGCATCGGAACGGTATAACCTGCTACGGGTTGTACGGGCGATGCTGGTTTCTCTCGCAGATGAAATACAGCCAAAGTTCCAATAATCCGTCCAATCACCACGAATTGTTTGTAAATCCGCAAGATGATTATTAACCCGTTCCCAGAACATACGGGGGGTGGCACTGACAATGTGCGGGCTATGGCCACTGTCATTCCAGCGCTTCGCGAACTCGGCAAAGGCACCCCAGGCGGAACCATTATCACCATACGGATGATAACCTTCTAGAATGATAAAAGGTAGTGGATAATCGATTTCGGTCAGGTAGGCTTTAATTCGCGGCAGCCAGTCAAATAAGACCTCTTCGCTTTCATAAGCGAGGCCAAAATCATTGGCTTTTGAATACTGCCAGCCGTTGTGTGTAGGGAGGAGCCGTCCACTGGGAGTTTGCCACAAAAAGACATTGGGACGCGGATTCGGTGGTCCACCAAAGTGATGATTGATTGCCATGCTGAATCCCTCGATGCCTGCATCCACAAGGATATCTGCGAGGGTCCAGTTTTGCCCATTGATGTCGCAATTCATGGCATAACGGATGTCGAGTCCATAGTCAGCGCGTAACCGATTGATGGGACGTAAGGAATCGATCATTTGAGTGATATTGAACAACGGTGTGTTGTTTGTCTGCATCGCCATCACTTCGAGCAGACCCGCTTTATCGGCATTGAGCAGGCGGTCAATATCTCGGCTTGAAGCTGTCTTGAGCCAGGCATCCAGCCCACAGGTAGTTTCCACTGTCCACCGGAAGCGGCAATCTGGTGGGAAATCAGCGTAAGCATCGATCAATCGCAAGGCTTCGTCAATAAAACGATATTGCATCTCCCAAAATATTGGCTGATCATTGGTGAAACCGATATCGGTATGAGTGTGGTGGATGACGAAGATTGTGTCGAGTTTCATTTGGCTGAATGCCTTGTATTTACCTTTAAACTAATCGCGATATTATCAACGAGATTGCTTGTTTTGACAAATGCTATTTACAGCCAGCTTATAATCTTATCGACGAATATGATTTCCTCATGGCAGGTACTGCCACCCCATTACTAATAGTTGTGCCTAAAGTCAAGCGGATCATCACAAGCGAGTGCTACTTCCATCATGTGTAATTATCAATCCATGCCTGAATTAATAAAATAGCTCCCGCGGATGATGCATCTACATCTACGGGAGGTATTCTGTATATCCAAAGGGCAGAATGTGGTTTACCCGCCATATCCTGCCTTTACAGCAAATTTATCACGTTATTCGTTGTCCAGGCGGGTGATCATGGCGCGGGTCATATTCCAAGACTTTTCCATCAACTCCGGATTCATCTTATCAAAAGTATCTGCTAGCTGATGCCAATATGGCCAAACACCTTCTCTGGTTATACCCACGATGGTAATAGCCGGAACTTTAACACGTAGGGCATCTGCCATTTCAGTATTTCCACCGCTGATCACTGCTGGGTGCGCATCCCATTCCGGGTTTTCCGCCGCCAGACTCTCGGCCATTTTCACCAGTCGGTGGTCAGCTTTAAAAGGCACAATAATTCCCTCTTTCGTTAGCCATGCTGGGCTGGCACAGCCCAGCATCTCAAACACGAGAGCAGTCGGGTTTTTAAACTCCGGCAGGTGGCGTTTATAAAAATCGATCATGCCGTAGTGTTGAACTTCTTCACAGCCAGTACACACGGCAAACACGCGGGTATGCTGAAGCGGTCGGGCAGTAAGTTGCTCTGCCAGCGTTAGTACCATGCCCACCGAACTAGCATTATCATTAGCGCCTGCCGTAAACGGGGTGGCTTCAGCCTGGAGGCACATTAGAGCTAAAAGAATCGCACACAACGCAGCTGGAATGCTTGCGTACCATGCCAATGGAAAATCAAAGAAGATCGCCAGGCTGAATACGAAGGTCTGCACTATAAAGCAGGCAAAGGTGACCATAGTGAAGCGGTCGTAGATCTTGACCCATCGCCGCGTGCTGAAGATGATGGGCGTGCGCTGGCTATTCAGGTAGACCTGGCGGGGTCACCTGCCGCTTACCGGCGGATTCGAACCCGCGATTTCTTCAGTGCGATTGATGAGGGAAGGGTAATCCGCCACCTCCGCTGCCTACGTAAAGTGGTTTTACCCCCGTAAAATCCGTAAAAATGGGGGTAAAACCGCCAAAAATGTGATTTTTCACCATGCCAGGCAGCTCTGGTTGCAAATGGTTGCAAACGGGTTGCAAATGGCATGCAGAAGGAAATGCAGATCCAACCCTGTCCTGAGGCAATCCATCGCAAAAATAATTGATGATTACCTAGATTCAAATCCCAAACCATCAGAAGCAATTCCATATTTTTGGATCAAGGATTAACAAGTCTTCCTCATCGTTAAGGTGCAGGAATGAACCAATATTTAAATCTGTAAATTTCAAAGCAACTAAACAAAAAAGGAGATCAAAATATACAAGGAAAAGAAGTTACAAGATAAGGAAGTTGTGGATAATGTCTTAAGAATTAGTACCCTGCTCAATGGAAGGGAGGTGGCTGAAATCCTGAAGATCAGCCGTGGAAATAAGCTGGTCAAGTCAAGCTATCACAGAGATGATATGACAATCATCCCTTACATCTTTGTTCGGAGACGAGGCGAAAATATAATTCCTGATAACTATATGGCTTGCAGTGTTTTTTAGCACCTCGATGATTGCTGAGCAGCCTCAAAAAATGTTGTTAATTAGTTCTTTGGAGCCTGGCAATTGGGGCATTGACTGGCAAAGCGATGTAGTAATGCTCCACAATTAGAACAAGTATACTGGTCTTCTACCTCTGCTACCCAGCGCTCTGTGCCTAATTCCTTCCATCGTCGAATACCTTCTTGCATAGCATTTTTTGATATTTCAAAGGGAAAATTATTGATATGATCACATGGAAAATCATCACATTGGTGACATCCTTCCAGGCTTTTTTCTTGCGCGCATGCCCGAATCGAACAAGTCTTGGCGAACTGAAAAGTATTTTCCGACATGCATCCATCACAAGCCACATTCTCAGGCGTAGTGCCAAAGACAGAGGCCAGTATTTGTTTAAGGTTTTGATCATTATAAAGATCTGCGGATCTAACTGCACACACGCTGCAATACATCCCGCATGGCGATAGATATTCTTTCTTTACGCTCATAAGTTGTCCTCCTTTGTGAAAAGATTATTTGCTGAAATAGGCTAGTATGTAAAAGGGTTTACCTTTCTAGTCATTTTCTTGTAAGATTCATACTTCTCGCCATACCCATGTCGCAAACCTGCCTATTCCATACTAATCAGGGGTAAAACTAAAAAAAAGATAGATGCAAAACACGAAAAGGTATTAATTTGTGTACTAATACTTAATCTTACTATTGCCAGAGAACACTACATTCAACCAATCTTCTTACCGGCGCGACTTGAAACCTAAGAATACCAGCATCATTATAGCGTAACCGAATGTAAATCAGCCAATGGAATGCTCACCATTTCAAGTTCCAATTCTAAGATTAATAGGCAAAATTCCTGCCGAGCTGGTAAGCCCGTTCAAGGTAGCCACTTCTGGTCTTATTATCAGTTGAAGGTACCTGATAGAAATAAACATGCTCGACTTTTTTGACCCCTGGGTACCGTAGCCCCCAGTCGTCGATGATCCATTTCATCGGCGCTTCCAAGCCGGCTTTATAATCCTCCTCGCTGAAGAGCGTTGTGTTGATGATCAGGGCCTTCTCATGCTTCAGGAGCGGAACCCGGCCTTTCATCTCCCCGCGCCATCCCACGGGTGTCAGGGCGTACGCATCGCCGTAGGAGAAAACCCGCTCGAACCAGCCCTTCAGGATTGCAGGAAAGTGACACCAGAAGACTGGCGATATAAAGACAAGGCCTTGAGCTCTCTCCACCTTCTCCCATTGTTCGATCACATCTTTGGGTCTCTGGGCATGGATGAACCTCGCCACTGCTTTGTCATCCTTGTTACGGAGCCAGCGGGAAGCAACGAACCTTTGAATAGGTCCACCGGCAGCGTCCAGTACGTATTTTTTTAGGTTCATATCTGCGAGAATCTCCGGGGGCATGCTTTCATGCACATAGCTGGCAAAGTCGTTTATACGAAAAACCGGATCGAAGTGAATGGCATACAGGTCAACCACTTCACTGGTGTGACCAGCCTCTTCCAGCCCTTTGGTGAACTGCTCTAGAATGGCGTGACAAAATGACTTGGGATTCGGATGTGCGTATACAGTCAAGATATTCATCGTCTTTTCCTTTTTTTACAAGTTGCTATATCCATTTACTTAGAAGCCATTCACCTGGCTGCACTAGCGGACTGCCGTAGTTCACTTCCCTGCAACCGACCTCGCACGAAAATGAAGGTTCCAATGACAAATCCTAACGTTTCAATGAGATCGATCACATAACCAGCCCATACACCCGAAACCGATAACAGAAAGAGCACCGGCCGACCGATACCTCCCACAAGCCCTGCCACTAAAAATGACCAGCTGGCGATTTCGAGCTCCCGTCTGCTAAGATTCATCCTGTCGACCAGGAACCCAAAGAAGATGTTAACAAATGCTGTGAACACGCCATACGCGTGCAGAACTTTCCATGTCTGGTATTGGCTTTCAGTCAGCATTGAGCCCCCAAACAAACCGACGGTCAGGGGAATACCAACCACGACACCCAGGATCAGGAATAATGCAATACCAAATATGATATTTTTCTTGCCTACATCTACACCTGCGAAAATTTTATTCATTTCAATCTCCTCTCTTTTTATTATTTTACAATCATCCAGTAATTATTATCTGGACCTTTGCTGCCACTTTCTCAGCAATCTGCTTGCACTGCGTGATGCAGCCACCTTCGATGTAATTGTTTACTCCGGTCGGGTCAGAAAAATCACACCGGGTGATTGCCTGGCACTGTGTGCTACCAAATTCTTTCGTGAACCACTTTGACAGCTTATATCCCAGGTTCATGCTATGGTTGAACTTGTTGAGCTTGTCGACGGTGGAATTGCCATCCACAGTCATAACCGCTAGCAACCGCATGACTCGCAAGGGACTATCCTCGATTTCCCCGACCCGCAAGCCGATCGCCATCACACCGGCGGTGAAAGCGCTGCAGGTGTGGCCCATGAATAATGTCCCGCCCATGAAAGCTGATACAGCATCGAATAGCTCAAGATCTTTTTCGGTGGTATAGCCCAGGTGGAGAAGAACTGCTTTTGCGCAGTGGAAATTATTCTCTGTCATATGAGTATACATCTTTGAATAGCTCGCCCTCACACCCGCAGGGATGGGTGAGCCGTGGTATCCATTTTGGGCTTCCATGAACAAGCCAGGGGATCGTAAAACTGGCGGGATGCAGTGCCTGGGGAAATGGTCGTTGCCACGGATCACTTTACAATCCAGGGTATGGTGGCACCTGGCGAAATTCTGGCAGAAGGAGTGCCCTCGATCGAAGATTTCCGGCAGGCCGTCCTGTACATTTCGAAAGCCAAACCGTGTGCCCAGCTGTACTAATGATGAGGTGACCCCTCCACATTCATGCCCGGTATTGCCGATTCCGCCTGGCATCCCGGCACTGAGCCGCACCAACCATTCCTTTTTGTCTGTCGAGATATCGTTGATGGTCTTCATTACTGTCGGTGCACAGTGACCCATGCGCATCTGATTTCCGAAAGCAGGCACGTAATACTTTCTCAGCGGGCTTACATGATTTTGCTGGCTTACCATCTGATTTTTCATGATATTTCTCCTATTATTTCGGTTCTTATATTTCTATATTTTGGCATCCTCGGCCGCGCCAGGTAATATGCAGCTGAACCCATCACAACTCCCCATATCCCATGCAGCACTACCGAACCGGCGTACCACATCATCGCCTCTCGCAGTGTCATGCGCAGTAGAATGGGCATCATGGTCAAGATCAGCTGGCTGACAACCTCTGCATAGAGCACCGCGTAGAGCACACTTATCTTCAGGGTGGTCCGCTGGAGAGCACGGATTTGGCTTACGATTAAGCCATAAATTGCTCCCAATAGCGGACCAAGCAGATGGAATACCGCCACACCAAGTATGACCTCCCCGGCGAGTCTCATCCCGAATAATGAGAAGAAATGTGCTGCGGTTTTTCCAATCGTCATGAAACAGGTATCTGCTGGTAAACCTAACCCCGCTAAACCTCCCATCATGACCAGGTCCATCGTAATAACCCCAGCCAGTCCTGCAAGTAAACCATACTGCACGCTTCTATCGGGTGTTACAGAGGTCAATGTCTCGAAATTACGGTTGAATTTTTGGTGGTGTTCATTTTTTCTCCTTATTTTTTATTTCGTTCACAGAAAGTAATGTCAGGTTCAGGCGAATCAGTTTGTTTAGTATGCCCATGAGGGCAGATTGATCTATGACATATCCGGAAAGGAGCATCTCTCCGTTATCGAGATCGTGGATGGTCATGCCTTCGAACCAATCTGCCCAGATATCCGAGAGCTGGCCATCTATTAAGATTTCAAAGAATTGCCCTTCATTCGATTGGAGGCTTGGTTCAGAGCTGGATTCTGGAAATAGATTTACTTGAAGTGGTTTTTCTTTGGGCTGGTTCAATATAGGACCTCCGAATTCATAAAAGATGACCATGAATATACTTTACCAATTTATCGTCTTCTAGGCATCGTCTGAAAGTTGTAGAAGAGGTTGTATTTCAGGTTGCATTTAGGAACCTGGAATATAAAAAAACCGGTGGCTGATCCATAATCGCTACCGGCTCACAAAATAAGACTAGCTGGTTAATTACTTAATGAGATCTAATTCTTTTCCAAGGGAGATCGCTTGCGTGCGGTTTTTTGCACCCAGCTTGGAATATATATTGCTAATATGGCGTTTCACAGTGGGAATGGAGATAACCAATTTCCCAGCGATATCTTGATTAGAACAGCCAGCTTCAATGAGCCTAAGTACTTCTATCTCACGCATTGTCAGTGGCTCGATTAGAAGTTGAGATGGAGGCTGCATTTTGCCAGCAGCCTTTTCAAGTACAGACAGCAGGTGTGTGGCATACTCCGTTTCAACCTGTCGCGATCTGGCTAGGTGTAGCAATCTGGCCATCGGCTCGCCTTCATCCACAAAGGTACGAATGTATCTTTGTGGCCTGGCAAGCGAGAGTGCCCTCTTCAGGACTGCCAGGGCTTGCTCCGTCTCATTTCTGCCTTGAAAGATGAGCGCTTGAAGAACCAGGACTTCGATCATCCGCCTTATCTGCCCGGCAGTCTCGGCTTTCTTAAGGATGCGCCGGCTCAAGACCAGGGAAGCCTCATAGTCTCCCTGTGCCAGGAGCAAACGCAGGAGAGCCAGGAATTCAAGTTCGCGCAGAAAAGAGATCTCATCCTTGATCGTGACACCACTCTCTTGAACGATATGGGAAGCCTTCTCGAGATTCCCTTGAGTGATCCACAAGCGCACCAGGGTATATTTGACCCACACGGCATACCTGAACGCAAAATGGTGTTCTCTCGTTAAATTCTCAGCGATGTGCATGGCTTCCAGCGCGGCTTCCGGATGACCTTGAACCTGCTCCAGAAGCGCCAACATCACTGAACCTACTGCCTGGAAGCCCCGGTACCCCCATTGTCGACAGAGTGCGATACAGCTGTGGACCTGTTCCAGGGTGGTGTCCAGGTTGTTCCATTCATAGGATACCTGGCTCAACTCTGCCAGGACTTCCCCGGCTATTACCATCTTTCTTCCATCTGGACGAGTCACCATCTGTAAGGCTTCAGCTAGTATTTCAGCAGCCTGGTGGAGCAGACCTTGTTCCATATATACCCTGCTCAGGGAGCAACTGACCACCATGACCACGTGAACATCACCGGCAGCCTGACCGATCTTTTTGGCTTCCGTATAGACTTGCCGGGCCTCCTCGAGTTCGCCATTCATCAAGCAAGCATCCCCCAGGAGAGAGATGGCTATGCTGCGTATGCTACGAGAGACAAGATCAACATCAGGCAAATATTCCATAGCCTGTCGGGCAAAGGTTGCAGTCAGGTGTGTGTCGCCATCAATGAAAGATCGATAGGCTCGACCGGTGGCAATGGCACCCAGCATGATCCTGGTTTTTGCATCCGCCTCGATGGGTGAAATCAGTTTCTCGGCGATCTTCAACGGTTCTTCCGCCTGTTCAGGCTGTCCGGTGAGAATGAACAACCAGGCTTGGATGATGTGAATCCAGGGATGCGTTTGGGATCGAAAATCAACCGCCTTGATCCAATTGGAAAGAGCATTATATTCGCCGCTTATCAAGAGGATGGCGCCATTTTGCTCGATCAACTGGATCACTCTGTCCTGGTCGCCTCCAGTCAGCGAATGGCGAATAGCTTCAGGGACAAGCCCGTACTGCTCGAACCATTGGGAAGCACGTTGATGCATCCTTGGAAGCGAATCCGGATGATGCTGTTCCAGCTGTTTCTTTAACATCTCCGCAAAGAGATGGTGATAGCGATACCAGCGCCGTTCATCGTCAAGCGGTATGACAAAGAGATTCATTCGTTCTAAGGCTTCCAACATTGCCTGCCCGTTCACCGGCTCTTGCGGGTCCGCATCGACGACAGACTCACACAGGGGTCCGCACATCTGATCCAGGATCGACGTTTGCAATAGGAAATCGCCCACCTTTTTGGGCTGAAGCCCGAGTACTTCCTCGACCAGGTAGTCCATGACATAATGATGACTGCCGGTGAACGCTGAGACGAAACCGTGAATATCCTTGCTGGATTGCATCGAAAGGGCAGCCAGTTGCAAGGTGGCTATCCATCCTTCCGTGCGCGTTTCCATGGCGGAGAGATCATCGGCCGATAACGCCAATCCCATCACATCATTTAGAAAAGCAGCCATCTCATCACGCGAAAAACGTAATTGGTCGGCACGGATCTCTGTGAGCTTGTTGCGAGCTCGCATGCGAGCAAGGGGCAGAGGGGGATCGATCCGGGTAATGATTGCTACGTTCATCTGAGGCGGCAGATGTTCCAGCAAGTACGCGAAAATATTTAGTACAGGTTCAGAATGAATGACATGGAAATCGTCCAAAAC
This sequence comes from uncultured Chloroflexia bacterium, assembly GCA_963777935.1. Taxonomy (GTDB): domain Bacteria; phylum Chloroflexota; class Anaerolineae; order Anaerolineales; family UBA4823; genus FEB-25. Next base: position 425,348 of record CAVZSL010000006.1, read on the forward strand.
AAAAATGAATGGGGTAACGTGTTCGACGATCTCGTTGATGATGTTGTTTATCAACACTTCGAATGAAGCTGGCTGCATTCCTTGGAGCACACCCGGCAGGTCCACCTGAATTTCAGGTACGATTTTTTGAAGAGCAATGATGAAGTATTGTAGGAAGCGAATAGGATCGTTATCGCCTTCATCCAGTGAAAGCCAGGTAGAAGAGATATCGTTTTCGCGCAGGTAGCTGCCAACCAACGTGGTTTTGCCATAACCAGCCGGGGCTGAGATTAAAACGAGGGACTTTTCTAACCCTAAACTGAGCTGTGTAATCAGGCGAGGCCGTGTAACATAATCGCGACGAATTGCTGGAACAAACAGCTTGGTACTAAGCAGAGTTTCTTTCTGCTCGCGTGTGGAGGGAATAATTTGGTCTTCCTCTCTTGTTGCTGGAGAGCTTGCAGACGACATCACAACTCCTCTTAGTTATTCAGTATTGCAAACCGTTTGGTAGCTAATTATTGATAAACATCGAGATCGTGCGAAGAAACCTTGGACATATTGTACAGGATTATTAATGGACTAGCAATGCAGCGTATAAAGAGGATTCGTGCAAAGAACGATCTCGGGCAGAATATTCAAAAGAAATAGTAATAATGTAAACCAAAACATCCTGTCTAAATAGATAACTGCAGTAAAAAAAACAATCAATAAAGATTCCCGCCTAGACCTCTTCAATATCTATGAGGTGAATGCCCATTCAGGAAGTAATCAGGCAGGCACTGTAAAGTCTATCCTGGTCAATGACATTCCACTATCATCTGTGTTTATGATCTTAATCAGTTCTATGAAGATAGAAGACTAAAAATCTATAAATTTACGGGACATTTGTCCATATTCACATGGGACTTCTGCCCATCGACTTTTACCAAAAAATAAAATACAATTTTTTTATACGACAACAGATAGAATAATAAGAAAAACCCCTCTCCATTTTGAGAAGGGCTGGTCAACTTTGCCATCTGCGGAGAGGGTGGGTATCCTCTCAGCAGCTTATAAGATCTTCTAAGACAATGTAATCTGCAAGGACTGCCGGACTTAATAAATCTGGTGATCGAACTGTCAAAGTGCAAGGATCCTGCAACCGAAGTACTCAATTCACACTGGGCAATCTCACTTCTTAATCGCTTATCTATCATTTTATATACTCCTCAGCATTTGTCAAGTTTTTGTGGGTCATCTTAATAAGGATATCGATACCAGTGCTTATTTGTCCAGAATCTATCTGTATGTCACTATTGTCCATTTCCATTATCTTACGATCTATCCAATAACGCCTCTTGCTGTCCCGGCGCAAGCCATCCAGGATCGAAAACAGTGGCTCGTAATCCGGGCGGGCTCTTACCCACAATACGGATGTAGCAGTCATATCTACACCCACTCCTGGCTGTTAAGGTCATCCGCTCGAATCAATCTTTCAAGTCCTGACAACAATCCCCTCGAGAAAAACATTATTGATCATGGCAGCCTCCATCAAAGAGTGGTTAAAAAAATATGCCGGAACAATTCTCCAGTAGGAGTATCCCGGCCAACGTGTGAGTTGCGTTTGATTACGCCTTGCAAACCATGAGCGTGATGCCTTTGCCCGGTAGAGATCGTATTTCGTTGCTCAGGCTATGGATATCATACAAGATTAAAGTGTCAAAAGCGATAGGCCGATGTCCCGTTGTACGAGGGACAATTGTCCCGATATTCCAAAGGAATGTAAAATTTCGAAAATTACGTGTACTAATCTTGTTTAACTGATGAGGGTTCTTTTTTTATCTCAACACATCGATAGATAAAATGAACGAAATTTCCAGGACCAGAATGAAGCCCGACCCAATTGATCAGCAGATTAATGGTTGACATCGCGAAAGCCATCTTGCTTAGAATAACTGCTAGAACTTTCAGGATTCGAACCCGCGACTTCTTCAGCGTGATGGAGAAAACGATAGTCGATAAAGGGTGAATTTGCCATCCATTACGTCAATATGTTCCAAAATCACCATACAACTCGCTACGCTCCTTGCATGCTGTTTCAGCATATCTGTTCCCGAATTGTTCCCGAAGGGTACAGCAGTATGAAGCAAGGAAAGGCGATCCCAAGTCCAGTCCTGAGGGGGAAATATGCCGAATTAACAATTATAAAAGATTATATTGAAATAATATTATTCTAAAGTCGAAAGGTTGGTTTTTTTCTGTCAACTCATGATATGATAATACTGTCTGTTTCTCGAGCTTAATTATACAACACACGTAGAATATGAATGATATCGAGAGACTTCAGCGCCAACTGTATGCCCTAACTGAAATTGCCAAGACGATTACTTTACCGCTGGAATTGCCAGAATTACTCAATGCAGTAATTCAAAAAACCATCGGCGTCATCGAACCAGCAGAAGTTGGGGCAGTGATGTTATGGGATCAGCCAGCAGGGCTTTTCCGCTCAGCAGCAGCATTTGGATATGATGCACAAGCTCTCAGCGAAATTGGATTAAGAGCAGGCGAAGCTATTACAGGCAAAGTATTTGATGATGGCGTGGGACGCTTGGTCAGCACACCTGAAGAAGTAGCCGATGCAATGGCTGATCTACGCCCTTCGAATCGAGCAGTGATGACCAGAGCGCTAGGGTCGGATGCTCTGCCGCGCTGCACGTTAGCTGCTCCGATTCAGGTGGGATCATATAAATTTGGTGTACTAGTCTTAGAAACGATCCAGGGACCAGCTGTCTTTTCAGAGAGTGATTTGCCTTTCGTACAGACAATCAGTGATTTAATTGCCCTAGCGATCGATCGTGACCACTTGGCTGCTCAAGCTGATGAGGTCCGCGAAGAACGCCGGGCAGAACGGATGCGCTCAGAAGTTCTGGCCACCCTCTCGCACGAGCTTCGAATGCCTTTGACAGCCATCCAGGGTTATTCCTCTGCATTATTGCTGGATGAGGTGGATTGGAGCGAGGAAAAGCGCGAGAAATTCTTACATATGATCGAGGAAGAGAGCGAGAACATGCAATCAATGTTGAAGGACATCCTCGATTCCTCGTTGATCGATGTAGATCAACTCATCATTGAACGGCAACCATTGCGTTTGCAAAATCTCGCCCGCGACGTGGCAGAAGAGATGCAGCACCGTACCGAGATTCATCGGATTATTTTGGATTTCCCCGAGAAGTTCCCAATACTGGAAATCGACCCACGTTGGACAAAGCAGGTATTTCGAAATATACTGGATAATGCAATCAAGTATTCACCAGAAGGTGGTCTTATCGTCATCCGTGGCGAGGAACGCCCAGCTGATGTAGTCATTATGGTGGCTGATCAAGGAATCGGGATTTCACCCGAAGATCTTATACCCCTCTTTGAACGATATTTCCGCGTTCGATCACTGGCGAGCCTGCATATCCCTGGAACGGGGCTTGGTTTACCAATTGCTCGAGCGATTATTGAAGGACATGGCGGTAGGATCTGGGCAGAGAGTAACCTTGGTGAAGGAACTACGATTTATTTCTCCCTACCCAAGATAGCACAATAAGGAATGATATGGCAACTCCGAAAGGTCGATCACGAATATTGATCGTGGATGATGAGCCGAGGGTAATTAACCTGGTACGTGAAGTGCTAAACGCGACAGGATTTGATGTAATCGCTGCTTGCAGCGGTGAGAGTGCAATTGAACTCGCTGCCCTGGAACAACCAGATTTAATTTTGCTAGATATTATCCTACCGGGAGCATTAGATGGCTACCAGGTAGCCAAACGCTTGCGTGAATTTTCGGATGTACCCATTATCATGCTGACTGCAAAAGTGCGTGAAGTGGATATGTTGCATGGTTTTGAGGTGGGTGCAGATGATTACATTACCAAGCCTTTCAGCTCCAAAGAATTATTGGCACACGTCCAGGCAGTTCTAAAGCGGTCAAAAACTGAAAAAGCACAGACAGTCAGTTCTAAAATCATGTGCGGCGATTTACTGATCGATTTTGCACGCAGGATAGTATTTATAAGCGAGCGCGAAATCTACCTAACACCCACCGAGTACAACTTGTTATATGAGTTAGCAACTCATCCCAACCAGGTGCTTTTCCATGAATACTTACTTACCAAGGTATGGGGAGCTGAATATCGGGATGATGTGGATTATTTACGTTCTTACATCCATTATTTGCGGAAAAAGATAGAAATTGACTCCTCAAAACCAAAGTTGATCGTCAGTAGCCCAGGTGTGGGCTATATGCTAGAAGTCCCAGATGAAGCGGTATCAACAAAATAAAAGGAACTTACTACCATGAATCCAAATGCATACAATCCCTTTGAGGTAGCACAAGAGCAATTTGATCGAGTGGCAGACTTACTTGAACTAAGCCAGCCTGCACGCGACCTGCTGCGTGTGCCCATCCGGGAATACCATTTCAGTATCCCAGTACGCATGGATGATGGTGACACAAAAATCTTCCGCGCATTCCGGATTCAACACAACGATGCACGCGGACCAGGTAAAGGTGGCATCCGATTTCACCCCCTGGGATCCATAGATACGATGCGAGCATTGGCGATGTGGAACACCTGGCGCTGTGCAGTTGCGGATTTACCCCTGGGAGGGAGTATGGGCGGGGTGATCTGCGACCTGCACAACTTAAGCCTGGGGGAACAGGAGCGGATCTGCCGGGGTTGGGTCAGGCAAATAGCCCGAGATATAGGTCCTGAATGGGATATACCATCACCAGATTTGATGACTTCGGCGCAACATATGCTATGGATGCTGGACGAGTATGAGACAATCCAAGGGAGGAAGACCCCAGGCTTTATAACTGGAAAACCAGTGTATTTGGGAGGCTCAGCCGGCAGAAAAGAGGCAACTGGATACGGGTTGATGATCGTTGTTCGAGAAGCCCTTAAGGAACTTGATGTCAAACCTACAAACACAACTGCTAGCTTTCAGGGTTTTGGAAATGTGGCTCAATACGCAATTCAACTTTACCAGCAGATGGGAGGCATTGTTAATTGTGTATCCAGCTGGAACCAGGCTGACCGGACATCCTATTCATTTTATAAGAAAGGGGGGATCGACCTCGATAAGTTGTTAACCATTACAAACTCATTTGGTGAGATAAACAAGACAAAAGCAATAGAGATGGGCTATGAGTGTTTTTCAGGTGATGCATGGATCGATCAAAATGTGGATATACTCGTACCAACAGCACTCGAAAACCAGATTACCATGGAAAATGCACCTAAAATTAGCCCTCAGGTGACAATCATCGCGGAAGGCGCTGATGGAGCGCTCAATCCGAAAGCCGAAGAAATACTCGTTCAGCGGGGTGTCAAGATCATCCCAGATATTTTGGCCAATGCCGGTGGAGTGACCAGCAGTTATTTTGAACAAGTCCAAAGCAACATGAATTATTACTGGAAGAGAGATGAGGTCTTGGGCAAGCTGGATGTCCATCTGAGCTCTATTTATATTGATCTAAGTAACTTTGCTAATAGCCGCAAATTACCATTAAGAGATGCGGTATATCTTATCGCTGTTGATCGGGTTGCGCGTGCCTGTCAGGAGCGTGGTTGGGTATAGAAAACCATGAAAGCTGATTATGAAAAGAACTAAGAAAATATCATTACGCTCGCCATCGGTCAACTTTAATCGTAATTTTCTTGATCCTACCACGCCATTAAGTTGCATAGGGACTGGGGAAATTGGCGGCAAAGCTGAAGGGCTGGCTTCTATTCGCGATGTCATTCATTCACAGCTGGATCAGGATAAATTTTCTGATATCAAGGTCGATATCCCATCCATGGCAATTCTGTGCACAGATATCTTTGATTCCTTCATGAAACAGAATCAATTGCATGAAATCGTTTATTCGGACTTACCAGATGATCGTATTGCTCATGCATTTCAAAAAGCAGATCTGCCATTTGAGGTGCTTGGTGATTTGCGCTCTATAGTCGAGCAGGTCCACACGCCACTCGCCATTCGGTCTTCAAGTATGCTCGAAGATACTAAGAACGAGCCGTTCGCCGGAATTTATCATACCAAGATGATCCCGAACAACGAATATGATCCGGATATTCGTTTCCGTCAATTAACTGAAGCGATAAAGTTTGTCTATGCGTCAACATACTTCAAGGCAGCAAAGGTTTACCGTAAAACGATTGGGCATAAAGATATCGACGAAAAGATGGCAGTGATTATCCAAGAGCTAGTGGGGAAAAGATATCGGGATCGATTTTACCCAGAAGTAGCGGGGGTAGCCCGTTCCTACAACTATTACCCTCTGAGACCTGCCCGACCAGAAGATGGTGTGGTGAATCTTGCTCTTGGTTTGGGAAAGACGGTCGTGGACGGGGGAATTTCCTGGGTTTTCTCCCCAGCATTTCCAAAGGCTGAGCCACCTTTCGTATCTGGACCTGATATGCTTATAAACACCCAAACCGAGTTTTGGGTGGTGAATATGGGGGATCCACCTATATACGATCCGATAAATGAAGGTGAATATATTTCGCTGGAGAACATAACGGCAGCAGATGAAGATAAATCGTTAAAATATGTCGCTTCCACTTATAACGCGGTCTCTAGCCGCCTATCAATTGGGACAGGATTTCCAGGTCCTCGGGTTCTGACATTTGCTCCATTGTTGTTGCTCAATCAGATACCTTTCAATAATCTTATTAAATCGCTGCTATCCATCTGCGAGCAATCTCTCGGCACACCGGTAGAAATTGAGTTCGCGATGACATTTGACCCGCACCGCTTTGGTTTTTTACAGGTAAGGGCGATGGCAATCCCAACCGATGTCGTCCATGTCTCAGAAGCGGAAATGGATGGCGAAAATGTTGTGATTTCCTCCGAGGGTGTGTTGGGTAACGGAATTGTAGAGAATATCAAGGATGTAATCTATGTAAAACCAGATAGTTTTGAGCTAAAGAATACGAAAGCAATTGTTCCAGAACTGGAGCAATTCAATGATGACCTATTGGCAGCTGGCTTACCTTATTTGTTAATCGTCTTTGGTCGATTGGGGACTACTGATCCTTGGCTCGGTATTCCAGTCCAATGGGGACAGATATGCGGCGCAAAAGTGATCGTGGAAGCTACGTTGGCTAATGTTATGGTGGAGTTAAGTCAGGGAGCCCACTACTTTCACAACATGATCAATCTAGGCGTTAAATATTTCTCATTGCCTTTCAATCAACAACACAAGATCGATTGGAAATGGTTGAGTGATCAGGAAATCATTGATGATGGTTGTTTTGTCCGCCATGTCAGGTTGACGGCCCCGTTGAAAATCCGGGTCGATGGCAGAGGTAGTCGGGGAGTAATTTATAAGCCTTGAGGCTATAAAATGAGCGAAACCGAAAATCCACTTGATAATTTGATCCACCAACTACGGGAGCGGGCAAAAGAGCTCAACTGTATGTATGGGGTGCAGGAATTGCTGAGCACTCCAGAGATAACCATCGAAGTGGTATGCCAGGGGATCATCCAGGCTCTTCCGCCGGGTTGGCAATACCCGGATGTATGTGGGGCGCAAATTATTTTTGATGGAAAAACTTATCAGACCTCGATCTATGAAGAAAGCCCATGGGTGCAAAGCGCAACTATTTACGTCCAAGATAGGGAGGTTGGTAAAATCAGTGTTTGTTACACTGAAGAGCGCCCTGTGTCAGATGAAGGACCTTTTCTAAAAGAAGAGCGCAAACTGATTAATACCATTGCTGACCAATTTGGGTTTTATCTTCTCCATCAACAACTCCGCCAGGTGTTCCAGGAACAATTCGAGGTGGAAGAACGAAAAAGTGATTGGGGAGTCATTCTGGATATGCTCAAGCGGACTGACTCTGGGCTATTGATGCGGATCTCCAACAAAATGGTGAACTATCTATACTGGCATGAGATAAAAGAAGCTGAGGAGTTGTTAAAGCAAATCAGCCCGGTGTTTCATGAAGACAATGAGGCTTTTAGTAGCAACCAGCCTTATAAACAACGATCAGAAATTGACCTTCAGACGATCAGTGACAAGGTGTTTACACTTGCCAGTCAGCACTTGTCTCAAAGTGTGATTCTGGAAAACATCCAACGCTGGATTAAAGAAGACCGTTCAGCATTCCTGGTCGACGTGTTGGTTAACCCTGGCTCTTCATTAGCTGAGATTAGCACAGCCATCGAACGGTTTCACCTGCTTGCTCCCCAAGGTATTGAGCTTACAGCGCCGCGGGAAAAATGGTTTCGAACATCACTCATCCGTCGCGTTTTGAGCGACCAGCCCTGGTTCATCGAGGTTGCCAAGGATTACATCAACATAAATGATTTCAGCGGGTTTATGCACCGGGTGATATTTCCTGCAGGTAGTCATGGCAAGTTAGGCGGAAAGAGTTCAGGAC